>NZ_JBEZAN010000001.1:1229666-1487017 GCF_040646595.1 Streptomyces sp. NPDC045470
TTACCCCGGGGGGGGGGGGGGCGCCCCCCCCCCGGGGGGGGGGGGGGCGCCCCGGGGGGGGGGGGGGGCCCCGGGGGCCCCCCCCCCCCCCCCGGACGCTGTGTTTTCGATGGGCGGGAGGCGGTGCCCCGCGCGTGCCACCAGACGCGCGGGGCACCGCCTCCCCTGTTGCCGGCGTCGCCCTTACGCCGGCGGTGGCCGCCTTCCCGGGAACCGTCACCTCCCGGGCGGCAGCACGCTGTTGACGGCCGGAGAGCCGGCGGCGGACCGCCCCGTCCGCCGGGGTGCCCGCGCTCCCCGGGAGCGACGCCGGCCGCGCCCGGCCGTCCCGGCCGTTCACGCTCCGTTCGCGCCCTCTTGATCGGATTTCTACCCCCCAGCACCGCGCATTCCACCTCTACGGGCCAGTAAATATGCCGACTGCGCGGGTACGGAACGCTGGTGACGCTCCCTCACCTCATGCCCCAGAAGGTCACGGTGCGTCAGGAGCGTGGCGCGCAAGGGACGTGGCGCGCCGGGGGTGCGGTGCTCCAAGGGTGCGGTGCGTCGGAGGCGCGGTGCGCCAGAGGCCCGGTGCGCCTGAGGTCCGGTGCATCAGAGGCGCGGCGCGTCAGAGGCGTGCCGTCCCGTGGCGGCCGGAGAACCGGCCGGGGGAAGCGGTCGGCAGACGGCCGGGGACACAGCGGCCGGAGAAGCGGCGGTCAGGGAATGACGACCACGGGCCGCTGCGCCCTTCTGGCCAGCCGCCCCGCGACCGAGCCGAAGATCCGGCCCACGATGCCGTGCGTCGAGCCGACCACGATCGCGTCGGCCTCGTACTCGTGTCCGACCTCTTCGAGCTCGTGGCAGATGTCGCCGCCGCGCTCCACGAGGACCCACGGAATCTCCGCGAGGTGGTCGGCGCAGGCGAGCTCCAGCCCCAGCACTTCCGTACGGTGGTCCGGCACGTCCACGAAGACCGGGGGCTCACAGCCCGCCCAGACCGTCGTGGGCAGCCGGTTGGCCACATGGACGATGATCAGGCCGGAGCCGGAGCGCCGTGCCATACCGATTGCATACGCCAACGCTCGTTCGCTCGACGTCGATCCGTCGAAGCCGACGACGACACCGTGCCGGAAGGCGGGATCGCAGGAGTGACGTGTCTGATCCGCCGCTTCGAGGTCAGCCGTCGGATCGGCGACCTGCTTGCGGTCCGCGGGTTCGGGGATTTCGTGACCGGCCATGGTGTCTCGGCGAAGGAGGTCCTTGCGGAGGGGCGGACGGGGAGCGGCGATTGACTTGATCCGGCAGTTGACTGAGCTGGCTTGATCGAGAGGTCGGCCCTGTAGTTCAAAGGGGAACAACACGACCGGGAATCATCTTCCCAATGCCTTACCCCAAGAGTACGGCGCCAGCCCTCCGCTGCCCAGAGCCCCGCGCGGACGGCGGACCCCTGATGCGGGAGCGGCCCCCCGCGGCCACACGGGCGGAGTACCGCTCGAACATTCCCCGGAGCATGCCGGAGCGTGGGCCGGATGGCAATGCCCCGGCCTGCCCCCGTACGTACCCATCGCGGTGACCCATGGACCCCCACAGCCGTTGTAGTACCAGCCTGCCTGGAGGGAGTACGCCGTGCCCGGTCCTTCGAACACATCAGCCGATCCGGTGAGCGATCTCGTCCGCTGGGCGGCGTTCAGCTGTGCCGTGGTGCCCCTCGTCCTCGTCCTGTGCGGCGCGTCCGCCGCCGGGGCGCTCGGCACCGCCGTGGGACTGGCGACGGTGACCTGTGCCTGCCGGGCCCTGCTGCGCCAGTCCGAGCGCACCGCCGCCCGTCCGTCGCCCGACGAGATCGCCCCACACCGCGGCCGGCACAGCCGTACCGGGACCGGAGCCCACCGGGGAGGGCGCCGCTCCGAGGGGCGTACGCCGGAGGAATGACGCGCCCGCAAGCCTGCCCAGGTTCGTTTTCGGCCAACTTCGTGTCCGAGTGCATCCCTTGGCAAAAGCGACCCGCAACCCGGGCCTGAGCTGGGAGGAAAGGACCGCGGGGCGTGGTTGCGCCCTACGGCTGACGGGCAGAGGCGAGAGGCGTACTTCCCAGCAGGCCCGACGAGTGGAACGCTTCGTGATCGAATGCTTCGCGCCAAGTTGCCATATCGACATACGAGCGGGTGGTGAACTTGGCACTCCATCCTCACGGGACGCAGTAGATTCGATCTTGGCAATCACGGCGGGGGAACAGTGCAGGACCGAGAGGGCGAGACGACCGAGGGGGGCTTAAGTGCCATGAGCCAGGACTCCGCTGCCGTACCAGATGCCGCACGCAAGCTCGCCGCCCGACGACGCCGCGAAATAGTCGCGGTGCTCCTCTTCAGTGGCGGCCCGATTTTCGAGAGCTCCATTCCGCTCTCGGTCTTCGGCATCGACCGCCAGGACGCGGGTGTTCCGCGGTACCGACTACTTGTGTGCGCGGGCGAAGATGCGCCTTTGCGCACCACCGGGGGGGCTCGAACTGTCGGCCCCCTACGGGCTGGAGGCGATCGCCCGCGCGGGCACCGTCGTCGTTCCGGCTTGGCGGTCCATCACACAGGCACCACCACCGGCCGCGCTGGACGCGCTGCGCCGGGCGCACGAAGAAGGGGCCCGCATCGTCGGGCTCTGCACGGGGGCCTTCGTGCTCGCCGCCGCAGGGCTCCTCGACGGCAGGCCCGCGACCACCCACTGGATGTACGCGCCGACGCTCGCCAAGCGTTATCCGTCCGTCCATGTCGATCCCCGCGAGCTCTTCGTCGACGACGGCGACGTGCTGACCTCCGCGGGGACCGCCGCCGGCATCGACCTGTGCCTGCACATCGTCCGTACCGACCACGGGGCGGACGCGGCCAACGCGCTCGCCCGGCGGCTGGTGGTCCCGCCCCGGCGCACCGCGTCGGACCTGGGACACCAGAGGTACCTGGACAGGTCATTACCGGAGGAGATCGGTGCGGACCCGCTCGCCGAGGTCGTGGCCTGGGCGCTGGAGCACCTCCACGAGCAGTTCGACGTGGAGACGCTGGCGGCCCGCGCCTACATGAGCCGCCGTACCTTCGACCGCCGTTTCCGGTCCCTGACCGGGAGCGCTCCGCTGCAGTGGCTGATCACCCAGCGCGTCCTCCAGGCGCAGCGGCTGCTGGAGACCTCGGACTACTCCGTGGACGAGGTCGCCGGACGCTGCGGTTTCCGGTCGCCGGTCGCCCTGCGCGGCCACTTCCGGCGGCAGTTGGGTGCCTCACCCGCGGCCTACCGCGCGGCGTACCGCGCGCGCAGGCCGCAGAACGGGGTGCCCGAGCAGGTCACCCGGTCGGACCGGCCGGAGCGCGGTGAGCGCCCCGGTGCCGGTGCGGACCGGTTCGCCGCAGCCGCGGCGGGCCATCTGCCGGGAGGCCACGGACCGCTGCACCACGGGCAGACGTCGCACAGCCAGGCGTCACACACCCAAGGGGGACTCGGCCCTGGCGGGCATACGCAGGGTCATCCCCAGAGCGGTCACGGTCCGGGCGGGCACCCCCAAGGTTCGCACGGGGGGCACGGCGGGCCGGGCGGGCACGGGTCGGGCGGCCAGCCGGGGCACAGTACGGCGGGCCACAACCAGCCGGTGCACAGCCAGGCCACCGCGCTCGCGCCGACAGAGCCGGGCAAACCGGAATCCGACGCCTACGCGCCGCGGCTTCCGGAACAGCCCGCCGGGCGGCCGGCCGGCCGCCCGGTGCTGCCCAGTCAGCGGGAGCGCCCCGTAGGGTGAGGCGTATGAACGATCGCATGGTGTGGATCGACTGCGAGATGACCGGGCTCTCGCTGGCGAACGACGCGCTCATCGAGGTGGCCGCCCTGGTCACCGACTCGGAGCTGAATGTCCTGGGCGACGGGGTGGACATCGTGATCCGCCCCCCGGCCGAGGCCCTGACCACCATGCCCGAGGTCGTGCGCCAGATGCACACCTCCTCCGGGCTGCTGGCCGAGCTGGACAGTGGCACCACGCTGGAGGACGCACAGGAACAGGTGCTCCAGTACCTCAAGCAGCACGTACCGGAACCCGGCCGGGCACCGCTGTGCGGCAACTCCGTCGGCACCGACCGGGGCTTCCTGCTCCGCGACATGCCGGAGCTGGAGAGCCACCTGCACTACCGGATCGTGGATGTGTCGTCCGTGAAGGAACTGGCCCGGCGCTGGTACCCGAGGGCGTACTTCAACAGTCCGGAGAAGAACGGGAACCACCGGGCGCTGGCGGACATCCGTGAATCCATCGCGGAACTCCGCTACTACCGGGAGGCGGTCTTCGTGCCGCAGCCCGGCCCGGACTCGGACACCGCGAAGGAGATCGCGGCCAGGCACGTCCTGCCCGCGGACCCGGAGTGACGCAGCTCGCTCCCGGCCTGACCCAAAGCCGGGAGCGAGCACCCCTCCAGACCCTGTACACTTTTTCTCAGCCGGTGGGGAACAAGACACCACACAGCACCGGTCATGGTGGGTATAGCTCAGCTGGTAGAGCACCTGGTTGTGGTCCAGGATGTCGCGGGTTCAAGTCCCGTTACTCACCCCAACGAGTAGGGCCCCCGGACGTGAAAGCGTCCGGGGGCCCTAGTCGTTGGCGGGGGTGGAAGCCTGGGGCCGGGGCTGGCGGATCCGAGGGCCCCCCGCGTTGGCGGGTGTGACGGCTGACACAGTTGCGGGGTGGGGGTCCTTCGGGGCGGTGCTCCGGGGGACTGAGGGGTCGAGGGGGTGGTGGCCCGGAGGGTCGAGAGACCGAGGGGCCGCCGGTGCCCCGGGGGCCGCCGGCCCGGAGGACCGAGGCCCAGCGCCCCGGCACCCCGGAGGCTCGGCGCTCCGGAGGCCCGGCGCCCTGGAGGCCGGCACCCCGGAGGCCCGGCGCTCCGGTGGCCCCGCAGTCGGCAGCTCAGTAGCCGACGGTGAAGCGCTCCCCGATGTGCTGCGGCTTCTCGATCTCGTCCAGGAGGGCGACGGCGTAGTCCTCGGCGGTGATCCGGCTGACACCCTCCGCGTCGGTGACCAGGTCGTCCAGGGCGGTGCGGTAGGTGCCGGTCCGCTCCCCGGGCTCGATCAGGGCGGCCGGGCTCACGTTGGTCCAGCGCACGTCCGTGACGGTGCGGTAGAAGTCCAGCGCGTCGCCGTGCGCGTGCATGATCTGGAGCAGGAACTCCGGCAGGCCCTCCGCGTCCCAGACCTGCTTGCCGTCCGGCGTACGGAGCGAGCCTGCGCCGCCCACGGAGATCAGCCGGGGCGCGGCCTCGCCGAGCGTGCGCACACCCGCGACCAGGGACTCGGCCGAGGGCTTGATCGTCGCGAGGTGCCCCGGGCCGTCACCGCCGCCCACCGCGCTGACCAGGACGTCCTGGCCCTGGGCCGCGGCCGCCACGGAGGCCGGGTCGAGGATGTCGCCGGTGGTCACGGTCAGGTTCGGGTCGGTCTTGGTGATCTTCGCGGGGTCGCGGACGACCGCGGTGACCTGGTGCCCGCGGCGCAGCGCCTCGTCGAGGACGCGGCTGCCGATGGTGCCGTTGGCTCCGAAAATGGCGATCTTGGACATGGCGGTACTCCCTGTGCCCCTGCCGGGGCGTGGTCTGGCTCGGGTCCGGCTTTCCGTTTTCCGTCATCAGCCGGGCTGACGTCTTCTACGCTAGGGGCGCGAACTCGACATACCGGGGTAGGCACGGGACCAACGATGGTGAAAAACCGACACGCCGCACAGGACGCCGGGGAGAGCATCCCGGAAGTCCCCTTCACCGCGCCGGCCGGACGACCCGCCGGGGTGGAAGTGCTGACCCTCGCCGAGCTGCGCGACCGCGCCGACTCCTGCGCCCTCGCGGTACCGCACCGTCCGGACTTCCACCATCTCCTGGTGGTGGACACCGGACATCTCCGGCACACCGTGGACTTCCGAAAGTATGAGCTGTCCGCGAATGACTGGATGTGGGTGCGTCCGGGACAGGTTCACCACTTCGGTGATTTGTCCCGGGCCGAGGGGCGGCTGGTGCTGTTCGAATCCGGCTTTCTCGATCCGGTGACGGCGGCCGCGGCCCGGCTGGAGGACTGGTTCGGCCCCGCAGCGCTCCGGCCGGCGGGAGAAGAGGCGCAGGCGGTCGAGACTGCCCTGCGCCACCTCCACCAGGAATTCGGGGCGCTGCGCGGCCTGCCCCTGGAGACGCACATCGAGGTGCTGCGGCACCTGCTGGCCGTACTGGTCCTGCGGGCCGCCCGGCTGTCCGTACGGGACGAGGGGGCGCGGGGCGGGGGCGCGCGGGGCCCGGGGGCGCGGGACGGCCGCGCGGCGGACGGCGAAAGCGGCGGTGTCTGCGAGGCGAGCGAGACCTTTCTCCGCTTCCGCGACGCGGTGGAGCGCGGCTTCACCCGCAGCCGCCGCGTCGAGGACTACGCGCGGGCGCTCGGCTACTCGCCCCGCACCCTCTCCCGCGCGACCGCCGCCGCCACCGGCGTGGGCGCGAAGGAGTTCATCGACCGTCGCGTGGTGCTGGAGGCCAAGCGGCTGCTGGCCCACGGCGACCAGACCGCCGCCCGGATCGCCGTACGCCTCGGCTTCGCCGACGCCGCGAACTTCGCCAAGTTCTTCCAGCACCGTACGGGCAGTACGCCGATCTCCTTCCGTGCGGAGGTACGCAGCCCGGAGTGAGGCCGCGGCGTGCGGAGCGGGGCGGAGGCCGGGCACGCCGGAGGGGGCGCGCGCCGGGCCGTGTGCCGGAACCAGTGGGAGCGCTCCCAAGGATTGGGGCGGGCGAGCGGGCCGTCAAGAGGGAAGGGGCACGCGTCCGACACGGGCTCCTGTGGCGAGAATTAAGCAACTCGCCTTTGAAATACGGTGAGTTGGCACTAACCTCCCGGCAACCAGTGGGAGCGATTCCATCCGTCGCGGGCCACCGTGCCCGCGGACGACCCGAGGAGTCGCTCATGCGCAGACCGTTACGCCTGTACGCGCTGGCGGTGACCGCGGTACTCGCTCTACCGGGCGCGTCACCGTCCACCCCGGCAGCCCCGGCCGCCTCGGCCACACCGCCCATCTCAGCCCTCTCGGCCACACCGCCCACCGCCTCGGACCCAGCGCTCACCGCGGTCTCCCCGGCCCCCTCGGTCACACCGCTCACGATGGCCGCCTCGGCCGTCTCGGTCACCCCATCCACCCCAGTAGCCCCACCCGCAACCGTTCCCTCGGCCGCTTCCCCCGCATCCGGCGCTTCCCGGGCCGCGCCGCCGCAGTTGCGCGTCGAGGGCCACCGTTTCGTCGACCGCGCCGGCACCCCGCACCGCCTGCTCGGGGTGAACCGTTCCGGCGCCGAGTTCTCGTGCGTACAAGGCCGCGGGATCTTCGACGGCCCGGTGGACGACGCGTCCGTCGCGGCGATCGCGGGCTGGGGCGCCAACGCCGTCCGCATCCCGCTCAACGAGGAGTGCTGGCTGGGCACGACCAACATCGACCCCCGGTACGCGGGCGCCGCCTACACCTCGGCCGTGCGCGACTACGTACGGCGGCTGACGGCCCACGGCCTGACGCCGGTACTCGAACTGCACTGGAGCCACGGCCGCTACACCGGCCCCTCGGCCGGCTGCGCCGACGAACACGCGAGCTGCCAGAAACCCATGCCGGACCGGCGCCACTCCCCCGCCTTCTGGTCCTCGGTCGCCGGCACCTTCAAGAACGCGCCCGAGGTCGTGTTCGACCTGTTCAACGAGCCGTACCCGGACCGCGCGACCCCGGACACCGAACGCGCCTGGGCCTGCTGGCGGGACGGCGGGAACTGCCCCGGCATCGGCTACGAGGTCGCCGGGATGCAGACCCTGGTGGACGCCGTACGGGCCACCGGCGCCCGCAACCCGGTCCTGGTGGGCGGTCTCGCGTACGCCAACGACCTCAGCCGGTGGACCGCGTACGCGCCGAAGGACCCGGCGGGCAATCTCGCGGCCGCCTGGCACGTGTACAACTTCAACGCCTGCGCCGACGAGGGCTGCTGGTCCCGGACGCTGGGGCCGGTCGCCGACCGCGTGCCGCTCGTCACCGGCGAGATCGGCGAGAACACCTGCGCCCACGCCTTCACCGACCGCGTCATGCGGTGGCTGGACGGGCGCCGGGCGTCGTACCTGGGCTGGACCTGGAACACCTGGGACTGCGCCGCCGGACCGGCCCTCATCCGCGACTACGCCGGGACGCCCACCGCGTACGGCGTGGGGCTTCGTGACCACCTGCGCGCCCTGAACCCGGCGTGAGTCCGGGGCCGAGACGCGTACTGGATCCCGTACCCAGAAAGGACGACCCGCTCATGAGACGTTCCGCTGAACACCTTTCCACCGCGCCCGACCGGCGCCGCACCGCGCAGCACCGCACCCGCTCCGTACGGAACCGCGCCGCCCGACGCCGCAACCGGGCCGTCGCGCTCGCGGCCTGCGCCCTGCTGACCGCCGCCGGGGCCGCCGACGTCCTGCGGGGCACCGCATACGCCGCACCGGACGCCGCCCGCGTCGACAACCCGTACGCGGGTGCGGGCGTCTACGTGAACCCGGAGTGGTCGGCGAAGGCCGCGGCCGAGCCGGGCGGCGGCAAGGTCGCCGGTCAGCCGACCGGCGTCTGGCTCGACCGCATCGCGGCCATCGGCGGCACCGGCGGCTCGATGGGCCTGCGTGGCCATCTGGACGCCGCCTTACGGCAGGCGGCGGGCCGGCCGCTCGTCGTCCAGCTGGTCATCTACAACCTGCCGGGGCGGGACTGCGCGGCGCTCGCCTCCAACGGCGAACTGGGGCCGACGGAGATCGACGCGTACAAGACCCGCTACATCGACCCCGTCGCGGCCGTCCTCGCCGACCCGAAGTACGCGTCGCTGCGGATCGTGACCACCGTGGAGATCGACTCGCTGCCCAACCTCGTCACCAACACCGGCGGGCGGGCCACCGCCACGCCGCAGTGCGACGCCATGCTCGCCAACGGCAACTACGTCAAGGGCGTCGGGTACGCGCTCAACAGACTCGGCGCGGTCCCGAACGTCTACAACTACGTGGACGCCGGGCACCACGGCTGGATCGGCTGGGACGACAACTTCGGCGCGTCGGCGCGGCTGCTGCACCAGGCCGCCACGGCCGAGGGCAGCACGGTCGACAAGGTGCACGGCTTCATCACCAACACCGCCAATTACAGCGCGCTGAAGGAGGAGAACTTCGCCCTGGGCGACAGCGTGGCGGGCCGGTCGGTACGGGAGTCGAAGTGGGTGGACTGGAACCGTTACGCCGACGAGCTGTCGTTCGCCCAGGCGTTCCGGCAGGAGGCGGTGCGGGCCGGGTTCCGCCCGGATGTGGGCATGCTGATCGACACCTCGCGCAACGGCTGGGGCGGCAGCGCGCGGCCCGCCGGCCCCGGGCCGCGGACGAGTGTGGACACGTACGTGGACGCGGGCCGGTACGACCGCAGGCTGCACGTCGGAAACTGGTGCAACCAGGCGGGGGCGGGGCTGGGCGAACGCCCTCGGACGGCTCCGGCGGCGGGCATCGACGCGTACGTATGGATGAAGCCGCCGGGTGAGTCGGACGGTTCCAGCTCAGCCGTCCCGAACAGCGAGGGCAAGGGCTTCGACCGGATGTGCGACCCGACGTACGAGGGCAACCCGCGCAACAACCACCACCGATCGGGCGCACTGCCGGACGCGCCCCTGTCCGGACACTGGTTCCCGGCGCAATTCCGGGAGCTGCTGAAGAACGCGTATCCGGCGGTGTAGGGCGACGGGGGCGGGCCGGCCCCGGGGCAAGGCGGGGGGGCAAAGCGCCCCAGGGGAGCAAAGCACGGGGGGCTGAGGCACGGGGGGGCGTAAGCCCCCCGGGGCCGGTCCCAGGATCGGGGACAGTCCCAGAGCCGGAGCAAGCCCGGGGTCGAGGCAAGCCCGGAGCTCGCGGCGGGCCCGGGCCGGGCCGATCCCGGGCCGGGCCGGCCCCAGGCTCGGGGCCGGACTCCGACCCGGGACCAGTCCCTGAGACGGGGACGGACCCATAGCCGGGGCCGGCCCCAGCCTCGGGGCCAGTCCCGGGGCCGGGGCCGGCCCCGGGGCTCGGGGCGCGGCCGGGCCGGTTCCAGGCTCGAAGCCGGACCCAGCTCCTGGGGCGAAGGCGGGCGCAGAGCCGGGGCCGGACCCAGGCCCCAGGCCAGCCCCGAACTCGGGCCATGCCACCGGACTTGGGGGCGGTCATTCGCGACGCTCAGGACGACTCCCGTCGCACCAGCTCCGTCGGGAGCACCAGGTGGCGCCCGGCCGGGGCGGCCTCGTCGGCCGGGCCCGCCGTTCCGGCTGTTCCGGCCGACCGGGCCGAGCCGGCCGCCGAGCGCGGGTGCGGGCCGCTGCCCTCCGTCTCCCCGGTGATCTGTGCCATCAGCAGTCCCGCCATCGCCCGGCCCATCTCCTCGATCGGCTGGCGGACGCTGGTGAGCGGCGGGTCCATGTGCCGGGCGATGGCGGAGTCGTCGAAGCCGACCAGGGCCACGTCGTCCGGAATGCGGCGGCCCGCCGTACGCAGTTCCTGGCGGGCGCCCGCGGCCATCACGTCCGAGGCGCAGAAGACGGCGTCCAGGGCGGGGCGGCGGGCGAGCAGTTCGCGCAGGGCGCGCCGGCCTCCCTCCTCGGTGAAGTCGCCGTGGGCGACGAGGGCGTCGTCCTCGGGGTGGCCGGCGGCGCGTACGGCCCGGCGGTAGCCGTCGAGGCGGCAGTGGGCCACGTACATGTCGGGCGGCCCGGCGATGGTGGCGACCTGGCGCCGGCCGCGGCCGATGAGGTGTTCCAGGGCACTCTGCGCGCCGCCGGTGTTGTCGGAGTCCACGTACGGAACGGTTTCCCCGGCGGTACGGCGGCCGTTCAGGACGGTCGGGATCGCCATCCGGCCCAGCAGGTCGGGCAGCGGGTCGTCACCGTGCACGGAGACCAGCAGGACGCCGTCGACGCGGTGCGCGGCGAGGTAGTCGGCGAAGCGGCGCCGCTCCTTGGTCGTACGGATCAGGGTGAGCAGCAACTGCATGTCGTGGTCGGCCAGTCCGGCGCTGACGCCGCGCAGGATGCCGGAGAAGTAGGGCTCGGCGAAGAGCCGGGTCTCGGCTTCCGGTACGACCAGGGCGACCGTGTCGGCGCGGTGGCCGGCCAGGGCGCGGGCGGCGCGGTCGGGTACGTAGCCGAGGTCGGCGACGGCCTGCTGCACCAGGGAGCGGGTCCGTTCGCTGACCCGGGGCGAGCCGTTGATCACGCGGGAGACCGTGCCGCGGCCGACGCCCGCGCGCGCGGCGACCTCTTCGAGGGTGGGTCTGCCGCCCCCGCGCCGTCCGCCTGCTGCCATCGCCGCCTCCGCCTGCCGTCCTGGCCGTACATTCAACAACGAACCGTCCGGCGGGTGTTGGCGCGCGAGCCCTTGACATGCGCACCCTGGAACGGCGACCCTTCACCTCATCACGACTGGGAGCGCTCCCACAGTACTGGACACCCCACATCCCGCACGTACGGTCTGCAGGGCACCAGGAGGAGACGCCATGCGAACGACGATCCGCGGCACCCGTCGGCGGGCGGTGGCCCTCACCACCGCCGCCGTGCTCGGGGCCGCGCTGCTCGGCGGCTGCGCCGAGGACAGCGACACCCCCGGCGTGAAGGGCTCGTCGGGAGCCGCCGCCGGGAAGACCACCCTGACGGTCGGCGTCTTCGGCGTCTTCGGCTACAAGCAGGCCGGGCTCTACGACGCGTACATGAAGCTGCACCCGGACATCACGATCAAAGAGACTTCGATCGAGCGGAACGAGAACTACTACCCGCAGTTCCTCACCCACCTGAGCACGGGCAGCGGGCTCGCCGACATCCAGGCGGTCGAGGTCAACAACATCGCCGAGGTCACCGCCACCCAGGCGGGCAAGCTCGTCGACCTCTCGAAGGCGCCGGGCGTACGGAAGGCCGACTTCATCCCCTGGAAGTGGGCACAGGCGACCAACGCGAGCGGCAGGACCGTGGGCCTGGGCACGGACATCGGGCCGATGGCGATCTGCTACCGCAAGGACCTCTTCGCCAAGGCCGGACTGCCGACCGACCGGAACGCGGTGGCCAAACTCTGGGCCGGCGACTGGGGGAAGTACCTCGACGTCGGCAAGCGCTTCCAGGACAAGGCGCCGGCGGGCACGTCCTTCGTGGACTCCGCCTCCGGTGTGTACAACGCGGTGATCTCCAGCAGCGCCGAACGCTATTACGACCGGAACGGCAAGCTGGTCTACAAGGACAGCCCGTCGGTGCGGCAGGCGTGGGACGCGGCGATGCGGGCGGCGACGGGCAAACTGACCGCCCGGCTCCAGCAGTTCCAGAAGTCCTGGGACCAGGCGTACGCCAACGGGCGCTTCGCGACGGTCTCCTGCCCGCCGTGGATGCTCGGCTACATCAAGGAGAAGTCCGGGGACCAGGGCCGCGACAAGTGGGACGTGGCCGCCGCACCCAAGCCCGGGAACTGGGGCGGCTCGTTCCTCGCCGTCCCGGAAGCGGGCCGGCACAAGAGCGAGGCGGTCAAGCTGGCGGCCTGGCTGACCGCGCCCGAGCAGCAGGCGAAGCTGTTCACGAAGCAGGCCAGCTTCCCCAGCGCCCGGGCGGCGTACGGGCTGCCCGCGGTGTCCGGCGCCAAGCACCCGTACTTCGGGGACGCGCCGATCGGCAAGATCTTCGCCGCGGCGGCCGAGGGAATCCCCGACCAGGTCCTCGGCCCGAAGGACCTCACCGTCAACCAGAACATCACCGATGTGGGGGTGCTCCAGGTCGACCAGCAGGGCAAGACCCCCGAACAGGGCTGGCGGGCAGCGGTCGAGTCGATCGACAACGCGCTGGACCAGTGAGCCGTGGACGGCCGGACGACCCGCACTTCCGACAGCCCCGCTTCCCACAGCCCCGCTTCCGACGCCCCCGCCGCCGTCCGCGTGCGGGAGCGCCGCAGCCGCCGCTACCGGCGGGACCTGCGCTGGAGCCCGTACCTCTACATCGCCCCGTTCTTCCTCTTCTTCGCCGCCTTCGGGCTCTTCCCCCTCCTCTACACGGGCTGGGCCGCACTGCACCGTGTGGAGCTGACCGCGCCCACCGACATGGAGTGGGCCGGGCTGCGCAACTTCACCCGGCTGCTCGGCGACGACTTCTTCTGGAACGCCCTGGGGAACACCTTCGTCATCGGCGTCCTCTCGACCGTCCCGCAATTGCTGATGGCGCTGGGCCTCGCGCACCTGCTCAACTACCGGCTGCGCGGCTCGATGTTCTTCCGGGTGGCGCTGCTCACGCCGTACGCCACCTCGGTTGCCGCCGCGACGCTGGTGTTCGTGCTGCTCTTCGGGCGCGACTACGGGCTGGTCAACTGGCTGCTGAACACGGTCGGCGCGGACGGCGTCGACTGGGAGAACGGGCCCTGGAGCGCCAAGCTGGCGGTCTCCACGATCGTCGTCTGGCGGTGGACGGGGTACAACGCGCTGATCTACCTGGCCGCCATGCAGGCGATACCGCACGACCTGTACGAGTCGGCGGCGCTCGACGGCGCCTCCCGGTGGCAGCAGTTCCGGTACGTCACGGTGCCGTCGCTGCGGCCGACGATCCTGTTCACCTGCGTGGTCTCGACGATCGGTGCCACGCAGTTGTTCGGCGAGCCGCTGCTGTTCAGCGGGAGCGCCGGGGCCTCGGGAGGCGCCGACCACCAGTACCAGACGCTGGGCCTGTACCTGTACGAGCAGGGGTGGGTGAACCTCCATCTCGGCCGGGCCTCGGCCATCGCCTGGACGATGTTCCTGATCCTGCTGGTGATCGCCGCGGTCAACGCGCTGATCGCCCGCCGGCTGCGCACGAGCCAGTGAGGAGGAGCCATGACCGCCCGACGCGCCGGCCGGCACCTGCACGGCGGCAAGGTGACCTACGCGGTGCTGATCCTCTTCACCGCGGGCTCGCTCTTCCCGCTGCTGTGGACCGCCGTCGCCGCCTCCCGCAACAACACCCGGCTGGCCCAGACGCCACCGCCGTTCTGGTTCGGCGGGAACCTGCTCAAGAACCTCGGTACGGCCTGGTCCGACGCCAACATGGGCGCGGCGCTGCTGAACACCACGGTGGTGGCCACGACGATCGCGGCGGGCACGGTGGTCTTCTCGACCGTCGCCGGGTTCGCCTTCGCCAAGCTGCGGTTCCGGGCGAAGAAGCTGCTGCTGTTGCTGGTGATCGGCACGATGATGGTGCCGCCGCAGCTCAGTGTCGTGCCGCTGTTCATGACCGTCGCCGAGCTGGAGTGGACCGACCAGTTGCAGGCCGTCATCCTGCCCACCCTCGTCAGCGCCTTCGGTGTCTTCTTCATGCGGCAGTACCTGCTCCAGGCGCTGCCCACCGAGCTGATCGAGGCGGCCCGCACGGACGGCGCGAACAGTTGGCGCGTGGTGTGGCACGTCGTCTTCCCGGCCGCCCGGCCCGCGATGGCGGTGCTCGGCCTGCTCACCTTCGTCCAGGCGTGGAACGACTTCTTCTGGCCGATCATCGCGCTGACGCAGAACGGCAACCCGACCGTGCAGGTCGCGCTGACCGGCCTCGGCCGCGGCTACATCCCCGACCAGTCCGTGATCATGGCGGGCGCGCTGCTCGGCACGCTGCCGCTGCTCGTCGCGTTCGTCCTGTTCGGCAAGCAGATCGTCGGGGGGATCATGCAGGGCGCGGTCAAGGGCTGACCGGTGAGCCACCGCGCCGCTCCCCCGGGGCCGTACGGTCCGTACGTGCTGTCGTACGGGCCGGACCGCGTCCGTGAACCACTCGCACCGTCCGCACCGCATGTACTGCCTGCACCGCTTGCACCAATCGCGCCACGCGCTCCGCACGGCCCGCGCCGTGCGCCGCGTCCTCGTGAACGGGAGTACCGCCATGTCCTGCCCCCTTCGCTTTCCGCCCGGCTTCGTCTGGGGTGCGGCCACCGCCGCCTATCAGGTCGAGGGCGCCGCCCGGGAGGGCGGCCGCACCCCGTCGATCTGGGACACCTTCAGCCACACCCCCGGCAAGGTCGCCGGGGGCGACACCGGTGACGTCGCCGTCGACCACTTCCACCGGCGCCACGAGGACGTGGAGCTGATGTCCGCCCTCGGGCTCGGTGCCTACCGCTTCTCCGTCTCCTGGTCACGGGTGCAGCCCACCGGCCGCGGCCCCGCCGTACAGCGCGGACTCGACTTCTACCGCCGGCTCGTCGACGACCTGCTCGCCCACGGCATCAAGCCGGTGCTCACGCTCTACCACTGGGACCTGCCCCAGGAGTTGGAGGCCGACATCCACGGCGGCTCCGCCTCGGGGGGCGGCTGGCCGCACCGGGACACCGCGCAGCGCTTCGCCGACTACGCGGCGATCGTCGCGGACGCCCTCGGCGACCGTGTCGAGTGGTGGACCACCCTCAACGAGCCGTGGTGCAGCGCGTTCCTCGGATACGGGTCGGGGGTGCACGCACCGGGCCGCACCGATCCGGAGGCCGCCCTGCGCGCCGCGCACCATCTCAACCTCGCGCACGGACTGGCCGCCCAGGCGCTGCGCGCCGCGCTGCCCGCCCGCGGCCGGGTCATGATCAGTCTCAACCCGGCGGCCGTACGCGCCCGCACCGGCGCACCCGAGGACCTGGAGGCTCAGCGGCGGATCGACGCGCTGGCGACGCGTATCTTCACCGGGCCCCTGCTGCGCGGCGCGTACCCCGCGGATCTCCTCGCGGACACCGCGCGTATCACCGACTGGACCTTCGTCCACGATGGCGACCTCGCCGTCATCAAGCACCCCCTCGACGCGCTGGGCATCAATTACTACACACCCACAGTGGTATCAGGCGGCACTGACAACGCCCCCCTGCCGCGGCACGACGGGCACGGCGCCGGGGCCCGTTCGCCCTGGCCGGGAGCCGATCGGGTGGCCTTCCACCAGCCGCCGGGCGACCGTACGGCGATGGGCTGGTCGGTGGATCCGACCGGCCTCCACGACCTGCTCATGCGCTTTCACCGGGAGGCTCCCGGGCTGCCCCTGTTCATCACCGAGAACGGCGCGGCCTACGACGACCGGCCCGACGCCGAGGGCGCGGTGCACGACCCGGAGCGCATCGCCTACGTCCACGGCCATCTCGCCGCCGCGCACCGAGCGGTCACCGACGGCGCCGACCTGCGCGGCTACTTCCTTTGGTCGCTGATGGACAACTTCGAATGGGCGTACGGCTACAGCAAGCGGTTCGGCTCGGTGTACGTGGACTTCACGACGCAGGTCCGTACGCCCAAGTCGAGCGCCCACTGGTACGCGGGAGTGGCGCGCACCGGCGAACTGCCCGCCCTGAACACCGATGTGACCGCCTCATGAGGGCGGCGGGACACAGCGGTGGGGGGGGTGGCCGCTGTGTCCCGCCCGGGGGTGTGGCTCGGTGCTGGTCCGGCCGGGGGTATGACTCGGTGCTGGTCCGGCCCGCTCTGGCGCGTGCTGCCGGTCAGCTCTCGCAGGTACCGGGCTTCAGTACGCGCCGAGCGCCTTGGTGAAGTCGAGCGGCTTCTGCGCGACGGAACTGCACGTCGGCTGAGCGGAGTTCTGCGGTCCGCCCGGGCACGCCTTGTCGCGTGTGGCGGACCACATCGAGAGCCAGCCGAGGCGCTTGGACTGAGCGAACGTGACCAGTTCCTTGGCGTCCTCGACCGTGAAGATCTCCTTCTGCACGTCGTTGACACCGATCATCGGGGTCACGGCGACGGCCTTCCAGGCGGCCGCGTCACCGAGGCCGAGGGCCTTCTTGAGCTGCGCCTGGGTGGCCGTGGCGGCCTGGACGGCGTACTTGCCCATGTCGCCGTCGTAGGAGGCGCCGTAGTCCATCGCCATGATGTTGACGGCGGAGATCCGCACGCCGTTCTTCTTGGCGTCGGCGATCAGGTTCACCCCGTCCTGCGTCAGGCCCTCGGGCATGACCGGCAGCGTGAAGGAGACGTCCAGCCCCGGGTGCTGCTTCTGGAGCTGGGCGATCGCCCGGGCGCGGCGGGTGTTGGCGGCGGCGTCCGGCAGCGCGCCGCCCTCGATGTCGAAGTCGGCCTTTTCGAGTGCGAACTTGTCGATGACCTTGCCGTACGCGGCGGCCAGCTCGCCCGCCGACTTGCAGGCCAGCCCCAGCTCGGAACCGTTGGCGCCGCCGAAGGAGATCCGTACGTCGCCGCCGGCCTGGCGCAGCGCCGGTATCTGCCGGGCCACCGCGTCGTCGCCCAGCCCGCCCGAGCCGCCCCACTTCGGTTCGCAGCCGCCGCCTCCGGAGGTGACGAAGGC
Source organism: Streptomyces sp. NPDC045470 (assembly GCF_040646595.1). NCBI lineage: Bacteria > Bacillati > Actinomycetota > Actinomycetes > Kitasatosporales > Streptomycetaceae > Streptomyces > Streptomyces sp. NPDC045470. The sequence continues at coordinate 1,246,967 of NZ_JBEZAN010000001.1, forward strand.
GAGGTTGAAGGTCTTCACCCCGGTCTTCCTCGCGGTGCCGACCAGGTCGTACGCGGGGTACAGGGACGTGTCGACGTACGGGGAGAAGGCGCCGCCGGCCGTGGGCTCCGGAGCGGCTTCCGGCGCCTTGGTGGCCAGCGCGGAGCCGGCGGCGGCGAAGGCGCCGCCCGCCGCCAGCGCGGCCGCCGCTGCCGTACCGATCAGCCTGGCCTTGCGGCTCGTGCGGCGGCGGTGTGCCGAGGAACTCATGTCGTGCCTGCCTGTTCGTCGTGGGGAACGGTGGTGCGGTGGTGCGTCCCGCACGCTAGCGATCAGGAAACGGACACATGCCGGTTTCGGTACGGCAGTCGGAAGACTTATGGCGCCGTTAAGGGAGCGAAAGGGACCGGTTAAGCACAACGGCCGAACCGGCCCGGTGGGGGCCCCGCCATCGGCCCGGTGGGAGCCCGGCAATCCGCCCGGTGGGAGCCCGGCAACCGGCCCGACGGATGCGCGGCCGCGGCCCGGGCCGAAACGTTCATTCCCCGCCGCCACCGCCCTGCGCACGCCCCGCCGCCCGCCGCCCCCGCGACCGTCCGAGGCGCCGTCCCAGCCGCCGGCGCAGCCGGTGCCCGGTGTGCCGGCGGCGCCCGGCACGTGCCCGCCGCGCGCCGTCCAGCGCCAGCCACACCCGTACCTCGGTGCCGCCCAGTACGGACCGGCCGATCCGGACGTCCCCGCCGGTCGTCTCCGCGAGCCGCCGCACGATGTCCAGGCCGAGCCCGGTGGACCCGTCACCGCCGTCCCCGTGGCCGCGCCGCAGGGCCGCGTCCGGGTCGTCGATGCCCGGGCCCGCGTCCGAGACCAGCACGATCACCGCGTCCTCGGCGTTGTGCACGTCCACCGCGAAGGCGGTGCCCTCGGGGGTGTGCCGGAAGACGTTGCCGAGCATCGCGTCCAGCGCCGCGGCGAGGTCGGAGCGCGCGACAGGGATGCGTACCGGCCGGTCCGCGCCCGCGACGCGCACCGTGCGCCCCTCGTCCTCCGCGAGCGCCGACCAGAAGTCCATCCGCTCCCTGATCACCTCGGCCGCGTCGCAGCCGGCCACCGCGGCCATCTGCTGGGCGTGCGCCCTCTGCTGCCGCGCGGTACGGATGATCTGGTCGACCTCGCGTTCCAGTTGGGCGACCGCCTCGCGGGTCTGGTCGGCCGCGGGGCCCTCGCCGAGCGAGGCGGCGTTCAGGCGCAGCACGGTCAGCGGGGTGCGCAGGCGGTGGGAGAGATCGGCGGCCAGCTCGCGTTCGTTGGCCAGAAGCTGGACGACCTGGTCCGCCATCGCGTTGAAGGCGGCCGCCGCCGCGCGCAGTTCCCTGGGGCCGTCCTCCCGTACCCGTACGCCCAGCTTGCCCTGGCCCAGGTCGTGGGCGGCGCCGGCCAGCCGTTCGGCGGGCCGCACCATCCGGGTGCCGAGGCGGTCGGCGACGGCGACCGAGCCGACGACCAGCGCGAGGCCGACCACCGCCAGCACCACCCAGGAGGTGGTGACGCCGTTGGTGAGCGCGGCGTCCGGCACGTACACCTCGACCACCGCGATGCCGGAGGCCACCGCGGTGGGCTGGAGCAGGACCGAGCCGCCGGGCGCCGCCGCGATGGAGGCACGGCCGAGGTCGACCGCGGCCGCGACGTCCTCGGGCCGGGCCCGCCGGGAACCGATCTCGGCCGGTTCGCCTCCCTTGTCGTCCGCCGGCACATGGACGCCGATGTACCCGCCGGTCCCGCTCTCGGTGCTGGCGACGGCGCGTTCCAACTGCGCGTGACCGGTGGTGATGGCCAGGACGGGCCCGATGGTGGCCGCCTGCCGCTCCGCGTTGGAGAACGCGCGGTCCTTGGCCATTTCCTTGACGACGAGCCCGAGCGGTACGGCGAAGGCCACCACGACCATCGCGGTGACGGCCAGGCACACCTTGACCAGGGCCCATCTCACGGCGACGGCTCCAGGGGAAGGCCCCGGAAAGGTCCGGCGGCGCGCGCGGGCGGCTCCGGCGCGCACGCCCCCCGGCGCCCGGTCCGCGCGGGCGTCACAGCGGTGGCTCCAGCTTTACGCCGACTCCGCGCAAGGTGTGCAGATACCGCGGCCGAGCGGCCGTTTCGCCCAGTTTGCGGCGCAGCCAGGAGAGGTGGACGTCGATGGTCTGATCGTCGCCGTACGCCTGCTGCCAGACCTCGGCGAGGAGTTCCTTGCGGGGCACGACGACACCCGGGCGGCCGGCGAGGAAGGCGAGCAGGTCGAACTCGCGGCGGGTCAGGTCGAGTGCGGCGCCGTCCAGTTCGGCCTGGCGGCGCAGCGGGTCGATGCTCAGGCCGCCCACCTGGAGCACCCGGGACGGCGGCTCGCCGCCCGTCGCGGCGCCGCGGGAGCGGCGCAGCACGGCGGCCATCCGGGCGGAGAGGTGCTCCACCGAGAACGGCTTGGTCAGGTAGTCGTCGGCCCCGTCGTTCAGGAGGCGGACGATCTCGGCCTCGTCGTCCCGCGCGGTGGCGATGATCACGGGTACGTCGGTGATCCCGCGCAGCATCTTCAGGGCCTCGGCCCCGTCCAGGTCGGGCAGGCCGAGATCCAGGATGACGACGTCGAAGCCGACGTGGGCCACCTCGCGCAGCGCCTCCAGGGCCGTGCCGACGCTGCGCACCGTGTGGGACGCCTCGGTCAGATGCCGGATGAGGGCCGAGCGCACGAACTGGTCGTCCTCGACCACGAGCACACTTGCCATGGGCGGCACCGTACGCCATTCGAGGGCACTTCTTTACCTGAGGTTGACGCCGCGGGCCGTACCATCAGCCCTCATTTCGACGGGTGTTGACTGCCGCATCCATCCTGTCCCGGAACCTCCCGCGACATCACCTTCGTTCGCCCTCTCCGGGCCCTCCGGCCCTCTGCCCCGGTGGAGTGCGTGATGCAGTATGAGCCAGATGCACAGAGCACTGGTTCACACGGCGGCCTGGACGCTGGCGACGGGCGCCGCCGTCACGCTGTCGTGGTTCGGCGTGCACACGGTGCTGGCCGGGACGGCGTACGACCCGCCGCGCGCGCTCCCGCTCTCCGACAGCGCGCCGTCCGCGTCCGCCGGGACCGACGGCGGGGTCGCGCCTCGCGCCTCCTCCACGCACCGGCCCAAGCCGTCCGCTCCGGCCTCCCCCCGCCCCGGGCAGTCCACCCGACCTGGCGCTCATCCCAAGGGGGACGACGGCAGCACGTCCGACGGTGGTGGCGGAAAAGGTACGGGCAGCGGCCCGCACCCGCCGTCCGGCGCCGCCGCTTCACCCGCGACGGGCAGCACGGTGAAAAGTTTCTCCACCGCGGGCGGCCGTGTGGTCATCGACCTCGGCTCCCGCTCTGCCCAGTTGGTGTCGGCCACCCCGGACGCGGGCTGGCAGATGCAGGTGTGGCAGCAGGACCAGTGGCTCCGGGTCGACTTCCGGGGCGGCGCGGGACACACCTCGGTCATCTGCGCCTGGAACGGGCACCCGCCGACAGTCGAGACGGACAACCACGCGACGTGAGGCAGGCATTGCCCCGGGCCCTCCCCGCGCCGCCGGGCAGCCCGCGCGGCCTCCCCGGCTCGCTCAGATGAAGACGGCGGGCGGCGGGGACGGCGAGTCCACCGCGGTCGCGTCCGTCACCGGCTGCGCTCCCCCGGTGAAGTCCAGGAGCGCGCGCCCGTGCTCGACCCGGCCCTGCTGAGGGTCGGTCGCGGCCCGCCGGGTCAGTTCGGCGACCGGGAGCGGGCCGGCGGCGGCGAGCAGTACGGCGTTCCCGAAGCGCTTGCCCCGGAGGACGGCCGGGTCGGCGGTCAGACACAGCTCGGGGAAGACCGTACGGACCGTGGCGACCTGCGCCCGCACGAAGGCCAGCGGCGGGCCGTCCGCGAGGTTCGCCGCGTACCAGCCGCCGGACCGCAGCGTCCGCGCGACCTCGCCCGCGAACTCGGCGCTGGTCAGGTGCGCCGGAGTCCGCGCGCCGCTGAAGACGTCCGCGATCACCAGGTCCGCCCAGCCGTCCGGGATCTTGGCGAGCCCCGCGCGCGCGTCCGCGTTGCGCACCCTGATCCGCCAGCCGCCGTCCAAGGGCAGCTCCCGGCGGACCAACTGGACCAGCGGCGCGTCGATCTCCACGACCTGCTGGGTGGAGCGCGGGCGGGTGGCCGCGACGTAGCGCGCCATCGTCAGCGCCCCGCCGCCCAGATGCACCACCTGGAGGGGCTTGCCGGGCGGCGCGGCGAGATCGGCGATGTGACCGAGGCGGCGCTGGTACGCGAAGTCCAGGTACGCCGGGTCGTCGAGGTCCACATGGGACTGCGGCGCCCCGTCGACGAGCAGGGTCCAGCCGCGCGGCCGGTCCCGGTCGGGACGCAGTTCGGCGACGCCGCCGTCCACGGTTGCCACCACGGCTTCGGGCCCCGTACGGGACCGGCCGCGCCTGCTCTTCGCCATGCCTCCAGTATGCCGCGTAGCCGCAGGTCAGAGTGGACGGCAGAGGGCAGCGGCCGGGGCGGGCCCGGGACCGGGACCGGCTGCACGGGCAGCGGCCACGTCGGGGCCGATATCAGCGGCAGCGGTCGACGGCCTCGATCGTGCGGGCCGCCTCGCCGAGGGCCTCGCGCAGGACGACGGGGTCGGTGGCCGTGCCGCACGCCCCGTCCGGGGACACCAGCCAGTCGGTGCCCGTGACGGGCGGCTCGGCGGGGGCGCCGCCGGCGTTCCGCGCGCCCCCTTCGGGCGCCTCGCGCTCGTACGTCTGGGTACAGGCGCTGCCCGGCAGGTCCCAGCCGTCGGCCGTGCCCGGCGGCACGAGGAAGCCGAGGGTGTCGCAGGCGTCGTCGTGCAGGACCGGGCCGACACCGGCCCGCAGCCGCAGGATGTCGACCGCCTCCAGTCCCTGGCGGGCCGGCACCGTCACCAGGTCGCAGGTCCGCGGCGCCTCGGGGAGCGGACCGCGGTCCGCGGAGGGCCAGCACCGGTCCGCGGCCGGTGAACCGTGCGCGCCCGGACGGCCGTTGGGGTGCGCCGCGCGCCCGGCGCGCCCGGCTCCGCCGCGCGCCGTCCCCCCGGCACCCGCCTCGCTGTTGACGGCGGTCCTGACGTCGGCCACACCGGTCTCCCGCACGGAAACCCCTCCTCTGCACACGCCGCTCCCTTTACTTCCTGTTCAACGTCCGGACACGTCAACGGCTACGGCGGCGGGCCGCCGCAATGGATGGCACTTCATGGCGGATCGGGGGTGAGATATCCGTTTTGTAGCCAAACCCTGTGTGTCGGTCCGGTCACAGCTAGTACCGTCGTCCCGCCGCACCGCCAGGCCGCGGCACCGCCACGGAGAGGGCACGGAGGCTCCGCCATGGCATCGCCAGCCGCGAGATCAGCGTCGTCCCAGCACGTTCCCGCACAGCCCAACCACGCCTTCCGGCAGTTGCGCGGCCGGCTGTCACCGGGTGAGTTCGCGGCGTCGGTGCGCCGCGCCGCGCGCGACATCGGGGAGCAGGTCGCGTGCGACGCCCGTTACGTGGGCCGCGTCGAGGCCGGGGAGATCCGGTGCCCGAACTACGCCTACGAACGGGTGTTCCGGCACATGTTCCCCGGACTCACCCTCGCGGACATGGGGTTCGCGCCGCGCGAGACGGTGCGCGGGCGGCGGGCCCGGGCGGCCCGTGCGGACGGCGGAAGGGAGGCGGGCGGCGGCACCGGGGCGCCTCCCGGTACACGGACGGGCGCCGGACCGGCGGCCGGGCGCCCGGAAGGGCCCGGGGCCGGACCCGGGCGTCGTGACACGGACATCCAGACCGGCAAGGAGAGCGACGTGCTGCGTCGCGCGTTCATCACGGGCGGCCCGGCCGCCGCGCTGGGGCTCACCGCCCTGCCACCGTTCGTCCCGAAGGCCGCGGCCGGTCCCGGCCTGCCGGACGCGGCGCCCCGCGCACCGCGCCCCTCCCCGGCGGACGGGCCCGGACGGGCCGGCGCGTCGGAGGCGGCCGCCGTGGAGGAGGCGGTGCGCCGGATCCGGCTGCTGGACGACCGGCACGGCGGCGAGGGCCTCTACCGGCGCGCCGTGCAGCCGCTGCGGACCGCCTACGAGCTGCTGGACGCCGGGGTGCAGCGCAGCTCCGTCAGCGACCGCCTGTACGCGGGAGCGGGCGAACTGGCCATCTCCGTCGGCTGGCTCGCGCACGACTCGGGCCGTTTCGGCGACGCCCGGTCGCACTACGCCGAAGCGCTGGCCACCGCCCGGGTGGCCGATGACGCGGCCCTGGAGGCGCACGCCTTCTGCAACACCGCCTTCCTGGCGCGCGACGCGCACCGCCCCCGAGAGGCCGTACGCGCCGCGCAGGCCGCCCAGCAGGCCGCGAAGAACCTGGGTTCGGCGCGCCTGCTGTCCCTCCTGGCGCTGCGCGAGGCGGGCGGCTGGGCGGGCCTGGGCGACCGCAGGAGCTGCGAGCAGGCGCTCCTGCGGGCGCAGCGGCTGTTCGCCCGGGGGCCGTCCGACAACGACCCGGAGTGGATGTCCTTCTACGGGGAGGCCGAGCTGGCGGGTCTGGAGGCGCAGTGCTGGTCCGCACTGGGCGAGCAGGGGCGCGCGGCGACGCACGCGCGCCGGGCGGTGGCACTCCAGGACCCGCACTTCACCCGGAACATCGCCCTGTTCACCGCGGAACTCGCGGGCGATCTCGCGCTCAGCCGGGCACCGGAGGAGGCCGCGACGGCCGGTACCCGGGCGCTGGCCCTCCTGGAAGACGTCCGGTCGGCCCGTATCCGCACGATGCTGGACTCCACGGCGCGGGCGCTGCGGGCGTACCGGAGCGGCGCGGGAAGGGCGGGCGACGAGGTCGGCGCGTTCCTGGACCGGCACGCCGCCACCCGGCCGCCCGTACGGACGACGGTCGGCAAGGGCGGGCGGCGGACGGCCTACGGTGCGCGGCCGGGGCAGCAGAGCGATGCGCACACGGCCTGACCGGGCTCCGGGCGGGAGGGGCCGGGGGGCAGGAGCCTCCAGGGGCGGGGTACAGCCCGAGAGGCAGCGGGTACGGCCCGAGGGGTGGCGGGGTACGGCCCGAGGGGCAGGCACGGGCCCTGCGGCTGCGGCGCGCCGCTGTCCTCCGGGCCCGTCGCACCGGGGTTCAGCCCAGGTGGCCGGTGTCGTTCCAGCGCTCGATGGCGGGCTCCCCGTACGCCCAGCCCAGTACGGACAGGGACGTCGGCTCCAGGCGGATGCGGGCGGCGAAGGAGACGTCCAGGCCGAGCCAGCGGGCCCCCAGGGAGCGCAGGATGTGGCCGTGCGCGAAGACCAGGACGTCCCGGTCGGCGGAGCGCGCCCACTCCACGACCTCGTCGGCCCGCGCCGCTACCTGGGCCAGCGTCTCGCCCTCGGGGACGCCGTCGCGCCAGATGAGCCAGTCCGGGCGCCCGGCCTTGATGTCGGCCGGGGTCAGGCCCTCGTACGCGCCGTAGTCGACCTCCATCAGCGCGTCCCAGTCCTGGGCCCGGTCGCCGAAGCCGGCCAGCCGGCAGGTCTCCTTCGCGCGCACCAGGGGGCTGGTGCGGACCTCGACGTCCGGCAGGCCGTCCCAGGGCTCGCGGTGCAGCCGCTCCCCCAGGAGCTCGGCGCCGCGGCGGCCCTCCTCCAGGAGCGGAATGTCCGTACGGCCGGTGTGCTTGCCGGACAGGGACCACTCCGTCTGCCCGTGCCGGGCCAGCAGAATGCGCGGTGCCATGGGGAATACCTCTGGCCGATTGCTCGGCTCTTCCGTCTTCGGAGCCCGCTCCGGGGCTGTGCTGCTCGACTGATGCGCGTCCGGTGCTCGTCCGGCGCCCGGCTCGCGTCGCCTCGTTGCGGTGGCCGTCCGTTCCATCATCGCGCATCGCCCGGGACCAGCGGGGTGGCCCCTCCCCGCCGGGAGCATCGCGCCGTACGACGTACGGTGGAGGGTCGGCGTTTTCCGCGCCGACGGGTGCCGCTCCGCGCCGCACCCCCTCGCACCAGGCCCGCGACCGATCCGCCACGGGCCACGCATGTTGGAGAACGACCAGGATGGACGCCGTAGCGCGCCGCCCAGCGGCAGCCGGCAGCCGGCTCCGGTGGTGGACGGAACTGCCACTGCTCGCCCTCGTGTACGCGGCCTACTCCGCGGGCCGTCTCGTGGCCCGCGGCGACGCGCTCACCGCCGCCGGGCACGGGCAGACGATCCTGCGGTGGGAAGAGCTGCTGCGTCTCGACCCGGAACGCGCGCTGAACCGTCTCTTCACCGCCACGCCCGCCCTCGGCGTCCCCGCCGACTTCGCGTACGCCGCGCTGCACTACCTGATCACGCCCGTGGTCCTGGTGTGGCTGTGGAACCGGCGCCCCGCGCACTACCGGGCGCTCCGTACCTGGCTCATGATCGCCACCCTCATCGGGCTGGTCGGCTTCACGCTGCTGCCGACCGCGCCGCCCCGCCTGCTGGAGGCGGGCAGCGGGTTCGCGGACACCATGGCGCACTTCTCGTCCTACGGGTGGTGGGGCGAGGACGCGAGCGCGCCGCGCGGGCTGGGCGGCATGACGAACCAGTTCGCGGCGATGCCCAGCCTCCACGTGGGGTGGGCGCTGTGGTGCGGCGTGGTGCTGTGGCGGCACGGCCGGTCGCGGCCGACGCGGGCGCTGGGGGTGGCGTACCCGCTGCTGATCGTGCTGGTGGTGATGGGCACCGCCAACCATTACCTGCTCGACGCACTGGCCGGTACGGCCGTGATGGGCCTGGGCCTGCTGCTGACGCGCCCGGCGCTGCGGCTGGTGGACGGGGTGCGCGGCCGGTTCCGGGCGGGCGGCACGGGGGCGGGCGTCGGCCGAGACGCGGGCGTCGGCCCGGGCAGCCACGCGGCGGGCGCCACTCCCCTCGCGGCAGCGGACACCCCCGTGACAGGCGCGGGGAACGCCCCTCTCGCGGGTGCGGAAAACGGCTCTCTCGCGGGTGCGAAGCGTGATCTTCGGGCCGCCGGGGCGCCGGGGGCACACGCGAATGTCAGTGGCGGATGCCAGACTTCCGCGGGTGAACGTTTTCCGCGACAGCCGACCCGCCGCGGCCGACCGGCCGCCGGAGCCGCCGCCGCAGCCGACGACGGGGCTGCGGCAGCGGCTCGGTGAGCTGCGCGGCCCCGGCGTACGGCCGCGGCCGCTGGACGCCCGCGCGCTCGCCGCGCTGGCCGCCAACCCCGGCTGCCGCCGCCGCGCGCTGCTGGACGGCGCCGGGGTCGACAAGACGGCGCTCGCGGGCGCGCTCGGCTCGCCCGCGGCTTTCGGGCAGTCGCAGTTCGCGCTGGCCCGGGGCAACTCCTTCGAGGCCCGCGTCAAGGCGGACGGCGGCGCGGACCTGATGCTGCTGCTGTACGAGCGCTCGGGCGGCGGCGCGGAGGCCCCCGAGCCCGGCCGGGTCGCCGTCCCCGACCTGTCCGCCGCCGGTCCCGAGGGGCGTGCCGCCCGTACGGCGCTGGCCCTGCGCGAGGCCACCACCGCCGGCGGCTGGACGCTGCTGGACCACCCGCTGATCACCCTGGACGTGGCCGGGTCGCCCGCCTACCTGGAGCCGGACGCTGTCGTGGTGCATCCGGACGGCGGCTGGACGGTCGTGGAGATCAAGTCCTTTCCGATGATCGACGGTTCCGCCGACCCGGCCAAGGTGGGCGCGGCGGCCCGGCAGGCCGCGGTCTACGTACTGGCGCTGGAGCGGGTCGCCGCCCAGGTGCTCGCCAGTACGGGCCGTACGGTGACGGTGCGGGACCAGGTGCTGCTGGTCTGCCCGAAGGACTTCGCGAACCTCCCCACCGCCGAGGCCGTCGACATCCGCAAACAACTGGCGACGACCAGGCGGCAGTTGCAGCGGCTCACCAAGGTCGAGGAGATCGCCGGGCAGCTCCCGCCCGGCACCACCTTCGACCTGCGGCTCGCGGACGACGGGAAGACGGTGACGCGGTCCGCCGCCGAGCTGGCCGAGGCGGTCGAGTCCGTGGACGCGGCGTACGCGCCGGAGTGCCTGTCCACCTGCGAGCTGGCGTTCCACTGCCGGGAGCAGGCGCGCGCCGCGGGCGCCGTGGAGTCGCTGGGCCGCGGGGTGCGCGGTGAGCTGGGCGGGCTGCGTACGGTCGAGGAGGTCCTGGCGGCGGCGCGTACGGAGAGCGCGGCGGACGACGCGACGGACGGGTCAGCGGGCGCCGCCGCGACCGCCTGCGCCCCGGACACGAACGCGGGCGCGGGCGCGGATACGGACGCGCCCGCCGCCGAAGCGCTGCGCCGGGCGGCGGCCCTGCGCGCCGAGGCGCTGGCCGGTGCGGGGGCGGGGGCGGGTGGCGCGAGGGACACGACGAGCCGGTCCGTGGGACGGGCCGACGGGGCCGAGGGGGTGCCGGCATGTCGTTGATCGAGGTGCTCGCCAGGATGGAGGCGGTGGCGGCGGGCCGTGCCCAGCCGCTGACGACCGTCCGGCACCGGCATCTGTCCGCCCGCCCGCTGGTGTTCGTCCCGCTGACGACCGCGGGTGAGGCGGGCGCCCCGCTGGGCGCCCTGGTCGGCACGGACCGCGAGAAGCCGCTGCTGCTCGCCGTACCCCAGCCACGCGACCGTGACCTGCGGTTCGCGTTCCTCGCCGAGCTGGCCGAGACCGTCCTGCCGTACGTGGACGGGTACGCGGACACCGTCGAGACCGAGCAGCGCAAGGAGACCGACCCCGAGACCGGCAAGAAGGTCCCGGTCGAGGTCGAGCTGTGCGCCGACGCGCCGCAGATCGTGGTGCCCAGCACGGCCGGCGTGGAGTACGTACGCCTGCTGGGCCGGTCCATGCGGTTCCGGCGGACCGCCGACCAGGACCCGGACACCCCGCATCCGGCGCCGCCCCATGTCCCGATGCTGGGCCGCTGGTTCACGCACTTCGGCGAGCGGGCCCGGGTCCCGGGCGCGAGCCTGCTGCTGCCGATGACCGGGCTCCTCGCCCGCCACTGGGCGACCGGCCAGAGCAACCTGGAGGACCAGCACCTGGGCGCGCTGCTCGCCTGGATCGACCCGCCCGAGGGCGAACCCGGAGCGACGGCCGCGCGGCGCGCGGAGACGGCACGGGACGCGGACGGCCTACTGCTGTGTCCGCCGGCCGGCCCGGCCACGGACCCGGCGTTCGACAACAAGCGCCTCGCCCCGGCGATGGCCCGGTACGACGTGGGGCTGCCCGGCGCCGAGGCCGCGATCCGCGAGCTGGTCGAGAGCCAGCTGCGCCCCGCCTGGGACGCCGTGTGGCACGGCATCGACCTGCTGCGGGCCTTGCCGGAAGGCTCCAGAGTGGCCGACCGCTGGAAGCGCGACCGCTGGTCGTACACCGCGCACCGCGACCGGGTACGGGCCGGTGAGCCGCCGCAGCCCAAGCGGGACGACGCCATCACGGCCGCCCGCAAGCTCGCCTCCCGGGAGACCGCCCAGGCGCAACTGGACGCGCAGGAGGCGTTGGACGACCCGCTGGTCATGGCGGGCCGGCGGCTCGCCGGCGAGGCGCTGGCCGGCGAGGTGACCGGTGTCGAGATGGCGTATTCGGAGGGCAGGCGGCCGATGCCGCGCCCGTTGGTGACGCTGGCGACGGACGACCGGCCGCAACTGACCGAGGGCGGCAAGCTGTACCGCGCGCTGCCGGACGGCAAGGCCCAGCCCGCCGAGTTCGTCGGGTACACGGCGGACGGGCCGGGTGAGCTGGTGGTCCGGCTGACCGGCGGGATGGGGCGGGGGAAGACCCCGGAGTCCGGGTCGGTGCCCGAGCCCGGCGACATCGTGTGCTGGACTCTGTTCGAGCACCAGCCGCGCGGCGGACCGGAGTTGCCCGAGCCCGAGGACACGCCGTGGACGCATGGCGGGCCGCCGGCGGCCGACACCGCCGTACCGCCCGTGGACCAGCCCGATCCCGTCACCGCGGAGGACTTCCTGTGACCGAGGCCCGCCCCGCGCACCCGGACGTGCCGGCCGCCCGGCGGCCGGACGGCGCACCGCACACCGCCCCGGGCGCGGCGCCGTCCGCCCCCGGCGCGGCGTCCTTCGACCCGAGCGCGGCGGCGGCCGAGGCCACCGACGCGATCGTGCGCAGCACGCTGCACGGCACCCACCGCGGCGTCGTAGTCGACTCACCGCCGGGCGCGGGCAAGTCCACCCTGGTGGTACGGGCGGCTCGCGAACTGGCCGCGGCCGGACGCCCATTGATGATCGTCGCGCAGACCAACGCCCAGGTGGACGACCTGGTGCTGCGGATCGCCGAGAAGGACCCCGAGCTGCCGGTGGGCCGGCTGCACAGCAGCGAGCCGGGCGCGTTCGACCCCGCGCTGGCGGAGCTGCCCGCTGTCCGTACGTCGTCGAAGGTCGCCGACCTGGCCGGGCTGGACATCGTCGTCTCGACGGCCGCCAAGTGGGCTTACACGAAGGTCGACGAGCCGTGGCAGCACGCCATCGTGGACGAGGCGTACCAGATGCGCTCGGACGCCCTGCTCACCGTCGGCGGGCTGTTCGAGCGGGCGCTGTTCGTGGGCGACCCCGGGCAACTGGACCCGTTCAGCGTGGTCGGCGCCGAGCAGTGGGCCGGGCTCGCCTACGACCCGTCGGCCAGCGCCGTGACGACCCTGCTGGCGCACAACCCCGGCCTGCCACAGCACCGGCTGCCGGTGTCGTGGCGGTTGCCCGCCTCCGCGGCGCGGCTGGTCTCCGACGCGTTCTACCCCTACACGCCGTTCCGCAGCGGCACGGACCACGGTGACCGGCGGCTCGCCTTCGGGGTGCCCTCCGACGGCTCGGGAGTCGACCGGGTGCTGGACGAGGCCGCCGCATCCGGCTGGGGCCTGCTCGAACTGCCCGCCCGCCACACGCCGCGTACGGACCCGGAGGCGGTGCACGCCATCGCGCGGGTGGTGCGGCGGCTGCTCGACCGGGGCGGCGCGGCCACCAGCGAGCGCGGCCCCGATCCCGCGCCGCTGACCGCCGACCGGATCGCGGTCGGCACGGCCCACCGCGACCAGGCGGCGGCGGTACGGGCCGCGCTGGCCGGGCTCGGCGTCGGCGGCGTCGCGGTGGACACCGCCAACCGCCTCCAGGGACGGGAGTTCGACGTCACGGTCTTCCTGCACCCGCTCTCCGGCCGCCCCGACGCGACCGCCTTCCACCTGGAGACCGGCCGGCTGTGCGTACTGGCCTCGCGCCACCGGCACGCCTGCATCGTGGTCAGCCGGGCCGGCATACCGGAGCTGCTGGACGAACATCCCTCGGCGGACCCCGTCCAGCTGGGCGTCACGGTCAAGTTCCCGGACGGCTGGGAAGCGAACCACGCGGTCCTGGCCCATCTGAACGAACACCGGGTGGCGTGGCGGCCCTGACCGGTCGGCCGGGGCAGCCGGGCGCGGTCGGGTCGGCCGGGCGCGGTCGGGCGCGGTCGGGTCGGCCGGGCGCGGTCGGGCGCGGTCGGGTCGGCCGGGCGCGGTCGGGCGCGGTCGGGCGCGACCGGATCGCGAGGCTGTCGGAGCCGGCCGGTGCGCTGTCCGGGTCGGCCCGCGCGGCGTGGCGTGCCGCCGCGCGCGAGAGCGGGCGGGGGGCGGGAGCCGGCCGGAGCGGCGCACTGGTGCCCGGGTGCGCCGCGTGCGGCCGTACGGTGGCGGTGCAGGCGCGGAACGGGGGCGCGCGGCATGCGACGTGCCGCTCCCGGCGGGCGGCTGAACCCCGTAGGGGCGCGTCGCCAGGCGCACTTGCGCGACGCGGGACAATGGAACGCGGCACACGATCCAGGAGGTACGTACATGTCCGAGCCGCAACCGGCTTCCGACCCGCGCGGAGCCGCCTCCGCGCCCCGGCGCCTGAAACCGGCTCCGCTGCTCTTCGAGCCTCCGGAGGCCACGTCCGACCCCGAGCACTTCTTCGACCTGGAGTCCATCGAGGACCCCAAGGAGCTGCTCGCCCGCTCCACCGAGCTGACCCTCGCCTTCCGCGCGGCGGCGGACCGGGCCACCGAGTTCCAGGCGATGGCGGCGGCCCACCTCGCCGATCCCCGGCGCTTCGACCGGCTGCCGCTCTCCGTGATCGCGGAGCGCGCGGACTGGACCGAGGACTACGCGGCGAAGATGGTGGAGTTCGGCCGCGGCCTGCTGCGCGGCGGTGGCGGCAGCCGCCTGGACGCCACCACCGACTGAACGGTTCAGCGGCTCCGGCGCCCGCTTCCCGCCCGCTTCGGCCTCACCTCGGCCCTCGGCCCGTGATCCCACTCGTTGATCATGGGTCGCTGGCATATGCGAGCGCGGGAACATACCCCACACCGCCCCGTCCTGTCCCGATTTCGGCCATTCCGCAGAAACGGAACACCGCATACCGGTAAACCGGGCCCATGAGCGACTGGCCCTCCGAACACCCTCGCCGCCCCGCCCCCGCGGCGTTCCACACCGCGGCGTACGTCACCCTCGCCGGCGCCGACTGGCTCGCCTCCGCCGACCCGTGCCCCGAGAACGTGCACGCCCGGTGGGCTTCCTGTCCGGAGGCGCCGAGCACGCTGCCGTGCGGCACGGTCTTCGACGTGATCAACGCGCCCGCGCTCTTCGGCCGCGACCTGGTGGACCGCTTATGGACCGCGGGGCCCGGGTCCGGCCCCGTCGCCACCCATCGCGGCCGCATCCTGCTCTTCGCCGAGCCCGGCACGGCCCGGCGGCTGCCCGCCCTGCTCGACTGGGAGGAGTGGTCCGGCTCCGTACCGCCGCTGCTCTGCCACGGACCGGGCGACGCGGTGACCGTCCCACCCCTCTTCCCCCAGCGGCCACCCCAGCCGGACCCGCCGCACACCCCCCACACGTCCCCTACGTCTCACACGTCCCCCAAGCCCCACACCACTCACATCCCCCACACCGATCCGACACCCCCGTCCGGCCACAGTGCCCAGGACCTCACCGCCTCCCGCTGGCTGGTGGCCCCGGACGTACGCCACCCCTGGCTCCCCGGACCGGGCGCCCTCCTCTGGGCCTGCATACGAGCCGCCCGGCGCGCCACCGCCACCGTCGCCACCGCCGCCCCCACAGCACCCGACGACGCCCCCGCCGACCTCTCCACCACCCGAACGGCGCCAAGCCTCACCCCACCGCTGTGACCAGCGCCACCACCGCCCCGGAGCCCCGGAACACGGGCCCGCCCGGAGCGTCCCGCCCCGCACACCCCGGTGCGGGGCGGGCCTCGCTGAATCGATTTTTGCGCCACCCGATCAGGATGCTAATGTTTTCCACGTCAGCAGGCGCCGCTAGCTCAGTTGGTTAGAGCAGCTGACTCTTAATCAGCGGGTCCGGGGTTCGAGTCCCTGGCGGCGCACCGACAGAAGAAGGCCCCCACCTCGGTGGGGGCCTTCTTCGTACGCCGTGGAACCGCCGGGCCGCCGGGCCGCCGGGCCGCCGCCCGGACACCCGCCCTCAGCCGCTACGCTCCACCTTGACCGTCCAGTCCCCCGAGGACGACCGCCCGTACACCTGTACCCGCACCCCGTCCTTGGGGTCGTCCAGGCTTTCGCCTTCGCCGAGCGGCGCATCGGCAAGCCGGGGGAATACGGAAGTCCCCCAACACGCCTCGGTACCGGGGTGTCCGTCCAGTACCTCCATCGGGCCACTGCCGGACGCGGTCTCGCTGTGCACGCGGTAGACCAGCACGCCCTCGGTGCAGACCTCGTGATCGTTTCCCACCGCGCCGCGCGCCTCGACGGCCAGCGCGCTGCGCGGACCGGTGCGGACGACCAGCAGCCGCGTCCGCCGTGCGTCGCCCGGCCCCATGGGTGCGGACAGCGGCCGCAGGGCGTGCACGGAGGAGCGCCGGTCCCGGCCGAGGGAGACGCACGTCACCTGGCGGCCGCCGAGCCAGCCGACCTTCCACTTGTGCCAGCCGAAGGGATCGGGGGCGAGGCCGAACTGGCTGCCCATGAGGTCCCAGTCGCCCACGTACGTGTCCCAGTCGCCCTTGCCCTCCCGGGGCCGGTGGTAGAGGTCCGGCAGGTCGAAGACGTGGCCGGTCTCGTGGGCGAGGACGTTGCGGTCCGGCGGGCTCTGCTCGAAGAGGGTGACGAACCGGCTGAGGTCGGCGTCGTCGGCGCGCAGCGGCAGGTCGAGGTTGACGACCTTGGTGGCGTCGGAGTCGACGCCGGCCGCGTCCGGGTCGGCGACGAGGTAGACGACGTCGTAGCGGCTGAAGTCCACCGAGCCGTCGGCGGCGGCGACCGCGTCGCGGAGGTAGGCGGCGCGGTCGCCGGCTTCCCAGTCCCGGCGTATGCCGTACGCGCTGGAGGTCCGCGGCATCCGTACCCAGCGGCGCTGGACGTCGGGGCGCAGGGTGAAACGGCCGTAGGACGCGCGCTCGAAGAAGCGGGTGGTGGCCGGGAAGTAGTCGGCGGCCAGTTCGCGGGGGTCGACTACCGGCTCGGAGTCGGGGAAGGACAGGAAGACCATGACGGCGTCAAGGGTGCGGACCGGGCGCGGGTAGGCGCGGTTCCAGGT
This sequence comes from Streptomyces sp. NPDC045470, assembly GCF_040646595.1. Classification (NCBI taxonomy): domain Bacteria; kingdom Bacillati; phylum Actinomycetota; class Actinomycetes; order Kitasatosporales; family Streptomycetaceae; genus Streptomyces; species Streptomyces sp. NPDC045470. The sequence goes on from NZ_JBEZAN010000001.1 coordinate 1,263,488, forward strand.
GTCCAGCCCCTCGGAGTGGTGGGCGTCGGTACGGGCCAGGGCGCAGGGCGGCGTTCCCTCGGACGCGGTGGCGGGGCCCGCGATGACGGAGGTGGCTATGACGGCACTGAGGGAGGTGGCCACGGCGGCCACCCGGCGCAGCACGCGACGGCCCACCTCCGGAGGTTGCTGGGCGCGTGGCACATCGACCTCCCGGTACGGATTCGGAGCACCCTCACCACTTTGTGGGGAATTGCCGGATTCCGTCCTGTTCCGGGGCCCCAGACGAGTGACCGGCCCAACTCCCCACCCCGTAACGGAAAGTCACTATCGATCGTTGACCGGATACGCACGAACACAGCCGGACGGAAATGGCCAAACTTCCGCCACGGGTGCCGATGATCACGGTTACGTCGCTGGATAGGCCCTTGCGGCAGCCTCTATGATCGCCACACTTTCCAGCGCGGATTCCCCCCTCCATCACGAGACAAGCGCCATGCGGGAGCGAGCAGTGAGCGGATACCCCGGCGGCACGGGCCGCGCGCCCGGAACGACGCTCTCCGCGGTGACGGAGCGTAAAGAACCGACCAATGAATCCGACGGAGGCCCGGACGGCGCCTCCGGCCCGGCACCCACCGACGACCCCACCGCGGCCGCCGGCCCCATCCGGTCCACCACGGCCGACGGACACCCCCGGCCAGGCCCGTCCGGCCCACCCGGCGAGCCGCGGCCCGGCGCCCGCGGCGAACCCGACGCCGGCGACGGCTCGGCGGCCTCGCTGCGCGACTACCGCGCCGCCTTCCGGGCCGCCCGCACCCCGCTGGCCGTACTGAACCGCGACGGCCTGGTGCTCGCCGCCAACCCCGCCTTCGGCGAACTGGTCGGCGCGGCACCGGACGACCTGGTCGCGGCCACCGCCGCCGATCTGACCGAACTGGGCACCGACCCGCGCATCTGGGCCGCGTACCGGGAGGTCCTGCGCGGCCACAGCGACCGGCTGCGGTGCACCCGACGCCTGAAACATCCCGACGGGCAGTTCCTGTGGGCCGAGGTGACGGTCGAGCCGCTGCCGGACGAGGACTGCGTCCTGCTGTCCGTGGCGGACATCAGCGACCGGCACGACCTGCTGGCCCGGCTGCGCCACCTCCAGATGCACGACCCGGTGACCCGGCTGCCCAACCGCGCGCTGTTCTTCGAGCGGCTCGCGGGCGCGCTGGAGTCGGCCGCCTTCGAGCAGCACGGTACGGGCCGGGTCGGCCTGTGCTACCTCGACCTGGACGGCTTCAAGGCCGTCAACGACACCCTCGGGCACCGCGTCGGCGACCGGCTGCTGAGCGCCGTGGCCCAGCGCCTGACGCACTGCGCCGAGAGCCTGGCCGAGCGCGGCGCGGTGCGCGGCGGCAGCGGCCACCTGGTGGCGCGGCTGGGCGGCGACGAGTTCGCCCTCCTGGTGGAGGACTCGGCCGGTACCGAACAACTCGCCGAACTGGCACAGCGCGTCCTGGACGCGCTCCAGCGACCGTTCGACCTCGCCGGTCAGCGGCTGTCGGTCTCGGCGAGCATCGGCGTCGTGGAGCGCGCGGCGACCGGCACCACGGCGACCGGCCTGATGCAGGCCGCGGACACCACGCTGTACTGGGCGAAGGAGGACGGCAAGGCCCGCTGGACGCTCTTCGACCCCGAGCGCAACGCGCACCGGATGACCCGCCAGGCGCTGTCCAGCACGCTGCGGCCCGCGGTGGACCGCGGCGAGTTCACCCTGGAGTACCAGCCGCTGGTCGGGCTCGGCGACGGGCGGGCGCAGGGCGTCGAGGCGCTGGTGCGCTGGCGGCATCCGCAGTTCGGCACACTGTCGCCGAATCGGTTCATCGGATTGGCGGAGGAGAACGGCGCCATCGTCGAGCTGGGCCGCTGGGTGCTGGCCCGCGCCTGCCACCAGGCCCGCGCCTGGCAGCTGGCGCGTCCCGGAGCCGAGCCGCTGTTCGTCAGCGTGAACGTCGCCGTACGGCAGGTGTGGGACTCCGACCTGGTGGCGGACGTGGCGGGCATCCTCGCCGAGACCGGGCTGCCGCCCGCCCTGCTCCAGCTGGAGCTGACCGAGTCGGCCGTGATGGGCTCGGCCGGGCGCCCGCTCCAGGCGCTCCAGGCGCTGAGCGAGATGGGCGTACGGATCGCCATCGACGACTTCGGCACCGGCTACTCGAACCTGGCCTACCTCAGCCGGCTGCCGGTGTCCGTGCTGAAGCTGGACGGCTCCTTCGTGCGGGGCTTCCGCTCGCAGGAGCACCCGAACCCGGCGGACGAGACGATCGTGGAGGCGCTGGTGGCGCTCGCGCACCGGCTGGGCCTGACGGTCACCGCGGAGTGTGTGGAGAGCGCCGAGCAAGCGGAACGGCTGCGCCGTATCGGCTGTGACACCGGGCAGGGGTGGCTGTACTCCCGCCCGGTGCCCCCGGACCGGGTCTGCGACCTGATCGGCGCGGGGCGGCAGACCGGCGCGTAGTGGCCACGGAGGGAGCGGGCGGAGCAGCGCGCTCCCTCCACCCGCTGCGCGCTCCCTCCGCCCGCTCCGATGCATCCGCCCGTTCCCGGAGCGGTACCGAAGTCGCGCCGTTGTCCGCGCGACGGTCACACCGTCGGGCTTACGGCCGTCACACCGTCGGCAGCCCGTACGCGTCCGCGATCAGCTCGTACGAACGCAGCCGCACGTCGCCGCCGTGCGCGTTGGCAGTGATCATGAGCTCGTCCGCGCCGGTGCGCTTGGCGAGGTCGTCCAGACCGGTGCGGACCGCGTCGGGCGTGCCGTAGATGATGTTGGACAGCCAGTTGTCGACGAAGTCGCGCTCCATGCCGCTGAACGCGTACGCCGCCGCCTCCTCGGGGCTGGGCACCAGCCCGGGGCGCCCGGTGCGCAGCCGGATCATGGACAGTGCGCCGGTGAGGACCTGGCGGTGCGCCTCCTTCTCGTCCTCGGCGGCCAACGCGGCGACGCCGATCAGCGCGTACGGCTCGGAGAGGACCGCGGAGGGGCGGAAGGACTCGCGGTACAGGTCCAGGGCGGGGAGGGTGTTCGCCGCCGAGAAGTGGTGGGCGAAGGCGAACGGCAGGCCCAGGCGGCCCGCCAACTGGGCGCTGAAGCCGGAGGAGCCGAGCAGCCACAGCGGCGGCCGGTGCGCGGACTGGACGCCGCCCGGGGACGTCGCCTGGACCGGGCCCGGCACCGCGTGGATGCGGCTGTAGGGGTGCCCGTCGGGGAAGTCGTCGTCCAGGAAGCGGGTCAGCTCGGCGAGCTGCTGCGGAAACTCGTCGGCCCCCTCGTGCAGCCGCTCGGTGCGGCGCAGGGCGGCAGCGGTGGCGCCGTCGGTGCCGGGCGCGCGGCCGAGGCCGAGGTCGACGCGGCCGGGGGCCATCGCCTCCAGCGTGCCGAACTGTTCGGCGATCACCAGCGGCGCGTGGTTGGGCAGCATGACGCCGCCGGAGCCGAGCCGGATGCGGTCGGTGTGTGCGGCGAGGTGCGCCAGCAGGACCGCGGGCGACGAGGACGCCACACCGGGCATCGAGTGGTGCTCGGCGACCCAGTAGCGGTGGAAGCCGCGGCGCTCGGCCGTGCGGGCGATGCCGACGGCGGTCCGTACGGCCTCGGAGGCGGTGTGCCCCGCGCCCACGGTCACCAGGTCCAGTACGGACAGGGGGACGGGCGCGGTGCCGCGGGCCGCGCCCCGGATGCCGTCGCCGTGCCGGGAATCCCCGTTCCGCGCGTCACCGTTCCGGGCGTCGCCGTCGCGGGCGTCGTCGGCCGGGGTGCCGGCACCGGTCCCGGCCCCGTCGCCGGATCGCTTTCCGTCGTGGTCCCGGATGTCGTCGTGGTCGCCGCTCACGGTGCGGGCCCTCCTCGCGTCGCTGGTCTGCCCGGGGAACAACCGGAGCACTTCTCCGGTTATTCCCGAACGCGCGCAGCGGGCCCCCGAGGCCGGCCCCCGGCTACCCCGCCGGCGCCCCCGCGAACAGCGTGCCCAGCGCCGGGCAGAGGACCGTCCGGTCCAGCAGCCGCAGCCCCTCCCAGGCGGTGACCTGGTTGGCGGTGAGCACCGGCTTGCCCAGCTCCGCCTCGATGGCGGGCAGGTGGTCCGCGGTGTGCAGAGCCGTGTCGGGGAGCAGTACCACCTGGGCGTCGGTGTGGTCCCCCGTACGGGCGAGGAGGAGGACCTTCTCCAGGCCCCAGGTGCCGACCTCGGCGGCGGTGATGATCCCGCTGCCGCGGGTCGAGACGACTTCCGTACCCGCGGACTTCAGGAAGGCGCGGAAGCACTCGGCGACGTCGTCGGGGTAGGTCGCCGCGATGGCCACGCGCTCCGCGCCCAGGGCCCGTACGGCGTGCGCGAAGGCGAAGGACGTACTGGAAGCCGGCAGCCCGGCGGTGGCCGACAGCTCGCGCACCTGCTCCTGGGCGCCCTCCCAGCCGAAGACGAAGCTGGCGCTGGTGCAGGCCCAGACGACGGCCTCGGCGCCGCGGCTCTTGAGTTCGGCGACGCCGGCGGCGAGCCGGGCGGCGGAGCCCATCTCCAGCAGCGCGTCGACGCGGTGGGCGTCCTCGCCGATGTCGGTGTGGACGAGCGGCAGACTCAGTCCGTTGCCGAGGAGCGCTTCGAGCCGGGGGTAGTCGTCCTCGGCGGAGTGGCCGGGGTAGAGGAAGCCGACCGTGGATGCCATGCACGTCTCCTGACGGGGTGGGGGGATGCGTACGGGGGTGTGTGCCGCGGTGCGCGCGCCGCCCCGGGCGTACGTGCGCGGGGCGCGCGGGTGGACGCGGGGTGGGGGCGGCGGCCGGGCGGGCGCCGCCCGTACCCGTCAGACCGGCGCCGGCGGGCCGGGCTCCTCCGGGGGATGAAAGGGCGGTACGTCCGGTCCGTCGGCCGGTTCCGCCTCGGAGGACGGGACCGCCGACCCGGCGAACGCCGCTTCGGACAGACCGCCGCACCTCGGTATCCCGGCCCCTTCCTCGGGGGCCCAGGAGGCGGTCATGGAGGCCGGTCCGCGTCTGGCGACGGGGTCCACCAGCGCCTGGTACGGGCCGACGGCCTCGGCTCCGATGGCCCGCAGGGAGGCCCACATGGTGACCTGGTTGGCGGACAGGACCGGCATCCGGAGTTCGGCCTCCAGCTGCGGGATGACGTCGTACGTCGGCAGGTTCGTACAGCTGATGAACAGCGCGTCCGCGGCGCCGACGACGGCCTGGCGGGCCATGTCGACGACGTCCCGGTACGGCACTCTCCAGATGTGCCGGGTCAGGCCCAGGTAGGCGCGGCCGGTGACGGTGACGCCGGCTTCCTTCAGGTACTCCTCCAGGGAGTCGGTGACGGACTTGGTGTAGGGGGTGACGACCGCGATCCGCCACGCGTTGATCTCGCGCAGCGCTTCGAGGAGCGCGCCGGAGGTGGTGAGCGCCGGAAGCCGCTCCCCCGCCCGGGTCATGGCGGCGCACATGGCGCGCTCGCCCGCCACGCCGCCGACGAAGCTGCCCGAGGTGCAGGCGTACGAGACGACCTGCGGGGAGACGGCGCACAGCGCCTGGACGGCGGCGTGCAGGGTTTCGTGTTCACTGACCAGGCGGGCCAGGTCGAGGCTCACCTCGACGGGCACGAAAGGGGTCCGGGTGAGGTGGAGGGACACATCGTCGGGGATCCAGCGCCACAGCTCGCGGTCCAGGGCGAAGTCGAACGGAGCGACGACACCCACACCGAGCTGAGGCTTCGGTCCCCCCAGAAATGAGACGTCCATGATGCCCCCAGAAGAGCGAAGGGCTGGTAAGGGCAAGGCCTTTGGCCAGGGGTTCGTGGTGCGACCGGCACGAGCCGGGGACGTCGGGACAGAGCCGTTGTTGACACGGTAGTTACGACTTCTTAGCGTGGTCAATCCTCGCATCTCAGGCATCTGTCGGCGCCTCCTTTCATTCAAGGGGGCTCACGTTTCAGAACGGTTTCTGGCCTATGTCCGAAAGCACCGTCCTTGTCCTCGGCTCCGACCCGCCTCCCAAACTGGACCGGCTGGCCGGCCGGGCCCGGCTGGTCTACGCCGACGACAAGACCTTCGCCGACCGACTGCCGCACGCCGACGTGGTGTTGGCGTGGGACTTCACCTCCGACGCGGTCCGCGAGGCCTGGCCCGGCGACGGACCGCGCCCCGTATGGGTGCACACCGCGAGCGCGGGCGTGGACCGGCTGATGTGCCCGGAGCTCGCCGCGGACACGACCCTGGTGACCAACGCGCGCGGCGTCTTCGAGCAGCCGATCGCCGAGTACGTGGCGGGTCTGGTGATCGCCATGGCAAAGGACTTCTACGGCAGTTGGGAGCTCCAGCGGCAGCGGCGCTGGCGGCACCGGGAGACACTGCGGGTGGCGGGCAGCCGCGCCGTGGTGGTGGGCTCGGGGCCGATCGGCCGGGCCATCGGCCGGACCCTGCTGGCACTGGGTGTCAGGGTGGATCTGGTCGGGCGGCGGGAGCGTACGGACGATCCCGAGTTCGGCCGGGTGCACGCGGGCGGCGCGCTGCACGGTCTGCTGGGCACGGCCGACTGGGTGGTGTGCGCGGCGCCGCTGACCGAGGAGACCCGCGGCATGTTCGACCGGGCCGCGTTCGGCCGGATGCGGCAGCGGGCCCGCTTCGTCAACGTGGCGCGCGGAGCGCTCGTCGTCGAGGACGACCTGGTGGCGGCGTTGCGGGAGTGGCGGATCGCCGCGGCGGCCCTGGACGTCTTCGAGCACGAGCCGCTGACCTCGGACAGCGTCCTGTGGGACGTGCCGCACCTGATCGTCTCCCCGCACATGAGCGGCGACACGCTGGGCTGGCGGGACGCGCTGGCCGAGCAGTTCGCGGACAACTTCGACCGGTGGGCGGCGGGCGAGCCGCTCACCAATGTGGTGGACAAGCGGCTGGGCTACGTACCGGGCTCCTGATCTTCCGGGACCGTGGGAGCGGAGTGTGCGCGCAGGGTTCGTGAAGGGAGGTCGGGATGGCTGAGGTGACGGATCTGGCCGACTGCTCGGCGGTGCGGCTGGTCGCCGGGTACGCGGCGGGCGAGTTCTCGCCGGTCGAAGCGGTGCAGGCGGTACTCGAACGGGCAGGGTGGGCGCAGGAGCGGGTGAACGCCTTCACCCGGATCGACGCGGACGAGGCGCTGGCCGCGGCGAAGGAGTCCGAGGAGCGGTGGCGGTCCGGGCGGCCCGCCGGGCTGGTGGACGGGGTACCCGCCACGGTCAAGGACCTGCTGCTGACCCGTGGGGCGCCGACGCTGCGCGGCTCGCACACGGTGTGCGAGGAGGGCGCGCGCTGGGACGCGGACGCGCCGTCGGTGGCGCGGCTGCGCGAGCACGGCGCGGTGTTCGTGGGCAAGACGACCACGCCCGAGTTCGGGTGGAAGGGCGTCACGGACAGCCCGCGGCACGGGGTGACAGGCAATCCGTACGACCCGTCCCGTACGGCGGGCGGCTCCAGCGGCGGCAGCGCGGCGGCCGTCGCGCTCGGCGCGGGGCCGCTGAGTCTGGGCACGGACGGCGGCGGGTCGGTGCGCATCCCCGGGGCGTTCTGCGGGATCTTCGCGCTGAAGCCGACGTACGGGCGGGTGCCGCTGTATCCGGCGAGTCCGTTCGGGACGCTGGCGCACGTCGGGCCGATGACCCGGGACGCGGCCGACGCCGCCCTGCTGATGGACGTGATCACCGGGGCCGACTGGCGGGACTGGTCGCAGCTCGCACCGCCCGCCGGGTCGTTCCGGGAGGAGCTGGAGCGACCGGTCGCCGGGCTGCGGGTGGCGTACAGCCCGTCGCTGGGCTGGGACGTGCCGGTACGCCCGGAGGTCGCCGCCGCGGTGCGGCGCGCGGTGGACCGGCTCGCCGGGCTGGGGGCGCACGTCGAGGAGGCCGACCCGGACATCGCCGACCCGGTGGAGGAGTTCCACACCCTGTGGTTCAGCGGCGCGGCCCGGGTGGTGCAGCACCTGAGCCACGCGCAGCGGGAGCTGCTCGACCCCGGTCTGCGGGAGATCTGCGCGGAGGGCGCGCGGCGCAGCGCGCTGGACTACCTGGCGGCGGTGGACGTACGGATGGCGATGGGCGTGGCGATGGGCCGCTTCCACAGCACGTACGACCTGCTGGTGACGCCGACCGAGCCGATCACCGCCTTCGAGGCGGGCGCCGAGGTGCCGGCCGGGTCCGGGCACACGCGCTGGACGGGCTGGACCCCGTTCACGTACCCCTTCAACATGACGCAGCAGCCCGCCGCGACCGTGCCGTGCGGCGTGGACGGGGACGGGCTGCCGATCGGTGTGCAGCTCGTGGGTGCGCGGCACGCGGACGCGCTGGTGCTGCGCGCCGCGCACGCCCTCTGCACATCGGGGGCCGCGCGCCTGCCCGCGCCGCCTACGCCCGGCGGAAGCTGAGGGTCTCCCCCAGCGCGCCGGCGCGCCACAGGTCCTGGCAGGCGTCGGCCATCCGGTCCAGGCCGTCCACCACCGAGCCCCACACGATGCCCGGCACCCAGCCCGCGTCACCGTTGATCAGCAGGTTGTTGCGCTCGTAGAACAGCGCGAGGTCGACGACGGTGGCGCGGCCCTGGTGCTTGGCCTGGCTCTCGTAGCCGTACGAGGCGGTGCCCAACTGGGTGTCGCTGAAGGTGAAGTAGCACAGGTCACCGGGGATGGGCGTGATGGTCGGGTTCTCCAGAGGGGGCTCCTCCGGGGCGAACGGCGGGACGAGGGCGTAGATCTCGTTGCGGGCGTACTTGGCGTGGTAGACGTCGCCGCCGAGCGGCAGGGCGTCCCAGACGGCCTTGCAGGTGACCGGCGCGCGGTCGTCGAGCAGCTTGGCGGTGCAGCTCACGCCCCGCTTGTCGAGGGAGACTTCGATGAAACGGTCGACCATTTTGCCTCCTAACGGTGCTTTGCGCCTCCATGGTGGACCAGCGGGCAGCCCGATGCACACGGGACCACCGGACGCGGCACCCTCGGCTCTCCCCGCGGCGCGCGGCCGCTGACGACCGTCGCCAATCAGCCAACCGCACAACGGAATTGCCGCCCCCGAACGGGTGTCGTATGCACGCATGACCGACATGCGCCACGACCCCGCACCGCTTGCATCAAGGGCCGGAAACGATAGGCATATTTTCAACGGGCTCGGGTAGCCGCGCGCCCATGGCTCCACCACAGGGGAACAGCTCAGGAAACACCGCATCAGGGTTACGCCGCCGCTCACTGCTCGCAGGAGCGGCGGCGCTGGGTTTGACGGGGGCGCTGGGGGCGACGGCCGGCTGCTCACAGGTCGACATCACCGGAGCTACGGACGGGGGACACCTACTCGACGATCTTCGCAGCAGGAAAGTCGTACGGATGGGCATCGCCAGCGAGCCGCCGTACGCGTCGATCAACAGCCAGGGCGAACTGACCGGCGAGGCACCCGCCGTGGCCAAGACCATCTTCCAGCGGCTGGGAGTGGAGCGCTTCGAGCCGGTGCCGGTGGAGTTCCAGGCACTCGTGCCCGGACTGCACTCCTTCCAGTACGACGTGATCGTGGCCGGCATGTTCATCAACAAGGCCCGCTGCCAGGCCGTGCTCTTCTCCGACCCGGACTACGAGTCGAAGGACGGCTTCCTCGTGCCGAAGGGCAACCCGAAGAAGATCACCTCGTACGAGGACGTGGCAGAGGGCGGCTTCCGGATGGGCACCGGCATCGGCTACGCGGAGATCGACTACGCGGTCGGCAACGGCGTCGCCAAGGGGAAGATCCAGACGTACGGCGACCAGATCGCCGGCCTGGAGGCCCTGGAGGCCGAGCGCATCGACTGCTTCGCCGGCACCGCGCTGACCATGATGGAGGCGCTGAAGACCGGCAAACACCCCACGGTGGAGATGACCCGCCCCTTCACCCCGGTGGTGGACGGCAGACCCCAACGGGACGGGGGCGGCTACGGCTTCCGGATCGGCGAGACGACGCTGCGCGACGCCTTCAACGGCGAGCTGCACAAGATGAAGAAGAGCGGCGAACTCCTGCGCATCGCCCGGCCCTTCGGGTTCACCGAGGAGTTCATGACCGACCTCACGGCGAAGGAGCTCTGTGCCCGGTGACCGGAGCCTTGTGGGAACTGTTCTTCGAAGGGGTGTGGATCACCGTCCAGCTCATGGTCTACAGCGCCGTGCTGGCCGCCGCCGTCGCCTTCGGCATCGGCCTGGCCCGTACGTCCCGGCTGTGGATCGTGCGCTTCCTGTCCGGTGTCTACGTGGAGTTCTTCCGCGGCACCTCGGCGCTGGTCCTGATGTTCTGGCTGTTCTTCGCGCTGCCGCTGCTGGGCTGGCAACTGGCCGGCCTCTGGGCGGGCACCCTGGCGCTCGGCCTGTCCTACGGGGCGTACGGCTCCGAGGTCGTGCGCGGCTCCGTCCAGGCGGTGGCCCCCGCCCAGCGTGAGGCGGCGATCGCGCTGAGCTTCACGCCGTGGCAGCGGCTGCGCAAGGTCATCCTGCCGCAGGCCGTGCCGGAGATGATGCCGCCGTTCAACAACCTGCTGATCGAGCTGCTCAAGGGCACCGCGCTGGCCTCGCTGCTGTCGATCGGGGAGCTGACCTTCCAGGCCAAGCTGGCCCGGCTCTCCACGGGCCAGAGCGCCCAGGTCTACGGGATCATCCTGGTCCTCTACTTCGTGATCGCGTTCGTGGTGACCCGGATCATGCGCCTTCTGGAGCGCCGGGCCAAGGCGTCGATCGGCCGCGCGCCGGAGAAGTCCGGCTGGTTCTCGCGGCGGCTGCCGATCGGCGGGCCGGGCCCGCAGGTGCCCACCGCCCCCGGAGGTAAGCCGTGAACAACTGGTCCTGGGAGTACGTCGGCGACATCCTGCCCGACCTGCTCCACGGCTTGTGGATCACCGTGCAGGCGACGCTGCTCGGCTCGCTGGTGGCGTTCGTGCTCGGCCTGGTGTGGGCCCTGGCGCTGCGCTCCCCCAGCCGCTGGGTGACCTGGCCGGTCAGCATCGTCGTGGAGTTCGTGCGCAACACTCCGCTGCTGGTGCAGTTGTTCTTCCTCTTCTTCGTACTGCCGGGCTGGGGCCTGACCTTCGACCCGCTGACCACCGGCGTCATCGGCCTGGGGCTGCACTACTCGACGTACACCGCCGAGGTCTACCGGGCGGGCATCGACGGCGTCCCGGAGGGCCAGTGGGAGGCGGCGACGGCGTTGAGCCTGCCCCGCCGGCGCACCTGGACCGCGGTGATCCTGCCGCAGGCGTTCCGCCGGGTGGTCCCGGCGCTCGGCAACTATGTGATCGCGATGTTCAAGGACACGCCGATGCTGGCGGCCATCACGGTCGCGGACCTGCTCTTCCAGGCGAACAGCATCAGCGCGACCACCTTCGACTACATGGAGCCGATCACGGTCGTCGGCGTCCTGTTCGTCGTGATCTCGTACCCCACCTCTCTTCTCCTGCGAGTCCTGGAGCGTCGCCTTGTCCGCTGACAGCACCCCCACACAGCCGGGACAGCCGGCGCAGCCCGAGCCGCCCACGGTCGGCACCGCGGAGGACGGCCCCGAGCTGGTCCGCTTCGACCGGGTCACCAAGCGCTTCGGCGCGCACACCGTCCTGGACTCGCTGGACATGACGGTCTACTCCGGCAAGCACGTGACGCTGATCGGCCCCTCCGGGTCCGGCAAGACCACGATCCTGCGGCTGCTGATGACGCTGCTGAAGCCGGAGGAAGGGAAGATCAAGGTCGGTGACGCGTACCTCACCCACGAGGAGAAGAACGGCAAGCTCGTACCGGCGGGCGAGAAGCACTGCCGGGAGGTGCGCAAGAACATCGGGATGGTTTTCCAGCAGTTCAACCTCTTCCCCAACATGAAGGTGCTGCGCAACATCACCGAGGCGCCGGTGCACGTGCTGGGCCTGGGCAAGGACGCCGCCGAGGAGCGGGCCCGCGGGCTGCTGGACCTGGTGGGCCTGACGCAGCACATCGACAAGTACCCGTCGCAGCTCTCCGGCGGCCAGCAGCAGCGGGTGGCCATCGCGCGCGCCCTGGCCATGCGGCCGCAGGTGCTGCTGCTGGACGAGGTGACCAGCGCGCTCGACCCGGAGCTGGTGGCCGGCGTGCTGGACGTCCTGCGCGACATCGCGCACACCACCGACATCACCATGCTCTGTGTGACCCACGAGATGAACTTCGCGCGGGACATCTCCGACTGCGTGATGATGTTCGACCAGGGACGGGTGATCGAGTTCGGGACGCCGGAGAAGATCTTCAGCGAGCCGGAGAACGACCGCACCCGGGAGTTCCTGAGCGCGGTCCTCTGACCGGCGCGGTCCGTTCCACGCGGCGCCCGGGAGCGGCTGCGGCCGCGTTCCGGGTGCCCGTCGGGCGGCGCACCCGGGCTCCGTCACGGCCCGGGATGACCTGGGCATATGCCGGTGGACCACGCCCCTGTACAGGTGCGTGGCCATCCCCCCTTTTCGGTCAAGACCCCCTCCGGCGGGCGGCTTCGGCCGCTATCGTGGTACGTGCCCCGCTGCCCGGGAACGGCCGGTAATGTTCGTCGGTCGTGACCGCCGGCGACGGCAGCGACGCAAACGGTCACAACCTGCTAGGGGGACACCGTGGCGCTGAAGCCCGAGCCGACCGCGCCCTTCCACTCGGTGCAGTACGCCCTGCGCGTACTCGAAACCGTCGCCCGGCACGCCTGCGGTGTGTCGGACGTCCAGATCGCCCGCGAGACCGGTCTGCCGACCGGGCACCTCGCCCACATGCTGGCGATGCTGCGCCGTGAGGGCTATGTCGCGCAGGTCGCCGACGGCGCGTACGTCGTCGGCGAGTCCCTGGTCCTGCTCGGCTCGGGCGGCGGCCGCGAGGAAGCGCTGCGCGACAAGCTCCAGCGCACCCTCGTCGAGCTGCGCGACTCGGTGGGCGCGGCGGTCTACATCAGCCGCTACATCGACGGCGAGGTCAAGATCCTGCACTACGCCGACGGACCGCGGGCCCCCAAGGTCAACGAGTGGGCGGAATTCCGCCGGACGGCACATGCCAGCGCGGTCGGCAAATGCCTGCTGGCCCAGTTGGACCACGACGGCCGGATGGACCACCTCTCCCGGCACAAGACCGCCCGCCTCACCTCGCGGACGATCACCAACGAGAAGGTGCTCTTCCACAAGCTCGACAGCCAGCCGCCGACCGTCCCGATGCTGGACCTCCAGGAGTACGCGGTGGGCACGGTCTGCGCGGCCGTACCGATCACGGCGGGCTCCACGGTCGGCTGTCTGGCCCTGTCGCTCCCGCTGGAGCACGCCCACCGGCTGCGGCAGGCCGCCGACGCGCTGAACCGGCGGGCGGCTCCGGTGCTGCTGTCGCTGACGCTCTGATTGCGGGGCGCCCGGCCCCGGGTTCCGAGCCGCCGGGAGGGCGCCGGACGGGGCGGGCGGCGCCGTGGTCAGGAGCACCCCCGCGGACCAGGTAGTATTTCTTTTGTCAGCGCGCGCCGCTAGCTCAGTTGGTTAGAGCAGCTGACTCTTAATCAGCGGGTCCGGGGTTCGAGTCCCTGGCGGCGCACCTGGGAGTGGGCCTCTCGGAGCACAGCTTCGAGAGGCCCACTCGTGTTTTTCCGTACGTTCTTCCGCTCAGTACTCGATGTCCGAGCAGGCATAGAACGCGTTACCGGTGTCGGCGATCGTCCAGACCCCGACGATCAGATGCCTGCCGGTCTTCCCGCCGGGCAGCGTGCCCGGGTGCGAGTACGTGGTCGGCGGCTGCTGACCGTTGTAGGGGACGGTCAGGAACGGGGCCGGTTCCAGGTCCGCCCGGGTCAGCGGACGGCTGGGGTTCCAGCCGTTCCTGGTGATGTAGTAGCGGAAGTCCGTGGTGCGGTGCGGGGCGGTGAAGCGCCAGCGGAAGGTGTACGAGCCCGCGCTCACCTTGGTCGCGGGCCACTGGCCGGCGCGCGGGTCGTCCAGCTCCTTGAAGCGGCTGTTGCCGCCGGAGCAGATCCTGCCGTCGGCGGGTCCGCCGTTCGGGAAGCCCTTGGGCCCTTCGACACTCTGCGGCTCCCACTGGATGGCGCCGCAGTTCTTCACCGTGCCGTTGGCGCACAGTTTCTGTCTGCTGACGGGGGCGTCGGTGTAGCCGTGGCTGCCGGCGCCGCTGGTCGACAGGACCGTCGCGCCGATGACGCCCAGTCCCACGACGGCCGCGCTGATCCGTTTGCGCATGCTTCGCTCCCGGAATGAGGGGGGTTTCCTGCGAGCCGAGTGCACTGCGGTCCAGACCAACCAGCAGAATATTCCCGCCGGTCGGTGCTGCCTAGGGGAGGCGGGCCGACGGATGCGAACGGGCTCGCGGGAGGGAGCGGGGCGCGCGGGCGGAGAGGGCCTCCCCGGAGGAAGGACAGGGAGGCCCGCGCAGGCTCCGGCGCCGGTTACGACAGGTTGACGTCGGAGCAGGCGTAGAACGCGTTGCCGGTGTCGGCGATGTTCCAGACACCCAGGATGATGTGGTGGCCGGACTTCTGGGTGGGCACCGTGCCCTGGTGCTGCACGGTGGCGGCCGGCTGCCGCCCGCCCATCGGCACCGTCACGAACGGCTCGGGTTCGAGGTCGGCCCGGGTGAGCGGCTTGCTCGGGTCGTAGCCGTCCTTGGTGATGTAGTACCGGAAGTCGGTGGTGGCGTGCCGGGCCGTCAGGCGCCACTGGAAGGTGTAGCCCTGGCCGCCCTTGAGGTGGGTGGCGGGCCACTTGCCGCCGCGCGGGTCGTCCAGCTCCTTGAACCCGCTGTTGCCGCCGGAACATATCTTGCCGTCGGCGGGACCGGCGGCCGGGAAGCCCTTGGGGCCCTCGACACTCTGCGGCTCGTACTGGATCGCGCCGCAGTTCTTGACGGTGCCCTTGGCGCAGAGCGCCTGGCGGCTGGGGGGTGCGTCGCTGTAGCCGTGGCTGGAAGCGCTGCCCGTGGCGAACAGGGACACTCCGGCGATGCCGAGACCGACCACGGCAGCGCTGAGCTTCTTACGCATGTGGTGCTCCTGAAGAACGAGGGGGGTGTTCCATGAGCTGCTGACGTGCGCGTCGTGCGGTCTAGACCAAAAGGAAGGGTAGTGACGCTGCATGGACATGTCCAGACCAATAACAAGCGGACGGCCGGTTGCCGCTTCCCTACGGCCGTCCCAACAGCTCCCGCGGAATCACGCCACGGCGTTCAGCCGGCCGGCGTCCGGAAACCCGCCCGGGTGCGCGGCGCAGTGCACCAGACCCGCGTACGTACGCCGCAGCGCGATCAGTGCTTCCTGCGCCTCGCGGTAGACCGCGGCGTCCGGGCCCCCGCGGTGCGCGAGGGTGCGGACGGGCGCGCAGTGCCGGTCCAGAACGGTCAGCCAGGCGCGCTGGGCGACCGGCAGATGGCGGCGCAGCAGATGCCGGCCGCTCTCCCCCGACCGGCGCCCGCCCGCGCCGAGCACCGCGTCGGCCGCCAGGAACACCGGCGGCTCCAGTGCCCC
This sequence comes from Streptomyces sp. NPDC045470, assembly GCF_040646595.1. Classification (NCBI taxonomy): domain Bacteria; kingdom Bacillati; phylum Actinomycetota; class Actinomycetes; order Kitasatosporales; family Streptomycetaceae; genus Streptomyces; species Streptomyces sp. NPDC045470. The sequence goes on from NZ_JBEZAN010000001.1 coordinate 1,278,973, forward strand.
CTGCTCCGCGAGCGCGCCCAGCACCGCGCCCTGCCGTGCGGAAGCCGGGGCCGCCCGCAGCTCCGCCGCCTCGCTCCGGAGCTGAGCGCGCAGCGCGTGCTGGATGCGGATCAGGCGGCGCAGCGCCGTACCGGTGGACGCGTCTCCGGGGGCGCACCCGGCGAGCGTCCCGGCCAGCCGCAGCAGCCAGATGCCGTGCGCTTCCAGCCGGGTGGTGGCCAGCATCAGCCGGTCCAGCCGGCCGAGCGGCTCCCCTTCCGGCGACCAGCGCACGACGGGGACCAGCGCCTCCGTACGGGCGAGCTGGTCGATGGGCAGACGGCGGCGCGGCTTGCGTTCGGGCGCCCAGTTCAGGAGGGCCAGCGTGGGGAGCGCCACGAACTGCTGGTGGTCGACGCGGTGCGCGACGGCCGACCACAGGGCGAGGAAGGCGGCGTCGGCGGTGCGCGGGGAGGCGGGGGCGGCCGGGTCCAGGGCGCTCCAGCCGCAGGCCGCCGCGATCACCGCCACCCGCAGGGACGCGGCGTCGGCGTTGCGCGGTGACAGCCGCGAGACGCGCTGCCGCAGCGCCGTCAGTTCGCCGTTGCGCCCCGCCCGGGCGACCAGGTCACGGGCGGTCTCCGCGTCCGGCGCGGTGGCGGCCGCGCCGGCCAGCTCGCTCAGCCGCTCCCAGGTGCCGGTCATGGTCCGTACGGGCGGCCGCTCCGGCAGGAACCCGTGCGCTCCCGGGTCGGACGTCCCGCCAGGAGCCCCGCCGGGCGTCCCCTCGGGGGGAGCGGAGTCAGGTATGGCGGAGCCCGGTGCGGCCGGGCCGGGTATCGCGGGGTCCGGGCCCGCGGACGGTCCGTCGGGCGGGGCCGGAAGGGTGGTGGGCGCTGTCGACGCCATGACGGTCGGCCTTTCTGCAGGAGCGGGCCCGCGCGGCAGCGGGCGGCGGACGGCTGACCGCGCGGTCAGCCGACCCGCCCGTACAAGGTGGGACGGTAGGCGGCGAAGGACGAGATCCGGACCGACCGGCCGGACCGCGGCGCCTCCAGGTACTGGCCGCCGCCGAGGTAGATCGCCACGTGATGGACGCCCGACGAGGAGCCGTCGGTCGACCAGAAGACCAGGTCACCGCGGCGTAGCTGGGACCGTGTGATCGGTTCGGCGGCGCGGTACTGCGCGTCGGCGACCCGGGGCAGCGAGATGCCCGCACGCTGGTACGCCTGCTGGACCAGGCCGGAGCAGTCGAACGCGGACGGGCCGTTGCCGCCCCACGCGTAGGGCTTGCCGATCTGCGCCATCGCCCACCGGATCGCGGTCTCGGTGCCGTACCGGGTGGGGGTGCCCTTGCCGGTACCGCTGCCCGGGGAACCGGAGTCCGCGCCGGCATCGCTGCCGTCGGGCACGTCGTCGCCCGGTCCGCCCGGCCTGCCCGTACGGGCCTCGTAGCGGTCCCGGTGGCTGGTCCACCACCAGCTGCCGCCCTGCTGGTACCAGTACACCCGGTCGACGGCGTCCCAGCCGGACCGGCCCCGGAAGGTGGGGTCGGGGTTGTGGCCGCGCGCCCCCGTACGGGTCGTGGAGGGCGCGGCGGACGTGGCCGGCGCCGTGGCGGACCTGCTGCCCGCGTGCCGGGCGTACTTCGCGTAGTGGCTGGTCCACCGCCACCAGCCGGTGGCGTCCCGGTACCAGTACTTCGTACCGTCCCAGCCCGCGTGGCGGGGCGCCGGTTCGGCGCCCGCCGTACCCGCCGCCGCGCCGACGAGCGTCACCGCGCCCACCGCCGCCGCGACCACGCCCCGCACCGTGCACCGCGCCCGGCTCCCGCCGTGGCGCGCCGCGGACTCGACCGCGGCCCCGCTGCAGAAGGCGCATCCGCAGTCGGCCCCGACGACCTCGAAGAACACCGGTGTCCGCATCCCACTGCCTGCCTCTCCGCTGTGTCAGCTCTGTCAGCTCTTGCCGGCGGCGCTGCCGCGCGCCGTGTAGAAAGCCACGGTCAGGTCCTTGACCAGGGCTTTTCGTTCGTAGTCGTCCAGCTCCACCAGCCCTCTGCTGGTCAGCCGGTGGACGGTGTCGTCGACCGCGTCCACGACCGAGGTCAGCACGCTGTCGCGGTGCTTGGCGTCGATCGCCGCGATCTGCCGTCGCTGCATGGCCGCCGCCACCTCGGGCGCGTACTCGATCCGGGTGGGCTGGACGGAGAAGACCTCGATGCCGACCGGGCGGCAGTCCGCGGCGAGCACCTGGGTGAGGGCCTCGCCGACCGCCTGGGCGTCGCGCAGCGTCGGCGCCTCCTCGTGGAACGCGTCCGCCGGGAGCTGCGACAGCACCCGCGCCATGCCCGACTCCACCTGTTCCCGCAGGTAGGCGGTGTGATCGCGGACGGTGAGCAGGGCCCGTGCGGTGTCCCTGACCCGCCAGACGACGAGCACCACGACCCGCAGTTGGATGCCTTCCGCGTCGACCGCCGGCATCGCCTCGCTGCGCCAGTGCCGCAGCCGTACGTCGACGCGGCGGCGCAGCACCAGCGGGTTGATCCACACCAGGCCGGTGCGGCGCACGCTGCCGCGGTAGCGCCCGAAGAGGGTGAGCACCCAGGCGCTGCCGACCCGCCCGCGGGCCAGCCCGCCGAAGGCGTACACCGCCACCACCGCGCCGAGGCCGGCCAGGGCCCACTCCCACAGGTGGGGAGCGGGCCGGACGGCGATCTCCAGGCCCAGGGCCCGGACCACCGACGCGGGCAGCATGCCCCGCCGCCACAGGAACGCCACGGAACAGGCGATCGCCAGCAGACCGGCGAACAGGGCCAGCCAGCCGGAGAGGGAGAAGCCGCGCCGCTCGGCCAGGCCGGAGTCCTCTTCGGGGACGGGGCGCCCGGTGCTCCCGCGGAGTTCGCGGAACCACGAGGGCCCGCCGCCCGTGGCCGTACCGGCGTCCGCGTCCCGGCCTCCGGGAGCGGCGGACGCGTCCTCCGTACGGGACCGGCTGCCCGCGGCGGCCACCCCGAGTGCGCCGTCGAGCGCGGCGCGCTCCGCGGTGTCCAGCAGGCCGGTCGCGGCGGCGATACCGGCCACGGCGGCGTCGGCGGGGGTGACGCGGGCGGGCTCCCGGCCCGTCGGCGGGGCCGCCACCCGTGGCTGCTCGGTGGTGTCCGCCTCGGCGGGCCCGGTGCCGGTGTCCGGTTCGGCGCGGAAGAGCATGTCCATGGGGATGCTGTCGCCGTGCCCGGCGGTCCGCAGGCGAGCGGACCAGGGGGGTGGTGCGGGTGCGTCCGTGCTTCCGGTCGCCTCAGCACCCCCGGCTGACGTGCCCTCAACTTCACTGCTCTCCCCCGTCCCTGACTTCGCGTCAGTACGGTCGGCCGCCGTCGCGAGCGCAGCCCTCTCCCCCGCCCCGCCCGCCCCGCCACGCTCCGCCCCCGGTTCCCCCGCCGCGTCGTTCCCGCTGTCCGCTGTCTCGGTCTTCGTCGCCATCGTGCGCTCCGTCATCGGAAGAGTCGCCGCCATGTCTCGGGGCCGGGGTAGCCGTCGGCGTCCCGGCCGGTCCAGCCCTGGGCCCGCTGGAACGCCTCGACGTTGCGGCGGTCCGCCTCCGTCCACCGGGGCCCGGGGCCGGAGCTGTAGTACTTGCCGAAACCCTTGCTCACCAGCCGTTTTCCAAGGCTGGTGACATATCCGTTCGACTGGCCGGGCCGGAACCAGCCCCGGCCGGGGAAGGCCGTGGCGCCACCGCCGCCGGAGCTGCCGATGTCCCGGCCCACCCCGTTGACCAGGTACGACCAGGTCGCCGGGCCCGGGATGCCGTCCGCCTCGGCGCCGGTCCAGCCCTGGGCGCGCTGGAACGCCTCGGTGGCCCCGCGGTCCGCCTCGCTCCAGCGCGGGCCCGGCCCGGACCGGTAGAACCGGCCGCCGCCGCGCTCCACCAGCATCCGGCCCAGCCGGGTGACGTACGCGTTGTCCGCGCCCGGCCCGAACATCCCCGCGCCGGGAAACGCCGAGGTGCCGCTGCCCGGGTCACCGCCCGGATCGCCGCCTTCGGCGAGGCCGCGGTAGCGATAGGCGACGTACCCCGCCGAATTGCTCCAATAGGCGTACGGCGTGGACCGTTTCACCGTGTGGGGCCGGGTCTGCTCGTACGCGATGTAGCGCGTACGGGAGGAATCGGCCCAGCCGCCGAAAATGGTGGCGTGCGACCCGGCGCCCGGATTTCCCGGGTTGTGGAAGAGCAGCATGTCGCCGGGCCGCAGTTCGCTCTTCGTTATACGGATGCCGTACTGGGCCAGGCTTCCGGTCCACTGGTTGCGGCCGAGGTTCCAGGCCATCGAGATGAATCCGGAGCAGTCCTGGCGGTATCCGTCGGACCAGAAGCGGCTCATGTCGTACGGGACCTGGGCGCTGACCCAGCGCTGGGCCCGCGCGATGATCTGGTCCCGGGTGAGAGGCCGGGGCGAGGAGGCGGCCACGGCCCGCCCGCGGCCGCTGCCCGTTCCCCCGTACAGCCCGCCGACCTGCCCTTGCGGGGTCGCGCCCGAGGTCAGGGAGAGGGCCGGGGTGTCCGGCCGGGCGGCCCGGAGGTGGCCGGGGCCGTGGGCCACGGCGGGGGTGAGCAGGGCCCGCTCGCGGCCGGCCGGCGCGCCCGTACCGGCCCCGGCGCCGAGCGCGGTGGCCGCCCCGGATCCGGCAACGCCGCTGCTCAGGACCGTTCCGGCGGTCGCCACGAGGACCAGCGCGCGGCGGGTGCCGTGCGCGGCGGGGTGCCCGCCGTCCCGGACCGCGAGCGCGTGCTGGAGCGCGCGCCGCTCCTGGGCGCAGCCGCCGCACGGGCAGCCGCCCGCGGGGTCGTATTCCACGAATCCCGGCTCTGCCATTCCCGGTCCCCTCCAGGCTCGTTCTGTTCCCGTTCGCCTTCGCACGTGCCCCAGCTTCTCAACTGGTAGGAGATATCGCATGTTGACGGGGCAACTGATGATCATCCATTACGAAAGCATACTCACAGACCAAAACGGTCATCCGGCTCGACGAAGGTCCCGAGATCACGGGACTTTCGCCCTGCCGGACCGCGGAATCCGGCCCGGCACCAACACTCCCCGGACGGACGCAAGAACAGGTGACACAGGTCACACATTCGGCGGGCCCGGGCGGCCGGGCGGGTGGTCAGGAGCACCCCTGGAGTTCGTGTAAAGTTTTCCATGTCAGCGCGCGCCGCTAGCTCAGTTGGTTAGAGCAGCTGACTCTTAATCAGCGGGTCCGGGGTTCGAGTCCCTGGCGGCGCACGTCACACCGAGGCCCCTCGCAGTTGCGAGGGGCCTCGGTGCTTTTCCGGGCGGCCGCCCCGGCCACTGCCCCGATCCCCGCCTTTCCCCGCGCCGGGCCGGTGCATCGCTGGTCAAAACGGTGATCGGGGTGCACAGTCGCACAATGGCGCGCGACAACCAGGAGCGGATCAAGAAGCTCATCATCGACCGGCGGCTGGCCCCCGGGGCGCCGCTGCCCACCGAGACGGACCTGATGGAGCTGCTCGGGGTCAGCCGGAACTCCGTCCGCGAGGCACTCAAGGCGTTGCAGGCGATGGGCATCGTGGAGATCCGGCACGGCTTCGGCACGTACGTCGGACCGATGTCGATGGCCCCGATGACCGAGGGCCTGGCCTTCCGGACGGTGGCCGGACACTACCGGGGCGAGGACAGCCTGCTCCAGCTGCTGGAGCTGCGCGAGGCGGTGGAGACCGGGCTGATCGCACGACTGGCGGGCCAGGTGCCGGGGGCGGCGCTCGCGGAGCTGGACGAGCTGGTGGAGCGGATGGCGGCGGAGGCCGCGGAGGGGGCGGTGCGGGCCGACACCGACCGGGCCTTCCACGCCGCGCTCTACCGGGGGCTGGACAACCGGCTGCTGAGCGAGGTGCTGGACGCGTTCTGGGAGGCGTTCCACCGCGTACGGACGGACCTGGCCGGGCTGGGGGCCGACCCGCGGGTCACCCACCGGCAGCACGCGGAGATCCTCGCGGCGGTACGCGACGGTGACGCGCAGCGGGCCGAGCAGGCCGTACGCAGCCATTTCGACAACATCCGTCTGCGGCTGCGCAGTTCGGGTCAGAAGTAATGCCCCCTCCGACCTGACCCGTCCAGCAATGCACTCGCATGTCCGGTAAACCCCTCGTTTCGCCCTTGCGATCAAGATATGAGCTTCGAGACCCTGACGGGATACTGGAGCCCAACTGAGCCTGTGCACGCTCATGTTGGGGGACACACCGGTTGCGATGAGTGTGGGAGTGGGGCCCCGCTGCGCGAGAGCGAGTCGGAGCGGGAATCATGCAACCGGAAGGCGGCCGTCCTGCGTCGTAGGCGTAGGCGGCCGACACCACTTGCGCCCGGGTCGGCCGAGGGGGGCCGGACACTCGGGCCTTGAGAAGACGGGCACGCAGCCAGCATGCGTGCCGGGGGGATGGACTCATGACGTCGCCGCCTACCGGCGCCCGGCAGGAGCACCAGTACGACCCGTCCGCGACGACACGCCTGCGTGTGCCGCGCCAGCACTGGCCGCGCCGGCAGCCGCGCAGACCGCTGCCGCGCTACGACTACGAGCACTACAGCCGCCTCGCCGGACCACTCACCCAGCCCGACCCCGACCGGCCCTACAAGGTGCGCTACCGCAGCCTGCTGGCGGACGAACCGCACCGAATACGCGCGGCGTTGCTGCTCGGCGCCGCTCCCCTGCTCTCGCTCGGCCTGCTCGCCTGGCTGATGCAGCCGGCCCACTGGACCGAACGCGACCACCCCGCCCACGACTTCCTGCCGGTGCTGGACATCGTCATGCTGGTCTCGATCGGGCTGATCGAGTTCTTCCGGTGCATGAACGTGCTGTCCAACGCCCACGCCACCCTGGTCGCCCGCGACCCCATCCCGGTCGTCCCCGAACACGGCACCCGCGTCGCCTTCCTCACCTCCTTCGTACCCGGCAAGGAACCCCTGGAAATGGTGACCAGGACACTGGAGGCGGCCGTCAGGATCCGCCACCGCGGCCTGCTGCACGTCTGGCTCCTCGACGAGGGCGACGACCCGGACGTCAAAGCGGTCTGCGAGCGCCTCGGCGTCCACCACTTCACCCGCAAGGGCATCCCGCAGTGGAACCAGAGGAAGGGCCCGCACCGCGCCAAGACCAAGCACGGCAACTACAACGCCTGGCTCCAGGCGCACGGTGACGCCTACGACTACTTCGCCTCCGTCGACACCGACCACGTACCACTGCCCAACTACCTGGAGCGGATGCTCGGCTTCTTCCGCGACCCGGACGTCGGCTTCGTCATCGGCCCGCAGGTGTACGGCAATTACGACACGTTCGTCACCAAGGCGGCGGAGTCGCAGCAGTTCCTCTTCCACGCGCTGATCCAGCGGGCCGGCAACCGCTACGGCGCGCCCATGTTCGTCGGCACCTCCAACGCCGTACGCATCAGGGCGCTGCAGCAGATCGGCGGCCTGTACGACTCGATCACCGAGGACATGGCGACCGGGTTCGAGATGCACCGGCACCGGAACCCGGACACCGGCCGGAAGTGGCGCTCGGTCTACACCCCCGACGTGCTCGCGGTCGGCGAGGGACCCAACGCCTGGACGGACTTCTTCACCCAGCAACTGCGCTGGTCGCGCGGGACGTACGAGACCATACTCAAGCAGTTCTGGAAGGCGCCCTTCACCCTGCCGCCGGGCAAGTTCTTCAACTACACCATGATGGTCATCTTCTACCCGATGTCCGCCATGAACTGGATTCTGGCAGCGCTCAGTTGCGCGCTGTTCCTGGGCCTGGGCGCCTCGGGCGTGCAGATCGACCCGGCGGTGTGGATGATGCTGTACGGCAACGCCTCGGCGCTCCAGATCGGGCTGTACGTGTGGAACCGCCGGCACAACGTCTCGCCGCACGAGCCGGAGGGCTCCGGCGGCGTGGCCGGCATGGTGATGTCCGCGCTCTCCGCGCCGATCTACGCCCGCTCGCTGTTCGACGCGGCGCTGCGCCGCAAGAGCAAGTTCGTGGTGACACCGAAGGGCGACTCCGCCAGCCCGGACACCCTCTTCGGCACATTCCGGGTGCACCTGTTCTTCATCCTGGTCTTCGGGGGCTCGCTGGCCGCCTCGTTCGTCTACGGACACAGCCACCCGGCGATGATCACCTGGGCCACGCTGGCGCTGCTGATCACGGCGGCACCCGTCTTCGCCTGGCGCTGGGGCATGCGGCAAGAGCGGCGCAAGACGTCGCGGGGAGACCCGCCGGCGTCCGGTGGCGGGCCGCAGCAGGCGCCGCATCCGCAGCGCCAGCCCAGTTGGGCGGCGGCGCCCGAGCGCTCAGCTCTCGCTGAGCCGGGTGACCGGACCGCCGGCCGGACCGCGCAGATCGCTCTTGGGGGACGTCACTCATGAAATACCGTCCGAGCCGGCGCACCCGCAGAGTGGCGATCGGCGCGGCCGTGGTGCTCGCGCTGGCGGGGATGAACGGTCCGGCCCTGTTCGGGTTCGTCTCGGAGAAGTACCACGAGTACAAGATCAACCAGCCTGAGTACAAGGCGGCGAACGGCCACTGGGACGTGGTGGACGTACCGCCCGAGTACAGGATCAACACGATTCACGCCGCGCTGCTGCACACCGGCAAGGTGCTGCTGGTCGCCGGGTCGGGGAACAACGCCAAGAACTTCGCGGCCAAGTCGTTCCGTACGGTCCTGTGGGACCCGGTGAAGAACACCTTCAAGAACATTCCCACCCCGAAGGACCTCTTCTGCGCGGGTCACACCCAACTGCCGGACGGCAAGCTGCTGGTGGCCGGCGGAACCCAGCGGTACGAGAAGCTCGGCGGCGACGTGAAGAAGGCCGGCGGGCTCATGATCGTCTACAACGAGAACCCGGACGCGCCGAAGACGTTCCCCGCCGGGACGCTGTTCACCGGCAAGCAGAACGGCAAGACCTTCGCGTCCAAGGACCCGGTCGTGGTCCCGCGCGCCAAGAAGAAGACGGACCCCAGGACCGGCAAGGTCACCGTCACCCACAGCGAGGCCCGCGTCTACGTGGAGGCGCTCAAGGAGGGCCGCCAGTACTCGACCGGCGCCCAGGACAACTACCGCATCCACGGTCTGACCGGCGCCGACGCCCGCAACTTCTACGGCATCGCGCAGAAGCTGTCCTTCGACAAGAAGGACTTCCAGGGGATCAAGGACTCGTTCGAGTTCGACCCGGTGGCCGAGCGCTACGTCCCGGTCGACCCGATGAACGAGGCCCGCTGGTACCCGACCCTGACCAGCCTGGAGGACGGCAAGGTGCTGTCCACCTCCGGGCTGGACGAGATCGGCCAGGTCGTCCCGGGCAAGCAGGAGATCTACGACCCGAAGACGAAGAAGTGGACCTACCTGCCCAAGCAGCGCTTCTTCCCGACCTACCCCGCCCTCTTCCTCACCGACAAGGGGCGGCTGCTCTACACCGGGTCCAACGCCGGATACGGCCCCGACAACATCGGGCGCACCCCCGGCATCTGGGACCTGAAGACCAACAAGTTCCAGGTCATTCCCGGAATGAGCGACCCGGACGTCCTGGAGACCTCGATGTCCGTACTGCTGCCGCCCGCGCAGGACCAGCGGTACATGGTGCTGGGCGGCGGCGGGGTCGGCGAGGACCCCAAGGCCACCGACAGGACCCGGCTGGTGGACCTGCACGCCGACAAGCCGCGCTTCACGGACGGCCCGCCGCTGTACGCGAAGGCGCGCTACCCGAGCAGCGTCATCTTGCCCGACGACACGGTGCTCACCACCAACGGCTCCGGGGACTACCGGGGGCGCGGCGACAGCAACGTCCTCAGCGCCGAGCTGTACGACCCGAAGGCCAACACCTCGCGGGCGGTGGCCGATCCGCTGGTGGGGCGCAACTACCACTCCGGGGCGCTGCTGCTGCCGGACGGCCGGGTGATGACGTTCGGCTCCGACTCGCTCTTCGCCGACAAGGACAACACCAAGCCGGGCGTCTTCCAGCAGCAGATCGACATCTGGACGCCGCCGTACCTCTACCGGGACTCGCGGCCGGAGCTGACCGACACCGCGCCGAAGACGGTGGAGCTGGGCGGCCGGGCCACGTACGGAACCGAGCACGCGTCCTCGATCAAGAAGATGCGGCTGGTCCGGCCGGGTTCGTTCACGCACGTCACCAACGTCGAACAGCGGTCGATCGCACTGGACTTCAAAACGTCCAAGAACGGTGTCACGGTGACCCTGCCGAAGGACCCGACGCTGGTACCGCCCGGCTGGTACATGCTCAACGCCGTGGACGACCAGGGCACTCCGTCCAAGGCGGTCTGGGTGAAGGTGCCGACGGCGTCGGAGGCCGAGCTGAAGGGGCTGGGCCTGAACTGAGCCGGTGACGGCGGTGCGGGGTGCCGCGGTTCGCCCGGGGCGCCCCGCGCCGTCGTCCCCTCGCGGCTACTTCGTATTGCGGGCCAGCTCCAGGGCGTAGTCCGGCCACCACTCGCCGGCCTTGGGCCCGCCCTTGCACGTGCCGTCGGACTCGCCGGGCCGCTTGATCCACAGGTAGGCGTCCACGAGCGGGTCGCCCGTCCGGGTCGTCGGTGCCGCGCCGAGGGCGCGGCCGGGCGGGTTGCACCAGTTCTCCGGGTCGTCACCGCCGGGCGCGGGGCCGTTGCCGTTGCGGCTGGTGTCGATGACGAAGTGCTTGCCGCCCACCATCGAGGAGAGCTGCTTGCCGTACTTCTTGTTCTCCTCGGTGGTCTGGAAGTTGGAGATGTTGAGCGCGAAGCCGTCGGCCTGGTCGATGCCGGCCCGCTCGAGGGGCTCCACCATGCGGCCCGGGTCCTTGATCCAGTGCGGGTTGCCCGCGTCCAGGTAGACCTTGGTGTGCGGCAGCGCCTTGAGCTTGCCGACGGCCTCCGTCAGCAGGGCGTAGCGCTCCTCGTGGAACTGCTCGGGTGTGCACCGGTCCGCGATGTGCGGCAGGGCGTCCGGCTCCAGGACGACCGTGGTGGGGCGGTCCCCGATGCCCTTGAGCACGCCGTCCAGCCACGCGCGGTAGGCGTTGCCGTCCGCCGCGCCGCCCTTGGAATAGCTGCCGCAGTCGCGGTGCGGGATGTTGTAGAGGACCAGCAGCGCCTCACGGCCGGCCTTGGCCGCGGCCTCGGTGAAGCCGCGGGCCTCGCCCTGCGGGTCCTCGACGCCTATCCACTCGGCCACGGGCCGGGTGGCTATCTTGTCGATCAGCCGGGCGTCGTCGGGCTTGTCGCTTCTGGCGTACGTGGCGGCCTGCTGTGCCGCCTTGCCTTCCGGGTTGACCCAGTACGGCACCGTGGCCTTGGGCTGCTGACCGGGTCTGGCCCCGGCCTTCCCCTCCGCCTCGCCGTCTCCGTCGCCGGACGAGAAGCACCCCGAGACCAGCAGCAGCGCCCCTAACGCCGATACCGTGCCGGACACCCCGCGCCGGCGCGCGGCGCGGCGCTCACCCGGGGGCCCGCCCCCGGATCCCCGAAGATTGCCGTACATCCACTCCCCCCTCGGAGCACGGAACAAGAGCGGTCGAATCCATCCTGGCACACGCCCCTCAACCGCAGGCCGGGCTGTGGACAACCTGTTACGCCGGCCCCACGGCGCCGGAATCGGCCGGACGGGACGGCTCAACCCGCCGGTGCGGGCGTGACCTTCGTGAGATAGGCGTGCACGACGACGTTGGCGCTGTAGGCGTCCCGCTCGCTGTCGAAGGTGCCGGCGCAGGTGATCAGGCGCAGTTCCGCGCGGCCCGGCAGGTGCGCGCCGTAGACCTTGCGCGGTACGAAGTTCCGGCGGTCGTAGATCTTGACGTCCTCGACGGTGAACCGCGCGGTGCTGCCGTCCGCCCTGCGCACGTCCACCGGCTGCCCCGGCTTGAGGCTGCCGAGGCGGTGGAAGACCGCGCGGCTGCTGGTCGTGTCGACGTGCCCGGCCAGCACCGCGGCGCCCGCCGTGCCCGGCTGCGGCCCCTTCGCGTACCAGCCGACGCGTCCGGGCGTGCGGTACGGCGGTGTGCCGACGGCGCCGGTGGCGTCCAGGCCGGTCTCCGTCACACCGGCCCGTACGCCCAGTGCGCCGACCGCGACCTCGGTGGGGCGGCCGCCCGGGGAGGTGGCCAGGGGCGCGTGGGCGGCGGGCAGTTCCTGTTCGAGCGGGCGGCCGACGGCCGCGACGTCGCCGGTGGTCGGCGCCTTCGCCAGGTCTCCGCCGTCCGTCAGGTCCCGGCCCCACTGCCACAGTCCCAGCAGCAGTACCGCCCATGCCACACCGACGGTCATCCGGCCGCGGCCGGGAGTGTGCGGGGGGCGGCGGGCCGCCACCGGGTGGTCGTCAGCCCGCATCGCCATCGCCCGACCCCTTGCGCCGGCGCCGCATCCGCAGCACCTGTCCGGTGAGCGCGAGGACCGCGCCGCCTGCCAGTACCAGGCCCACCGCGTAGACACCGTCGCCCTCGTGGCGCGCGGCGGTCCGGACGGTGGCGGTGCGAACGGCGGTGGTCCGGGCGAGTGCGGAGCGCGCGGCGGCGGGGCGGGGGTACGGGTGTGGGTACGGCTGCGGGTGGGTCGCCGTCCAGCCGCCTCCTGCCCGTACCGGGGCGGAGGGGGAAGCCGGTGGTTCGGCCGTGTCTGTGTCCGCTTCCGTAGCCGTGTCCGTACCCGTATCCGGTTCCGCCCCGTCACCGTTGTCCGCGGATGCCGGGACGACCTCGAAGGAGCCCGCGGCGCGCGCGTCCTCGCCGTCGCAGTGGACGGAGACGGCGTACGTGCCGGGGTCGGCCGTCGAGCGCACCCGCGCGTCGCCCACCAGCCCGGCGGCGACCCCCGCCAGCGGCACGGCGTCGACGAAGGCGGCCGAGGTGGCCCGGCCCGACCGGCTCGCGCAGCCGGTGACCTGGAGGGCCGCCTCGGTGCCCGGCGCGAGGGCGGACGGTGTGACCGCGACGGTGCCCGCCGTGGCGCCCGGTGCCCGGGGCGCGGACGCGAGCGCGGGCCCCGGCGTCAGCACCGTCACCGCCAAGGCGGCACAGAGAGTGAATCCCGGTGTGCGCATGGTGAACCTCCGAACACTTCCGAAGGTCCGCCCGGCGGCCCGGTTCCGCATCCCGGGCGGGCCCGCGGCTGCGCCGTCCGGGTGAGCGGCCGGGCTCTGACACCGAAGGCCGGGAACGGGCGCGCCGCGGCCGGGCTCAGACGCCGGGCCGCGTCCCGGTCACACCAGGTCGACGAGGTCGGCGATGGAGTCGACGACCCGCGACGGCCGGAACGGGTGGCGCTCGATGTCGCCCTTGCCGGTCAGCCCGGTCAGTACCAGGAACGTCTCCATGCCCGCCTCCAGACCGGCCAGCACATCGGTGTCCATCCGGTCGCCGATCATCGCGGAGGTCTCGCTGTGCGCGCCGATGACGTTCAGGCCGTGCCGCATCATCAGCGGATTGGGCTTGCCGACGAAGTACGGCTCGACGCCCGTCGCCTTGGTGATCAGCGCGGCCACCGAGCCGGTCGCGGGCAGCGCGCCCTGCGCCGAGGGGCCGGTCTCGTCGGGGTTGGTGGCGATGAACCGGGCACCGTCGTTGATGAGCCGGATGGCCTTGGTGAGCGCCTCGAAGCTGTACGTGCGGGTCTCGCCGAGCACCACGTAGTCGGGCTCGTGGTCGGTGAGGACGTAGCCGATGTCGTGCAGCGCGGTGGTCAGGCCCGCCTCGCCGATGACGTACGCGGTGCCGGACGGCCGCTGCTCGTCCAGGAACTGGGCGGTGGCCAGCGCGGAGGTCCAGATGGACTCCCAGGGCACGTCCAGGCCGATCCGGTTCAGCCGGGCGTGCAGGTCGCGCGGGGTGTAGATGGAGTTGTTGGTCAGGACGAGGAAGGGCTTGCCCGATTCGCGCAGCCGCTTGATGAAGGCGTCGGCACCGGGCACCGGGATGCCCTCGTGCATCAGGACCCCGTCCATGTCGGTCAGCCATGACTCGATCGGCTTGCGCTCTGCCACTGCCGGTCTCCCGCCGTGCGTGTCTGCCAGGGGTGCCGGCCGTACCCGCGCCGTCGCGGGGCCCGTACGCGCCGCGCACCCCACCGGGTGACCTGCGTCTCGTACGTATGGCCGACGCCCCCAGCCTAAGTCAGCCGCCGCGATCTTGACCCCGCCGAGCGGCCCGCGGGCCGGACCGCCCCCGGAGCCGCGGCGGCGGTCAGCTTCCCGTGGCCGTCTTCCAGGCGGCGAGGTAGGTGGACAGGTTCTTGTCGATGTCGTTCCAGTCCGGGCGGAAGATGTCGACGCCGTCCATGATGGTGGCGAGTTCGGTGGCGTTGCGGTCGGTGGGCCGGATGTCCGTACGGGCGGCGAACCCGCCGCCGACCGCGGAGACCTGTTTCTGCACCTCGGGTGAGAGCAGGTGGTCCAGGAACTTCTTCGCCTGCGCCGCGTGCGGGGCGTTCCTGACCAGTCCGGCCGCGTACGGGAGCGCGAAGGTGGACGGCTTCGCGCCGGGGCGGGCGGCCGGGAAGAAGATGCCCTGATTCGGCATGGACTTCATGTTGGCGTAGTTCATCTGCACGTCGCCGTTGGCGACGAGGAGTTCGCCCTTGTCGGTCTTGGGGGCGAGCTGTCCGGTGGAGGAGGACGGGCCGACGTTGTTGGCCTGGAGTTTCTTGAGGAACTCCATGGCGGGGCCCTGGCCGCCGAAATCGTGCAGGGCCTGGACGAGGACAGCCGTACCGTCCCCGGCGACGCCCGGTGTGGAGTACTGGAGCTTGTTCTTGAAGCGGGCGGCCGTCAGGTCCTGCCAGGTACGGGGCGGCTGCTGGAGCTGCTGCTTGTTGTAGATGAAGCAGAAGTAGTTGTTGACGACGGCGGTCCACCTGCCGTCCGGGTCCTTGTCCGCGGCGGCGACCTGCTCGGAGCCCTTGGGGCGGTACGGCTCCAGCAGCCCCTTGCCACCCGCCTGCTGGATGAACGGCGGCAGCGTCACGACGATGTCCGCCTTGGTGTTGGCCTTCTCCCGGACCAGCCGCTGCACGGCGGCGCCGGAGCCGCTCTCGACCAGGTTGACCTTGATGCCGGTCTTCTTCTCGTAGTCCTTGAAGACCCGGTCGTAGAAACCGTCGCCCCGCTCACCGCGCAGGCCGTCGGCGCTGTAGACGGTGATCTCCCGGGCGTCGGCGCGGGACACGCCGCCGCACCCGGTCAGGGCGGCGCCGAGGACCAGGGTGCCGCAGACGGCGGCGGTCGGCTTGAGGGGGCTGCGCATGACGTGTCGTGGCTCCTTGAGGTGGCAGGTGGCAAATGGCCGGGCCGGGGTCCGAGGGGAGTCGTGCCGGGGCCCGGAGTGATCGGTCCGGGCCCGTCAGCGGTACGAGGCCTTGGTACGCACACGGGAGACGGCCGACAGGACGAGCAGCGTGGCGGCCATCAGCGCCACCGCGAGCGCGGCACCGGCGAACAGGGCGCCCCGGTCGGTGGTGGCGAAGATCCGCACCGGCAGCGGCGTCCAGTCCGGCGGGTAGATCATCATCGTGGCGCTCAGCTCGCCCATGGACAGGGCGAAGCACAGCCCGGCGGCGGCGGTCAGGGACGGCAGCAGCAGCGGCAGCTTGACGCGCCACAGGACGTAGGCCGGGCGCGCGCCGAGGCTGGCGGCGCTCTGCTCGTACGCCGGGTCCAGGCGGGCCAGCGCGGCCGTCACGGACTGGTACGCGAAGGCGGTGACCAGCACCGTGTGCGCGACGACCACGATCTGCGGGGTGCCGTTCAGGAGCAGCGGCGGCTGCGAGAAGGCGACCAGCAGCGACAGGCCCACGACGACGGACGGCACCGCGACCGGCAGGACGAACAGGCCGTCGAGGACACGGCGGGCGCGCGGCCGCAGACGCTGGGCGGCCAGCGCGGCCCAGGTGCCGGCCGTGAGCGCCAGCAGGCTCGCGGCGACGGCCGTGACCAGACTGGTGACCAGCGCCTCCAGCGAGTCGCCGCGCGCGATGTCCTGGTAGTGCGCCGTCGTCGGACCGGACGGCAGCGCCCCGCTCCAACTGCTCGCGAAGGACGCCGCGACGACCACCAGCAGCGGCAGGGCGAAGACCGGCAGGAAGAGGACGAAGAACACGGTCCAGACGGCCCGTCGGGCCCCTTTGCTATGCACGAGCACGGTGGCCGGCACCTCCCGCTGTCGGTGTACGCGCCCCGCCCGCCCGTGCGGCCACGGTCCGGTACAGGGCGTAAAGGGCGAAGGACAGCACGATGTTGACGACGGCGACGACGCACGCCCCCGTGTAGTCGCCGTCGAGAATGGCCTTGGTGTAGACGAGGACGGGCAGGGTCACCACGTCCTTGGCGCCGGTGAACAGCACGATCCCGAACTCGTTGAGCGTCAGCACGAGGACGAGCGCGCCGCCCGCCGCCAGCGAGGGCAGCGCCTCGGGCCAGATCACCTTCCGTACGACCCGGGCCGGCCGGGCGCCGAGCGACGCGGCGGCCTCCAACTGCCCGGTCTCCACCTGGGAGAAGGCCGCGAGGAGCGGGCGCATCACGAAGGGCGTGAAGTACGTGATCTCGGCGAGGAGCACGCCCCACGGGGTGTGCAGAAAGGCGAAGGGCCCGGCCGCGGCGCCGGTGGCGTCCGTCCACAGTCCGTTGGCCAGCCCGGCCGTGCCGTACACGAAGAGCAGGGCGAGGGTGATCAGGAAGGACGGGAAGGCGAGGAAGACGTCGACGAAGCGGCTCAGCGCGCGACTGCCCGGAAACGGTACGAACGCGATCACCAGCGCGAGGACGAAGCCGAGCAGCAGGCAGCCGACGGTCGCGCCGACGGCGATCAGCACGGTGTTCCCGAGCGCGTCCCGGAAAGACACCTCGGCGAAGACCTGCGCGTACGGGGCGGTGGACGGCGGGCCGCCCTCCTCGCCCACGAAGGACTGCCGTACGACCAGGGCCAGCGGGTGGAGGAAGACGAGGGCGAGGGCGGCGAGCGGAGGCAGGGCCCAGAGGACCGGTGCGGTACGCGCGGCCCAACTGCCCCGGTCCCGGCTTCCCGCGTCCGTTCCCGTACCCCGGCTTCCCGCGTCCCGCGGCAGCGAAAGGGTCTCCGTGCTACTCATCGGCGGTGCTCCCCGCCCCGGCCGGCAGCAGCACCGCGTCCTCGGCGGTGAAGTGCAGGACGACCTCGGAGCCGGGCTGCGGAGTCGCGCGCAGCTCCCGTACGTCCGCCATGACACGGTGCCCGGCCACGTCCGCGTACACCCGGTGGGTCGCGCCACGCCACTGCACCTCGGTGACCCGGCCGTGCAGCGCGTTGGGTCCCTCGCCGAGTCCGACGAGGTGCGGGCGCACACAGAGCGTGGCGGACGCGCCGGGGGCCGCGCCGTCGGCGGGGGTGACGGCCAGCCGCGTACCGGCGAAGTCCGCCGTGCCGTGCGGGCCGGCCGTCACCGGCAGCAAGTTGGCGTTGCCGACGAAGGAGGCGGTGAACTCGGTGCGCGGGCGCCGGTAGAGGTCCTGCGGGGTGCCGCAGTCGCGCAGCCGCGCCCGGTCCATGACGGCGATGCGGTCCGCCAGCGTCAGCGCCTCCACCTGGTCGTGGGTGACGTACAGGATCGACACGTCCGGCAGTTCCCGGTGCAGCCGCGCCAGTTCGGTGAGCATTCCGGAGCGCAGCCGGGCGTCGAGGGCGGACAGCGGCTCGTCCAGGAGCAGCACCCCGGGCCTGATGGCCAGCGCCCGCGCGATGGCGACGCGCTGCTGCTGCCCGCCGGACAGCTCGCGCGGATAGCGCCGCGCGTACGCGGTCATGCCGGTCATCTCCAGCGCCTCGGTCACGCGCGCGGCGGTCTCGGCACGCGAACCGGTGCGCCCGCGCCGCGCCTTGAGGCCGAAGGCGACGTTGTCCTCGACGCGCAGGTGCGGGAAGAGCGCGTACTGCTGGACGACCATGCCGATGCCGCGCCGGTGGGGCGGCAGCCCGGTCACGTCCCGGCCGCCGATCAGCACCCGCCCCGTACACGGCCGGACGAATCCGGCGACCGCCCGCAGCGCGGTGGTCTTGCCGGAGCCGGACGGGCCGAGCAGGGCCAGCACCTCGCCCGGCTCGACGCTCAGGTCGAAGTCGTCCAGGACGACGTTCCCGCCGTACGCGACGGAGACGTGGTCGAAGCGGATGCCGGAGGGGGCGGGGGCGGGCGTCGCTGCGGGGGCGGGGGCGGTGTGGCCCGCGGGGGCGGCGTCACGGGTACCGGCGGCGGCACTCATACAGAACGCTCCGGCCGCCGGCCACCGCTCCGCCGCTCCGGGCCGTCGCTCTCATCGCTCGGCTGCTCCCGGCCGTCACTCCGCCGCTCCCCGCCCCCGCTCCGCCGTTCCTGCCCGCCGTCGAGCAGGGCGGGCAGTTCGGCCACCGAGCCGAGGACGTGCGTGGCGCCCGCGCCGCTCAGCGCCTCTTCGTCATGGGCGCCGGTCAGGACCCCCGCCACGACCGACGCGCCCGCCCGGCGGCCGGAGCGCATGTCGTACGAGGTGTCACCGGCGACCGCGATCTGCTGTACGGAGTCGGCGGCGCCGGTCCGCAGCAGCGCGGCCAGCACCAGGTCCGGGTACGGCCGTCCGCGGCCGCCCGCGTCGGCGGGGCACAGGGTCAGCGTCACCAGGTCCCGCCAGCCCAGCGCGTCCAGGATGGCGTCCTGCGTGACCCGTGCGAAGCCGGTGGTCAGTACGACCGTGCGGCCCGTGTCCTGAAGGGCCTCGACGGCTTCCCGGGCGCCGGGCACGGGCGCGATCCGCCCGCCGTCGACCAGTTCCCCGTACGCCTCCTCGAAGGCGCTGTTGGCGCGCCGCGCCCGCTCCTCGTCGCCGAACAGGTGCCGGAAGACGGAGATCTTCGACTCGCCCATGGTGGCGCGGACGTATGCCAGGTGCTTCTCGTGCTCGGCGCTGCCCGGTACGACGCCGAGCCGTCCGGCCGCCGCGCTGAACGCCTGCTCGACCAGTCCGCCGTCGGCCACCGTCGTCCCCGCCATGTCGAGCACGACCAGCGAGATCCGTTCCCGCTCCGTATTGCCGACCGTCATCATCCTCACCATCCGATGTCCTTCGCGGTGTCCTCGGCCAGCGCCGGGGAACACGTCATCCCACGCCCTCCGGGCCCGGTGACCAGCCAGACGCCGTCACGCACCTGTTGCCGGTGCACGACGCGCGAGGTGTCCGTGCACTGCGCGTACACCCCGGCCCAGCGGCGGCGCACGGCGGGCAGCGGGCGCCCGAGCAGGCCCTCGACGACTCCGGTCAGGTGCTCGTACGGGTCCTCGACGACGTCGAAGCCGAACGGCGCGTCGTACTCGTGTGTGTCGCCGATGGTCAGTCCACCGTCCGCGCGCTGCACCATCAGCAGTTGCATCCGGTGCTCGGCCGCTACGGGCGCCTGCGGCCGCGCCGCCGCCCACGCGTCCAAATCGGGCCCGTCGTACGCCGGGTAGTAGCGGAAGCTGTCCGCGTCCGCGACCGAGGGGGTCAGGGTTTCGCCGAGTGGCGCGGTCTGCATCATCTGAAGCCGGACGCGGCGCACCGGCAGGTCGGGCACCAGCTCCCGCACCAGACCGCCGAGCCAGGCGCCGGTGCAGAGCACGACGGAATCCCCCTCGTGCAGGTCGCCGTGGTCATCACGTACGGCCCGTTCACCGACGACGTCGCGTACTTCGCGGCCCCCCAGATAGGTGTAACGCCCGGAAGCCATCAGCGCCTCGCGCAGCGCGCGCTGAGCGGTACGCGGTTCCACGGCGGCATCCCGCTCACACCACAACGCCCCGGCGAACTCGCCCCGCAGGACGGGGTTCACCTCCCGCACCTCGTCGGCGCCGAGCAGCTCGTACCCCCGGGAGGCGGCGTCCGCACGACGCATGGCGGCCTCCGCGACGGCGCGCTCCGCCTCGTCCCGTACGACGGTCAGCGAACCGTTCGCCCGGAACCCGAGGCCGGGAACCCGCTCCCCGATGCCCTCCCACAACTCCCGCGCCCGCAGCGCCGTCTCCAGCTCCGCCCCACCGGCCCGCCCACCGACCCAGACCAGCCCGAAATTCCGCACCGAGGCCCCACGCGCCTCGGCCTCCCGCTCGATGTGCACGACCTCATGACCGCGCCCGACCGCTTCCCAGGCGTGCATGGTCCCCAGCACCCCGGCTCCGACAACTATGACTCGCATGCCGGGAACGCTCGTGGGACCGGGTGACCCGGGGCGGGCCGGGAGACGACGCCGGGGTGAACGGGGACTCAACCTTGGCCTAGACCCGTTATCGATTCGTGACTTATCGGTGCCGGCGCCCCTCCCCCGCCGGCTTCGCTCGCACACAGCCGCACGCGCCCGGTTACGCCTGACCCGTGGCGTGTTTCTTTCCGTGAGCGAGCGCAGGAAAGGAGAATCGCGGTAGACATTACTTCCGTGGTGGCTGTTTGCTAGGTCTTGCTGATACACCCGTGCGCTGTCTGCGGCCACTACGGGCATCGGGCGCAAGCGATCGGCTTCCTTCTGCCGATCGAGGGACAAGAGCGTGCCGACGACTCATCACACAACAGCATCAGAAAGTGGCCACCGCGCCGGACTCACAGCTCCTCCGCCACCTCCGCGCTCACCTTTCGTCAGGTGGACCGAGAGAGTCCCGGAATTCCTGTCGGCCCACCACACCCTCCTATGGGCCGCACTCTGCTTCCTCATCTCCTTGACTCTGGGCCTGCAGCAGTGGAGTGCGGGGAAACTGGGCGGATTCGATCTGGGGATCTTCGATCAAGCCATCCGGAAATACTCCGGTTTCCGATTACCCGGATCGGAGCTGAAGAGCACCCACCACGGTTTCCCGCCGGACTTCTCCATACTGGGAGACCACTTCTCCCCCGTACTGGCACTCCTCGCTCCCCTCTACTGGATCTGGGACGACCCGCGCGTACTCCTTGTCGCCGAAGCGGCGCTCTTCGCCGCCGGAGTGCCCGTGGTCCGACGTATCGCGGAGAGCTGTTTCCAGAGCGCACCAGCACCCGTCGTCTCCCGAGCCGCGCATCTGGCCGGTGCGGCGTACGCGCTGGGATGGCCGCTGATGACAGCCTCCCGCCGCGGTTTCCACGAGGTCGCTTTCGCCGTTCCCTTGCTGCTGCTTCTGCTGGAGCGGGGAATGCGCCGGCGCTACGGAGCCGTCCTGGTGTACGCCGGGTTGCTGTGCTGCACCAAAGAAGACCTGGGCCTGGTGGTCGGTGTCCACGGCGCGGTACTGGCATACCGCGGCCGACGCGACAGCGTAAAAGGCCGGGCAGGTGTCGCAACGGGGGCGGCCCTGTTCGTTCTCGGCCCCGCGGCCACCATCGTGACCATCAAGTGGCTGCTTCCGATGATGGGAGGAAAGCCCGGGTTCTACTGGAGCTACCACCGACTGGGCCCCGATTTCGGCGCCGCCCTGCTGAAAACCGTGACGGAACCCTGGGTCCTGTTCGGAGTGGCCACCGCTCCGCCGGTGAAAATCGCGCTGGTCTTGTGGCTGTTCGGCACCTTGCTGTTCCTGCCGCTGGGCTCGGCGACGGCGTGGTGCGCGCTGCCTCTGGTGGCCGAGCGCGTCCTGTCCGAGACGTCGAAACACTGGACGGTGCTGTACCACTACGACGCCTTCCTCTGGCCGGTCCTGCTCACGGCCGGTGTGGAAGTGTCGGGCAGGCTCTACCGCCGGAGCCGCACGAGCAGTGTCAGAAACCGCAAGAGCAGCAGAAGCCGCAGCACGAGCCGGGCCCTACGGTGGTGGGGGCCGGGCGCCGGCCTTCTGACCCTGGTCATCGCTGTCCCCTTCGGCCTGTTCGTGATTCCCCACCCCGGTTACTGGACACCCGACCCCCACACTCGCGCCCTGCGCGAAGCTGCCGGAATGATTCCCGACGGGGCTTCCGCGGAGGTGGACAACATCATCGCTCCGCACTTGACCGCCCGTGGCCCCGTGGTCCTGGCAGACAGCGTGCCACGAGGCGCGGATTACGTGCTGCTCCAGTTCGGCGTCGTTTCGTTTCCCTTCACTTCTGTTTCCCAAGAGCAGCAGTACTCCGGCTTCCTGCTGGAGCACGGATACCGCCGGGTCTGGGAGCACGACAAAGTGCTGCTGCTGCGCCGCGAAACCGAGTTCCCGATCACCCCGGAAGTCCCTACCGCCGGGCCGGAAAGCAACCCGGCTCCGGAAGGGACAGCACCGGGGACGGGAATGAGCATCTTCCGCGGCTGAGGCGGACGAGACGGCCGGTCAGGAATCCGGTTGCGGTCAGTCGCCCAAGTGGGTCGTGAACGAGAACCGGTCGCCCCGGTAGAGGGACCGCACCCGTTCGAGCGGTACGCCCCGGGTGTCGCGGGAGAGGCGGTGGATCAGGAGCATCGGGAGGGCGCCCGGGGTGCCGATCAGCAGGGCCTCGCGTGGGGTGGCCAGTACGGTCTCCAGGCGCTCGTCCGCGGTGCCGAAGCCGATGCCCAAACGCTCGTGGAGGTAGGCGTAGAAGGAGGAGTCGGGCTCGAAGTCCGTGTCCAGGTGCGGTACGCGTGCCACGGCCACGTACGTGCTCTCCAGCCCCACCCGCTCCTCGTCCGCGAGCAGCACCCGCTCCAAGTGCCACACCTCGTCGCCCACTTGGAGGCCCAGTTCCCCGGCCAGCCTCGTCTGCGCGGGGAAGCGGTCCAGGCCGACCAGATGACGGCCCGGCCGCCGGCCCTGCTTCCGTACGCCCTCGGTGTAACTCGCCAGGGACAGCGGCTGCTCCAGCTTGGGGCCCGCCACGACCGTGCCACGGCCGAGGCGCCGCAACCGTCCCTCCAGGTGGAGTTCGCGCAGCGCCAGACGCAGGGTTTCGCGGGACACCTCGAAGCGCAGCGCCAGGTCGCGTTCGGTGGGCAGCGCCTCGCCCTCGCCCAGCTCGGCGAGGAGCGCTTCGATCCGGACCTTCGCCGCGTAGTACTTGGGGATGCGTCCGTGCTCGGGAATGCCGGAGCGGATCGGTGCGCCAGGTTCCTGGCCGTTCGGGTAGTCCACCGGCCGATCCTCGCACCCTTCTCCCAGGGGAGGGCGGCGGGTTCGGCGTCGGTGGCGTCAGCGTCGGCGGAGTCGGCGGGCCGCCGCCACGAGGAGCGCGCCGGCTGACAGGAGTACCAGGGCGGCGGCTCCGATGCGGGTCACTCCCGGTGAACCGGTGTCGGCGAGGTGGGGTGGAGGGCCGGGCTCGGGGACGGGGGCGAGGACGGGGGCAGGGGCGCGGGGTGAGTGGTCGGTCCGCGTCGCGGGTTCGGGGGCGGCCGCGTAGGCGGCGACTGCGGGGACGACAGCCGTGGGGGCGGGGACGGGGACGGGGACAGGCGTGCGGAAGACAGCCGTGGGGGCGTGGACCGGTGGCGTGGCGTGGGCCGGCGCGCCGGCGGCCGGGAGGGACGCGGACAGGAGGGTCGCGGACAGCACGGCCGTCGGGAGGGTGGCGCGCAGCAGTGCGCGGGGCGGACGCACGGGCATGACGGACGCTCCTGCTCGATCAGCTCAGGCGACGGGGACCACACCAGGCCGCTCGTATGACCGGTCGGTTCCGGACCTTGCCACGCGGGCCCGTCGCCGGGGCACCGACGCCCCGGTGCGGCGCGCCGATCGCCCGAATGCCGCGCGTTCAGCGCAGTCCGGCGCCCGCTGCGGCGCCGAACGGTGTCCCCGGCGCGCCGAAGAGCGGGGCCAGGACGAGGTGCGCAGCGCCGTCCGCGACCGCCCGCGCGCCGCCCCCGGCCACCGCCACGGGGACCGCGGCCGTACGGCCCTCGCCGCGCACGCGGGCCTGTTCGGCGAGGGCTTCGGCCACGCCGCGTACGTACGTGCCGGGACGCGCCAGCACCGTACGGCCGCCGAGCAGGACCCGGTCGATGTCGAGGAGTTCCACGAGGTTGGCCGCGGCGGTGCCCAGGATGCGCGCCGCCTCGGCGGGCTCGCCGCGCGCCGCCCTGTCGAGGCACAGTGCCTCGACGCAGCCGCGCTTGCCGCAGCCGCAGCGCGGCCCGTCCAGTTGCAGCACCTGGTGGCCGAACTCCCCCGCGCCGGTCCTGGCCCCCCGGTACAGCGCGCCACCGAGCACCAGGCCGGCGCCCAGGCCCGTACCGAGGTGGAGGTAGCCGAACGAGCCCCGGCCGTCCGGTTCGCGCTGGGCGAGGCCGAGCGCCGCGGCGTTGGTGTCCTTGTCGAGGACGACGGGGAGGCCGAGCCGTTCGGCGAGCGCGTCGCGCAGCGGGAAGCCGTCCCAGTCCGGGAAGCCGGTGACCCGGCGCAGCACTCCGGCCGTGTGGTCCAGCGGCCCCGGGCAGGCGGCGCCGACGCCCAGTACGCGGGGCGAGCGGGCCTCGTCCGGCAGCGCCGCGAGCTGCCTGGCGACCGTGTCGAGCACGGCGGGCGCGCCCGCGCCGAAATCGAGCGGGGCGGTGCGCTCCGCGACGGTGCGGCCCGCGAGGTCGGTGAGGACGGCGGTCAGCTCGTCGCGGTCCAGGTGCAGGCCGATCGCGTACCGGGCCTCGGGCACCAGGCACAGCACCGTACGCGGCTTGCCGCCGGTGGAGGCCCGCCGGCCCGCCTCGGCGGCCAGACCCTCGGCCCGCAGCCGGGCGGTGATCTTGCTGACGGCCTGCGGGGTCAGGCCGGTGTGCGCGGCGAGCTCCAGCCGGCTGACGCCCGCCGGTCCCGCCGACCTCAGCAGACCCAGCACCAGGGCGGTGTTGTGGCCGCGCAGGGCGGGCAGGCCGGCTCCGCCGCCGGGCGGCACGGAGGACGGGGTGGACGGCGGCACGGCAGGCGGAGTGGCGGACGGGGCGGCGACACCCGGTGGCGCGGGGGCCGGCGCGGCGCCACGTTCGGCGGGGTCGTTGCTGGTCACCCGTCCATTGTCCGCATTGCTTGCACTTTGGCAACAGCGTTGCTTAAGTGGACGGCATGAACGACTCCCCCGGCACACCCCTCCGCGTCGGCCTCATCGGCTACGGCCTGGCCGGCTCGGTCTTCCACGCCCCGCTGATCGCCGCCACCGACGGCCTGGTGCTGGACACCGTCTCCACCGGCAGCCCGGACCGACAGGCTCAGGCCCGCGCCGAACACCCGCAGGTCCGCACGGTCGCCACCCCCGACGAGGTGCTGGCCCGCGCCACCGAACTGGACCTCGTCGTCATCGCGTCCCCCAACAAGACGCACGTCGCGCTCACCGAGGCCGCGCTGCGCGCCGGCCTGCCGGTCGTCGTCGACAAGCCGCTCGCCGGGACCGCCGCCGAGGCCGACGGGCTGGCCGGCCTCGCGGACGAGCTCGGCCTGCTGCTCTCCGTCTTCCAGAACCGCCGCTGGGACAACGACTTCCGTACGGTGCGCAAGCTGCTCACCGAGGGCGCGCTCGGCGACGTGCAGCGCTTCGAGTCGCGCTTCGAACGCTGGCGGCCCGAGCCGAAGGGCGGCTGGCGCGAGTCCGGTGATCCCGCGGAGATCGGCGGGCTGCTGTACGACCTGGGCAGCCACGTCGTCGACCAGGCGCTCGCCCTGTTCGGGCCGGTCACCCTGGTCTACGCCGAGTCCGACGTACGCCGCCCGGGCGCGGAGGCCGACGACGACACGTTCCTCGCCCTCACCCACGCGAACGGCGTCCGCTCGCACCTGTGGGTCAGCGCGACCACCGCCCAGCTCGGCCCGCGCTTCCGGGTGCTGGGCAGCCGCGCGGGCTACGTGAAGTACGGCCTGGACCCGCAGGAAGCCGCCCTGCGCGAGGGGCGGCGGCCGGGCGGCGACCCGGACGGCTGGGGTACGGAACCGGAGTCGGCGTGGGGCCGCCTCGGCGCCGGGGAGTCCCCGCTGACCGGCGGCGGCGACCCCGTACCGACCCTGTCCGGTGACTATCCCGCGTACTACGCCGCCGTCGCGGAAGCACTGCGCACCGGGGGCGAGCCGCCGGTGAGCGCCAGGGAAGCGGCGGCCGCCCTGCGCGTCCTGGAAGCGGCGAAGACATCGGCGGCCGAGGGCCGCGCGGTCCGGATCGAGGAGTCGGCATGAGCGGCACGACGCAGGTGAACGGCACAGGCGGCAGCGGGGTGCTGAACGGCCTGGACGAGCGCGAGGCGGCCCGCCACCAGGTCCGCGAACTGGAGGAACAGGAGCGCCGCCTGGTCCTGGACCGCTTCGGCAACGAGGACGCCTGGCAGCTCGGCTGCCTGCTGGCGGACCTGGCGCGCGAGCGCGGCGCGGCCGTGACGGTGGACATCCGGCGCGGCGCGCAGCAGTTGTTCCACTGCGCGCTGCCGGGCACGTCGGCCGACAACGACGCGTGGATCGAGCGCAAGCGCCGCGTCGTCGAGCGGTACGCGGAGTCCTCGTACCTCGTCGGCGCCCGCTTCCGCGCCAAGGGCCGGACGTTCGAAGAATCGTCCCGTCTCGACCCGGACCGCTACGCCGCGCACGGCGGCGCCTTCCCCGTACGGCTACGCGGCACCGGAGTCGTCGGCACGGTCGCGGTCTCCGGCCTCCCCCAGGGCGACGACCACGCGCTGGTGGTCGACGCCCTGGGGCGCTACATCGAGCAGCAGCCGGCGGGCTGACCCGGAGGTCAGCCGCCGGAGCGGCGGCGGCGCGTGCGGATGATCAGTACGAGCACCGCACCGCTGACGACGGCGGCGGCTGCCGCCCCGATGAACAGCGGGTCCTGGAAGGTGCTGCTGCCGCTGTGCGCCAACTGGTCCCCGTCATCCGTCGGCCCCGGGCTGGGCACCGGACCTCCGGAGGAGGAGCCCGTGGGGGCCGGGGTGGGGCTCGGGGTGGGGGCGGTCGGTGACGGTGATGTGGTCGGCTCGGTGGTGGTCGGGGACGGTTCCGGGGTGGGGTCGGTGGGCTCCGGAGTCGGCTCGGTGGGCTCCGGGGTGGGTTCGGTCGGTGACGGTGGTGCGGTCGGCCCGGTCGGTTCCGGGGTCGGTTGCGGGGTCTGCTCCGTGGGTGACGGCGACGGCGGCCGGGTCGGCTCCGTGGGCGACGGCGTCGGCTCGGGCGGTGTCGGCCTCGGCTCGGTGGGCGACGGGGTCGGTTCGGTCGGAGTGGGCGTCGGGGACGGGCTCGGGTCCGTGGGTGCGGGGGACGGAGTCGGCTCCGTCGGCGACGGGCTCGGCTCCGTCGGCGTGGGGGAAGGCTCGTCGGTCGGTGACGGTGACGGCTCGTCCGTGGGCGACGGGCTCGGCTCCGTCGGGCTCGGTGACGGCTCGTCGGTCGGTGACGGCTCGTCCGTGGGTGACGGCGACGGCTCCGTGGGCGACGGGCTCGGCTCGGTCGGCGACGGACTCGGATCCGTCGGACTCGGCGACGGCTCCGTCGGTGTCGGAGAAGGGGTCGGCGTCGGACTCGGCGTCGGACTCGGGCTCGGGCTCGATGCGCGGCAGTCCGGCAGATCCCCGTTGAACGGGTAGTTGTGCAGCTCCGCGCCGGATGTCGAAGTGTGCACCAGCGAACCGACCGTGAAGAACCGGCCGTTCATGCCCGGTACCGAGACCGTCGTCGTGCTGCCCTGCTTGCCGACCAGCACGCTTCCCTGGAACTGCGCGCCACCCTTGAACTCCACCGTGTTCGCGTCCGGGAAGTTCCACAGCAGCCGCTCGCGGATGCCGGGCGGCTGGAGGTCGTGGCCGATGTAGGTGTTGACGGTGCGGGCGTCGCCGACCATGTTGACCAGTACGGTCGCGCCGGCCGGGATGTTCTGGAAGGTGATGCCCTGGGCGCCGCCGTTGCGGCCCGCCAGGTCGAAGTCGACGTTGAAGACCTGGAGGGCGGAGGTCCCGTCGCCGGTGAACACCGTCGAGTAGCCCTGGTTGACGGCGGTGCCGGTCGCGGGCCGCTGCCCGTCGCCGGTCCGGGCGTAGCACTGGCTGCTCGCCGTGAGGTCGGGCACCAGTCCGCGGTACGGGTCGGCGGCGCCCGGCCGCTGGTCCGACTGGGGGATCACGGTGCCGGTCAGCCTGCCTTCGTACGCGACGACGCCGTGGGTGCTGCCTTCCTCGGCGAGCAGCCGCTGGCCGGGGGCGATGGTGACGTCACCGCCCACGGTCAGGAAGTCGGAGCCGTTGGGCGGGGGCACCCGGGAGCCGACGCCGACGACCCCGACGTTGTAGACGCTGGAGCCACCGGTCTTGTTCATCCGGAAGCCGCCGAGGGTGACGATCTTGCCTTCGGCCTCGGCGGCCGAGCCGCCGACGCGGAAGTCCCCGCCGACGAAGATGTTGAGGTTCTCGTCCCGTCCGGCCACCGGTCCGTTGTTCGGATCGGAGTACGAGGGCGGGCACTGGCTCCCCAGACACGGGCCGAGGCCGCCGGGCAGCGGCGCCGCGAAGCCGAACGCCGCGAACAGGCCGAGGAGCACCGCGGCCACGGCTCCCAGCGCGGCGGCCCCCACCACATGGGTCCGTTTTGTCTTTTTTGCAGGCATAAGTGCACTATGTGCGTGAAGTGACCGGGCAGCGGGACCGCTCGCGCCCCCGTACGGCGAGTCCCCCTGTCCAGCCGACAGCCGGCCACCGGCCACCCGCCCCGGGCGGACCCGTGCGCCTGAGGCCCCGTCAGGCTCCCTTCAGCTCCTGCCGCTGCCGCCCCAGGCCGTCGATCTCCAGCTCCACCACGTCACCGGCGCGCAGGTACGGCTTGGGCTCCGGGCAGCCCATCGCCACGCCCGCCGGGGTGCCGGTGTTGATGACGTCGCCCGGGTACAGGGTCATGAACCGGCTGACGTAACGGACCACTTCGGCCACCGGGAAGATCTGCTCGGCGGTCGTGCCGTCCTGCCGCAGCGTTCCGTTGACCCACAGCCGTACGCCCAGCGCCTGCGGGTCGGGCACCTCGTCCGCCGTCACCAGCCACGGGCCCAGCGGGTTGAACGTCTCGCAGTTCTTGCCCTTGTCCCACTGGCCGCCGCGCTCGATCTGGAACTCCCGTTCGGAGACGTCGTGCGCGATCGTGTATCCGGCGACGGCGGCACGGGCCTCGTCGTCGGTCTCCAGGTAGCGCGCGGTACGGCCGATGACGACGGCCAGTTCGGCCTCCCAGTCCGTCTTCCCGCTGCCGCGCGGCACCAGCACCGTGTCGTCGGGCCCGACGACCGTGTCCGGCGCCTTCATGAAGACGATCGGCTCGGCCGGTACGGCGGCGCCGGTCTCGCGCGCGTGGTCGTGGTAGTTCAGCCCGATGCACACGATCTTGCCGATCCGGGCGACCGGCGGCCCGGTGCGCAGACCGGCCGGGTCCAGGCGCGGCAGCACACCGGCGGCGGCCGCCGTCCGTATCCGGGCGAGCGCCGGGCGGTCCCCGAGCAGCGCCCCGTCGATGTCCGTGACCAGCGACGACAGATCGCGCAGCACACCTTCCTCGTCGAGCAGCGCCGGGCGTTCCGCCCCCACCGGACCGACACGCAACAGCTTCATCGGTACAACTCCCGTGGTCGAAGGGTCGGTCCGGGAGGGCTCTCCCGGACCGGCCGATGGGGACGGCCATCGAGCGATTCGGACGATCGTCCAAGAACGGCGTCCGCTCCGCAAGACCCGGTTCACGTACTGGACCGTTACCCGGCGGTACGGTCCGGGGACGTACCGTTACCCGGCCGTACCGGCCCGGGCCGCGGCCTCCTCCCCCGCCGTACGGTCAGCGTGGCCGTCCCGGTCGCGGTCCCGGTGGAGCAGCGCCCGCTCGCACGCCGTCCACGCCGTGGTCGTCACGAGGTAGAGCGCGGCCGCCAGCGGCAGCACCGCGATGCTCACCAGCGTCCCGAAGGACAGCAGCGGCATCATCTTCGTCATGGCGGCGAGGCCGGGCACCGTACCGCTGCCGGCCGTACCCGCCCGGCCGGGGGCCGAGCCCGTCGCCGCGTTCCGCGCCATCGTCGTACGGGCCCGCCGGTAGTTCCAGGTGGCGACGGCGGCGGCCGGCGCGAACAGCGCCAGATAGACCAGCCCGTGCGGTCCGGTCGGGCCGCCGTCCGCGAGGGCCTGGGTCCAGTGCCCGCCGAGCGGCGCGCCCAGCAGCGTGTGCGTGAGCAGGCCGCTGCCGTCGCTGGTGAACAGGTGGTACATGACGAAGAAGACGGGCAGTTGCAGGAGCGCCGGCAGGCAGCCGGCCAGCGGCGAGGAGCCGGTCTCGGCGTAGAGCGCGGCGGTCTCCTCCTGCAGACGCCGCGGGTCCTTCGCGTACTTGCGGCGCAGTTCGGCCAGGCGCGGGGCGTGTGCGGAACGGGTCTTCTCGCCGCGGGCGGCGGCGCGGGCGAGCGGATGCAGTGCGGCGCGTACGCACAGGGTGAAGAGGATGATCGCGGCGGCGGTCGCCGAGGCGCCGAAGAGCGGTTCGATGAGGTCGGCGGCCTGGGACAGCCCGCTGCCCAGGGTGGCGAAGACGGACATGGGTGAGCCCTCCACGGGGTCTCGTCGTGCCGGAAGAGGAATTCGGCGTGACGAGCCGCGCGGGGCCGGTGCCTCCGCGGAGTGCGAGGGGAGAGGCGCCTACGCGGCCGTCGGGAGGGGACGGCCGGGCGCCCTGGGCCGCGGGCGGCCCGCGGCGTCGGGATCGCGTTGCGGCAGGAACGCCGTACGGCGTTCCCGGTCGCGGATGGCGGTACGGACCCGGCCCGGGGGCTCGGGCCGGGCGAGCGCGGCGGCCAGGAAGGCGCGGCACAGCAGCAGTACGGCGGCGGTGGTCGCGGCGGCGGCGAGCGTCGAGGTCAGCCCGCTCTGGGCGAGCGCGAACCCGGAGAGCAGGAAGAAGAGCGCGCCCATGTACAGCCGCCAGGCGTCGGCGAAGCGCCGCATGTGCTCCCCCTCCCCGGTCCGTACGGCTTACGCATACGCGCACGCATCGCACACGAATACGGCTTACGGCAGGCCACGGTCCGTCCGGCCTGCTTCCGCCCCAGCGTAGCGGCAGGACCGCCGGGCAGGGCGGCGGCCCCGGAGGGGAGCCCGGGGCCGCCGCGGTCACCGTGCGCCGGTCACAGCCCGTTGACCCGGGCTTCCCTGGCCATGCCCAGCGGTCGGATGGTGGAGGCGACAGCCCGTGCCCGGCGGCCGGCCCGCGAGCGGTAGCGCCGCACGTGGGCCATCAGGCGGCGGCTGCGCAGCGCCATCTCCAGTTCGAAACGGGTCCGCGGGTCGCGCAGCGCGGGGCCGAAGAGCTTCTCGATCTGCCGCAGGCGGTAGCGCACGGTCTGCGGGTGCACCTGGAGCACCCGGGCCGCTTCGGGTGCGCCGCCGCCCTCCAGCCAGGCGAGCAGGGTGACCTCCAGGCGTTCGCTCTGGCGTGGCGTCAGGTCGTCGAGGGGACTCAGCCAGCGTGCGGAGAGCGCTCTGGCCAGCGACTCGTCCTGGAGGAGGAGCAGTGCGGACAGGTGGTCGTCGACGAAGGCCGGGCGTGTGTCGGGGCCGCCGCGGCCGGGCGACAGGGCGAGCAGGGCGCGGGCCCAGCGCAGCGAGGAAGCGGCGTCACCCGCCGGTACGGCATGGCCGACCGCCGCCGCCCGGCCCTTGAGGGCGGCCTCCAGACGGGCGCGGGTCTGCGTCCCGGGGTCGGGGACGAGCAGGCAGGTGTCACCGTCGACGGTGCCGATGAGGGCGTCGCCGAGGGCGGCGGCCAGTTGAGGGGCTTCGGCGGGCGAGGCGAGCGCGACGGCCTGGACGAGGGCCGGTACGGGCCAGCCGGCGCAGCGGGCCACTTCGGAGAGGGCGACGTCGGAGACGTCCTTGGTCCCGGTGAGGGCGGCGAATATCTCGCGGCGGGCCGGCGCCATGGGGAGCGGGGTGACGACGAGATCCTTGGGCCGGTGGACGCGCTCCGCGTTTTCCTGGTAGCCGAGCGCCACCAGCATGGCCTGTTCCACGGCCCGGCGGGCCTCTTCTTCGGCACCCGTTTCCGCGAGCAGTGCGGCAAAGGCGGGAAATCCGCTCCGCAGCTCCTCGGTCATCTTCTCGGCGAGCGCCGGGAGTTCCTTTCTCAGCACGCGGGTCCATTCGCCACGGGGGCGTGACCAGATGCGGTTCAGGAGATCACACATCGCTACCTCGATCCTGGCGTGATGCGGAGGGGGGTACGGCCCTGCTGCCCGGAAGCACCGTGGGCGTCGAGCGCGTCGTGCGGCGGTGCCGCGTGCGGCGGAGCGGTGTCCGGTGGTGCTTCGAGCGGTGGTCGTGCTTGAGGGGGCACCATCCGGAGTTACCACGCGTAACTTCGATGCCGGTGCAGGAATTTGTCACAGCGCGATAAACCGGCGGACGCTCCGGCGGCGTTCCGTGATGCTGCTGCTCACCCCGGACCACCGCCTTTGGCGCACACCTTTCCGCGTCCCGGCGGGACACCGCGCATAAACAGGTGCGAATATCCCCGGCGGCCCGAACCGGGCCACCCCGCGCGCCGATACCGGCGACCGTCACCGGAACCGGCCGTGACCGATACCGGCCGTCACCCGGACCGGCAGCCGTCACCGACACCGGCGGCCGTCACCGACACCGGCAGCGGTCACCGATACCGGCGGCCGTCGTCGAAACCGGCGTGCGGCGTACGCATTTCGCCGCACGGCCACCGCTCCGAAGCGCTGCCCACACCCCTGCCCGCACCCCGCGCTTCTCCCCCGTACCCCAACTCCGCCCCAAGGAGGCCCGATGCCCGCGTCCCGACTGCGGACCGCCCTGCGCCCGGCACTGCCCGCCGTCGTGCTGCTCTTCCTCGCCGTGGCCACCCAGGCCGGCGCCCCTCGGCGGGTGCTCGACTTCCTGGACTTCGGCGCGGGCGTCCTCGCGCTGGTCTCGCTCACCGGCACCGTGCTGTGGGGCCTGGCCGCCACCGACCGGCTGCTGCTGCATTCCGGCCACCGGCTGATCGCGCAGGCCGTGCACCGCGGCACCGGCGTCGCGGGGCTGGGCTTCCTCGCCCTGCACATCGGGGTGAAGATCGCCCGCGGCCGGGTGGGCGGCACGGCCGCCGTGGTGCCGTTCGCCGACGGCGGGCGGCCGCTGCTCATCGGGCTCGGCGCCCTGGCCGGCTATCTCTTCCTCGCGGCGGCGGTGACGGGCGCGGTGCGCGGCGCGTTCACCTCGCGCCGCGGGTCGCGGTGGTGGCGGGTGCTGCACATGGGCGCGTACGTGGCCTGGTGCGCGGCGCTGGTGCACGGGCTGAAGTCGGGGCGCGCGGCCTCCGGTTGGGTGACCACCGGATACCTGCTGTGCGTCGCCGGGGTCGCGGTGGTGCTCGTACTGCGGCTGCGGGCGCCGCGGCGGGTCAGGATTCCGTACAACCCGACGCCGGGCGCTGATTCCGGCGGGGCCCGGGCCCCGGACCGGGCGGCGCGGCACTCCCGTGGTGGCCGTCCATGACGTACGGCTGCGGGCGAAGAATGCGCCGGTATGGCCGGTATGGCGGCGGGGTGCGGCCGGTGCGCCTACGGGGGCGGCTCTTGTGGTCCCCCGGATACCTCAACGTGTCGCAGGACGATAGGAGTTCCCCATGACGCTCTTGGTGTCGGCAGCCGCTGTTCCGCTGCCTGGCTCCGGTGGCGGCCCCGGCGGTGGGCATGTGCCCGCCGTCGACCCCGTCTCCACCGGCCCAGCCCCCGTCGGCCCCGTCCCCGCCGCGCCCGGTCCGGTCGTTCCCGGCCTGGCCGTGTTCGAGGCGCCTCGACTGCTGGCCGGGCTGGTCGAGCTGGACGGGTTGGGCGTGGTGGAAGGGCTGGACGGGGTGGACGGGCTGGCCGGAGCGGGCAGGGTGGCCGGAGCGGGCAGGGTGGAGCGCCTGGGGCGGGTGGCGCACCTTGCCCGGCACGGCAGCCCGCCCGATCTGTCCGCGAGCGAGCTGGTGGCGCTGGCCGAGGACACCGGTCTGCGCGGCCGTGGCGGCGCGGGCTTCCCCTTCGCGCGCAAGCTGCGCGCCGTCCTGGCAGGCGGCCGCCGTACGGGAGGGCGGGTCGCGGTGGTCGTCAACGGCAGTGAGGGCGAGCCCGGTTGCCTCAAGGACACGGCTCTTCTGCTGTTCGCGCCGCACCTGGTGCTGGACGGCGCGCTGCTGGCCGCGCGGGCGCTCGGCGCCGAGGAGGTCGCGGTCGGGGTGACCCGCGCGGACGTGGCCCGGTCGGTACGCCGGGCGATCGCCGAACGGGGCCCGCTGTCCACACCGGTACGTGCCGAACTGCTGCCGGAGCGTTTCGTGACGGGCGAGGGCACCGCACTCACCGACGGCCTCGGCCGGGGCCCCGGCCTGCCCTCGGGCCGCAGGGTCCGCTCCAGCGAACGCGGCCTGCACGGCCTGCCCACCCTGCTCTCCAACACCGAGACGTACGCCCAGCTCGCCGTCGCCGCGCGGCTGGGCGCCCTGGGCTACCGCGCCACGGGCGACCCGGCCGAACCCGGCACCGTCCTGCTGACCGTGGCCGGCCACCGGGTCGTGGAAGCGCCCACGGGGGTGCCGCTCGCCCGCGTCCTGGCCCGGTGCGGCCTCGGCCCCGGCCAGGGCGTCCTGATCGGCGGCTACCACGGCACCTGGCTGTCACCGTCCGCCGCCGGTACGGCCCTCCTCAGCCGCGACGACCTGGCCGCGCACGGCTCGGTGCTCGGCGCGGGGGCGGTGCTGCCGCTGCCGGAAGGGACCTGCCCGGCAGGAGAGACCGTGCGGGTCGCGCGCTGGATGGCCGCCGAATCCGCTGGACAGTGCGGGCCCTGTGTACTGGGCCTGCCCGCACTCGCCGACTCGCTCGGCCGAGCAGTCGGCGGTGGCGGACAGCGCGCGCTGGACGCCGTACGGGACCGGATGCGGGCCGTGGAACGACGCGGCGCGTGCAGTCATCCTGACGGCACCGCCCGTTTCATCGCCTCGGCGCTGGCCGCCTTCCCCGACGAGTTCGCCAGGCATGCCGACGGAGCCGGGTGCGGCCGCCCGGTGCTCGGCGCGCTGCCGGTCCCCGGCCCGGCGGCGCACGGCATCGGCAGCGCCCCGGAGACCGGTGACGGACCGCACTCCGGCGCCCAAGCCGACACGGTCACCGCCGCCCGGCCCCCCGCGCCCGAGCAGCGGCTGCTCGTCGACTGGACGCTGTGCCAGGGCCACGGCCTGTGCGCCGACCTCGTGCCCGGCATGGTCCGGCTGGGGCCCGACGGCTACCCGGAGCGGGCCACGATGCCGCTGCCCGCCCGGATGCGCCGCCGCGCGCAGCTCGCGGTACGGCGCTGCCCGGCGCTCGCCCTGCGCGTCCAAGGCGGCGAATGACCCGTACGGCCACCGAAGGGCCATCGAACGTCCCCTGTACGGAGGCCACTTGCGCCCGTTTTTCGTCCGCCGATGACAACTTCCGCCCCGCCTGAACACCCGCTTCCCCTCCCGCGTACCCCCGCAGACAACCCTCCCCGGCACCCCTCCAAGGAGACGACGATGAGCCCGCAGCCCCACCCGCACACCGGCCACCCCCGCCCCGCTGCCCACCCGCGCCCCGACACCCAGCGCCGCCACACCGCCCTGGCGGTGACGGCCGCCGCCGTCATGGCGCTCACCACCGCCTGCGGCTCCGGTGACCGCACCGACGCCGCCCCCGTGGCCAACGGCAAAGCGCAGGCGGGCAGCGGCAGTTCCACCGACTACGGCTCGGGCGGCAGCGGTTACGGTGCCGACAGCGGCGCGGGCAAGGGCCAGGCCGGCGGCGACGGCTACGGCTCGACGGGCGACAGCAACCGTCCCGCGGCCCAGGGCGAGCCCGCCCGGACCCTCGCGCTGCGCCAGTCCCCCCAGCTCGGCCCGGTCGTCACCGACAGCAAGGGCAAGGCGCTCTACCGCTTCGACAAGGACACCGCCAAGCCGCCGAACTCCGCCTGCTCCGGCGCCTGCGCGACCACCTGGCCCCCGGTGCCCGCCGACGACGTCACCGCCGCCTCCGGCATGGCAGCGAGCGCCCTCGGCTCGGTCACCCGCGCCGAC
Organism: Streptomyces sp. NPDC045470; assembly: GCF_040646595.1. Lineage (NCBI taxonomy): Bacteria > Bacillati > Actinomycetota > Actinomycetes > Kitasatosporales > Streptomycetaceae > Streptomyces > Streptomyces sp. NPDC045470. The sequence continues at coordinate 1,314,927 of NZ_JBEZAN010000001.1, forward strand.
GGCACCCAGCAGCTCACCATCGACGGCTGGCCCGCCTACCGCTACGCCAAGGACACCGCCCCCGGCGACACCAAGGGCCACGGCGTCGGCGGCACCTGGAACGCGTTCGCCCCCGACGGCAAGAAGGCCACCGCCGGACCGGCCGCCGACGTCTCCGTCTTCGACCAGCCCAAGCTCGGCAAGCTGCTCGTCGACAAAGAGGGCCGTACGGTCTACCGCTTCGACAAGGACAGCGCCTGGCCGATGAAGTTCGGCTGCAACGGCGCCTGCCTGGACACCTGGAAACCCGTCGGACCGGCCGACAAGAGCAAGCTCGAAGGCATCCCCGAGAAGCTGATCAGCACCGTCACGCGGCCCGACGGCACCCAGCAGCTCGCGGTCGACTGCTGGCCGGTCTACACCTTCAGCGGCGACAAGCAGCCCGGGGACGTGAACGGGCAGGGCAAGATGGGCACCTGGTTCGCCGTCTCCCCCGAGGGCAAGAAGATCACCTCGCCGGCGACGGGCTGACGCCGGCGGCGCCGCCTCCCGACGCGCCGTCCCCCGGCGCGACGGCCGCGCCCGGACCGTCCTCGGGGTCCAGGTCCGACGCCAGCACCTCGGCGTCCGGCCGGTCGTCCACGGGCCGCGGGCCCAGCCAGGTCACCGCGAGCGCCACCACCAGGTTCACCGCGAGCGCCACGATCCCCGCGTTCATGCCCCACACCGGGTCGTGTTCGGTGAAGACCAGCCCGCAGACCACCACGAGGCCCACGAGCAGACCGCTGACGGCTCCGTACAGCGTCAGCCGCCGCCACACCAGCCCCAGCAGGATCATCGGTACCAGTTGCGCCATCCCCTCGTACGAGATGAGCGAGAGGCGTACGAGGGTGTTCGGCGCGGTGTACGTCAGCAGCAGCGCCAGCGCGCCCGCCGCCACGACGACCACCTGGGACCACAGCTTCTGGCGGTTCGCCAGGCGGGGCACCGCACCCAGCACGCTCCTCCCCCACATCGTGCCGATGACCAGCATGAACACGGCCATCGGCACGATGGAGGAGAGCGCCGCGGCGACGCCGGTGACGCCCACCAGCCAGGCCGGCAGCGAGTCCACCACCAGCTTGAACAGCGCCAGGTTGGAGTCCGCGCCGGTCAGCCCCGGCACCACGAACAGCGCCGCCATCCCCAGCAGCATCGGCACGAACAGCAGCACGTTGTAGAACGGCAGCAGCACCGCGTTGCGCCGCAGCGCGTCGGCGTTGCGCGCGCCCAGATAGCCCGCGACGGTCGTCGGGAAGATGACGACGGTCAGCGAGTTCAGGAGGGAGGTGGTGATGAACCAGCCCTGGCCCAGGCCGCCCGACGCGTGTCCCGGGAAGGTCAGCCACTGCGGCTTCTCGGCGACGATCCGGTCCAGGAAGGGCCCGTACCCGTCGAAGTAGTGCAGCGGTACGTACACGGCGAGGAACGCCAGCGTCGCGATCACCAGGATGTCCTTGAGGACCGACACCCAGGCGCTGCCGCGCAACCCGCTGACCACGACGAAGAGGGTGGTCACCGCGAAGCCGATGAAGTAGGCCCGGTTCAGGCTGATCGCACCGTAGGAGATGGTCGTCACGACCACACCCATGCCGGTGATCTGGAGCTGGATGTACGGCAGCAGGCAGACGGTGGCGAGGATCGCCACGGCCGTACCGAGCCAGCGCCGCCCGTAGCGGTGCGCGACCAGGTCGGTGATGCCGACCAGGCCGTGCCGGCGGGCGTACGACCAGAGCATCGGGCCGACGACGAAGCCGAGCGCGTAGCCGCAGGACATGTAGGCGAGGACGTAGAGGACCGGGGCGCCGAAGTTGTAGCCCCAGCCCGCCGCGCCCAGGTAGCTGAAGCTGGTGTAGCTCTCGCCCGCCATCAGCACCCAGATGAAGACCGTGCCGAGGCTGCGGCCGCCCACCGACCATTCGGCGAGCCCGCCCTCGCGGCGCCCGCCGCCGCGGACCGCCAGCAGGCCCAGGGCCAGCGTCAGCACCATGAACGCCGCGAAGATGGAGGTGGCGATGGTCGCGTTCATGCCGCGCTCCCCTCTCCGGCCGGCGCGCCCGCTCGCCCGGCGGCCCGCCGCGCGGCCCGTTTCCGGTCGCCGCGCCAGGCCAGCCACACCGACAGCGGCGTCAGCAGGGTCGCGAGCAGCATCCAGAAGACGAGGAAGGGCAGTCCGAACACGGTCGGCGTCACACGGTTCACCAGCGGCAGCACACCGAGGTAGAGCACGTGAGGGACCAGGAGCCACAGCAGCGTGGGACGTTTCAGCACAGCGGAAGAGCCTATCGGGGCACCGCGCCCGTCAGTCGGCCCCACACCACCAGCCGGTACGCCGAGGAGTACTCGGGGGTGCAGGTCGTCAGCGTCAGGTAGGAGCCGGGCTCGGTGTAGCGCAGGGACGGGTGGGCGGTGCTGTACGGGACGGGGGCGACGACGGTGCCGTCGGAGGGCGTGGTGCGTGGCACGGTCCGGTCGACCGCGTACGTGTAGCGGGCGGCCGCGGTGACCACCTCCACCGTGTCGCCGGGCCGCAGCCGGTTCAGGAAGCGGAACGGTTCGCCGTGCGTGTTGCGGTGCCCGGCGAGCGCGAAGTTGCCCGTCTCACCGGGCTGCGCGGTGTGCGCGTAGTGACCGGCGTAGCCCTTGTTCAGGACGGCGGACCTGCCGGTCCCCTCGGCGACGGGGACGGTCAGGCCGAGACGCGGGATGCGCAGGACCGCGTACGCGGCGTCCCGGCGCGGGCGCGGCGGCGGGACCTGCTCCAGGGTGCCGCGGGACTCCTGCCGCATACGGTCCCCGTGCCGCTCGGGCGCGGTGGAGGCGGCCGGGCCGGGCGACGGTCCGGCGGGCGGCGTTCCGGTGGCGGGTGTTCCGGCGGACGGCGGGAACTGCGCGTCCCACTGCCGTTCCAGCCGCGCCACCTGGTCGCGCGCGCTCGCCTGCGCCTGCCGGTTCGTCCAGTACAACTGGTGCACGACCAGCAGCAGGACGAGCACGCCGAACGTCACCGCCAGCTCCGCGCCCGCCCACACCACCCGTACGGCGCGCGGCCGTCGCCGCCGCTGCCCCTGCACCACCACCGGTACCCGCTCGCGCACGCGCTGCACGGTAGGGCCTGCGGCGGGAGACTTCCATAGGCGGCGCTGCCCGAGGCGGGGCCAGGACCGGCTTCGGGGCCGGTCCCTCGGCGTCGTCAGGAGCGCTGGTCGAGGTGATCGGCCCCGTTGTCCACCCGTGCGGCAGGAGCCACCCGAACGGCCTCGATCAGGTCGCTGCCGACGAGGCGTTCGGCGAGCGCTTCCGAGCACGCCACATACGTGGAGCACAGGTCCCAGTCGCACGCGACCACCCAGCCGCGGTCCTCGGGCCACCAGTGCTCCGGCCCCGCGTACTCCTCCCCCGTGCGGGCCCGCACGGCTTCCAGGCCGGAGAGCGACGACGTCCAGACGAGGGTGTCCTCGCCGCGGAGCTCTCTGGCCAGCTCATAGCTGTAGAAGACCCGCTGGTCCGCCGCCGTGGCTGCCGAGAGGATTTCCACGAGTCCCTGACGCGTGGCCGGGTCGGGTTCCCCGTCGAAAACCTCCCACTGCTCCCCGACCGGCGGGCTGAGCACCTCCCGCCGCACGGCTCCGCCCATCAGCTCACCGTGGAAGTGCGCGCCGGAAGCCGCCGCCATCTCCCGCCACGTCCTGCGCAGTCCGGGTATTTCCTCCAGCGTCCAGGTGTGGAAGACGCGTACGTACGCCGGGTAGCCCTCGGGGACGAGTTCGGTGACGACATGCCGCCCTGCGTCGGTGCCAGGGGTCAGCCGCTCGTGCAGCCACCGCAGTGCCCGCTCCGGGTCCGGTACAGCCAGGATGTCGTCGTCCGTCACCTCCTCATTTTCCCCGTACGCCCAGGTTCCTCGCGTACGGGGTGGCTCCAGAGCCCTGTACCGAGCCGCCCTACCCCCCGAGCAACCGCGACACCGCGTAGATGCACAGGCCGGCGAGGGCGCCGACGACCGTGCCGTTGATCCGGATGAACTGGAGGTCGCGCCCGATGTGCGCCTCGATCTTCTTCGAGGTGTGGTCGGCGTCCCAGCTCGCGACGGTGTCGGTGATCAGCGACGTGATCTCGGCGCGGTACGTCGTCACGACGTAGACCGCGGCGCCCTCCAGCCAGCCGTCGACCTTGTTCTGGAGCCGCCCGTCACGGGCCAGCCGTTGGCCCAGCGACAGCAGCGCCGACCGGGTGCGCTGCCGCAGCTCGCTGTTCTCGTCCTCGGCGGCCGCCACGATCATGGTGCGTACGGAGCCCCACGCGGAGGCGATCAGATCCTGCACCTCGCCGCGCCCCAGCACCTCCGACTTCAGGCGCTCCACCCGCTCCCGGGTGTCGGTGTCGGACTGGAGGTCGCCCGCGAAGTCCTTGAGAAAACGGTCCACCGCGCCGCGCGCCGGGTGCTCGGGCATGTCCCGCATCTCGGTGACGAACCGCAGCAGCTCCTTGTAGACCCGCTCGCCGACCTTGCGGTCCACGAAGCGCGGCGTCCAGCCGGGGGCGCCGCCGGAGACCGCCGTCATCACCGAGTCGCCGTGCGAGGTCAGCCAGTCGTGCGCCCGTACGCAGACCAGGTCCACGACCCGGCGGTGCCCGCCGTCCGCGACCACCTTCTCCAGCATCTTGCCGAGGCCCGGCGCGACCTCCTGCGCGTCGGCGCGGCGGGTGATCGCCTCGCCGACCACCGCCTGCACGTCGGAGTCGCGCAGCACGGTCAGCGCGCCGCGCAGCGCGGTGGACAGCTCCGCCGTCACCCGGTCGGCGTTCTTCGGTTCGGCGAGCCAGGCGCCCAGCCGCCGGCCGATGCCGACCTTGCGCAGCCGCTGCCGTACGACGTCGCCGGACAGGAAGTTCTCGCCGACGAACTCGCCGAGGCTCACCCCGAGCTGGTCCTTCTTCGTCGGGATGATCGCGGTGTGCGGGATGGGCAGCCCCAGCGGCCGCTTGAACAGGGCGGTGACCGCGAACCAGTCGGCCAGCGCGCCGACCATGCCCGCCTCGGCCGCCGCCGCCACATACCCCGCCCAGCCGCCCGCGCCGGCCGCCTTCGCCCAGGTGGCCAGGGCGTACACCAGGGCCACCCCGAGCAGCAGACCGGTCGCGAGGGTCTTCATGCGCCGTACGCCGCGCCGCTTCTCCGCGTCCGCGGGGCTGTCCCCGGGGCTGTGCGGGAAGCCGCCGGGCGGTACCGGGCCGCGGAACCGGCCCGTGCCCGCGCGCCCGCCGTCCGGCGGTGTCCCGCCCGCTCCCGCGGCCGTATCCGCCCCGGGGACCACGTCCGTCTTCGTCCGTTCCATCCGCTCCACCCGCTCGAACCCGTCAGCACCGTACGTACAGGCATCTGCCCTGTTTCCTGCCGGCCGTGCGTTCAACTGTGTCCTACTCCTGAGGCGAACCACGAGTTCCCCCGCGCGCCGCCAGGGCGCCACCCGGGCCGCCCGGACCGCGTGGCAGCATGAATGACCCGACCGGACCACGACGCCGCCGCTGATCACACGCTGCCCTGTGCCCGCCCGGAGCACGCCGCTCCGCCTGCCGTAGGAGACGGTGCCCGCATGTCGACTCCAGTGGGCCGCCCCTTGCCCTTGCTCGCCGGTCTGGCGGCACTGCTGGCGCTCGCCGCCGCCGCGGTGCTCCTCGGCTCCGGCGGTGGCGGTACCCAGGACCCCGCGGGAGACGACCGCCCGCCCGCGGCGGAACGGTGGACCGGTACGTGGTCGGCGGCCGCCGCGGCCGCCGAACCCGGCACGTCCGACGGCTACGCGAACACCTCGCTGCGCAACGTGGTGCACACCAGCATCGGCGGCACCAGCGCCCGTATCCAGCTCTCCAACCTCTACGGCACCCGCCCGCTGTCCGTCGGGCACGCCACCCTCGCCCGCGCCCTCGCACCCGGCGGCCCGGCGGCCACGCCCGGCACCATGCGCCGGCTGACCTTCTCCGGACGGCCCGCGGTGACCGTACCGGCGGGCGGCGCCGTCACCAGCGACCCGGTCCGGCTGACCGTGCCGCCCGCCGCCGACCTGCTGGTCACCACCTACTCCCCGGCCCCCTCCGGGCCCGTCACCTACCACCCGCACGCCCGCCAGACGTCCTACCTGACACGCGGCGACCACGCCGCGGACACCGCCGGCGGCGCCTACACCGAGAAGGTCACCGCCTGGCGCTACCTGACCGGTGTGGACGTCCGCGGCCCGCACACCGACGGCGCCGTCGTGGCCGTCGGCGACTCGATCACCGACGGCAACACCTCCACCCCGGACGCCAACCACCGCTGGCCGGACTTCCTCGCCGCCCGGCTGCGCACCGAGCCCGGCGCGCCCCGCTACGGCGTCCTCAACCAGGGCATCAGCGGCAACCGCCTGCTGACCGACAGCAACCGCTGGTCGGTCAGCGGCGGGCCGAGCGTGCTGTCCCGGCTGGAGCGCGACGTGCTGTCGCGTGCGGGGGTGCGGGCCGTCGTCGTCGAGATCGGCCTCAACGACCTGTTCAAGTCACCGCGCCGCCTCGACGCGGAGGAACTGGCGGACGGGATGCGGGAGATCGTGCGCCGGGCAGCGGCCCAGGACATCCGGGTCGTCGGCAGCACGCTCACCCCGTTCGGCGGCCACCGCGGCCACCGGCCGGAGCTCGACGCCGTACGCCGGGCCCTCAACGCGAAGATCCGCGCCGGGGAGATCTACGAGCAGTACGCCGACTTCGACCAGGCGCTGCGCGACCCGCACCACCCGCTGCGGATGCGGCCCGCCTACGACTCGGGCGACCATCTGCACCCGAGCGACGCCGGCTACCGGGCCATGGCCGACGCGGTCGGCCTGCGGCAGCTCGAGGGAGCGGTGCGGGCGGCACGGTGAGGAGGCCCGGGGGCGCGGAGACCGCTGAGACAGCGGCACCGGCGCCCGCGCACGCCGTCAGCCCAGCTCCTTGCGCCGGCGCTCCGACACCTCGTTCCCGCGCGCGTCCCCCGGAAGCGCCGACTCCGCGCGCCGCTCGCGCTCCAGCCTGATCCGCTGCTTCTCCAGCTTGGAGAGCCTGCGCCGGACACCGACACCGCCCATCATCGCGAACCCGGTGATCTTCACCCGCGGCGCGCCCGGCTCCCCCGGCTCGCCGTCACCGTTGTCGAAGCCGCCCATGAAACCCCAGCCGGTCACCTGCACCTCGACGCCCGGCGGCACCACGACATCGATGCCGCCCATGAGCGCGAAGCAGCGCACCGTGACCTCGCCGGCTTCGAAGTGCGCGTCGCGCAGGTCGATCTCGCCGCCCGCCTGGAACACCCCGGCGGTGAACGTGCGCGGCGCCGTCCAGCGCCCCTTGCGCGAGAAGCCGCTCCAGAAGGCGAAGGCCCCGCGGGAGGACGGCTCGCCGCCGATCCGCTCCCGCCAGGCGGCCGCCCCGGACCCGGCGGCCCGGGTGTCCGGCACCCCGCCGTCGAACGTCTGCGGCAGGTCGGCGACCAGCGGCCGCAGCGCACCGACCGTACGCGCCTCGTACGTCGCGGTCAGCCGCTCCTCGAACTCCTCCATCGCCAGCCGCCCTTCGGCGAGGGCGTCGCGCAGGATCCCGGCGATCCGGTCACGGTCGGCGTCCGAGGCGCGCAGATCGGGGAGTTCGTCAGTCATACGGACAGATTAATGCCTCATGGCGTCGCGTTGTCCGCGTACATCCGGGAGATGACGTCCTCGATGTCCGGTTCCCGCACCGACAGGTCGACCAGCGGATACCGCTCCACCACCGCCGAGACGACCGGCGCCGCGCTCTGCGCCGCCGGGAACGCCAGCCACTGCCGCGGGCCTTCGACCTTGACCGTACGGGCGCCGGGCACCCCCTCGATCGGCGGAAGCTCCCGTTCCAGGTCCACCACCAGCGTCCGTTCGCTGCGTCCCACGGCGTGCAGCCCGTCCAGGCCGCCGTCGTACACCAGCCGCCCGTGGTCGATGACCATCACCCGGCGGCACAACTGCTCGATGTCGGTGAGGTCGTGCGTGGTCAGCAGGACGGTGGTGCCCCGTTCCGCGTTCACCTCGCGCAGGAAGCCGCGGACCTTCGCCTTGCTGATGACGTCCAGGCCGATGGTCGGCTCGTCGAGGTAGAGCACCTCCGGGTCGTGCAGCAGCGCCGCCGCGATGTCGCCACGCATCCGCTGGCCCAGCGAGAGCTGCCGCACCGGGACCGGCAACAGTGCCGCCAGGTCGAGCAGTTCGACACAGCGCTCCAGGTTCCGGCGGTAGGCACTCTCCGGAATCCGGTACATCCGCCGCACCAGCTCGTAGGAGTCCCGCAGCGGCAGGTCCCACCACAGCGTCGTCCGCTGCCCGAAGACCACCCCGACCCGGCGCGCGAGCCGGGTCCGCTCCCGCGCCGGGTCGATGCCCGCCACCCGCAGCCGCCCGCCGCTGGGCACCAGGATGCCGGTGAGCATCTTGACGGTGGTGGACTTGCCCGCGCCGTTCGGGCCGATGTAGCCGACCATCGCGCCGCGCGGCACCCGGAAGCTGATGCCGTCGACGGCCCGCACCTCCTCGCGCACCCGCCGCAGCCGCCCCGCCTTGCGCCGTACGTGGAAGACCTTCTCGACGCCGTCCAGTTCGATGAAACCGGGCTCCCCGCCGGACGGCCCGGGGTCGTGCGCCGGCCCGGCCCGCCGCTGCTGCCGCGCCGCGACGTCCCCGTCCTTCTCCGGACTGCGCGCCGCGGCCCCGGCCTCTGCCGGGCCGCGCTCCGCAGCGCCGGACTCCTCCGGGCCGCGCACCGTATCCCCCGTACCGCTCCGCATACCGTCCCTCAACTCCCCGTGCTGCGATAGTTGCGCAGGCCCGCCCGCCAGGCCAGCCAGGCCGGCCCGCACATCGCCGCCGCGACCGCGGGCCCCAGGAAGTCCACCCAGCCCGGCAGGCCCAGCGGATCGTCGCGGCCCAGCAGGCGCAGCGCGGGCAGCCAGTTGACGAAGGCGAGCGGGACGACGAAGGTGACGCCGCGCACCAGGTCCTCGGCGAAGACGGTGGGCGGGTACTGGAGCATCGTCGTGCCGCCGTACGTGAACGAGTTCTGCACCTCGGCGGCGTCCTGCGCGACGAACTGGAACGCAGCCCCGATGGTGAAGACCGCCCCGAAGATCACCGCGCCGCACAGCAGCATCACCGGTACCAGCAACACCTTGCCCGGCGTCCAGTCCACCTCCAGCCGGGTCAGCGACCAGCCCAGCACCAGCGCCGACTGCACGATCCGGCCGAGCCGGCGCAACGCGAAACGGTCCGCGGCGACCTGCGCGAACACCGGTACGGGCCGCACCAGCAGGACGTCCATCGTGCCGTCCCTGACCCGCACGCCGAGCCGGTCCATGCTGCCCAGCACCAGGTCCGCCAGGCCGAGCGCCGCGCCGGACGTGCCGTACAGGAACGCCACCTCGGGCAGCGAAAAGCCGCCGAGGGCCGTGACGTGGGAAAACATCAGCAGGATCGCGAGAAAGTCCAGCCCGGTGGCGGCGAAGTTGCCGAGCGCCGTCAGCAGGAAGGACATCCGGTAGGCGAGCGTGGAACGTATCCACATCGCCGCGATCAGGCCGTACGCCCGCAGGCCCTCGGACAGCCGCGAGCGGTGGGTCCACGTACCTTCCTCAGCCACCCTGCACCACGACCTTCCGCGTCGCCACGGACTGCACCAGCCGCCCCGCCGCCAGCAGCACCACCGCCCACCCGGCCTGGAAGGCCAGCGCCCGCGCCACCCCCGCGCCGCCGTGCACCCCGAGCAGCACGTCGGCCGGCACCTGGAGCATCGAGGACCACGGCAGCAGCCGGACGGCCTCGCCGAACCCGCCGGGGAAGACGTTCAGCGGCAGCACCATCCCGGAGAAGAACAGACACATCAGCCCGGCGACCATCGCCACGCCCGCGCCGTCCAGCAGCCAGAACGACGTCAGCGCCACCAGATAGCGCAGCGCGAAGCCGACCACCACACCCAGCGCCACCGACACCAGGAACAGCAGCCAGGTCACCGGCGAGGCGGGCAGCGCCGACGGAAAGACCAGCGTGCCCACCGCCATCGGCACCAGGCCCCGGCCGAGCAGTTGGAAGGCGGCCCGCCCGAGGTCCGCGGCCAGCCACCAGAGCTGGAGGTCGGCGGGCCGGTACAGGTCGACGGCGATGTCCCCGCTGCGGATGCGCTCCTGCAGCTCGTCCATGCCGCCGCCGATGAGCAGCCCGGTGGCCGCCAGCAGCGTCTGCCCGGTCCACACGAAGGTCAGGGCCTGCGGCAGGTCGTAGCCGCCCAGGTGGGGGCGCTCGGTCCACAGGGCGATGTAGGTGTAGGCGAGGATGAACCCGAAGACGGTGTTGGTGAAGACGCCGGAGGCGGTGGCGATACGGTAGGTGGCATAGCGCCGGAAGCTGCCCGCCGCGACGGCTGCGTACAACACGTCCGGCGCCTCCCGTTCCTGACGGCACGCCACCTTCGGGCGCGAAGCACCGGAGCCTAGTGCGGCGCGCGGGGGCCCGGCCACGCATTTATTCACCCGTTCCGGTGAGTCTTTCGACCCGTTCGGCCGGTCACGGAGCGGTCACAGGTGCGCGCCGCCCCTCGTGGGTGAAGGGCTTGATGCGAGAGTTTCGTATCGGGCGACAGTTCCTTTTCCGGCTTAGAACGCGAATCGCCCGACACGTCACCGATCCGCCGCGGTACAACCCTCGGCGGCGGCCGAGGAGTCCATACAGACATGAGCGACGATCCGCAGCAGGACGGCAAGGCCGGCCCCCGCGTACCGAAGTGGGCCGCACGCTCCGAGTTGCCCGCGGCCGCCGACGGGGACGGCCCCCAGGAGGGACCGGCCGCCGGCCGGAAGGCCGAGACCGGCAAGGGCCGCCCCCGGCGCACCGGCTGGCGGCGCGCCCTGCCCACCTGGCGGATGGTGCTGGGCGGCTTCCTGCTCGTCCTGCTGCTGGTCGCGGGCGGCCTCGTCGCCGGGTACATGCTCGTCCCCATCCCCGCCGCCAACCGGGCCGCCCAGGCGCAGAGCAACGTCTACCTGTACGCCGACGGCAGCCAGATCGCCCGCGACGGCAAGGTCAACCGCGAGAACGTCCCGCTGAGCCAGGTCCCGAAGACCACCCAGGAAGCCGTCCTGGCCGCCGAGGACCGCGACTTCTACTCCGAGTCCGCCGTCGACCCCGTCGCCATGCTGCGCGCCGCGTGGAACACCGTCACCGGCAAGGGCAAGCAGTCCGGCTCCACCATCACCCAGCAGTACGTGAAGAACTACTACCTCGGCCAGGAACAGACCATCACCCGCAAGGCCAAGGAGTTCTTCATCGCCATCAAGCTGGACCGCGAGCGCAGCAAGTCCGAGATCCTGGAGGGCTACCTCAACACCAGCTACTACGGCCGCAACGCGTACGGCATCCAGGCCGCGGCCCAGGCGTACTACAGCAAGAACTCCGACCAGCTCACCACCGCCGAGGGCGCCTACCTGGCCACCCTGCTCAACGCGCCCAGCGCGTACGACGTCGCCACCCACCCGCAGAACCGGCAGCGCGCTCTGGACCGCTGGAACTACGTCCTGGACGGCATGGTCAAGAAGAAGTGGATCAGCGCGTCCGAACGGGCCGGGCTGACCTTTCCCACGCCCGGGAAGGCCAAGCCGCCCACCGGCCTGTCCGGACAGCGCGGCTACCTGGTCGAAGCGATCAAGGACTACCTGACCAACAACAAGATCATCGATGATCAGACGCTCGCGGCGGGCGGCTACCGCATCACCACCACCCTCGACAAGAAACGCCAGGACGCCCTGGTCGAGGCCGTCGACAAGAAGCTGATGCGGCAGCTCGGCACGTCCACGGCCGACCGTTACGTACGAGCCGGCGGCGCCTCCATCGACCCCGCCACCGGCAACGTCGTCGCCATGTACGGCGGCATCGACTACGCCAAGCAGTACGTCAACAGCGCCACCCGCCGCGACTACCAGGTCGGCTCCATCTTCAAGCCGATCGTCTTCACCTCCGCCGTCGCCAACGGCGCCGTCACCCAGGACGGCAACAAGATCACCCCGAACACGGTCTACGACGGCACCAACAAGCGCGAGGCGGTCAGCAACGGCCGGCGCGTCGGCTTCGCCCCCGAGAACGAGGACGGCCGCTCCTACGGGCCGATCACCGTCTCCACCGCCACCGACAAGTCCGTCAACGCCGTGTACGCCCAGATGGGTGTCGACGTCGGCCCGGAGAAGGTCAAGGAGACCGCCATCGACCTCGGCATCCCCAAGGACACGCCGAGCCTCGGCTCCTCCCAGGGCGCCATCTCGCTCGGCACCGCCACCCCCAGCGTGCTGGACATGACGCAGGTGTACGCCACCCTCGCCAACCACGGCAAGCAGCGCGCGTACAGCCTCGTCGGCAAGGCCACCAAGGGCGGCGAGACCGTCGAACTGCCGGACCGCGGCGAGAAGACCGCGGTGCCCCGCAACGCCGCCGACACCACCACCTCGATCCTCCGCAGCGTCATCGAGAGCCCCGGCGGCACCGGCTCGGCGGCCCGCGCCGTCGGACGGCCCGCGGCCGGCAAGACCGGCACGGCGGAGCAGGACAAGGCCGCCTGGTTCGCGGGCTACACCCCCGACCTGGCCACCGTCGTCGGCGTCCTGGGCCAGGACCCGGACACCGGCGCCCAGAAGCCGCTGTACGGGGCGGCGGGACAGGCCCGGATCAACGGCGGCGGCTTCCCCGCCGAGATCTGGGCCGCGTACACCGAAGCCGCCCTGGACGGCACACCGGCCAAGGACTTCGACCTGGACCTGGAGGCGGGCGCGAGCCAGGCCCCCAGCCGGGCACCGAGCACGCCCGGCGAGCAGCCGAGCACCAGCGAGGCACCGCCGAGCGACACGCCGCCGCCCAGCGGCCCGACCGGCACCCCGCCGACCAGCGGCCCCGGGCCCACCACGGCCCCCGGGCCCAGCTTCCCCACCTTCCCGACCGAGGAGCCGACCACCGCCCCCACCGACGACTGGCCCACCGTGGAGCCCCCCGCCGGGGGCGTCGAGGGCGGCATCAACGGCGGCCGGGGCGGCAGCGGCGGCGGCATGGGAGGCGGATACGACGGGGGGTACGGCGGGGCGTACGGCGGGTGGGAGAACTTCCCGGGGGCGTGACGGAGACCCGCCCGGGGGCGGGCGGACGCGGGCCGTACGCGGCAGGCGCGGACCGTGCGTACGGCCCGCGCCCGCCTGGCCTCCGGCGTCAGTGGCCGGACGTCATCTTCAGCCCCACCACCGCCACCAGCAGCAAGCAGATGAAGAAGATCCGCGCGGCGGTGGCGGGCTCACCGAGCACCAGCATGCCGACGACCGCGGCGCCGGCCGCGCCGATGCCGACCCAGACGCCGTAGGCGGTGCCGATCGGCAGGGTCCGGGCGGCGTACGAGAGCAGCATCATGCTGGCGACGATGCCCGCGCCGGTGAAGACGCTGGGCCACAGCCGGGTGAACCCGTCCGTGAACTTCATGCCGATCGACCAGCCGACTTCGAGCAGACCGGCGACGGCGAGCAGAATCCATGCCATGACGGCACCTCCGTGGAAAGCGAGCTTCTACAGGGGTGCGTCGTCTTGTCGTGACCCGGTACGGCGCGTCTCGTCGGGATGTCCCCGAGCCTAGCAAAAGGCGCACAAAACGGGCGGTGACGCCGGTCACCGCCCGTCCTCGCCCCGGTGCGGCCGCACGGCCGCAGATCCGCTACAGGTACAGCCCCGTCGCGTCCTCGGCGCCCTCCAGGCGCTCCGCCGCCACCGCGTGCAGGTCGCGCTCGCGCATCAGGACGTACGCGACGCCGCGCACCTCGACCTCGGCCCGGTCCTCCGGGTCGTACAGCACCCGGTCACCGGGCTCCACGGTCCGCACGTTCTGTCCCACCGCGACCACCTCGGCCCAGGCCAGCCGGCGGCCGACCGCCGCGGTGGCGGGAATGACGATGCCGCCGGTGGAACGGCGCTCGCCCTCGGCGATGTCGGTACGGACCAGCACCCGGTCGTGCAGCATCCGGATGGGCAGCTTGTCGTGGGTGTCCTTGGCGTTATTCGGGCTCACGGCACGACCGTACCTGTCCGCGCGCCCGCACAACGCCCGCCTCAGGAACGGCGCCGCTTGGAGCCCACCACGAGCAGCCCGACCACGGCCACACCGATCATCGCCAGCGGCACCACCCGCTCCAGACGGGGCGCGCCGTCCTCCGCCACCAACTGGGCGCGGATGTCCGAGACCGCGCGGTTGGCGGCCACGTACGCCCGCCCCGCCGTACGGTCCACGGCCGCCGCCGTCTTCGCCTTCGCGTCCCCCATGATCGTCTTCGGGTGCAGCCGCACACCGATCTCGTCCAGCGTCACGGCAAGCTCCTGCCGCCTGCGGACGATGTCCTTCTCGATCTGCGCAGGGGTCCTGGCTTCCGACACCGCGCTGCCTCCGGTCGTCTCGATCCGTATCCGTGCGGACAGTCTGTCAGCACCACGGCCCCGCCGCCCCACAGCACCCCCTTTTCGAGCGGCTCAGTAACCTCGGGGCGTAGCACGAACAGGGGCGCGACCCGCTCGCGCACCCGCCTTCCCCGTACCCGCACCCCGCGTGCCGCCCACCCCAAGGAGAGCCATGAGCGAGCGACTGCAGCCCGGCGACACCGCCCCCGCCTTCACCCTCCCCGACGCGGACGGCAAGCAGGTCTCGCTCGCCGACCACAAGGGCCGCAAGGTCATCGTGTACTTCTACCCGGCCGCGCTGACCCCCGGCTGCACCAAGCAGGCGTGCGACTTCACCGACAACCTCGACTTCCTGGCCGGGCACGGCTACGACGTCATCGGCATCTCCCCCGACAAGCCGGAGAAGCTCGCGAAGTTCCGCGAGAAGGAGGAACTGTCGGTCACCCTGCTGGGCGACCCCGACAAGCAGGTCCTGGAAGCCTACGGCGCGTACGGCGAGAAGAAGCTGTACGGCAAGGTCGTGACCGGCGTCATCCGCTCCACGGTGATCGTGGACGAGGAGGGCAAGGTCGAGCGTGCCCTGTACAACGTGAAGGCCACCGGCCACGTCGCCAAGATCATCAAGGATCTGGGGCTGTAGGCGGCGGCCGACGGCGGCAGGCAGCGGCGGCGGCCGAGGGCTGACGGCAGGCAGTGAGGGACGGCCGGGACGGTACGTACGGCCGCCCTCGTCGTCTCTTCCGTCTCTCCCCTGACAGGGCGGCCTACGGGGCCGCCACCGCTCCCCGCTCCGCCGCCGGCACCCGCTCCGCCTCCCCCGGCCCGGCCGGCTCCGGCAGCTCCAGCACCGCCTCGGCGCCACCGCCCTCCGCCGTACCGAACACCAGCCGGCCGCCCAGCACCTCCGCCTGACCGGCCGCGATCGTCAGCCCCAGACCGTGCCCCGTACCGCGCTCCGGAGCCGCCGTACGGAACCGGCGCGGACCCTCCTCGCACAGCTCCGGCGGATACCCCGGCCCGTGGTCGCGCACGACGATCCGCACGCCCTCGACCCGTACCTCCACCGGCGGCGCGCCGTGCTTGGCCGCGTTCGCCAGCAGGTTGACCAGCACCCGCTCCACCCGGCGCCGGTCGGTCTCCACCACCCGCGCCGGACCCGCCACGACGATCTCGACACCCGTGAGGCCACGCACCCGCTCCGCCCGGCCCACGATCCCGCGCACCAGCGACGGCAGATCCACCGCGTCCAACTGCGCGGACTCCACGCCCGCGTCCAGCCGGGACACCTCCAGCAGGTCCTCGACCAGGTTGCGCATCGTCTGCGCCCGGTCCCGCACCAGCTCGACCGCCCGCTCGTGCGGCAGCAGCTCGGCCGCCGCGACCAGCCCCGCCACCGGCGTCCGCAGCTCGTGCGCCACGTCGGCGGTGAACTTGCGCTCCGCCTCCACCCGCGCCGCCAGCGACGTCGCCATGTGGTGCACCGAACGGCCCAGCTCCGCCACCTCGTCCCGGCCGGCCGCCGCCAGCGCGTCCGCGTCCGGCGGCTCACCCGCCGCGATCCGGCGCGCCGCGGCCGCGCTGTGCCGCAGCCGCCGCGACAGCCGCTGCGAGACGAACCACGACACACCGGCCATCAGCACCACCGTGCCGACACCCGCGATCACCAGGGCCCGGTCCAGCGCCTCCTGGGCCGGGTCGTTGTCCGGGAACGCCGCCGACACCGACAGCGTCCGCGGCTGCCCGCCGGAACCATCGTCACGGGAGTCACCGTCACGGGAGCCTCCGTCACCGGGCCCACTGTCCCCGGAACCACCGGCCCCGGAACCTCCGCCGACACCCGTCGCCGCCCACACCCGCGGATCCTCGCCCTGGCTCACATACGTACCGGACTTCCCCTCGAAGACCGCCGCCCGCAACGGGCTCGGCAACGTCGCGTCGTCCAGCTGCGCGCCCAGCGCCAGCGTGCCGTCCCGCTCGTAGATCTGCAGCGCCGAACTGAGCCGGTCGTCCTGGTACGAGCGCGCCGAACGCTCCCGCTCCGCGTCCGCGATGTGGTGCACCGCGAACCCCAGCACCACCACCGCCAGCGCCGTCACACACGAAATGGCCAGGGCGATCCGGCCTCGGATCCCCATCACGCGAGGTTGTACATCTCCGTCGAGTCACCGAGCGGCGTCGAGCCCTCGTACGTCACCTCCAGACCCGTGAAGGCCCGCGCGCCGTCCACCGTCTTCGCCGCGTACAGCCGGAACGTCGCCGGGAAACCGGCGTCCGTACCCGCCCCCGCGGCGGCCTTCTCCACCTGCACCACGCCCTTGCCCTCGGCCTCCGCCGTGCCGTACCGGTGCCAGGTGATACCGGTCGCCACCATCCCCGCGTCCGCACACGTCAACGTGATGACCTGCGGCTTGATCTCCGGCTCGCCGAACCCGCAGTCCCGTACGCCGGGCAGCCCGCCGGTCGCCTTCCCGGCCGACTTCACGTCCTGCACCGCCGATGTCTTCGGCGCCGCGTCCACCGCCGACGCGCGGTCGGCCGCCTGGCTGAACCACACACCGCCGGCCGCCAGCGCGGTGACCGCGGCGAAGGTCGCCAGGGCGGTACGCCCGCTGAACCGGCGGGCACCTTCGCGGTCGGTCATGAACTTCTCCTTCCGGGGCGGCGGCCCCGTGCCGGCACAGTACGGGCCACCCCGTCCGAACGCCGCACGCGCGCCGGCGAGTGCGCCCCCGCGCACGACGACCACGACGACCAGGCACACGTGCACGAGGTGTCCGCGGGGCGAACGGTTCGGAGCATAAGGGTGGTTTCGATACCCACACTCTCCCCTCCCCGCCACACGGGCTGATTGCCCGGACGCTTCGGTGACCACGCGGCTGTGTACCAGTTCTGTAACAGCGGTGGTCACAGGCCTGGCGAAAAGCAGCACGAAACCGGGAGGAACCGCTGCGCCGGACGGCGCAGACCACGTGACGTACATCGCGTTGTGGGGTCAGAGTGGTTTGAGTCGCGCTCCAGTGCGCAGGCGCACCTGTCGTACGACCACCTTTGTGATCACCGGCGACCGCCGACGGCCCACCCGGCCAGCAGGACGCCCCCGACCGCTGCGAAACCCTGCCGCGCATCGAGCGCGCTGACCGACCGAGAGGACTCGACTCGTGCCGACCGGCAGCACCGAAGCCGAACCCACGACCGACCGGGACCCTGCGGCGTTCAAACGCCACAGAAACCTGTTCCGCGCCGTCGCCCGCCGCCGGAACCCACGGTTGCGCCGCACCGACATCACGGTGACCGACGAGCGCGTCGTCAAACGCGCCGTGAAGGCCGCCGCGCTCGGCAACGCCATGGAATGGTTCGACTTCGGCATCTACAGCTACCTCGCGGTCACCATCGGAAAGGTGTTCTTCCCCGGCGGCAGCGACACGGTCAGCCTGCTGTCCTCCTTCGCCACCTTCGCCGTCGCCTTTCTCGTGAGGCCCATCGGCGGCGCGTTCTTCGGGCCGCTCGGCGACCGTGTCGGCCGCAAGAAGGTCCTCGCCCTCACCATGATCATGATGGCCGCGGGCACCCTGTGCATCGGCCTGATCCCCTCGTACGCCAGCATCGGTCTGTGGTCGCCCGTCCTGCTCATCCTCTTCCGCATGATCCAGGGCTTCTCCACCGGTGGTGAGTACGGCGGCGCCTCCACCTTCATCGCCGAGTACGCCCCCGACAAGAAGCGCGGCTTCTTCGGCAGCTTCCTGGAGATGGGCACCCTCGCCGGCTACACCGGCGCCGCCGGCCTGGTCCTGATCCTCAACACCACGCTCGGCTCCGAGACCATGCACGACTGGGGCTGGCGCATCCCCTTCCTCGTCGCCGGACCGCTCGGCCTCGTCGGCCTCTACCTGCGGATGAAGCTCGACGAGACCCCCGCCTTCCAGAAGCTGGAAGCCGCCCAGACCCACCACGGCGACGCCTCCGTCACCGAGACCGAGGCCGACTTCTCCCACCTCTCGGAGAACGCCCCCAAGAAGAAGCTCGGCGAGATCTTCTCGCAGCAGTGGCCGATGCTGATCCTGTGCATCGCGCTGGTCGGCGCGTACAACATCTGCCACTACATGCTGCTCTCCTACATGCCGACCTACCTGACCGACACCCTCCACTACGACGAGGCGCACGGTCTGCTGATCGTCATCGGCACCATGGTCGTCCTGATGTGCATCGTCAGCAGCGTCGGCAAACTCAACGACCGCTTCGGCCGCAAGCCCCTCCTGATGACCGGCATGCTCGGTTTCTTCCTCCTCTCCATCCCCGCCTTCCTGCTGGTCAAGCAGGGCAGCATGGCCGCGATCATCCCCGGCATGCTGATCCTCGGCCTCTCCCTGGTCTGCCTCCTCGGCACCATGTCCGCCGCGCTCCCCGCCCTCTTCCCCACCAGCGTCCGCTACGGCTCCCTCTCCATCGGCTACAACCTCGCCGTCTCCCTCTTCGGCGGCACGACCCCCCTGGTCATCACCGCCCTCATGGACGGCTTCGGCGGCAACGACATGATCCCCGCCTACTACGCCATGGGCGCCGCCCTGGTCGGCGCCATCGCCGTCGCCTGCATGAAGGAAACCGCCCGACAGCCCCTGGAGGGCTCCCCGCCCGCGGTCGCCACCAAGGAGGAGGCCGTGGAAATGGTCACGTCCCAGTCCCCGGACCCGCGCTTCTGACCCCTCCGCGGACACCGCCTCGCGGCCCTCGCCCTGACCGGGCGGGGGCCGCGGTCATCTCTTCGGGGTTTTGGGCTGTTCGGCGTAACCGGGTGGGGGGTGGGGGCGTTGGGCAGTTCGAGGGCGCTACACACGACCGATATGCGCCACCGGGGGAAAGCGGGGCCCATGGGCACGAAGTACACGCGCGATCTGCTCATCGAGGCCGCGCTCGCATCGACGTCGTACGAGGAAGCCGCTCGCCACTGCGGAAGCACGCCGACTCGGAGCGTCCGGTGTTACCTCAGCCGCAAGATGGCCGAAGAGCGCATCGACACCTCCCACTTCACCTCCAAGACCGTCCGCCACACCGCAGCAGCACTCCGCGAAGCGGTGTCCCTGTCCCACAGCACCGCCGAGGTCGTACGCCGTCTCGGCATCCCCCCGGTGGGCGGCAACCAGGCCCATATCGCCCGTCGCATCGCCGAACTGCATCTGGACACGTCCCACTTCACGGCCACGCACCCCAGGCGGCCGCCACGCCCGTTCACCGACCGGCTGGTCCTCGGGGCGCCGTCCGAGGGACGGCTGCCCGGCGACCGGCTGCGCAGAGCCTTGCTGCTGCGGGGCGTAAGGGAGCGGTGCGCGATGTGCGGCACGGGCCCGGAATGGAACGGCAAACCCTTGCGCCTGGAGGTCGATCACCGCAACGGCGACTGGTGGGACAACCGCCCGGCCAACCTGCGTCTGCTCTGCCCCAACTGCCACGCCGTCACGGACACCTACCGCGGCCGCAAACGGCGCGAGCCGAGCCGGCAGCGGCCGTGACAGCCCGTCGGCGGTACACCCGCGATCTGCTCGCCCGTACGGCCGCGGCGTCCACCGGCCCGGTGGACATGCTCCACCGCCTGGGCACGCCGCCGGGCAGCGCCACCCGTCGCTACCTGTGCCGTCGCCTGGCGCACTACGGCATCGACACCACGCACTTCGTCCGGGAGGAGCTGCCCCGGCGGCCTTCACAGACGTATGGCAGGGAACGCCTGGAGGAAGCTGCCGCACAGGCGCGAAGCATCCGCGACATCCTGGAGTACCTGGGCGTCGAGCCGTACGACAGCGCCTACAGCCACATCCGCAAGAAGCTGACCCGTTTCGGTGTCAGCACGGCACACTTCACCGGACGCGGCGCTCACGGGGAACTGCTGCCGCGCGACGACCTCATCGCTGCCGTGGCCGGTTCGAAGAGCCGGGCGGCGACGCTCCGGATGCTCGGCCGCCCCGTGAACAGCGCCTCCAGGCGACTCCTGGACCGGAGCATCACGGCCTACGGCCTGTCGACCGCGCACTTCACCGGACAGGGCCACGGACGCGGCCACCCCTCCCCGGCTCGCAGACCTGCCGACGACATCCTCCGGCGCCGTCCGGCGGGCTCCCGCCGGACGAAGACGTCCTTGCTGCGCCGTGCTCTGGACGACAAGGCAGTTCCGCGGCACTGCGGCGTCTGCGGTCTCGGCGACACCTGGCAGGGCAGACGGCTGGTCCTGGAGATCGACCACATCAACGGGGACCGGCTCGACGACCGCCTCGGCAATCTGCGGTATTTGTGCCCTTCGTGCCACAGCCAGACCTGCACGTTCGGACGGCGGACCGCCCGAACCGAAGATCGCCTGACGGCCGCGCGACCGGGCACAGTACAGTAGGCGCCGCGGGCCCGTACCCCAGCTGGCCAAGAGGGCGCCGGTTTAGGTCCGGTGTGTCGTGGGTTCGAGTCCCACCGGGCCCACAGCTATGCGGCAGCCGCCTCCTTCCCCGGAAAGAGGCGGCTGCCGCATGTGTGCGGTCGCAGGCGGGCTGCTGGACGTCGTGCCGCGGGCTGCCCTCAGCCCACCAACTCCCGAACCACCGGCACCAGCCCCCGGAACGCCTTGCCGCGATGGCTGATGGCGTTCTTCTCGTCGGCGGTCAGTTCGGCGCAGGTGCGGGTGTCGCCGAGGGGCTGAAGGATCGGGTCGTAGCCGAAGCCGCCGGTGCCGGCGGGGGTGTGGCGGAGGGTGCCTTCGAGGCGGCCCTCGACGACGCGTTCGGTGCCGTCGGGGAGGGCGAGGGCCGCGGCGCAGGCGAAGTGGGCGGCGCGGTGGCCGTCGGCGATGTCGGAGAGCTGGGCGAGGAGCAGGTCGAGGTTGGCCTGGTCGTCGCCGTGCCGGCCTGCCCAGCGGGCGGAGAAGATGCCGGGCGCGCCGCCGAGGACGTCGACGCAGAGGCCGGAGTCGTCGGCGACGGCCGGGTGGCCGGTGGCGCGGGCGAGGGCGTGGGCCTTGAGGAGGGCGTTCTCGGCGAAGGTGACGCCGGTTTCCTTGACGTCGGGGACGTCCGGGTAGGCGTCGGCGCCGACCAGTTCGACGTCGAGGTCGGCGGCGGCCAGGATGGCGCGGAGTTCGGTGACTTTGCCGGCGTTGCGGGTGGCGAGGATCAGGCGCTTCATGAGGCCCGATTATCCAGGTGCGGCGGCGGCTTCTCTCATCCCGTGGCGCAGCTCTTGGTGAGGGCGCCGGCCGCGTCGCCGAGTGCGGACAGGTCGGGGGTCCGGCCGTCGCGTACGGCGTCGTCGGCCTTGTCGAGGGCGTCGGTCAGGCTGCTGAGCGCCTTCTGGACGTCGGGGTCGTCCGTGGCTTTCTGGATCTTGCCGAGGTCCGCGTTGAGCCGGTCGATGGCGCGTTCGGCGTCCTGGGGGCTGTCGGCGGCGTTGCTCAGGTCCTGGTGGAGGGAGGCCAGGTCGTCGGCGAACGTCGTGGCGGTCTTGGCACAGCCGACGGCCTTCTCGACCGCTCCGCAGGCGGTGAGGAGCGGGACGGTCAGGGCGGCCGCCGCCAGCAGGACGGCGGTGGTGGCCGCCGGGCGGCGGTCCGCGGTGCGGCGGAGTGCGGTACGGCGGTGTAGAGCCATGGAACGGTCCTCCCCTGGGCGTGCCGTGCACAAGGGGCACGGGCGGTGCACCGGTCCTGATGCCGGTTCCGGTACCAGGGAGAACGCCGGTTGGCCGGCTTTGGTTGCCGGGGCCCGGGCGGATCCGGGGGCTCGGAGCGGGCCAAGGGGGCTCGGAGCGGACCAGGGGGCTCGGGGTGGGCCGGGGCGGTGCGGGGCGTGCGCCCCGCGTGTCACATGAGGCCGGTCTGGGTGAAGAGCATGGCCAGGACGATGACGAGGGTCCAGCCGACGAGGTGTTCCAGCAGGTCGGGGCCGTCCTTGGGCCCGCCGGTGCGGGTCCGGGAGGCGGTGGCGGGGGCGTCGGCTGCGGCGGCGGTGGCAGCGGAAGTGGACATGTGTTCCACGGTGCGCGGCGGGCCGCCGTTTTCCTAGAGACGCAGATCCCACGAGGGAAAGGTCACAGGGCGGGCCCGACGGAGCGGTGAGCGGCGCGCCGGCCCGCCGTCGCGGGGCCGGCGCGTCAAGAGGCTCGTACGGCGGCGGAGGCCGTCAGAGCGTGCGGGCGAGGGCCTCGCGCTGGGCGGCGTCCAGCGTCGAGCAGCCGGCGACGGCCAGGTCGAGGAGGGAGTTGAGTTCCTCGCGGGCGAAGGGTTCGGCTTCGGCGGTGCCCTGGACCTCGACGAAGCGGCCGTCGCCGGTGCAGACGACGTTCATGTCGGTCTCGGCGCGCACGTCCTCCTCGTAGCAGAGGTCGAGCAGGGGGACGCCGCCGACGATGCCGACGCTGACGGCGGAGACGGTGCCGACGAGCGGCTGGCGGCCGGCCTTGATGCTCTTCTTGGCCTGGGCCCAGGAGATCGCGTCGGCGAGGGCGACGTAGGCGCCGGTGATGGCGGCGGTGCGGGTGCCGCCGTCGGCCTGGAGGACGTCGCAGTCCAGGACGACGGTGTTCTCGCCGAGGGCCTTGAAGTCGATGACGGCGCGCAGCGAGCGGCCGATGAGGCGGGAGATCTCGTGCGTACGGCCGCCGATCTTGCCGCGGACGGATTCGCGGTCGCCGCGGGTGTTGGTGGAGCGCGGCAGCATCGAGTACTCGGCGGTGACCCAGCCTTCGCCGCTGCCCTTGCGCCAGCGCGGGACGCCTTCGGTGAGGGAGGCGGTGCAGAAGACCTTGGTGTCGCCGAAGGAGATCAGTACGGAGCCTTCGGCGTGCTTGCTCCAGCCGCGTTCCATGGTGACGGGGCGGAGCTGGTCGGGGGTGCGGCCGTCGATTCGAGACATGGCCACGACCCTATCGGCTCGGTAGAGGGGCGCGTTCCGGATCGGGTGAGGTCGGGTCCCGGCGGTGGGAGGCGGCGGGACGTACGCGTACGGGCCCGTGCGGACACGTGCCGGAACCCGCGCGCGTACACGTGCCGAAGCCCCGGTCCGTCGCCCGGTGGGGCGGGCGGCCGGGGCCCGGCGGGTGAGCGGTCAGCCGCTCACATCATGTCTTCGATCTCGGCGGCGATGGGGTCCGCGTCGGTGCCGATGACGACCTGGATGGCGGTGCCCATCTTGACGACGCCGTGCGCGCCGGCGGCCTTCAGCGCGGCCTCGTCGACGAGCGAGGGGTCGGCGACCTCGGTGCGCAGGCGGGTGATGCAGCCCTCGACCTCTTCGATGTTGTCGAGGCCGCCGAGCCCGGCGACGATCTTCTCAGCCTTGCTGGCCATGTCCACTCCTGCTTGTCTCGGCCACCGGCGGTCGGTGCCGCGCGGTGATCACACGGTAACGCACGTTCAGCCCAGTTACCCGGGCGTGTGCCCGTGCTCTGGCGAATGATGGCGACCACCCGGCAGCGCTTTTCCGGGGGCCCGAAACGCACCACTCCGAAACGCACCACAAGTGGTCTACACCATCAGTATGCGGCACGTACCGAGCCGGCCCGCTACGGACCGGCGGCCGGGAGGACGCGGATGAGCTCGAACGCGGCAGCGGCGGGAACGAAGAAACGGTCGACGGGCCTGTTCCAGGGCTTGCAGAAGATGGGGCGCAGCCTGCAGTTGCCCATCGCCGTGCTGCCGGCCGCGGGCATCCTGAACCGGCTGGGCCAGCCGGACGTCTTCGGTGCGGACGGTCTGGGCTGGGAGAACGTGGCGAAGGTGTTCGCGGGCGCGGGCGGCGCGCTGCTGGACTCCTCGCTGGGGCTGCCGCTGCTGTTCTGCGTCGGTGTGGCGATCGGGATGGCGAAGAAGGCGGACGGTTCGACGGCGCTCGCCGCGGTGGTCGGCTTTCTCGTCTATTACTCGGTGCTGCACCAGTTCCCGCAGGACTGTGCGGCGGGGGCGGCGTATGCGACGGCCGGGCAGTGGGGCGGGGTGTGTGTCGACGGGAGCGGCAAGGCCACTCCGGCGGAGTTCCAGAATCCGGGGGTCTTCGGCGGCATCGTGACGGGTTTCTTCGCCGCGTGGATCTGGCAGCGGTATCACCGAGTGAAGCTGGTGGACTGGCTGGGCTTCTTCAACGGGCGGCGGCTGGTGCCGATCGTGATGGCGTTCGTGGGGCTGCTCTTCGCCGCGCTGTGTCTGTGGGTGTGGCCGCCGATCGGTGACGCGCTGACAAGTTTCAGCAGGTGGCTGACGGATCTGGGCGCGACCGGTTCGGGCATCTTCGGTGTCGCCAACCGGGCGCTGCTGGTGATCGGGATGCATCAGTTCCTGAATACGTTCATGTGGTTCCAGTTCGGTGATTTCACCAAGCCGGACGGTACGTCGGTGCACGGTGACATCAACCGGTTCCTGGCGGGGGACCCGACGGCGGGGCAGTTCACCACGGGTTTCTTCCCGATCATGATGTTCGCGCTGCCGGCCGCGGCGCTGGCGATCACGCACTGCGCCAAGCCGCACCGCCGCAAGGAGATCGGCGGTCTGATGCTGTCGGTGGGGCTGACCTCGTTCGTCACGGGGGTGACCGAGCCGATCGAGTACTCGTTCCTGTTCGTCGCGCCGGTGCTGTACGGGATCCACGCCGTGCTGACGGGGGTGTCGATGGCGGTGAGCTGGGCGCTGGGCGTCAAGGACGGGTTCAGTTTCTCGGCCGGTCTGATCGACTACGTGATCAACTGGGGGCTGGCCACCAAACCGTGGTTGATCATTCCGATCGGTCTGTGTTTCGCGGCCGTCTATTACGCGCTGTTCCGCTTCGTGATCACCAAGTTCGACCTGCACACTCCGGGGCGTGAGCCGGAGGAGGTGGAGGAGGAGCTGACGAAGGAGAACACGAAGTAGGCGGGGTACGGCGGGGGCGCGGATGCGCGGTGCGGGCGCGCGGCCCGGGTGGTGTGCAGCGGGGCGGTGCGGGGCGAGGACCGTACGGGGGTCGCGGGGTGACGGGCAGTACCGGCGGTGCGGGCAGTACGGGCGGTATCGGGTGGTACGGGCACCGGGTCGAGGGGGCACGGTACGGAGTACGGCCCGGGCCGACCGGCCCCCGGAGCCACGGCACTTGTAGGCCGCTCGGCTTGTGATCTAAACGTTGGGGAACAACGGATTCCTTTATGTGTGGGCGACATGCTAAGAATGGTCTAAACCACTGAGTGGTGTAGACCAAGCCGGCGGGCCGTCCCCCTTTCTCCGAGTGCCCGCCCCACCAGGAGGAATCCGATGAGTTCGGCCCCCGCCAAGGCGGCTCCCGAGAAAAAGCGTGGCGCCGGCGCCATGGCCGTCGCGCAGCGCATCGGCCGCAGCCTCATGCTGCCCATCGCGACGCTGCCCGCCGCGGCGCTCATGGTCCGGCTCGGCCAGCCGGACATGCTCGGCCGGGACTCGTTCCCCGCGTTCCTGAACAAGATCGCGGAGTTCATGGCCGCCGGCGGCGGCGCGCTCCTGGACAACATGCCGCTGCTGTTCGCCGTCGGTATCGCCATCGGCTTCGCCAAGAAGGCGGACGGCTCGACCGGCCTGGCCGCCGTCGTCGGCTACCTGGTCTTCAGCAAGGTGCTGGCGACGTTCGGCGACGACAGCCTCCCGAAGATCGCCAAGGTGGTGGACGGGAAGATAGTCGAGACGGCCGCGCCCGCCGACGCCAAGGTGCTCGGCGGCGTGGTCATGGGCATCGTGGTGGCCCTGCTCTACCAGCGCTACAGCCGCAAGAAGCTGCCGGACTGGCTCGGGTTCTTCAGCGGCCGCCGTCTGGTCCCGATCCTGTCGTCCTTCGCGGGCCTGGTCATCGGCATCGTCTTCGGCTACATCTGGCCGGTCCTGGGTGCCGGTCTGCACAACTTCGGTGAGTGGCTGGTCGGCTCCGGCGCGGTCGGCGCGGGCATCTTCGGTGTCGCCAACCGCGGTCTGATCGCGGTCGGCATGCACCACCTGCTGAACTCCTTCCCCTGGTTCCAGGCCGGTGACTTCGAGGGCAAGCACGGCGACATCGCCCGCTTCCTGCAGGGCGACCCGACCGCCGGCCAGTTCATGACCGGCTTCTTCCCGATCATGATGTTCGCGCTGCCCGCCGCCTGCCTGGCGATCGTGCACTGCGCCCGCCCCGAGCGCCGCAAGGTCGTCGGCGGCATGATGTTCTCGCTCGCGCTCACCGCCTTCGTCACCGGCGTGACCGAGCCGATCGAGTTCACGTTCATGTTCATCGCGCCGGTGCTGTACGCGGTGCACGCCGTCCTGACCGGTGTGTCGATGGCGCTGACCTGGGCGCTGGGCATGAAGGACGGCTTCGGCTTCTCGGCCGGCGCGATCGACTACCTGCTGAACCTGGGCATCGCGACCAAGCCGCTGATGCTCGCGGTGGTCGGCCTGTGCTTCGCCGCCCTGTACTACGTGATCTTCCGGTTCGCGATCACCAAGTTCAATCTCAAGACGCCGGGCCGTGAGTCCGACGAGGAGATCGCCGAGATGCAGAAGCTCGAAGGCAAGTAGGCCCCCGGCCGCGCCTGCGACAGCGGAAGGCCCCCGTGACCACCTGGTCGCGGGGGCCTTCCGCGTACGGCTCGGACGGGGCCTTCCGTGTACGCCTCAGATCTCGTACACCGCGCCCGCCTTGGCGACCTCGACCGGTCCTTCGAAGACCTCCTGCGCGTCGCGCAGGTTGATGCCCGGGTCGGTCCACGGCGGGATGTGGGTCAGGACCAGCCGTCCCGCGCGGGCGCGCGCGGCGTGCGCGCCGGCTTCGCGCCCGTTGAGGTGGAGGTCGGGGATGTCCTCCTTGCCGTGCGTGAAGGACGCCTCGCACAGGAAGAAGTCGGTGTCCTCGGCGAGGCCGTCCAGGGCGTCGCAGACTCCGGTGTCCCCGGAGTACGTCAGCGTCTTGCCCTCGTGTTCGATGCGGAAGCCGAACGCTTCGACGGGGTGGCTGACCAGGTCCGTACGGATGGTGAAGGGTCCGACGGCGAACGTGCCGGGGGTCAGCGTCCGGAAGTCGAAGACCTCGCTCATGGCCTGGTCGGTCGGCAGGTCCGCGTGCGCGGCGGTCAGCCGGCGTTCGGTGCCGGCCGGGCCGTACACGGGCATCGGCGCGCACCGGCCGCCGTCGGGCCGGTAGTAGCGGACGACGAAGTATCCGCACAGGTCGATGCAGTGGTCGGCGTGCAGGTGGGACAGGAGTACGGCGTCGAGGTCGTAGAGACCGCAGTGGCGCTGCAGCTCGCCAAGGGCACCGTTGCCCATGTCGATGAGCAGCCTGAAGCCGTCGGCCTCCAAGAGGTAGCTCGAACAGGCCGATTCCGTGGAAGGGAACGACCCCGAGCAACCGACGACAGTGAGCTTCATGCGGGCGTGAACCTCCGTGGCTGGGGGCGGAGCGGCGGGTCCATGCGGGGCTTCGGCGGGGGCGTGCACAAGTCCCCGCCGGTCCTCGTCCGGCGGGCGTCGTGCCGGGTCCTGAGCGGTCATTGCGGTGCCCACGAGCGTAAGGCGCGAAAGGGCCGGTGGCTCCTCCGGCGGGGCGAGCTGTGGGCGGAATCACCAGTCCGGGTGGGTGTGTACAGGAGGGCGTTCCCTACCTGTCGTTCCCCGGTGCCGTACGCCTACACGACGCCCGTACGGCGGCTCCCTACTCCAGAGTACGGCCGTGCCGCCCGGCTGCCGGGCCGATACGGTCGGGCGGGGCCTGGAGCTTGGAGGGAACGGGTTTGGACGTCTCGGGGTGGTGGCCCGCGCTGGCCGTGGTGGCCGCGCTGGCGCTGGTGGCGGCGCTCGTCGACGGGCGGGCCCGCGCGCGGGGCGCGCGGAGGCGGCAGAGCGCTCGGTTCCGGCCAAGAGCGCGGGCCCGTGACCGTACGCGCCCCGGCGGCCGCCCCTCGCGGGTCACCGGGCCGGGCGGCGCCGGGACGCCGCGGGCGCGGGAGATCTGGTGGGCCCTGGTGCCGTACGAGGACGGGCCGGGCGCGAAGGACCGCCCGTGCCTGGTGCTGTCGGTGCGCGGCGGTACGGCGCACGTCGTGAAGATCACCAGTCGGCATCATCCGGACCGGCCGGGGATTCTCCCGCTGCCGCCCGGCGCGGTCGGGGACGGGCGGCGCCGGGCGAGCTTCCTGGAGACGGACGAACTGCGCGACGTGCCGCTACGGGACTTCCGCCGCCGGGCGGGGACGGTCGACGACGCCCTGTGGAAGCGGGTACGCCGCCTGACCGGGCGGTGAGGCGGCGGGGACGCGGCCCGTCCCGCCGTTCCCCGGGGACCTCGCCACGGGCCGCGCGGCCTTCCGGCCCCAGGGTCGCACAGCCCCTCGGAGCCGCACGGGGCCCTCAGGACTGCACGGTCCTCGGACCAGCACGGGCCCTCAGAGCCTCAAGCCCTCACGCCCAGAGCTGTCCGTGCAGCGTCTCGATCGCGGCCTCGGTGGATGCGGCCGTGTAGACGCCGGTGGAGAGGTACTTCCAGCCGCCGTCGGCGACGACGAAGGCGATGTCGGCGGTCTGCCCGGCCTTGACGGCCTTGCGGGCCACGCCGATCGCCGCGTGCAGGGCGGCCCCTGTCGAGACGCCCGCGAAGATGCCTTCCTCGGCGAGGAGTTCGCGGGTGCGGCGGACGGCGTCCTCGGAGCCGACGGAGAAGCGGGTGGTGAGCACCGACTCGTCGTACAGCTCGGGCACGAAGCCCTCGTCGAGGTTGCGCAGCCCGTAGACCACGTCGTCGTAACGCGGTTCGGCGGCGACGATCTGTACGCCGGGGACGTGCTCGCGCAGGTAGCGGCCGACGCCCATGAGGGTGCCGGTGGTGCCCAGGCCGGCCACGAAGTGGGTGATGGACGGCAGGTCGGCGAGGATCTCCGGGCCGGTGGTGGCGTAGTGCGCGCCGGCGTTGTCGGGGTTGCCGTACTGGTAGAGCATCACCCAGTCGGGGTGCTCGGCGGCCAGCTCCTTGGCGACCCGTACGGCCGTGTTGGAGCCGCCGGCGGCGGGTGAGGAGACGATCTCCGCGCCCCACATGGCGAGCAGTTCACGCCGTTCGGAGGAGGTGTTCTCCGGCATGACGCAGACGATCCGGTAGCCCTTGAGCCTGGCCGCCATCGCCAGCGAGATGCCGGTGTTGCCCGAGGTGGGCTCCAGGATGGTGCAGCCGGGGGTGAGCCGGCCGTCCTTCTCCGCCTGCTCGATCATGTGGAGCGCGGGGCGGTCCTTGACCGAGCCGGTCGGGTTGCGGTCCTCCAGCTTGGCCCAGATGCGGACGTCGGCGGAGGGCGACAGCCGCGGCAGGCGGACCAGCGGGGTGTTGCCGACCGCCGCCAGCGGGGAGTCGTACCGCATCAGCGCTGTTCCCGGGGGTCGTCGGACATGCCCGAGCCGCCGGCCACGGCCGGGAGGATGGTGACGCTGTCGCCGTCGCTCAGCTCGGTGGAGATGCCGTTCAGGAAGCGCACGTCCTCGTCGTTGAGGTAGACGTTCACGAAGCGGCGCAGTTGC
This sequence comes from Streptomyces sp. NPDC045470, assembly GCF_040646595.1. Lineage (NCBI taxonomy): Bacteria > Bacillati > Actinomycetota > Actinomycetes > Kitasatosporales > Streptomycetaceae > Streptomyces > Streptomyces sp. NPDC045470. The sequence continues at coordinate 1,344,933 of NZ_JBEZAN010000001.1, forward strand.
TCGCCGTCGACGAGGCGCTCCCGGATGCCGTTGTGGCGGCTCTCCAGGTCGGCGAAGAGGTCGGCGAGGGTCGCTCCGCTGCCTTCGACGGCCTTCTGGCCGTCGGTGTAGGTGCGGAGGATGGTCGGGATACGGACCTCGATGGCCATGGGAGCTCCTGTGGGAGGGCGTTGACGTGCGGGCGGGCGGGTGGGCGGCGCAGGCTCGGGGCGTGCGGCGCGGAGGCGCTGGGCGTGCGGAGGCGCGCTGCCGGGGCGCGCGGCATGGTGCGCGCGGGGGCCGCCGCGCGGCCGGTGGTTCCGGCGGCGTCAGGCGGCAGCGCGGATCGGACAGATGGCGCTGGCAAGGCGGCACAGGTCGACGTGCAGCCGCGCCACAAGCAAAATGCCCGGCGTCTTCTCGCTCACGTCGTCAAAAACCATGCGGTCATCGTATCGATTCCCGGTCCGGGGACTGGAACCTCGTCTTGCGATGCGGACGCTCGGTGCACACCAGGTGGGACGCGGGCGGCGGCGGTACGGCTCAGGAGCGCGCCGCGTATGCCGCGATCCGCTCGTCCCTGCTGGTCAGGCAGCAACTGACGCAGCGTACGGCTTCGGCGCTCGTGTGGAAGAGGCAGCAGGTGCGGCGGAGGTAGACCAGGCGCGGGGAGCCGTCGCGACGTGTGACGGTGACCACATCGCCGAGGGCGGCGAGGCCGCCGGGTGCCCCGTCCAGGAAGGCGGCCCAGCGGCGGGCCAGCAGCGCCGGATCGGCGTGGGAGGCCCCGAGTGCGGTCGCGCAGCCGTGGGCCACTCCCCCGCGCAACTGCCGCAGTCCGGCCCGGGTGCGCTCCCGCAACGCGTCCGCCAGGGGCAGCAGGTGGCGTGTGAGGACGACGTGCTGAATCGTTTCGGCGCCCTCGCGCTGGGCCCGTTGGAGCGTCCCGGCGCCCGTCCCCGGCCCGTCCAGGATGCGGAACGTCCGCAGCCCGACCCCGGCGATGCCGTGCCCGGGGTCGGGCCGCAGCACGACGTTCTCCGGCCGTACGTCCAGGACGCGGCCGGTCAGCGCCCAGTGCAGGACGGCCGCCGCGGTGACCCGGCCCGCGTAGACCGCGATCAGGGTGAGGGCGGCGGCGTGGGCGGTGCGGTGGCCGCTGCCCTGGTGCTCGGTGTCCAGGAGGTGGGACAGTTCCGGGCCGTACGGGTCGAGCAGCCGGTCGGCCGCGAGCCAGCCGGGCTCGCCGTCGGGCGGGGTGCCGAGCCCGAGGCGGTAGCGGGGGCCGTGGGCGGCGAGGGCGGCGAGCGGCCCGCCCTGACCGCCGGTGGCGGCCCCCGTCTCGTACGCGCTCACCGCCGCCCCACCGCCCCCGGAGCCGCCGCCGTCCGCCCGTCCTCGGTCCCCGGCGGCAGGTACACCACCGTCGGCGCCCCGGTCACCGGATGCGTGCTGATCTCGGCGGCGACCCCGTACACGTCGGCCAGCAGGCCGGGGGTGAGGATCTCGTGCGGCGTCCCGTGGGCGACGACGCGGCCCTCGCGCAGCACGTACAGGCGGTCGCAGTAGTACGCGGCGAGGTTGAGGTCGTGCAGGGCGAGCAGGGTGCTGGTGCCGAGGGAGGTGACCAGGGAGAGGACGTCGAGCTGGTAGCGGATGTCGAGGTGGTTGGTCGGTTCGTCGAGGACGAGCAGGGACGGCTGCTGCACGAGCGCCCGCGCGACCAGGACGCGCTGTCGCTCACCGCCCGACAGCGCGGCGAAGGAACGGTGGTGCAGCGCCGCGACCCCCACCCGCTCCAGCGCCTCGTCGGTGCGCGCGGCGTCGTCCGCCGTGTCGGTCTCCCAGAAGCGCTTGTGCGGCGAACGGCCCATGGCGACGATCTCGCGCACGGTCAGTTCGAAGGTTCCGCTGCCGTCCTGCGGGACGGTGGCCACGCGCCGGGCCCGTTCCTTGGCGGAGAACCCGGCCAGGTCGCGGCCGTCCAGGGTGATCCGGCCGTGGGTGGGGGCCAGGGTGCCGTACACGCAGCGCAGCAGGGTGGTCTTGCCGCTGCCGTTGGGGCCGACCAGGCCCACCGTCTCACCGGGCCCGACGTACAGGTCGGCGCCGTCGACGAGGTGGCGGCCGTCGATGCCGTACGACAGCCCTTCGGTCCGCAGTTCGGCGGGGACGGCATCTGCGGGGGCCGGGCCGGTCGTGGTCCGGGGCCGCGCGCTCATCCGGTGACTCCTTCCGTACGGGTGGTGCGGCGCAGCAGCCACAGGAAGAACGGTCCGCCGGCCAGCGCGGTGATCACTCCGACCGGGATCTCCTGGGAGCCGGCGACGGTGCGGGCCAGCAGGTCGGCGAGGACGACGAAGACCGCGCCCGCCAGGGCGACCACCGGCAGCAGGGCGCGGTGCGAGGCGCCGACGAGCATGCGGGCGGCGTGCGGCACCATCAGGCCGACGAAGCCGATGGAGCCGCTGGCCGCGACGAGTACGCCGGTGACCAGCGACGCCAGGACGAAGACGGCGGCGCGGAAGCGGCCGGTGTCCAGGCCCAGGACGGTGGCGCCCTCCTCGCCCACGAGCAGCAGGTCCAGCGGCCGGGCGAGGGTGAGCAGCAGGGCGAGGCCGGCCAGCAGGACGAGGGCGGGCAGCCACAGGGTGTTCCAGCGGGCCTGGCCGAGGCCGCCGAGCGTCCAGAACATGATGGACCGCAGGTGTTCGGCCTGGGCCGAGGTGACCAGGACGAGGCTGGTGAGCGCGGAGAGGATGTACTGGACCGCGACGCCCGCCAGCACCAGCCGCCCGGTGGTCATGGTGCCGCCGCGCCGTGCCAGGGCGTAGACGGCGACCAGTGCGCCCAGTGATCCGGCGAAGGCGGCCAGCGGCATCGAGACGGTGGTGGCCAGGCCGCCGCCGACACCGAGGACGACGACCATGACGGCGCCGGTCGAGGCGCCCGAGGAGATGCCGAGCAGGAACGGGTCGGCGAGCGGGTTGCGGACCAGCGCCTGCAGGACGGTGCCGATGACAGCGAGCCCCGCGCCGACGACGGCGCCGAGCAGCACGCGCGGCAGCCGTACGTCGAGGACGATGGTCGGGAACGGGCCGGCCGGCGCGTCCCCGGACAGGATGCGCAGCACGTCGCCGGGCGGGATGCGGACGGAGCCGAGGACGAGTCCGGCCAGGCCGGCCGCGAGCAGGGCGGCGGCGAGGACGGCCAGGACGAGGGTGCAGCGCAGCCGGCGCGGCGGTGCGGCCGCGGTCTTGCAGCTCACCGGGGCTGCTTGAAGGCGTCCGGGTGCAGCTGCCCGGCCAGCGACCGGACGGCGTCCGGTACGCGTACGCCGAGCACCGCGCTGGACAGCGGCAGCACCGCGAACCGCTTGTTCCTGACGGCCGGTACGTCCTTGAGGGCCGGGTCTTCGAGCAGTTGCTTCTTCTTCGCCGCGACGGGGGTGCCGCCGTAGTCGTAGATCACGATGATCTCGGGCTTGCGCTCGACGATCTGTTCCCAGGACACGTCGGTGAAGGTCTTGGCCCGGTCCGCAAAGATGTTGCGGCCGCCGGCGAGGGTGATGATCTCGTTGCCGATGCCCTTGCCGCCCGCGGTGTGCACCGAGCTGTCGCCGCTGTCGAAGACGAAGACGGAGGCCGGGTCGGTGCCCTTGAGCTTGTCCTCGGTGGCGTCGATCGTGGCCTCGGCCTTCTCGACCAGGGCCTCGGCGCGGTCGCGTACGCCGAAGGTGGCGCCGACCTCGCGGATCTCCTGGGCGAGCTGCTGGACGCCGGTCCTGCCCTGCGCGCAGTACTCGATGTTCAGGCGGGTCTTGATGCCGGACTTCTCCAGGGCGGCCCGTTCGCGGCCCTCGGCCTTGTCGAAGGCGCTGGAGTAGCCGCCGTACACGAAGTCGGGGTTGGCGCCGAGGAGCGTCTCGTAGGAGGGGTACTCCTTGGCGAGCACCTTGACGCTCTGGTAGTCCTTCTCGTACTGCGGCAGCACCTTGTCGTCGAGATAGGCGGTGCCGGCCAGCCGGTCCTTGAGGCCGAGGGCGAGCATGATCTCGGTGGTGTGCTGGTTCATGGTCACCACGCGCTCGGGCGGGGCCGTGAAAGTGGTGCGTACGCCGCAGTTGTCGACGGTGTACGGAAAGCCGGCCGCCTTGGAGGCGGACTCGCCGGACGCCTTCGCGGCACCGTCGCCGCCGGTGCCGCAGGCGGCGAGCGGCAGCAGGAGCGCCGCCGGGATGAGCGCGCGCAGTGCGCCGCGGGACCTGCGTCTGGACATGGCCGTGCCTCCTCCGGGGGATCCGCGTCCCCTGGTCGGTGTGCAGGCGGCAGGTCAGTTCCTGGCTTCCGGGCCGTGCGGCCCGGTCACAGTGGCGGGACCGTCCCGGATTCGCACCGGGTTCCTGGGTCCTGCCGCCCGAGGTGATGCGGCACAGTGTGTCAGGCGCGCGGACGGCGTCCGCCGCCGCGGTGGTCAGTGGGCGTCGACGACTTCGACGTCTTCCTCCGTGACCTGGCCGTCCAGGATCCGGAACGAGCGGAACTGGAACGGTCCGGCGTCGTCGGTGTCGGCCGTGGAGACCAGGACGTAGTGCGCGCCGGGCTCGTTGGCGTACGAGATGTCCGTACGGGACGGGTACGCCTCGGTCGCGGTGTGCGAGTGGTAGATGATCACGGGTTCCTCGTCCCGGTCGTCCAGCTCGCGGTAGAGCTTGAGCAGGTCCTGGGAGTCGAACTCGTAGAAGGTGGGCGAGCGGGCGGCGTTGAGCATCGGGATGAACCGCTCGGGGCGGCCGCTGCCGGCCGGTCCCGCGACCATGCCGCATGCCTCGTCGGGGTGGTCCTTGCGGGCGTGTTCCACGATCTGGTCGTACAGGGCCTGGGTAAGGGTCAGCATGGGCCCCAGAATAAGCAGGCGGGCCGGCCCGTACCGAAGGTTGGTACGAACCGGCCCGCATGCCGGACAGCCCGCCCTGGAGCGGGCCGCCCTCAGTGCTTCCCGCCGCCCTGCGGGGCGGACGAAGCGGCCACCGGAGCGGCGGCCTTGCCGAACATGTCGGGGTTGCGGGACTTGAGCACCAGGTAGCTGACGCCCAGGACCAGCGCCCAGACCGGTGCCGCGTACAGCGAGACCCGGGCGTCCGGGTCCACGCCCATCATCACGATGACCATGCCGATGAAGGCCAGCGCGAAGATCGAGGTGTACGGGGCGCCGGGCGCCTTGAACTCGGACTGCGGCAGCTCGCCGCGGTCCGCCTTGGCCCGGAAGCGGAGCTGGGAGAGCAGGATCATGATCCAGGCCCACATGCCGGAGATCGTCGCGAAGGACACCACCAGGTCGAAGGCCTTGCCCGGCCACTGGTAGTTGATCCAGACGCCGAACAGCATCATCGCGACGGAGACGCCGGTGCCCCAGGTCGGCAGGCCGTTCTTGCTGAGGCGGGTGAACAGCTTGGGGCCCTGGCCGTTGAGCGCCAGGTCACGCAGCATCCGGCCGGTGGAGTACATGCCGGAGTTGGCCGAGGACAGTGCCGCGGTCAGCACCACGAAGTTGACGATGGCCGCGCCGGCCGGCAGGCCGATCTGCTGGAAGGCCGCGACGAACGGGCTCACACCCGGCTTGAAGACGGTCCAGCTGACGACGGACAGGATGATGATGAGCGCGCCGATGTAGAAGAGGCCGATCCGCCACGGCACGGTGTTGATGGCCTTGGGCAGGACCTTCTTGGGGTTGGTGGCCTCGCCCGCGGTGACACCGACGAGTTCGACCGCCAGGAAGGCGAACATCACGATCTGCAGGGTCATCAGCGTGCCGCCGATGCCCTTCGGGAAGAAGCCGCCGTCCGACCACAGAAGGCTGAAGGAAGCGGTGTCACCGGCGTCGGAAAAACCGATGGTGATCACGCCGAGACCGATGAGGATCATGCCGATGATCGCGGTGACCTTGACCATCGAGAACCAGAACTCCAGCTCACCGAAGAGCTTCACGGAGATCAGGTTGATACCGAACAGGGCGACCGTGAAGACCAGGGCGGACGCCCACTGGGGTATTCCCTTGTTCCAGTACTGCACATAGGTGGCGGCTGCAGTTACCTCGGTGATGCCGGTGACCACCCAGAACAGCCAGTATGTCCAGCCGGTCACGAATCCCATGAACGGGCCGAGGAATTCGCGGGCGTACTCCGAGAAGGATCCCGACACCGGGCGGTACATGAGCAGCTCGCCCAAGGCGCGCATGATGAAGAAGATGACCAGGCCCACGATGGCGTAGGCCAGGATGATGCTGGGTCCCGCTTTGGAGATCGCCTTGCCCGCTCCGAGGAACAGACCGGTTCCGATGGCGCCACCGATGGCGATCATCTGGATCTGCCGGTTTCCCAGCCCCCGCTGGTAACCCTCTTCCGAGGCAGACCCCGCGGCGTCGCTGCCGCCGGCGTTCTTTTCGACCTGCACAGAGGTCATGTGTGGTGCGCCCTTCTCCATTCCGACCCGGTCTGTCCGGATCGGGTTCCGATCCCCCCGGATGGAGTTCCTGCACGCCGACGGTCGGCCGGCCAAGCGCTCCCGGAGTGACAGGGGTGGCGTCACTCACGGCAGGTTCGTGAACATGTATCACGGCCCCTTGGACATCTACCAGTGATGTCTTGGAGCCGAGCACAAGAAAAGTAGGATAAATGCTGGAATGGGATGCTGGGTAGTCAGGGTCGGTGACGCGATCGTTATCCGGATTTGAGCGTCCGCTGAGCGGGCCCCGCGATCGGGACATCCGGGACAGACGGCGCGGGGGCGTGCGGACGGGCGCCGGGCGGCCGGAGGCCGTGCCCGGCGAGGGTCCGGAGCCCGGGGCTCAGGCCGTCAGCGTCTCGATCAGGCTCTCCTGGAGCCCGCCCAGCCACAGGTACGCCATCACCATCGGCTTGCGCGGGTCGCTGTCCGGGAGCCGCAGCAGCTCGCCGCTCTCGTCCTCGTCGGTGACCTCCAGACGGGTGCCGATGGCCAGCCGGAGGTCGTTCAGGGCGCCCAGCCACTGCCGCGACTCGTCCGGCTTCAGACGCAGCACGGCACCTTCGGAGGCGGTGGCGCCGGCCGGGTCGTCCGTGTCGCGCGCCCCGCCGACCGGCCCGAGCGCGTCCAGGGCCCGTACGACCGCGAGGGCGTCCTCGCGCTTACGGGTGCGCAGATCGTTCTCCGTGTAGCGGCGGAACTCGGCCGCGGCGGCGTGCGTGGCGTCGTCCGGCACCTCGTCCGGGCCGCCGTACGCGTCCGGGAAGAGGCGGGCCAGCGCCGGGTCGGACGGGGGCTCGCTGGGGCCCTCCGTGAACAGCGCGGCGAGCGGGTCGTCACCCTCGGCGGGCTCCTCGCCCGGACCGATCAGCTCCATGAGCTGGACGGCGAGGCTGCGCAGGATGGAGATCTCGACCTCGTCGAGGGGGGCGGCCGCGCCGCCGCCGGGCAGGGGCTCGAAGTGGCCGGCCATCAGCGGTCCTGCGTGAGGGTCGCCCACAGGCCGTACCCGTGCATCGCTTGCACGTCGCGCTCCATTTCCTCGCGGCTGCCGCTGGAGACGACCGCCCGTCCCTTGTGGTGAACATCGAGCATGAGCTGCCGGGCCTTGCCCTTCGAGTAGCCGAAGTACGTCTCGAAGACGTACGCGACATAGCTCATGAGATTGACGGGGTCGTTGTGCACCAGCGTGACCCAGGGCACGTCCGGGTCGGGCACCTCGGACGGTGCCTCGCTGGACTCGGGTCGTTCGATCTCCACGGGGGCGCCGAGCGCGCAGCGCGTCGATCGAAGGGCGATGGTGGCAGACGGGTCGGCGCTCACGGTCTCCATGCTGCCACCCGCGGTGGGGCATCGCACAAACAGCCCGGGGAAATCGTCAGAGTGACGAGTATGAGAGGTAGCATCCTTACCATGAACACAGCAGACCTGGGGCTGCCGGTGGACGTGCCGTCGACTGCGCTCTTCACCGACCAGTACGAACTCACCATGCTGCAGGCCGCACTGCGGTCCGGGACCGCCGAGCGCCGCTCGGTCTTCGAGGTCTTCACCCGGCGCCTGCCGGAAGGACGCCGCTACGGCGTCGTCGCCGGTACGGGCCGGGTCCTGGACGCGGTGGAGAACTTCCGGTTCGACGAAACGATTCTCGGCTTTCTCCGCGAGCGCGGCATCCTCGACGAACGCACGCTGGACTGGCTGGCGGACTATCGCTTCCGCGGTGACATCTGGGGCTACCCCGAGGGCGAGGTCTACTTCCCCGGCTCGCCGATCATGCGGGTGGAAGGCACCTTCGCCGAGGCGGTCCTCCTGGAGACGGTGATCCTCTCCATCCTCAACCACGACTCCGCGGTGGCCGCCGCCGCGTCCCGCATGGCCGTCGCCGCCGGCGACCGTCCGCTCATCGAGATGGGCGCCCGCCGCACCCACGAGCTGGCCGCCGTCGCCGCGTCCCGCTCGGCGTACGTGGGCGGCTTCCACTCCACGTCCGACCTCGCGGCCGGCTTCCGCTACAACATCCCGACCGTCGGCACCAGCGCCCACTCCTTCACCCTGCTGCACGACAGCGAGCGCGACGCGTTCCGGGCGCAGGTCGACGCGCTGGGCAGCGGTACGACGCTGCTCGTGGACACCTTCGACGTCACCGAGGCGGTCCGTACGGCCGTCGAGGTGGCCGGGCCCGGCCTCGGCGCCGTCCGCATCGACTCCGGCGACCTGCTGCTGCTCGCCCACCGCGTACGGCAGCAACTGGACGAGCTGGGCGCCCGCGACACGCGCATCGTCGTGACGAGCGACCTGGACGAGTACGCGATCGCCTCGCTCGCGGCGGCGCCGGTGGACGCGTACGGCGTGGGCACCCAACTGGTCACCGGCAGCGGGCACCCGACCTGCTCCATGGTCTACAAGCTGGTCGCCCGCGCCGACAGCGACGCGGCGGACGCGCCGCTGCGGCCGGTGGCCAAGAAGTCCATGGGCGGCAAGGCGTCGCTCGGCGGCCGCAAGTGGTCGGCGCGGCGGCTGGACGAGCACGGCGTCGCGGAGGCGGAGGTCGTCGGTACCGGGCCGGTACCGGCGGAGTTCGCCGAGCGGCAGCTCGCGGTGCCGCTGGTGCGCGGCGGTGAGGTGGTCGCCCGCGAGCCGCTGGACGCGGCGCGGGAGCGGCACATCGCGGCGCGGGCCGGGTTGCCGATGTCCGCGATGCAGCTCTCCCGTGGGGAGGCGGTGCTGCCCACGGAGCAGGCTTGACGGGGTGCGCCTGCGGCCCCCGGCGCCCGCTCCCCGGCCCCCGGGTGCGCACTCCCCCTCGGCTCAGCTAGTGGCTACCCTCGGTCACACCACTTCGCGCCCACTCCGCGCCCACTTCACCGCTCCCCAGCCGGAAGGCTCGCACCATGCACCGGGCATTGATCGTCGTTGACGTGCAGAACGATTTCTGCGAGGGCGGCAGCCTTGCCGTGGCGGGAGGTGCGGATGTGGCTGCCGCCATCACCGATCTGGTGGGTGAGGCCGCGGGCAGCGGCTACCGGCACATCGTGGCGACCCGCGATCACCACATCGACCCCGGTGATCACTTCTCCGTGCGGCCGAACTACGAGACCACCTGGCCTCCGCACTGTGTCGCCGGTACGGAGGGCAGCGGCTTCCACCCGAACTTCGCGCCGGCGCTCGCGTCCGGGGCGGTCGACGCGGTCTTCTCCAAGGGCGCGCACGCTGCCGCTTACAGCGGCTTCGAGGGCGTGGACGAGAACGGGCACCCGCTGGCGGAATGGCTGCGGGCGCACGGGGTGACCGAGGTGGACGTGGTCGGCCTGGCCACGGACCACTGCGTGCGGGCCACGGCGGTGGACGCGGTGGGCGAGGGCTTCCGGGTGCGGGTGCTGCTGGATCTCACGGCGGGGGTGGCACCGGGGACGACGGAACGGGCGCTGGACCAGATGCGGTCCGCCGGGGTCGAACTCACCGGCAAACCGGTGATCATCGCAGCCTGACGACGATGCACGCTGCGCGTGCGCCTGCGGCTGGTGGGGGTGCGCGACGGGTCCGGTGGGTGGGGGCCACTCCGGGGCCGCTCTCCCCGGCCTTCGGCCCGGGAGCACCTCCACGACATCCTTCAGCCCCGGCCGTCGGGCGGCTGTCCCGGGCGATCATGCTGGGCTCTTCGCGAGCCAAGCGCGCCGGGTCCGGTGCTCGCGTTGTGCGCGATGGGCCCGGTGGTGGGGGGCTCGGGGCCAATCCGGGGTCACTCTCCCCCGGCCGAAGGCTGGGGGAGAGTTGGCCCCCTGCGCGCCCCGGCCCCACCACCCAAGCAATCCGAGCCCGCGATCAGCAAAAACCCTCGCGCGCGGCGCAGAGGGCGAACCGGAACCCCGCCGCAACAGCGGCTACCGCAACAACGCCCTGATCGGATGCCAAGACTCCGTATCGTCCTCCGGCGTCTCCCGCCAGACCAGCCCGTCGGGGTGGTGCAGGACAGCGGTGACCTCATCCGGAGTGGGCGGCTCCGTGTTGCCGCGAAGGTACACCGCACGCAGGCCCAGGTTGCGCAGCCTGGTCAGGGCGCGCTGGCGGTTCACGGCGTGGACCAGGACACGGACGCGGTGTCCGTTGTCGCCCGGTCTGGGCAGGGCGAGGGCGACCACCACGCTTCCGCCGGGAAGCCTGATGAACCCTCCTCCGGATGTGGGCACGGTTTCCCCCGTGAGACTCGGCGTCAACAAGGACTCGCAAGGTGCATCTAAACGCGATCGGCCGCCGCCCGCTAGGGGGCGGCGGCCGATCGGCTTGTGACCTGCGGTTTTGTCGACTACTTGGTGGAGGGACCCACCTGGAGGGTCACCGTGGAGCCGTTCCAGGACTCGTGGAGGATCTTGATGCGGGTGTTGGTGTCAGCAACGATCACGCCGCCGGTCGGGTTCGACTCGTCGTAGTAGTCGCCCTTGCGGTCGTCGAAGACGGTCACGCCGGGCTTCGACTTGATCTTGGTGATCTTGCCGTCCTTGTGCAGCGTGAGCGCATCCGTACGGTGCCGGGTGAAGGTCGAGTCGTAGCTCTGGAAGCGGTTGCGCATCAGCTTGCCGTCCGACCACTTCTCGGCCTTCGGGTGGGCGTCGACCGGCAGGATCTGGCCGTAGCCGGGGTGCTGGCCGACGTTGTTGTCCGGCTGCGAGGTGTCCCACAGCCAGATCAGGACGCCGTTCTGGTACGGGAAGTGCTCGACCCACTGGGGACGGCTGGACGCCCAGCCGAAGTTGTACGGGCCGGTCTTCAGGGTCTTGTCGTACGAGACGTACTGGCGGTTCTCCGCGATGTAGTAGCGCGGGTAGTCCTTGGTGAAGGAGGCGCCGATGCGCGAGAAGCCCTTCGCGGCCCAGCCGTTGTCACCGGCCTCGGCGCCATCCGTGAACAGTGCCTTGCCGTCGGCGGTCACCGAGATCGCGTCCGCGGCGAAGCCCTTCTGGGCGGCGCCGCCGTCCGTCTGGTAGCGGAAGCGGAGGTCGATCTTCTTGCCGGCGTACGCGTCGAGCGGGAAGACGAGGTCCTTGTACGCGCCGGAGGTGCCGGTCAGAGCGGGCTTGTCGCCGCCGTCGCGGGTGATCGGCCTGCCGTCGGCGGTGCCTTCCAGCGGCGTGTAGTCGGCGCCGCCGTCCGTGGAGACCTCGGCGTAGGCGAAGTCGTAGTTCTGCTCGATGTCCCACCAGCCCTTGAGGGTCAGGGCGGCCTTCTTCTTGCCGGTGAGGTCCACGGAGCGGGACAGGGTGTTCTTCAGGTCGTTGCCCATGCCGCTCCACCACTGCCGGGTGCCTTCGGCGGGCTCGACGACGTCGGTGCGGACCGTCTTGGAGGGGAGTTCGACGACCAGGGCCTGCTTGTCCTTGGTGTTGTACTCGGCGACGCCCAGCTTGTGGGTGGACCTGGTGGCCGCCTTGGCCTTGGCGTAGTTGAGCCAGCCGAGCTGGAGCTTGTCCCAGGCGCTCATGTCGCCGGGGAGGTCGCCTATGGAGTCCTTGCCGCGGCCGAGCCAGGAGCCGCCGGACATCAACGACCAGGAGTCGACGGAGGATTCACCGGTGCCGGTGGTGTCGTACTCGTCGGGCAGGCCGAGGTCGTGGCCGTACTCGTGGGCGAAGACGCCGAGGCCACCGTTCTCGGGCTGCATGGTGTAGTCGCCGACCCAGATGCCGGTGCTGCCGATCTGGGTGCCGCCGGCCTTGTTGCCGGCCGGGCCGGTGCGGCCGGACTCGCTGCCGTACGCGTACCAGCGGTGCGCCCAGATGGCGTCGGTGCCCTGGGCGCCGCCGCCCGCGGACTCGTCCTCGCCGGCGTGCACGATCTGGAAGTGGTCGATGTAGCCGTCGGGCTCGTTGAAGTTGCCGTCGCCGTCGTGGTCGTAGCGGTCCCACTGGTCGTACTTGGCGAGGTCGGCCTTGATCTGGGCGTCGGTGCGGCCCTTGGCCTTCTGGTCCTCGGCCCAGCGGTTGACGCCGTCGCGTATCAGGTCCCAGGCGCTGGCGCAGTTGGTGGAGCCGCAGAAGTTCGACCCGTAACGGGCCTCGTTCCAGTCGACCTTGACCCAGTCGGAGACCTCGCCGTCGACCGAGTAGCGGCCCGAGGACTGCTTCTCGTAGTACTTGGCCAGGGACTCCTTCTTCTTGTCGTGCGAGAAGTAGAGGTCCTGGAAGTGCTGGCGGTTGTAGTCCTTCTGCCAGGCGGTGGAGTTGTCGTTGCGGCGGTCGGGCCGCGCGATGGTGTTGTGCGCGGGGCCGGGCTTGCCGCCGTACTTCTTCACCGGGGGCTTGGGGCCGTCGCCGTCCGGGTCGTACATCGTGGTGTCGTCGACCTTGTCGCCGAACTCGACCAGGATGGTGAAGATCTTGTCGGTCTTCTCGCGGGCGAGTTCGACGTATTTGCCCCGGCCGAGCTTGACGACCTGGGAGGCGCCGTGCCGGGCGGGCGTGGCGTCGCCGGAGATGACCTGCTGGAGCGCTTCCTTGCGCTGCGCCGCCTGCTGGTCGCTGAACGGGCCCTTGAGGTCGTGGTCGACGGCCTGCTTGGCGGGCGCGCCCGGGTCCTGCCGCTGGACGGCGAGCGGCGGACGGCCGTCGTCGGCCTGCGCCGGCGCGCCGGAAGACAGGGCGGCCGCCCCGATCGCGGCGGCGGCCGTGGCCAGGGCGGCCGGTTTGAACGCCCGTCTCTTGGCTCTCACTTGGCGCATTCCTCCCCTTGAAAACGGTCACTGGATGCCAGCATTTGACCGGAAGGGGGAGGAAAAAGACAGACCTTGACTTGAGCACGACAGAGAAGTACGGTTTTCGATCCTCAGGTTGCGGGTAGCGGACACTTTTGGGTACGTACGGGGGCGTGGTGCGTGTACGTACCCACACCACCCCGGCGGCTCCCCCGCGTCGTACTCCGCGCACGCCAACGGACGCACCGATCAGGCCCGTTCAAACCCGGGATGAATCCGTGCGCCCCCTATGCCTCGGAACCGTGGGTTAGGTCACGCTTACCGCCAGTTCCGCTCGGGCAGTAAGGACCGTAGAGTCGTTTGACGGCGCGCCCCTGTCGACCACACCCCTGCCGACCTCCCGAGGACGGATCCGCCATGCCTCGTCCGACTGCCGCACAGCTCGCCTACGGATCGGCCACCGTCGTCTTCTCGACCCTCGCGTTGTTACTGCTCTCGCAGACGCGGACCGGGGTCGGAATCGCGGTCATCGCCGTCGCAGCCCTCGCCCTCGGCCTGCTGGTCGCCCTCACGGCGCCACTGCCGGGGGTTTCTCATGTGAGGCGCCGCCGTACGGCCCGGCGCTCCGGCGCGCACGCCGTTCACGGCGCACGCACGCACCTGCCGTCCGCCACCCGCGCGACGGCTCTGCGGGTACCGCGCCAGCACACGCACGCCGGAGTCTCTTCGGAAGGGCGCGTCAGCGAGCACTCCCGTTAGTCACCTGTCCGTGGCTGGTGGACGCGCGTAGGCGGCCGGGCACCGCTCGGAAGAGGGGTGCGCCGACCGCCGGTTGACGCGCCGGAGCCGCCAGGGAGGCCCTGCGGGGGCAGCCGCCCCCGGTGTCCGGTCTCAGGCCGTGGAGACCACCACCGTCTTGGCCGTCTTGTCGTGCAGGCACTGCTGGTACGGCTTGTCCCAGGTGCACCACAGGACGTTGACGAGCCAGAAGATGAAGCCGCAGCACGGCACGATCTCCGGCAGGGTGTAGACCGCCGCCCGTACCCAGCCCGCCTGCCCGGCCGGTACCGCGCCGTTCTCCAGCATCCCCACCCGGATCTTCATCGCCATCTTGCCGACGGTCTGGCCCCGGCTGGTGAGCATCAGGCCCTCGTAGACGAGGTAGACCAGCATCGTCACGAGGGAGACGGAGGCCTGGCGTCCGGTCTGGGTGCCGTCGGTCGTCCAGTAGTCGAAGCCGCCGACGATCCCGCTCATGATCAGGCCGACCGGTACGCAGACGATGAACCAGTCGATGATGCGGGCGACCAGGCGGCGGCCGCGGCCGGCCAGCGGCGGCATTCCGGCCAGCGGGTCGGCGGCGCCGTACTGGCCGCCGTACGGGTTGCCCCCGTACGGGTCACCGCCGTAGGGCGGCGGCGGCATCCCCCCGGGCGGCGGCCCGCTCCCGGGAGGCGGGGCATCGCCGCCGTACGGGTCACCGCCGGGCGGCTGTTCGCCGTGCGGGGTGGCGTTGGCGGGACGGTCGTACGGGGAACCGCCGGCGGCCGGCCGGCTGCCGTACGGAGAGCCACCGGCCGGCTCGGCACCGTACGGAGAGCCGCCCGACGGCGGTTCCTGCGGCTTCTTCAGATACGGGTCGTGCTCCGGCGGTTCGCCCGCGGAGCCGGGCCCGGGCTGGTCGGTGCTCATGGCCCGAGTCGAACCCGGGCCGCGCGCCGCCGCATCCGGCGAGGTCCGGCCGGGTGACGCGGCCGGGCGGGCGGTCTGCTTCCCGGCCCGCTTCCCGGCCTACTTCTCGGCGACGAACGTCCGGGCGATCTTGTCGTGCCAGCACTGCCGCCACGGCCGGTCGAACAGGCACCACACGGCGTTGACGACACCGACCGCCAGCACACCGAGCACGCCGTACACCAGCCACCGCTTGATCACCGAGGCCAGGGGCGGGGTGTCGTGGCTCTCGATGTCCAGCACCTTGACGCCGCACACCTTCTTGCCGAGCGTGTGGCCCCACTTGGCGGTGGGCAGCACCTCGTACAGGCCGCCGCCGATGAGCAGCACGGCGAGCACGACGGCCAGGTAGGGGCCGGTGGTGCCGTCCAGCAGGTAGACGGTGACCTCCCGTCCGGACTGCTTGGCGGCCTCCACCTTGGCGTCGATGTGGTCGGTGGCCGGGCCCCACAGCGGTACGGCGGCGGCGCCGGTGATGACGGCCAGGACCAGGGTGTCGATCAGGCGGGCGGCGAACCGGCGGCCCAGGGGGGCGGGGCGGCCCTGTTCCTGCGCGGCGGCGAGGAACGGGTCGGTGGTCGGCGGCTTCCAGGGGACGACGCCTTCGGCCGCGCCGTCCTGCTGCGGCGGGAAGCCGGCGAAGGGAGCGGGCTGGGCCTGCGGACCGGGCTGCGGCGCGGGGGCCGGTCCGGGGGTGGGGCCGGGGGCCGGTCCGGAGGCCGGGCCGGGGGCCGGACGGGAGGGGGGCTGGTGCGGCGGAGCCTGCGCCGCCGGTGACTGTTGTGGCGACTGGGGGTGCTGAGGCTGCTGCGTCGGGAACGGCTGGTGCTGCACGGGAGGCACGGCGGGCCCAGGGCCGGGCTGCGGCTGCGGCGGGGACTGCGGCTGTACGGGCCCCTGCGGCGCCTGCTGGGCCGGTGCGTGGGCGGCGGGCGTCCGCACCCCGGGGCCGGGCTGCGCGGCCGCCTGCTGCGGGCCGGGGCCCGTCGGCGGCTGCGGCGCGCCGGTGGACGGCAGCGGCTGCGGGGCCGCGGCGCCGGGCAGCGGCGACGCCGGGGCGCCGCCGGACTGCGGCGCCATCCGGATCGACATCGTGTCGCTCTTGCCGCCCTGGGGCCCGTCGGGGCGTACGGCGCGGATCGTGGTCGTGCCGCGGTCGCGGCCGGGGGCGCCGCCCTCGTCCCGTACGGCGCGGATGGTGACCGTGCCGTCGGTCCGCGGCGGCTCCTCGCCGGACGCCGGCGCAGCGGCCGCGGCCTCGTCGCGCTGCTGCGGCAGACCGGCCTGCCGCTCCTCGGGCGAACCCCAGGCGATACGGCGGTCCTGCTCGCCGCCGAAGCCGCTCTGCCGGGCGGTGTCGGCCTGCCAGGCGGAGGCGGGTGCGCCGCTGCCCGCCCCGGTCAGCCGGTCGTGTTCCTCCTCCTCGTCGAGGAAGACCGGGCCGGTCTCCTCCACGGCGGGGGTGGGGGCCGGTGCGGGCGCGGGGGCCGGGGCGCTGCCGGGCGGCGGCGCGGGGAGCGCCTCGCCCTCGGCGGGCGCGGGCCGGCTGGTGCCCGGCACCCATGCGGCACCGTTCCAGTACCGGATGTAGCCGGGGATGGACGGGTCCGGGTAGAAGCCTGGCGTGGGGCTGCCGCCGGCGGATCCTGAGGAAGGGGCGCTCATGTCCGAAGTCCCGTATCTGTTCTCGGCCTGGTGTGGTGGGTGGGGCATGTGCAGTCTGCCGCAACGCAGCGTCCACATCTATCAGACGGAGGGTCGGGGCGGGTGTCCCGGCCGGGCCGGACCACCTGGAAGAGGCCCGCGAAAAAAGTTGTGCGAAGTCGCGTAATGGTCCGGGCTCCGGAGCCTCTAACCAGGTGCGGGCCCCGTCACAGGGGGGTTCGCAGGAGGTACCGAAGAGAGGCGGACCGTATGCACACCGTGGTGGAACGAGAGCTGGAGCTGGGACTGGTCCTGTCGCCGGAGCGCAGCGTCCCCGTCCCGGCCCGGCTGACCTACCGCACGGACGACCCCTACGCCGTCCACGTCACCTTCCACATCGGCTCCGACGCCCCCGTCAACTGGACGTTCGCGCGGGAACTGCTCGTCGAGGGGGTGTTCCGGCCGTGCGGTCACGGTGATGTGCGGGTGTGGCCCACGAAGGTGGACGGGCGCAGTCTGGTCTGCATGGCGCTCAGTTCCCCGGACGGCGACGCGCTGCTGGAGGCGTCGGCCGCGGCGGTCTCGGCGTGGCTGGAGCGCACGCTGCGGGTCGTGCCGCCGGGGTCGGAGCAGGACCATCTGGGGCTGGACAAAGGGCTGAGCGCGCTGCTCGCCATGACGCCGCGGGACGACCTGTGGCTGTCCGACCCGTGGCCGTCGGACGAGTCGCCGGAGGCGGGGGCGTAGGCCGTGTCTTCCGGCGGGGGACGGCGTACGGCCCGGGCCCGGCCGGGCGGTCCGGCCCCGGGTGTACGGGGCCGGGAAGCGCGATTACCAGGGTCAGGAAGCGTCGGTACCGAGGCTTGCGCCGGTCCGGGTGCGCGGGGTGATGAATTCGATGGCGTGGCCGTCCGGGTCGTCGACATAGACCCCGCGGGCACCGTCGAGGTGTCCGATCTGCTGCGGCTTCCGGTGGTGCGGGTCCGCCCAGTACGGCAGCCCGCGCTCCTGGATGCGGCCGAAGATCTCGTCGAACTCCTCGTCCGTGACCCGGAACGCGAGGTGCTGCAGCACGATCGCTTCCGGTTCGACGACCGTGTCGGCGTAGTCGACGGTCAGGTCGTTGGCGAACGTGACGGCGGCGAAGGGGCCGGTTTCGACCGGTTCGCCGACGCCGGTCAGCTCCGCGAGGAAGCGCGCGGAGGCGAGCTTGTCGGTGGCGTGCATGATCGTGTGGTCGAGTTGGACGGGCACGGCGGCCTCCTGTGAACGTCGGATTTTCAGGGGCGTTGCAGACGTGCACTCCTGACCGTACGGCGGCCTCGCGCGTCTGAGTATCGGATTTTTGACCTACGTCGCCGGTCCGGCCGTGCCCGGACCGACGTCCTGGTCCGGGGCAGGCCCCGCCGCCCCGGCCGGGTATCGGTACCGACGCCTCAGCCTCGGTACGTCTCCAGCAGCCGCAGCCACACCTCGCTGATGGTCGGGTAGGCGGGCACCGCGTGCCACAGACGGTCCAGGGGGACCTCGCCGGCCACCGCGACGGTGGCGGAGTGCAGGAGTTCGCCGACGGCCGGGCCGACGAAGGTGACGCCGAGGAGGGTTTCGCGGTCCAGGTCGACGATCATGCGGGCGCGGCCGCGGTAGCCGTCGGCGTACAGGCCGGCGCCCGCCACCGATCCGAGGTCGAAGTCGACGACGCGGGTGCGGTGCCCGGCGCGTTCGGCCTCGGCGGCGGTCAGGCCGACGGAGGCGGCTTCGGGGTCGGTGAAGACGACCTGCGGTACGGCGGCGGTGTCGGCGGTCGCGGCGTGCGCGCCCCAGCGGCCGGTGTCCAGGGCGGTGGTGCCCCGGGCCTGTGCGGCGATGGCGGCGCCGACGATGCGGGCCTGGTACTTGCCCTGGTGGGTCAGCAGCGCGCGGTGGTTGACGTCGCCGACGGCGTACAGCCAGCCGTCCGCCACGCCCTTCACCCGGCAGGTGTCGTCGGTCTCCAGCCAGGAGCCGGGCTCCAGGCCGACCGTCTCCAGGCCGATGTCGTCGGTGCGCGGCGCGCGGCCGGTGGCGAACAGGACCTCGTCGGCGACGAGCTCTTCGCCGCCGTCCAGCACGACGGTGGCGGGTCCGTTGGGCATCTCGCGCCGTACCGCGCTCACCGAGACGCCGGTGCGTACGGTGGCGCCCGCCCCGGCCAGGGACTCGGCGACCAGTTCGCCCGCGAACGGCTCCATCTTGGGCAGCAGTCCGCCACCGCGCACCAGGAGCGTCACCCGGGAGCCCAGGGCCTGCCAGGCGGTGGCCATTTCGACACCGACGACCCCGCCGCCGACCACCACCAGGCGCGGCGGTACGGACTGCGCGCTGGTCGCCTCGCGGCTGGTCCAGGGGCGGGCGGCCGCCAGTCCGGCGAGGTCGGGGAGGACGGCGCGGCTGCCGGTGCAGACGGCGACGGCGTGCCGGGCGGTGAGGACGCGTTCTCCCCCGCCGTCGGTGGCGACCACGACGCGCCGGGGGCCGTCGAGGCGGGCCCGGCCGCGTACGAAGTCGATGCCGGCCGAGTCCAGCCACCGGACCTGGCCGTCGTCCTTCCAGTGCGAGGCGAACGCGTCGCGGTGGGCGAGCACCGCCTTGGTGTCCAGCGGCGCGGCCCCGGCCTGGAGCAGGCCGGGGACGCGGCGCGCGTCGGCGCGGGCGGTGACCGGGCGCAGCAGTGCCTTGCTGGGCATGCAGGCCCAGTACGAGCACTCGCCGCCGACCAGTTCGCTCTCCACGATCACCGCGCTCAGGCCGAGGGCGTGCGCCCGGTCGGCCACGTTCTCACCGGTCGGCCCGGCGCCCAGCACGACGACGTCGTAGGTGTCCCGGCCGGTGGCCCCTTCGGCCCCTGTGGTCGCTGGCATCGCTCATCGCTCCCTGCGTCGGCGTCGCGGCGGTCGGCTCCATCCTCGTCCCGGGTGCCCGGCCCGGCCACATGTACCGGGGCATTCGCCGGGCGGCGGAACACCGGCCCTCAGCCTTCCCGGCGCTCCACGGCCTCCTTGGCCTCGACCAGGCCGGCGCCGGTCAGTTCGCGGTAACGCTTGATCGCCTCGATCTTCTTGCCCTTGTGCAGCAGGGCGTCGACCTCGGCGATGCCCTCGGGGCCGGTCTCCTCGACGCCGAGGTGTTCCATGATCAGGTCGAGCTTGCGGTCCATGCGCCGGAGGCGGCGTTCGAGCGTCTTGTGGCGGGTGTCCATGGTGGAGGCGAGGACGACGATGACGACGGCCGCGGCGCCGATGACGGTCCAGAGGTCGGAGTTCATGGACCGAACCCTAGAAGGTGCGGCTCACCACGGCCGAACCGCGCCCGGATCACGGCCGGGCCACGAACGGACCGCGGCCGAACCGCGGGCGGGTTCCGTTCAGAAGACCTTGCCGGGGTTGAGCAGCCCGAGCGGGTCGAAGACGGCCTTGATGCCACGGTGCAGCTCCAGGCCGACCGGGCCCAGCTCGCGGGCCAGCCACTCCTTCTTCAGGACGCCGACGCCGTGCTCGCCGGTGATCGTGCCGCCCAGTTCCAGGCCGAGCGCCATGATCTCGTCGAAGGACTCGCGGGCGCGCCGGGACTCGTCGGGGTCGTGCGCGTCGAAGCAGACGGTGGGGTGGGTGTTGCCGTCGCCCGCGTGCGCGCAGACGCCGATGGTCAGGTCGTACTTCTCGGCGATGGCGGCGGTGCCGTCGAGCATCGCGGCGAGCTGCGAGCGCGGTACGCACACGTCGTCGATCATCGTGGCGGACTTGACGCGTTCCAGGGCGGTCAGGGTCAGCCGCCGCGCCTGGAGGAGGAGGTCGGACTCGGCCGGGGTGTCGGCCGGTACGACCTCGGAGGCTCCGGCGGCCTCGCACAGCGCGCCGACGGCGGCGAGGTCGGCGGCCGGTTCCGGGGTGTCGAAGGCGGCCAGGAGCAGTGCCTCGGTGCTGTCCGGCAGGCCCATCTGCGCCATCGCGTTGACGGCGCGGATGCTCGTACGGTCCATGAGTTCGAGCAGCGAGGGAGCGTGGCCGCGTGCCATGATCTCGCAGACCGCGTCGCACGCGGCGGCGGCCGAGGGGAACTCGGCGGCCAGCGCGAGCTGCTGGGGCGGTTCGGGCTTGAGGGCCAGGACGGCGCGTACGACGATGCCGAGGCTGCCCTCGGAGCCGACGATCAGGCGGGTGAGGTCGTAGCCCGCGACGCCCTTGGCGGTACGGCGGCCGGTCGTCAGCAGCCGCCCGTCGGCGAGGACGACGTCCAGGCCGAGGACGTATTCGGCGGTGACGCCGTACTTGACGCAGCACAGGCCGCCGGAGGCGGTGCCGATGTTGCCGCCGATGGAGCACTCCTCCCAGCTCGAGGGGTCGGGCGGGTAGTAGAGGCCGTGCTCGTTGACGGCGCGGGAGAGCACCGCGTTGACGACGCCGGGCTCGACGACCGCGATCCGGTCGACGGGGTTGATCTCGATGATCCGGTCCATCTTGACCAGGGAGAGCACGATGCAGCCGTCGGAGGCGTTGGCGGCGCCCGACAGGCCCGTGCGGGCGCCCTGGGGGACGACCGGGACGCGCAGTGCGGTGGCGGTGCGCATCACGTGCTGGACCTGCTCGACCGTGCGTGGCAGGACGACGACGGCGGGCGTGCCGGCCGCGCAGAAGCTCGCCATGTCGTGGGCGTAGGCGCCGGTGACGTCGGGGTCGGTGAGGATGGCTTCCGCGGGCAGGGCGTCGCGCAGGCGTGCGAGGAGGTCCATGCCGTCAGCCTCCCATCCGTGGGCCGTACACGGAAGATCGTCTCCCGCATCCGGGGAGCCCTCGGAGGCCCTCTCCCGCGCCCGGGTGGCGGTCCCGGGCGCGGGAGTGCCGCTCCCCGCGGGAAGGGCCACGGCCCCGCCGGGTCAGGTTCCCGGCGTGACTGTGGGGTGGGGGGTGGCGTCCGGAGGACACCCGGGGCGGGCCGGGTGTCAGAGGTTGCCGCGCCGTTCCTGCTCCCGCTCGATGGCCTCGAAGAGGGCCTTGAAGTTGCCCTTGCCGAAGCCCAGCGAGCCGTGCCGTTCGATCAGTTCGAAGAAGACGGTGGGGCGGTCCTGGACCGGCTTGGTGAAGATCTGCAGCAGGTAGCCGTCCTCGTCGCGGTCGACGAGGATCTTCAGCTCACGCAGCGTCTCGACCGGGACGCGGGTCTCGCCCGCCCACTCGCCGAGGGTGTCGTAGTAGGAGTCCGGGGTGTCGAGGAACTCGACGCCCGCCGCGCGCATGGCCCGTACGCTCTCGACGATGTCGTTGGTGGCCAGGGCGATGTGCTGGCAGCCGGGGCCGCCGTAGAACTCCAGGTACTCGTCGATCTGCGACTTCTTCTTGGCGATGGCCGGCTCGTTGAGCGGGAACTTCACCTTGCGAGTGCCGTCCGCGACCACCTTGGACATCAGCGCGCTGTACTCGGTGGCGATGTCCGAGCCGACGAACTCCTTCATGTTCGTGAAGCCCATGACGTTGTTGTAGAAGGCGACCCACTCGTCCATCTTGCCGAGCTCGACGTTGCCGACGCAGTGGTCGATGGCCTGGAAGCGGCGCTTGCCGGGCTCGACGATGGGGTCGGCGGCGACGTAGCCGGGCAGGTACGGGCCGTCGTAGCCGGTGCGCTCGACCAGCGTGTGCCGGGTCTTGCCGTACGTGGCGATGGAGGCTCGGACGACGATGCCGTGCTCGTCCTTGGTCTCGTACGGCTCCTCTATGCCGGTGGCGCCGTGCTCCAGGGCGTAGGCGTAGGCGGCGCGCGCGTCCGGCACCTCGATGGCGAGGTCGATGACGCCGTCGCCGTGGGCGGTGACGTGGTCGGCCAGGAAGCGGCCCCAGTCGGTCGTCGGCTTGATGACGGAGGTGAACACGAAACGGGCGCCGCCGGATTCGAGCACGTAACTGGCGGTCTCGCGGCTGCCGTTCTCCGGTCCGGAGTAGGCGACACGCTTCATGCCGAAGGCGGTGGCGTAGTAGTGCGCCGCCTGCTTGGCGTTGCCGACGGCGAAGACGACCGCGTCCATCCCCTTGACCGGGAAGGGATCGGCCTGCCGAGCACTGGTGGGGGTGGTGTGGTCCGTGGTCTGTGTCATGCCCGCAGACTCCCTCCGGGCCACAAGGTGCGCAATAGTTTGCGCGTTCACTGGGCAAGCTGTACAGCGAATCACGCGATTCACCGGACGTTTCGTACATGATGACCATCAAAATCGGAGGCAACGGCCTTGGCGATCGATCATTTGGACGGCAGACTTCTGGAACTGCTCGCCGAAGAACCGCGCATCGGCGTACTGGAGGCGTCGCGCCGGCTCGGGGTGGCGCGCGGTACGGCGCAGGCACGCCTGGACCGGCTTCAGTCGAACGGAGTGATCCGGGGATTCGGGCCCGACGTCGACCCGGCGGCGCTGGGATACCCGGTCACCGCATTCGCGACACTGGAGATCAAACAGGGTCAAGGGGCCGACGTCCGGGCGCACTTGGCGTCCGTACCGGAAGTGCTGGAGCTGCATACAACGACGGGACATGGGGACATGCTGTGCAGACTCGTTGCCCGTTCCAACGCCGACCTGCAACGGGTGATCGACCGAGTTGTGGGTTTCGATGGCATCATGCGGGCTTCCACCGCGATCGTCATGGAGAATCCGGTTCCGTTGCGCATCATCCCCCTGGTCAAACAAGCTTCGGGGGACTGACCGAGGAGAGCGCGTGTGAGCTTCTGGGAGTACGTCGGCAACCGGCACACCCAGCTGCTGACGGATACGTTTCAGCACGCCAGCGCCGTCTTCCAGTGCATGGTGCTCGCCACCGTGCTCGGCGTGCTGCTGGGCGTCGCCACCTACCGCACCGAATGGGCCGGGAACCTGGCCACCGCCACCACCGCGACGATCCTGACGGTGCCCTCGCTGGCCCTGATCGGCCTGCTGGTGCCGATCGTCGGCCTGGGCGTGGCGCCGACCGTCATCGCCCTGACGCTGTACGGGCTGCTGCCAGTGGTGCGTAACGCCGTCGTCGGGCTGCGCGGCGTCGATCCCGCGCTGATCGACGCCGCCAAGGGCATAGGGATGTCCCGTACGGCACGGCTGCTGCGGGTGGAGCTGCCGCTGGCCTGGCCGCCGATCCTGACCGGCATCCGGGTCTCCACGCAGATGCTGATGGGCATCGCGGCCATCGCCGCCTACGCCTCCGGGCCCGGCCTGGGCAACGAGATCTTCCGTGGCATCGCCTCCCTGGGCAGCGCCAACGCGCTCAACCAGGTGCTGTCCGGAACGCTCGGCATCGTCGTCCTGGCCCTGCTCTTCGACGCCGCGTACGTCCTGATCGGACGTCTGACCATTCCCAGGGGGATCCGTGCCTGAGACCACCGCATCCGGCGCCGGCATCGCGCTGGAGCACCTCACCAAGCGGTACCCGGGCAACCCCACGCCCGCGGTCGACGACGTCAGCATGGACATCAAGCCCGGCGAGACGGTGATCCTCGTCGGACCCTCGGGGTGCGGCAAGTCCACCACCCTGAAGATGATCAACCGGCTGATCGAGCCCACCTCCGGGCGGATCATGATCGGCGACGAGGACGTCACCGGCATCGACCCGGTCAAGCTGCGCCGCAAGGTCGGTTACGCCATCCAGTCGTCCGGCCTCTTCCCCCACATGACCGTCGCCCAGAACATCGCGCTCGTCCCCAGGATGACCGGCTGGCCGAAGGCGAGAGTGAGCAGCCGCGTCGAGGAGATGCTCGACCTGGTCGGCCTGGACCCGCGCGAGTTCCACGGCCGCTACCCGCGGCAGCTCTCCGGCGGGCAGCAGCAGCGCGTCGGGGTGGCGCGGGCGCTGGCCGCCGACCCGCCCGTCCTGCTCATGGACGAGCCGTTCGGCGCGGTCGACCCGATCACCCGCGACCACCTCCAGGACGAGCTGATCCGGCTCCAGCACGAACTGCGCAAGACCATCGTCTTCGTCACCCACGACTTCGACGAGGCGATCAAGCTGGGCGACCGCATCGCGGTCCTGCGCGAGCGCTCGCACATCGCCCAGTTCGACACGCCCGAGGCCATCCTCACCAACCCCGCCGACGACTTCGTCTCCGGCTTCGTGGGGGCCGGCGCGGCCCTCAAACGCCTCAACCTCACCCGCGTACGGGACGTCGGCGTCGTCGACTTCCCCACCGCGTCGATGGACGACCCGCTCCAGTCCATCTTCGACCTGCTGCGCTCCGGCGCCACCAACGAGATCCTGCTGCTGGACCGGCACCGGCGCCCCTACAAGTGGCTGCGCCGCGGCGACCTGATGCGCGCCAAGGGCTCGCTGGCCCGCGCGGGCACCCTCGTGCACGACACGGTCACCCGCGACGCGACCCTGCGCGACGCGCTGGAGGCGGTCCTCACCGACAACGCGGGCCGGGTCGCGGTGACCGGACGGCGCGGCCAGTACATCGGCGTCGTCGACATGGAGACGCTGATGAACAACGTCCACCAACTGCTGGAAGAGGACCGGCTGGACGCCGTCGAGCACCGGCACGAGCTGGAGGAGCAGCGCGCGCGGCAGACCCGGCTGGCCCAGGAGGGCGTGGATCCGGCGGGTGGCGCGCACGGGGTCAAGGCGTGAGCCCCCGGGACAGGCGCCGGCCGCCGAAGGGCGAACGGCCGCCGGGCGAGCACGAGGTACGCGGCGTGACCTTCCGCGACGAGGCGGCGGCCGGGGAGCGCGGGCCGGTGCTGGCGGCCGAACCGGCACCCGCCGCACCCGCCGCGTCCGCCACCCGGCCGCCACGCCGGATCACCTGGAAGAAGGCGGCCGCGCTGCCCGCCGTACTGGCGGCGGTGCTGCTCGCCACCTGGCTGTGGTTCCGCGGCGTCCGGCTGGACTCGATCGCGCACCAGGCGGTGGACGACGGCAAGGTGTGGCTGGCGCTGCGCCAGCACCTCCAGCTGACCGCCGTGTCGACCTTCTTCGTCCTGATCATCGCCATCCCCCTGGGCATCGCGCTGACCCGCGCCAGGCTGCGCCGGGCCGCGCCGTTCGCGGTGGCGGCGGCCAACCTCGGGCAGGCGGTGCCCGCCCTGGGCCTGCTGGTGCTGCTGGTCATCCGGCTCGGCATCGGCCCGGAAGCGGCCGTCATCGGCATGGTCGTCTACGCCGTACTGCCGGTACTGGCCAACACCGTCGCGGGCCTGAAGGCCATCGACCCGACGCTGACCGAGGCCGCCCGCGGTATCGGCATGTCGGCGGCCGGGGTGCTGGGGAAGGTCGAACTGCCGCTGGCCGTACCGCTGATCCTGGCGGGCGTACGCAACGCGCTCGTCCTGAACGTCGGCACCGCCACCCTGGCCACCTTCGGCGGTGGCGGCGGGCTCGGCGACCTGATCTCGGCGGGCATCATCACCCAGCGGATGCCGGTGCTGGTGCTCGGTTCCGTCCTGACGGTGGTGCTGGCGCTGCTGGTCGACTGGCTGGCGTCGCTCGTGGAACTGCTGCTGCGCCCGCGCGGGCTGGAGGTGGGGGAATCATGACCGCAGGACCGCGCCGGCTGCGCAGGACCGCACCGGCCGCCGCTGCCTGCCTGCTGCTGGGCGCGGCCGCACTGAGCGGCTGCGGGCTGGTCAGCGGCAGCCCGATGAGCGACGCCGTGCGGCCCGGCACGATCGGCCGGGGGCAGCCGCTCAAGGGCGCCGAACTGACCGTGACGTCCAAGGAGTTCACCGAGAACATCATCCTGGGCCAGCTCATGGGCCTGGCCTTCAAGGCGGCCGGCGCCACGGTCGTCGACAAGACCAACATCCAGGGCTCGATCGGCGCCCGGGAGGCGGTCAAGTCCGGTACGGCGGACGGGATGTACGAGTACACCGGCACCGGCTGGATCACCTACCTCGGCCACGAACGTCCCATAGTGGACCCGCGGAAGCAGTGGGAGGCGGTACGCGACGGCGACCGCGCCAACGGTCTGGAGTGGCTGCCGCAGTCGAAGCTCAACAACACCTACGCGCTGGCGCTCAACGCCGAGCAGTACAAGCGGCTGGGCGTCGAGACCCTGTCGGACGTCGCCGAGCTGTCCCGCAAGGACCCGAGCGCGGTCACCCTGTGCGCGGAGGCCGAGTTCTCGGCCCGTAACGACGGCCTGCCGGGCATGGCCAAGGCGTACGGCATGCGGATCCCGCCCGGCAACATCAAGAAGATGACCAGCGGCGTCGTCTACACGCAGGTGGCGGAGGGCCGCGCCTGCACCTTCGGCGAGGTCTACACGACCGACGGCCGGATCAAGGCGATGGGCCTGAAGACCGTCAAGGACGACCGGCACTTCTTCCCGAACTACAACGCGGCGCCCGAGATGAACGCGGCGACGATGAAGAAGTACCCGCAGATCGCCGACCTCCTCGCACCGGTCACCGCCGCGCTGGACAACGCCGTCGCGCAGAGCCTGAACGCGAAGGTGGACGTGGACGGGCAGGACCCGCACGAGGTCGCCAAGGAGTGGATGATCGAGAAGGGGTTCATCAAGGACGGCGGCTGAGGCGCGCGGGGAGCGGGGCGCGGCCGCTGCCGACACCCTCAGCCGCCGCCGACGCCCTCAGACGCTGCCGCCCGCTCTCAGCAGCCGGTCAGCAGCTGGGGACCTTGCCGCCGGACTTCAGCGCCTTGAGCGCGTCCACGGTCCCGGACAGCGTGCTGACCGGGACCAGCCGCAGTCCCTCCGGCAGCTCGGCCTGCGCGTCCCGGCACTCCGACTTCGGTACGAGGAAGACCGTGGCGCCGTCCCGGCCCGCGGCCTGCGTCTTCAGCGCGACCCCGCCGACCGCTCCGACCTCGCCGTCCGCGGTGATCGTGCCGGTGCCCGCGATCTTCTGCCCGCCGGTCAGGTCGCCGCCCGCGCCGTCCCCGGCCAGCTTGTCGATGATGCCCAGCGAGAACAGCAGACCGGCGCTGGGCCCGCCGATCGTGCCCAGGTCCAGCTTGACCTGGACGTCCTTGTCGCTCTTGTGCAGGTAGTTCAGGGCGGCGCGGGTGGCGACGTCCTGGGAGGAGCGCATGTCCTTCAGATTGTGCTCCACGGCCTTCTCCGCCGTGTCGCCGACCGGGTAGACCGACTCGACCGGCATCACGGCCTGATCCGTACGGAACCAGCCCCTGACGATGTCCGGCAGCCGGACCGGCGCGTCCGGGCCGGTCGCCACGATCGCCGCCATCCGCAGCTGACCGGTGGTCTCGCGGGTCGGCGCCCCGCTGATCGTGATCACCTGTTTGCCCTTGTGCTTGCCGAGCACGTCCGCCGTGTCGCCGGGGAAGGCGACCGAGAACGGCAGGGGCGCGAAGGCCACCGTGGCGAGGAGCGCGATGACCAGGGCGGCGCAGATCCCGAGGGCGCGAGTGCGAGAAGACACCCCGCCACCCTAGATGACCTGGCCGCCCGGCCTCTCACCACGGGGCGGGACGGGGTACCCGCGCCCCTCGGCCCCCGGACCCTCACCGCAGCGCTTCGGACACCTCACGGGCCGCCTCCACCACCCGGGGCCCGACCCGCTCGGGCACCGTGTCGGCGAGCATCACGACGCCGACGCTGCCCTCGATGCCGCTCACCCCGAGCAGCGGGGCCGCGGCGCCGCTCGCGCCCGCCTCCAACTCGCCGTGTGTCAGGGCCAGCCCGGCGTCCTCGATGCGGCCCTGCCGGGCCTTGAGGATGGCCCGCCCGGCCGCGCCCCGGTCCAGCGGGTGCCGGAAACCGGCGCGGTAGGCGACGTGGTAGTCGGTCCAGGACGGCTCGACGACGGCCACGGCCAGCGCTTCCGTACCGTCCACTAGCGTCAGGTGGGCGGTGGCACCGATGTCCTCGGCCAGGGCGCGCAGGGCGGGCAGCGCCGCTTCGCGCACCAGCGGGTGCACCTGGCGGCCCAGGCGCAGCACGCCGAGGCCGACCCGGGCCCGGCCGCCGAGGTCACGGCGTACCAGGGCGTGCTGCTCCAGGGTGGCGAGCAGGCGGTAGACCACGGTCCGGTTGACCCCCAGCTTGGTGGACAGCTCGGTGACGGTCAGGCCGTGGTCGGTGTCGGCGAGCAATTTGAGGACGCGTAGTCCCCGGTCGAGCGTCTGGGAGGTCTCCGCGGTCACGACGCCCCCTCCTCGGGTGAGTGGCGGTCCGTCCGCGGGGTGCGCTGCCGGTCCCGGGGCAGCGCGCGCGAAGAGGCCGCCGGCCGCATGGCACCGGCTGCGCTCCGCGGCGGCGCTGCCACGGGGCGTGTGCGTGACCGGGACAGTAGCGAGCTGGTCCGGTCAGCGGAAGAGTCCGTCCAGAATCCGGTCTTCCGTGACCGCTTTATCCCTGAACATCCGCAGGTTGTGACCAGTTGGCGGCGCACCCCGGCCTTTCGGCCTGGGGTACAACACGAGCACGTCCGGACACGTACGGGTACGGCCCGCGCCCCGGAACACGTCCGGGCCGCGGGCCGCCGCCTCACGTCACACAGGGGTCACTTCATGCGCGTGGCCCACTCCCGTACCTTCTTGATCCGCTCGTTGAGCTGCCCGGCCGTGGCCTCCGCGCTCGGCGGGCCGCCGCACACCCGGCGCAGCTCGGTGTGGATCACGCCGTGCGGCTTGCCGCTCTGGTGGACGTACGCGCCGACCAGGGTGTTCAGCTGCTTGCGCAGCTCCAGCAGCTCCTTGTGCGTGACCACCGGGCGCCGCTCGGCGGGCATCTCCAGCAGGTCGGCCTCGGAGTCCGGCTTCTTCTTGCTGTGCGCTATCTGCCGGGCCTGCCGCTTCTGGAGCAGCATCTGCACCTGGTCCGGCTCCAGCAGCCCCGGGATGCCGAGGTAGTCCTGCTCCTCCTCGCTGCCCGCGTGCGCCTGCATGCCGAACTCGGCGCCGTCGTAGAGCACCCGGTCGAAGACCGCCTCGGACTCCAGCGCCTCGAAGGAGAACTGTTCGCCCGTGGCCCCGTCTTCTTCGTCCTGCTGCTGGTTGGCCTCGTCCATCTCCTTCTCGGACTCGGCGTACGGGTCCTCGTCGCCGTCCTTCTTCGGCTTGTCCAGGACGTGGTCGCGCTCGACCTCCATCTCGTTGGCGAAGCCGAGCAGCGAGGGCACCGTGGGCAGGAAGACGGACGCGGTCTCGCCGCGCTTGCGGGACCGTACGAAGCGGCCCACCGCCTGCGCGAAGAACAGCGGAGTGGAGATCGTCGTCGCGTACACGCCGACCGCGAGCCGCGGCACGTCGACGCCCTCGGACACCATCCGGACCGCGACCATCCACCGGTCCTCGGAGTGCGCGAAGTCGTCGATGCGCTGCGAGGCGCCGCTGTCGTCGGACAGCACCAGGGTGGCGCCCTCGCCGGTGATCTCACGGATCAGCTTGGCGTACGCGCGGGCCTGCTCCTGGTCGGAGGCGATCACCAGCGCGCCGGCGTCCGGTATCGCCTTGCGGACCTCGGTCAGCCGCTGATCGGCGGCCTTGAGGACCTTGGGCATCCAGTCGCCGCGCGGGTCCAGCGCGGTGCGCCAGGCCTGGGAGACGGCGTCCTTGGTCATCGGCTCGCCGAGCTTCGCCGCGATCTCGTCGCCCGCCTTGGTGCGCCAGCGCATGCTGCCGCTGTACGACAGGAAGATCACCGGGCGGACGACGCCGTCGCCGAGCGCGTTGCCGTAGCCGTACGTGTAGTCGGCGGAGCTGCGCCGGATGCCGTCGTCGCCCTCCTCGTACGTCACGAAGGGGATCGGGTTGGTGTCGGAGCGGAACGGCGTACCGGTCAGCGCGAGCCGCCGGGTGGCCGGCTCGAACGCCTCCAGGCACGCCTCGCCCCACGACTTGGAGTCGCCGGCGTGGTGGATCTCGTCGAGGATGACCAGCGTCTTGCGCTGCTCGATCCGGTTGCGGTGCAGCATCGGGCGTACGCCGACACCCGCGTACGTGATCGCGATGCCGTGGTACTCCTTGCCGAGCGGACCCGCACTGTACTCCGGGTCCAGCTTGATGCCTATCCGGGCGGCGGCCTCCGCCCACTGCTTCTTCAGGTGCTCGGTGGGGGCGACCACGGTCACCTGCTGCACGACGTGGTGGTGCAGCAGCCAGGAGGCGAGGGTGAGCGCGAAGGTGGTCTTGCCCGCGCCGGGGGTCGCGACCGCGAGGAAGTCGCGCGGCTGCGTCTGGATGTACCGGTCCATCGCGGACTGCTGCCAGGCGCGCAGCTTGTTCGCGGTACCCCAGGGGGCCCGTCCGGGGAAGGCCGGGGACAGGTGGTGGTTGTTGGTGGCGCTGGTGGTGGTAGTCACGGTCTCCGTCGGGCTGGCTCGGCGATCGGCAACCGCGTCAGCCTAACGCTCCGCGGGAGCGGACGGCGTTCCCGGGTGAGCCGCCGACACCGTCTTCGCGCCACCGGGCGGGACCGTCGCCAGGCCGCTTCCCGCGGGCTTCAGCCGTGTGGCCACCCACGATCCGGTCAGGGCGACCGCCGCCATGGCGACGAAGACCGCGGCGAAGGCGGCGGGCTGCCCGGATGCGGCGTCGGTCACGTCCGGTGTGCCGCCCGTGTCGACCGAGGCGCCGCCGAAGGCGCTGAACAGCAGGCCGCTCAGGCCGACGAACGTGATGTTGCCGAGGGCGTCGGAGACCTGGAGCGAGGCGGAATTGCTCCCCGCGTCCTCCGGCGGGGACAGCTTCAGCAGCAGCACGCTCCCGCTGGAGATGTTCAGCCCCATGCCGTACCCGGCCACCACCCACGCGACCGCCACGATCCAGACCGGCACGCCGCCGAACAGCACCAGCGGCACGATCAGGATCGCCGCCGTGATCAGCAGCAGCCCGATCCCCATGATCCGCTCCCGGTACGGCTCCAGGCGCGGCCGGCTCTGGGTGTACGAGCCCAGGGCCCAGGTGAGGCCGCCGCCGGTCAGCGAGAGCCCGGCCAGCGTGGTCGACAGGCCGCGCTCCGTGACGAGCATCAGCGGAATGAAACTCTCGGCGGCGAGCAGCGACCCGGCTGCCAGACCACGGATCAGCACGACGGAGGGCAGGCCCCGCGCGGCCCGGAACGTCCCCTTGGGCAGCAGCCGGACGATGGCCGGCACCAGCAGTACGAGCCCCACCACCGCGGGCAGCACGGCCACCCAGTCCCGCCGCTGGGCCGCGTACTGAAGGAGCCCGGCACCCGCCGCCACCGCCAGGGCCAGCAGGATGCGGCGCCGGTCCATCCCCTCGTCGTCCCTCCGCGGCGGCAGCTTGCGCAGCGCGGGCAGCATGACCGTCAGCGGCAGCAGGACGAGCACGGGTATGGACAGGAACACCCAGCGCCAGCCCAGGTGCTCGGTGACCGTCCCGGCGACGAGCGGCCCGTCGATCACCGGCAGCACCCAGGCCGCCGAGAAGGACGCGAGGACGGACGGCCGCAGCGCCTCCGGATAGGCGCGGCTCACCACCACGTACAGCGCGACGATGACCAGCCCGCCCCCGATCCCCTGCACCCCGCGCCCCACCACGAACAGCCACATCTGCTGCGCGCACCCCGCGACGACCAGCCCCGCGCCGAACGTGGCGATCCCGGTGAACAGGGGCGCGAGGGGCCCGCCCCGGTCGCACCACTCCCCCGACAGCGCCATCGCGAACAGACTCGCCGTGAAGTACGCGGAGAAGGCGAACGCGTACAGCTCGATGCCGTCCAGGGCGTGGCCGACGGCGGGCATCGCGGTGTTCACCGCGCTCGCCTCGAAGGCGATGAGCGAGACGACGGAGATGATGCCGAGGGTGAGCGCCCGGTACGTACGGCCGAGGACGCCTTCGGCGGGCGCAGCGGCCATGGGCTCGGCACGGAGGGGGACTTCGGGGGTTCTGGCGGCGTCGCGCGGGTCCACGGCAGTCATGCGGTCAGCGTAAGAGGCGTCGACCGCGTGCGCCCCTGTCGCAGGGAGGGGATCTTCTAGGCCGCCGGACCTAGGGCGTACCGGACGACGAGCGTCCCCTTCTCCCCCGTACGGCAAGCTGGGCCCATGCCCCACTTCACCAGTTACGACAACGCCGCACTGCACTACCGCGCACTCGGCCCGGAGGGCTCCGGACTCCCGCCCCTGGTGTGTCTGGCGGGCGGACCGGGCCGGGACGCCGCGTACCTGGGCGACCTGGGCGGCCTGGCGGAGCGACGGCGGCTGCTGATCCCGGACAGCCGCGGCACGGGCGCCTCCCCGACCGCCGCCGACCCGTCCCGCTACGCCTTCCCGCACCTGGCCGAAGACCTGGAGGCATTCCGCGCCCACCTCGGTCTGGAGCGCTTCGCGCTGCTCGCCCACGACGCCGGGGCGGCGACCGCGCAGGCGTACGCGGCCACGTACCCCGACCGCCCCACCCGGCTGGTCCTGATCTCCCCCGGCTCACACCTCCAGGGAGAACTCCCCGACGACGCGCCGGACATCTTCGCCTCCCGGTCGCACGAGACGTGGTGGCCCGAGGCGTCGGCTGCGGCCCGGCGTCTGGCGGAGACGTCCGACATGACGGAGGTACGCGACCTGCTGCCCCGCGCGGCCCCGCTCGCGTACGGGCGCTGGGAGGCGCCCCAGCGGGCCCACGCGGCGGCGGAGGGCGAACAGTTGAACCCGGTGCCGCGGGCCGGCTTCTGGCAGGGCGTGGACGAACCGGCCCGCCAGACACTGCTCGCGGGCCTGCGCGAGGTGACGTGCCCGGTCCTCGTCATGACCGGCGGCCGGGACGCGGTGGCGGGCGTACGGGCGGGCGAACTGGTCGCCGCATCCTTCGCCGACGGACGCACCCACCACCTGCCCGAGGCGGGCCACTACCCCTGGATCGACGAACCGGACCGGTTCCGCCGCGCGGTGGAGGAGTTCCTGCACGCGCCCTGAGGGGCGTCACCCCACCCCTGAGCCCCGCCGGCCGACCGGACTTGTGAACACCGCATTGCAACCTCGTGCCGGCCCGCCCGAAACCCTTGCCCCGCCCCCGGTCCCCCGGCCTAACCTCGGTGCGTCGCTTCACCACGGCCGTGTGCCCGAGCGGTTCAGGGGCCGGACTGCAAATCCGGTTACGCAGGTTCGAATCCTGTCACGGCCTCAGAACAGCGCTACGCGCGCAACGTCCGCGACAGCGCGTCCACGGTCACGCCCACCACGGCCAGGAGCTGCGCCGGGGTCGCCCCGGCCCTGCTCATGACGGCGAGCGACTGGTTCACAGCCGCCGCGTGCACAGCGAAGTTCTCGGCGTCCTGTTCGGCCAGCCGGCCGGTCTTCAGCGCGGTGCGCAGGCGCAGGCGCTGGGAGCCGAGCGCCTGCTCGGCGTGGGCCGCGACGCCCGGACTCAGCACGGGGATCGCCATGGCCGACTGGGTGATCAGGCAGCCATCGGGCAGTTCGGGATCGGCGATGCGGTCGAGGGTGACGTCGAAGAACGCACGGACAGCGGCAACGGGGTCCACGGCCGCACCCGACAGGGCGACGTCGTACTTCTCGCCGTAGCGCGCGGCGTAGAGATCCAGGCAGCGCAGGAAGAGCGCGTCCTTGTCGCCGAAGGAGGAGTAGAGGGAACTGCGGTTCAGGCCGGTCACCCGGGACAAATCGCCCACCGAGGTGTCGGCGTAGCCGTCGCGCCAGAACTGGATCATCGCGGCGTCGAGCGCCGTGTCCATGTCGAACTGCTTCTTGCCTGCCACGCGGCACTTCCTCGGTGATGCGTCGATGGTCCGGACCGTGTCGCGCACCATTCTATCTTGAACTGATCGGTTCAAGATGGGTAGCCTTCCAGCGTGGTCACGGCCAGGCGTGCCGGGCACTTCGCGACCGCGCGAGAAACCCACCACGCGTACGTGGTCCCGGCCGCCACCGCCAGCCACACCGCTCCAGCCGCACACCTGACACCCATGGAGGATTTCCGTGACCAGCCCGGCAACCAGCACTCCGCAGGTCTCCGACAGCAACCCCGTCCGCGACCTGCCCCTACAGCATCTGGCCAGCTTCACTCACCGCTGGGTCGACGCGGACGGCGTCCGCCTTCATGCCGTCGAAGGCGGGCGGCCGGGCGGCCCGGCCGTCGTCCTGCTCGCCGGATTCCCGCAAACCTGGTGGGCCTGGCGGAAGGTGATGCCCGGCCTCGCCCATCGGTTTCGCGTCATCGCGATCGACCTGCCGGGGCAGGGCCACTCCGAGCGTCCGGAGCGCGGCTACGACACGCACACGGTCGCCGCGCACGTCCACACCGCCGTGCAGGCTCTCGGAGTGTCGACATACACCCTGGTCGCCCACGACATCGGCGCCTGGGTCGCGTTCTCCCTCGCCCTCGGCTTCGAGAGCCACCTGCGCGGGGTCGCGCTGCTCGACGCCGGGATTCCCGGTATCACCCTCCCGGAGGCGATTCCCACCGACCCGGACCGAGCGTGGAAAACCTGGCACTTCGCGTTCCACATGGTGCCCGACCTGCCCGAGACGCTGCTCGCCGGCCGCGAACGCGAGTACGTCGGCTGGTTCCTGAAGATGAAGGCCCTGTCCCCCGACACGTTCGACGACGCCGAGATCGACCACTACGCGCAGGCCGTCGCCGTCGACGGCGGCCTGCGCGCTTCCCTCGCGTACTACCGGGACGCCGCGGAGTCGGCGCGCAAGAACCGCGAGGCGCTCGAACGGCGGCGCCTGACGGTGCCGATCCTCGGAATCTCCAGCAGCCACGGCTCCGTTCCGGACATGGCCGCCTCCATCAGCCCATGGGCCGACCGCACCACCCGGATCATCGTGCCGGACGCCGGACACTTCATCCCCGACGAGCAGCCCGAAGCCGTCGCCGGCGCGCTGGCGGACTTCCTCGCCGACCACGGCTGACACCCGCGCACCGGCAGGATTCCGGCAGCGACGGTTCCGGGTACGGGCGCCTACTGCTGCTGCGCCACCGCCGCCTGGGGCCGGATCGGGAGGCGGCCTATCGGGCGGCCCGTGGCGGCGCGTACGGCGGAGGCCACGGCGGCCGGGGAGGTGACGACCGGGACGGCGCTGGCGGGTTTGGCGCCGAAGGGGGCCACGACGTCGCGTTCCTCGACGAGTTTGACGATGCGGATGTCGGGGGCGTCGAGGGCCGTGGGCATCGCGTAGCCGGTCAGGTCGGGGTGGCGGATCCGGCCGCGGGTGGTGCGGAGGTTCTCCATCAGGGCCGCGCCGAGGCCCTGGGTGACACCGGCCTCGATACGGGCGCGGAGCTGGCGCGGGTTGAGGACCCGGCCGACGTCCTGGGCGACGGTCATCTCGACGACGCGGATGGTGCCGAGTTCGATGTCGACGTCCGCGACGCAGCGGATCGCGCAGAAGGCCAGGCCCACGAACGCGTCGCCCTGGCCGCTCTCGTCGAGGGGCTCGGTGGGGTGCGGGCGGCACTGGGCGGTGGCCCACAGTTCCTTGCCGTCGAGGGCTTCGGCGACGGTGGTGCTGAGGACACCGTCGTACGAGGTGATCTTGCCGTCGTTGATCTGGAGGAGTTCGGTGGACATGCCGAACTTGTGGGCCAGGGGCTGGAGGAGCTGGGTACGCACCATCTTGGCGGCGCGTTCGACGGCGCCGCCGGAGACCCAGGTGTGGCGGCCGTGACAGGCGCGCCCGGCGGACGGCTGGTCGGTGTCGACGCCCGCCACGTGCACCTCTTCGATGCCCAGGGTCTCCTGGACGATCTGGCGGGCCAGGGTCGAGAAGCCGGAGCCGGTCTCCACGGCCGCACACAGCACGGTGGCGACCGAGCCGCTGACCTTGACCGTGGCGGTGGACACCTCGTCGGCGCCCTCCGCGCCGAGCATGTGGACCATGCCGAGCGCGTAGCCGACGCCGCGGCGCACCGCGGACGGCTCGCCCGCGCCCTCCAGGCCACCGGGCAGCAGCCAGTCCTCCTCCGGGGTGTCCTTGGGGAGTTCGGGCAGCGGCTCGTCCTTGACGGCGCGCAGCAGTTCGGCGACCGGCGCGGGGCAGGTGACGGTCTGGCCGGTGGGCAGCAGGTCGCCGGTGGCCATGACGTTGCGCAGCCGGATCTCGGCCGGGTCCATGCCGAGCTTGGCGGCCAGCTTGTCCATCTGCCCCTCGTACGCGGCGCAGACCTGCATCGCGCCCTCGCCGCGCAGGTGCCCGGAGGGCGGGTTGTTCGTCCGGACGGCCCAGCCCTCGATGAAGGCGTGCGGGACGACGTACGGGCCGCAGGCGAACGACACGGCGGCCGCCAGCGCCTCGGCGGAGGTGTCCGCGTACGCGCCCGCGTCCATCAGGATCTGCGCCTCGACCTTGACCAGCTTGCCCTCGGCGTCCGCGTGATGGCGGTAGCGCAGCAGGGTCGGGTGGCGGTGGGCGTGCCCGAGGAAGGACTCCTCGCGGGTGGCGGCCAGCTTCACCGGGCAGCCGGTGCGCAGCGCCAGCAGCCCGAGGGACAACTGCATGCCCGGGTCCTCGCGGTCCGCGGTGGCGCCGGGCACGCCGGTGACGACGACGCGTACCCGCTCCGGCTCCAGCCCGAAGCAGGCGGCGGCCAGGTCGCGGTCGGTGTGCGGGTCGGTGGAGGCGGTGTAGATCTCCACACCGCCGTCCGGACGCGGCACCGCCAGCCCGGCCTCGGCGCCGATCGGCGCCGGGTCCTGGCGGCCGATGCGGTACAGGCCCTCGACGATGGTCTCGCCCACCACCTCGGGGTCGCCGAAGTGCAGCGGGATGTGCCGGATCAGGTTGCCGTCCGGGTGCAGCGGCTCGGCCTCGAAGGCCAGTTGCGGGTCGGTGACCGGCTCCAGCACCTCGTACTCGACCTCGATGGCGGCCGCGGCCAGCCGGGCCGTGTCGGGGTGGTCGGCGGCGACGGCGGCGATCGGCTCACCGTGGTGGCGGACCACGTCGTGCGCGAAGACCGGGCGGTCGGGGACGCCCCGGCCGTGCCCGGCGTCGCCCGGCACGTCCGCGTGGGTGACGACGGCCCGTACGCCCGGCATCTCCACGGCCTGCCGGGTGTCGACGGAGAGGATGCGGGCGCTGGGGTACGGGGAGCGCAGGATGGCGGCCCACAGCAGGCCCTCGGCCCACAGGTCGGAGGCGTACGGGAAGACGCCTTCCGTCTTGGCGGGCGCGTCCGCGGACGGGAGGGAGACGCCGAGGCCGTGCGGCGGCGGGTCGGCGGGCCCGCCGGAACGGTCGCCCGCGGCGGGGGGCGCGGTGACGGCGCCGGCGCCCTCGGATGTGCCGGTCATACGGAGCCTCCGGACTGCGGATCAGCGCCCGGGCCGTGGGGGTGCGGCCCGTGGGGGTGGTGGCCGTGGGAAGCGGGGCCCTGCGGGTCGGCGGGGCCCGCCTGGTGCGGGATACGGGGGGTGCCGGTGCCGGGCTCCTCGGGGGCGGCGGCCGCGGCCTCTTCGGCGGCCGCCGCGGCGTCGGCCCGGCCGCGTACGACCTCGTTGACCGCGTCGAGCACGCCGCGGTAGCCCGAGCACCGGCACAGGTTGCCGCAGAGGGCCTGCCGGGTCTCCAGCTCGGTGGGGGCGTGGTTGCCCTCCAGCAGGTCGTGGACGGTCATCGCCATGCCGGGGATGCAGAAGCCGCACTGCACGGCGCCGGAGTCGGCGAGGGCGCACTGCACGTCGGAGGGCGCGCCGTGCTGCGCGAGGCCCTCGACCGTACGGACCTCGCTGCCCGCGGTGGTCGCGGCGGGCACCAGGCAGGAAGCGACGAGGCGCCCGTCGACCTGGACGGAGCAGGCGCCGCACTCCCCCTGCGAGCAGCCGTCCTTGGCCCCGGCGAGGCCGAGGCGCTCGCGCAGTACGTACAGCAGCGACTCGCCGATCCAGGCGTCGGTGACGGGGCGGTCGGTGCCGTTGACGGAGAGGACGTAGGAGGTGTGGGGGTGTTCGTCGTGGGGAAAGGGGAGCGGTTCCGTCGTCGTGTCGTCGGCCGGGGTCGGGGCCGGGGTCGCGGCCACGGCTGTGTCGCCGGCCGGAGGCGGCGTGGTTCCGGGGGCGGGCGCGGCGTCCGGTGCTGCGGGCGGCTCTTCGGCCGTGGCGGCGGGCTCCGCGAGGTCCGGGGCGGTTTCGGGCTCCGGAGCGGCGGCCGGTTCCGTGGGTGCGTCGCCGGGCACGGCGGGCTCGGCGGGAGGGGCCGCCGGGGCGTCGGGGGCGGCTTGGCCGACGGGCTCGGCCGGAGCGGACTCGGCCGACGGCGTTTCGGGGTCCGTGCCGGGTGCGGTTCCGTCACCGGGTGCGGCACCGGACTCCGGCTCGGTTCCGGCCCCGGCCTCAGAGGTCGTGGCCTCGGCGGGCACGCCGTCGGTGGCTTCCTCCGGCCCGGCCGCCTCGGGGGCGGCGGGCTGGGCGTCGGCGGCCGGGGGCGCGTCCGTGGCGGCACGGGTGGCGGCTGCCGGGGCGACGCCGGCTTCGGCGGTGGCGTCCGCCGGGGCTTCGCCGGTGGCCTCCTCCGTACGAGCCTCTGCGTCCGTACGCGCTCCAGCGTCCGCAAGAGCCCCGGCGGCAGGCGTCCCGGCAGCAGGCGTCCCGCTCCCGTCCACACCCGGTTCGACGGCGTCGGCGGCGGCCGGGCCGAGGGCGATCGGCCCGGACACGACGGGGCCCGAAGCAGCCTGGCCGACGTCTTCCCCGGCCTCCGGCTCCGGCTCCGAAACCGGCTCCGGGTCCGGCTCCGCCTCCGCACCCGACTCCGCCCCGTCCCGCGGCTCGGCCGGACGCTCGTCGAGCGGTTCCGCACGCGGCGGCCACTGTGCCAGCGCGTCGGCGGGCAGGGACCAGTTGCCCGCGCCGCCCAGCGTGCCGCCCGCGCTGTCGCCGGAGGCGGGCACGTGGTGGCCGGGGTCGTAGCCCGGTGTCACCTGGTCGGCGGGGCGGAGCGGCTGCTGCCCGTACGGCAGGTGGCCGGCGCCGGTGTGCTGGTCGGTGGTGAAGTGCCACTGCCCGGTCGCCGCCGGGTCCACCGGGGTGTGGCCGTGGCCGTGCCCGTGGTCGTAGGGGCCGTACGCGGTGCCGTA
This sequence comes from Streptomyces sp. NPDC045470, assembly GCF_040646595.1. Lineage (NCBI taxonomy): Bacteria > Bacillati > Actinomycetota > Actinomycetes > Kitasatosporales > Streptomycetaceae > Streptomyces > Streptomyces sp. NPDC045470. Next base: position 1,384,454 of record NZ_JBEZAN010000001.1, read on the forward strand.
CCCGGAGGCCGGGTGCGTACGGTCGTCGCCCAGCAGGTACTCGCCGGACTCCTCCAGCATCTCGTCCGGGGCCGTCGGGATCGCCCACTGGCCCGTGGTGCCGCTGGACCCGTCGGTGCCCGCGGCGGGCCAGAGGGCGTGCGACGCGCCGTCCGTGCCGTCGGTGTAGTGGCCGCCCGGCGCGCCGGTGTGCGGGCCGCTGCCCGTCATCCCGTGTGCGGGCAGGTCGGTGGCCGGGGCGTCCGCGAACGGCAGCGTCCACTGTCCGGTGGCCGACGGGTCGGTCGTCGCGCCCGGGGTGGGCGGGGCGAAGGACGACGGCGGGGTGTAGCCGTGGCCGGGCGCGGCGAGCGGGTCGGCGGCGTATCCGCCGTGGTCGCCGGTGCCGGGTACGCCGCCGTGGGCGTCCGGGGTGCCGGGGCCGTGCGGGTCCGGGTAGCCCTGGTAGCCGTAACCACCCGGGTAGGGGCCGCTGGTGAAGCCGTCCGGGAGCTGGACGAAGGCGGTGGCCTCCGACTCGTACTCGTTGCCCTGGGGCAGCGGTTCCCAGCGCTGGCGGTCCTGCGGTCGCACCACACGCAGCGGCTGGGTGTCCTCGGGGCTGTTGCGCCGGTCGTTACGGTCGGGGCGGTCGGCGTCGCTCACGAGAGCGCCCTCCCAAGTGCTCGGCGGGCCAGGGCCGCCACCGTACGGCGCAGGTGCAGCGCGGCGGGCGGCAGGGTCTGCGGTTCCGTGCCGTCCTGCGGCGGTGGCGGGTCCGGGATGCAGGCGGCGGCCACGTAGTCGCCGAAGGCGGCCAGCGCCTCGGGCACCAGCTTGCGTTCGCCGTCCCAGTCGATGATGGAGGCCACCCACTGCTCGGCCTCCAGGGGCCGCAGCGGCATGGCGGCGACCGCGCCGACCGCGCAGCGCACGCCGCGCCGGGCCGGGTCGAGGACGAGGGCCACCGAGGCGGTGGCGCGGCCGGGGCCGGTGCGTCCGGTGGCCTTCAGGAAGGTCTGCGGGGCGTGCAGGAGCGGCACCCGTACGTAACCGACGAGTTCGCCGGGGCGCAGCATCTCGCGGCCGGCCAGGAGGTGGCTGACGGGGATCTCGCGGCGGGCGCCGCCGGGTCCGGCGACGACGAGGTCGGCTTCGAGGGCGGCGAGCACCGGCAGGGTGTCGCCGGTGGGCGCGGAGGTGACGATGTTGCCGCCGAGGGTGCCCGCGTTGCGTACCTGCGGGGGGCCGGCGGCGCGGGCGGCGGCGGCAAGGCCCGGGATGAGCGCGGCGAAGTCGGGGCGTCCCATCCGGGCGAGGGTCAGGCCCGCGCCGAGCAGGGCGTGGCCGTCCTGGTACTGCCAGCCGCGGATCTCGCTGATCCGGCCGAGGCCCACCAGTCCCGCGGGCCGCAGCAGCCCGGAGTTGACGGCGGCCATCAGGTCCGTACCGCCCGCGACGGGCACGGCGGCGGGCATGGCGGCGAGCGCCGCCACGGCCTCGTCGAGCGAGGCCGGCAACGTCACCGATTGCGAAGCCTGCGGTGCGTGCGTGGTCAACCCAGCTGCCCCTTCCCCGGTGTCCCGGCTGTTCCGCTCCGCCGTACGGTACGTGCTCACGGTCCGGACGTGGCAACTCTGGCACATCTTTGCAGGCCCGCGGTGCTAGGGCCCGGCTTCCGGACGCCTTGGGACGGCAGCGGGCGCGCCGCGTACGGGACATGGCCGGTGTTCGGGGCGTTCGGGATGTTCGGGGCGCGTGCCGGCGGGCGGCGGCGCCGGGCGGACGGCGGACGGTGGCCGGGCTGCGGTGGAGCAGGCGTGACGTGCGGGACGGCGTCCCGGCTCGGCCCCCGGCCGTGGCCGGAGCCGGGGGCCGAGCGGTGCGCGGGCGGACGTTCCCGCCCCCGGCTGGTGCGATGTACCGGACATACCTCACCTTGGCTGCCTTCAGTGCGTTCCGCGGGAACCACCGTCCCAGGTACCGCCGGCGCCGGCCGCCCGCATCCGCTCCGGCTCACACGTTTGGGGGCGACCCCTCGATCGGACGTCCGAGCAACCCGGGGCGCCGCTGCCACGGGAAGGGACCACCGGGCGGCCGGTAGTCGACGCCGAGCGCGTCCAGGCGGTGGTAGTGGGTGTCCATCCGGCGGGTGAAGCCGGCGTGGTCACGGTCCTCGGGGGGCGGCAGCCGCGACCAGGCGACCTCGGCGAAGGCGGCGAGCCGCGGGAAGACCTGGTAGTCCAGGCGCTGCTGGTTCTCCATCACCTCCGTCCAGACGTTGGCCTGGGTGCCGAGGACGCGGGCGGCCTCGTCCGGCGTCAGTTGCGGGGGCACCGGCTCGAAGCGGTAGACGTCCTCCAGGGTCCGTACGTAGCCGATCGGTACGGGTTCGTCGGCGCCGCCGTCCTGCCGGTGGTCCAGGTAGACCTGCTGCTCGGGGCACATGACGACGTCGTGACCGGCCTGGGCGGCGGCGATGCCGCCCGCGTAGCCGCGCCAGGACGACACCGCGGCGCCCGGCGCGAGGCCGCCCTCCAGGATCTCGTCCCAGCCGATCAGGCGGCGTCCGCGGTCGGCGAGCCAGCTGTCGAAGTGCCGGATGAACCAGCTCTGCAGCTCGTCCTCGTCGGCCAGGCCCAGTTCCTTGATGCGGGCCTGGGCGGCCGGCGACGCCCGCCACTGGTCCTTGGGGCACTCGTCGCCGCCGATGTGCACGAACCGGGAGGGGAAGAGGTCGAGGACTTCTTCCAGCACCCCTTCGTAGAAGCGGAGGGTGGTGTCGGTGGGGGCGAGGATGTTCGGGTTGACGCCCCAGGTGTCCCAGGGCTTGAGGGCGCCGGTGTCGATGACGTCGGTGTTGCCCAGTTCCGGGTACGCGGCGATGGCGGCCTGCGAGTGGCCCGGGATGTCGATCTCCGGGACGACGGAGATGTGCCGGGCGTCGGCGTAGGCCACGATCTCGCGGATGTCGTCCTGGGTGTAGTAGCCGCCGTGCGGCCGGTCGTCCCACAGGGGCGAGGCCCGGTGGCCGAGCTTGGTGCGCTCCCGCCAGGCGCCCGCCTCGGTGAGGCGCGGGTGGCGCCGGATCTCGATCCGCCAGCCCTGGTCGTCGGTGAGGTGGAAGTGCAGGACGTTGAGCTTGTGCGCGGCGAGCAGGTCGAGGTAGCGCAGCACGCCGTCCTTGGGCAGGAAGTGGCGGGCGACGTCGAGCATCATGCCGCGCCAGGCGAAGCGGGGCGCGTCCTCGACACGTACGGCCGGTACGGACCAGCGCTGTCCGGGGCGCAGGGGCGCGCGGCGGTACGCGTCCGCGCCGAGCAACTGCCGCAGGGTCTGCGCACCCCAGAAGGCACCGGCCGCGCCGCCGCCCAGGAGGGTGACGCCGCTGCTGTCGGCCGTCAGCCGGTAGCCCTCGGGGCCGAGCGCGTCGGCGGTCCCGGCGTCGACGCGGAGGCGGATGACGCCGCTGTCGGGGCCGTGCCCGGAGGTGCCGTCGCCGGTCGTACGGGGAGGGAGCGGCAGGCCGGTCGCGGCGCCGACGGTGCCGCGCAGCCAGGCCGCGGTGGCTTCCGTACCGGGGCCCGCGTCCAGTGCGGTCCCCGGGCCCAGGAGGAACGCGCCGTCCCCCGGCCGGGTGTCGCGCGGCAGGGGTATCAGGTCGGTCTCCGTACGGGCGCCGTCCGCCGTCGCTGCGTCGTCCATGTGCTGACCCTTCCGTTCTCGGGGGCGTTCTCTGGGGCTAGAGGGGTGGGGGTGTCCGGTGCGGTTCGCCAGGGGGACGGGTGCGGGCGCGTCGTCAGTCCTTCACCGCGCCGCCCAGGCCCGACACCAGCCTGCGCTGTACGAGCACGAAGAACACCAGTACGGGGATGGTCATCACGGTCGAGGCCGCCATGATCCCGCCCCAGTCGTTCTCGTCCGGTTTGAAGAACACCAGCAGCGCCATCGGGAGGGTGGAGTTCTCCGTCGCGCTGATGATGAAGGACTTGGCGAAGAGGAAGTCGTTCCAGGTGCTGATGAAGGAGAAGACGCTGGTCGCGACGAGCCCGGGGAAGACGAGCGGGAAGAGGATCTGCCACAGGAAGCGGGCGCGCGACGCGCCGTCCAGGTAGGCGGCCTCCTCCAGGGCCTCCGGCACGGCGCGGACGAAGCCGCGCAGCATCCAGATCGCGAAGGGGAGGGAGAAGGCGAGGTGCGGCAGAACCAGGGAGCCGAGGGTGTTCAGTCCGATGCCGGGTACGGCGTCGCCGACGTCCCGCATCAGGAAGAACAGCGGGATGGTCAGCGCTTCGACCGGCACCATCTGCGCGACCAGGAACATGATCAGCAGCGTCGTACGGAACCGGAAGCGGAAGCGGGTGACGGCCGTCGCCGCGAGGAAGGCGATCAGCGCGGAGACGAGGACGACGACGCCCGCCACGAAGAGGCTGTTGAGGAAGTAGCGGCCGAAGTCCTGCTGCTGGAAGACCCGCCGGAAGGCGTCCAGGGAAGGGTGGAGGGTCCAGGGCACCGGTTCGGTGGACTGGATCTCGCCCGCCGGTTTGAAGGCGGACAGCACCATCCAGTACAGGGGGAAGGCCACGGCGGCGGCGAGCAGCAGCGCGCCCGCCTCGGCGGCCAGCCGTCCTGGCCGCCGTATCCGCGGTGTGCGGACCGTACTCACAGTTCCTCCCCCTGTCGGCGCAGCAGGCGCAGGTAGACGAGCGTGACGGCCAGCAGGATCAGCAGCATCACGATGCCGATCGCCGAGCCCAGGCTGTACTGGGACGAGGCGAACGCCTTCTGGTAGGCGTACACGTTCAGTACGAGGTTCTGCCCGGCGATGCCGCCGCCGTTGGTCATGACGTAGATCTGGGTGAAGACCTTGAAGTCCCAGATGACCGACTGGATGGTGACGACGACGAGGATCGGCCGCAGCATCGGCGCCATGACCGAGCGCCAGATCCGCCACTGCGACGCGCCGTCCATGGCGGCCGCCTCCAGGACTTCGCCCGGGATGGCGCGGATGCCGGCGTAGACGGTCACCATCACGAACGGGAACGAGCACCACACGACTTCCAGCAGGACCAGCGCGAAGGCGCTGTAGCGCCCGTAGGTCCAGGAGAAGTCGCCGAGGCCCAGCACCCGGTTGACCGGCCCGAAGTCCGGGTCGAAGAGGAAGACCCAGACGGTGGAGCCGGTGATGGCGGGGGTGGCCCAGGCGCCGAGCGCGGCGAGCATCAGGGCCAGCCGCGGCACCGCCCGGATGCGGGTGAGCAGGACGGCGGTCGAGCAGCCGGCCACCAGCGTGCACAGGACGCAGGCCGCGGCGAACACCACGGTCGCCAGCAGCACCTGCCAGAACTGGCCGTCGCCGAACAGCTCGGCGTAGTTCGCCAGTCCCTTGAAGCTGGTCGGTTCGCCGCCGCTGACCTGGGCCTGGGTGTATTCGAGGAACGAGATCAGGCCGAGCTGGTAGATCGGGTAGACGAGCAGACCGCCGAGGACGACCAGGGCGGGGGCGAGGTAGAGCCACGGTGTCCAGCGGCTCCCGTGCCGGGACGGCGGCCGCAGCCGGCGGCCTCCGGTGAGCGGCGGCCGGCCGCTCCCGGGGCGTGCTTCCTTGACCGTGAGCGTCACTTCTTGAACGCCTCGTCCATCTTCTTGGCCGCGTCGCCGGAAGCCGTGGCGACGTCCTTACGGCCGCTGACGATCTCCTGGTACATCGTCGGCAGCACCAGCGAGGAGTCGATGCCGCCCCAGGCCGGGGAGGCCGGGACGAACTTGGCGCCCGCCTCCAGGGTCCGTACGAAGGGCTGCACGAACGGCTGCTTCCGCGCCGCCTCGGCCCGTACGTCGCCGTACGTCGGCAGGAAGCCCATCGCGTCGAACAGCCGCCGCTGGGTGTCCTTGCCGGCCAGCGACTTCATCAGGTCGACGGCCAGCGTGCGGTGCGAAGAGCTCTTCAGCACGCCGATGTTGTTGCCGCCCGCGAAGGCCGGGGCGATCGAGCCCTTCGTGGTGCCGGGCAGCGGTACGACCGCGTACTTGCCCTTGACCTTGCCGTCCTCCATGGCCTGGTGGCTGAAGTCGCCGCCGATCGTCATGCCCGCCTTCCCGGCGGCGAAGGCGGCGACGGTGTCGTTGCCGCCCATCTCGGCGCACTTGGCGGCCGGGCAGTTGGTGTCGCCGAAGAGGTCCGCGTACGCCTTGATGCCCGCCTGCGCCTTCGGGCTGTCCACGGCGGCGGTGTACGCGTCGCCCTTGCCGGTCGCCAGCTCGCCGCCGTGCGCCCAGAGGAAGGGCAGCGCGCCGTAGGTGTACGCGCCGCCGACGGAGATCCCGTACAGCTCGGGCCGCTTCTCGCGGATCGTGCGGGCGGTCGTGGCGACCTCGTCCAGGGTCGTGGGGACCGCGAGCCCCAGGTCCTTGAACACATCGGTGCGGTAGTACAGCGCGCGGACGCCGACGAACAGCGGCGCGCCGTAGACCTTGCCGTCCACGGTCACCGACTGCTTGGCCGTCGGGTCGGTGTCCTTGGCGTCCTTCCAGGCGCCGAACTCCTGGCTGACGTCGGCCAGTCCGCCGTCCTTCACGTATCCGGCTGTGTCGGTGTTCCCGTACTCGATGACGTCGGGGGCGCTCTTGGGGTCGTTGAAGGCGGCCTTGATGCGCTGGGCCCGGGTGTCGACCGGGATGTAGTCGACATCGACCTTCGTGCCCTTGTGGGCCGCCTCGAAGTCCGCCACCGCCTTGCGGACGACTTCTTCCTTGGGCTTGTTGTTGACCTCCTGGAAGAGCCAGACCCGCAGCGTGCCGGACTTGCTGTCTTCCTTGGCGCCGCCGCCCGAGGTGGACGGGGCACAGCCGACGGCGGTGCCGAGGGTCAGGGCAAGTGCCGCGGCACGGGCGGCTGTTCGGGCGGAGAGCTGCATTGGGTACCCCCTGAAGGATCGTTGCAGCATACGCAACGGGCGTTTCGCCATGCACAATCCTCAGGAGGCTAAGCGCGCCGACGCTCCCCCACAAGAGCCGATCAGGCAACGGCGCGGGCGACACGCCGCCACTGGCCCACATTCGTCGGCAATCCGTCCCGGTACGTCTATCTATGAATCAGATGTCCCTCCTCGGCTCCCAGAAGCGGCCCCGGGCCTCGTCCACGCGGACCGGCCCCCGGCAGCACCCCTGGAAGCAGCTCCCAGCCGCACGACACACAAAGGACCGACCGACCCCATGCGCTCAAGACCCGTACGCACCGCCCTGCTGGCCGTCGCCGCCCTGAGCCTGCTCCCCTTCGCCACGGCCCCCGCCGCCGCCACGGACGCCCAGCCGGAGACCGGCGGCCGCCAGCACATCGCCATCCACGAGGGCACCGACCCCTCCGGGCCGCTCCTCGCCGCCGCCTACCTGCGGTGCTTCCCGACCGGCGGCAGCCACCCGACGCCGGAGGCGTCCTGCCTCAAGCTGGCCCTCGCCAACGGGGACTACGCCCGCGTCCCGCGGATCCACCGCGCCTGCACGAAGATCTACCAGCCGGTCACGGTCGTCACCCACGGCACCTGGCACGGCAGGACCACCGCCTACCAGCACACCTACGCCAACCAGTGCATCGCCAACGCCGAGAGCGGCGACATCTTCAACCTCACCCCCTGGAGCGACTGACACGCCCGGCGCACCGACACCGGAGGCCCGGCCCCCGCGTGGGGACCGGGCCTCCGTGTGCGGCGCGCACCACGCGTGCGGCCCGCTCCTGGTACGGGAACGGGCCGGACACGCGCGAGGCGGGCGGGGAGCCGCGCGACAGCGCGCCGCCCCCGGACGGACTACTTCTTGCCGCCGTCCTTACCGCCCTTGTCCTTGTCGCCGCCGGCGCCCATGGACTCGTAGATCTCCTTGCACATGGGGCAGACCGGGTACTTCTTCGGGTCCCGGCCCGGCACCCACACCTTGCCGCAGAGAGCGACGACGGGGGTCCCGTCGAGCGCGCTCGCCATGATCTTGTCCTTCTGGACATAGTGGGCGTAGCGCTCGTGATCGCCGTCGCCGTGCGACGTCTGCGGCGTCGGCTCTACGAGGGTCCCCGTACCTGCCCCGCGCTCGGGCTCAACAGTGCTCATAACCGCCAAGGGTACCGACGCGCGCGGCGTGCCGGGAGCGGCGGGCCGCGCGCAGGTGGAGGGCGAGGGCGAGGGCCGCGACCCCTGCCGCCGCCCACGGCAGCGCGGAGGCCCGGACGCCCGCCGCGAGGGCCAGCCCACCGAGCGCCGAGCCGACCGCGCTGCCCAGGTAGAGGGCCGAGTTGTTCAGGGCGAGGGCCACCGTGCCCCGGTCGTCGCGCAGCGCGAGCAGCCGGTGCTGCTGCGGCACCTGAAGGGCCCAGCCCGCCGCGCCCCAGACCACCAGGGCGGCGCCCGCGCCGGGCAGCGCGGCGGAGGCCAGCAGCGGCAGCAGCGCCTGAGCTGCGGCGACGGTCACCAGCACGCCGCCCACCAGGGCCACGGCCTTCCCCGTACGGTCCACCAACGGCCCGGCCGCCAGGCTCCCGAGCACCCCGCCGATCCCCCACGCCCACAGGTACGGCGCGACCTCGTCCACTCCCCCCGCAGAGGCCAGCACCGGCGCCAGATACGTGTAGAGCCCCAGGCTCGCCACAGCGGCCAGGAACGAGACACCGACGATCGGCGCCACCTCACGGTCCGCGACAGCGGCCAGCCGCGCCCGCACCGGGACCGGCGGGTCCGCGGGCACCGCGGGCAGCAGCCCGGCCAGCCCCGCCAGGGCGACCGCCCCCAGCCCCGTGACCAGCCACATCGTCGACCGCCACCCCGCGTGCTCGGCCAGTAGCACCCCCACCGGCACACCGAGCACCGTGCCCGTACTCATGCCACCCATGACCAGCGCCAACGCCCGTCCACGCCGCTCAGCCGACACCAGCGCCGACGCGGCCGCCGTCGACAGGGCCGCGTACACCCCGGCCCCGGCCCCCGCGACGATCCGGGCCGCCAGCAGCGCACCCCACGCGGGCGCGAGCGCCGTAGCGGCGTTTCCGACCGTGAACACCGCGAGCGCGAGCAGGATCAGCAGCCGCGGCCGTGCTCCCGCCGACAGTCCCGCGACCAACGGCGCGGCCACCGCATACGCCAGCGTGAACACCGTCACCATCTGTCCCACCAGCGAAACCGTCGTACCGAGGTCGTGCGCGACCACCGGCAACAACCCCGCCGTCACATAGGCGTCGAGCCCGAGCGCGAACGCCCCCAGCGCCAACAACCAGACCTTGCGCATCGCTGCCAACTCCCCTGTTCCGCCAGCTCCTGTGCATCGACCGGAGGAACGTAGGCGGGCTCCGGGAGGTGGGGGAAATGCCCGAGCGGGGGATTGATGCCCGGGGGGAATAGGTGTGATGTGTGCGGCAGCGGATCGACGTCGAGCCGCGTCGGCGGAGCCGCGGACGGAGATCGTCTCGCCGGCACGCCGTGACGAAAGGGGTTGGTGTGCCGCAGACCGAAGGCGCGCGACTGTTCCGGGAGAGCTGGACCGCGGGAGTGCGCCGGCACTTCCCCGGAGAGCCCAAGGCCGGCTACGTCACTCCGTGGGACGCCACCCCGCAGTGGGAGCGCGCTGCCGCCGGTGCCGTCCACGCGCAGGTCCGACAGTCCGTCGAGCTCAGCGGAGGCCGCACGTGGAGGCCGTCCCGCGAACAGAAGCGCCGGTTCGTCACGGCGTGCTGGACGGCCCGGATGTTCCGGCACTTCGAGGGCCCCGAGCCCGGCTACGTGGCCGACTGGGCCGATCTGCCGACGTGGCAGCAGGAGACCGGCGCGGACATCTTTGAAGCCGTCGAGGAGGCGTTGGGCTGAGCGAAGACGCTGAACTGGTCCGTCGGCCCCCGGCCCGGGAAGCGCAGCCGCTCCTCGGGTGTTCGGGGAGGTGCCTGCGCGGAGCGACGGATGTCCGGCGGGGACGTGTGCGGACGGCCACGTGCGGATGAGCGCGGCAGCGCTTCGGTGGAGGGTGGCGGCAGCATGGACAAGACGGCGGGCGCGGAGCCGGTGGCGGGAAGGGCGCGTGGCACTGACGGGCTCGACGGGGTCGAACTGCGGCACCTGCGCGCCTTCATGGCCGTTGCCGAGGAGCGCAGTTTCACCTACGCCGCCGACCGGCTGCGCGTCGGCCAGCCCGCGCTGACCAAGTCCGTACGGGCCCTGGAGGAGACCCTCGCCAGGCGGCTGCTGGACCGCACCACCCGGCGCGTCGAGCTGACGGAGGACGGCCGGCGGCTGTACGCCGAGCTGGCGCCGCTGCTCCCCCGCCTGGCCGCCGCGCTGCGCTCCCCCGGCGGGCAGCCCGTGCTGCGGCTCGGCTTCACGTCGCTGCTGCCCGCCGCCTGTGCCGAGCTGACCGCGGAGTTCGAGGCGGCCACCGGGGCCGGGGTGCGGCTGGTGCGCCGGGACACGCCGCTGGCGGGGCTGGACACCGGCGAGTCGGACATCGTCGTACTGCGCGGGGACGACCCGCCGGAGGCGGATGTCCGTACCCGGGTACTGCTGCACGAACCGCGGGTCGCCGCGGTCGGCCGGCTCGGCGCGAACGGGGCGCTGGCGCGCCGCCGCGTGCTGGACTGGGCCGAGCTGGCGGACCACCCGCTCGTGGTGAACACCGTCACCGGCAGCACCCGCCCCGAACTGTGGCCCGCGGACCGGCGCCCGCGCCTGGCCTGCACGGCGGACAACTTCGACGAGTGGCTGGAGGCGGTGGCCGCCGGGCACGGGGTGGGGGTGGCGCCGCAGGAGGTGGCCGCGCGGCACACCCATCCGGGCATCCGCTTCGTACGCCTGAAGAACGCTCCGCCGGTGACCGTCCGTCTCGCGCTGCCCCACCGCGGCGCCCATCCACTGGCGGAACGGTTCTTCGGTATGGGTGGGGGCTGAGGCCGGGGACGGCGGGTTGAGGCCGAGGAGTGAGGCCTGAGGCCGAGGACGGCGGGGCGGGAGGCGGGTGCCCTACGGGGGCGCGCTCGCATCCCCCCAGCGGGGGTTCACCCGGGTGGGGGCGAGTGGAATCCGGGGCTCGGGGCGTCAGTTCAGGGACGGGTCGTCGGGGTACGTCGCCACCATGGCCAGTTCGTTGCGCTGGCGGCGCAGGACCGCTCGCCAGAGTTGTTCGGGATCGGGGGAGGACACGTCGCCCGGTTCGGACTCGACGACGTACCAGGCGCCCTCGGCCAGTTCGTCCTCAAGCTGGCCGGGGCCCCAGCCCGCGTAACCGGCGAAGATCCGCAGGCTGCCGAGCACCGTGGAGAGCAGTTCCGGCGGGGCTTCCAGGTCCACCAGCCCTATGGCGCCGTGGACGCGGCGCCAGCCCAGCGGGCCGTCGCCGACCAGCGCGCTCTCCGGGGTCTCGGGGCCGCCCGGCACCACGGCCACGCCGAGGGCCGAGTCCAGCGAGACCGGGCCGCCCTGGAAGACCACGCCGGGCTCGCCGGCCAGGGACGCCCACGGCTGGAGGATGTCGCCGACCCCCACGGGCGTCGGGCGGTTGAGGACCACGCCGAGGGACCCCTCCTCGTCGTGGTCGAGCAGGAGCACCACCGCGCGGTCGAAATTCGGGTCGGCGAGCGCCGGTGTGGCGACGAGCAGCCGGCCGGTGAGCGAGGACACCTCGGTCATGGGGACATGATCCCGCACTTCGGACCGCGGCGGGGAGTCAACTGCGGTACCCGGGCGAGAGCAGCGCAGGGCGTACGACGGCAGCCCCGGCGCACAGGCCGACGGCAGAGGCGGCATAGCGTGTCGTAGCCGTACACAACGTACCGAATGTCGATTACAGAACAAAGGCGGACCGTAGCGGAGGGTGTTGTGACAAAGCCATTACACGCCCCGAACCCGCTCCGGCCTACGGGCACCCCCTCCCCCGCCCTTACCATTTCCCCTTGGCCCCCTGTCCGTCTCCAGGAACGCGAGATCCATGACCGTCTCTACCGACGACGTACTGCTTGTCCACGGCGGCACCCCGCTGGAGGGCGAGATCCGGGTTCGCGGCGCGAAGAACCTCGTGCCCAAGGCCATGGTCGCCGCGCTGCTCGGCAGCAGTCCGAGCAGACTGCGCAATGTGCCCGACATCCGCGACGTACGCGTCGTACGCGGCCTGCTGCAGCTGCACGGCGTCACGGTGCGCCCCGGTGACGAGGCGGGCGAGCTCATCCTCGACCCGTCGCACGTGGAGAGCGCCAATGTCGCCGACATCGACGCGCACGCCGGCTCCTCGCGCATTCCGATCCTCTTCTGCGGCCCGCTGCTGCACCGCCTCGGCCACGCCTTCATCCCGGGCCTGGGCGGCTGCGACATCGGCGGCCGCCCGGTCGACTTCCACTTCGACGTGCTGCGCCAGTTCGGCGCGACCATCGAGAAGCGGGCGGACGGCCAGTACCTGGAGGCCCCGCAGCGGCTGCGCGGCTGCAAGATCCGCCTGCCGTACCCGTCCGTCGGCTCGACCGAGCAGGTGCTGCTGACCGCCGTCCTGGCGGAGGGTGTCACCGAGCTGTCGAACGCGGCCGTGGAGCCGGAGATCGAAGACCTGATCTGCGTCCTGCAGAAGATGGGCGCGATCATCTCCATGGACACCGACCGGACCATCCGGATCACCGGTGTGGACAAGCTGGGCGGCTACAACCACCGCGCGCTCCCGGACCGCCTGGAGGCGGCCTCCTGGGCGTCCGCGGCGCTGGCCACCGAGGGCAACATCTACGTGCGCGGCGCGCAGCAGCGCTCGATGATGACCTTCCTGAACACCTACCGCAAGGTCGGCGGCGCCTTCGAGATCGACGACGAGGGCATCCGCTTCTGGCACCCGGGCGGCTCGCTGGACGCGATCGCCCTGGAGACCGATGTGCACCCCGGCTTCCAGACCGACTGGCAGCAGCCGCTGGTGGTCGCCCTGACGCAGGCGTCGGGCCTGTCCATCGTCCACGAGACGGTGTACGAGTCCCGGCTCGGCTTCACGTCGGCGCTCAACCAGATGGGTGCGCACATCCAGCTCTACCGCGAGTGCCTGGGCGGCAGCGCCTGCCGCTTCGGGCAGCGCAACTTCCTGCACTCGGCCGTGGTGTCCGGGCCGACCAAGCTCCAGGGCGCGGACCTGGTCATCCCGGACCTGCGCGGCGGCTTCTCGTACCTGATCGCCGCGCTCGCGGCGCAGGGCACCTCGCGCGTGCACGGCATCGACCTGATCAACCGGGGCTACGAGAACTTCATGGAGAAGCTCGTGAGCCTGGGGGCGCACGTGGAGCTGCCGAACGGGGCGCTGAGCGCCTGACCGGCGCGGCGGGTGTGCGGCCCGCGCACCCGCCGCGCGGCAGAGAGCGGAAGGGGCGGTCACCCGAGAGGGCGGCCGCCCCTTCCGCTGCGCTCGGGACGCCACGCCAGGCCGAGTGCTTTTGCTTTTGCGAATGGTTTAATTCGGACCCTTGGGTCGGGTGACACTCGCGGGCCGAGCCTGCGGACATTGCGGTTGCGACGGGCGCGCGAGGGGTGACGCGACGGGGGCGGAGGCGACAGACGGCGGCGCCGGGTGGCGGCGCCGGGTGAGGACGGCGGCGGTCCCGAGCGTCTGCCGGTGTCCGGCCGCGCACATGCCCCCGACCACCCCCGCGCGCCGGCTGAGCCCACGAAGCAGCTTCTACGCCCCTGTAGAGCAACGGGAGACCTCAGGAGGCACTAGGGCCCCACCGGCCCCATTCGCGGGCCTTCTGGGCACCTCCGTGGCCACTGAACGCCGTACTCCGGATGCCGGGGGGGCGCCGGAAACCGGGCGCCTGAGGTCGCGCACGCAAAAGGGCGGCCGTCCCCCGAAGGGGACGGCCGCCCTCACGCCTTTGTCACCAGGGGGCCGGTCGGGCCCCCGGCGGCTTACTTGCCCTTGGCGGCTTCCTTGAGCTTGGAGCCCGCGGAGACCTTCACGCTGTAGCCGGCCGGGATCTGGATCGGGTCGCCGGTCTGCGGGTTGCGCGCGGTGCGAGCGGCACGGTGGGTGCGCTCGAAGGTCAGGAAGCCGGGGATGGTGACCTTCTCGTCGCCCTTGGCGACGACCTCGCCGACGGTCTCGGCGAGCGCGGCCAGAACGGCGTCGGCGTCCTTGCGGGTCACCTCGGCACGGTCGGCCAGAGCGGCCACCAGCTCACTGCGGTTCATGTTTGTACTCCCGTGTTCTTCTTGCCAATGAGGCGTGAGATCGAAGCCGATGCTGCCAGGGCCCTTGGACGGTGCCCGGACCCGGGTCTGCTGACAGACCCTCGCGCCCGGATACGCATCCTGCCCCCACCTGCGGCGGTAAAGCCAATCCGGCACCCAGGAGGGTCACACGAAAAGCGCCACTGCCTCAGAGTGGTGACGTCCCGCACCGTGCCCCACCGGGCCGGCCCCGCAGGGTGGCGGCCGTTTGCTGCCCGCCACCCTATGGGGGCGCCGCGGACCCGGTGCCACGCGACGCGCCGGGCGGTCAGGCCGTCGTGGCGGCCGTCACAGCCTCTCCCGCGGCCTTCGCGGCTTCCTTCACCGCGTCGGCCACCGCGCCCGCGACCTTGTCGTTGAAGACGCTCGGGATGATGTAGTTCGCGTTGCGCTCGTCGTCCAGGACGACGTTCGCCAGCGCGCCGGCCGCGGCCAGCATCATGTCCGTGTTCACCGTACGGGACTGGGCGTCCAGCAGGCCGCGGAAGACGCCCGGGAAGACCAGCACGTTGTTGATCTGGTTGGGGAAGTCGGAACGGCCGGTGGCCACGACGGAGGCGGTCTGCCGCGCGATCGCGGGGTCCACCTCGGGGTCGGGGTTGGCGAGTGCGAACACGATCGCGCCCTGCGCCATCTTGGCGACGTCGTCGCCGTCCAGGACGTTGGGGGCGGAGACGCCGATGAAGACGTCGGCGCCGACGACGGCCTCCTTGAGAGTGCCGGTCTCGCCCTCCGGGTTGGTGTTGTCGGCGATCCAGCGCAGCGGCGAGTCGGGGTCGGCGTCGACCAGGTCCTCGCGGCCGGCGTGCACCACGCCGTTGATGTCGGCGACGACGGCGTGCTGGACGCCGGCCGCCATCAGCAGCTTGAGGATGGCCGTACCGGCGGCGCCGGCGCCGGACATCACCACGCGGACGTCCTCGAACTTCTTGTCCACCACGCGCAGCGCGTTGGTCAGCGCGGCGAGCACCACGATGGCGGTGCCGTGCTGGTCGTCGTGGAAGACCGGGATGTCCAGGGCCTCGCGCAGCCGGGCCTCGATCTCGAAGCAGCGGGGCGCGGAGATGTCCTCCAGGTTGATGCCCGCGAAGCCGGGGGCGATCGCCTTGACGATCTCCACGATCGCGTCGGTGTCCTGGGTGTCCAGGCACAGCGGCCAGGCATCGATGCCGGCGAAGCGCTTGAAGAGGGCCGCCTTGCCCTCCATGACGGGCAGCGCGGCCTTGGGGCCGATGTTGCCCAGGCCCAGCACGGCGGAGCCGTCGGTGACGACCGCGACGCTGTTGCGCTTGATGGTCAGGCGGCGGGCGTCCTCGGGGTTGTTGGCGATGGCCTGGCAGACCCGGGCGACGCCGGGGGTGTAGACCATCGACAGGTCGTCACGGCTGCGGATGGGGTGCTTCGACTGCATCTCGATCTTGCCGCCGAGGTGCATCAGGAACGTACGGTCGGAGACCTTGCCGAGCGAGACGCCCTCGATGCCGCGGAGCTTCTCGACGATCTCGTCCGCGTGGGCGGTGGAGGTCGCGGCGATGGTGACGTCGATGCGGAGCTTTTCGTGGCCGGAGGCGGTCACATCGAGGCCGGTGACGGAGCCGCCGGAGGACTCCACGGCCGTGGTGAGCTGGCTGACCGCCGTACCGCTCGCGGGAACCTCCAGTCGCACCGTCATCGAATACGAGACGCTAGGCGCCGTTGCCATGGCCGACTTCCTCTGCTTTCCCTTGTTTCTCTCTGCGCGCCGCTCCGGGGGTCCGCGGCGGGATCAGGCCGGAGTGCGAGGACCGATCGTCCCACCTACCAGCCGGTACACGGTAACCAGACTCCCGTTACGGAAAGGATTTTCCACCATACGAGAGAGTCTGGTCGAACGGAAGACCTGACCGGCAAGCGCGGATGAACACTGCGCGAACGCCGACGGGCGCCTCCCGGATTGCTCCGGGAGGCGCCCGTCGTGTGGTTCAGTGACACCGACCCGCCATGCTCGCCTCGCGGCAAGTGGTCGCTCGTAGCGACTATGGTTGGGCCCGGGGGCTTGGATCGGGCCGGTGCCACCACCAAGGCTAACAAACCATCCCTGGAAGCGAATCCCGTCCCGCCACCTTCTTTCGCGGCGGGGCACCGCCGTTCGGCGGACGCCCGGGGACGCCCCGGCCGCTCAGTCCCTCAGAAGATCCGGGACCCCGTCCTCGTCCGGTTCGTCGCGCGCCCCGGACAGCACGGTCAGCTGCTGGGTGGCCCGGGTCAGCGCCACGTACAGCACCCGCAGCCCGGCCGGCGACTCGTCCGCGATCTCGGCGGGCGAGACCACCAGGGTCGCGTCGTACTCCAGGCCCTTGGCCTCCAGCGAGCCCAGCGCCACCACCCGGTCGCCCAGCTCCGCCAGCCAGCGGCGGGCCTCCGCACGGCGGTCCATCGCCACCACGACGCCGACCGTGCCGTCCACCTCGTCCAGCAGCAGCCGGGCCGCCTCCCGGACGGAACCGGCCAGGTCGTTCTCGTCGGCGACCGCGAAACGCGGCGTCAGGCCCGTGGAACGGACCGCCTCCGGCGCTTCCATGCCCGGCATGGCCAGCGCCAGCACCCGCGCCGCCAGCTCCGCGATCTCCGCCGGGTTGCGGTAGTTGACGGTGAGGGTGAAACGGCGGCGCGGACGGGTGCCCAGCGCCTCGTCGCGGGCGACGGCCGCCTCGTCCGGATCGGACCAGGACGACTGCGCCGGGTCGCCGACCACCGTCCACGTCGCGTGCCGGCCGCGGCGGCCGACCATCCGCCACTGCATGGGCGTCAGGTCCTGCGCCTCGTCGACGATGACGTGGGCGTAGTCCGTACGCTCCTCCTCCAGCCGCTCGCGTCTGCCGCGGCCGCCGCCGGACATCCGCTCGCCGTACGTCCTCAGCTCCTCCAGACCGGTGAGCTGGTCCAGCGGGTCGGCCTCGCGGGGCCGGGCGGGCCGGGGCGGCGCGCCGAGGATGAGCTGGAGCTCGTCCAGCAGTGCCACGTCGTGGACCGACAGCGGCCCCTGCCCCTTGTCGTCCAGCCGGCTCAGCGAGCGGGCCAGCTTGCGCACCTCGCGCTGGTTGAGCACCCGGCGCGCCCAGCGGCCGAGCCGACGCTCGTCGGCCATGGCGGCCAGCACGCCGCGCGGGGTCAGCTCCGGCCACCAGGCGTCGAGGAAGTCCTGGAAGTCCGGCTCGGTGGTGATGTCCTCGTCGAACGCCTGGCGGGCCTCGGCGGCCAGTTCGGGATCGGTGTAGCGCTTGGCCGCGCCGGAGCGGGACCAGAGGGCGTCCAGGATCAGGCGGCGGGCGCGCGGGCGCAGCAGGTTGACGGGTGCGGTGCCGCCGAGGGCGTTGTGCCGGATGCGGTGCAGGTCGCGTGCGTCCAGTTCGACGCGGGAGCCGAAGACGACCACCCGCAGCCGGTCCGGCGGTCCGGCGGGGGCCGCTGTCGCCTCGTCCTCCTCGCCGAAGGCGAGCTGGCCGTCGGCGGGCGCCTGGGCGGCGGCCCCCGCGGACGCCGTACCGGCCATTTCCAGGGCCCCGCGCGCCGCCTTGCGCAGCAGTTTCTGCATCCGGCTGGAGCCCTTGATGCGGGCGACGGCCGGGGAGTCGTACGCGGTGGCTTCCGCGCCGTCCACCAGGGAGCCCAGCGCGCGGATGGCGACCTGGCCCTCCTCGCCGAGGGACGGCAGGACGCCTTCGGTGTACGCGACGAGCAGCGGGGTCGGGGAGACGATGAGGATGCCGCCCGCGTAGCGGCGGCGGTCCTGGTAGAGGAGGTAGGCGGCACGGTGCAGCGCCACCGCGGTCTTGCCGGTGCCGGGGCCGCCCTCGACCTCGGTGACGGAGGCGGCGGGGGCCCGGATGACCATGTCCTGCTCGGCCTGGATGGAGGCGACGATGTCGCGCATCGTGTGGCTGCGGGCCCGCCCCAGGGCGGCCATCAGCGCGCCGTCGCCAACCGCGGGCAGCTCCTCGCCGTCCAGCGTCGCGGCGATCTCCGGGCGCATCAGGTCGTCCTCGACGCCCAGGACGCGGCGGCCCTTGGAGCGGATGACCCGGCGGCGTACGACGCGGCCGGGCGCGACCGGGGTGGCGCGGTAGAAGGGGGCGGCGGCGGGTGCGCGCCAGTCGATGACCAGCGGGCTGTAGTCGGCGTCCAGCACGCCGAGGCGGCCGATGTGCAGGGTCTCGGCGATCTCGGCGCGGCCGTCGGTGATCGCGCCGTCGGCGGGTTCGACGGAGGTGTACGCGCCGTCCGGGCCCTTCTTGCCGTCCTTGCCCAGGAGCAGGTCGATCCGGCCGAAGAGGAAGTCCTCGTACTCGGAGTTGAGCCGGTTCAGGTGGGCGCCGGCCTGGAAGACCTGGGCGTCCCGCTCGGCGAGGGCGCCGGGCGTGCCGACCTGGCCGCGTTTGGCGGCGTCGTCCATGAGGAACTCGGCCTCGTGGATCTTCTCCTCCAGCCGCTGGTAGACACGGTCGAGATGCTGCTGTTCGGAAGCGATCTCGCGTTCGCGTGTGCTGTCCGGCTGTGCGTCGTGGACGGAGTCCGGCGCGTGCGTGGCATTCTGCGCGGCCACCCAGGCCCCCTTCTTCTGTGCGTAGGGCAGCCGTCAACCGTACGCGAACCGGGCACCGGGCGCACCTGACCCAAAGGACGAAATCACCACCGGGCGGGCGCAAACCGGGCACCGCGGACGGGCGGGCGGGGCGGAATCAGCGGTTCCGACTATTCGGGAGGGGGATCGGGCGCCCGGTCACGCCTCGGTCCGGAGGCGACCGGGCGGCCGGGCACCGGGGCCGGGGGCCGGGGCCGCTCTCGTTCTGAGGGTGGGCGGCCGGTCACACCTTGATCTCGGCCAGCCGCCTGCCGTCGAGCGTGCGGACCTCGAAGCGGTCGATGTAGGAACGGTTCATCGCCGAACCGCCGTGGGTGTAGAGCGGCTCCTTGTTCCACTTGGCGGCGCCGTCCTTGAGGCCGTAGCCGCCCGGGGGCACCGCCCAGGTCGTCACGGTCTGCTCCGCGCCGCTCTTGCCGACCGCGACCAGGTCGCAGGTGAGCGGGCCCTTGACGTTGGCCAGCTTGAGGGCGACGTGGGTGCCCCAGGGCTTGCGCTCCATGGAGACGCTGGCGGCGACCTTGGTCACCGGGTCGACCGTGCCGACCTTCTCGCCGTGCTCGTACATCGTGCGGGCGTAGCTCGTCAGGTGCTCCGGGGGCTCGGCGGTGTCCCCCGCGGTCAGCGCGTACGTGGTCAGCGGACCGCCGACGACCAGTACGGCAGCGGCGGCGACCAGGTACAGGCGGCGCCTGCGGCGGGTGCGGCGCACCGCGCCGACCTCCTCCAGCAGCCCCGCCAGGACGCCCGGCCCGGGGGCCGGGGTGACCGCCTCCGGGTCGGGCGCCGACTCCCTGGCGTCGGCGAGCAGCGGCGGCAGGCCCATCAGGCCGTCCAGTTCGGCGGCGCACCGGCCGCAGCCCGCCAGGTGCTCCTCGAAGCGTGCCGCCTCGTCGGCGTCCAGGACGCCCAGCGCGTAGGCGCCGACGTCGGTGTGTGCTACGGGCTCCACGGGCCGCTTCACGCCGTCACTCCTCGTTCTTCGAGCGAGAGCTTCAGGGAGCGCAGGGCGTAGAAGACCCGGGACCGGACGGTTCCGGCCGGTACCCGGAGGACTTCGGCCGCCTCATTGACCGTACGCCCCTTGAAGTAGGTCTCTATCAACGCCTCCCGATGGGCCGCACTGAGGTCGCCGAGCGCTTCGGTGATCGTCATCAGGCGCAGGGCCCGGTCGATCTCGTCGGCGGCCGGCATCGATTCCAGGGGGCCGGAGTCGACCTCCTGGGGACGTGCCTGACGGCTGCGGTGGCTGTCGATGACGATGCGCCGGGCGACGGTGACCAGCCAGGGGCGGACGGAACCGGTCGCGCGCTGCAACTGGCCGGCGTTGCGCCAGGCCCGCAGCAGGGTCTCCTGCACCACGTCCTCCGCCCGGTGCCGGTCCCCGGCGACCAGGCGCAGCACGAAGGCGAGCAGCGGGCCGGCGTGCTCCTCGTACAGGGCCCGCATCAGCTCCTCGTCCGGCGCCGTACTGTCTGCCACGTCGGCATCCTCGCGCACGCCAACTCCCGGGTCGATAGCGCGGATCGGACATTCGCTGCGCACGGCCATCAGCGCTCGCACGCGTCGCCGGTGTCACTGCCGCCGTCTTCCGCACCGCCGATCACCTCGATCTGCCGTCCGCGACCGGGCTCGCGCATGTCCGCCCCCTCGTCTCGCATTCCGGGCCGATCGGGGCCTGGGTAAAGGCCCCTTCAGCCAGCAGTACGGGGGCCGGGGCGCCGCGGCTCAGCATCTGACGGGTGAATTCCCGTGCCGGGGGCGGGGGTCAGGGGGCGCGGACGGGCGTTCGGCGAAGGGCCCGCCCGCATTTCCCGGTTCATGCGACGGCTTTCCGCCGGAAGGTGCCGGGGCGCGGCGCCCTGCGGGGTACGGCCGGCATCTCCGCCGGCGGGTCCGAAATGCCCTGCGGGGGCGGTCCGAACGGTCTCCCTTTCCCTCTCCGTACGGCGCGATTCCCGCGCGTCCGGGGCGGTGCCGCAGCGGGCCGCTCACGTTTTCGTCGGCACCGTCCGTACGGCAGGGAGCTGCACCTGAGCGCCCACGGCGGCCTGCTGGCCCGCGCGGCTGACCGCCCGCCGGCGGTGGCGGGCCACCCGTTCCCGGTTCCCGCACACCTCGCTGGAGCACCACCGGCGCCGCCGCCCGCGCGAGGTGTCCAGGTACACCAGCGCGCAGCTCTCGCCCTCGCACTGCCGCAGCCGGCCGCGGGTCGCCCCGTCGGTCAGCATCCCTATGGCGTCGCGGGCCACCGCCGCCAGCAGTCCGGCGCAGTCGGGGGGCGCGGCGAGCGTCCGGACGAGGGCGCCGTCGTCGGCGCGTACGGCGCGGTCGGGCGGTACCGGGGCGGCGGCGGCCGCCGCGTTGAGCAGGCGCAGGTCGCCGTCGGCGGCCCGGCCGCACAGTTCGTCGTGGACCACGCGGCGCAGCAGTTCGCGCAGCATCCGGAAGCGTACGACCCAGCCGCGGTCCACGGCGCCGAGCTGGGTACTGCCGGGAACGACGCCCGCACCCACCAGCCAGGCCGCCAGTTGTTCGGGCCCGGCCAGCCGTTCGGCGGACCGGCCGGTCGTGGCCATCAGGTCCAGGCAGATCCGCCCGCAGTCGAACCGCAGGTCAAAAGGCGCCGCCATGTGCCCGTCACTCCTTGGGAGACAACCTCTGCCCTATCAGAGTGCCCGGCGCGGCCCCCGGCCGTAACCCTCGGCACCGCCGCACACCGGGCCGCGCCTTCCGTATACATGACGTGTATGCATCGCATGTATACCTCTGTTGTATAGTCCGGATCATGTCGGCCAAGACCCTGCTCAAGAACCGCTCCAGCCTGACGCACAAGGTCCGTTACGCGGTCAGCAACCCGGCGCGGATCGCGCCCTACCTCCGGCGCACCGCCCGGGACTCCTGGCTCCGCCTCAAACACCCGGACCACGTCGCGTACTACCGCGCCGTGATGGCCTCCGACGCCGGCCGCAACCCGGAGGCCGCGGTCGGCAGCCGCAGCCACGAACGCTGGCTGGCCCTGGGCGAGATGCAGTTCACCTATCTGATGGAACACGGGCTGCGGCCGGACATGCGGATGCTGGACATCGGCTGCGGCAACCTGCGGGCCGGCTGGCGCTTCATCGCCCACCTCGACACCGGCAACTACTACGGCATCGACATCTCGCCGGACATCCTGATAGCCGCCAAGAAGACCCTGGCCACCTACGAACTCCAGGACAAGGTCCCGCACCTGACGATCACGCAGGACCTGACCTTCGACTTCCTGCCGGACCGGCACTTCGACGTGGTGCACGCGCACAGCGTGTTCTCGCACTCGCCGCTGTCCGTGATCGACGAGTGCTTCCGGCACGTCGGCCGCATCCTGGCGCCCGGCGGGTTCTTCGACTTCACCTTCGACCGCACCGAAGGCACGGAGCACCAGGTGCTGCGCGAGGACTTCTACTACCGCACCGGGACGCTGCTGGCGCTGGCCCGCAAACACGGGCTGGAGGCCAGGTTCATGGAGGACTGGGAGACCCGTCCGCACGGCCAGTCCAAGATCCGGGTGACGAACCCCGCGTAGCGCGGCCCTCCCGGGAGGCTCCCGGGGACGGCCGTACGGCGCGGTACGTCACTCGTCGCCGTACTTGCCCCCCACCTGCGGGTCGAGCGCCAGCCGGTACCCCCGCTTGACCACCGTCTGGATCAGCTTGGGCGCGCCGAGCGCCCCCCGCAGCCGGGCCATCGCCGTCTCCACCGCGTGCTCGTCGCGCCCCGCACCCGGCAGGGCGCGCAGCAGGTCGGCGCGGGAGACGACCCAGCCGGGGCGGCGGGCCAGCGCCCGCAGCAGCGCCATCCCCGCCGGGGGCACCGGCCGCAGCGCGCCGTCCACCAGGGCGGCCTGCCCGCGGATCTCCACCCGCCGTCCGGCGACCGTCAACGGGCGCACGCGGCCCGGCAGTTCGCGGCAGAGGAGCTGGACGAGCGGGCCGAGCCGGAACCGTTCGGGCTGGTACGTGGTCACCTCGTGCGCTTCGAGGGGCAGCGCGGTGACCGGCCCGACGCAGGCGGGCAGCACGTCACGGCGCAACGCGTCCAGCAGCCCGTCCCGCAGGCCGCGTTCCTCGGCGCGGCGCAGCAGCGAGGCGACGGCCGGCGCGCTGGTGAACGTGATCGCGTCCAGTGCGCGGCCGACCGCCGCGTCCAGCAGCCGGTCGACGGGGCCGATGTCGGCGGGCGGCATCCAGCGGTAGACCGGTACGCCGACCACCTCGGCGCCGCCCGCCCGCAGCGACTCCACGAAGCCGGGCAGCGGTTCGCCGTGCAGTTGGAGGGCGATCCGGCGTCCGCGCACGCCCTCCTCAAGCAGCCGGTCCAGCACCTCCGCCAGCGACTCGGACTGCGGCGACCACGTCTCCGTCAGCCCGGCCGCGCGGATCGCACCCTTGACCTTCGGGCCGCGGGCCAACAGCTCGACGGCGCCGAGCCGGGCGAGCAGCGCCGCGCCGAGCCCCCAGCCCTCGGCGGCCTCGATCCAGCCCCGGAAGCCGATCGCGGTGGTCGCGATCACCACGTCCGGCGCCCGGCCGATCAGGTCCTCGGTGGCGGCGAGCAGTTCCGCGTCGTCCGGCAGCGGCACGATGCGCAGCGCGGGGGCGTGCAGGACCTGGGCGCCGCGCCGTTCGAGCAGGGCGCCCAGCTCCTCGGCGCGGCGGGCGGCGGTCACCCCGACGGTGAAGCCGTCCAGGGGCCGTACGTCCGTGGCCTCCGGCGCGGCGTCCGGCGCGGCGTCCCGGGCCGGGTCGCCGTGCTGCCGCGCGCCGTCCGGTGCGCTGTCCCGTGCGCCGTCGTCGTGACGCTCGTCGTGCTCGCCCTCGTGCATGGTCCGTCCCTGGCTCGTGCTGGCTCCGGCGCCGCCGGGCACCGGTGGCGGTCCGAGCCTGCCAACCGCCGGTGACAGGCTCGCTCCCGCAGTATTTCCCAGCGGTTACGGACCGCCGCGGCCACCCGGCGCGGCGCGCGTCACACCTCCGCGAGCGCGGGCGCCGCCGCCTCCCGGTCCCGTACGGCCGCGGTGGCCGCCGTACGCCTCAGGTACACCGCCCAGGTCACCGCGGAGCACAGCGCGTAACAGCCGAGGAAGGCCACGAACGCCGGGGTGCCGGAGCCCCCGGCCCGGAACGCCTGGCGGAAGGCGAGGTTGACACCGAGGCCGCCGAGCGCGCCGACGGCGCCGATCAGCCCCATCGCCGCGCCGGACAGCCGCCGCCCGTGGGCCGCGGCCGCCTCGCCCGTCAGGCCCTTCGCCAGCGCCTTGGCCTGGAAGATGCCGGGGATCATCTTGTACGTGGAGCCGTTGCCGAGGCCGCTGAGCACGAACAGGACGACGAACCCGGCGAGGAAGACCCCCAGCGAGTGCCGCGCCGACGCCACGATCACCACGCCCGTGGCCAGGGCCATCGCCGCGAAGTTCGCCAGGGTGATCCGGGCCCCGCCGTACCGGTCCGCCAGCCGGCCGCCCACCGGCCGCACCAGGGACCCGAGCAGCGGCCCGAGGAAGGTCAGCGACGCCGCCTGGAGGGGCGTGCGCGCGAACTGGGTCTGCAGGACCAGGCCGAAGGCGAAGCTGTAGCCGATGAACGACCCGAAAGTGCCGACGTAGAGGAGCGAGACGATCCAGGTGTGCGGGTCGCGGGCGGCATCCCTGGCCGCTCCCGTGTCGTTGCGCACCGGGCGCAGATTGTCCATGAACAGGGCCGCCAGCACGGCCGCGGCCACGATCAGCGGGAGGTAGACCGCGAGCACGAGCCGCGGGTGCGCCGCGCCGGCCGTGGCGATCACGAGCAGCCCCAGCAACTGGACGACGGGGACGCCGATGTTGCCGCCACCCGCGTTGACCCCGAGCGCCCAGCCCTTCTTCCGCAGCGGGTAGAAGGAGTTGATGTTCGTCATGGACGAGGCGAAGTTGCCGCCGCCGACCCCTGCCAGCGCCGCGACCAGCAGAAAGACGGTGTACGAGGTGCCCGGCCGCAGCGCGGACGCCGCGGCGGCGGTGGGAATCAGCAGCAACACCGCGCTGAACACCGTCCAGTTGCGCCCGCCGAACCGCGCCACCGCGAAGGTGTACGGCACCCGGAGCACCGCCCCCACCAGCGTCGGCACCGCCACCAGGAAGAACCTCCCGGCCGCGTCGATCCCGTACTCGGGCCCCATGAACAGCACCATCACCGACCACAGGCTCCAGACGGAGAACCCGATGTGCTCGCAGACGACGGAGAGCACGAGGTTGCGCCGGGCGATCCGCCGCCCGTGGTCCCGCCAGAAGGTCTCGTCCTCCGGGTCCCATTGCTCGATCCAGCGGCCCGGTCCCCGGACGGGGGCGCGGGCCGCCGCCCCTCCGCCCTTGGCCGCTCCTGTGCCCGTCCTCGCGTCGGTGTCCGTCATCGCGCCTCCCAGCTCCCGGTTGCCGCCGTACCGCGACGCTAGGAAGGGCGCGTTTCCTCTCTGTGGCGGCGCGTGACCGCCGCGAAACCTTGCGCTCACCGCCTCCGGGAGCGCGCGGTGAGCAAAGATCCCGCCGGTGGCGCACAACCGCCGGAGGTTACGCCAATGCACCCCGTGCGCCCCCGACGTCACTCGTTAGGGGCAATGGCAGGGGGCATGGACTTTGGCAACATCTCCCTTGGATGCGTTGAGTAATCACGCGAACACCAAGAGTGTCCGCGTCGTGACCACGGGAAGGGACGCAGCCGATGCAGGACGGACAGGAACGTGACGAAGTGACCGAGTACGAGGCACCGGAGCTGGCCGACGCAGGGGCCTTCGCCGAGCGGACGCTCGGGTTCACCGGCGAACTCTCCGACGGCTGGGGCGGACTGCACAGCACCTTCTGGTGACCTGCGGGCCCCGGCCGCGCCGGCCCCCGGTCCGGCGGTCCCTGCCCGGGCGCGCACCGCCCGCCCCGGCAGGGGCCGCCCCCACCACCACGGCCGGACGGCCGCGTCGCGGTACCGGCCGCCCCGCGACACCCCGGCCCGCCCAGCACCTGTCACCTACGGCCTACGACCTGTCCGCATCTGCCGGCACCCGTCCGCACCCGACCATGTGCCGTACGCCCGCACCGCACGCCAGGGGTGGTAAGTCATCGTGGATTTCGTCGTCTTCCCCGACCATCCCGCGACCGGTCCGCTGTGCCTGAACCTGCGCCGCGACCCCGCCGTGCGCACGGTGCGCCACCCCTCCGGACGCCCCTGGGTCATGGGGCACTGGACCGATGAGGAGGCCGTCGCGGCCGGTTCGGGGCCGGACCGGCTGCTGCTGCTCGGCACGACCTCGGCCGACGCCGGGACCCTGGGCCGGATGCTGCGCCGCCTGCGCCGCCTGGACGACCTCGACACCCGGGTGCGCGAACTGCCCGGCAGTTTCTTCCTGCTGGCCGCGATGGGCTCCCGTATCCGGTGCCAGGGCAGCCTGTCGACGGTCCGCCAGCTCCACCACGCGACCGTCAACGGCGTCACGGTCGCCGGCAGCCACCCGCAGGACCTGGCCGCGCTGGCCCGCGAGGCGGCCGCCGTCGGCCTGCCCACCGGCGCCCCCGGCCTCGGCTCGGTCGACGACGAGAGCCTGGCGCTGCGGCTGCTCGCCCCGTTCGCGCCCTTCCCGCTCGCCCAGCGCCCCGCCTGGCGGGCGGTGCACGCCGTACCGCCGGGCCACTGCCTGACGCTGGGCGCCGACGGGCGGCACGGCACGGCGCGCTGGTGGCGTCCCCCGCAGCCCGACCTGTGGCTGGAGGACGCCGCCGAATCCGTACGGGACGCGCTGACCGAAGCGGTACGGGTGCGCACCCGCCGCCCGGCGCTCAGTGCCGACCTCTCCGGCGGCATGGACTCCACCAGCCTGTGCTTCCTCGCCGCCCGTGAGGACACCCGGCTGATCACCACGGCCTGGGTGTGCCGGGACGAGGCCAACGACGACAACGTGTGGAGCGCCCACGGCGCGGCCCTGCTCCGCTCCGCCGAGCATCTGCCCCTCCCGTACGCCGACGCACCCACCTGGTACACACCCCCACAGCCCGCGCACACCGACCCGGCGGGCCCGCTCGCCGTGATCCGGGAGAGCGCCCGGCTCAGCCACCAGGCGCGCATCGTCGCCGCCCGCGGCTCCCGTACGCATCTGGTCGGCGTCGGCGGCGACGAACTGTTCTCCCCGCGCCCGGTGGCGCTGAACTCCCTGGCGCGTACGGACTTCCGGTCCGCCGCCCGGCGCGCGTGCACGGCCCGCCGCCTCGGCCGCTGGACGCTGGTGGACACCCTGCGCACCCTGTTCGGCGGCGTGCCGTACCCGCAATGGCTGGAGTCCTGCGCCGACCGGATCGTGCCCGGTGTGCGGTCCGGTGACAGCGGCGCCGACTGGGAGGTCGTACCGGCCATGCCGCCGTGGGCGCACCCGGACGCGGTCTCCACGGTGCGCCGTCTGGTGCGGGACGCCGCCGCCGGGGAGCCCGAGCCCTTCGCGCCGCTGCGCTGCCAGCACGAGACGCTGCGGGCCGCCGCCCGCGCCGGGGAGATCGTGCGCGGCGCGGCCGCCCTGACCGCGCGGCACGGCGTCACCTTCGAGGCGCCCTTCCTCGACGACAACGTCATCGAGGCCGCGCTGACCGTGCGCCTCGTGGACCAGGTCGCGGTCGGCTCGTACAAGCCCCTGCTCAGCGCGGCCATGCGCGGCGTCCTGCCGGACGCGGTACGGGCCCGGGCCACCAAGGGCGAGCACAGCGCCGAGGTCTACGCGGGCCTGCGCCGCCACCGCCGGGCCCTGTCCGCGCTCTGCGACGACTCCCACCTGGCCGGGCTGGGCCTGATCCGGCCCGAGGTACTGCGGACGGCCCTGACCTCGCTCCAGCCGCTCGCGCACACCCTGCATCCCCTCGACCCCACCCTGGCGGCCGAGTACTGGCTGCGCTCCCTCCGGGAGACGCAGGCCCCGGTCCCCACCCGCCCCACCGTTCCCGCCGCGGAAGGAGCCTGAACCCGATGTTCGCCCTCGCCCCCCACGTCAGCAGCGTGCGCACCCCCGGAGGCATGGTGCTGCTCAACGCCCGTACGGGCCGCTACTGGCAGATGAACAACACCGGCGCGTTCGTCCTGGAGCACCTCCTCGCCGGCGGCACCTGCGCGTCCGCCGCCGACGAGCTGCGCAACCGCCACCCCTCGGCGGCGGACCGGGTGGCCGCGGACGCCGTCGCCCTGCTGGAGTCGCTCAGGTCGGCGAAGTTGGTGACCTCGTGAGCATCCCGGTCGCCCTGGGCGTGCCCGCGCGCCTGTCCTTCGCGGAACGCTGCGCCGCCCTCGGCTGCGTCGCCGCGGCCCGCCTCCTGGCGCGCTGCTCCCCCCGCACCCTGTGCCGCGCGCTGGAGGCCGTACGGCGCGGCGCCCGCCCGGCCACCGCGCCGGAGGCCGCGCGCGCCCGGCACGCCGTCGTCACGGTCAGCATGCGCTGCGCGGGCAACGGCTGTCTGCCACGCTCCGTGGCGACCGCCCTGTTGTGCCGCCTGCGCGGCCGCTGGCCCCAGTGGTGCACCGGTGTCCGTACGGAGCCGTTCCGTGCCCACGCGTGGGTGGCGGTGGACGGCCGTCCCGTGGGCGAGCCCGACGACACCCGGCTCTACCAGCCGTTGCTGACCGTCCCCCGGTGAGATCCCGCGTCACCACGCCATCGGGTGCCCGTCCGCGGGCCGGTCAGCCGGCCGCCGCCCGCGGCGGTGCCATCCGGATCACGTCGCCGCAGACGTCCATGCCGGTCTCCCGGCCCTTCTCGTCCCGGATCGGCGCCATCGCGCCGTCGCCGGTGTCGCGGGGTGCCGCCGCCACGGCGTGGCCGTTGGTGATCCGGCAGTCGTCCGGAGCGGGCCGCCGGCCCGCGGGGTCCCGGTAATGAAGATCGATCACGACGCGCCCGCCACTGGGCAGGCCCACCGGCCGCGTCCGGCCCTGCCCCACGCCGTTCGCGAAGGGCCCCTTGCCGAGGTACACCCGGAAGGCCGGGTAGCCGCCGAAGACGCATCTGCCGGAGCCGGTGTTGACCGCCGAGAGCCGGCCTTCCCGGTGCGTGCTGCGCGCCTTCTTCTTCAGGACCGTGACCTTCCACTTCAGGTCCTCGGTCGTGCATTTCGCGTGCAGCGCGTCCATACGCGGTTCGTCACAGGCGACCAGGCCACCGCTCAGGGCGAGCACGGCCAGGGCTGCCACGGTCAGCGGGCGCTTGCGCACGGGACCCCCTCGATGTCCGGCTACGGTTCCTGACGCCCATAGGGAGGGATTCCAGCGCTTACCGGTTGCTTATACGACGAAAATTCGGCAGCCGTCGGCAGTCACCGGCCGTTCGCCATCAGCGCCGCGTCCACCTCCGGCAGCCACACCGCCCCCTCCGGCCACCGCAGCCACCCCCGTTCGGCCGCCAGTCCCCGGCAGGCCGACCGCAGCGCGTCCAGGCCCGCATGGCGCAGGCCGCGCCGCCACACCAGCGATACCGGCGAGAGCGGCACGGGGTCGGTGACCGGCCGCAGCGCCATGCCGGGCACATCGATGAACTCCACGCCGGCCAGCACCGACCAGCCCTGCTTGCGTACCACCCGCATGAACTCCGCCGGCCCCTCGATCTCCGGGAACGGCGCCGCCATCGCGATGTCCCGCCCGGCGAAGAGGCGCGCGGCGAGGTCGGTCCACTCGGCGGTGTGCGGGTTCCCGGCCCCGGCGTAGAGGGTCTCGCCCGCCAGCTCGGCCAGCGGGACGGCGGGGCGGGCCGCCAGCGGGTGGTCCGCGTCCAGCAGGACGGCCATCGGCTCGTACCGTACGGGCTGGTGCTCCAGGCGGGCCCGGACGGCCGGGGGCAGTCCGGCGACGCGCCCGAAGGACACGTCCAGTCGCCCGGCGGCGAGTTCGGCCGCCGCGCCGGTCAGGCCGCTGTGGAAACGCGCGACGAGTTCGCAGGCGGGGGCCAGACGGCGGGCTTCCTCCAGGACGGTGTGCGCCGTGCCGACGGGGACGCTGACGTCGACCAGCAGCGGGCGGTCGTCGGGGGTGCGGAAGGCGGCGGCCAGGTCGTCGTGGGCGGCCAGCACCCGGCGCGCGTACGGGAGCAGCCGGGCGCCGTCCTCGGTGAGGGCGACCCGGCGCGTCGTACGGTCGAAGAGGTCGGCGCCCACCTCCCGTTCCAGCCGCCGGATGTCGCGGCTCAGTGCCTGCTGGGCGACGTACAGCCGGGCGGCGGCGCGGGTGAAGTGCAGTTCGTCGGCGACGGCGGTGAAGGCGCGGAGCAGGCGCGGGTCGAGGTCTCGGGACACGCGCACATCGTGCCACCGGCGCGTGCGGGGACCGGACGGGCCGACCTCATTGACAACAGGGCCGCGTGAATGCGGGCACTTCAGGTGTTGGACGGGAAACAGCCCGCGCGGCGACGGTGGTTACGTGATCCTCTTCCTCGCCGCCCGCCCCGTGACCGCCCCGCCCGTCCGCCCCGTTCCGCCGCCCGTCCGCCGCCGGCGCCGCCGCCGCTCCCCCGCCGCGCTCCGGCGCGTACTCGGGCCGTACGGACGGATCTTCGCCGTCCCCGGCACCCGCGCCTTCACCGCCGCCAACCTCCTCGCCCGGCTGCCCATGGGCATGTTCAGCGTCAGCGCGATCCTGATGATCGCCGGGTCGCGCGGCTCGTACGCGCTGGCCGGGGCGGTCACCGCGACGGGCCTCGCGGCGACGGCGGTCGCCGGGCCGTGGACGGCGCGGCTGGTCGACCGGTACGGGCAGGCCAGGGTCGCCGTCCCCGCGACGGCACTGGCCGTGCTCGGGTCGCTGGCGCTGCTGCTGTGTGTCCGCTTCGGTGCGCCGTCCTGGACGCTGTTCGCCGCGTACGCCTGCACCGCCACCACACCGAACACCGGCGGCATGGCGCGTGCCCGCTGGGCCCACCTCCTGCGGGACGACCCGCGCGCGCTGCACACCGCCAACTCCTTCGAGCAGGCGGCGGACGAGGTGTGCTTCATGCTCGGGCCGGTGCTGGCGGCCTTCCTGTGCACCGGGCTCTTCCCGGAGGCGGGCACACTGACCGGCGCGGTGCTGCTGCTGACGGGTGTGCTGCTGTTCGCCGCCCAGCGCCGCACGGAGCCGCCGGTCGCGCCCACGTCCGCCCGCCACGGCGCCGGACGGCTGGTGACGTCGCTGCTGCCCCTCCTGCTGACCTTCCTCGCCACCGGCGCGGTCTTCGGCTCGCTGGAAGTCGTCACGATCGGCTTCACGGACGCGCACGGGCAGCGCGCCGTGGCGGGCGCGCTGCTCGCCCTCCAGGCGGCCGGGTCCTGTGCGGCGGGCCTGCTGTACGGGGTGCTGCGCCCGGCCGGACCGGCGGACCGCCGCTTCGTACGGTGCGTCACCGCGATGGCCGCGCTGATGTGGCTGCCGTTCGCGGCGGCAGGCGCGGGCGGCGGGGCCCTCCTGGCGGCGGCCCTGCTGCTCGCCGGGATGGCCACGGCGCCGACCATGGTCACCGGGATGGGACTGATCCAGTCGCGGGTACCGGCCGGCCGTCTGAACGAGGGCATGACGCTTGCCGTCACCGCGCTGCTGACCGGCATCGCGGCGGGCTCGGCGGGCGGCGGCTGGGCCGTGCAGCACCTGCCCGCCGCAACCGCCGTCGGCTACACCGTGCCCGCCGCGGCGGCCGCCCTGGCCCCGACCGCGGCCGTCACCGCCCACGCCGTACGGGCCGCCCGGCGGCCGGCCTGAGGCCCGGGGCACGCGACGGCGAAGGCCCCGCTGCCTGGGCAGCGGGGCCTTCGCCTCACATGGGGTGACGGGTCCGGGGGCCGGGGCCTCCGGTTCTCCGTCGAGTGGAGATGGCGGGAATCGAACCCGCGTCCAACGGTGCGGAAACAGGGCTTCTCCGAGCGCAGTCCGCTGCGATTTTCTCGGCCCCGGAGATCTCGCGGACACGTCTCCGACGGGCTCAGTCACTGTGTGATTTCCTTCCAGGCCCCGTGACCGGGCCTAGAAGTTTAGTTCCCTAGCTGATGCCAGGATCCGGGTCGGGAACACCCCCGGGCTGACACTTCGCAGGTCGCTACTTAGGCAGCGAGGGCGAAGGAATCGCGCTTGGTGTTGGCGATTATTTTTTGCGACATATGGTTTACGAGATCATTGCCGCTTCCTCGGCTCGCTTCCCCTGCTTCGACATCCGCTGTCGAAACCGATCATCCCCATGTTGTTTTTTCAAGGTGGTGCCTGCACCGGCGTGCGGTGCGTAGCCCATCGTACGTGACCAACGCGCCACGATGCCAGCGTATTCCTGTCCGGGGCGGCGGGCCGGGCACCCGGTCAGGCCCGCTCGCGCCGCTTGGCCGCCGAGATCGCCCGGTGCGCCTCGCGCCGGTCCTGCTGCTCACGCAGCGTCTGCCGCTTGTCGTACTCCTTCTTGCCCTTGGCGAGCGCGATCTCGACCTTCGCGCGGCCGTTCTTGAAGTACAGCGACAGCGGCACGATCGTGTGGCTGGTCTCCTGCGACTTCGACTCCAGCTTGTCGATCTCCAGACGGTGCAGCAGCAGCTTGCGCTTGCGGCGCGCACTGTGGTTGGTCCACGTGCCCTGGGCGTACTCCGGGATGTGCACGTTGTGCAGCCACGCCTCGCCGCGGTCGATCTGCACGAAGCCGTCGACCAGGGACGCCCGGCCCTGGCGCAGCGACTTGACCTCGGTGCCGGTCAGCACCAGCCCGCATTCGTACGTGTCCAGGATGAGGTAGTCGTGCCGCGCCTTCTTGTGCTGGGCGATGAGCTTGCGGCCGGTCCCGTCGTCCTTCTTGTTCTTCTTCTTGTTCGCCTTAGACGTCTTGGTCATAGTGAAGCCATTTTCGCACTACGCCCCGCCCCCGAGGCCACTCAATACCGTGCGGGCGCGGGCCGGGGCGTCGTCCTCGGCGATCAGGTCGGGGGTGATGCCGTGCTCGTCCACTTCCCGCCCCGACGGCATGCGGTACCGGCCGACGGTCAGCTCGGCGACCGAGCCGTCCGACAGCTCGCTGGGCAACTGCACCGAGCCCTTGCCGAAGGTCGGGGTGCCCACGACGACCGCACGGCCGCGGTCCTGGAGCGCCCCGGCCAGCAGTTCGCCGGCGCTCATCGTGCCGCCGTCCACGAGCACCGCGAGGGGGATGTCCGGGTCGCCGCCGCCCTTCGCGTACAGGGCGCGCTGGCTGCCGCGTACGTCGTACGTGGCGACCAGGCCGCCGTCCAGGAAGGCGGAGGCGGCGGTGACCGCCTCGGCCACCAGGCCGCCGGTGTTGCCGCGCAGGTCCAGCAGCACACCACCGCGCGGGGAGGCCGTGCGCACCGCCCGGCGGATCTCCTCGCCCGTACCGCTGGTGAAGGCGCCGACCTTGACGCGGGTGGGCCCGTCCGGGCCGTCGGGGCGGTCGGTGATCACGTTCTGGTCCCGCAGGCGGGCCCGGCGCAGGGTCTCGGTCCACTGCCGCGTGCCGCGCCGCAGCTCCAGGACGACGCTGCTCCCGGCGCCCGGCGCGGGGCTTCCGGCGGCCGGTCCGGCGTCGCCGCGCAGCCGCGCCACGACCTCGGTGACCGGACTGCCCCTGGAGGCCACACCGTCCACCGCGCGCAGGTCGTCGCCGGGGCGCAGGCCGGCCGCCGCCGCGGGGCTGCCGGGCCGTACCCGGGAGACCAGGGCGCGGCCGTCCGACGCCTGCCGGAGCCACAGGCCCACGCCCACGTACTCGCCGCCGAGCTCGCGCTGGAAGTCCTCGTACTCGCGGGCGGAGAACGCCGTGGACCAGCGGTCACCGCTGCGGCTGACGACATCGTCCGCCGCTCCGGAGCCGTCCGGGTGCGGCCCTGCGTGCCGGCCGGCGCGCGCCGGCCGGTGGCCGCGGCCGGCTCCGTCGGCCGCCCGCCCGGACACCTGCTGCCCGTCCGCCGGGGGCCCGGTCTCCTTCCAGGTGCCCGCCGCCGCGCCGGTCGCCAGCACGCTCACGAAGACCAACGTCAGGGCCGCCCCGCGGCGGCTGCGGCGGGGCCGGACGAACAAACTCGGGCCCGTCATGCCGGTGAGTGTAGGACAGAAAGAAGCGCCGTACGGGGAGTTGACCGTACGGCGCCCTTGGCATACGTCACACCTTGAGGTACTTACGGAGCGCGAAGAACGCGGCGAGCGCCGGCATCAACAGGCCGATCAGCAGCACCAGTGGCAGCACCGCGACCACCGAATCCCAGCCGATGAACTTGATGACCAGAATCTTCGTGGCCAGCCAGTTGTTGATCAGCACCCACTTGCCGCCGACGATCAGCACACACGCGAACACCGCTCCCAGCAGGCCCGCGATGGCCGCCTCCAGGATGAACGGCATCTGGATGTAGAAGCTGGACGCGCCCACCAGCCGCATGATCCCGGTTTCCCGCCGCCGGCTGAACGCCGACACCCGCACGGTGTTGACGATCAGCATCAGCGCCACCACCAGCATCAGCGCCATCACCACCAGCGCGGCGATGTTCATCCCGTTGAGGAGATTGAACAACGGCTCGATGGTGTCCCGCTGGTCCTGCACCTCCTGGACGCCCGGCCGCTCCGAGAACGCCGATTTGATCACTTCGTACTTCGTGGGGTCCTTGAGCTTGACCCGGAAGGACTCCGGCAACTGGTCGGGGGTGACCAGGCCCGCCACGGGCGTGTCGCCGAACTGCTCCTTGTAGTGCTTGTAGGCCTGGTCACTGGACTCGTACTGCACGCTCTGCACGATCGGCAGCCGGTCCAGTTCGGCCTTGATGTCGTTCTTCTGCTGCTCGGTGGCCGCGCCCTTGGCGCAGTGGGAGCCCGTCTCGGCGTCGTTCTTGTTGCAGAAGAAGATGGAGACGTTGACCTTGTCGTACCAATAGCCCTTCATCGTGCTGACCTGGTCGCGCATCAGCAGCGAGGCGCCGAACAGGCCGAGGGAGAGGGCTACGGAGACGATGACCGCGAAGGTCATCGTGAGATTCCGGCGGAGACCGACGCCGATCTCCGACAGGACGAACTGGGCGCGCATGGCGTCCTTTCAGTGCTGGGGGCCGTACACGCTTAGTGCTGGTAGCCGTACACGCCGCGCGACTGGTCACGCACGAGCCGGCCCTTTTCGAGTTCCATGACGCGCTTGCGCATCTGGTCGACGATCTGCTGGTCGTGGGTGGCCATGACCACCGTCGTACCGGTCCGGTTGATCCGGTCCAGCAGCTTCATGATGCCGACCGAGGTCTGCGGGTCGAGGTTGCCGGTGGGCTCGTCCGCGATGAGCAGCAGGGGCCGGTTGACGAACGCCCGCGCGATGGCGACGCGCTGCTGCTCACCGCCGGACAGCTCGCCCGGCATCCGGTCGTCCTTGCCGCCGAGGCCGACGAGGTCGAGGACCTCGGGGACCGTCTTGCGGATCTGCCCGCGCGGCTTGCCGATGACTTCGAGGGCGAAGGCGACGTTCTGCCCCACCGTCTTGTTGGGGAGCAGCCGGAAGTCCTGGAAGACGGTGCCCACCTGGCGCCGCATCTGCGGCACCTTCCAGTTGGAGAGCTTCGCGAGGTCCTTGCCCAGCACGTGCACGGCGCCATGGCTGGCACGCTCCTCCCGCAGGAGCAGACGCAGGAAGGTGGACTTACCGGAGCCCGAGGAGCCCACCAGGAAGACGAACTCACCGCGCTCGATCTCCAGGGAGACGTCCCTGAGGGCGGGGCGGTTCTGCTTCGGGTAGGTCTTGGAGACGTTGTCGAATCGGATCACTGATGCACCACGGTCGACCTGGGTAGCGGCACGGGATGCCCCTGTTGGGGCTCCTGTCGGTGAGCGTGACCCTACGCGAGTCTCGCGCGAAGGCGCAGTCGCCGTTCGGGGTTGGTGCGTTTATTCACGGCATCTACGGGGACAAAACGAGCACATTCCGGCCCAGGGGCGCGCACAGGTCCGCGGAAGAGGCCGGAAGGCGACCGGGGCGCGCCGTTCCGACGGCGAGCTGGCAAAGTGGTAGGGGGAACCATCGGGGTCCCTTGCGCGTTGCAGCGGTTGAGGAGGAGGTCGCATGACGTACGACCGGCTGGTGTGCGCCAACTGCGCGGCCCCTGTGAACGAGGGCCGCTGCCCCGTCTGCCGGGCCAGCAGGGAACGGCTTCAGGAGAACGGGCTGTTCGGCCAGGTGACGCCCGCTGCCGTGGTGGCGCTGCTGGTGGCGCTGGTCGCGCTCGCGGTGCTGCTGCACCAGGCCGCCTGAGGCGGCCCGGGGCCCGGGGGCTCGTGTGACGCCTCGCGTACGGAGCGTTGCCGCACCCCGGCGCATCCCGCACACCGGGGACTGAAGACACCGAAAGACACCGAAGGGCCCGGAGCGCTGCTCGCGCTCCGGGCCCTTCGTCATGCGCTGCCCCGGGTGCGGGGCGGGGCCTGGTGTCAGGCCGCGGCCGCGCCACCGTTCTTGTTGATCAGGCGCGGCATCAGGCGGAAGCCGATGCCACCGGCGATCATCGTCGCCGCGCCGACGAGCAGGAAGGTGGTGCCGGAGGCACCGGTCTCCGCCAGCTCGCCGCCCTTGGCCTGCTGCTGCGGCTGGCCGGGCGTGTCCACGATCTGCTGGCTGCCCTCGCCGGGCTGCTCGATCGGCTTGCTGCCCTCGTTGTCGGTACCGGTGCCGGTGCCGTCGTCGCCGCCACCGGTGCTGCCGGTGGAGGAGCCGCCGGTGCTGCCGGAGCCGCCGGTGCTCCCGGTGGAGGAGCCGCCGGACTGGCCGCCGTTTCCGTTGCCACCGGTCTGGCTGCCGCTCTGGCCACCGGTCTCGTTACCGCCGGTCTGGCTGCCCGACTGGCCACCGGTCTCGTTGCCACCGGTCTGGCTGCCGGACTGACCGCCCGTCTCGTTACCGCCGGTCTGGCTGCCGCTCTGGCCACCGGTCTGATTGCCGCCGGTCTCGTTGCCACCGGTCTGGCTGCCCGACTGGCCGCCGGTCTCGTTACCGCCGGTCTGGCTGCCGGACTGACCGCCCGTCTCGTTACCGCCGGTCTGGCTGCCGCTCTGGCCACCGGTCTCGTTCCCACCGGTCTCGGAACCACCGGTCTGGTTACCGCCGGTCTCGGAACCACCGGTCTCGCTGCCACCGGTCTCGGAACCACCGGTCTCGCTGCCGCCGATCTCGCTGCCGCCGGAGTTACCGCCGCCGAAGAGACCACCGAAGAGGCCGCCGATCGCGCCGGAGCCCTCGGCACCCGCCGTCGTCGGCTCGTTGCCGACCGCGGAGGCCGCGCCGGCCGCGGTGAGCGACGCGCCGGCCGCGATGACCGCGCCGGCCGCAATACGCGCTACACGCAGCCGCGTCTTTTTCGTCATGTGCTGCTACCCCCAGTAGCTCTACTCATCCATGGAGCATCGCTGTTCGGGGCAGCGGCCGACCCGGGTAGGCGAGTCGCAGCACCGCCCTGCGGCCGTTGCACTCAGTTCCCCGTTCACACGCGCGCCCCAGACATACGCATGCCGCGTACCACCCTTCCCAGTTCTCACATCATCGTCAAGGTCAAATAAAGGCGCGATGACCGAATTGAGAGGAGTTGCGGGGTCCATGGACATATGACTGTGACCAAATTGCCA
The DNA here is from genome assembly GCF_040646595.1 of Streptomyces sp. NPDC045470. NCBI lineage: Bacteria > Bacillati > Actinomycetota > Actinomycetes > Kitasatosporales > Streptomycetaceae > Streptomyces > Streptomyces sp. NPDC045470. The sequence goes on from NZ_JBEZAN010000001.1 coordinate 1,421,890, forward strand.
CACGACCCAACGGCAGCAAAAAACAACTGCCGCTCAAAAAGCGGCAGTTGTTTTCACAGAAAATCCATACGGCCTTCAGTCGCGGCTTACCGGTTTATCGACTCACCGACCTGCCGACTGCGGACTGTCGGCCTACTTTCCCTGCTCCTGCTGCTTGCGCCAGCGGATGCCCGCCTCCAGGAAGCCGTCGATGTCACCGTCGAGCACGGCCTGCGGGTTGCCGACCTCGAACTCGGTGCGCAGGTCCTTGACCATCTGATAGGGGTGCAGCACGTACGACCGCATCTGGTTGCCCCAGGAATTGCCGCCGTCGCCCTTGAGCGCGTCCATCTTGGCCTGCTCCTCCTGGCGGCGGCGTTCGAGCAGCTTCGCCTGGAGGACGTTCATCGCGGTCGCCTTGTTCTGGATCTGCGAGCGCTCGTTCTGACAGGAGACGACGATGCCGGTCGGGATGTGCGTCAGACGCACCGCGGAGTCGGTCGTGTTGACGCCCTGGCCGCCGGGGCCGGAGGAGCGGTACACGTCGACGCGCAGCTCGGACTCGTCGATCTCGATGTGGTCGGTCTGCTCGACCACCGGCAGCACCTCGACGCCCGCGAAGGACGTCTGGCGGCGGCCCTGGTTGTCGAAGGGCGAGATGCGCACGAGGCGGTGGGTGCCCTGCTCGACGGAGAGGGTGCCGTAGGCGTACGGGACCTGGACGGCGAAGGTGGTCGACTTGATGCCGGCCTCTTCGGCGTACGAGGTCTCGTACAGCTCGGTCTTGTAGCCGTGCCGCTCGGCCCAGCGCAGGTACATGCGCTGGAGCTTCTCGGCGAAGTCGGCGGCGTCCACGCCGCCGGCCTCGGCGCGGATGTTGACGACGGCCTCGCGGGAGTCGTACTCGCCCGACAGCAGGGTGCGGACCTCCAGCTCGTCGACGGCCTTGCGGACGTCGGCCAGCTCCTTCTCGGCCTCGGCACGGGTCTCGTCGTCACCCTCGGCCTCGGCGAGCTCGAAGAGCACACCGACGTCGTCGACCCGGCCGCGCAGCTCCTCGGCCCGGCGCAGCTGGCCCTGGAGGTAGGACAGCCGGCTGGTGATCTTCTGCGCGCTCTCCGGGTCGTCCCAGAGGGACGGCGCCGCTGCCTGCTCCTCAAGCGCGGCGATATCGGCCCTCATCTTGTCGAGGTCCAGGACGGCCTCGATCGACCCCATGGTCGAGGAGAGGGACTTCAGCTCTTCGGATACATCGACGACTGCCACGCACCCCAGCCTAACGGCTGCCGCCGCCTGCGTGCCCCGAGCCTCGCGCCGCTCGTCGGGCGGCGGCGCGAGGAGGCCGGCGGGGCGGGGTGTCGCCGGAGGTCAGCGCGTGGGCCGTGGGGTCGCCGCCTCGGAGTGCCGGACGTCCGGCTTGGCGTCCTCGCCGGAGTCGCCGTGCTGGGAGGCGAACCAGCCGCCCAGCCCGGCGGCGGCCACCACCGCCGCCGCGGCCAGCCCCAGTTTCACCCGGCGGCGGCGCACCGCCTCGCGGTGCCGGGCCGAGCCGGCCCGGGGCTCGCCCGCGGCGCGCGGGGCGCGGGCCGTGCCGTGCGCGCCGCCCGCCAGCTCGTCCGGGCCGGGGACGCGCATGCTCGTGTGGGTCTCGCGGTTCGAGTCGGGGGCGGCCGAGCCGTGGACGAGCGGTACGGCGCCGCGCGGGCGGGAGCCGCCCGGCGCGACCGGCGGGTAGAGGGCTTCGTCGTACGCCCCCGGAGCGGACCCGGCGGCACCGGAGACGTACGGGCCGGTGGCGGTGTCCGGCGCCTCCTCGGCGGCCTGGTCGCTGTCGGGCTCGTCGATGTCCAGCGGCGGGTGGCCCGCCAGGCCGGGCAGGATCTCGCGCAGCCGGGCGGCCAGCTCGGGGGCGCGCAGCCGGGAGGCGGGCGCCTTGGCCAGGCACTGCAGCAGCAACTGCCACAGTTCGTCCGGGATGCCGGGCAGCGGTGCCACGGCCTCGGTGACGTGGCGGCGCAGCACCGCGCCGGGGTGGCCGCCGCCGAACGGGGTGAAGCCGGCGAGCATCTCGTACAGCACCGTGGCGAGCGCGTACACGTCGACGGACGCGCGCGGCGGCAGGCCCTCGATGATCTCGGGCGCGAGGTAGTCGGGTGTGCCGATCACCTTGGCCGCGCGCAGGTTTCCCGCGGCCGGGGGCTGCGGGAGGGCGCGGCGCGGCGTGTCGACGAGGCGGGCGATGCCGAAGTCGGTGAGGAGCGCGGGGTGGGCGCCGCCGGGCCCGAGCGGCCCCTGCATGTCCAGCAGGACGTTCTCGGGCTTGACGTCGCGGTGCACGACGCCGGCCTTGTGGGCGGCGGCGAGGCCGTCGGCCACGTCGGCGGCGACGGCGACGGCGGCCTCCGGGGCGAGCCGCCGCTCCCGCTCCAGGCGGGTGCGCAGGTCCGTGCCGCGTACGAGGTCCATGACCAGGGCGAGGTCGTTGCCGTCGACGACCAGGTCACGCACGCCGACGACGTGCGGGTGGTCCAGGCCCAGCAGCGCCGCGCGCTCCTGGACGAAGCGGCCGACCAGTTCCTGGTCGGCGGCGAGGTCCTCGCGCAGCAGCTTGATGGCGACGGGCCCCTCGGGCCCGTCGCCGAGCCATACCGTGCCGGCACTGCCGCGGCCAAGGATCTGGTGGGCGGTGTACCGGCTGCCGATCTTCCGTGCCAAGACTGCTCCGACGTGTCGGGCCCGCTGAGCGTCCTCAGGGGGCTGAAGGTGGCGTCAAAGCTACGCGGGTGCCGGGGGGTTCCGTGCCCAGGATGGGCCCAGGTGTCACTTCTGTGGGGGAAATCGCCCCCTGGAAGTCGACAAATCCCCTTGGTCACCGTGCCGGACGCGGGCACCGCGCTCCCCCCGGCGGGCGCGCCGGGGCCGTCCCGTGCCGCCGGAGGCCACCGGCGGCACGGGAACCGGACGTCACTTGAACCAGGTGCCGACGTCGTTGAAGAAGTCCCGGACGCTGCCGATGACGTCGCCGATCTGTTCGAAGTAGCCCTTGGTCGTGCCGATCCACTCCTGGAGCGGCGAGAACTCCCAGACCGCCCAGCCGCCGACGAACAGGATCACCAGGACGAACAGACAGCCCTTCAGGCAGCCCAGGCCCGGGATGCGCATCGGGTTGGCGCTGCGCTGCCGGGGCTCGCGGCGCGGCCGGGGCTCCCGCTCCCGGGGCGGCGGCTCCGGTTCGTAGCGCTGGGGCGGCGGCTGCTGCCGGCGCGGCGCCTGCTGGGGCTGGCGCTGCGGCGGCTGGTAGGGCGCGGGGGCCTGCTGCTGGTACGGCGCGGGCGCCTGCTGCCGGTACTGCGGCGGCGGCTGCTGGTACTGCGGCGGCTGCTGGGGCTGCTGCTGCGGCTGCGCGGGCTGGCGCTGCGGGCGGCGGCGCAGCGGGTCCTGGCCCGGGTCCATGTACTGCGTCTGCTCGTTGCGGTCCCGGGCGGCCCGCATCTGGGACTCCCACGGGTGCGGGCCCTCGGGCCGGCCACCGGGCGGACCCGGCGGTACGGGAGGCATCGCGCGGGTCGGGTCGGCGCCGTTCGGGCCGTACCCCTGGCCCTGGTTCTGGCCCTGGCCCTGGTCCTGGCCGCCGGGGCCGGAGGAGGAGAGGAGCTGAGTGGGGTCGGCGTCCGGGCCGCCGGGCGCGCCCTGGCCGCCGGTGGACGGCAGCACGCTGGTCGCCGCCGCCGGGTCGTAGGAACCGCCGGTGGACGGCAGGACCTGGGTGGGGTCGGCGTCGCCCGTACCGCCGGTGCCGGTACCGGGCACCGTGGCGGGGGACGGGTCCGGCGCCAGCAGCGCGGCGACGCCGAGCGCGGCCTCGGCCTGCGCGGGGCTCGCGTGCACGCCGATGCCCGCGGCGACCGTGCGCAGCGCGCGGGCCAGGTTCTCGGCGCTGGGCCGCTCGCCCGGCTCCTTGCTCAGGCAGCGCTCGATGACCGTCCACAGCGGCTCGGGGACGGTGGACGGGCGGCGCGGCTCCTCGCTGAGGTGGCGGTGCAGCACTTCGAGGGCGCTGGCGCCGCCGAACGGCGGGCGGCCGGTGACGAGCTCGTACAGCAGGATGCCGGCGCCGTAGATGTCCACGGCGGAGGTCTGCGGGCGGCCCTCGGCGGACTCCGGCGCCACGTAGGCGGGGGTACCGACGAACTCGTGGGTGCGGGTCAGGCCGGGCGAGTCCGCGAGGCGCGCGATGCCGAAGTCGGTGAGCATCGGGTGCAGCTCGGCGGTGTCGCCCTCGCCGGTCCCCTTGAGCAGGACGTTGGCGGGCTTCAGGTCGCGGTGCACCACGCCGTCGGCGTGGCTGGCGGCCAGCGCGTCGGCGATCTGGGCGGTCAGCAGAGCGGCCGCGACGGGGCTGAAGGGGCCGTTGTCGCGGAGGTGGCGGTGCAGGTCGGGGCCGTCGACGAGGTCCATGACCAGGGCCAGCAGATCGCCCTCGACGACCAGGTCGCGGGTGCGGACGATGTTCGGGTGGGTGAGCCGCAGCAACACCGAGCGCTCGCGCAGGAAGCGCATGACGACGTCCGCGTCGTGCGCCAGCTCCTCCTTGAGGACCTTGATCGCGACCGTCTCGCCGGGCTCCCCGGCCACCGCGGCCTCGGCTCCGGCCGTCTCCCTCTGACGGGCACGCCAGACGGTGCCCGTGGCGCCGCGTCCCAGCGGCTCCTCAAGCAGGTACTTGCTGCCTACCGGCCGCACGTGCGCTCCCTGGTCGTGATCGATCCTTGCCGGGCCGGTGGGTCGCAGCGGCCCGTCGCCCCACTGTAGTGCCGCCGTACGGGCCGTACGGCGGGACGATAGGGCGGGGCTCGGGGGAAAGACGCGCATTCAGGACGGATGGTTGCGAGCGCGCCGTACTCGGTGTCCACGTCAGGCCGAACAGCGAACACCGATGATCGAAAACCGGCCGTTCGCGGTGCTCGATCAGGTGCTTTTCCGCCCGGGGACGACCGATCAAGATCACTGAGTGATGGTCGGCGGGCGTGTTGTCAGTGGCAGGTGCGAGGATGCACCCAGCACGGAAGCGGTGGGGGTGCGGGGCCTCCGTCGCGCGCGTGCGGCGCGGGAGCACGATCCCCGCGCCCAGGGACTTGTACGTGCCGAGTGTCCGGGCGCGGCGGGGGAGGTCACCGGGCCCCTGCCGAACGGTCCGGGCGGAAGGGACCGCTGACGGCGATGCAGATCCGGCTGACCGTCCTCGGGCCGCGCAGCGGCCACCCCACGCGGGCCTGCGACGTCCTCGTCACGGCCCCCGCCGGGACGGCGCTCGCCACGGTCGCGGGCGGCCTCGCGGCCGCCGTGGCCGGGTCCGGCGCGGACATCGGCAGCAGCACCAGCGCCGGCAGCGGCAGCGGCAAAGGTGGTGCCGCCGCCGGCGGCTCCGGCGGCCCCGTCGTGCTGTACGCGGGCAGCGAGCGGCTGGACCCGCAGCGCGCGGCCGTCGGCGAACCCCCGCTGATCGACGGCGCGGTGCTCTCCCTCGGCGCCCCCGGCCCGGCCCCGGCGCACGGCCTGCCGCACGGCGCGCCCCGGCTGCGGGTCGTCTCCGGGCCGGACGCCGGCGGCGTCCACCTCCTGCACGGCGGCCAGGGCGGCGCCATCCGCGTCGGCCGCTCCGCCGAGGCGGACGTGCCCCTCGACGACCCGGACGTCTCCCGGCTGCACTGCGCGGTGACGGTCGAACCGGACGGCGCGGTGCTGGTCGCCGACCTCCGCTCGACCAACGGGACGGCCGTCGACGGCGCCGAGGTCGGCGAGCGCCCGGTGCCGCTGCCGCCCGGTGCGCTGCTGCGCATCGGCGAGTCCGCGCTGCGCCTCCAGGCCGCGCCCGCCGAACCCGACCCCGCCCTGGTGTGCGCGCCCGACGGCGAGGGCCGGCTGCGCGTCTCCCAGCAGGACGCCGCCGCCCCGGGAGGCCGGGGCGCCGGGCATTCCGGCGCGCCCGCCGTCCCCGGCGCGCGGTCCGCCGCGCACGACCAGGACGCCCGGCGGCCCGGAGTGCCGCAGCAGGACTCCCGGCGCCCCGGAGTGCCGCACCAGAGCGTCCCCGCCGCTCCTCTCGCGACGCAGAGCGTCACGGCCCCCGCCCCCGCTCCGCACACTTCCGCGCCGCGCACCCCCGCCGCGTACGGCGACCCGCGGCCGCCCGAGGAGCTGCCCGCCGCGTACGACAGCCCGGCGCGCCGCGGCACCCCGCTGCGCGGCACCCCGTACCCCGGCAGCCCCCAGGAGCACTACGCGCCGTACGGCCCGGACGGCGCCGGTTCGGAGCCGACCCACGGCGGCGGACAGGACGGGCAGGTTCTGGCCCCGGCCGAGGGGCACGATCCGCGCCAGGAGGAGCCGGCCCCCAAGGCCGCGCGCCGGGGCGGCCTGGGGGCCTGGGCCCGCCGGCTGACCGGCGCCCGGCCGGCCGACGGGCGCGCCGGAAGCGGCCCCGCCCCCGCGCCGACCGTGTGGCAGGAGCAGCAGCGGCAGTCGCAGGCAGCGGCGTCCGGCGCGGCGGACCGGGCGGACGGGCCGGCCGGCGGGTGGCTGAGCCCCGAGGCCGCGGACGAGCGGTGGCCGGACCCGGCCACGGTGCTGCTGACCGCGCTCGGCCCCGGGCCCCGGCTCTGGGAGCGCGGCCCCGACCACCCGGACGCGCTCACCGTCCGGCTCGGCACGGCCCCGCAGGACGGCGGCCGGACCGCCGCGCCGGTGACCGTCGAGCTGCGCAAGGCGGGCGCCCTGGGCCTCGCCGGGCCGCGCGCCCGGCTCGACGGCCTCGCGCGCGCCGCCGTCGCGCAGCTCGCCGCCCTGCACTCCCCCGCCACCCTGGAGATCGTGCTGGTCAGCACGGACCGTGCGCGGTCCCTGGAGGACCGGCTGGCCGACTGGTCCTGGCTCGGCTGGCTCCCCCAGGTGCGCCCGGCCCACGCCCAGGACTGCCGGCTGCTGCTCGCGTACGAGAAGGAGCAGGCGACGGCCCGTACGGCCGAGCTGGCGCGCCGCCTCGACGACGGCCCGCTGGGCCCGCACTGGGCCGGTGCCGACCGCGCCGCCGTCGCCTCCGCCGCCGCGCGCTACAACGGCCCGTACACCCTCCTGATCGTGGACGGCGACCCCGGTTCGCCGGCGCTGCGCGAGACGACGGCCCGGCTCGCGGCGAACGGCCCGGCGGCCGGCATCCACGTGCTGTGCCTGGCCGAGACGCCCGCCGCCACCCCGGCCTTCCCGCTGGCCGCGACGTACGAGGCGGCCCGCGCGGCGTCGCCCGCGTTCGGCGAGTGCGGCGCGGTCGCGGTGCTGAGCGGCGACGTCGCCACCGCGCTGCGCGTCGTCCAGCCCGGCTCCGGCCCGAACGGCACGGTCGCCGCGGTCGACGCGGTCTCCGGCGCCTGGGCCGAGCGGTTCGCGCGCGCCCTCGCGCCGCTGCGCGAGGCGGACACGGGCGACGGCCTCGGCGGGCGCCCGGCGCGCAGCGCCGCCGTACCGCTGCCGGACACCTCCCGGCTGCTGGACGAGCTGGGCCTGGCGCGGGCCACCCCGGCCTCCCTGATGGCCCGTTGGGCCGCCGCCTCGGACCCCGGCCGGGCGGGCGCCGCCGCCGTGCTGGGCGCGGGCCCGCGCGGGCCGCTCTGCGCCGACCCGGCCACCGACGCCTGCCATCTGCTGGTGACCGGCGGCCCGGGCAGCGGCAAGACGGAACTGCTGCGCTCGCTGGCCGCCTCGCTCGCCGCCGCGGACCGCCCGGACCTGCTCTCCCTCGTCCTGGTGGACGGCGCGGGTCCGGAGCGGGGCGAGGGCCTGCTGCTGTGCACGGACCTGCCGCACGTGACCACCCATCTGACGGCCTCCGACCCGGTGCGGATGCGGCAGTTCGCGCAGGCGCTCAGCTCCGAGCTGAAGCGGCGCGCCGAGACCCTGGCCGGCACGGACTTCGCCGACTGGCGGGCCCGGCACCTCCCGGACCCGCGCACCCCGGCGCCCCGCCGCCCCGGCGAGGGCCCGTCCGGCGCCCCGGCCGCCGAGCGGGACACCACCTCGACGGGCACCCTGCGGCTGCGGGCGCGCAGCGCCTCCGGGGGCGGTGGCGAGTCGCCGGCGCCGCAGGCCGCGCCGCTGTCCCGGCTGTTCGTGCTGGTCGACGACTTCGACGCGCTGGTCGCCCCGGCGCTGGGCAGTACGGGCCGCCCGGCGGCCGGTTCGGTGGTGCGGGCGCTGGAGGCGGTGGCCCGGGACGGTGTGGCGCTCGGCGTGCACCTGATAGCGGCCACCGGCCACCCGGACCGTACGGCCGATACGGCCACGGACCGCGCGGCCGGACTGCGCGTGGAGCTGGGCCCGGCGGCGGACGCGGCCGAGCCGGTGCCGCCCGGGCGCGGGCGGCTGCACCGCGCGGCGGACTCCTCCGTCACCCCGTTCCAGGCCGGCCGGGTGACCGGACGGATACCCCGTACGTCCACGCTCCGCCCCACGGTCGTACCGCTGGAGTGGGAGCGGATGGGCGATCCGCCGGCCCGCCGCCCGCTGCGCGAGCTGGGCAACGGGCCGACCGACCTGGCGCTGCTGGCGAGCGCCCTCCAGCGGGCCGCCCAGTCCTCCGGCGCGCCCGCCGCCCCGCCGCTGCTCTGACCCCGTCGCCTGTCCCGCAGCCGGTGTCCCGGCCCGGCACGCCCGGCCCGGCACGCCCGGCCACCGGCGCCCAGGCGTCCGCGCGCGGCTCCGGCTGCCGTGCGCGGCACGATCGTGAGGTGTACGCGAGGGGTAACGGGCCGGTCACGAAAGGCCAGTTGGGGCGGGAGGCGGTATTGCGGGGCCGGTGCTCCGGGCGTAGGACTGTGCCCGGCGGACCGTCGCACGGCGCGGACCGCCACTCGGCGCTCGGTGCACCGCACGGGAGGGGCTTACGGGGATGGGCACTTCACGCACACGGCGCGCCGGCGCGCGCGTCACCGCAACCACTCGCGCCGCCCTGGCACTTGCCGCGGCGGGCGCGCTGACGCTGACCGCCTGTAGTGGCGACGGTGGCGACGGCGGCAAGGACAAGGGCAGCGGCAAGGGCGGCAGCGGCGGCGTCTCCGTCCAGCTCCCCAAGCTGACCGGCCAGAAGCTCCAGGTCGCGGCGGTGTGGACCGGCCCGGAGCGGGCGAGCTTCCTGAAGGTGCTGGAGGAGTTCGAGAAGCGCACCGGCGCGACCGTCGACTACATCCCCAGCGGCGACGACATGGCCGGCTTCATCGGCTCGAAGATCGCCGGCGGCGGGCAGCCGGACGTGGCGTTCCCGCCGCAGGTCGGCGTGTTGCGGGAGTTCGCCCGCAAGGGCTGGCTCAAGCCGCTCGGAGCCGCCGCCAAGGAGCAGCTCGCCAAGAACTTCTCCCCGGGCTGGCGGAAGCTGGGGGCGTACGAGGGCACCGAGTACGGCGTGTACTACAAGGCCAGCAACAAGTCGCTGATCTGGTACAACACCAAGGCGTTCGAGGACGCCGGGGTGAGCGAGCCGAAGGACTGGGCGCAGTTCCTCAAGACGGCGCAGACCATCGCCGACTCCGGGGTGGAGCCGGTCTCGGTGGGCGGCGCGGACGGCTGGACGCTGACCGACTGGTTCGAGAACGTCTACCTCTCCCAGGCCGGTCCGGAGAAGTACGACCAACTGGCCCAGCACAAGATCAAGTGGACCGACCCGTCCGTCACGAAGGCGCTGACCGCGCTGGGCCGCCTCTTCGGCACGCCGGGGCTGCTGGCCGGCGGCAACAGCGGCGCGCTGCAGACCCAGTTCCCCACCTCGGTCACCCAGACCTTCAGCGGCGACCAGCTCAAGGCCGCCATGGTCTCCTCCGCCGACTACGCCGCCACCAACATCGCGCAGACCAAGTCCGTGGTCGGCAAGGACGCCAAGGTCTTCCCGTTCCCCGCGGTGGGCTCCCGGTCGCCGGTGGTCACCGGCGGCGACGCGGCGGTGGCCCTGAAGGACACCAAGGGCGCGCAGGCCCTGCTCACCTTCCTCGCCTCCACGGACGCCGCGAAGATCTGGGCGCAGGCCGGCGGGTTCATCTCCCCCAACAAGGAGCTGGACCGGGCCGCGTACGCCAACGACACGATGCGGGAGATCGCCGCGGCGCTGATCAAGGCGGGCGACGACTTCCGCTTCGACATGTCCGACCAGGCGCCGGCCAGTTTCGGCGGCAAGCCGGGCCAGGGCGAGTGGAAGGACCTCCAGGACTTCCTGAAGAACCCCAAGGACGTCGCGGGCACCCAGAACAAGCTGGAGCGGGACGCCGCCAAGGCGTTCGGTACCTGACCCGGAGCGTCCGTACGGCGGCGGGCCGCGCCGGCCCGCCGCCGCGCAGCGCACCCACGGTGCGCACCGCCGCCGACCGCATCGACCGGGGGACACCACCATGAACGCTGCGACCGCGGGCGGGCCGGCCGGCCCGGTCCGTCCGCGTACCGGCACGCTGAGCCGGGTCAAGAGTGTGGCGGGCACCCGCCCCTGGGTCGCCGCCGTCTTCCTGCTGCCCGCCTTCGTCCTGCTCGGGGCGCTGGTCGTCTATCCCATCGGCTTCTCGGTCTACCGGAGCCTGTTCGACACGTCCGGCGACGGCTTCGTGGGCCTGGGCAACTACGTCGAACTGTTCTCGGACGAGCGGATCCGTACCGCGCTGAAGAACAACGTCATCTGGGTCGTGGTGGCCCCCACCGTCGCCACCACGCTCGGTCTGATCTTCGCGGTGCTCACCGAGCGGGTCCGCTGGGGCACCGCCTTCAAGCTGGTCGTCTTCATGCCGATGGCGATCTCGATGCTGGCCGCCGGCATCATCTTCCGGCTGGTGTACGACCAGGACCCGGAGCGCGGCGTCGCCAACGCCGTGTGGGTCGGCGTCCACGACACCTTCGCGGAGCCCGCGCCGTACCCGGGCGCCAAGCCGCGGCCCACCGCCGGGCTGACCGCGTCCGGCGGCACGTACACCACCAAGGAGCCGGTGCGCGCGGGCGACCCGGCGCACCTGCCGCTGGTGGCCGTCCAGCCCGCCGACCTGGGCGACGCCCGTCCGGCGACGGCCGCGCGCCCGGAGCCGGGCAAGGTCACCGGCACCGCCTGGCTGGACTTCACCCGCGGTGGCGGCGGCACCGCGAACATCATCGACCGCTCCGAGAAGGGGCTGCCCGGCCTGACCGTCGAGGCGGTCAAGGACGGCCGGACCGTCGCGAGCACGACCACCGGCCCGGACGGGCGGTTCACCCTGCCCGCCGTCGCGGACGGCGCCCTGCTGCGGCTGCCGGCGGCGAACTTCGCCGAGGCGTACAACGGCGTGAACTGGCTCGGCCCGGCCCTGGTCACCCCGGCCATCATCGGCGCGTACGTGTGGATGTGGGCCGGGTTCGCGATGGTGCTGATCGCGGCGGGCCTGGCCGGAATGCCGCGGGAGCTGCTGGAGGCGGCGCGGGTGGACGGCGCCAACGAGTGGCAGGTCTTCCGCCGGGTGACGGTGCCGCTGCTGGCGCCCGTCCTGATCGTCGTGCTGGTCACGCTCATGATCAACGTGCTGAAGATCTTCGACCTGGTCTACATCATCGCGCCGGGCTCCAGCCTCAAGGACGCCAACGTCCTCGCGCTCCAGCTCTTCCAGTCGTCGTTCGGCACGGATGTGGACCAGGGCATCGGCAGCGCCATCGCGGTGTTCCTGCTGCTGCTCGTCCTGCCGGTGATGTACGTCAATCTCCGGCGCCTACGGAAGGAGCGCGGGCGATGACGACCGCCGACGGTGTCGTACGGGCCAAGCAGTCGCTGCCCGCCCGGATCGCGGCCCGCACGGGCGGCGGCGTCCTGCGGGTCGTGCTGATCCTGACCGGGCTGTTCTGGCTGATGCCGACGGTCGGCCTGCTGGTGTCCTCGCTGCGCTCGCCGCAGGACATCGGCGAGACCGGCTGGTGGAAGGTGTTCGCCGAGCCCGCCCAGCTCACCTGGTCCAGCTACGGCCATCTCCTGGAGAACGCCAAGGTGATGGACTCGCTGCTGACCACCGCACTGATCACGGTCCCGGCGACGGTGCTGGTGGTCGTCATCGGGGCGCTGGCCGGATACGCGTTCGCCTGGATGGACTTCCCCGGCCGCGACGCGTGGTTCATGGTCGTGGTCGGCCTGCTGGTCGTGCCCGTGCAGGTCGCGCTCATCCCCGTCGCCGAGCTGTTCGGCGCGGTCGGGCTGTTCGAGACGACGCCCGGTGTGATCCTGTTCCACACCGCCTTCGGCCTGCCCTTCGCGGTGTTCCTGCTGCGCAACTTCTTCGCCGAGATCCCGCGCGAACTGCTGGAGGCGGCCCGGCTGGACGGCGCGAACGAACTGCGCCTGTTCACCCGGGTGGTGCTGCCGCTGGGCGGGCCCGCCATCGCCTCGCTGGGCATCTTCCAGTTCCTGTGGGTGTGGAACGACCTGCTGGTGGCGCTGATCTTCGCGGACAGCGGCAACCCGCCGATCACGGTCGCGCTCCAGCAGGAGGTACGGCAGTTCGGCAACAACATCGACGTGCTGGCGCCCGGGGCGTTCCTGTCGATGGTGGTCCCGCTGGTCGTCTTCTTCGCCTTCCAGCGGCAGTTCGTCTCCGGGGTGATGGCGGGCGCGGTGAAGTGAGCGCGCCCGGCGGGTGCCGGAGGGTACGGGAACAGGCGCGGGGCGGTACGGGAGAACAGGCGTGGGGCGGTACGGGAACGGGCGGGGCAGTACGGGAACGGGGCGCGGTGGCGTAAGGGAACGCTGTGCCGTGCGCCACTTTCCGTTCACGTTGCTGCCCCACGATGACGGGCACGCCGACGGCGGGTACGGCCGCCGCGGCGCGGGCCGCCGCGCGCCGCACGGGCCCGACCCCCTCGACCGTCTGGAGACGGACCGCACATGACTGCCCGCACCGCAGACCTCAGTGACGGACACCTCCCGCGCCCCGGGCGGCTGGCCGACGTCAAAGGCTGGTTCTTCACCGCCGACCAGTTGCTCTTCGACTGGTTCCTGGCCCGCCAGGAGGACCGGGCCGAGCCGGGCGACCTGCTCGAACTCGGCGTGTACCTGGGCAAGAGCGCCATCTTCCTCGGCGCCCGGCTGCGCCCCGGCGACCGCTTCACGGTCTGCGACCTGTTCGACTCACCCGCCGAGGACGCCTCCAACTCCAAGGAGATGGCGAAGTCCTACGCCACACTGACGCGCCGCGCCTTCGAGGCGAACTACCTGGCCTTCCACGACGAGCTGCCGGAGATCGTGCAGGGGCTCAGCTCCAGCGTGGCGCAGCATGTCGAGCCGGGGAGCTGCCGCTTCGCGCACATCGACGCCTCGCACCTGTACGAGCATGTGCACGGCGACATCGTCACGGTGCGCGACCTGCTCACGCCCCAGGGCGTCGTCGTCCTCGACGACTTCCGCGCCGAGCACTGCCCCGGGGTGGCCGCCGCCACCTGGCAGGCGGTCACCGGCCTGGCGCTGCGTCCGATCTGCATCACGCCGACCAAGTTCTACGGCACCTGGGGCGACCCCGCGCCCGTACAGGCGGCGCTGCTGGCGTGGCTGACCGGCCGCGAGGGGGTGTGGCACGAGGTGCAGGAGGTCAACGGGGCGCCGCTGATCCGGCTGAGCGCCAAGAGCGCCAAGGAACCCGCGCACCCGGTCTCCCGCCACCGTACGGAAGCCTCGCGCGACGCCGCCCCGGCTGCCGCGGCCCCCTCCGCCTCTCCCGCCTCCGGCGCGCGGACGCCCGTCCGCGTCGCCGCGTCCCGTCCGGCCGCCGCCGGGGCCCGCCGGAGTCCGGCCCGCCGTCTCGCGGTGAACGTCCTGCCGCCGTTCATCACCAAGGCCGTCGTCGCCGCCCGCCGCCGCTTGGCGGCCCGCTGAGCGCACGCTGCCCCGCCGTCACCCGACGACCGCGCCGGGCCCCGTGAGGGTGCGCCTGGCGCCGTCCTGCCGGGCCGCGGCCCGTTCGGCGGCCCGGGGCGACGGGGCGGTACGGCGTTCGCCGGGCGGCAGCAGGGGCAGCAGGTCGTCCTCGCCGAGGAGCACCCGGCGCACCACGCGCTCCGCGGCCAGCCCGTCGTCGTACTGGCAGAAGCGCTCGCGGAAGGCGGCCCGCAGCGACGCCGCCGCCGGGCCGTCCCAGCGCCCCGAGTGGAAGGCTCCGGCGATGTCCGCCTCGTCCGCCGCGAGGACGCCGGGGGTGTCGCCGGGCCGCCCGGACAGCAGGTCGACGTAGACGCCGCGGGTGAGCCGGAAGGCGTCCCAGTCGGCGGTGTGCACGACGATCGGCCGGTCGAGGTTGGCGTAGTCGAACAGGACCGAGGAGAAGTCGCACAGCAGCGCGTCGGCGGCCAGGCACAGGTCCTCGATGTGCGGGTGGCCGGAAACGTCCAGGACCGCGCCCGCCTCCTGGAGGGCGGCCGTGCCGGGGTCCGCGCCCTGGTGCGGGCCGCTGTACGGGTGCGCGCGGACCAGGAGCTGGAAGCGCGGGCCGAGCGCCGCGGCGAGACGGGCCACGTCCAGCGGCGGGACGGCGCCGTCCCGCCGGTCGCGGTGGGTGGGCGCGTACAGGACGGCGGTCGCGCCAGGCCGGACACCGAGCGCGGCGCGCACGGCGCGGACGTCGGCCGCGGTGGCGGTGGCGTACCGGTCGTTGCGGGGGAAGCCGGTGGCCAGCGTCTCGTACGAGCTGGGGTAGGCGCGTTCCCAGATCTCGCTGGAGTGCTGGTTGGCGGAGAGGCAGTAGTCCCACTGGTCGGCGTGTTCCAGGGCCCGGCCGGGGCCCGGCCCCGCCGTGGTGCCCAGGTAGCGGTGCGAGTCCAGGCCGGTGGCCTTCAGCGGGGTGCCCTGGTGGGTCTGGAGGCAGATCTGTCCCGGCCGCCCGGCCGCGCCGGGAAAGTCGCCGTCGGTGACCAGGTAGGCGGCGCGGGCCAGCAGTTCCCAGTAGCGGCGGGAGCCGACGGTGACGTGGTCCGCGCCCGCCGGGACGGCGTCCACCGCGTCCTGGTGGACGGCCCAGACGCCGTGCAACTGGGGCGCGATCTCGCGGGCCTTGCGGTCGACGGCGTACGGGTTGCCGGTCACCGCACGGTTGCCGCGGGCGCCGTAGAGCACCAGGTCGGCGTCGAGCGGGGTGTGCAGCCGCAGGCCGTAGTAGCGCCGGAAGGCCGAGCGGGCGGCGGCCTCGCCGCGGTCCCGCAGCTCCTTGGCCACCTCGCGCCGCAGCACCTGCGCGCCGTGCAGCGACCGGTAGGCGCGGTACGAGCGCAGCGCGGCCGGCAGCGGCGCGCCGTCCGGCCGGTGCGCGCGGATGCAGCGGCTCGCGGCGCGGAAGAAGGCGGCGCGGTCGGCGGGCACGACGCGGTCGGGGTCGTCGAGGATCGCCAGCAGCCGGTCGGTCATCCGGGCGTGCAGGACGCTCCGCGGCGGCAGCCGGCCGTCTCCCGCCGCGGCCTGCGCACCGGCCCCGCCCTCGGCACCGCCGCCGTCTCCGGCCCGATCTCCGTCTCCGGCCCGGCCCCCGTCCCGCTCCCCCGGCAGCAGGCCGTCGAGCCGGGCGAACAGTTCCTCGTAGCGTTCGACGGCGACGAAGTGGTGGCGCCCGGGTGTGGTGACGGCGCTGCCCCGCCGCCGCTCGCGCCAGGTGACGCACACCCGGTCCAGCGCCGCGACGCGCCCGGCGGTCAGCAGGCTCTCGTACGCGTACGGGACGTCCTCGTACGGGCCGTCGGCGAAGGCCAGGCCCCGGCCGGTCCAGTGCTCGCGGCGCACCGCCCGGTTCCACGCGGCGGGCTCCACGCCGAGCACGCCGGGGCACTGCACGGCGTCGAACACCGTGTCCCCCACCGCCTCCAGGAAGGCGCCGTCGCCGCTGGGCCGCCGCCGCTCCCAGACGTCCATCCGTTCGTGGTCCCACAGCAGGACGTCCGGCTCGCCGCACGCCCGCAGCCGTGCGTCGACGGCGGCCAGCGCGCCGGGGGCCAGCGTGTCGTCGCCGTCGAGGAAGAGCAGGTAGTCGCCGCGGGCGAGCGCGGCACCGGCGTTGCGGGACGGGCCCGCGCCGCTCGGTCGGCGCTGGTGCAGGGCGGTCAGGCGCGGGTCGCGGTGCGCGTACTCGTCGATGATCGCGCCGGTGGCGTCCGCCGAGCAGTCGTCGACGGCGATCACCTCCACGTCCCGGTGGGACTGCTCCAGTACGGAGTCCAGGCAGGCGCGCAGGAAGCCCTGGACGCCGCGGGCGGGGACGATGACGCTGAACCGGGGCATGGCCATCCCAAGGTCGGGGCTCGCGGGACCGAGAGCGCGAAGGAACGGACGCAGAGCGTAATCGCGGCGCTACGCAGTGTCGATCGCGCCTGTCACCCGTTCGGCCCAGGGCCGGTGACCCGCCGCCGCGGGGCGAGTTGAGCGGTAGCCACGGACCGCCGGCGGCGGGGTCGCGCACGGCGGACGGCGGGGGCCCGCGCCCGGCCGCGGGGCGCGGGACGGCAAGATGGCCCGGAGCAGGGGCGCGCACGCAACCGCGGGCCGGCTTGCGGCCTCGGTGCAGAGGAGCAGGCCACGGCCCTCCGGCGCCGACCACACCGACACGAAATGTAGATGTAGTGACTGTGAATGAAGCCCCAGAGCCGCGGCCGGGGCCTGCCCTCACGCCGTCCGCGCAGGTCAGCATCGTCGTCATCGCCTACAACGACGCCACGCTGGTCGGCGAGGCGGTGCGCTCCGCGCTGGCGCAGGGGGACGCGATCGCCGAGGTGATCGCGGTCGACGACGCCTCCACCGACCGCACCGGCCGGGTCCTGGACGACCTCGCGCGCGAGCACCCACGGCTGCGGGTGATCCACCGGGAGGACAACAGCGGCGGCTGCGGTACGCCCCGCAACGACGGGCTGCGGGCCGCCACCGGCCGCTTCGTGATGTTCCTGGACAGCGACGACGTGCTGCCCGCGGGCGCCGTCGACGCCCTCCTGGGGGCCGCGCTGCGCCACGACACCCCGGTGACGGCGGGCCTGTGCGTACGCCGCGAGCTGCCGGGGCCGCGCGAGGTGCCCTGGCAGCCGGACCTCTACCGCGCGCCCGCGCTGCTCGCTCCCGTCACCGCCCACCCCGAGCTGGTCGGCGACACCCTGTGCGTCAACAAGCTCTACGACCGGGCCTTCCTCCTCGACCACGGCATCCTCTTCCCCGACGGCCGCTTCACCTACGAGGACTTCGTCTTCACCTCCCGGGTGCTGGCCGCCGCCCCGCGCCTCGCGGTGGTCCCCGACGAGGTGTACGTCTGGCACGTCCGGCGCAGCGCCAAGAAGCAGTCGATCTCGCTGGACCGCAAGGACGTCGCCAACTGGGAGTCCCGCATCGAGGCGCACCGCACCAGCGTGCGGATCTTCGCCGACGCCGGGCACAAGGGCCTCGCGCACGCGGCGCGCACCAAGTTCCTCGACCACGACCTGCGGATGTACGTACGGGAGCTGCACACCCGCGGCGCGGACTACCGGCAGGAGTGGTGGCGGCTGACCCGCGCGTACCTGGCCGGGTTCGAGGAGAGCGAACTGCTCGCCGCCACCGCCCCGGCCCGCTGGCTCGCCCGGGTCCTGCTCGCCTCCGAGGCGCCGGTGGACTCCGCCCGGCTCACCCAGCTCGCGGCCCGCCCCGGACGGCTGCTGCCGCCGTACGCGCGGGACGGCGGGCGTCCCGTGTGGTCGTCCGGCCTGCCCGGGGCCGAACTGGACGGCCTGGACGCGCTGCCCGCCGACCGGCTGCCGGTGACCGTCGACGCCGAGCCCGTCCTCGGCACCCGCTCCCTGCTGCGGCTGC
The DNA here is from genome assembly GCF_040646595.1 of Streptomyces sp. NPDC045470. NCBI lineage: Bacteria > Bacillati > Actinomycetota > Actinomycetes > Kitasatosporales > Streptomycetaceae > Streptomyces > Streptomyces sp. NPDC045470. The sequence continues at coordinate 1,439,705 of NZ_JBEZAN010000001.1, forward strand.
GCGTGCACGAGCTGTACGGGCGGGTGGCCGCCGCCGGGCCGGTCGGCATCGACGTGGAGCTGCGCCGCCGGGCGGACGGCCGCCGCGGGCCCGTGCACACCGCCGCCCTCACCCCGGATCCGTCCGGACAGGCGTGGACGGCGGAGACGGCGCTCGACCTCGGCGCCCTGGTCGTCCGCGGCGACAGCGGCTCCGGCACCCCCGTGCCGTGGGACCTGACCGCCCGGGTGCGCTGCGCGGACGGCTCCGTCCTGCACGCCGCGCTGCGGGCCACCGGCCCCGGGCTGCGGCGGCACGCGCTGCCCAGCGCCCGGCACGGCCTGCTGCTGGCGCAGCCGTACGCGACCACCGGCGGCGCGCTGGCGCTGCGGATGGCGTCCGGTATGCGTACCGCGTGGCAGATCGCGGCCCGCAAGCTGCGTCGCGGCGGCGGGCGCGCTCGTTAGTCATGTCACAGCGGCCCGGCCGGCGACGGCCGGGCCCGGCTCGGCGGAGGCCGTGCGACGGCCCCGGTCAGCGCGCCGGATCCGGCCGGCGCGACCCCCGGGACGCCGCCCGCCGGCGTCCGCACCGCACCACCCGACGAGCAACGACCCCCTTAGGATGGCGAGATGTCTTACTTGATCACGGGCGGCGCCGGCTACATCGGCGCCCACGTCGTACGGGCCATGACGCAGGCGGGCGAGCGGGTCGTGGTGCTCGACGACCTCTCCACGGGCGTGGCCGCCCGGGTCCCCGAGGGCGTGCCGATGGTGGTGGGCTCCACCCTGGACCGCGAGCTGCTGGACCGGACCATCGCCGAGCACGGCATCACCGGTGTCGTGCACCTCGCCGCGAAGAAGCAGGTCGGCGAGTCCGTCGAGCTGCCGCTGCACTACTACCGCGAGAACGTGCACGGTCTGCAGACGCTGCTGGAGGCCATGGCGGCGGGCGGCGTCGGCCAGTTCGTCTTCTCGTCCTCCGCGGCCGTCTACGGCATGCCGGACGTGGACCTGGTCACCGAGGACACCCCCTGCGCGCCGATCAACCCGTACGGCGAGACCAAGCTCGTCGGCGAGTGGATGGCGCGCGCGGCGGGCAAGGCGCACGGCATCAACACCGCGTGCCTGCGCTACTTCAACGTGGCCGGTACCGCCACCCCCGAGCTGGCCGACATGGGCGTCTTCAACATCGTCCCGATGGTCTTCGAGAAGCTCACCGAGGGCGCGTCCCCGCGGATCTTCGGAGACGACTACCCGACGCCGGACGGCACCTGCATCCGCGACTACATCCATGTCGCGGACCTCGCCGACGCCCACCTGGCCGCCGCGCGCAAGCTCGCCGAGCCCGGCCCGGTGCGCGACCTGACCCTGAACATCGGCCGTGGCGAGGGCGTCTCCGTCAAGGAGATGGTCGACCTGATCACCGAGATCACCGGTCACACCGACGCCGTCGCCGAGGTCACCCCGCGCCGTCCCGGCGACCCGGCCCGGGTCGTCGCCGCCGCCGACCGGATCGCCGATGAGCTGGGCTGGAAGGCCCGCCACGACGTGCGCGACATGATCACCTCGGCCTGGCAGGGCTGGCAGCACCACCGCGCCGGCGCCTGACCCGGGCACCTTCGTACGCCCCCGGTGCCGCCGGGGGCGTACGCCTTTTCAGGCCGTTTCCGCGGGGCCCGCCGGCCGCAGTGCGTAGCAGTCGTCCGGAATGCCGCGCTCCGGGTCGCGGAAGTACGGGTACGCGGCGTACTCCCGGCCGTCCGCACCGGCCACCGGCGGCCCCGACTCCCGCCCGGTGTCCGCGTGGACGATCGCGGTCAGCTCGTCCACCAGCCCTTCGCGCAGACAGTGCGCGCGCAGCCGCAGCCGGGGCGGGAGGGCGGCCAGCACCCGGTCGGTGAGGTAGGACTCGACCAGCGGGCGGGCGGCCTTCGCCATGGCGCGGCGCCCCTCGTCGTCCCGGGCGAGGTACGGCGCGGCGAACTGGGCGAGGATCTCGCCGTGGAAGTGGCGGACCATGAGCGTGTCCCGCTCGGGGCCCGGCGGCACCAGCTCCGCGACCTGCGCGAGCACGGTGGCGATGTAGCCGAGATGCTCGGGCCAGTCGAGGTCCTGGCGGGTGGCGTTGGAGTCGTCGTCGCGGCCCTGGAGGTAATAGCAGTCGTAGTCGCCGAGGACGGAGACGGTGTCGGCGCCGAGCAGGGCGCGGATGCCGAAGGGCAGGTCCTCGGCGAGCAGCCGTCCTTCGACGAAGCGCAGTCCGCGCTCCTGGACGTAGGAGCGGCGGAAGAGTTTGTAGGCGGCCAGCGTCCAGTAGACGGGCGAGTCCCAGGGCGTGACGCGGGGGCTGGTGGTGCGCAGGTCGACGGGGGCCGGGCGCCCGCCGGTGCCGACTATGCGCCCGTAGACGAGGTCCGAACCGTGGGTGTCGGCCAGGGCGGTGAGCCGTTCCAGGGCTTCGGTGCCGAGGTGGTCGTCGGAGTCGAGGAAGAAGAGGTACCGGCCGCGGGCGCGGTCCATGCCGACGTTGCGCGGCCGGCCGGCGCCGCCCGACGGCGGCTGGTGGATCACGGTCAGGTTCGGGTGCGTACGGGCCTGTTCGTCCAGCCAGGCGCCGCTGCCGTCGTCGGACCCGTCGTCCACGGCGATCACCTCGACGGCGTCCGGTCCGAGGCTCTGGGCGAAGACGGAGCCCAGGCACTGTGCGAGGTAGCGCCGGGTGTTGTGCACCGGTACGACGACGGAGACGGCCGGGTCGCGCGGGCCCCGGCCGTCGGGGGCGGGCGGACGGTCTGCTGCCACGGTGTGCCTCTTCCGTCATCCGGTACGGGCCGGCCCGCGGGGTGCGGGGCCGGCCCGTCCAGGGTGCCTCAGCGCTCCAGCAGGGCGAAGAGATCCTCCCAGCGCTTCAGGATGCGGTCGGTCGAGTAACGCTGGACGTTCTCCCGCGCCGCCGTGCCGAGCCGGTCGCGCAGTTCCTTGTCGGAGATCAGCGCGTCGATGTGGCGGGCCAGTTCGGTGGTGTTGCCGACCACGGCCAGCAGGCCGTCCTCGCCGTCCCGCACGATCTCGTGGACGCCGGGCGCGCAGTCGAAGGCCGCGCACGGCACGCCGCTGGCCATCGCCTCCATGAGGGAGAGCGGGAAGCCCTCCGCCCGGGAGGACTGGGCGAAGACGGACGCGCCGCGCAGCGCACCGGCCACGTCGTCGGTACGGCCCATGAACGCGACCGAGCCGTTCAGCCCGAGCGTGGCGGCCTGCTTCTTGAGGATGTCCTCGTCGTCGCCGGAACCGTAGATGCGCAGGGTCCAGTCCGGGTGATCGGGCGCGACCAGGGCCCAGGTGTCCAGGAGCAGGTCGACGCCCTTCTCGTCGGAGAGCCGGCCGATGCTGGCGACGACCTTCGCGGTGCGGTCGGAGGGCACCTCGGGCGTCACCGGCAGCGGGTTGGGCAGGAAGTCCGCGTTGTCCATGCCCTGGCGGATCCACCGGTCGGCGTCCTCGCGGGTGAGCGCGAGCAGCCGGTCCACGTCCTTGTAGTACTTCTTGACCCGCCCGAAGCGTGAGGAGTTGCGGCAGGCGTCGTAGGACTCGTGGGTCATGCCGACGACCGGCAGGCCCGCGGTGTCGGCGAGCGCCACCCACTCCATGGCCCACACCTGCGTCACGATGACCACGCCGCCCGGCCGGGCGCCGCGGAACAGCGCGCTGAGCTTGTCCGCCTGCTCCCGCATACCGGCCTGGCGGGCGGCACGGCGCCGCTGCTCGGCGATGTTCAGGCGCCCCTTGATGCCGCGGGCGGCCGGCACGGCCTTGGGCGGGTGCGCGTCGTACAGGGTCGTGGTGGCGTACGGCAGGTCGTCGCCGAGGTCGGCGCGCAGCTCCTCGGGGGCCGGTACGACGCCGATGACGTGCACCCGGTGGCCGCTCCCGGTGAAGAGCCGGGCCATCTGGTGGGACCAGGTGGTCACACCGCCCATCTCGTCGACGTTGTTGTTGACGATGAAGATGTCACGCCCGGTCATGGGCTTCCCCCTTCACGGAAGAACCGCTGTGCGCGGAGCCGGTGATGACGGTGGGGCCGGGCAGCGCGTCGCCGAGCGCCGGGCCGCTGTCCGCGGCGCGTCCCGTGTCGCCGCCGAAGAACCGGCCGACGATCTGGCGGGCCGCGTCCCCCTGGTCGTACTCGCCGAACTCGGCGGTGAAGCGGCGCCGCGCCTCCCGGTGCCCGTCGTCCGCCGCCTTGAGGCCCTCGATCGCCGCGAACAGCTCCTCGGCCGTGCCCAGCACCGGGCCCGGTGCCTTCTCCTTGAGGTCGAAGTAGGTGCCGCGCGCCTCGTTGGCGTACTCCTCGTAGTCGTACGCGAAGAACAGCATCGGCCGGTCGAGCAGGGCGTAGTCGAACATCACGGAGGAGTAGTCCGTGATCATGCCGTCGGCCAGCTGGAGCAGCGGGGTGATGTCGTGGTGCCCGGTGACGTCGATGACCTTGCCGCGTACGGAGGGCGGCAGCACCACGTTGTTCAGGTAGTGCGAACGCATCAGCAGCACGAAGCGGTCACCGAAGCGCTCGGCGAACTCGTCCACGTCAAAGGGGAGTTCGAAGCCACGGACCGAGCCGTTGGGGTTGGCGCGGAAGGTCGGCGCGTACAGCAGCACCGTCTTGTCCGCGCCGATGCCCAGCTCCTCGGCGAGCGGGCCGCGTTCGCGCACGCCGCCCGCCTCCTCGGCGCGGCGCGTCGCGACCAGCGCGTCGTTGCGCGGGTAGCCGCTGCGCAGCAGCACCTCGTCGCGCAGCCGGAAGGCGCCGGCCAGGGTCCGTACGTCGTGCTCGGAACGGACCAGGAAGTGGTCGAAGCGGTCCAGGACCTTCTGGAAGTCCGCCTTGGCGGCCCGCGTCTTGAGCTTCATGCGCGGCTCGTCGAAGCCCATGCGCTTGAGGGCGGAGCCGTGCCAGGTCTGGATGTAGGTGGTCTCCGGGCGCTTGACCAGGCGCAGCGGGAAGCCCTGGTTGTCGATCCAGAACTCGGCCTGGGCGAGGGCGCGCAGGTACTGCCAGCTCCAGCGCTTGACGAGGGTGGCGTCCTGGGGGAAGCCCTCCGGTTTCCTGCCGTCGTAGGACCACACGGCCTCGAAGTCGACGCCCTGGCGGCGCATCTCCTCGTAGATGGCGCGGGGGCTGTCGCTGTACTGCTTGCCGAGGTGGCTCTCGAAGACGACCAGGCCCTTGCGGACGGGCAGCTTGCTGAACACCTCGTGGTAGACGCGCAGCTTGGTCTCGCCGGAGTTCAGGTCGCGCTGGGCCTTGCGGGCCTTGCGCACCCCGCTCTTGGCGAGGTCGGCCGCGGGGCTGCGCAGCGCCTGCCGCAGCACCTCGTTGGCGCGGCGGGCCGCCTTGCCCCGGGCGTCCAGGACGAAGGTGAGGTGGCCGCGCTTGGAGGTGGCGGGCTCGACGCGGTCGGAGACCAGCCGGGTGAGGCGGGGGCGGACCCGCAGCGCGTGGGCGCTGTCGAGGTCGACACCGCCGACGGTCAGGCGGGTGCGGGTGGTGACGCCGTCCGCCTCCAGGATCAGCCGGACGTCCCAGACGGCGTCGATCATGCCGAGCGGGCGCAGCCGGCGGGCGAGGTCCAGTTCGGCGTCCCAGTGCAGGCCGTCCGCCGCGATGCGCAGGGAGGTCAGCGGGAAGGAGAACGCCTGGAGGCTCTTGCGGCGGGCCTTGAGTTCGAGCCGGCCGCGCAGCGGGGTGCCGGGGGCGACCTTGCCGAGCGGGTTGACGACGGTGCCGGCCAGCCGGACGGTGCCCTGCCCGTCGTCCTCGTAGGCGGTGAGCTGGTTGCGCAGGAACAGCTTGCCGACCGAGCGGGTGTGGTAGCCGGCGTCGGTGACGTCCAGGACCCGGCGGCCCTCGGGGTCGTCGAGGTGTTCGGCGCACCAGTAGATCCGGCCGTCGCGTTCGGCGAGCGGTGCGGAGAGTTTGTCGCGGTTGATCAGTGTGTCCACCGCGGGCATCAAATTCGCCCAGTCCTCCCGGGCCAGGAGGTAGGCGCAGATCGCCTGAATGCGCTGGACGCGTTCGTACGCCTCGGGGGCGATACCGGCGAGATAGCCGTTGGCCATCCGGGCGAACTCGCGGCGGTAGTCCTCGTCCAGCAGCGGAAGATCACGCAGATGCAGCACGAGGTCGTGCTTGAGGAACTTGACGTCCTTGTGGAATTTGAGGTCGTCCAGCCCCTCGCGCTCCAGCAGTTCGTCCACCCGGCGGTGGATCTCCATGCGGTGCGCGAAGTTGGCGATCTCGTGGCGCCGGTTGCTGATCGATTTGGTGGCGGCCTTCTCGAACACGTTCCAGAAGTAGACGTGGTTGGGGATCAGCGTGATCCGCCGGGCCGCCACGTACGCCTGGGCCGAGAAGAGCAGGTCCTCGTAGTGGATGCCTACGGGAAAGACGAGCCCGGCCTCCAGGAGGAATTCACGCCGGTAACACTTGTTGGTCGACAGCGTGTCGAAGACCAGCAGGTCGGGCAATTCGGAAATGGATTCGATCGTCCGGGTCCGGGAGTACAGCCAGGGATACCACTCGGTCCGCTTCTTGTTGCGGGAATCGACCTCGACCCGTACACACATGCCGGAGACCAGGTCGGCGCCGGTGCGCTCGGCCGCCTCCAGCATGTTGCGGCAGGCGTTCGGCTCCAGGACGTCGTCGCTGTCCAGGAACATCACGTACGCGCCGGTGGCGTGCTGGACGCCGTGGTTGCGGGGCGCTCCGCAGCCGCCGCTGTTCTCCGGCAGTTGCAGCGCCCGCACCCGGTCGGGGTGGGCGGCGGCGAGCTGCCGGGCCACGTCGAAGGATCTGTCCGTGCTGCAGTCGTCGACGATCAGAACTTCGACTCCGTGGAGCGTCTGGTCCAGTACGGACCGGACGGCCGTCGATAGCCGGTCGGCGTCGTTATAGACGATCACGACTACGGAGACGTCAGGCACGGGCACCCCAATCCTCTTTTCATAGCGCTGCGGGATCCCAAAGCTACCTTGGCCAGCGACCGGCCCGGCACGCCGTCGACCGGCGTACGAGCGCACGTTCGCCGCCGCACCTCACTCTTGTCAAACCGCATTATTGCGGACATTTGGCTTACCGTAGGACTCTCGACCCGGGGACGATCACCCGCATCGAGATCCGGGTCCCGACATGCCGTACATGAAAAACGCATCACCCAAAAGCGGCATCTACTCGCTCAATACGCAGGTGACCAGGGAAGCGCGGCCGCCCCGTGAATGTGACGATCAAAATGCCGACCGCACCGGCCCGGCGCCTGGCGACGCCGCGCTGCGCGCCGTCTTTCGCAGCATTGCTGGCCATGGGTGCCTATTGCCTCGGTATGACGATGCTCGGCAGCTATCCGTTCGGTACCCGCTCCCGCGCCGTCAACGACCTCGGAAATCAGTTCGTACCGTTCCACGCCCATCTGTGGGACTTGCTGCACGGCAACACCACCGGTGACCTGCTCCTCAACTGGAACAGCGGTTACGGCGTGCCCTTTCTCGCCGACTTCCTCACCTATCTGATGAATCCGTTCTCCTGGCTTGTCGGCCTCTTCCCCCGCGACCTGGCCGAGCTGCCGGTGTTCCTCGTCACGCTGGGCTGCATCGGCCTGGGCACCGCCCTGATGACCGTCTTCCTCGGGCGGCTGCACCCCGGCGCGCCCTGGCCGCGCGCGCTGCTCGCGGTGGGCTACGGCACCTGCGCCTGGGTCGTGAGCGACGGCACCGCCGACCCCATGTGGATGTGGGGCCTGGTCTCGCTGCCGCTGACCGGCATCGCCGCCGACTGGTGCCTGCACCGGCGCCGCTGGGTGGCCGGCACCCTGCTCGTCGGCGTGTCCTGGGCGGGGAACTTCTACACCGCGGCGATGGCCACCCTCGCCATGGCCCTGGTCTTCGCCCTGCGCCTGCTGCTCGCCACGGACCTCTCCGTACGGCACCGGCTCCGCGCGTCGGTCCGCGCCGCCGCCATGGCGCTGACCGGCATCCTGCTGGCGGCCCCCGCGATCACCGTCACCCTCAAGGCCAGCAAGGCGTCCCGGCCCGCGCCGGAGGCGGTCTACCGGGGACGGCCGCCGACGCTGGACTTCGTCGCGGAGCTGCTGCCCGGCGGGCGCGGCTCGGTGCCCGCGCCGCACCTGTTCATCGGGATGCTGGGGCTGCTGCTGGTGGCCGCCTTCCCGTTCGTCCGCGCCGTTCCGGTCCGTACGCGCGTCGCCTGGTACGTCCTGGCCGCCTGCGTCGCGGTCTCCTTCGTGTGGAAGCCGACGCTGCTGGTGTGGCACGGCCTGGCGGTCCCCAACGGCAGCCCGTACCGCGCCTCCTTCGTGCTCAGCGCGCTCCTGGTGATCATCGCGTGGCTGGCGCTGGCGCACCGGCCGCGCCCGCGCGAGCTGGCGGCCGGCGCCGTCCTGGTCGCCCTGATCGCCGCGCTGTGCCACGGCCGCAGCGTGGTCGGCCCGGCCACCTGGATCCTGGTGCTGGGCTGCGGCGCGGTGGTGCTCGCGGCGCTGGTGGCACTGGCCCGGCACCGCGCGCGCAGCACCGTACGCACCCTCGCCGCAGCCGCCCTGACCTGCGCGGTCTTCTTCGGGTCGGCCTATGCGGCGTTCTCCGTGACGGCCGTCAGGGACCAGCTCGCCTGGTGGGAGCCGAAGATCACGCTCGACGACCGTTCGATCGCGGTCCACCGGGAGATCGAGCAGCACGAGGACTGGCCGCGCTCCCGCACCGACCCCGGACCGCACGAGTTCGCCAACAACGACCCCCTGCTGCTGGGCGGCGAAGGCGGCTCGTACTACAGCAGCTATGTGCCGGAACGGACCGCACGCACCCTGCGCGAGCTGGGCGGCGGCTGGTACATCCACGGCCGTCACCTCCGCAGCGTCGAGGACCCCGTGAGCCGCGCGGTCCTGGCGGTGAGCAGCTTCCGCACCGGCCCGCAGGCCGGTCCGGTCGACGTGGGGCGGGCCGCCGCCGCACCCCTGCTGACCGTACGGCCCGGCCTGCCGGCGGACGGCCTCGACCAGCGGCGGCGCGGGGCCGCCGGGCGGGGCATCGACGTACGCGCCGATCCGCGCGTCGGCGGCGGCTCGGTCTTCGCCCGTCAGGAGCGGCTGCTGGGCGCGCGGGTGTACGAGGTGCCCACGCTGCGCCCGGTGGGCGGGGGCGGCGGCACCGGGGGCCCGGCAGCGGGGGGCCACGCGGTGGCCGTTCCCGGGAGCGGGGCCGTGCGTCCGGTGCCGCGCGTGGTCGACGGCGAGTGGCGGCTGCCCGCGACCCGCCGGGGCGGCGCGGCCCTCTTCACGGTCCGTTGCACGCCGGGCTCCGACGTCTTCTGGTACGCGCCCTGGTACCACGGCAAGGTACGGGCCGCCGGCCATACCTCCCCCGGGTTCGGCATCCGGGAGACGACCGCGAACCCGGTCAAGGGCCTGGGCCTCACCCCGCCCGACGGGCGGCTGACCGTCTCCTTCAGCAACCCGAAGGCCCAGCGCGTCCCCGAGCACCCGCTCGGCTGCCTGAGCCGCGGAAAACTCGCCGCCGCCGTCGCGGACCTGCAAAGACAGGGCCCGGTGCGGCTCTCGTCGAGCGGTCACGGGCTGTCCGCCGAGCTGCCCGCGCACAGCACCGGCACGGCCGTCCTCGCCGTCCCGGCCGTCACCGGCTGGGGCTGCCGGGTGGACGGCGGCGCCTCCCGCGCCCCGCACTCGTTCGGCGGTCTGATCGCCGTACCGCTCGGAGCGGGTGCGTCGCGCCTGGACTGCGCGTACCGCCCGCCCGGACTGCTGCCGGGGCTGGCGGCGAGCGGCGCCGCGCTGGGGGTGCTGGCGGCCGTGGCCGTCACCCGCGGTGTGCGGCGGCGCCGGGGCGGAGCACACCGCCCACCCTCTCCGCTCGAATCGTGACATTTCATCTGATTAGTAGAATTGCTGCCTGGGACGTGGTGGCTCCCGCCGCGCTCCGCCCCGGCGAAAGGGCTCCCCATGAAGCTCTCGGTCGTTGTCCCCTGTTACGACGAAGAGGAAGTCATCGGGCACTTCGACGAGGAGATCCGCGTGGTGCTCGGCCGGCTCGCCGTCGAGTACGAGCTGTGCTACGTCGACGACGGCAGCACCGACGGCACCCTGCACCGGATACGCACCCTCGCCCACCAGCACCGCCCCACCACCCGCTACCTCTCCTTCAGCCGGAACTTCGGCAAGGAGGCGGCGATGCTCGCGGGCCTGAAGGAGGCCAGCGGCGACGCCGTCATCCTGATGGACGCCGACCTCCAGCACCCGCCCCAGCTCATCGAGAAGATGCTCGACCTCTACCAGCTCGGCCACGACCAGGTCATCGCCAAGCGCAGCCGGGACGGCGACAAACCGCTGCGCAGCGCGTGCAGCCGGCTGTACTACCGCGCCGTCAACAAGTGGGTGGACGTGGAACTGGCCGACGGGGTCGGCGACTTCCGGCTGCTGTCCCGCACCGCCGTCGACGCGCTGGTCTCGCTGCCCGAGTACAACCGCTTCTCCAAGGGCCTGTTCTCCTGGATAGGCTTCGACACCGTCACCTTCGACTACCGCAACGCCCGGCGCGAGGGCGGCCGCACCAAGTGGTGCTTCGGCGCCCTGGTCAACTACGGCATCGACGGCATGATCTCCTTCAACAGCCGCCCGCTGCGGGTGGCGATCTACACGGGCCTGAGCCTGGCCGCGCTGGCCGCCGCGTACGCCCTGTGGATCGTCGGCGCCGCCGTCGTCGGCGGCATCACCGCGCCCGGTTATGTGACGCTGGTGGCGATCATCGTGGGCCTGGGCGGCCTCCAGATGGTGATGCTCGGCCTGATCGGCGAGTACATCGGCCGCATCTACTACGAGACCAAGCGGCGCCCGCACTTCCTGGTCAAGGAGACCAACGGGACGGCGCCCACCCACACCCCCACGGCCCGGGTCGCCGGGCGGACCCGCCGATGAGGCGTCGGCCGTACCGCCACCGTCCGCCCCGGGGCCGGTTCCCGCTCGGGCGGCTCCCGATCGGGCGGCTGCTGCGCTTCGCCGTCGTCGGCGGCGTCAACACCCTCACCTTCTACGGCTGCTACCTGGCGCTGCACCCCTGGATGCCGTACTTCGCCGCCTACACGATCGCCTTCCTGCTCAGCATGGTGGGCTCGTTCTTCCTGAACACCTATTTCACCTACCGCACCCGGCCCAGCCGCAAGAAGTTCCTGCTCTTCCCGCTCACCCAGGTCACCAACTACCTGGTGCAGAGCGCGGGCCTGGTGGTGCTGGTGAACTGGTGCGGGCTCGGCACCCGCGTCGCGCCGCTGCTCGCGGCGGTACTGGCGATCCCGTTCACCTATCTGGTGTCCACCCGCATCCTGGTGCCGGGGCGGGCTGCCGGAACGGCCGGGGAGGCCGTCCCGGCCGGCGAGGGGGACGGCCGTACGGGTGACGAGGCTCAGCCGGCGCGTCTCACCGGGCCGCTCTGACCCCGCCGGGCCGGCTGGGCCCGCCACTCCTGGAACGCACCGTCCGCCCCCACGTCCCGCTGCCGCACCACGTGCAGCCGCCCGTCGTTGCCGAGGACGGCCAGCACCGCGCGCCCGTCGGTGTCCTGGCCGACGGCCGCCGCGCCCGAGTGCGGCACCTTCCCCGTCAGCCAGCGGCCGGGCGTGTCCTGCCCCGCGTCGCTCAGCGCGTACCGCAGCAGGCCCGCGTTGTCCCGTCCCGCGAGCACGACGGTCCGCGCGGGCTTGCCGACGGCCGCCAGGGCCACCCGCCCGTACCCGCCGACCGGCTCGTACCGCGCCGACAGCCGCCAGGAGCCGGGCCGCGGCCGCCGCTCGGCCAGCAGCACCTGGGCCGTGCCGCTCTGCCGGTACGCGAGGCGCACCTCCCCGCCACCCAGCGGCACCAGGCTCAGCGGGCCCCCGGGCTCGGGCAGCCCGGTGTCCCCGGAGGGCTCCGGAATCTGCCCCGCCTCCCTCGACACCCAGTGGTGCACGGCCCGGTCACTGGGCGCCACGACGTGCACCAGCCCTTCGGAGTCCACGCACGCGTCCAGGCCGTCGACGACGGCCGGCACCCGGCCCGCCGCCCCCGGGGAGGCCGTCGGTGCCTCCAGGTGCCGCCACAGCGACCAGTCCCCGCCCTGGGCGCCGCTGCGGTACGCGATGCCGCCGCGCCAGTCGCGGGCGAAGACGTGCACCGTGCCGTCCTGGCCGACGGCCGCCGCCGGGAAGCCCGTCTCCAGGGACTTCACCGGCGCGGCGTCCGGAGTTCCCAGCGACTCCCACGGGCCGAACGTCGGTACGCCGTCCCGCGCGGTGCCGTTCTGCAGGGCGGTCAGCAGCTCGCGGCGGTGCGCGTGGTTGCGGGCGGGCAGGACCGTACGGGAGACGAAGAGCTGGAGCGCCCCGCCGGGATGGCTCACGGCATGGACCTGGCCCTGGAGGAAGCCGCCGCCGAGCCGGTGCGGGCCGCTGAAGGTGCCGTTGCCGGGCGCGGTCTCGGCCCAGCACACGGCGGTGCCGTCCAGGACGGCGAAGGCGGCGAGCCGGCCGTCCTTCAGGGGCCGCAGCCAACTGTTCGAGCCGGGGGCGCGCAGCCGGGTGCTGCGTGTCCAGTCGCGTGACCAGCCGTCGAACGCCGAGCCGCCGACCTTGCGGTCGCCGCAGCCCGCCCGGTCGCCGCAGTCGCGACCGTCCGCCCAGCCGTACACGGACAGCAGCTCGCCCTTGCGCCGGGCGGTCGCCAGGTCGACGTTGTTGGGCAGCACGCCCGCCTCGTACCCGATGTAGTTCTCCACGACGGTGGGGCGGCTGTGCGCACGGCCCCAGTAGGCCGCCAGCGCCGCCTGCGTGAAGCAGGCCGAGCTGATGTGGTCCTGGTGGTCGTAGTACAGGAAGCCGCGCAGCTTGCGGTCGTCGGTGGGCGGGGGCCGGTGCGGGGCGTGCACCGCGTTCGGGTCGAGGGTGCGCACCACGGTGGGCCGCACCCGTTCCAGCAGAGCCGTCAGCGACGCGACGACCTGCTCACGGGTGTACTGGAACACGCGCTGCACGGGAGTGCCCTCCGGCCGCAGCGTGGGCAGCACGTCGACAGCGCCGAGCCACAGCCCGCGCAGGCTCCGCGCGCGCGGCTCGGAGACGGTCCGCGCCTCCACCAGCTCCATGAAGACGAGCTGGTTCCGCGGCGCGGCGCGCAGCGTCTGGATCTCGACCTGGAAGCCGGGCAGCAGGGAGATGGCCTCGACGTCCCAGGGGCTGAGCGGGTCGCCGGTGGCCATCACCGCGTGCGCCGCCCGCAGCCCGTTGGTACGGGCGCGCGCGAACGCCGGGCGGTCGCGCGGCGACAGCCGGTCCCCTCGCCCGTGCTCGGCGGTGTTGCGGCCGTCCGACTCGCCGCCGGTCAGACACACCGTCACCGACCGGGCGCCGCTGCGCACCGACTGCTCCAGCGCCGGGTTCATGAAGTACAGCGAGTCGTCGGCGTGCGCGATGACGTGCAGGAACGCCTGCTCCGCGCCGGACGCGGCGGCCTTCCGCTCCAGCGCCGGATCGGCCACCTGCGACAGCGGCATGCCCGGCCCGAACCAGGCCCATCCCCCGGCCCCGGCCGTCACCGCGGCCGCGCCGCCCCCGGCAACCTGGAGCAGCCGCCGTCGGGACCACCGGGACGGATGCGTCGGCACAGGTCACGTCCTCCACGGCGCCCGGCAACGCCCCACTCGTAACCGTCCGACTCACACCGGAATGAGCCACCTCGCGCACTGCACCTCCCCAGTATTCGGCCGCGCGGCGCGTGCCGCTCGCCTGATTGGTCCGGGGTTGTGGGGTGGGCGTGGGGGAGCCGGGGGCGGAGGCCCGGCCGGGGGCGGGATCGGGCCGGGGGGAGGACCCGGCCGGAGGCGGGATCGGGCCGGGCGCGGGACCGGGCCGGGGGCAGTCCGCGGTCGGGGACGGGGACGGGGACGGGCCGGAGGTAGTCCCCGGTCAGGGCCGGGGCCAGGGGATGCGGTGCTACGCCTCCAGGGCCGACGCCACCGCGAGGGCCAGTTCGTCCAGGTAGGTCTTCGGGAGTTCGTCGCGCACGACCATCAGGCGCCAGTAGAGCGGGCCGGTCATCAGGTCGAGTGCCAGGCGCGCGTCGGCTTCCGGGCGCAGCTCGCCGCGTTCGACCGCGCGGGCCACCATCGCCGCCGCGACGCCCTGCTGGCTGTCGAGCAGGGCGGTGCGCAGCGCTTCGGCGATCTCGGGGCTGCGTGCGGCCTCGGCGAGGAGGTCCGGAATGATCTGCGAGGCGACCGGGTGCCGCAGCGCGCGGGCCGCGACCTCCAGCAGCATCCGTACGTCGCCGCGCAGCGACCCGGTGTCCGGCGTCGGCAGGCCCTCGGCGGCCACCGCGGAGACCACGTCCAGCACGAGGTGCAGCTTGGAGCGCCACCGCCGGTAGACGGCGGTCTTGCCGACGCCCGCCCGCCGGGCGATGCCCTCGATGGACATCCGCGCGAACCCCACCGCCGCCAGCTCCTCGAAGACCGCGGCGCGGATCGCCTCGGTCTTCTCCTCGCGCAGTACGGCGGCTCCGGCCGGCGCCCGCCGCCCGCCCGGTACGCCCGGTGTCCTGGTCATTTCCGTGCCGTCCTTTGCCATGCCTTGATCGTAGCGCCACGACGGAACGGGCACGTCGCGACGGAACGGTTGCGTTTCGACGTAACGCGGTCGTACGCTCGGCACCGTTACGACGATACGGGAGCGTTCTGACGTAGTCCGTGCTCCTCCGTCCCTCCCCCACCCACCCGGAGGCGACCGCCCGCATGTCCCAGACCCTCACCCCGCCGGCCCGCTCCGCCGAGGCGTCGCCCGTGGCCCCGGCCGCCGCCCCGCCCGACCCCGGCCTGCAAGCGCTCGCGGAGCAGTACGGCCTGACCGTCAGCGGCGCCCGCCCGCCGTTGCGGGAGTACACCCGCCGCCTGTGGGCGCGCCGCCACTTCATCGCGTCCTTCGCCACCGCCCGGCTGACCGCCACGTACACCACGGCCCGGCTGGGCCAGCTCTGGCAGGTGATGACTCCGCTGCTCAACGCGGGCGTCTACTACTTGATCTTCGGCATGCTGCTGCACACCGACCGCGGCATCCCGAACTTCATCCCGTTCCTGTGCACGGGGATCTTCGTCTTCACCTTCACCCAGTCGACGGTCCTGGCCGGCACCCGCGCCGTCTCCGGCAGCATCGGCCTGGTCCGCGCCCTGCACTTCCCGCGCGCCGCGCTGCCCGTCGCGCACACCCTCATCCAGCTCCAGCAGCTCATCTGCTCCATGGGTGTACTGGCGGCCATCGTGCTGATCTGCGGCGTACCGGTGACGTGGCACTGGCTGCTGATGGTCCCCGCCCTGCTGCTCCAGTCGGTCTTCAACACCGGCCTCGCCCTGGCCATGGCCCGTATCGGCGCGAAGACCACGGACACCGCGCAGTTGATGCCGTTCGTGCTGCGTACCTGGATGTACGTGTCCGGCGTCTTCTACAACCTCTCCACGTTCACGAGCAGCGCGCCCCACCTCGTCTCGGTGGTCCTGAACTGCAATCCCGCCCTGATCTACATCGACCTGATGCGGTACGCCCTGATCGACACGGTGCGCGCCCAGGACCTGTCGCCGCACGTGTGGCCGCTGGCCCTCGGCTGGGCCCTGCTGGCCGGCGCCGCCGGCTACGTCTTCTTCTGGAAGGCCGAGGAGGAGTACGGCCGTGGCTGACACCACCATCGAACACACCCCCGCACCCATCGAACGCACCCCCGCGCCCGCCGACGACCGCGCCCCCACCGTCATCTGCGACAACGTCCACATCGTCTACACGGTGCACGGCGGCAGTGCGGGCAAGGGCGGCGCGACGGCCGCCCTGAACCGGATCGTCCGCCGCCGGCCGGGCACCGCCGTCCGTGCGGTGCACGCCGTCAAGGGCGTCACCTTCGTCGCCCACAAGGGTGAGGCGATCGGTCTGATCGGCTCCAACGGCTCGGGGAAGTCCACGCTGCTGCGGGCCGTAGCCGGGCTCCTGCCGCCCGCGGCCGGCCGCGTCCACACCCACGGCCAGCCGTCACTCCTGGGCGTGAACGCGGCCCTGATGAACGACCTGACCGGCGAGCGCAACATCGTCCTCGGCGGGCTCGCCATGGGCATGTCCCGCGCGGAGATCCGCGACCGCTACCCGGACATCGTCGACTTCTCCGGCATCAACGAGAAGGGCGACTTCGTCTCGCTGCCGATGCGTACGTACTCCTCGGGCATGGCGGCCCGGCTGCGCTTCTCCATCGCCGCCGCCAAGAGCCACGACGTCCTGCTGATCGACGAAGCGCTGGCCACCGGCGACCGCGCCTTCCAGAAGCGCTCCGAGGCCCGCATCCGCGAACTCCGCGCAGAAGCCGGCACCGTTTTCCTGGTCAGCCACAACAACAAGGCCATCCGCGACACCTGCGACCGGGTGCTGTGGCTGGAGAAGGGCGAACTGGTGATGGACGGGCCGACGGAGGAGGTCGTGACGGCGTACGAGCGGGGAGCGAGGTAGCGCGCCGGGGAGCGCGAGAGGCAAGGCGCCCGCGACGACGGCGGCGCGGCCCGGCAGTGCCGGACCGCGCCGCCGTCCCGACGTGGTGCGCGTCAGCTGTGCGTACGCAGCAGCGTCCGCATCGTCCGCATCGCGACCGAGAGGTTCGCCAGGTCGAAGCCCTCCGACCCGTGGATCTCCTCCAGCGTGGTCCGCGCGCGTCCGAGGATCGCGGCGTTCTTCTCCTCCCACGCCTTGAACCGCTCCTCCGGCGTCGCGGAGTCGCTGCCCACCGACAGCACGTCGCCGGTCAGCGCCGCGTGCGCGGCGAACAGGTCCTCGCGGATGGAGGCGCGGGCCATCGACTGCCACCGGTCGTTGCGCGGCAGTTCCAGGATGCGGTCCAGGAGCTGGTTGATCCGCAGCCGGTCGCCCAGGTCGTAGTAGACCTCGGCGACGTCCAGCGGCTCCTTGCCGGTCCGGTCCGCGATGGCCACGATGTCCAGCGCCGGGAAGACGGAGGAGAACCCGGCCACCCGGGTGGCCAGCTCCGCCGGGACTCCGGCCTCGGTCAGCTCGTCCAGGATGCGCTGGTGCCATTCCAGGTCGCTGCCGCACAGCAGCTTGGGCAGTTCGGCCCAGACCCCGGCGACCCGGTCCGCGAAGAAGCCGATGGTCTCGGAGAGTTCCAGCGGCTGCGGGCGGTTGTTGAGGAGCCAGCGGGTGCCGCGCTCCACCAGACGCCGCGAGTGCAGACGGATACGGGTCTGCACGTCGGCGGTGACGGCGTTGTCGAGGGCCTCGACGGCGTCCCAGACCGTGCCGAGCCCGAAGATCGCGCGGGCCGCGGTGTGCGCCCGTACGACCTCTTCGAGGGCCGCGCCGGTCTCCTCCCGCATCCGGTGCAGGAAGCTCGTACCGCCGGAGTTGACGGTGTCGTTGACCATCACGGTCGTGACGATCTCGCGGCGCAGCGCGTGTGCGTCGATCTGCTCGGCGAACCGCTCCCGCAGCGCGCTGGGGAAGTACGCGTGCAGCAGGTGCTGGAGGTACGGGTCGTCCGGCAGCCCGGTCTGGATCAGCGCGTCGGCGACCGTGATCTTCGTGTAGGCGAGGAGCACGGCGGTCTCGGGCTGGGTCAGACCGCGGCCGGCGTTCAGCCGTTCCTTGATCTGCCGGTCGACGGGCATGAACTCCAGCGACCGGTCCAGGTCCCCGTCGCGCTCCAGGCGGCGGATGAAGCGCTGCTGGGCGGAGAGCATGCTCGCGGACTGCGCCTGGGCCAGCGCGAGGGCGGTGTTCTGCGCGTAGTTGTTGCGCAGCACCAGCGCGCCGACCTCGTCGGTCATCTCGGCCAGCAGCTTGTTGCGCTGCTTGACCGTCATGTCGCCGTCGGCGACGACCGAGTTCAGCAGAATCTTGATGTTCACCTCGTGGTCGGAGGTGTCCACACCGGCGCTGTTGTCGATCGCATCGGTATTGATCTTGCCGCCGTTCTGGGCGAACTCGATCCGGCCGAGCTGGGTCAGTCCCAGGTTGCCGCCCTCGCCGACGACCTTGACCCGCAGGTCCTCGCCGTTGACGCGGATCGCGTCGTTGGACTTGTCGCCCACGTCCGCGTTCGACTCGGCCGCCGCCTTCACGTACGTGCCGATGCCGCCGTTCCACAGCAGGTCCACCGGCGCGCCGAGGATCGCCCGCATCAGGTCGGCGGGGGTCATCTTCTTGACGCCCGCCTCGATGCCGAGGGCGGCCCGCACCTGTGCGTTGATCGGGATGGACTTGGCGGTACGGGGGTGGATGCCGCCGCCCTGGGACAGCAGCTTGGTGTCGTAGTCCGCCCACGAGGAGCGCGGCAGCTCGAACAGGCGGCGGCGCTCGGCGTACGAGGTGGCCGCGTCCGGCGTCGGGTCGAGGAAGATGTGCCGGTGGTCGAAGGCGGCGACCAGCCGGATGTGCTCGCTGAGCAGCATGCCGTTGCCGAACACGTCACCGGACATGTCACCGACGCCGACGACGGTGAAGTCCTCGCTCTGGGTGTCGACGCCCAGCTCGCGGAAGTGCCGCTTGACCGACTCCCAGGCGCCGCGGGCGGTGATGCCCATGCCCTTGTGGTCGTACCCGGCGCTGCCGCCGGACGCGAACGCGTCACCGAGCCAGAAGCCGTACGACTCGGCGACCTCGTTGGCGATGTCGGAGAACGTCGCGGTGCCCTTGTCGGCCGCGACGACGAGGTACGTGTCGTCCTCGTCGTGCCGTACGACGTCCGCGGGGTGCACGACCTCACCGCCGACCAGGTTGTCGGTGATGTCCAGCAGACCCGAGATGAACGTCTTGTAGCAGGCGATGCCCTCCGCCAGCCACGC
Source organism: Streptomyces sp. NPDC045470 (assembly GCF_040646595.1). Classification (NCBI taxonomy): domain Bacteria; kingdom Bacillati; phylum Actinomycetota; class Actinomycetes; order Kitasatosporales; family Streptomycetaceae; genus Streptomyces; species Streptomyces sp. NPDC045470. The sequence continues at coordinate 1,458,622 of NZ_JBEZAN010000001.1, forward strand.
GTCGCGGTCCACCGACGGGTCCGGCAGCCGCTTGCCGACGAATCCGCCCTTGGCGCCGACCGGCACGATGACGGTGTTCTTCACCATCTGCGCCTTGACCAGGCCGAGCACCTCCGTACGGAAGTCCTCGCGCCGGTCCGACCAGCGCAGACCACCGCGCGCCACCTTGCCGAAGCGCAGGTGCACGCCCTCGACGCGCGGCGAGTACACCCAGATCTCGTACGCCGGGCGCGGCGCCGGCAGGTCCGGGATGGCCTGCGGGTCGAGCTTCATCGACAGGTAGGAGTGCGGCTGTCCGCCGTCGTCCTTCTGGTAGTGGTTCGTGCGCAGCGTCGCCTTGATGACGGTGAGGAAGGCCCGCAGGATGCGGTCCTCGTCCAGGCTCGCGACCTGGTCCAGCGCGCCGTCCAGCTCCTCCAGCAGCCCGTCGGTCAGCTCGGTGCCGGCCCGCTGCCGCTCCGGGGACATCCGCGCCTCGAAGAGGCTGACCAGCAGCCGGGTGGTGTGGACGTTGTTGGAGAGGGTGTCCTCCATGTACGTCTGGCTGAACGTCGAACCGGCCTGCCGCAGGTACTTGGCGTACGCCCGCAGCACCATCGCCTGGCGCCAGTTCAGACCGGCCCGCAGCACCAGCTTGTTGAAGTTGTCGCTCTCCGCGCGGCCGGTCCACACCGCCGTGAAGGCGTCCTGGAACCGCTCGCGCGCGTCGTCGCCGTTCATCCGCTCGGGGATGCGCAGCCCGAAGTCGTAGATCCAGGCGGTGGTGCCGTCGGTGCAGCGCAGCTCGTGCGGCCGCTCGTCGACGACCTCGACGCCGAGGCGGTTCAGCACCGGCAGGACCTTGGACAGGGAGACCGGCTCACCCGTGCGGTAGATCTTGAAGCGGCGCTCGTCGGGGCCCGCGCCGACCGGCTCGTACAGGCTGACCTCGAAGTCGTTGCCGCCCTTCGCCGTCAGCTTCTCCAGGTGCTGGAGGTCGGCGACCGCGCTGCGCGGCGGGTTGTCGGCCTTGTAGCCCTCGGGGAAGGCGTGGTTGTAGCGGCGCAGCAGCTCCGCGGCGCGCTCCTCGCCGACCTCGGCGGTCAGCGCCTCGGCGAAGCCGTCGGCCCAGGAACGGGCGGCCTCGACCAGCCGCGCCTCGATGCGCTCGGCGTCGGCGTCGGTCAGGTCCGGCAGGGCCGCACCGGGCTCGACCCGGACGACGAAGTGCAGCCGGGACAGGATCGACTCGGTGTTCCAGGCGGTGAAGTCGACGCTGGTGCCGCCCAGTTCCTCCTTGAGGATGTCGATCAGGCGCAGCCGTACGCCGGTGGTGTAGCGGTCGCGGGGCAGGTAGACCAGCGCCGAGAAGTAGCGCCCGTACTCGTCCTGGCGCAGGTACAGCCGCAGCCGGCGGCGCTCCTGGAGGTACAGCACGCTGGTGACGATGGACTGGAGCTGGTCCACGCGCGTCTGGAACAGCTCGTCGCGCGGGTAGGTCTCCAGGATCTGGAGCAGGTCGCGGCCGTCGTGGCTGTTGGCGGTGAAGCCCGCGGCGTCCAGCACCTCGGCGACCTTGCGGCGGATGACCGGCACGCGGCGTACGGACTCGGTGTACGCGGCCGAGGAGAACAGGCCGAGGAACCGGCGCTCGCCGACGACGTTGCCTTGGGCGTCGAACTTCTTGACGCCCACGTAGTCGAGGTACGAGGGGCGGTGCACGGTGGAGCGGCTGTTGGCCTTGGTCAGGATCAGCAGCCGGTGCTCGCGGGCCTTGGCGCGGGCGTCCTTGGGGAGCCGGTTGAACGACGGGGAGACGGGGTGGCCGTCGTCGCCCTCGCTGTGCGCCGGGTCGGAGCGCAGGATGCCGAGGCCGGTGCCGGCCACGGCGGTCAGCACGTCCTCCTCGGCGCCGGACTCGCCGGGCACCGAGGTCAGCTCGTACTCGCGGAAGCCGAGGAAGGTGAAGTGGTCGGCGGCCAGCCAGCGCAGCAGCTCGCGGGCCTCGTCGACCTCCTGGTCACGCAGGTCGTCGGCGGTCGGCTCGGTGGGCAGCTCGTCGGCGATGCGCAGCGCGGCGTCGCGCATCTTCTCCCAGTCCTCGACGGCCTCCCGCACGTCGGACAGCACCCGCAGCAGGTCGGCGGTGATCTGCTTGAGGTCGGCGCGGTCGGTCTCCCGGTCGATCTCGACGTGGATCCACGACTCGATCAGCGCGTCGTGCGGCAGGTCCCGGCCCTTGCCGTGGCCCGCCTTGTCCTTGCCGGTCCGGCCGTGCGCGTCGCACGTGTTGTCGAGGACCTCGATCAGCTTGCCGGTCACGTCACGGCGGACGATCACCTGCGGGTGGATCACCACATGGATGCCGCGGCCCTGACGCGACAGCTCGTTGGTGACCGAGTCGACCAGGAAGGGCATGTCGTCGGTGACGACCTCGACGACGGAGTGGCTGCAGGTCCAGCCGTTCTCCTCGACCGTCGGGGTGTGCACCCGGACGTTCGCGGTGCCCTGCGGCCGGGTCTCGGCCAGCCGGTAGTGGGAGAGCGCGGCGCCGAAGACGTCGACCGGGTCGCGGCCGGTCAGGTCCTCCGGCGCGGTGTGCAGGTAGTAGCGCTGGAGGTATCCCAGGAGGGTGTCCGGGTCGAGACCCTGCACCGGTGCCTGTCCCCCGGCCGGGCTGCTTTCAGCGACCCGGGCAGCCCGCGCGAGCAGCTCGGTCTTGGCTTCGTCCAGCTTGGTCTGCATGTCCTCTGGCTCCTGTCGCGCGCCGTTGCGTGACGTTGTGGATGAACTCCGTGGAAGCTGCACGACGCCGGAACGACCGGTGAGGGTTCCCCCGCCGCAACGCGGGGAAGTGTCCGGTCGGGGACGACGCTGTGCCGCGATGCGCGATGGCCGGACCGCTCGGCACCGACCCGGTCGGGGTCGGTTTCCGGTCCTGATCGCAACGATCAGCGGCCGCCCGGTCACTGTGCTGTCCCGGGCGCACGACGAGGGCCTCGATGCCCCCGCGGGTTATCGCGCTGATCACGAGGCAAGGCTATCGCTCCCGGCCGGGGTGCCGTCATGGTCCAGCTGTGTACAAAACCACTAGCCGAAATTTGACGATCCGGACAGCGACGGGTCCGTGCGCCGCATCCCTGGAATCCCACGGTATCCCGCGGGGGCTTGGCAAGGACGGCGATCCGGAGGACGTTGAGCGGGACACCGAGGAACGCCTTACGGGCGCACGGATGTGACCAACGGCACGTCCGCGCGCGGTGCGCGACCCGAGCGGAGGTGGACGGCATGGCCGCCAAGATCCTGATCGTGACCGGCGACGCTGCGGAGTCCCTGGAGGTCCTCTACCCCTACCAGCGGCTGCGCGAGGAGGGCTACGACGTGCATGTCGCCGCCCCCGCCCGCAAGACACTGCGGCTGGTCGTGCACGACTTCGAACCGGGATTCGACACCTACACCGAGAAACCCGGCTACACCTGGCCCGCCGACCTGGCCTTCTCCGAGGTCGACCCGGGGCAGTACGTCGCGCTCGTGGTGCCCGGCGGACGGGCGCCCGAATATCTGCGCAACGACCCCGAGCTGCGCAAACTCGTGAAGTCCTTCTTCGACGCGGACAAGCCCGTCGCCCAGATCTGTCACGGCCCGCTGCTGACCGCCGCGATCGGCGGCCTCAACGGGCGCCGGGTCACCGCCTACCCCGCCCTCGAAATGGACATGCAGGCCGCCGGCGCCGCCTTCCGGGACGCCGAGGTCGTCGTCGACGGCACCCTGGTCTCCTCCCGCGCCTGGCCGGACCACTCCGGGTGGATGCGCGAGTTCATCGCGGTGCTGCGGGCCAAGGCGCCGGTGACCTGACCCACCCCCGGGCGGGCCGGTCCGGACAGGGACCAGGGTGGCGTAGGGCGGGCGCGCGGCACCCGCCCTACGCGGCTATCTCCTCCGCCAGCCGCACGGCCTCCGCCAGGGTGTCCACCACCGGCACCCCCGCGGCCGCCAGGCTGGCCCGGCTGTGCGACCCGCCCGTGTAGAGCACCGCGTGGGCGCCCACGCGCCGGGCGGCCACCGCGTCGTCCACCGCGTCACCGATCACGACCGTACGGTCCGGGGCCGTCCGTCCGGCGCCGCCGTTCCCGGACGCGTGGCCGTTCCCGGACGCGCCGGTGGCCAGGGCCGCCAGGTGGCGCACCATGTGCTCGCTCTTGCTGCCGCCCGACGGCCCCGTACGGCCGTCCACGCGCACGAAACGCTCCTCGATGCCGAAGCCCCGCACCAGCGGCATCAGCTCGTCGTGCCCGTACATGCTCAGGATCGACTGACTGCGGCCCGCCAGCTGCCAGCTCTCCAGCACCTGCTCGGCGCCCTCCGCGAGGCCGCACGCGGGCCGGTGGACGGCGTAGTGCCGGTGGAACGCCTCGTCCATGACCAGCCACTCCGCGTCCGTCGGCAGCCGCCCCAGCAGCCGCTCGTAGAACCGCGGGATCGGGACGCAGTACAGCTCGCGGTAGCGCGCCAGGGTGATCGGGGGCAGGCCGAGCTCGGCGAAGGCGGCGTTGGTCGCGCCGATCACCGCTTCGGTGTCGTGAAAGAGCGTCCCGTTCCAGTCCCAGACGATGTGCGTCGCGTGCGTCCCCATGTCCAAGACCGTACCCATGACCACTGACAGCCCAGTCACGGACGGCTCCGGCGCGGGCCGGCGGGCCGTCAGGCTCTCAGCCGCCCCGCGCTCAGCGCCCGGCGATCAGATTCGGGATCTCCTGCACGCCGAACCACATCAGCTCGTGGTCCTCCGCGCCGTCCACCGTGAACCGCGCGTCCTCGTCGCCGAGGTCCGCGGCACCCAGCGCGCCGGCGGCCGCCGTGACGTCCTGGACCGCGTCGTCGGAGTCCACGTGCACCGCCGCGGCCTTCGCCATCGGCACCGGACCGGCGATCCGCACCTCGCCCAGCGCCGTCTGGTCCAGGCCCCGGTCGGGGTCGGCGACGGCCGTGCCTTCCGGTACGTCCACGGCCACCACGACCCGGCGCCGCGGGGCGTCGGGGTCGGCCGCGAGCCGGCGCAGCGAGCCCTGCGCGGCCCGGTTGAGCGCCGCGTACTCCAGTTCCTCGATGTCGTCGGAGACGTACCACTCGCGCAGCGCGGGCGTGACGGCGTAGGCGTCCAGCGGGCCGGGGCCCAACTCCCCGGCCTCGTGCGCCGCCGCGAGTCCGGGCAGGGTCAGGGGGACATACACGCGCATGGCTGCCGCTTCCGCTCACATCGCTGGGTCTGGAAAATCTGTCCGGCCAGCATACGGGCGCGGGGTACGGCGTGAGATACGGGCCGGAGTCCCCCTTCGTGCTCCCGCTCCGCCCCTCCGGCGCCGCCCCCGGCGGGCCGCACGCCGTTTCGCGCCCGCACATCCGCCCGCTCTCCCCCTGATGGGTGAATTCCCGGCCGTCCGCCCGGCCCGGCCGGAGGCCCTTGCCGCCGCCGATTCCCCGCCGGTAGAAGAACCCCACCGAAGCTACTGCCCGGTATCCACCGGGCCGGCCGAACGGGGGCCCTCATGCTCACCACGCACACCGACACCCTCCCCTCCACCCGCACCCGCTCCCCCGGGATTCCGCCCGCCGCGGGACCGGGCCGCCCCCGTACCGGCCCGCCCGGCCGCCGTGACACCCGGCGCCCGGCCGGCCCCCGTACGGCCCCCGCCCGGTCCCTCCGGCGCCGCCCTTCCCGCCCCGATCCGCACGACTGGTTCGCCGAGCAGCTTCTCCTGACCCTGAGTGGCCGGCGCCCCGTGCACGCCCTCCTGGGGCACGCGCTGCCCGCCGCGTACGACCGCCTCGTCGAACTGGCCCCGCAAGCACCCCTGCGGCCCACGGGCACCACAGCGGGCCGCTACGCTCCGGCCCCGTCGGTGGCCCACTGCGGCCTGTGCCTGCCGCGCCCGGACGTCATCGAGGCATTCGCCCGCATCGTCTCCGGCGAGCGGCTGCGCGCCCTCGCCTTCCGCCTGGAGCTGGGCGGCGACGCCCGGTGGCGCTGCGCCGCCGTCGACATCGGCCCGACCACCCGGGTGTGGTGAACCGGGCGGCGCGCGGTCCCACGCGTACGAAAAGAGCCGGGGTACCGCAGCTACGCGCTGCGGTACCCCGGCCTCGCCCCCACCGCCGGGCGGCGGGCGTCACGTCGCGCCGTACGTCACTTCTTGCGGCGGCGCCCGCCGCTCTTCTGGGCCTTGCGGCGCTCCGCGCGCGTCAGGCCGTCCGACTCCGAGCGGGCCGGGGCCGCGTCCTCGCTGGTGAAGTCACCCTCGACGACACCGCCCTCGCCGTCCACGGTCGGCGCGGAGAAGTGCAGGCGGTCCGGACGCTGCGGCGCCTCCAGGCCCTTCGCGTGGATCTCCGGCCGTCCGGCGCCGGCCCCGGCGGGCACGGCGTCCTGGACGTCCTTGTCCAGCGAGGTCTTCTCCTCGGTGTCGGCCACCGGGACCTCCTCGACCTGCTGCTCGACCTGGACCTCCAGGTTGAACAGGTAGCCGACGGACTCCTCCTTGATGCCCTCCATCATGGCAGTGAACATGTCGAAGCCCTCGCGCTGGTACTCGACCAGCGGGTCCTTCTGGGCCATCGCGCGCAGGCCGATGCCCTCCTGGAGGTAGTCCATCTCGTAGAGGTGCTCGCGCCACTTGCGGTCAAGGACGGACAGCACCACGCGGCGCTCCAGCTCGCGCATGATGTCGGAGCCGAGCTGCTCCTCACGGGCCGCGTACTGCTGGTGGATGTCCTCCTTGACGGCCTCCGCGATGAAGTCGGAGGTGATGCCGGCGCGGTCACCGGCCTCGTCCTCCAGCTCCGCTACCGTCACCTTGACCGGGTAGAGCTGCTTGAACGCGCCCCACAGGCGGTCCAGGTCCCACTCCTCGGCGAAGCCCTCGACCGTCTCCGCCTGGATGTAGGCGTCGATGGTGTCGTCCATGAAGTGCTTGATCTGCTCCTGGAGGTCCTCGCCCTCCAGGACGCGGCGGCGCTCGCCGTAGATGACCTCGCGCTGGCGGTTGAGGACCTCGTCGTACTTCAGGACGTTCTTACGGGTCTCGAAGTTCTGCTGCTCGACCTGCGACTGCGCGGACGCGATGGCGCGCGTCACCATCTTGTTCTCGATCGGGACGTCGTCGGGGACGTTGGCCATCGCCATGACCCGCTCGACCATCTGGGCCTTGAACAGGCGCATCAGGTCGTCGCCGAGGGAGAGGTAGAAGCGGGACTCGCCCGGGTCGCCCTGCCGGCCGGAGCGGCCGCGCAGCTGGTTGTCGATCCGGCGCGACTCGTGCCGCTCGGTGCCCAGGACGTACAGCCCGCCGAGGCTCTTGACCTCTTCGAACTCCGCCTCGACCGCGGCCTCGGCCTTCTCCAGGGCGGCGGGCAGCGCGGCCGCCCACTCCTCGACGTGCTCGACCGGGTCGAGGCCCTGGCTGCGCAGCTCGGCCTCGGCGAGGTCGTCCGGGTTGCCGCCCAGCTTGATGTCCGTACCGCGGCCGGCCATGTTCGTGGCGACCGTGACGGAGCCCTTGCGGCCGGCCTGGGCGACGATCGACGCCTCCCGGTCGTGCTGCTTGGCGTTGAGGACCTCGTGGCGCACGCCGCGCTTGTTCAGCTGCTGGGAGAGGTACTCGGACTTCTCCACGGAGGTCGTGCCGACCAGGATCGGCTGGCCCTTCTCGTGCTTCTCGACGATGTCCTCGACGACCGCCGCGAACTTGGCGACCTCGGTGCGGTAGATCAGGTCGGCCTGGTCCTTGCGGACCATCGGGCGGTTGGTCGGGATCGGGACGACGCCCAGCTTGTAGATCTGGTGGAACTCGGCGGCCTCGGTCATGGCCGTACCGGTCATGCCGGAGAGCTTGCTGTAGAGGCGGAAGAAGTTCTGCAGGGTGATGGTGGCGAGCGTCTGGTTCTCGTCCTTGATCTCCACCCCCTCCTTCGCCTCGATGGCCTGGTGCATGCCCTCGTTGTAGCGGCGGCCAGCGAGGATACGGCCGGTGTGCTCGTCGACGATCATGACCTCGCCGTCGATGACGACGTAGTCCTTGTCGAGCTTGAACAGCTCCTTGGCCTTGATCGCGTTGTTCAGGTACCCGACCAGCGGCGTGTTGACCGACTCGTACAGGTTGTCGATGCCGAGCCAGTCCTCGACCTTGCTGACGCCCGACTCGTGGATGCCGACCGTGCGCTTCTTCTCGTCGATGTCGTAGTCGCCGGTCTCCTCGATGCCGCGCTGCGGGTTGGCGGGCTCGCCCTTCTTCAGGCGCTTGACCAACTTCGCGAAGTCGCCGTACCACTTGGTGGCCGAGTCCGCCGGACCCGAGATGATCAGCGGCGTGCGGGCCTCGTCGACCAGGATCGAGTCGACCTCGTCGACGATGGCGAAGTTGTGGCCGCGCTGGACCAGCTCGTCCTTCGACCAGGCCATGTTGTCACGCAGGTAGTCGAAACCGAACTCATTGTTCGTTCCGTACGTGATGTCCCGGTTGTACTGTTCGCGCCGTTCGGCAGGCGTCATATTGGCCAGAATGCAACCGACCGTGAGCCCGAGGAACTTGTGGACCCGGCCCATCATCTCGGAGTCGCGCTCGGCCAGGTAGTCGTTGACCGTGATCAGGTGGACGCCCTCGCCGGACAGCGCGTTCAGATACGCGGGGAGGGTACCGACCAGGGTCTTGCCCTCACCGGTCTTCATCTCGGCGACGTACCCCATGTGGAGGGCCGCGCCACCCATCAGCTGGACGTCGTAGGGGCGCTGACCGAGCACCCGCTTGGCGGCCTCACGGACCGTCGCGAACGCCTCGGGCAGCAGGTCGTCCAGGGTTTCGCCGTCCGCGAACCGCTGCTTGTACTCGTCGGTGAGCGCCCGCAGCTCGGCGTCGGAGAGGGCCGCGAAGTCCTCCTCGATGGAGTTGACCTGGCCCGCGATGCGGTGCAGTTTGCGCAGGATCTTTCCTTCGCCTGCACGCATGAGCTTGTTGAAGACGGACACTTGGGCTGGTCTCCTTGCCGGTCGGGCCTGGCGCTGGGGGTACCCCCCGCCGCAGGCAGGGGGAGGGTGCGCGGGCGCGGCATTTTTCCAAGGGGCAGGCCCCGCCGCAACGGCCATCGTAAAGGAGGACCCCATCCGGCCGGGAGGTCCACCGCCGCGAAGCACACCGCTCCCCGGTGCACACCCTTCCTCATGAGAACGCGCGAGGCCCCGGGAAAGTGCCGGGAGGGACCCGAGCAGCGGGCGTGGGGCCCGGGACGGGCGGGGCCCGGCGGCCCGAAGGACGGACCGGGAGCATCCCGGGAAAACCGCTCGCCCCGCCCGCCCCGTCTCCGCACACTCCCTCCATGGAACCCGTCACGCTGACCACCGAGCGTCTCCTCCTGCGCCCCTTCGCCCCCGCCGACGCCCAGGCGGTGCACACCGCCTGTCAGGATCCGGCCATACCGCGCTGGACATCCGTACCGGCCCCGTTCGGCATGGCACAGGCCCACGACTACATAGCCCGCAGCCAGGAGGAGTGGCACACGGACACGCAGTACCGCTTCGCCGTGACCACCAAGGCGGACGGCACGCTGACCGGGGCCGTGAGCCTGTTCGGCATGACGCTGCGGTCCGCCGAGCGGCAGGCCGAGATCGGCTACTGGACGACGAAGGATCAGCGCGGCAGAGGCTGGACCGCCGAAGCCGTGCGCGAGGTCGCGCGCTGGGCCCTGACGGAACTCGGCGTCGAGCGCCTGGAGTGGCTCGCGGAAGTCGGCAACAGCGCGTCACGCGGCGTGGCGCTGAAGGCCGGTTTCCGGATGGAGGGCACCCTGCGCGCCAAGGTCTCGCTCCGCGGCGTCCGGCGGGACGCCTGGATCGGCTCGCTGCTCCCCGGCGACCTGGGGCTGCCCTCCGAGACGCCCCATCTCCCGTTCCCGGGCTGACGAGTTCGGGCGGTACGGCCCGCCGGACACGGTCACCGGCATTGTCAGTGGTCACTCCTACGCTGTGCCTCATGACAGCTGCGAAGCCCGCGAAGCCGAAGCCCGTGACCACCCTGTCCGCCGACGACGCCCGGCGCATGGCCCTGCGGGCCCAGGGATTCCTCGGCGCGCCGGACCGCCGTGCGGGCGTGCGGGGCGTCCTGCGGCGCCTGGGCGCGGTGCAGCTCGACACCATCTCGGTGCTGGCCCGCTCCCACGAGCTGATCCCGTACGCCCGGCTCGGCGCCGTCGGCCGCCCCGCCGTCGAGTCCGCCTACTGGTCGGGCGGGCACAGCTTCGAGTACTGGTCCCACGCCGCCTGCATCCTGCCCGTCGAGGAGTGGCCCCACTTCGCCTTCCGGCGCCGCGCGATGCGCGCGAGGGGACACCGCTGGCACCGGATGGAGGACCGCGAGGGCTCCTGCGCGGCCGTACTGGACCGGCTGAAGGCCGACGGCCCGCTGACCACCTCCGACCTGGGCGGCGGCCGCAAGGGCGGCGAGTGGTGGGACTGGTCCGAGACGAAGATCGCGGTGGAGTGGCTGCTGGACACCGGCGAGGTGGTGTGCACGGAGCGCCGCGCCTGGAAGCGGGTGTACGACCTCGCCGAGCGCGCCGTCCCCGACCACCTGCTGCACGACGACCTGTCCGACGCGGAGTGCACGCGGCGCCTGGTCGCCCAGGCCGGCGCCGCGATGGGCGTGGCCACCCGCGCGGACCTCGCCGACTACCACCGCCTCAAGGCCGAGCAGGTGGACGCCGTCATCGAGGCGTCGGGGCTGGTCCCGGTCGAGGTGGCGGGCTGGGGCAAACCCGCCTGGGCGGACCCCGCCGCCCTGGCCGAAGCACCGCGCGGTCGGCACCGTACGACCCTGCTCTCGCCCTTCGACTCCCTCGTCTGGGACCGCCCGCGCACGGCCCGCATCTTCGACTTCACCCACCGCCTGGAGGCCTACGTCCCGCGCCCCAAGCGGATACACGGCTATTTCGCGATGCCGCTGCTGGCCGGCGGCCGGCTCGCCGGGCGGGTGGATCCGGCCCGCGAGGGCAGCACGCTCGTCGCCCGCCAGGTGTCGATGCGCGACGCCAAGGCCGTGCGGCCGATGGCCCAGGCGCTGACCGAGGCCGCGCGGTGGGTCGGCTGCGATTCCGTACGTGTCGAACGCTGCGACGACGCCGCACTGCGGGCGGCGCTGGTCGCGGAGGTGGGGGCGGAAGCGGGGGCATAGGGGGAAGGAACGGGTCCTGGCCGGGGTGGGGCAGGCAGCGGGCCCGCCCCAGGGCCGTTCACCGACCCGCTACGGGCCCGTCAACGGATCTCCAGGATCTTCTCCCGCATCGCGTACACGACCGCCTCCATCCGGGAGTGCAGCTGCAGCTTCTCCAGGATGTTCCGGACGTGGTTCTTGACGGTGTTCTCGGAGATGAACAGTTCCTTGGCGATGTCGCGGTTGTTCATACCGGTCGCGACCAGCTTGAGGACCTCCAGCTCACGGTCGGTGAGCCGGGGCGCCGGCACCAGGCGGCGCTCGTCGGTGCGCTGGATCATCGACTTGAACTCGGTCAGCAGCTTGGCCGCCATGGACGGGCTGATCTGGGACTGGCCGTCCGCCACCGCGCGGATCGCCGTCGCCACCTCGTCCGTGGAGATCTCCTTGAGGAGGTAACCGGTGGCCCCGGCCTTGATCGCGTCGTAGAGGTCGGCCTCCTCGTCGCTGATCGTCAGCATGATGATCTTCGCGCTGGGGGCCACCTCCTTGATGGAGGTGCACGCCTCGATGCCGCCGCGCCGGGGCATCCGTACGTCCATCAGCACGATGTCGGGCAGCAGGTCAGCGGCCTTGTCCACCGCCTCGGCGCCGTCCCCGGCCTCACCGACGACCTCGATGTCCTCCTCGTGGGCGAGCACGATCTCCAGGCCCCGGCGGAAGAGCGCGTGGTCGTCGACGACCAGGACCCTGATCGGCTCCTTGCCCGACACGCCCGCGTCCGTACCGCAACCGTCACCGGCGCCGCCCCCGTCGCCGTCCGCTCCGCCGTGCACGGGCCCGAAGCTGTCCCCCATCGTTCCTCCCCGTCAACTACTCGGCCGGTGAAGGCCAGAGTTTGGACATAAGGCTGGTTGACTACAGCCCGTTGCGGCCAGCCCGAACAACGCCATACAACCGTCTCCCCCGCATGTCGCCATGTCGCGCGCACAGGCTCCCTGGCCGGCACAGACACTATACGGCCTCAACTCCTGCCCCCCGCAGGCGCAATGGTGCCCCCGGGCGTACGCCGGGGGCACCACTTCAGCGGCCGTCAGCCGCCGAGCGCCCCACCGGCGCCACCGGGCTCCTCTCCCCCGAACGAGTCAGGGTTCAGATGGATGACGCCGTAGTCGTAGGCGTGCCGCCGGTAGACGACACTCGGCTGCTTGGTCTCGGCGTCGACGAAGAGGTAGAAGTCGTGTCCGACCAACTCCATCTCGTAGAGCGCCTGGTTGAGCGTCATCGGCGCCGCGGAGTGGGTCTTCTCGCGGACGACCAGCGGGCCTTCGCCCTGGACCTCCAGCGAACCCATCTTCGTCGTCGGCACCTGCTCCTGCGGCGCGCCGTCCACGGCCAGGTGGCCGGTCTCGTCGAGCTTGGCCGCGTCCGGGACGCTGACCGCGACGTCGCTCGCCGGGATGCGCCCGTTGCCGCGCCGCGAGTGGCGCTTGTCGTGCTGCTTGCGCAGCCGCGCTTCCAGCTTGGCCGTGGCCAGGTCGAGCGCGGCGTAGGGGTCGGCGGCGGCCGCCTCGGCCCGTACCACCGGGCCTCGGGAGCGGAGGGTGATCTCCACTCGGTCGGAACGGTCGGCCTGCCGGGGGTTGGGCTCCTTGGACACCTCGACGTCCAGGCTGATCACCTTGCCGTCGAGCTTCTGGACCTTGTCCAGCTTCAGCTTCTCGGCCACGTGCTTGCGGAACCGCTCGGGCACCTCGGTCTTGCGGCCCTTGACGACGATGTCCACGCAGAACTCCGTTCCCGGATCACCCCGCTGCTACGCGCGGAGCGATTCCTTCTTGCACCAGGCTCCGGTGAGTGCCGAAGCCTCGGACTTGGCGACTTTCACCTCCTCCTCCCCCGTCGGCAGGGTCCCCACTCCCGTTCATTTCAGGGTCCCTGCAAAAACCCATAAACGCACCTATCCCGGCATCCGAGGCAAAGCGTCAGCCAAGTCCTCACAACCGAACATAGCTCTCCCGGACGGGTGACGGCACCCCCTGGCTGGCACTAGCTCCGTTTGGGTGCTTTTTCGCCCTCGTTACCTGCAACGATGAATTTTCGCGGTCAGTTCCAGTTGATTTCGAAAGCACTCCGCGGCGCCGCCACCACACCTGCCCCCACCACCCTTCCCCCGGCCGCCCGCACGGCCCTCGCCGCCTCCGCCAGCGAAGCCCCGGTGGTCATCAGATCGTCCACCAGTACCACCGGGGCCTCCGCCAGCAGCCGCACGGCTCCGGGGACGACTGTCAGGGCTCCGGAGACGTTGGCCAGGCGTTGGCGGGCACTGAGGCCCGCCTGATCAGCAACCGTACGCCGCTGCCGGAGCGCGGAGAGGACCCGAACGGGCACCCCCTCCCGCCGAAGGTCCCGAGCCGCCGCCAGCGCGATCCGCCGCACCGGATCATGCCCCCGGCCCGCCACCGCCCGCCGGGCCGAGGGGACGGGGATGAGGAGGAGGGGGGTGGTGGGGTGGGTGCGGTGGGCGGGGTGAGCAGGGAGGGTGCTGGCGGTGCTGGCGGTGGATGCGGCGGGAGGGGCGGGGCCGGTAGCAGTCGTGGGCCCAAGGGCAACCGCCGCGGGAGTGGCAGGCCGGGGCCGGCCTGACGGGCCGGAGGCCGGCCGGGCCGGCCCGGGGCCGGCATCGCCCTCCAGCGGCTGGAGACAGCGACACGGCCCTTCAGCCCCTGGAGTCCCGAGCCCCACGGAACCGGCAAGATCAAACGCACCGCAGCCGGCACGCGGGCACTCCTCACCGGGCCGTACGGCCCCAGAGCCGCCGGCCCCGCCACCACAGCTCGCCCTGGCACGGCACAGATCACCAGCAGCCGGACGCGGAGGATCCCCTCCGTTGCCCCGCCCCGCCGGGCGGCCCGGCAGGCCCAGCCGCCCACAGGCCTGACGCGGACAGCTCAACGCAGGCTCCGACCCAACAGCGCCCACTACGCCACCACCAGACGCGGGTCGGAACCTCACCTGCACCCCTACCCGGCCAAACCGCGACTCACCACTGTCCCCCTGCGCACCTGCGGCCCCCGGACCCGAAAACTCAGCAGGGCGAAGCACCCCACCGGCCCAACGCACACACTCAGCCCCAACCCCAAGCTTCTGCTCCTGCTCCTGCTCCTGCTCCTGCTCCTGCTCCTGCTCCTGCTCCTGCTCCTCACCAGGATCAGCCTCCGGCACCTCACAAGGTTCCGCATCACCACCGAGCTGACGCGCGCCACCACCCTGCACCCCCGACCCCCCACCGGGCCGCGACGTACCTCTGGGCTGACACTCCCCACCGGCGCCAGGCCCACAACCAGCACACAGCCCCGTCCTCCAACCGAACCGAGGCTCATCACGAGACGTAGCAGCGCGTCCGACCCCAGTCCCACCACCGGACGCAGCAGCACCATTGACCTCAAGCTCACCACCAGCTCCAACAACGTCACTGGTCACAGGCACACCGCCAGACCCAGCAACGCCCCCGACCCCAGACTCACTACCGGACCAAATCCCACCACCTGCCACAGCGCTCACATCGGACCCAGACCGACTACCGGACCGAATCTCCCCACCACCCCCAGTCCCACCACCAGCCCCAGACACACCACCGTAAGAACTCAACGGACCACCCCGCCCCCACAGCCCGCGCACAGCCCCCGCAAGCGCCTGCCCCAACGGGTCTGCCAACCGCAACGCACCCCGCTCCTTGTGCGCGAGCAGCACCGCCCGCACCTCATCGGCGTACGGCGCAGCGGCACAGGTCGGCGGAAGTCCGCGCGGGACAGGGCGCGGCCGCACCCTCCGGGGGCCCCGGGGGCCTCCCCCGCCCCCACCCCCACTCCCCCTCGCCCCCCGGATCAACGCCTCGTGGCACTCCTCGCACAGTTCCGTACGAGGAAGGCCGCATCCGGCGCAGTCCACCGGTAGTACCAGACCGGTGATTTCCCGCCATACGCCCCGCATGGATCTACTGTCCCGCGGGACGGGGAGGGGCACCACCCCCTGTGGATAAGCCGGGTGACGGGTTGAATCCACAGAGGTGTGCCGATCTCAGCCCCGGTCAGGCCCTGCCGACGAGAGCACGGTCACGCAGACAGCACCTACGGCTCCGCCTCGCAACTTCATCCACGACCACGACCACGACCACAGCCACAGCCACAGCCACAGCCACAGCCACAGCCACAGCCACAGCAGGACCTACGCCTACCCCACCCGCCCCGCCCCCACCACCCAAGACACCAACAGCGACCCCAACACCACCGGCAACACAAGCGCCCCCGCCCCAGCCGCCGCTCCCGCACCCCGCTCTACCCCGGATAAACCGGCGCCTTCCCCTCCTTCGCCACGGTCTTCCAGTTCGCGTCCTGCGGCAGCCGCACGATCCCCTCGGCCCCGTCCGCGACCAGCGGCCTCGTCTCGTCCTCCGAGGCCGTCACCGCCTTGACCCCGTTGACGCCGGGCAACGTCTGCGCGCTCGACGCCGAGCCGTCCGTCTCCATGTACTGCATCTGCTGCACCCCGCCGGACTGCCTGCCGACCACCACGAGCCGGCTGCCGCCCGCCCACGACGCCGCCACCACGTCCTCCAACTGGGGCGCGATCGGACGCAGTTCCTCCACCGACAGCACCGGACGCTGTGCCGTTCCACCGCGTTCGACCCGGCCGAGCTGCAGCGTCGTACGCCCCTTGTCCTCGACCAGCACCGCGATCCGGATGCCGTCGGACGCCACCTTGATCGACTTGATCCGCCGGTCGCCGAGCCCGGGCACCGTCACCACGTCGGGCGTGCCCTTGCCCTCACGCAGGCGCAGCAGCCGCGACCCCTTGTCGCTACGGTCCGCTATCCACAGGTCCCCCAGCCCGTCCCAACTGGGTGCCGAAAAACCGTTCTTGGCCGTGCTGTGCAGCAGCTCCGGGCCACGTTCGGTGCCGTACTCCAGCGGAGCCACGTACAGCGACCGGCCGTCGGCCGAGACACCCGCCGCCGTGTCCTCCCCGCGCGAGATCGCGATCGAGCTCAGCGGGGTCTTGCCGGACCCGAACGGTCCCGGCACCGGCCGCGGCTCCGTGGTCGTGTCCGGCATGCTGACGACCTTCTGGTCAGCGTCGATGAAGTACTCCTGGGCGGGCCGCCCGACGTGCTTGCGTGGCGCGAACTCGCTGTTGGCCCGGTCCTGCGACAGGACACACAGCCGGTTGCCGCCCTCGTCCTGCAGCTCCACCTCGCTGATCTTCGACGCCCTGGTGATGTCCTGGACGGTGAAGAACAGCTGGGCCGCCATCCGCCGGCACTGCCCCGGCCCGGCGGCGGCCGCCCGCTTGCTCAGCTTCACCCGCAGCGCGTTGGAGTCGTCGAGGGACAGGCCGCTGCTCCTGAGCGCGGTGCCCGTCGGGAACGCGGAGGCCGTGACCTGGTTCAGCCAGTTCGTGGGCCCCTCCAGCAGCGCGGTCACGCTCGCGGTGACCGGATCTATTCGCTGCCGCAGGTAAACGGGGTCGGCGACCAGCACGTTGTGCCCCGCCTTGGCCGACTGCGCCTCCGACTTGTAGTCGGCGAAGTAGTACTTGTTGACGGAACGGTAGATCCGCTGGAAGTCGGACTGCCCGAGCACCAGCCCGTTGGGCAGCCGGTCGATGCGCCACTGCCCGTCCTCCTTGGTCAGGTGGATGGTCTGCCGGTACGCCTGCTCCTCCGGCGTGTAGGCGTGGTTACGGTCGACGGTGGCCACCTGGCTGCCGGACAACGTGATCGTGTAGCCGTTCGGGTCCTCACGGTTGGCCTGCCCCACAGGTTCGGCCTTCGGCCGCTGCTGGAGCACCTTCGTCGCGGAGAACGGCTGCCACGTCTTCTTCGTCGAACTGGCGAGATACTGCACGGCCGTACTGAAGTCCACCTCGTCGCTCGTCGTGGCGTCCAGAAAACCACTGACGATCTCCGTGGGCTGCGCACCGTCCTGCGGCGGCACACCGTAGACCCGCACCTGCGCGTCGGCCTCCGCCCGCGGCGACTGGTCGACCGACTGCATGTCCCCGCTGTCCGGCATCGTCGCGCACCCGGCCAGCAGCAACGCGCCGCATCCGAGCACAGCGCCCGTACGGACAACCCTGCCGGACGCCTTGGGACGCACCCGCTCACCACCGCCGGCGCGCACCTGGGCACCCCCGGCACCACTCCGAGCACCAGCACCAGCACCCGCCTCGGCTCGCGTCCTCGCGCCCGGTTCAGTGCCCACGGATCTCGTCCTCCCGCTCAGCGCCCTCGCTGCTCCCACCCTTCCGTTCCGGGCCACCCCCGTACCCCTTGCCGGTCGAACCCGGCGCGCCCGATGAACCCGACGCGCCGGCCCCACCGTCATGTCCACGCTCCGCCCCACCGCGTACGCCGTTTCCGTGCGCGCCCCCGCCGGCCTCACCGTTGCGGTGCGCACCGTCCGCCGCCGCCCCGACGCCGTCCCCACGAGTGCCCGTATGGACATCCGTACCGACACCGGTACCGGCGTCCGTCCGGTTGTCCGTCCGTGCCTCCGCGGCCTCCCCCGGCTCCGGCGACCGCTGCGCAGACGTACGAGCCGAGGTACGAGCCGAAGTGGGGGCCGAAGTGTGGACCGAAGTGGGCGCCGCGTCCCGGGCCGAAGTACGCGCCGCGCTGTACGGCTCAAGAGGCCACGGTTCCGCCAGCCGCTGCTGCGCCGGAATGGCGGCTGTCTTCCGCACCGCTGCCGCACCGCGCGGCAGCCCCGCACCGGCCGCCTCCCGGTTGCGCCGGGAGTCCTCGGGTTCGAGCGGTATCGGCGAACCGCGCAGCGCCTCCCCCGCCGTACGCGGCAGCGTCAGCCGGAACTGCGATCCGCCACCCGGCTCGCCCCAGGCCTGCAGCCAGCCGCCGTGCAGCCGCGCGTCCTCGACGGCGATCGACAGGCCCAGGCCCGTACCGCCGGTCGTACGGGCCCGTGCCGGGTCCGCGCGCCAGAAACGGTTGAACACCCGGGCCGCCTCGCCCGGCTTCAGGCCCACGCCGTAGTCGCGCACCGCGACGGCTACCGCGCCGCCGTTCCTGCCGCCGGCCGCGGCCAGCCGCACCACGACGTCCCGGCCCTCGCCGTGCTCCACCGCGTTGACCACGAGATTGCGCAGCACCCGTTCCACCCGGCGGGCGTCCGCCTCCGCGATCACCGGCTGCTCGGCGCCGCGCACCAGGATCCGGCTGCCCTTGCGCTCCGCCAGCGGCTCGGCGCCCTCGATGACCCGGTGCACCACGTCCCGCAGGTCGATCGGCTCGGCCTCCAGGGCGGCCGCGCCCGCGTCGAAGCGGCTGATCTCCAGCAGCTCGGCGAGCAGCGACTCGAAGCGGTCGAGCTGTCCGCGCAGCAATTCTGCGGAGCGCGCCGTCACCGGATCGAAGTCCTCGCGCGCGTCGTGGATGACGTCGGCGGCCATCCGTACGGTGGTCAACGGTGTGCGCAGCTCGTGCGACACGTCGGAGACGAACCGCCGCTGCATCCGGGACAGCTCCTCCAACTGCTGGATCTTCACCTGGAGGTTCTGCGCCATCTTGTTGAAGGACTCGCCGAGGCGGGCGATGTCGTCCTCACCGGTGACCTTCATCCGTTCCTGGAGGAGACCGGCGGCCAGCCGTTCGGAGATGCCCGCCGCCATCCGGACGGGCGTGACGACCTGCCGCACCACGAGCCAGGCGATCGCGCCCAGCAGGACGACCACGAACACCCCGGCCGTGGCCAGGGTCCCCTTCACCAGGCTGAGCGACTTCTCCTCCTGACTGAACGGGAAGAGGTAGTAGAGCTGGTACGGGTTGCTGTTGACGTCGTTGAGCCGCTTGCCGATGATGATCGCCGGCTCGCCCTCCTCCGACCCGACGCGCTTGATCTGCGTGGACTGGCGGAAGGTACCGGTCTTGGTGTCCAGCATCTGGCGCATCTCGGCGGGCACGCTGCGCTCGGGGTCGACGTCCCCGGAGGCGCGCGGGCCACGGGTGTCCGGGCTGCTGTCCCCGAACGGCTCCTCGACGGCCGAGCCGGAGCTGAGCGCCACCACGGAGAAGACGCCCTGCCCGCCGCTGGCGAGCTGTTCGACCAGGCTGGTCAGCCAGGTCGCGGAGTCCTGCACGCCACGGCTGCCGGAGCGTACGGAGTCGTCGCCGCGGCTGTCGGTGGTGCCGTCGGCCAGCTTCTGCGCCACGGCGAACCCGCCGGCCGCCTGGCTCTGGGCCGCCTGCCGCTTGGCCTCCAGCAACCCGTTGCGAACCTGCCCGATGACCACGACACCGAGCAGCAGCACCACGCCCAGCGACATCAGCAGGGTCGTGGCGACCACGCGGAGCTGGATGTTCCGGCGCCACAGGCGCAGCGCGGGCAGCAGCGGGCGACGTATCCAGCGGCCGAAGAGCCGCAGCATCGGGTGGACCGGACCGGCCGTGGCCCCGTCGGGCAGCAGGCGCGCGGGCATGCCCCGGAGCCGCTCTCCCGGCCGCTCGGCCCGCCCAGGACGGGCAGCGGACCGCGCCGCCTCGTCACCGGGCCGCCCGCCGACCCTCGCACCGTGACCAGGGCTGCGATCGCCACGACCGCCAGCGTCACGGCCGTCAACGTCGCGGCTTTCAACGTCACGACTGGTGGCGGCAGGACTGGCACCGGCGTGTTCGTTACCGGCACGGCTATCGCTGGTACGGCCATCACTGGCACGGCTGGTGACGTCACGGCCGTCGGCGCGTACGACGGTTCCGCCCGACCGCCGGGCCAGACGGCCGGACAACCGGTCGGGCAGCCACCCCAGCAAACGCCCCGAAAGGGGCATATCACCCACCGGGCGGACGGTCCGCCCCCGCTCGTCCCCCGGGGCCGAACCGTCCCGCGGCATGTCAGCTGGGCCCGGCCTTATAGCCGACACCACGCACGGTCACCACGATCTCCGGGCGCTCCGGGTCCTTCTCGACCTTGGAGCGCAGCCGCTGCACGTGCACGTTGACCAGCCGGGTGTCGGCGGCGTGCCGGTAGCCCCAGACCTGCTCCAGCAGCACCTCTCGCGTGAACACCTGCCACGGCTTGCGGGCCAGTGCCACCAGCAGGTCGAACTCCAGCGGCGTCAGCGCTATCGACTGGCCGCTGCGCTTGACCGAGTGCCCGGCCACGTCGATGACCAGGTCACCGATGGCCAGCTGCTCGGGCGCCGGCTCCTCCGAGCGGCGCAGCCGTGCCCGGATGCGGGCCACCAGCTCCTTGGGCTTGAACGGCTTGACGATGTAGTCGTCCGCCCCCGACTCCAGGCCGACCACCACGTCGACCGTGTCACTCTTCGCGGTCAGCATGACGATCGGCACACCGGACTCGGCACGGATGAGCCGGCACACCTCTATGCCGTCCCTCCCGGGCAGCATGAGGTCGAGCAGCACGAGGTCCGGCTTGGTCTCCCGGAAGGCGGCGAGCGCCTTGTCCCCGTCCGAGACGAACGACGGTTCAAAGCCTTCGCCGCGCAGCACGATGCCGAGCATCTCTGCCAGTGCGGTGTCGTCGTCGACGACCAGGACGCGTCCCTTCATTCGGCCATCATCCCATTACCTGATCGTGACTTACCCCATCGTGATGTGGAACACAGCTCCGCGAGACCGCCCGGAGTGACGGGTGAGACCACTCCGTTCTCGGTGACGATCGCCGTCACCAGCTCGGCCGGCGTCACGTCGAAGGCGGGGTTGTAGGCCAGCGCGCCCAGCGGAGCCACCGGCACCCCGGTGCCGGCCTCCGTCCCGGCACCGGGCACGAACGGCAACGCGATCTCCGTCACCTCGTGCCCGGGCCGTTGCTCCACCTCGATGAGCGCACCCTCCGCCGTGTCCAGGTCCACCGTGCTGGTCGGCGCCACCACCACGAACGGCACGTGGTGGTACCGGGCCAGTACGGCCAGCGGATAGCTGCCCACCTTGTTGGCGACCGAGCCGTCCGCCGTGATCCGGTCGGCACCGATCAGTACGGCGTCCACCTCGCCCGCCGCGAAGAGCGACCCGGCCGCCCCGTCCGCGAGCACCGTGTACGGCATGCCCGTACGCGCCGCCTCGTACGCGGTCAGCCGCGCGCCCTGCAGCAGCGGCCGCGTCTCGTCGACCCACAACCGCCGCAGCTCACCGGCCCGGTGGGCTGCCAGCGCCACCGCCAGGGCGGTGCCCTCGCCTCCGGAGACCAGCGCTCCGGTGTTGCAGTGGGTGAGTATGCGGTGCCCGCCGCCGGGCACCAGTTCGCCCAGCAGCGCCAGTCCGTGCGCCGCCATCCGGGAGCTGGCTTCGGCATCCTCCGCGTGGACGGCCCGGGCTTCGGCCAATGCCGCGGCGGCGGCCCGCTCACGGTCCGCCCCGCTCTCGACCGCGTCGCGGTAGGCGCCGGCCGCTCTTCTGACGCCGTATTCGAGGTTGACCGCCGTCGGGCGCGCGTGCGCCAGGGTGCCGGCGGCATCAGCCACGTCGAATCCCCGTGCGGCGGCCAGGGCGACTCCGTACGCCCCTGCGATGCCCAGCAGCGGAGCGCCCCGCACAGCCAGCGTTCGAATCGCCTGCACCAGAGCCGGTACGTCCGTACACACCAGCTCGACTTCTTCGGCCGGCAGCCGTGTCTGATCGAGGAGAACCAGTACGGGCCCCTCGGGAAGCTCCTCCCAACGCAGTGACGGAACCACGGGAGCGTCGGCGCCCGCCTCGGACTTCTCGTAGCGATCGGCCATCCGCCCAGTCTGCCGCCGACACCGGCCGGAGCAGAAGGGCTCCCCCGTGCAAGGGCGCTCCCCCGGACAAGGGCCCGGGGACGCGGGGCCCGTTGCCATGACACGATGACAGGCACTGCGGACGCCGCACACCGGCCGTTCGAACGGGCGGGAAGCATGAAGGAGCGACGATGAACAACTCTCCGGGCTGGGCCTCGCCCGGATCCTCCCCTTCCGACGAGCCGGACCGCGCCGCGCAGGACCAGCCCGGCGCCGCGGGACCCACCGGCTCGAACGCTCCTGCCGGTGCGCCGGGCCCCACCGAACCTTCGGGCCCGTCCGACACCACGCCGGCCGGCGGTTCCTCGGTCCCTCCGCAGTGGTCCAAGGAGCAGCCTCCCGCCGGGCAGTGGTCCGCGCCCACCGGCGGCTCCGGCCGCGGCGGCCAGAGCGGGCCCTCCGGCCCGCAGGGCGGCCACAGTGGCTGGGGCGGACAGCAGCCCGGCCGGGGCGGTCAGCCCGGGTGGGGAGGACAGCCGGGCTGGAACGCCCCCTGGGCTCCGCCCCCCGCGGCCAAGCCGGGTGTGATCCCGCTCCGCCCGCTCGGGGTCGGCGAGATCCTCGACGGCGCGGTGTCCACCATGCGCGCCCACTGGCGCACCGTCCTCGGGATCTCGCTGGTCGTGGCGGTCGTCACGCAGACCGTGAACACGCTCGTCACCGGGTTCTTGTTCCGCAGCGCCGGAGACCTGTCCGCGCTGGAGAACAATCCCGACGCCACTCTCGGCGAAGCGCTGGACGCCGTCGGCTCCACCCTCGCGGGCAGTGCCGTCACCTCGGTGGTCGGGCTGCTGAGCACGATCGTCGTCACCGCGATGCTCACCATCGTCGTCAGCCGGGCCGTGCTGGGACGCTCGGTGACGGCCGGTGAGGCGTGGCGGGACTCCCGGGGCCGACTGCCGCGGCTGCTCGGGCTGCTGCTCCTGCTGCCCCTCATCGTCTCGGCCGTCATCTTCGTGGGCATGCTGCCCGGCATCGTCGTCGCGGCCGTGGGCTCGTCCACGGCCGGTCTGATGCTCGTCGTGCTCGGCGCTGTGGGCGCCATCGTCGTGAGCATCTGGCTGTGGGTCCGCTTCAGCCTCGCCGCCCCGGCGCTGATGCTGGAGAAGCAGGGCGTCATCGCCTCCATGCGGCGCTCCGCCAAGCTGGTGCGCGGCGCGTGGTGGCGGATCCTGGGCATCCAGCTCCTCACGCACCTGCTGATCGCCGTCGTGCAGATGATCGTCCAGGTGCCGGCCACCGTCGTCGCCGTCCTCCTCGGCGGTGAGAGCTTCACGGCCTGGACCGAGGGCAACGGCGACACCGGCTGGACATTCCTGATCGTGCTGGCCGTCGGGACCGTGATCACTTCCGCGGTCACGTACCCCATCAGCGCGGGCGTCACCTCGCTCCTCTACATGGACCAGCGGATCCGCCGCGAGGCCCTCGACCTCGAACTCGCCCGCGCCGCCGGCCTGCCCGGTTACGGCGCGGACGCACCCGGCCCGCAGGCGCCCGGGACGCAGGCACCCGGCCGGCACGGCCCCGGTCCGGACAGCACCGGCCAGGGCACGGCCGGCAGCACTCCGGGAAGCTGATGCGGTGACGGGGGCGGGGAGAACTGCCGTGCTCGCGCAGCTGATGCCGGGCTCCGGAGACGACGGACCGGTGCGCGTTCCGCGGGTGCCCGCCCGTGAGGCGGCCGAACGCGAACTCGCCGATCCGCGGTACCACCAGAACGACCCGAACCTGCTCCAGCGCGCCCTGGACTGGTTCTGGGACCGCATCGGTGACCTCTTCGAAGCCGCCGCCGGGGCCACACCGGGCGGCTGGACCGGCCTCCTCGCCATCGTCCTCGTGGTCCTGCTGCTCGCCGTCGCCCTCCGGCTCCGTCTGGGCGCCCTGCGCCGCACCCCCACCTCCGGGGGCGGCGCGCTCTTCGGGGACCGCCCCCGTACGGCCGCTGAACACCGTGCCGCCGCAGAACAGCACGCGGCAGACAACCGCTGGACCGAAGCCGTCCAGGAACGGATGCGGGCCATCGTCCTCGCCCTGGAGGAACGCACCCTGCTCACCCCGGGCCCCGGCCGTACCGCTGACGAGGCCGCGTCGGAGGCGGGCCGGGTCCTGCCCGCCCACTCCGAGCGCCTGCGCGCCGCCGCCCGTACCTTCGACGACGTCACGTACGGCGGCCGCCCGGGCACCGCACAGGAGTACGCCGCCCTGCGCACCCTGGACACGGACCTGCGGCACAGCAAACCCCGACTGGCCACCGCTCCCCAGGGGGGCGCCGTATGAGCGCCACCTCGGCCGGAACCACTTCGCTCGCACCGACCACGCGCCGTCTGTGGACCCGCTCGCGCGGACTGCTCGCCGGTCTCCTCGTCCTCCTCCTGGGCGGCGTCGGCCTGGCGCTGCTGCGGTCCGGGGACCAGCACGGACGCCTCGACCCCCGGTCGGTGGACCGCTACGGCAGCGGCGCTGTCGCCGCGCTCCTCGCCGACCACGGCGTCGACACCCGTGTCGTGACCACCACGGAAGAGGCAGCCGCCGCGGCCGGTCCGGACACCACGGTCCTGGTCACCGACCCGAACCTGCTGACCAGCCGCCAGCTCGGCACCCTCCACCAGGCCGCCGGTCGCACGGCAGGACGCACCGTCCTGCTGACGCCGGGCCCGGCCGCCCTGGACGTCTTCGCGCCGGGGACCGAGGCCAAGACGCCCACCGACGTGAAGCCGCTGCCCCCGGACTGCGACCTGCCCGCCGCCCGGGCCGCGGGAGACGCCGAACTCGGCGGTCTGCGCTACTCGACATCCGCCCGCACCGCCGACCGCTGCTACCCCAGCGACGGTGCCGCCACCCTGCTGCGCCTGCCCTCCACGGCCGGCGGTGACACCGTCCTCCTCGGCACCCCGCACCTCTTCTACAACCGCCACCTCGCCGAACGCGGCAACGCCTCGCTCGCCCTGCAACTGCTCGGTTCGCACAAGCATCTGGTCTGGTACCTCCCCTCCGTCAGCGACCCTTCGTCCACACAGGACGGCCGGCGCGGCTTCTTCGACCTCATCCCCTCCGGCTGGAGCTGGGCACTGCTCCAGCTCCTCGTCGCCGCCGCCCTCGCGGGCTTCTGGCGGGCCCGCCGGCTCGGCCCCCTCGTCCCCGAGCGGCTGCCGGTCACCGTCCCCGCCGCCGAGACGACCGAGGGCCACGCCCGCCTCTACCAGCGGGCAGGCGCCCGCGACCGTGCCGCCGACGTCCTACGGGCCGCCACCCGCACCCGGCTCGCACCACTCACCGGCGTGTCTCCCACACACGCCCACACCCCCGACATCCTTCTCCCGGCGGTCTCCGCGCGCCTGCCCTCGGACACGGAGACCGGCACCGCCCTGCACTCCTTGTTGTTCGGGCCCGCACCCGCCGACGACAAGGCCCTGGTCACCCTGGCCGACCAGCTCGACCACCTGGAACGTTCGATCCTGTCCCCAGAGAGGCACGACCCCCGTGAGCACCCCGACAGCTGACAGCGCCCGAGCCTCCCTGGAGGCCGTCCGCACCGAGATCGCCAAGGCCGTCGTAGGCCAGGACCCGGCCGTCACCGGCCTGGTCGTCGCGCTGCTCTGCCGCGGGCACGTCCTGCTCGAAGGCGTCCCCGGTGTCGCCAAGACCCTGCTGGTCCGCGCGCTCTCGGCCACCCTGGAACTCGACACCAAGCGCGTTCAGTTCACCCCCGATCTGATGCCGAGCGATGTCACCGGCTCTCTCGTCTACGACTCACGCAGCTCACAGTTCTCCTTCCAGCCCGGCCCGGTCTTCACCCATCTGCTGCTCGCCGACGAGATCAACCGCACCCCGCCCAAGACCCAGGCATCACTGCTGGAGGCCATGGAGGAGCGTCAGGTCACCGTCGACGGAACGCCCCGCCCGCTCCCCGAGCCCTTCCTGGTCGCCGCCACGCAGAACCCCGTCGAGTACGAAGGCACCTATCCGCTGCCCGAAGCCCAACTCGACCGGTTCCTGCTGAAACTGACGGTCCCGCTGCCCGCCCGCCAGGACGAGGTCGACATCCTCACCCGGCATGCCCAGGGCTTCAGCCCACGCGACCTCGACGCGGCCGGCCTGCGTCCCGTCGCAGGCCCCGCCGATCTCGAAGCGGCCCGGGCCGCCGTGGCCAAGGTCGCCGTGTCCCCCGAGGTCACCGGCTACATCGTCGATATCTGCCGTACCACGCGCGAATCCCCCTCGCTCTCCCTCGGCGTCTCACCCCGAGGCGCCACCGCCCTGCTCTCCACCTCCCGGGCCTGGGCCTGGCTCACCGGCCGCGACTACGTCACCCCTGACGACGTGAAAGCCCTGGCCCTGCCCACACTCCGGCACCGCGTCCAACTCCGCCCGGAAGCCGAGATGGAAGGAGTCACCGCCGACTCCGTCATCAACTCCGTCCTCGCCCACCTCCCCGTCCCCCGCTGAGACCGAGCCGTGGCCCTGACCGGACGCACCGCCCTCATCTCCGCCCTCGGAGCTCTCTTCGTCGGCCTCCTCCTGCCGAGCTGGACCGGCATCCTCACCGTCCAACTCGTCCTGTTGCTAGCAATTTTGTGCGACCTGGCCCTCGCCGCGCCAGTGCGGAAGCTCCAGTTCACCCGAACTGGTGAAACATCCGTTCGACTCGGTCAGGAAGGCCGTACGCACCTGGCCATCACCAACCCGGACCGACGCCCGCTCCGCGCACAGCTCCGCGACGCCTGGCCGCCCAGCTCGTTCGCCCCCGGCACCGAAGTCCCGGCCTCCCGCCACCGCGTTCACGTCCCCGCGGCCGAGCGCCGCCGCGTCACGACGACGCTCCACCCCACCCGCCGCGGCGACCACCACGCCGTCCGCGTCACGGTCCGCTCCTACGGCCCCCTCGGCCTCGCAGCCCGCCAAGGCAGCCACCACGTCCCGTGGACCGTGCGCGTCCTGCCGCCCTTCACCAGCCGCAGACACCTGCCGGGGAAACTGGCCCGGCTCCGCGAACTCGACGGCCGCACCAGCATCCTCACCCGCGGCGAAGGCACCGAGTTCGACAGCCTCCGCGACTACACCCCCGGCGACGACACCCGCTCCATCGACTGGCGCGCCACCGCCCGCCGCCAGTCCGTCGCCGTACGCACCTGGCGCCCGGAACGCGACCGGCGCATCCTCCTGGCCCTGGAGACCGGGCGCACCTCGGCCGGCCGCGTCGGCGACACCCCACGCTTGGACGCCTCCATGGACGCGGCACTGCTCCTCGCCGCCCTGGCGTCCCGCGCCGGCGACCGCGTCGACCTCCTCGCCTACGACCGCCGGGTACGGGCCTCCGTCCAGGGCCGCGCGGCGGGAGACCTCCTGCCTGCCCTGACCGACGCCCTCGCGCCCCTCGAACCCGAACTCGTCGAAGCGGACGCCCACGGCCTGGCTGCCGCCCTTCACCGCAGCACGCCGCGCCGCTCCCTGATCGTCCTCTTCACCGGCCTGGACACGGCCCCGGTCGAGGAGGGGCTGCTGCCCGCCCTCCCCGGCCTCACCCAGCGCAACGAGATCATCGTCGCCGCGGTGGCCGATCCCCGTATCGAGGAGATGGCCGCCGCCCGCCACACCCCGCAGGCCGTGTACGCCGCAGCCGCAGCCGAGCAGACGCGCGCGGCCCGTCGCCGCAGCGCGGACCGTCTGCGCCGCCTCGGCATCACGGTCATCGACTCCACACCGGCCCGCCTCGCCCCCGACCTCGCGGACGCATACCTCTCGCTCAAGGCTTCCGGCCGACTGTAGGGGGGTGCGGAGCTTCGGCTCTCCGCCGGATCGGCTCCCTCCCTAGCTGTCGGCCCCTACGGCGACACCCGGCGTCCTGGTGCGGCTGGACTACTCCCCCGAGCGGGTCCTGCTGCTCCGCGAACGATTCTCCCTCGACGCGTCGCCGGACACGACGCTCGTTCCCGCATGAAGGCGGGCTCCGGTACGGAGTCCGAGCCGGCCCGGGCCGGCGTCCACACATACGAAAGGCCCTGCCGGTGAGCCGGCAGGGCCTTGGACGTGGACATGGGCGCGGTCGCGGCGTGGTCGTGTGCGATGTGAAGCGTCCTGCCACGGCCGGTGCACAACGCAGAAAGCCCCGCACCATACGGTGCGGGGCTTCCCACTTTCAAAAGAAGTTCGGCGGCGTCCTACTCTCCCACAGGGTCCCCCCTGCAGTACCATCGGCGCTGAAAGGCTTAGCTTCCGGGTTCGAAATGTAACCGGGCGTTTCCCTAACGCTATGACCACCGAAACACTATGAAGATAACAACTCCAGCCAGCAAGGCGAGTTCGTTACTTCAGAACTAACACAGTGGACGCGAGCAACTGAGGACAAGCCCTCGGCCTATTAGTACCAGTCAACTCCACCCGTTACCAGGCTTCCATATCTGGCCTATCAACCCAGTCGTCTACTGGGAGCC
>NZ_JBEZAN010000002.1:0-299304 GCF_040646595.1 Streptomyces sp. NPDC045470
GGTCCTGATTTTCGCCGGTGCGTTTCGGCCTTTCGGCTTCTTCGCGGTTCCAACCTTACCAGATCCGTTCGGCGTTTCCGCTTTCCGTTTCCGGCTCCCTGCTGGAGCGGGGCGACCGTCCGGCTTTCGCTTTTCGGCCTTTCCGACTCTATCAGATCCGATTCCCAGTCCGTTGCCGGTCTGAATTCGCTTCCGATTTCCGTCGGAGGGTTTTGCCTTTCGGCTGTTCCGACGCTATCAGATTTCTCCGGGCCGGAATTCCGTCCCGTCGGGAGGTCGTCCGGACGCGCAGGCGTACCGGGTTCCCCTTCAGGCGGAGCCGTAAACGTACTGGAGCGGGGCGCCCGGATGCAAATCCGGTTGCCCCGCTCCCGTACCTGTGCAGGCGGCCCCTGGGGGTCAGACCTCGACGACCACCGGGAGGATCATCGGGCGCCGGCGGAAGTTGTCGGAGACCCACTTGCCGATGGCCCGGCGGACCAGCTGCTGGAGCTGGTGCGGCTCCGCGACACCGTCCTGGGCGGCCTTGGCGAGGATCTCGTCGATCTTGGGCATCACGGCGGCGAAGTCCGCGTCGTCGATGCCCGAGCCGCGGGCCTGGATGTGCGGCCCGCCGACGATCTTGCCGGTGCTGGAGTCCACGACCAGGAACACCGAGATGATGCCCTCGTCGCCGAGGATGCGGCGGTCCTTGAGGGAGGACTCGGTGACGTCGCCGACCGACAGGCCGTCCACGTACACATATCCCGCCTGAACCTTGCCGACGATCTTGGCGACACCCTTGACCAGGTCGACGACCACGCCGTCCTCGGCGATGACGATCCGGTCCTTGGGGACGCCGGTCAGCGCGCCGAGTTCGGCGTTGGCGCGCAGATGGCGCCATTCGCCGTGCACCGGCATCAGGTTCTTCGGCTTGCAGATGTTGTAGAAGTACAGCAGTTCGCCGGCCGAGGCGTGGCCCGAGACGTGCACCTTGGCGTTGCCCTTGTGGACGACGTTGGCGCCCCAGCGGGTCAGGCCGTTGATGACGCGGTAGACCGCGTTCTCGTTGCCCGGGATCAGCGACGACGCGAGGATCACCGTGTCACCGGGGACGATGCGGATCTGGTGGTCGCGGTTGGCCATCCGGGACAGGGCCGCCATCGGCTCGCCCTGGGAACCCGTGCAGACCAGCACGACCTCGTCGTCCGGCAGGTCGTCGAGGGCCTTGACGTCGACGACCAGCCCGGCCGGGACCTTCAGATAGCCCAGTTCGCGGGCGATGCCCATGTTGCGGACCATCGAGCGGCCCACGAAGGCGACCCGGCGTCCGTACTCGTGTGCCGCGTCCAGGATCTGCTGGATGCGGTGCACATGGCTCGCGAAGCTGGCGACGATGATGCGCTTCTGGGCACCCGCGAAGACCGTGCGCAGCACGTTGGAGATGTCGCGCTCGGGCGGGACGAAGCCCGGGACCTCGGCGTTCGTGGAGTCGGACAGCAGGAGGTCGATGCCCTCCTCGCCCAGCTTGGCGAACTTCGGGAGGTCGGTCAGGCGGCGGTCCAGCGGGAGCTGGTCCATCTTGAAGTCGCCAGTGTGCACGACCATGCCCGCGGGGGTGCGGATGGCGACCGCGAGGGCGTCCGGGATGGAGTGGTTGACCGCGACGAACTCGCAGTCGAAGGGGCCGATGGCCTCCGTGTCGCCTTCCGCGACCTCCAGCGTGTACGGCCGGATGCGGTGCTCCTGGAGCTTCGCCTCGATCAGGGCGAGGGTCAGCTTGGAGCCGATCAGCGGAATGTCCGGCTTTTCGCGCAGGAGGTAGGGGACACCGCCGATGTGGTCCTCGTGGCCGTGCGTGAGCACGATGCCGTCGATGTCGTCGAGGCGGTCCCTGATGGACGAGAAGTCCGGCAGGATCAGATCGATTCCGGGCTGCTCCTCCTCCGGGAAAAGCACTCCGCAGTCGACGATCAGCAGCCGACCGCCGTACTCGAAGACCGTCATGTTGCGGCCGATCTCACCCAGGCCGCCGAGGGGGGTGACGCGCAGGCCGCCCTTGGGGAGCTTCGGCGGCGCGCCGAGCTCAGGATGCGGATGACTCAAAAGACTCTCCTCACCACACACGCCACGTCGCCGTGAGGCACACGTGGCGCGCATGACATTCGTGCACTTGCGGTTTGGCGGTTGTTTTCCATGTTCAGTTGTGAAGTCTGTGGTTACAGCTGTACCCCGCCGGCGGCGAGATCGCGCTTGAGCTGTTCGGTCTCGTCCGCCGACAGTTCCACCAGCGGCAGGCGCAGCGGCCCGGCGGGCAGGCCCTGGAGCCCGAGCGCGGCCTTGGTCGTGATGACGCCCTGGGTGCGGAACATGCCGGTGAAGACGGGCAGCAGCTTCTGGTGGATCTCGGTGGCCTTGGTGACGTCACCGTGCAGGTGGGCGTCGAGCAGGGCGCGCAGCTCGGGCGTGACGACGTGGCCGACGACCGAGACGAAGCCGACGGCGCCGACGGACAGCAGCGGGAGGTTGAGCATGTCGTCGCCGCTGTACCACGCGAGGTTCGAGCGGGCGATGGCCCAGCTGGCGCGGCCGAGGTCGCCCTTGGCGTCCTTGTTGGCGACGATGCGCGGGTGCTCGGCGAGCCGCACCATGGTCTCGGTGTTGATCGGCACACCGCTGCGGCCGGGGATGTCGTAGAGCATGACCGGCAGGTCGGTGGCGTCCGCGATGGCGGTGAAATGCCGGAAGAGACCTTCCTGCGGCGGCTTGCTGTAGTACGGCGTCACGGCGAGCAGACCGTGGGCTCCGGCGTCGCGCGCGGCGCGGGCAAGCTGGAGGCTGTGGTCGGTGTCGTTGGTGCCGGCTCCGGCGACGACGAAGGCCCGGTCTCCGACCGCATCCACCACGGCCCGGACCAGCTGGGCTTTCTCCGCATCGCTGGTGGTCGGTGACTCACCGGTGGTGCCGTTGACGATGAGACCGTCGTTGCCGGAGTCCACCAGGTGCGTGGCGAGCTGCTGCGCACCGTCGAGGTCGAGAGCGCCATCCGCCGTGAACGGCGTGACCATGGCGGTCAGCACCCGCCCGAAGGGGGTCTGCGGTGTGGAAGTCGGAGCCATGGGCACCACGCTACTCGTAGCTCACCTCGGGTCGCGCCCCTGGGGAGCCGGGATGTGGACTCCGGCACTGCTTGCTCGGGGGTTCAAGCAGTGCCGGGTCCGTTTCTTCAGCGTAGATGAACTTCTCAAAATGCCGCAATACGGACACCTGGCACGTCTGTGCGGTCCGGTACGGCCCCGAAGGGCGACGGCCGGTCCGCACACCGGTCCGGCGGGTCGCCCGCGGGGCCGGGGCCTTACGGGGCGATACGGCCGTTGGCGTTGAAGGCGGCGTGGGTGAGCGGCATCAGGCGGGCCCAGTGGGCCTCCATCTGCTCGCCGACCATCTCGATCTCGCGCTGCGGGAAGGACGGCACGGCCGCGAGCTCGTGCTGCGTGCGCAGGCCGAGGAAGTGCATCAGCGAACGGGCGTTGCAGGTCGCGTACATCGAGGAGAACAGGCCGACCGGCAGGACCGAGCGGGCCACCTCGCGGGCGACGCCGGCGGCCAGCATCTCCTGGTACGCCGCGTACGCCTGCCGGTAGGAGTCCTCCATGACCTTGCCGGTGAGCGCGTGCTGCTCGGGGGTGCCCTCGACGAACTCGTACTTGCCGGGGCGGCCCTGCTGGACCAGCTTGCGGGACGCGTCGGGCACGTAGAAGACCGGTTCGAGCTGACGGTAGCGGCCGGACTCCTCGTTGTAGGACCAGCCGACGCGGTGCCGCATGAACTCGCGGAAGACGAAGATCGGCGCGCTGATGAAGAAGGTCATCGAGTTGTGCTCGAAGGGGCTGCCGTGCCGGTCCCGCATCAGGTAGTTGATCAGGCCCTTGGAGCGCTCCGGGTCCTTCTGCAGCTCCTCCAGCGACTGCTCGCCGGCGGTGGAGACACGGGCCGCCCACAGCACGTCACTGTCCGCGGCGCTGTGCTTGACCAGCTCCACCGTCACTTCGCTCCGGAAGCTGGGGGCTGTGCCTTCGGAGCTTTCGACGCTCTCGGCGGGGGTAGGGGACACCGACGGTTCCTTCCGTTCATTCCACGTGGCGCGCCCCAGCCTACGGCCCGCCACCGACAGTCCCGGAAATACGGCAGGATGCCGCGTACCGTACAAAATCGGACTCTGTCTCGCCCGGCTCGTCCTGTGGTTGATATTTTTCACAGAACTTGCAGAAAACGGGCACCAAACGGGCGCGACAGACGTCTAACCCTGTGACAGTGCCCACTTCGAGGTTCCAAGGAGAGCCCGCTCATGTTCCGCCGGCGAGAGCCAGTGCCGTTCGCCTTCGTCGCCGAGGCCGACCGGTTCCGCAGCAATGTCGCGCCCCCGCCCCGAGAACGCGTCAGTCGTGCCCAGCTCGCGGGCCGGTCCCTGATCGGCCTGACGGTCGTCGGCGGTCTCGCCGGCGCCCTGCTGCTCGGCGTCCCGGCGCTCCAGCAGGAGACCGGCGGTGTCGGCACGCACCAGTCCGAGGCGGCGCACGGCCGCTGATCCGGCCGGGCGGTCCGCGCGCTGTCGTCGCGCGTGCCGCCCGGTGCGAAGTGGTTCCGGCACGTAAGTCTCGATAACCTCACCGGTCACAGCCTTCATCTGCGTGCCTGGAGTGAGGATCCGCCGTGCCCCTGACCTTTCTGACGGCCGACCGCGACCTCGACGACCAGGCCGATCAGGCACTCGAAGCGCCGTTGCCCCATGCGGGGCCGGACCGCTGGCGCCGTCCCTACCGTCCGGGCCCCGGACGCGTGGGGGCGGCCGCCGTGCTTCTGCTGCTGTCCTCGTTCGTCCTGCTGTCCGCGGTGATCATCGTGACCGCCGGGACGCTGCCCGCCGCCGCCGTCTGCGCCGGTGTCGCGGTGCTGATCATCGCGCTCGCGTTGCGCTTCCTGCGGGTGGGGGTGTGGGTGAGCGCCCACGGCCTGCGCCAGGTGGAGCTGCTACGGACGACGACGCTGCGCTGGAGCGAGGTCGCCGCCGTCCGTACGGCCCAGCGGCCGGTGCGCTGGCTGGGTCTGCCGCGGACGGTCCAGGGCCAGGCCCTGGTGGTCGAGCGGCAGGGCGGCAGCGCGCTGCGGACGCTCGTGACGGACCACAACGCGGACTTCCTGGCGCGTCCCGAGGCGTTCGAGCTGGCCGCGGACGTCCTGGAGGCGTGGGCGGCGGAGTACGACGGTAGCCGCGCCGAGCCGTCCTGCCGGTAACCGCAGGCCGGGAAGTCCTGCCGGTAGCCGCAGATCGGGGCCGGCTCCTGGTGGGAACCGGCCCCGGTGGGCAACGGTGCCCGTACGGCTCAGGCCGTACGGGCACCGCGTCGTTCAGGCCCGTACGGGCTTGCCCTCGTGCAGGGCGATGGCCCGCTGCATCGCCTTACGGGCCCGCGGGGTGTCCCGGGCGTCGTGGTAGGCGACCGCCAGCCGGAACCAGGCCCGCCAGTCCTCCGGCGCCTGCTCGGTCTCGGCACGTCGCCGGTCGAAGACCTCGTCGGCGGAGTCCCGGTCGATACGACCGCCCGGGGTGCGCTTCAGCTCGTCGACCGGCAGCCCGCCCTCGGCCTCCAGCTCGCGCGCGAGGCGGCTTGCCTTGCGGGCGAACTGGGTGGTGTGCCAGAGGAACCACAGTCCGATGAACGGCAGGATCAGGACGGCGACGCCGAACGCGACGGTCAGCACGGTGCCCTGCTCGATGAGCAGGATGCCCCGGCTGCCGACGAGGACGAAGTAGACGACCAGGACCGCCGCGAGGACGCAGTAGGTGATCTTTGCACGCACGCGCGAACCCCGTCAGTCCAGGTCGAGGAAGTTCTCCAGGCCCATGGTCAGGCCGGGAGTGGTCACCACGCGGCGCACGCCGAGCAGGATGCCCGGCATGAAGCTGCTGTGGTGGAGCGAGTCGTGGCGGATGGTGAGGGTCTCCCCCACCCCGCCGAGCAGCACCTCCTGGTGGGCCAGGAGACCGCGCAGCCGTACGGAGTGGACGGGGATGCCGTCCACGTCCGCGCCGCGGGCGCCGTCCAGCGCGCTGCTGGTGGCGTCCGGCTGCGGCGGGCAGTCCGCGGCGGCACGGGCCTCGGCGATCAGCTTGGCCGTGCGGGCCGCGGTGCCCGAGGGCGCGTCGGCCTTGTTCGGGTGGTGCAGCTCGATGACCTCGGCCGACTCGAAGAACCGGGCCGCCTGCTGCGCGAACCGCATGGTCAGCACCGCGCCGATGGAGAAGTTCGGGGCGATGAGCACGCCGGTGCGGGGCGACGCGTCCAGCCAGGCGCGCAGCCGCGCGAGGCGTTCGTCGGTCCAGCCGGTGGTGCCGACGACCCCGTGGATGCCGTTGCGGACGCAGAACTCCAGGTTCGCCATGACGGCGTCGGGGTGCGTGAGCTCGACCGCGACCTGGGCGCCGGCCCCGGTCAACGTCTCCAGCCCGTCGCCCCGGCCCAGGGCCGCGACCAGTTCCATGTCCTCGGCGGCCTCGACGGCCCGTACGGCCTCGGAGCCGATGCGGCCCTTGGCGCCGATGACCGCCACGCGCAGCTTGCTCATCGTTTCCCGCTCTCTCTTTCCCAGTACCAGTGGGTACGCCTGGTACCTCCGGTACGCCTGATACGAAAGGTCAGGCGACCGCGTCGTGCAGCCGGTCCGCCTGCCGGTCCTTCAGCGGGCCGATGACGGACAGCGACGGGCGCTGTCCCAGTACATCGCGGGCCAGTTCCCGTACCTCGTCCGGGGTGACCGCCGCTATCCGGGCCAGCATGTCGTCGACCGACATCTGGGCGCCCCAGCACAGCTCGCTCTTGCCGATGCGGTTCATCAGCGCGCCGGTGTCCTCCAGGCCGAGCACGGTGGAACCGCGCAGCTGCCCGATCGCGCGGCGGATCTCGTCGTCCGTCAGGCCCTCGTCGGCGACCTGGTCGAGCTGGTCGCGGCAGATCTTCAGGACGTCGTCGACCTGGTTCGGGCGGCAGCCCGCGTACACGCCGAACAGACCGCAGTCGGCGTAGCCGGAGGTGTACGAGTACACGCTGTAGGCCAGGCCGCGCTTCTCCCGTACCTCCTGGAAGAGGCGGGAGCTCATGCCGCCGCCGAGGGCCGTGTTCAGCACGCCCATGGCCCAGCGGCGGTCGTCGGTCCGGGCCAGGCCCGGCACGCCGAGGATCACGTGGGCCTGCTCGGACCTGCGGTTGAGCAGTTCCACGCGGCCCGCCGTACGGATGGTGCGGGAGCCGTCGCGCGGGGCCATCGGCACGGCGTCCGTACGGTCGAGGGCACCGGCCTTCTCGAAGGCGGCGCGGACCATCCGGACGACCTTGGCGTGGTCGACGTTGCCGGCGGCGGCGACGACCAGGCGGGTCGGGTCGTAGTGCTTCTTGTAGAAGCGGCGGATGCGCTCGGGGGTGAGGGCGTTGACCGTGTCGACGGAGCCCAGGACCGGGCGGCCGAGGGGGGTGTCACCGAGCATGGTGTGCGCGAACAGGTCGTGCACACAGTCGCCCGGGTCGTCCTCGGTCATCGCGATCTCTTCGAGGATCACGCCGCGCTCGGCGTCGACGTCGGCGGGCTCGATGAGCGAGCCGGTCAGCATGTCGCAGACCACGTCGATGGCGAGCGGCAGGTCGGTGTCCAGCACCCGCGCGTAGTAGCAGGTGTACTCCTTCGCCGTGAAGGCGTTCATCTCACCGCCGACCTCGTCGATCGCGGCGGAGATGTCGAGCGCGCTGCGCTTCCTGGTGCCCTTGAAGAGCAGGTGCTCCAGGTAGTGGGTGGCGCCGTTCAGCGAGGGGGTCTCGTCACGGGAGCCGACATTGGCCCAGATCCCGAAGGTGACGGAGCGGACGGAGGGCAGGGTCTCGGTGACCACGCGCAGGCCGCCGGGCAGGACCGTCTTGCGGACCGTGCCGGCGCCGTTGGTGCCCTTGAGAAGCGTTTGGGTACGGGCGACGGCCCGCCCCTCCGAAGAGGTGCGGGCCGTCGTCCGTGAGCTACGGGACGTCACTTGGCGGCGTCGTCCTTCGCCTCGTCCTCGCCCTCGATGACCGGAGCCAGCGACAGCTTGCCGCGCTGGTCGATCTCGGCGATCTCCACCTGGACCTTGGCGCCCACGGCGAGCACGTCCTCGACGTTCTCGACGCGCTTGCCGCCGGCCAGCTTGCGGATCTGCGAGATGTGCAGCAGACCGTCCTTGCCCGGCAGCAGGGAGACGAACGCACCGAAGGTGGTGGTCTTGACGACCGTGCCCAGGTAGCGCTCGCCGACCTCCGGCATGGTCGGGTTGGCGATGCCGTTGATCGTGGCGCGGGCGGCCTCGGCGGCCGGGCCGTCGGCGGCACCGATGTAGATGGTGCCGTCGTCCTCGATCGTGATGTCGGCGCCGGTGTCCTCCTGGATCTGGTTGATCATCTTGCCCTTGGGGCCGATGACCTCACCGATCTTGTCCACCGGGATCTTGACGGTGATGATGCGCGGCGCGTTCGGGGACATCTCGTCCGGAACGTCGATCGCCTCGTTCATCACGTCCAGGATGTGCAGGCGGGCGTCGCGGGCCTGCTTGAGGGCCGCGGCCAGCACGGACGCCGGGATGCCGTCCAGCTTGGTGTCGAGCTGCAGGGCGGTGACGAACTGCTTCGTACCGGCGACCTTGAAGTCCATGTCGCCGAACGCGTCCTCCGCACCGAGGATGTCGGTGAGGGCGACGTAGTGCGTCTTGCCGTCGATCTCCTGGGAGATCAGGCCCATGGCGATGCCGGCGACCGGGGCCTTGAGCGGCACACCGGCGTTCAGCAGCGACATCGTCGAGGCGCAGACCGAGCCCATCGAGGTGGAGCCGTTGGAGCCCAGCGCCTCGGAGACCTGGCGGATGGCGTACGGGAACTCCTCGCGCGTCGGCAGCACCGGCACGATGGCGCGCTCGGCGAGCGCGCCGTGGCCGATCTCGCGGCGCTTGGGCGAGCCCACGCGGCCGGTCTCACCGACGGAGTACGGCGGGAAGTTGTAGTTGTGCATGTAGCGCTTGCGGGTCACCGGGGAGAGGGTGTCCAGCTGCTGCTCCATGCGGAGCATGTTCAGGGTGGTGACGCCCAGGATCTGGGTCTCGCCACGCTCGAACAGCGCCGAGCCGTGCACCCGCGGGATCGCCTCGACCTCGGCGGCGAGCGTACGGATGTCCGTCACGCCACGGCCGTCGATGCGGACCTTGTCCTTGATGACGCGCTCACGCACGAGGGACTTGGTCAGCGCGCGGTAGGCGGCGGAGATCTCCTTCTCGCGGCCCTCGAACTGCGGCAGCAGCTTCTCGGCGGCCACGGCCTTGACGCGGTCCAGCTCGGCCTCGCGGTCCTGCTTGCCCGCGATGGTCAGCGCCTGGGCCAGCTCGCCCTTGACGGCGGCGGTCAGCGCCTCCAGGACGTCGTCCTGGAAGTCGAGGAAGACCGGGAAGTCGCCGACCGGCTTCGCGGCCTTGGCGGCCAGGTCCGACTGGGCCTTGCACAGCACCTTGATGAAGGGCTTGGCGGCCTCCAGACCGGCGGCGACGACCTCCTCGGTGGGGGCCTCGGCGCCGTCCTTGACCAGCTGGATGGTCTTCTCGGTGGCCTCGGCCTCGACCATCATGATCGCGACGTCGCCGTCCGGGAGGACACGGCCGGCCACGACCATGTCGAAGACCGCGTTCTCCAGCTCGGTGTGGGTCGGGAAGGCGACCCACTGGCCGTCGATCAGCGCGACCCGGGTGCCGCCGATCGGGCCGGAGAAGGGCAGGCCGGCCAGCTGCGTGGAGCAGGAGGCGGCGTTGATCGCGACCACGTCGTAGAGGTGGTCGGGGTTGAGCGCCATGATCGTCTCGACGATCTGGATCTCGTTGCGCAGGCCCTTCTTGAAGGAGGGGCGCAGCGGCCGGTCGATCAGGCGGCAGGTGAGGATCGCGTCCTCGGAGGGCCGGCCCTCACGGCGGAAGAAGGAGCCGGGGATCTTGCCGGCGGCGTACATGCGCTCTTCGACGTCCACCGTCAGGGGGAAGAAGTCGAGCTGGTCCTTGGGCGTCTTGGACGCGCTGGTGGCCGACAGCACCATGGTGTCGTCGTCCAGGTACGCGACGGCGGAACCGGCGGCCTGCTTGGCCAGGCGGCCCGTCTCGAAGCGGATGGTGCGGGTGCCGAAGGAGCCGTTGTCGATGACGGCTTCGGCGTAGTGGGTCTCGTTCTCCACCAGGGATATCTCCTCGTCTGCGTCCACCGCCCGTGTGGCGGTGGACCTTCGTCGGTGGAGCGCCGGGGTTGCGGGCCGGTCTTCGATCGAAGCACCCGGATACGGGGTCGCGCGGTTCGTCCGCGCGCCTTCCGGGGGCCACTACCGAGGACCGGCGGCTGAAAGGCGCTCCACCTCTTCGCTATGGCGTTATGGGACCAGACTACAAAGCTCCGGTCCACCGGGCAGGGGACCGGACGTCCGGTACGTACGGCAAAGGGAGCGGCCCCCGGGTGTGGGAACCGCTCCCTTCACGTCGTCTTACTTGGCGCCCGCCGCACCGCGGCGGATGCCCAGGCGCTCGACCAGCGCACGGAAGCGCGTGATGTCCTTCTTCGCCAGGTACTGCAGCAGGCGACGGCGCTGGCCGACGAGCAGCAGCAGACCACGGCGGGAGTGGTGGTCGTGCTTGTGGACCTTGAGGTGCTCGGTCAGGTCCGAGATGCGGCGGGACAGCATCGCGACCTGGACCTCGGGGGAGCCGGTGTCACCCTCCTTGGTGGCGAACTCGGCCATGATCTGCTTCTTCGTAGCGGCGTCGAGCGACACGCGGTACTCCTCTTGATGTCCATCGGCCCGCGAGCGCCCCTGGATCGACTTCACAGGGGATCTTGGATGACTCAACAAAGGCCGTCACCCAGAGTACCAGCTGCAAACGGCCCCCCGACCGGGCGGTCGGGGGGCCGTGCGGACGGGTGACCCCCTGTCGTGGGCGGGTCATCCGTACGAGGAGCTTTTCGCGGTCTCCTACGAGGAGCCGGTCAGACCGCGCACGGTGCCGTACACGTCCAGTACCGCCAGGCACAGCGGCACCAGCGACAGCAGGACGACGCCGTCGAAGATGTCGAAGACGCGGCCCCAGAAGGGGGTGACGCCCTTGCGCGGGACGACCAGGCCCACACCGACCAGGATGGCGGCGCCGGCCGCGATGCTGCCGGAGAACCAGACCGTACGGACGTTGAGCGGGCCGGAGTCGCCGAAGCGCACGAGGTCGGCGATGACGTCGACCGGCGGGTGCAGCGCGATGCCCAGGATGAGCAGGACGACCGTCAGGATGCCGGCGATCGTCAGGCAGGCGACCTGCGCGGTGTAGTCGAAGAGCCGGGCCCGCAGCATGATCGTGATGCCGGCGGCCAGCGCCAGCAGCTGTGCCCAGCTGTTGTCGGAGAAACCGAGGACGACGCCGGCGGCGCCGACGACCAGCGCGGAGCAGCCGGCGACCAGGCCGAGCAGGAGTTCGTGGCCGCGCTTGGCCTGGTTGCCGATCTTGACGAAGTCGACGGACTCGGTCGCCGCGCCCGGCTCGCCGTCGTTGTGCGGACCGGCGGCGATCTGGTCGGGCGACTTGTAGCCGATGGGCAGCCGGGCGAAGCGCGAGGACAGGCCGGGCAGCCAGGCGACCACCGCGATGGCGACGACGGCGGTGACCGCGGCGACCTCGCGCGGCTCGGCCTCGGTGAGGATGGCGGCGAAGACCGCGAGGGTTCCGATGGTGGCCAGGAAGGCGGCGGCCACGAAGGGCGCGTCGCCGCGCGGCAGGAGGACCACCAGCAGTACGGACGCGATCAGTACGGTCACGCAGCCGACCAGGAACTGCAGCCGGCCGGGGCCCTCGCCGTCGGCCACCGGCATGATCCCGGAACCGGCGATCAGCAGGTGCGGCAGCGACGCCAGGCCCAGGGCGATGGACGAGGCGTGGTCGTCGTAGACCCGGGCCCGTACGCCGGACAGGGCGACCAGGACGATGCCGGTCACGCCGGCGATGATGCCGGGCAGGCGGTGCATGTCGCGGTCGGCCGGGTTGGAGAACCACAGGGCGAACGCCATCATGACGAGCAGGAGCACGCCGGCGGTGAGGCCGACGATGTTCATCAGGTCGTCGCTCCACCGGTTGCGGTTGCGCTTGACCGCGGAGGCGACGGCGTCCGAGACGTCGTCGAAGACGGGCAGCGGCAGCGACTCGGCGAACGGGCGCAGCAGGAGCAGGTCGCCGTCGAGGATGCGCTGCTGGGCGAGTGACTGGCCGGCGTCCAGGACGGTGCCGTCCCGGCGCACCAGGTGGTATCCGGTGGGGGCGCCCTCCGCCTGGGACTGACCGGAGAGTCGCAGGATCTCCGGATAAATATCGACGAGTGCGACATCCTCCGGCAGTGCCACGTCGATCCGTGCGTCCGGCGCGGCGACTGTGACCCGGCAGAAGCCGGTGCCTGTAGTCGTGCTCACCTGGCGGTTCCCCCTATCCGTTGGGCAGTTTGTCGCGTGCGTGCCTTATATATAGGGGCGCCGCCACCGTGCCTTATATATAGGGACGTCGTTACGGGGCCTTGGGCGCGCTCGCGAGGCGTCAGCGTACCCCCCAATTAGGCCGCCGCCCCACCCGCCCCGGCACTTGACCGTTAACAGTAGGATCAACGCCTGCGTCGGGCCATGGACTTGGTCCGGGGGACCGTCGAACCAACGGGGGCGGTCCGAGACTGCGAGATGCATGAAGGACTGATGCCTCGGTGAGCGTTGTCATCGTCAAGCGCCCGCCCCGCGCGCTTCCACCTGATATCCCCGGTGAGGAGTTGACGCTCGAAGCTCCGCCGGAGCTGCCTCGCGAAGGCGAGGACAACATGCTGATGAACCTCATGCCGATGATGGGCATGGCGGGTTCGGCGGGTTTCCTGTTCATGGGCACCCAGCCGTTCATGAAGATCATGGGCGGCGTGATGGTGGTTTCCACCCTCGCGATGGCTATTGTCCAGATCGTCAAGGCCCGCCAAGGGCCTTCCGGGCAAATGCTCCAGGAGCGCCAGGATTACCTCAAATACCTGGCGCAGAAGCGAAAGGAAGTGCGGCGCACCGCGCGCAAACAGCGTGACGCGCAGCTTTTCCTCCACCCCGATCCGGGGCAATTGTGGGCGGTCGTAGCCGAAGGCAAACGGGTGTGGGAACGCCGCCCGTCCGACCCCGACTTCGCACAAGTACGGATGGGGCTGGGCCCGCAGCAGCTCGCCACTCCCCTGAAGGCGCCGGAGACCGCGCCGGTCGACGAACTGGAACCGCTCACCGCGCACGCGATGAAGGAGTTCCTCGACAAGCACGGGTATCTGGACCAGTTGCCGCTCGCGGTCTCGCTGCGGGCCTTCTACCACCTGACGGTCTCCGGCGACCCGGACACCGTGTACGGGTCGGCGCGCGCCATCCTCGCGCAGCTGTGCACCCTGCACTCGCCGGAGGACCTGGTCGTCGCCGTGGTGGCGGCGCCGGGCGCGCAGGCCGAGTGGGAGTGGACCAAGTGGCTGCCGCACGTGCAGGACAAGACCACCGACGGCGCCGGCACCCGCCGGCTGGTCGTCGGTGACCTGGGGGAGATCGAGGAACTGCTCGCCGAGGAGCTGGAGGGCCGCGGCCGCTTCAACCCGCAGGGCACGCCGGTCACCGACACCCCGCACGTGGTGGTCGTGCTGGACGCCGGCGAGGTGCCGATGGACTCGGTGATCGCCGGGGCCGAGGGCCTGCAGGGCGTGACGATCCTGGAGGTCGTGCCGGGCGACCTGGACGAGATCCGGGGCGGACTGGCCGTGCAGGTGTGGCCGGGCAAGCTGGTGCTGGAGTCGGCGGGCGGCGCGGTCTACAACGGGACCGTGGACACCCTGTCGGTCTCCGAGGCGGAGTCGCTGGCGCGCCTGCTGGCGCCGCTGCGGGCCGGTTCGGGCGCCGACGGCGAGGAGCCGCTGCTGTCCAACCTGGACTTCACGGATCTGATGAACATCGGCGACGCCGGTTCGGTGGACGTCTCGCGCACCTGGCGCCCGCGCACGCTGCACGAGCGGCTGCGCGTGCCGATCGGTGTCGACAAGGACGGCCAGCCCGTCATGCTCGACATCAAGGAAGCGTCCCAGGAGGGCATGGGCCCGCACGGCCTGTGCGTCGGCGCGACCGGTTCCGGCAAGTCCGAGGTGCTGCGCACCCTGGTGCTCGCCCTCGCGGTCACCCACTCCTCGGAGACGCTCAACTTCATCCTCGCGGACTTCAAGGGCGGCGCCACCTTCACCGGCATGTCCGAGATGCCGCACGTCGCCGCGGTCATCACCAACCTGGCCGACGACGTCAGCCTGATCGATCGTATGCGCGACTCGATCACCGGTGAGCTGCAGCGCCGTCAGGAGCTGCTGCGGTCGGCGGGCAACTACGCCAACATCACCGACTACGAGAAGGCCCGCGCCGCCGGCGCCCCGCTGGACCCGCTGCCCTCGCTGGTGATGGTGCTCGACGAGTTCTCCGAGCTGCTGACCGCCAAGCCGGACTTCATCGACATGTTCATCCAGATCGGCCGGATCGGCCGGTCGATGGGTGTGCACATGCTGCTCGCCTCGCAGCGCCTCGAAGAGGGCAAGCTGCGCGGCCTGGACACCTTCCTGTCCTACCGGCTGGGTCTGCGGACGTTCTCCGCCGCCGAGTCCCGTACGGCGATCGGCGTGCCGGACGCGTACCACCTGCCCAACGTGCCGGGTTCCGGCATCCTGAAGTACGACACCGAGACGATGGTGCAGTTCAAGGCCGCGTACGTGTCGGGCCCGTACCGCGGTCCCGGCGCCGGCGGTGGCGGCGGTGGCAGCCGTACGAGCCGGATGCCGGTGCCGTTCACAGCGTCCCCGGTGCTGGCGCCGATCGTCGAGGAGATCATCGCCGAGGAGCCGTCGCTCACCCAGCAGCAGGACGACGCGCTGGCCGACACCGTCCTGGACGTGATCGTGCAGCGGATGCAGGGCCAGGGTCCGCCGGCGCACCAGGTGTGGCTGCCGCCGCTGGACGAGTCGCCCACCGTCAACCAGTTGCTCCCGGCGCTCGCCGTCACGCCCGAGCGGGGCGTGCACGCCCCGGAGTACACGGCGCTCGGCAAGCTGGTCGTGCCGGTCGCGCTCGTGGACAAGCCGTTCGAG
Organism: Streptomyces sp. NPDC045470; assembly: GCF_040646595.1. Taxonomy (NCBI): domain Bacteria; kingdom Bacillati; phylum Actinomycetota; class Actinomycetes; order Kitasatosporales; family Streptomycetaceae; genus Streptomyces; species Streptomyces sp. NPDC045470. The sequence goes on from NZ_JBEZAN010000002.1 coordinate 15,231, forward strand.
CAGCGGCGCGACGTGATGTACCTGGACTTCTCCGCCGGCGCCGGTCACGGCCTGGTCGTCGGTGGTCCGCAGTCCGGCAAGTCGACGCTGATCCGTTCCGCCATGGCGGGCTTCGCGCTCACCCACACCCCGTCCGAGGTGCAGTTCTACTGCCTCGACTTCGGTGGCGGCGGCATGCTGGCCATGGAGGGGCTGCCGCACGTCGGCGGCGTCGCCTCCCGGCTGGACGCGGAGAAGGTCCGCCGTACGGTCGCCGAGGTCGTCGGCATCCTCAACGCGCGCGAGGAGTTCTTCCGCGCGAACTCCATCGACTCCATGGGGACCTACCGCCAGCGGCGCGCCGCCGGCGCGTTCCCGGACCAGAAGTGGGGCGATGTCTTCCTCGTCATCGACGGCTGGGGCACCTTCAAGACCGACTACGAGCAGCTCGACCCGGTCATACTGGACATCGCCAGCCGCGGTCTCGGCTTCGGCATCCACCTGATCCTCGGCGCCTCCCGCTACACCGAGGTGCGGCCCGCCCTGCGCGACCAGCTGCTGAACCGCGTCGAGCTGCGGCTCGGCGACCCGATGGAGTCGGAGTTCGACCGCAAGCGCGCGGAGAACGTGCCGATGGGCCGCCCAGGTCGCGGCCTCTCCCCCGAGAAGCTGGACTACCTGGCGGCGCTGCCCCGTATCGACGGCGTCCAGGAGGCGGAGAGCCTCAGCGACGGCATGGCGCACCTGGTGGCCACCGTCAAGGAGCACTGGCAGGGCGAGCCCGCCCCGAAGGTGCGGATGCTGCCGACGCTGCTCCCGGCGAGCGACCTGCCCAAGGGCAGCGACTACCCGGAGCACGGCATCGCGATCGGTGTCGACGAGACGACGCTGTCGCCGGCGTTCATCGACTTCGAGACCGACCCGCTGCTGGTGATCTACGGCGAGAGCGAGTCCGGCAAGTCCTCGCTGCTGCGTCTGATCGCCAAGCAGATCGCGGAGCGCTACCCGTCGGACAAGGCCCTCATGGTGGTCTCCGACTACCGGCGCGCGCTGCTCGGTGAGATCCCCGAGAGCCACATGTACAAGTACTGTGCGGCGGGGCCGCAGTTGCAGGAGGTCATCACCGGGCTGGCCGGTTCGCTGGGGCGCCGGATGCCGGGCCCGGACGTCACGCCGGAGCAGCTGCGCAACCGCAGCTGGTACGACCTGCCGGACGCGTTCGTGATCGTGGACGACTACGACCTGGTGGCGACCAGCAGCGGCAACCCGCTCCAGCCGCTGCTGGAGTACCTGCCGTTCGCCCGCGACCTGGGTCTGCGCCTGATCCTGGCGCGCAGCTCCTCGGGGGCCGGACGCTCCTCCTTCGAGCCCGTGATGCAGCGGACGAAGGAACTCGGCGCCCAGGGTCTGATCCTGTCGGGCGACCCGGGCGAGGGGCCGCTGATGGGCAACATCAAGGCGACCAGCCTGACACCGGGGCGTGCGCACTTCATCACGCGCAAGCGCGGTGCGCAGTTGGTGCAGACCGGGTGGCTGCCGGCGCACAGCGGCTGACGGGCGGTCCGGCGCCGTCGCGGCGCCGGACGAAAGCGGTGGGGCGCCTCTCCTTCGGGAGGGGCGCCCTGGCGCTTTTCCGGGTGTGAGTGTGCGGGTGGGTGCGGGCGTCGGGGCGGGGCTCCGGCTTCAGCCGAAGGCGCCGTGGCGGCGGACGTCGGGGGACGGGGGGTTGGCGTCCTTGTCGGCCTTGTCGGCCGTGTTCTTGGTGTTGGGTTGTTCCTGGGGGCTGGGCTGTTTCTGGGTACTGGGCCGTCCCTGGAGGCCGGGCCGTTCCTGGGGGCCGGACGGCTTTTCGGCAGACGGCGCCTTGGGGGGCGCCTCGGAGGCGCCGTCCGCGGCCGCGGTCTCTCCCGTACGTACCCCCTTGGCCACGCCCGCGCCGCCCCGTGCGTTCTTCGGTCCGGTCTGCGGCGGTCCGAAGGGGTCGGGCCCCTGAGGCGCGCTGGAGGTCTCCCACTGCGCCGTCAGCGGAGGCCGCTGCCCCCGGCCGCCGCCCTTGCCCCCCTTCCCTCGGAAGGCGCCGCCCAGCGATGTGGCGAGCTGGCCCAGGGCCATGAAGCCGTACGCGGTCTGCGTACCGGACGACTGCGCGCCGTTGTTCTGGGAGGCGTCCGGTGCGGTGTCGTGAGCGCCGGAGCCCACGCCCGCGTGCGCCCCCTTGTCCTGGGAGGCGGCGTTCTCCAGGTCGGCGGCGGCGAGTTCGAAGGCCGGCAGGGTCTCGTCGACGGACCGCTTGAGCTGGTGCCACTCCGCCGCGAACGCCTCACCCGCGGGGCCCTGCCAGTTGGCGGCCGCTGCCTTGCCCACCTGCCGGTCCAGGTCCCGCACCAGGCCGTCCAGGTGCTTTCCCATGTCCCGCCAGCCGGCTGCCGCCTCGTGCAGGGCTTGGGGGTCGCGCTGCTCGGTCACTGGACACCCCGGATCGCCTTGACGAGTTCTTCCTCGGCCGTGTCCGTCGACACGGCGGTCTCCCGGAGGCCGTCGGCGACCTCCGTCAGCCGCTTCCGCAGCTGATCCAGGGCGCGTTCGGCCTGCTCGTACAGCTCCAGGTACGGTCCGGCCGCCTCGCGTGAGCCGAACCCTTCGCACAGCGCCGCGGCGTCACTGCGCCGTCTGAAAGCGGTCAGCTGACGGCCCAGGTCGTCCGCGGATATCTCGAACTCGGTACCGAGCTTGTGCAGCTCCTCGGTACTGATCCGGACCTCGTCTGACATCTTTTCTCCCCGAATTGATTGGCGCGGCGCGAATGACGCGGCTCGAAAGCGGCGACGGCCTGCCGGACAAGTCCTCAGGTCTAGCACACCCGGATAGCGACCGACCGGCACGTCCGGAGCGGCGGGGCGGCAGTACGGGGCGGGAAAAGGGACCAATATCCCGCAATGCCAACAAGCCTCCTTGACGAGTGGTTCCGATCCGTCATTAGACTCATGACGCCGGTGCAGCACACGCGGTTGCTGTACCACCGAGTTCACCGGGGGCAGAAGACATGAACGGCACGAACGGCGCGGGCAATGAGCGGCAGATCCAGGACGCGGATCTGATGGACGTCGCCCAGGATCCCGAACAGGCGCACCGGCTGCGCAAGGCCCTGCAGACGCTGGCCACCAACCCCAAGGTCGGCGGAAAGCTCCAGGAGATGGCTCAGGAGGTGCTTTCCGGGCGGATCGGCATGAAGGACGCCATCCAGTCCGAGGAGTACATGGGCGCCATCGGCGACCGTATGAACGAGATGCGGCGGGCGGCGGAGAACCAGACGCAGGCCGAGCGGGAGGCCTCCCGCGAGCAGTTCGCGAAGTGGCAGAAGGAGCAGGAGGCCAAGGAGGACCAGGAGCGCGCCGAGCGCGACGGACCTTCGGGTGCCATCGTGACGGGGCCGCGGCGGGGCGGCCGGGGCGGGTCGAGCCACCGGGACTGACCCTGCGGGCCCGGCTGTCGGTGGCCGGGCCCTGCACGTTGTCCGGCGTACGGAGTCGGTTCTTTGACGCCTTCGGCGGCTTGACGGCTTCGTCGGCTTGGACGGCTTGGACGGCTTGGACGGCTTCGGCGTCCTGGACGGTTTGGGCTTCTCTGGGTCTTCTGGGTCTTCTGGGTCTTCGGCGCGTTCGGCGTCTTTGGTGCCGTACTCCTCGGGGCCCGGCTCGTCACCATGTTTTCCCGCTTGTCCGCTCTTCCGTCCGGTGTTTGACCGCATGCGCCGATACGTGATCTTCCCTTGTCGACGCATGCCCGCTCTTGTCTGCGCTTGTCTTAGTTGGACTGCGCTTGCCTGAGCTTGCCTGCGCTGGATGGGAACTTGACCGGCATTACTATCGTGCGCGATCGCGTGCCGGAGAAGCGCACGCGGGAGAGAGCGGAGCAAAATGCCACATATTCGAGTGCTCAGTAAGGGCGCGCGGATCACGGCAGGCGCTTTGTGCCTGCTTTTCCTCCTGCACACCCTGTACTGGCTCGGACATGATCTTGTGACGCTCGGGCCCGGCACGCTGTGGGACGTGTGGGCGGGAGGCACGTCCGCCGGTCTCGGCGGTGCCCCGATGGCCGCCTATCCGGTCACGACTCCGTACGAGCTGGGCCTGGCCCTGCTGCAAGGCGCCGCCGCGGTAACCGCGTTCGCCGGGAGGCGGCCGGCCGGCGGGCTGCTCGCGGTGGCGACGGCGCTGACGTTCTCCCTGCGGGTGCAGGCCATCGTCAGCACGGGCAGCCACACCTCGACCGACCGCTGGTTCCTCGGCGCGGGCGACATCGACGACTCCACCCTCATGGCCGTCTTCCTCTCCGCGGGCGCGCTGGTGCCGCCGGCACTCGTCGCCGCCGTCGTCCTGCCGGCGGGTATCCGGGCCTGGCCGCGCCCCGGCCGGGCGCCCGGCCTGCCTCCGGTACGCCCCGGCGGCCCCGCGGGCCCCGTGTCCGCGATCGTGCTGGGCGCGTTCACGCTCCTGTGGGTGATCTGGATCTGCTACGCGCTGGCGGAGTCCCTCGGCAGCGGGCCCGGGGCGTCGCTGGAGATCCTGTTCACCGGCCGCGGCGTGCTGAGGGCCATGCTCGGCATGGCGCCCGGCTGGGCCTGGCTCACTTTCCTGCCGTTGTGCGCGGTCGGCGCGCTCCTGGCCGCCACCCGCCGGGTCTCCGCCCGCGGCTTCGCCCTCGGGACGGCGCTGGTCCTGCTGCCGGTCGCCTTCCTGAGCCTGATCGGCTCGCTCCGTACCGGCACGCTCTTCGAGCTGGGTGACGTCGCGCCGGGCGGCGTGCTGCTGGGCCGGGTGCAGATGCTGGTGGAGCTGGTCGGTTCGGTGGTGGCGCTGGTGCTGATGGGGCGGCCCGGGGTGCCGGTTCAGCCAGGGGCACCGGGACTGCCGGGGGCTCCGGGGCCAGGGACGGCGGGGGTTCCTGGGTTCACGGTTCCTGCTCATGGGTCTGGTCCTGGTCGTGGCCAGGGTGTGCCAGGGCCCTATGCGCCGGGGGCCATGGGCGCGCCCGCGTACGGGCCGGTCGGAGGGCCGGTGCCGGGCGCCCCGGCCCCTGGTGGCCACCAGGGGCCGCCCGCGCGACATCAGGGCCCTCCAGGAGCTCCCGGATATCAGGCGCCTCCTGGCTACCAGGCGCCGGGCGGGTTCCAGACGCCCGGCGGATATCCGCCGCCGCAGGGCGGCTTCGGCCCGCCGCCCGCGGGCTGACCCTGCTGACCTGGGCTTCGGCGGGCAGCAGCGCCGGTGTCAGTGCCGGATCGTAGGATCAGCCAGAAGTCGAGGAGAGCGGACGTCAGAAGGCGGACAGCGGAAGTCAGAAGGCGGAGAGCGGAAAGCGGAGGGCGAAGGATTCATGGGGGACGAGGAATTCATGCACGCCACGGGCGAGGAGCGCGGCGGTACGGGGGGTTATGCGCCGCATCCGTACATCGGCGGCCGTACCGCCGTCCTGCGTGCGCTCGCCGCCTGGCGGATGCAGTGGCCCGGCGCCCCCCGGGTAGTCGTGCTCACCGGCAGCCCCGGCAGCGGGCGTTCGCACCTGGTGGCCGGCTTCCTCATGCTGTGCGACCCGGAGCACCGCAAGCGCCTGCCGCTGGACGACCTGGATCCGACGACCGTACCGCCCGACCTGCCCGCCCCCGCCGTGGCCGCCCCCGAGGGCCGCACCGCCGGACAGGTCCTGTGGACCCTCGCCGACCACTTCGGCCTGGCCGCCACCCGCGGCGCGGACATCGTCCCCGGACTCGCCGCTGCTGCCGGCCCGGTGACGGTCGTCGTGCCGGACGTCGACCGGGCGGGCCCGGTGCGGGCCGCCGACGAGCCCGCGCGCCTCGTACGGGACGTGCTGAAACCGCTCGCGGAGACCGGCACGGTCCAGCTCCTCGCCGACGTGCCGCGGGCGCTCGCCGCCGAGGTGATCGCGGCCCTGCCGTCCGGCCAAGGACAGATCATCGACCTCGACGAGCCGCGCTGGGCCGACCCCGAAGGGCTCGTCCACCAGGTGGAGACGTCGCTCGCCCCGGAGGTCGGCGCCCCCGCCCTGCCGTACACCGAAGACCCCGGGGCGCGCCGGGCGCTCGCCGAGGCCGTCGCGGAGCGCGCCGACGGCAACCGGCTGACCGCGCGGCTCGCCGTACGGTGTGTCCTGATGCGGCCGGAAGGCTTCGACCCGTCCGACGGGTCACACCTGCCGGGCAGTGTGGACGAGGCGCTGGACCTGCACGCGCGGCGGCTGGGCGCCGACCCGCGAACGTTGCGGCTGATACTGGCGCCGCTGGCACTCGCCGAAGGGGCCGGGCTGCCGCTCAGGCTGTGGGGGCCGCTGGCGTCCGCCGTCGCCGGGCGCGACCTGACCGAGGAGATCGCGGACGGGATGCTGCTGGCGGGGCCGTTCGTCGAAGCGGCCGGGGGCCCCGGGGATGCCGACGGTGCCGGCCGTAAGCTGCTGCGCCTCGTGCATCCCGGCGTCGCGGACGCGGTTCGCGCCGGACTGGCCGACGCGCGCGACGCGCAGACTCGCATCGCCATGGCGCTCCTGGAGGCGGTGCCGGAGCAGGACTGGTCCCGCGCCGACCCGTACGTCCGCGACCACCTCGCCGCGCACACGCTGGCCGCCGGTCTGCTGCCGCAACTGCTCACCGACCCGGGCCTGTTCGCGCATGCCGACCCGGTCGCGCTGCGTACGGCGGTCGAAGCCGTGCCGTACGAGACCCTGGGCGCTCCCGCCCGTACGTACCTGCGGACGGCGCCGCTGCTCACCCGGTCCCAGGCGTCCGTCGTCATGCGTGCGGCGCTCCTGGAGACGGCCTTCGTCGAGGACGGCCTCGGCCCGTACGCGGACGCGGTGCACGCGCTCGGACTCGGCCTGCCGTGGCGCACGCTGTGGAGCGTGCCGCTGCCCGGGGTCACCGGCGTGACGGTCGGCAGCCTGCCGCGGACTCCCGCCGCCGGGGGCGTGGCCGGTCCGGACCCGGCCGGTACGGACCCGATCGGTACGGCCCCGCCCAGTACGCATACGGCCGGTACGGACCCGGTCGTCGCCGCGCTGCCGGTCGCCGTCTTCGTCGTTCCCGAAGGCACCCCGGGCTCCCGTACGGTCTTCGCCGGAACCGGTGCCGAGTCCAAGATCGGCTCTGCGACCGGGACCGGAGAGACGGATGGCTCCGCCGTGCTCGTCCACCAACTGCTGGGCCCGGGGCTCGTGGACGCCGACCCGGCACAGGTCCTGCACCCCTCGGAGGACGTACGGGCAGCGGCGCCGCTCACGCTGAGCCAGGGCGCGGACTACGTCCGGGTGTGGGACCGGCAGCGTACGGAGGTGGTGGCCGCCCTCGTCAGCGATGTCCCCTTCACGGACGCCGACCTTTCACCCGAGGGCGTCCTGGTCGTCGCCACGGAGCGCGGCGTCAAGGCGTTGCAGATCCCGCTGCCCGCGCCCCCGCCCGCCTCCGCACCCGTCTCCGTGTCCCTCTCCGCCCCCGTACCCGCCCCTGCTCCCCCTGCCGACACCCCCGCCGGTCCGCACGGCCGCGAAGGAGACCGCACGTGATCACCCAGGCGCAGGCCCAGGCCACCGCCGACCGCTGGCTCAATCCCGAGGGGCACCAGGGCCCGCGGCGCCAGGTCGGTATGGAGGAGTTCGAGCTCGGCTGGGTGGTGTGGGCGGTTCCGCCGCCGCCCGAGGTCGATCCGGCGACCGGCCTGCGGCGGCCGCCGGCGGAGGTGGGCAACGCCTGTGGCGTCGTCGACCGGGCCGGCGGTGAGCTGACCGTCTGGCCTTCCGTACCGGTCGAGGAGGTCGTCCGGATGTACCGCCAGAAGCACGGCGCGGACAGCGGTACGGGCAGCGGCGCGCACGGTGATGCGGGCAGCGTCACGGGCAGTGGCACGGGCAGCGATGTGGGCAGCGGGACCTCCGCGGCGACGCCCGCCGGACCGCCGGTCACCGGCCCCGGCAACACCGCCGTCGCCACGTACGACGACCCGTCCAGCGGCGCCGAGACGAACCTGGTGCGCGTGTCGCGCCCCGGCCTGCCGCCCGCCGAGTACCAGCTCTTCGACGAACTGCGGCGCATCGGCGTCCGCGGCGAGGACGTACGCGCGGTCCACACCGACCTGCGTCCCGCGCTGTTCCCCGGCGGCTACACCGGGAACTTCGTCTTCCGCGCCTTCCCCAACGCCCGTTTCTCCTGCACCGCGGGGTACGGCGCGACGCCCGAGGAGCGCGCCGAGGGCGTCGCCGGACTGCTGCGGCACGTCGAGATGACGCACCAGCTCTCGGGGCAGCAGCCGCCGCCGCGACCGCACCGGCTGCCGGTCCCGTCGCCCGACAGCGTGCCGCGGGCCGAACCGGTACGGGACGTGGCGCTCGGCAAGCAGCTCGCCGAGGTCTTCGGCCCGCAGGGGGTGTTCCGCCCGGACGCCGACGACATCGCGGGCACCGCGCTGCCCGAGGCCGCCAAGAAGACGCTGACCTGGGCCGGGCTGCCCGTGGAGGTGCCGTACTTCTTCACCGCCGACCAGGCGGGCCGGGCGCCGGCCGGCGGCCTGTTCACGGACGCGGCGACGCAGCTGCGCTCGATCGGCACGGAGGCCTCCGAGGCGACGCTCGGCCATCTGGCGGGCCATGTCCGCATCGGTACGGACGGCGCCTACCTGGTCACCGTCCAGTGCACGGCGCCGGAGGAGAGCCGGACGCTGATCGGCGCGGTGTGGGCGGTCCAGCCGTCTTCGGGCGGCGGCCGGTTCGTCAACGCCTCCCTCGCGGCGTTCCTGCGCTCCCTGGCCCTGCTGACGACCACTCGGCAGCGGATGCGGGGCATGGACCCGCGCGCGGCAGGGGCGGCGGTCGCCGCCTTCCAGGAACAACTGGTCGCGATCGACGCGTGGTCCCTGGACAGTGACAAGAACTGGTGGTCCCTGGTCGTCGAGCAGATGTGGCACGGGCTGTTCTGACGACCTGAGCCCTGCCGGGCGCCGGGCGCGCGGACCCGCCGGGGTGGGAGGCGAGAGGCGCGGCGGGGCTCTCAGGGCAGCAGCAGCCAGTCGGCGGCGAGGGCCGCCGCCAGGCCCAGGCCGAGCAGCCAGGTGCCCAGCCGGGTACGCCCGTTCCGGCTCAGCTCGATCACGACCCCGCACAGGATCAGCGCGGCCCCGTACACCCCCACGACCAGGACCGACGTACGGCTCGCGAGGCGGATCACGAGCACGGCCGCCATCGCGGCCATCAGCACGGAGGCCAGAACGATCCGGACCTGCCGGGCCTGACGAGGAGTCAGGCTCACGCGGCGGGCGGTCGGGGACGGTTCATCGGCATCGGCGGCATCGGCGGGTGCGTCCATGAGCGGGAATGGTACGGGACAGCCGTTCGGTCCCGTACGGCTGTGTTCGCCTCCGCCGTTCCTCTCCGCCGGTCTTCTCCGCCGCTCCCCGGCTTCCGGCCCTCGCTGCCTGCTTTGCGGCTTCCGGCTCTTGCCTCCGGCTCCCGGCTCCCGGCTAAGTGAAGAAGAGCACCGCGCCGGACAGCACCGCGCCGATCAGCCCCGCTGCCATCAGCCCGACCATCAGTGTCCGCAGCACGCCGGGGCCGACCGACCGCCACGCGTCGTCGAAGGTCGGGGCGCTCCGGAAGCGGTAGCCGGTCACCGTGCAGAGCACGCCCAGGACGAGGACGACCAGCCCGCCGCAGAGGCACAGCACGCCGTTGGCCAGCCGGTTCCAACTGTGCTGGACGTAGCTGGAGCGGCCCACCTGGCGTACCTCGATCAGGTCACCCTCCTTGAACCGGTGCCAGGAGTCGACACTGGCGTTCAGGTCCTTGGTCCGGCCGTCGTCCGACCGGAACGTGCCGTAGCACTGGATGTCGCGCGTACGGTTCCCCGAATGCTGCTTGTTCGCGTAGTGGTAGTCCGTGGCGCACGCCTCCACGGTGATCTTGCCGGGGCTGCCGTCCACCCACACCGAGTACGGGCCCACGTAGACGCCGATCGCGATCAGCAGCAGCGCGGCCAGCAGAACGCCCACCCCGATCAGCCGCCCCAGGCCGCGCTTCACCTCGTCCCCCACACCCGGCGCATCGCCCGCACTGGAGGCATGGGACGCGCCTGACCTGGTGTGTTCCGACTGTGCTGCCATGGTCAGCGATCCTTTCCAGGGGCGTGCGAAGGTGCAGGACGAACGATGCACGCGTCGGTATGCCGGTCATGCCGCGCGTACGGGGGTGTACGTGCTTCCGCGATGTGCCGAGCCTACGGCCCGCGCGCACCCGCCCGGCCGGCCAGGCGGTCCGCAGCGTCACCCGTAATGCTGCAAAAAGAGAAAGACGGCTGTACCAAGGATGCCCACCCCGGTGACGGACAGCAGCAGCGGGCGCAGCACCGTCCCGCCGGGCAGCCCGTCCCAGCCGTCGCCGAACGGCCGTCCCCGGCGCGCGCCGAAGCCGGTGAGCAGGCAGAAAGCACCCGCCGCGAGCATCGACAGGGACACGGACACCCCGGCGGCCCGGCCCCACACCTGCTTCCGGCCGGTGGCCACGTACGTGCCGTCGTCGCCGCTCTGTACGGAGACCCGGGCGCCCGCCGGGTACACCGTGTCGGGGTGGAACGCCCCGAAGGGATTGACCGTGCGGGCACCGTCGACGCCCCGATCGGCCCGGAAGGTGCCCGCACAGCTGATCGTCCGGCTGCCGTGACGGCCGCTGCCGCCGACCGTGTACCGCTCCTTGCACTTCTCGACGGTGTACGTGCCCTGCGTGCCGGTGTGTCCGGCGGCGAGGGCCACCCCTCGGACCGAGATCGCGCAGACCGTCACCCCCAATACCACCAGGACGAGGCCGACGGCCCGCCCGATCACGCTCGGCGGCGGCATCAGACGATCCCGTCGATGAGCAGCACCGCGCCCGCGCCGAGGGCGGCCAGGCAGCCGGTACCGGCCAGAACGGCGCGGACCGCCGTACCGCCGGGTACCCCGCGCCAGGCGTTCCGGAACTTCGGGCCACGACGTGCGCCGAAGCCGGTGAGCAGGCAGAACACTCCGGCCACGAGCGCGCACACGGAGACGCAGACGATGGCCGGGCTCTGCCGGATCCACTGCCCGTCGATGATGACGAATTCGTGGTCCGTCTTCTGGACCGCCAACTGCTTGCCGGGCTCGAACTTGGCGCCGGTCTCCACCGTCGCGTCCTCGACCGTGGCGCCGCCCCGGCCGCCCTCGTCCTCCCGGCCGCCCCCGTCGTCCAGGTGGCCGCGGCCCTCCCGGTCGTCCCGGAAGGTACCGGTACAGGTGACGACGGGCGGCGCATACCGGTGGCGGGACGAACCGACGCGGTCGAACTGCGTGCGGCAGTCCTGGACGGTGAGTGTGCCCGCGTCACCTTTGCGGCCGTTCGCGTACCCCATGTCCTTGGCGGTCATCCCGCCGAAGAAGAGCCCGGCGAGGACCAGACCGGCACCTACGACCCTGCCCGCCGAGGACGGCAGCCGGGCCGACGGGCGCATGCGTAGGGGCGACGGGCGCGGACGGAAGAAGGGCTGCGTTGGCATGGAGAGACCGCGTTGCTGTGGGGGACGAGGGGCGTGCTGGGGTGGGGGACGAGGACCGTGTTGATATGGGGGACGAGGACCGTGTTGAGGCGGAGGGCAGCGCCGGCCCGCTCGGCAGTCGTACGCCACGCGCACGCACGCCACCCGGGGCGCGCGGCCTCTTGACCGGGCAGGTACCAAAACTTAACCACCTCTTTCCCCGTCCGCACCACTCCCTCCCGTCTCGCATTCCGGCCGTCGCCAACATCCCAGCACGGTCAATCCCCCCGAATTCGAGCTTCATTCGAGCGGATTACGCAGCCATATGGCAGGCAACGACCTGGCGACGGCGCCCCGTTGGAACCCTTTTCCCGGTCCCTGCCCCCCCGGGGAACGCGGGCCGCCGGCCCGGCGCCCGCCCACGCGGAGCCGCCTTGACATGCCTGCGTTAAGAACACATAAAGTGGTCACGCCGGGCCTGTCGGGAGACAAACGCGCCAGGCGCGAATAACAGGGCAATGACGGGGGTCGTGATGGCGGGCAAGGCATTCGACGTGGATCCTGAGGTGCTGCGCACCCAGGGACATGCGTTCGTGAACATCGGTACGGAGTTCGGCAAGGCCGCCAAGAAACTCAAGGACGACCTGGAGGGCCTCGGAAAGCCCTGGGAGGACGCCGACTTCGGCGCGGCCTTCGACGTCATCTACACCCCGATCCGCGACGGCATGTTCACCTCCATGGATTCGCTGGGCGAACGCATCGAGGACATCGGCGACAAACTCCAGGGCATGGCCCGTACCTACACGGCCTCCGACGAACAGGGCGTCCACGTCGTCAGCTCGGTTTCCCGCCCCGCCGTCTGAGAAATACCGCCGGTCCGTGCGGCCATAGACGCGGCCCTACGCAGCCGTGCCCATGGCCGTACGCATCGCCGCGCCCGTGGCCGTACGCATGGCCGTCAACACGATCACTCCAGCCGCACACGGCTGCAACCGCACGGGGGACGATCAACTGTGTCACTGACACTGCCGAGCGAGGTCGCCTGGGTCCTCGGGCTCCTCGGGTACGACTGGCCGCAGGCCGACGAGGACGCGCTCTTCAAGTGCGCCGAGACCTGGCGCACCTTCGCCGCACAGGTCGAACAGGCGGCCTCCCAGGGCTCGTCGGCGGCGAACGAGGTATTCGGGGCGAACACGGGCGAAGCCGTCGACGGATTCACCAAGGAATGGGGCGCCTTCTCCGGCGGCTCCGGTTCCGACCACTATCTGCGGGACGCCCGGATCGCCGCCGAGACCATCGCCCTGGCTTTCGACGCGGCCGCCATCGCCGTACTCACCGGCAAGATCGCCATTATCGCGCAACTCGTCGTCCTCGCGGTGGAACTCATCGCCGCACAGGCGGCCGCCCCCTTCACGTTCGGGCTGTCCGAAGCGGGTGCGGCAGGCGCCACACAAATCACCCGCGTCGCCGTCCGCGAGATCCTGAACAAGATCGAGCAAGAGGTCGTCCAGGCCGTCACCAAGGCCATGGAACACGCGACGATGGACGCCATCAAGGAGCTGGCCAAGAAGGCGGTGTCCAAGGAAGCCCGACAGTTGGCCATGGACTGTGCCAAGAAGACGGTCAAGGACACGGTCAAGGAGACCGTCCAGGACAAGGTCGTCGAAGAAGGCAAGGCGAAGGCCACCGAAGCCGCCACGGAAATGGGACAGAACGTCGCCCAGCAGGGCATCGAGAATCATTTTGGTGCCCGTGACGGCATGGACTGGGGTGAAACCGCCGACATCGGCAAGGAAAAGGCCGGCGAATACGTCGACGGGCTCAAGGAAGGTGCCCAGAGCCTGGCCGCCCCCCGGACCTACGTCGACCACGCCCGGGAGGACCTCACCCACCGCGGCCTCGACGCGGCCCAGAAACACGTGGACCACCGCACGGGCGGCGCCGCGACCCGCCACCAGGGCGTCACCGACGGCGCGAGGGATTCGGTGCAGGCTGTGTTCGGGTGAGGGCCTGAGGCGTGCGGGGTGCGGGGTGCGGGCCTCGGCGCGGCGGCGGGGGAGGCTGCGGGGCGTGGCGGGAAAGGTTGCGGGGCGTGGCGGGAGAGGTTGCGGGGCGTGGGCGCGCCACACGCCCTTCGCGCTGAGCCCTCAGGCTTCAGCGGGCCTCACCCGAAAACAGCCCGGACGTCCTCCGCGACACCGGGCTTCCCCCCACCGTCACCACCACCTCCACTTCCTTCTCCACCTCCGCCTCCTCCACCCCCGTCTCCGCCACCACCTCCCCTCCCGACCTGAACGGCCTCCCTCGCCCTCACCGCCGCGACATTCGTCCCCGCCTCCGTAGCGCCGTCGAGCAACCGGTCACGATGAGTCGCGGGGTCGAGGAGACCGGCCAAGCCCCCCGCCCTCTCCCCCGGGCCACTCGGTGCGCCGACGACGTACTCGCCGGCGGTGAACTCACCGCCCCGCACCGTGCCGAACTGCTTCGCGCACTCCTCCTGGGCACCGTCCACGGTGTCGCCCAGATCGATGCCGGCGCGGGCGCCGAAATGGCTCTCGATCCCCTGCTGGGCGATGTTCTGCCCGGCCCCGGTCACGATGTCGATGGCCTTCTCCTTGGCGGGATCGACCACGACGTCCCGGACGGCCTTCCGCGCGTAGTCCGTCGCGAAGTCCTTGACCTGGTGCTTCACGAAGTCGGAAGCGATCTCCCTGACGCCCTTCTGAGCGGCGTCCGCCATCGCCTCGGTGACCGCTTCGACGACCTCCCGCTTCAGCGTGTCCAAGAGCCGTCGCACCATGAGGCGGGTGGCCTGAGTCACCCCCAGGGCCCCGATCTCCGAGAGTCCGAAGGTGAAGGGCGCCGCGGCCTGCGCCGCGATGAGTTCGACGGCCAGCACGACGAGCTGCGCGACGACTTCGGCCTTCGCGGCGAATACCGCGGCCGCCGCCACCTCGAACGCGACACCGATCACCTGCGCCGCGATCCGCGCGTCGGTCAGGTAGGAGCCCGGGCCGCCCGAGAAGTCCTCCCACTCACCCAAGAAGCGGCGCACCGCCTCGCCCGAACTGCCGCCGACGACCTCCCGTACGGCGCATCCGCCCCGCCCGTCGGTCCGTCCGACCTGGGCCGCGAAGTCCAGCCAGGCCCGCCCGCACTCCATGAGCTTGTCCTCGTCGGCCTCGGGCCACTGGTACCCGAGCAGATCGAGCACCCATACGACCTCACCAGGCAGCGTCAGCGCCACGGCCGCCTCCTCCCCGGACGCCTGCCACCATCACAGCCCCCGAGACGTCGGGTACGAGCGCGACACCTGCCCGACGAGCCGCACGCCCTCCCCCTCAGCCGCCTCATACCTCCTCGCCATTTCCTGGAGGTTCTCCCCCATTCCCTCCATCCGCTTCCCGAGCGAATCCATGGAAGCGAACATGCCGTCCCGGACCGGCTCGTACACCATGGCGAACGCCTCCGCGAACTCAGCGCCCCGCCATGGCGACCCCAACCCCTGCAACGTGTCCCGCAGCCGCTTCGAAGCGCTCCCGAACTCCGCACCGATGTGGACGAACTCTCCGCCCTGACGCCTGATCCCATCCGTATCGACATCGAATGCCCTGCCCACCACACAGCCCCCACTCGAACAATCAGCCGGCGAAAGAGGCGGCGAAATCACCGCCCCCTGGTGAAGTGCCGCGAGCCTTCCACTCCACCGCAGGACCGGCAAACAGCCGTCCGCCGCACGCACCCGCCCCACCCCGCTCGCACGCCCGATCCATCACCCTCCATCCCCCCGACGCCCCACCGCTCAGACAATCCGAAGAAACCTTTACCGCGCCACGGCCAAACCCCTCCGACCCAAAACCACCCACCCACCCCCACAGCGCCACACAATCATTCCCGCACACCCACCCCCAAGAACCAGTCACCCCCAGACCAACACCCGAAACAAACAGCACACACCCACACCAACATCAATCACCACTCATCCGAGCGAACAACGTGCACGCAGCTGACAACCTTGCCGCCCCCTTCCCTCGTACGCACAGAGTGGAGCCCACAACGAGCTGCGGGCCCCTCTTCGTAGTTGCGCGACGCGGCTACTGCCGCGACCGCACCGACAGCCAGCACCCTGGTGCGGCATCGGGGTACTCAGGCGAAGAGCTGCCGGCATTTCCTGTAGCAGCCACGAGCAGAACGTCCTTCGGCAGGGCGTAGCTGATCGCATTCTTCTCATCGAGGTCGATGGCGGCACCCGATCCGAACGCCACCGCCATCGCGGTGCCGTTTCTGAAAAGCAAGAAGGGTCCCACAGCCCGAGGACTGTGGGACCCGTGGGGAAAGGCTCCCGCGAAGAAGTATTCGGCGGCGGAGCCTGCCCAAGCTCACACGTTTTCTACTGGCCCGGAGGCTGGTTGGGGGGCGCCGGCGGCGGGTAGCCGCCGGGGGCACCGGACTGCTGGTAGGGGCCGGGCTGCTGGTAAGGACCCTGCTGCTGGTAGGGGCCGGGCTGCTGCGGCGGGTAGTAACCCGGCCCGCCAGGACCGCCGTAACCGCCACCGGGGGGCGGGCCGTTACGCTTCTTCTTCCTCTTCTTCACCAGGATGACGATCGTGGTGATGATCGCCAGAACAATGAGCGAGAAGGCCGCAATACCAATGGCCGCCTTGATGTTGCTGTTGTCTTCTTCTTCCTTCCAGCGGTCCTGGTCCGCGTTCCCGTTGGGAGGTTGCTCCTGCCCCTGGGCTTCAGGAGCCTTGAGCGGGCCGTTCTTCGATCCGGCGGGGATGTTCTTGGTGAGAGCGTCATAGGGACGGATGATCCCGTACCCGTAGTACGCGTCCGGAGCCGTGCCCGAAGCCGTAGACGGGAACCGCGCGGTCTTGGTGAGCCGATTCGCCACCTGCCCTGCCGTCAGGTCCGGGAACTTCGACCGGATCAGCGCTGCGGCACCGGACACGTAAGCAGTCGCGTCGGACGTCCCACGGGTGTACTGATACGGCTGACTGGCTGCGGCCGAACGGATTTGCCTACCCGGAGCGCTGAGGAGAAGGTGCGGCCCGTAATTCGAGTCCTCCCAGATCTTCCCTTCCTGGTCGACCGCGCCAACAGCCAACACACCCGGCTCTGCAGCCGGGTAGTAATAGTGCGCCGACCTGTCGTTTCCCGATCCCGCGATCAGCAGAACGTCCTTGGAGGCGGCGTAGGCGACTGCCTGCTTCTCGTCGTCACGGAGTGATCCCACACCGGCGAACGACATGTTCACCACCTTGGCGCCCCGGTCTACCGCATACCGCAACGGTTCAGCCATGCTGTTGGTGAGGGTGTTGCCGTCCGAGTCCCAAATTTTGATGGGCAGAATCTTCGCATCGGGAGCCAGGCCTTTGACTCCTTGACTGCCGCCACTTCCGTGCCCGTGGCCGGCGATGAGGGAAGCCATGCCCGTACCGTGATTGTTCCGGGTTTCATGATCAGCCGGGTCCCCGCCGGAAAAATTCTTTCCGGGCAGCACGTTTCCCGTCAGGTCCGGGTGATTCCCGTTCACACCGTTGTCGATGACAGCGACAGTGACGCCTTTCCCTGTGGACTGCGACCAAGCCTTGTTCGCACTCAGGTAGCCGAGCGCCCACTGATCGGCTCTGACCTGGTCTGCCGAAGCGACTGGCGCGATATCGAAGAGCAGCGCTCCTACCATCGCCACGCCGCTCACCGCACGCAACGTCCGCGTGAAGCTCATGCCGTACACCTCTCCTGAAACAAGTTGGGTCCCACAGCCCGAGGACTGTGGGACCCGTGGGAAAAGGCTCCCGCGAAGAAGTATTCGGCGGCGGAGCCTGCCCAAGCTCACACGTTTTCTACTGGCCCGGAGGCTGGTTGGGGGGCGCCGGCGGCGGATAGCCGCCGGGAGCGCCGGACTGCTGGTAGGGGCCGGGCTGCTGGTAAGGACCCTGCTGCTGGTAGGGGCCGGGCTGCTGCGGCGGGTAGTAACCCGGCCCGCCAGGACCGCCGTAACCACCACCGGGGGGCGGGCCGTTACGCTTCTTCTTCCTCTTCTTCACCAGGATGACGATCGTGGTGATGATCGCCAGAACAATGAGCGAGAAGGCCGCAATACCAATGGCCGCCTTGGTGTTGCTGTTGTCTTCTTCTTCCTTCCAGCGGTCCTGGTTCACATTGCCGTTGGAAGGCTGCTCTTGCCCCTGGGCCGTTGGCGCCTTCAAGGGGCCGCTCTTCGAGCCGGCGGGAATGTTCTGAGTCAGGGCTTCGTATGGGCGGACGACGCCGTAACCATAATGAGCGTCCGGGCCTTCACCTGCTGAACCCCCCGCCGGCATCTGCGCAGACTTGACCAGCCTGTTAGCTACCTGCCCCGCCGTAAGGTCAGGGAACTTGGCGCGGACCAGCGCGGCAGCACCGGATACGTAGGCCGCAGCATCGGAGGTACCGCTCGCCAGCCGATAGGGCTTGGTCGCGGCTGCGGATCGGATTACTTCACCGGGCGCTGTCAGGAGAACATGAGGGCCATAGTTGGAGTCTTCCCAGATTCTCCGGTTCTCTCCCACGGCTCCCACAGCAAGGACGCCCGGCGCGGCCGCTGGGTAGTTGGGGTTTGCCGAGCCATCGTTCCCCGAGCTGGCCACCAAGAGGACGTCGTGTTGCACGGCGTAGGCAATGGCGGCGTTATCGGCGTCCGTGCCGTCACCGATGCCACCAATCGACATATTGACGACCTTCGCCCCGTGATCGACTGCGTAGCGCAGCGGCTCGGCAAAGGAGGAACCGTATGTATCACCCTCGGAGTCCGAGTGCTTGAGCGGCAAGATCTTGGCGTCGGGGGCGATTCCCATGACACCCTGCGCGTTTCCGGGTCCGTGCCCGTGACCGGCAATCAGCGAGGCCATCGAAGTGCCGTGATTGTTCTTGGTCTCTCGGTCTGCAGGGTCACCTGAGGCGAAATTCTTACCTGGTAGGACGTTGCCTTTCAGGTCCGGGTGACTGCCGTTCACACCGCTGTCGATCACAGCGACAGTGATGCCCTTGCCAGTGGACTGCTGCCACGCCTTCTCGGCATCAAGAGAGCGAAGAGCCCACTGATCATTACGGATCCCGTCCGCCGAAGCATCTGGCGCGGTGCCGAAGAGCAGCGCTCCCGCCACCGCCGCGCCGCCCACCGCACGCAGCGTTCGCGTGAAGCTCATGCCGTACACCTCTCCTCTGCAGGACGGGGCCCACAGCCCTAGGACCGCGGGCCCCGTCTTGGTTCCGCCGGCTACTGGGCCAGATCGGCCCTACTCGATGACCTTGGGCGCCACATTACGCTCGGGCGTCCAGGTCTCCTCATCTTCCACGAGGTAATCGGGACGCTCGCCGTTCGGGCCCTTTTCCTTGCCCTTGCCGCCGTGTGCACCCGGCATACCGGCCATGCCCATTGGGCGACGGCCGCCGCCTGCACCGGACTGCGTACCACCACGGCTACGGTGCAGGCCCGAGCCGCCCTGCCCGCCGGCGCCGGTCTTGCCACCGGTGCCTCCGACGACGCCGCCCTTCTGCCGGGCCAGCGCCCCTCCGCGTCCGGCTGCGGCGCCCTTGGCTCCGCCACCCGCGCCGGCTGCGCCTCCCATGCCGGGTGCGCCGGCACGTCCGCTGCGGGATCCGGCACCAGCGGCACCGCCGCCGCCCGTACCCGACCGGCCGGCCACCGTGCCACCGGGCATACCGCCACCCGGGATGCCCGTCGCTCCGGAGCCGCCACCGCTCAAGTGACCGCCACCACCGGCACCGCTCAGGCCCCCGCCACCATTGAGGCCACCGACACCGCCACCGTTGAGGCCTCCACCACCGGAGCCGCCTCCGGGAAGGCTGTTGAGTCCGGTCCCCACATGCGGAAGGGTCGTTGTCTTGGGCGGGGTCGTGCTCCCGACACCGCCGGAAATGCCGCGCTGACGTGGAGCTTCCAGATCACCGGGCGAGGTGTACCCCGGCCCCTTCGAGGAGGGAAGAGACCCCTTCGGGGTAGACGGCTTCGGCCGGTTGACCACTCCGTCGGGCAGCGGTACGAAGGGGGGCGGCGAAGGTGTGTCGCCTCGCTCCGGGACCTCGCGGTCCCGACCACCGCCCAGCGGCGGGTCTCCGATCGCCTTGGCATTGGATCGATACGCCGACCCCAAGTACTCCATCATGACCGCAGTCTGAAGCTGACGCTCCTTGCCCTCCGACAGCTCTCCCGAGTTGCCGTTGAGGACGTCCGTGGTGTCCTTGCCCTGCTGGAGTTCGTGGATCGCCTTCGAGTCGTCGCGTCCACCCTTCGAACCGAAGGTCACCACTTTGAGTGCGTAGTTGCCCGCGGCGTCGAGGTTGCTCTCCGTACCGGAGGGCTTCTCCATCGCGTCGATCTTCTTCTTGTACTCCTCCAGCGTGTGTCCGACGCCTTCCATGACGTGGTGCATGTTGGACGCGTACGGCGCCGAGTTGCCGATGTTCTGGCTGATCGTGTTCGCGCGCTGCCGGAATCCCTCGGCGGCCTTACCGCCCCAGTGTTCGAGGACTTCCTTGACGGCGTCGTCGAACTCCTTCCGCAGGCCGCCTCGTCCGTCTTCGCCCACGAGAGTGTCGTGGATCCACTTCCAGTTGACGGCGATTTCTTTGACCTTGCCGGGGTTGGCGTGCGCCACCATGGCCTTGAGCTCATCCATGTCGCGCTCGTAGAACTTGGTCTCGTGCTTCGCGTAGAAGCACCCCTTGTCGGTGGTGACTCCCCCATTGCTTTCCGACATGGTTACTTACCCCCGGGGTTCAGCGCGTTGTGTACGTCGTACTCGCGGTCGTGGTAGGCGTCCTTCGTCTTTGCCGTCTTCTGGCTCAGGTCATCGACGAGATCAGCGAGCTTCTTAAGAATCTGGTCGTCCATGAACGACTTCATCTTGTCGTGCGCCCGCCGCAGTTCGTCTTCTTCCTGGAATCCGGTCCCGAGCGTCCCGGCCGGAAGGAACGTGCTGTGTCCCGCCTTGCTCTTGGCCTCCGTCATGGCCCTGAGCACTCCGTTGAGCTTGCGCCCGACGGTGTCCAGCGCTTCGAGATCGACGTAGTACTCGTCGCTGCTGCCCATTAATGTCCTCCCCGTGTGTTCAAGGTGTTCTTGCGGCGCCAGTCGCGCAGGGCGATCGAGGTGCCGACGACCGTGGCGACGGCCAGAGCGCCGCCGCCGATGATGTAGAGGGCGATGCGGGCCTGTCGTTCCTCGGTGGATTCGCCGATGGTCAGGGCGGCCGCCTGGATGTCGGCGCCGTTGTCGGCGCGGCCGGAGTCGGTGTCCGGCCGGGGTTCGCCGGTCGGCTTGGTCTTGTCGTTGAGGGCCGCTACGGGGTCGACGACGCCCCAGCCGATGTTGTGGTCGCGGTCCTTGCGGACGCGTTCGGCGGTCTTCTCCAGGTGCCAGATGATCTCGCGCGGCTTCCACTGCTGGTGCTCGGCCTTGTTGCGGCCGATCAGGAGGGCCGCGGCGCCGGCGGCGTACGGAGCGGCGAAGCTGGTGCCCTGGTCGACGCAGTTGCCGCCGTTGGGGACGGTGGAGACCATGTCCACGCCGGGGGCGGCGATGTCGACGAAGGCGCCTGCCTGGGAGAAGGGGGCGCGCTCGTTGTTGCGGTCGGAGGCGGCGACGGCCAGCACGTTGGAGTTCTCGAAGGCGGCCGGGTACATGCTCTGCTCGGCGCCGCTCGCGCCGCCGTTGCCCGCCGAGGCGACGATCAGGACGTCCTTGGCCTCGGCCCGGGTCACCGCGGCGTGCAGGCCGCTGAGGAGCGCGGGGTTCGCGTTGGTGCCCTGGGAGATGTTGATGATGTCGGCGCCCGCGGCGACCGCGTCGTCTATCGCCTTGGCGAGACTCGCGGCCGTACCGCCCTTTTCCTTGTCCGTCTGCTGGAAGGGGATGATGGTCGCCTTGGGAGCGAGGCCGTAGAAGCCGGAGCCGGCCTTCGTACGGGCGGCGATGATGCCGGCGACCTTGGTGCCGTGGCCGACCTGGTCCTCGGTGGGCTTGCCCTTCTCGACGTAGCTCTTGCCGCCGCTGATCGCGCCGCGCAGCTGCTCGTTGCCGGAGTCGACGCCGGTGTCGATCACGGCGACCTTGACGCCCGTACCTTCTCCGTAGGCCCACATCTGCCGGGTGAGCAGGCGCTGCAGCGACCACGGGGTCTCTTTGATGTCGTCGGTGCCGAACGTGCACTGGCCACTGTTCAGGGGCACGTTCGGGTCCGCGAACGCCGGCGCTGCCGTCGCGCAGGACAGGGCGACGGCCGAGGCCGCACCGGCCAGTGCTACCGCCGCGCGTCGGCGGTGGCCGGCCCGGTGACCATTGGCGCGAGATCCCACGAGGTGTCTGCTCTCCGTGTGTGGCGGATTCGGGAAGGTGAGGGGGAGGAACCGGGGAGGCGGTGGAGGAAGCGGGTGGACTGCGTGAGGGCGAGCGCACTGGTGCAGCGCGCCCGCCCTCATTCACCACTGTGCGAGCCTTCGTGGCTGCTCAGCCGTTGTGCCGTGTCCGTTCCCGTCGCGATGGACGGGGACGGATCAGCCGCCCCAGATGCTGGCGTTCTTGGACTCGGTGCTCTGGTAGTTCTGAGCGGCCTGGTCCAGGGCCTTGGCGATGGCTTCCAAGGTCGAGTGCAGGGAAGCCGCGCGCTGGTCCCACTCGCGCTGACGGGCCTGGTAGCCCTCCTGCGCGGCACCTTCCCAGCTGGCGGCGATCTTCTTGACACCCGACTCGAGGTCGTCGAGCTGGGTACGGATGTTGTTGGCCGTTCCGCGCACGTCGGAGGCGGCCTGGGAGATCGTCGCGAAATTGACGAGGATCTGGCCGGACATGAAGTCTCCTCGGGGAGTTGAGCTGAGATCGATTCACATGCCGCAGCAGACCGGCCGGCCCACGGTCCGCCGGGGCGGTGGGCCGGTGTGTGCTGCGGCGAAGTGGGCGCGCCGCGGAGTGCGGCGCGGTCCCGTCATCCGAAGGGCGAAGCCTGCGCGGAGACGTGGGACATCGTCTGAGCCTGCTCCTCTTCCGAGGCCACGTAGTTCTTCGTGGTCGAGTCGATCGCTTCCTTGATCTCGTTCAGCAGCTGGTTCAGGCGCTTGGCGTCGTCATTCACCTGGGTCTGCAGCTGGTGGTACGAGGTGGCGGCAGCGCCCTTCCACCCGGACGTGATGCCCTCGACGACCCCGTTCAGGCGAGTGATCTCGCCCTGGATCGACTGGTTGACGGAGGAGATACGGCCGCTGAATGCGACCATCTCCTCCTCAGTGGTTGTGAACTGCTGACCAGCCATAAGTCAACGTCCCCCATGAGACTCGTACGTCGTGCCGGGGGACTGACGTGAAGTGAGCCCCCGGTCGGCATCTTCTGTTGACGCCTTCCGCCACTTTAACCACTCCATACGCCTGTTCCCAACAGCGGGTGGGCGGTTGTGACGGGATCACAACAAAGGCAACTGGCCGATCGCGAATGCCAATTCGATGGAAACGGACAGATGCCTTTGTTTCGGTCAAGCGGGAAGGTGGAGCGGCTCCTTCGGATGTGAAGGAACAGTGCGGGTCAGGAGGTCAGGAGCTCTGTGGCTTCTTGGCGCTCTCGACATCCAGCTGCGGCCCTTCCGACAGTAGCTGCGACCACGCCTTGTCCACCGTCGGCGGGCGTACGCTCTCGTATCCGAGGTGGATCTGCGCCTGATCGCGCGCCTTCTCCGCATTGCCCGCCTTGGTGGCGCTGTCGTTGCTGCGCGGCACCGAATACCGCAGACCGGTGTCGGTCACCAGGAAGAGCGTGCCCTCCTTGGCATTCCCCGTCACCTGCTGGTACAGCAGGCCGCTGCCGGGCGTCACGTAGGAGGCCGAACCGGAGGCGATGGTGGCCGGGTAGTCCTTGCCGACCCAGGTGGTCATCTTCGGCACGGCGCCGCTGAAGCCGAGCGCCTTGCCCGCGCCGTTCGCGTACTCCGTGCTGGTGCCGTGGTAGACGCTGCAGGCCACGCTCGCGCCCTTGCCGGAGTCGCCGATGCCGGAGCTGCGCCGCGTCGCCGCGGCGTTGGCCATGCTGACAGCCTCGGAGGGCCACAGGGCCGTGCCGGGGAAGTTGCCCATGAACTGGACGACCTGGTCCTTGTCGTCACGCTTGGGGGTGATGCTGTCGGTGGACACCTTGATGACGTCCATCTTTTCGCCGCCCTTCTTGACGGCGGTCGCGTTCGGCCCCTCCAGCAGCAGCTTGGCCTGGAAATTCGTGACCTTCTCCAGGCCGTCTGCGGTCACCACGTACTTCTGGCTGTCACCGGCCTGCAGGACGTTGCCGATGACGCTGTAGTTGCTCGGTACGCCCTCGACGGCCGCCCGGGTGCCCGCCTTCTCCACCCGGGGCATGGTGAGCGGCATCTGACTCTTGATGAGGGTGTTCATCCATTCGGAGGTCACCTGCTGCGGCTGCGCGTCACCGAAGATGACCTGGCGCAGCTTGTCGTCCTGCTGCTCCTTGACGGCCGGCGAGGGGGCCTTGCCGCCGAGGGCGTCGAATCTGAAGGCCACGCCGTTCTCGTCGACCAGGTACTTCTCGCCGTCCGGGTCCTGGACGTACAGCGCCTGGTGCAGGTCCAGCTTGCCGTGGTCGAGCACCTTGGCCTTGTCCTTGCCGCCGAGGACGAACACGGCCTGCTGGGACTTGCTGTTCTCGCCGCTGCCGGGACGGTCGCAGACCGCCCACACCTTGGGGGTGCCGGCCTCCTTGTCGGTGGGCAGCCGGTCGGGGGCGTACGGGATTCCGATGGCCGGGCCGTGCGGAATCTTTCCGTCGAGTTCCTCTTCCTTCACCTTTACGACCTGAAACTTCTTCGGGTCGAGAAGGAGTTTGGCGGAGGCCAGGTTGAGGATCGGGTGGAGAAGTTTCTGATTGCTGCCGTTTTCGCCCTTGCTGTTCAGTACGACATAGCGGGTGGTGGACTTGTCGCCGACGATGACGTTTTGCGCCGGCGTGTCCCAGCCCTTCGGGGCGACCGGCTTGAGGATGCCACAGGCGCCGAAGCCCACGGTCACCACCAGGCCGAGCAGGATGCTCGGGAGCACCGCCTTGAGCGGCCGCGGCGCGCTCTCGATCGAGCCGTTCGGCAGCGGCTTCAGAAATGCCGCAGTCGTCCGCTTTCGAGCGAACGAATACGCATTCAGCTCGTCCCGACGTGATGCCATTGTTGCTTTCTCTCCCCGCCTGTCGGATCCACCGTGGACCGCCCCCGGCACTCGGGCCGCAGCGCCCTCTACTATGCCGTGTGTCGATCGACCCGTACGGTACGGGTGCCACCTTCCGGTGCACCAGTCTCGACGACGGTACTGAGGCCGGGAAGACATACCGCTCAGAGGCACAATGCTCGGAGCCACAC
Organism: Streptomyces sp. NPDC045470; assembly: GCF_040646595.1. NCBI lineage: Bacteria > Bacillati > Actinomycetota > Actinomycetes > Kitasatosporales > Streptomycetaceae > Streptomyces > Streptomyces sp. NPDC045470. The sequence continues at coordinate 40,161 of NZ_JBEZAN010000002.1, forward strand.
CACCAGTAGAGGAGCAGGCCGGGGGATGTCCAGCGCCACCAGGGCTCGACGCCGCAATGGGCGGCAGCAACAGCAACAGCCTTCCGTTGCGCCGCATTACGCGGGAAATGCGGGCCAAAACGGTATAGCTCCGGGCAATGGAGGAAATCAAGACCGCGGAACCGCGGACCGGCCGGCCGGACCGGTGGCACCCCGGCTGCGCGCACAGGCCGGAAGCATCGGCGGCGTCCGTGTCCAACAGCTCGCGATCATCGAAATCGCCGCGGCGCTGGTACTGGTGGGATGGGCGATCCACCCCGTGGCCCTGACCGTCGCGGCGGTGCTGGCGGCCGTACTCGTCGTCTTCGCCCTCGGCCGGCGCCGGCGCATCCCGCTGCCGGAGTGGATCACGACGGTGCGCGCGATGAAGCGCCGGGCCAAGCGGAGCGGTTCGGCCGCGGGCTCCGGCGGCGTCGACCCGGCCTTCGCGCCGCTGGTGGAGTGCGACCCGGCGCTGCGGACGTACGAGTACACCGACTCCGACCAGCGGGCGATCGGCTTCGTCGGGGACGGCACGTTCCTGACCGCCATCGTCCAGTTGGAGGGCCGCGACGAGCCGCTGCGCCCGGCGAGCGGCGGCCGTCAGCTGCCGATGGACGTGCTGCACACCGCGCTGGACGTGGAGGACATCCACCTCGAATCGGTGCAGTTCGTCCAGTACACCCAGCCGGCCCCGGCCCCGCACCTGCCCGAACAGGCCGTCGCCGCCCGCTCCTACGCGCCGCTCCAGGCGCAGACGAAGACACCCGCCCTCCAGCTCACCTGGATCGCGCTGAAGCTGGACCCGGAGCTGTGCGCGGAGGCCATCGAGGCGCGCGGCGGCGGCCTCGACGGCGCGAAGCGGTCGCTGCTGCGCGCCGCCGACCAGCTCGTCAGCCGCCTCTCCGCGCACGGTGTACGGGCCAAGGTGCTCGCCGAGCGCGAGGTGGTCGCCGCCGTGGGCACCGCGGTGTGCGTCAGCCCGCGGGCCGCGAACGGCGCGATGGGCCGCGACGGCCGTGCCGCGCGCCGCACCCAGGAGACGGTCCGCGCGATGCGCTGCGACGACCGCTGGCACACCACGTACTGGATCGGCCGCTGGCCCCAACTGGGCCAGGGCGGCACACCGCTCGCGGACGTCGTACAGCTGCTGAGCAGCACCCCGGCCATGGCCAGCACCTTCTCGCTGACCGCCGCGCACGGCAGCGGCCGGGCGCCCGCCATCTCCGGCTACGTCCGCCTCTCGACCCGCAGCGAGAACGAACTGACCGCCGCGCAGGGCGAGTTGGAGCGTCGTTCCGGCTCCGCGAAGGTCGGGCTCGTACGGCTGGACCGTGAGCAGCTCCCCGGCCTTCTGGCCACGCTCCCCCTCGGAGGTACCCGCTGATGGCGACGCCCACCTACCAGCCCCGCGCCACTCCGAGCAGCGACGGCTGGCGCAATCCCCCCATCGGCGGCGCGCCCGCGGGCGGCGGGCGGCGGCTCTCGCACGAGCCCCGGCCCGACGAGCGGCAGTCGGCGTCCACCGGGCCGCGCCCGCAGCCGGGCTTCGGCCTGAAGGGCCCGCGGCGCAGCCCGCACGTCCTGACGCCGGAGTCGCTCGGCTCGCTGACGCTGCCGGTCGCCGAGGACGGTGTCGTCATCGGTATCGACCCGCAGAACCAGCCCGCGGTGGTGAACCTGCTGCGGCCCAGCCCGCTCGAAGTGGTGCTGGTGGGCAGCATGTGGCTGGCGCAGGTGCTGTCGCTGCGTACGGTCGCCACCGGCGCGCGGGTCGCGGTCGAGACCGCGCGGCCGCCGGCCTGGGCGCAGATGGCGCAGGCAGCGGGCGGCGGCCAGCAGTGCGTATCGGTGCACGACGTACGGCAGATCGCGCCGCAGGGCCCGTCGGTCTCCAGCCCGGTCCTGGTCGTACGGGACATGGGCGCGCGGCCGCCGCGCAACCAGCTGGCGCCCGGCCCCTGGCAGACCACGCTGACCGTGCTGCCCTTCCTGGGCCCGCGGTCGCCCCAGCTACTGGCCCGCGCCGACCTGGTCTGCCTGCAGCGGCTGTCGCCGGAGGAGGCCGAGGTCGTGACGCGCATCATGCGGCTCCCGGCGCAGATCGGCGGCGTGCTGCCGACGCTCAGCGACAACGCGATGCTCTGGTGCACGCGCGACAGCCACCAGTTCGTGATGACGCAGCCGACCGACGCGGAGACGAATCTGCTCGGCGGCGCGCGGCGCATGGACTGACGGAACGGTACGTACGGGCGCGGTACGCACAGCGCGTCACGTACGGCGCGGGCCTTCGCGGACACCTCTCGGGGGGGCGCGGGCCCGCGCGGGTGCGGTCACGGGCGCGCCCACGGGTGCGCCGCCGGGTGCCAAGACGAGACGCCGTCGACTGCCGTTCGTGGCCGACTGTTGATTAGGCTGTGTCGTGAGCCGCAGGAGCACACCGACGGCTGCCGATACGGGGATGGAGACAGTTAGTGTTGGCGCTACCCGGGGTGGTGTGGTCCGACGTCCGCTACATCCGATCGATCCGCCTGTATCCGGTCCTGCCGTTCAGGTGCGTTGCAGTACACCAGGAGGCACAGTGAGGGAGCAGGAGGCTTTCCGTCCGGACGGGAACGATCCTGACGACGACCAGTCCGAGTTCGATCTGACGGGTGAATTCAAGATCGATTTTGCGGCTCCGGCCTGGTACGCCAGCAACGACACCAGCGGCGGCGGTACGGCCGCGGCCGCACCGGCCACACCTCCCGCCGCCACGTCCTCCACACCGCCCACCGGTGCGCCGCCGAGCGGGCCGGCCCAGCCGGGCCCCGGCCGGACCGGTCCGCAGGCCGCTCCCGCCCACGGTGCCCCGCAGAGCGAGGCGATGCCGCCTGCCGCCCCTCCCGGGTTCCCGACGCTCCGTCCCGACGCGGGCGCTCCCGACGCCGCTCCGGCGCCCGCGCCCACCGCGCCGCCGGTCGCACCGGCGCCCGTCGCCCCCGCCCCGGCCTCCGTCACGCCCGCGCCGCCCGCACCGGAGCCGACGGCTCCCGTGCCGCCTCCCGCGCCCGTGGCCGAGACCGCGCCGGAACCGCCCGCCGAGGCAGCGGAGTCCGACGCGACGGCAGCGGCGTCCGCGTCCGGGACCGTACGCGCCGGCAGCGGTGTCGACCCGTCGGCGTCCCTGTGGGGCGACGACCCGGAGCCCGAACCGGTCCCCGCGCCCGCCCCGGTGGAGGCCGAACCGGCCGCCGACGAGCAGCGGGCCAACGAAGCGGACCGGCCCGGCGACCCCGCCACGGCCGAGGCACCCGCCCCCGCTCCCGCTCCCGCTCCCCCGGCGCAGCCCGCGCCGGAGGCCGAAGCGCCCGTCGCGGCGCCGCAACCGCCCGTGCTGCAGCAGCCCGCTCCGGAAGCGCAGCAGCAGCCGGAGGTAGTCCAGCAGGAAGCTCCGCAGCAGGGCGCTCCCCAGGAGTTGCCCCAGCAGCAGATTCCGCAGGAGCTGCCGCCTCAGCAGCAGGCAGCACCGCAGCAGATGCAGCAGCAGGTACCGCAGCAGCACGGCACTCCCCCGCAGGGCGCGCCTTGGGGCGCTGCCGCCGGGCAGCAGGCAGGTGCGCCTGCGAACCTCCCGCCGCTGCCTCCTGAGTACCAGCCTGCGGATCCGCAGACGGCCCAGGCGCAGGCGCAAGCTCAGGCTCAACAGCCGTACCAGCAGCAGGCGCAGCTCCAGTCTCAGCCCGATCAGCAGCCGCCGTACGCACAACAGCAGCCGCAGCAGCAGCCGTACCCTCAGCAGTCCGGCTATCCGCAGCAGTACCCCCAGCAGGCTCAGCAGGCCCACCCCCAGCAGCCGGCTCCTCCGCAGGCCCAGCCGCAGGCCGCTTACGGCTACCCGCAGCCCGCTTACGGGTATCCGCACCAGCATCCCCAGCAGGGCGCCCCGACCCCGCAGCAGGCACCCGTCGACCCCAACGCCGCTGCGGCGCAGGGCGGTTACGGGTATCCGCAGCAGGCCCAGCCTCAGCAGCAGACGCCGCAGCAGGCCCAGCAGCAAGCGCAGCAACAGGCCGCTTACGGCTATCCGCAGCAGCAGGGTGGCTACGGCTACCCGCAGGCCCCCCAGGGCTACCCGCAGCAGGCCGCACCCGCGCAGCAACAGCAGCAGTACCCCGGGTACGGCCAGCAGCAGGTCCCGCCGCAGGCCCAGCAGCCCCAGCCCCAGCAGCCGCAGCACCCGCAGGCTCAACAGCCCCCGCAGGCGCAGCCGCAGGCCCCGCAGCAGCCGCAGGCCCCCACCCCGGTCCAGGGCGCCGACCCGAACGCCGCCGCCAACTACGCGCAGTACTCGCAGCCGGGTCAGCAGCAGCAACAGCAGCGGGCCGCCCCCGGCGCGCCCCTGGGCTACAGCGCCGCCGTCGAGCTGACCTCCGACCGGCTGCTCCGCAACCAGCCCAAGAAGAAGAAGCCGGGCGCGAACGCGCAGCCCTCACGTTTCAAGCTGGGTGCGAAGAAGGAGGAGCAGGAGCGTCAGCGCAAGCTGGAGCTGATCCGTACGCCGGTGATGTCCTGCTACCGGATCGCGGTCATCAGCCTCAAGGGCGGCGTCGGCAAGACCACGACGACGACCGCGCTGGGTGCCACGCTCGCCTCCGAGCGGCAGGACAAGATCCTGGCGATCGACGCGAACCCGGACGCCGGCACGCTCGGCCGCCGGGTGCGCCGCGAGACCGGCGCCACCATCCGTGACCTGGTGCAGGCGATTCCGCAGCTGCACAGCTACATGGACATCCGCCGGTTCACCTCGCAGGCGCCGTCCGGTCTGGAGATCCTCGCCAACGACGTGGACCCGGCCGTCTCGACGACGTTCAACGACGACGACTACCGGCGCGCGATCGACGTGCTCGGCAAGCAGTACCCGATCATCCTCACCGACTCGGGCACGGGCCTGCTCTACAGCGCGATGCGCGGTGTGCTGGACCTCGCCGACCAGTTGATCATCATCTCCACGCCGTCGGTGGACGGTGCGTCCAGCGCCAGCACCACGCTGGACTGGCTGTCCGCGCACGGCTACGCCGACCTCGTGCAGCGCGGTATCACGGTGATCTCCGGGGTCCGCGAGACCGGCAAGATGATCAAGATCGACGACATCGTGTCGCACTTCGAGACGCGGTGCCGCGGTGTGGTCGTGGTCCCGTTCGACGAGCATCTGGCCGCCGGTGCCGAGGTCGACCTGGACATGATGCGGCCCAAGACCCGCGAGGCGTACTTCAACCTGTCCGCGCTGGTGGCCGAGGACTTCTCCCGGACCCAGCAGGCGCAGGGCGCTTGGCAGGACCCCGCCCAGCAGCAGATGCAGCCGGGCGACCCGAACGCCCAGCAGCAGTACGGGCAGCAGCAGTACGGCCAGCAGGCGTACCCGCAGCAGCCGGGCCAGGAGGCCCCGGGCCAGCAGCCCGCCGGGTACCCGCCGCAACAGGGCGGCTGGACCCAGCAGCCCCAGCAGCAGGGGCAGCCGCCCCAGGGCTGGCAGCAGCCCCCGGACGCCCCGCAGGCGCCCGGACAGCCCGGCCTCCAGCCGGGGTGGACGCAGCAGCCCCCGCCGCAGTAGCACCACGGCGCGCGCAGGAGCACCACGGCACACGACAGGGCCCGGCACTCGGAAGAGTGCCGGGCCCTGTCCCGTTGTCGCGGGGCCCGCGAGCGGGCCCTCGTGATCCGCCGTCAGCTCCCGGCCTGATCCTCGGCCTCGGCCGCCCCGATCAGCTCGCGTGTCTCCTTCACGTCGACCGCCATCCGCTCCAGCAGCCCGTCGAGCGTCTCGAACTTCTCCATGCCGCGCAGGTACGCGTAGAAGTCCACCGCGACGTGCAGGCCGTACAGTTCCAGGCCGACGCGGTCGATGGCGTGGGCCTCGACGGTCCGCGCGGTGCCGTCGAACTGCGGGTTGGTGCCGACCGAGATCGCCGCCGGCATCTTCTCGCCGTCCGCGTGCAGCCAGCCCGCGTACACCCCGTCCGCCGGGATGGCGGTGTGCGGCAGCGTCTCCACGTTCGCCGTCGGGAAGCCCAGCTCCCGGCCGCGCTGGGCGCCGCGCACCACGACGCCCTCGACCCGGTGCGGCCGCCCCAGGACCTCCCGCGCGCCCGCGACGTCTCCCTCGGCGACCAGCCGCCGGGTCAGGGTCGAGGAGAACGGCTCGCCGCCGCCCGCCGTCCCGCGCTCGAACAGGTCGACGACCTCGACCGCGTAGTCGTAGGTGCCGCCCAGCTCGGTGAGCGTCTCGACGGTGCCCGCGGCCTTGTGCCCGAAGCGGAAGTTCGGCCCCTCGACGACCAGCTGCGCGTGCAGCTTGTCGACCAGGACCTTGACCACGAAGTCGGCCGGGGCCAGCTTCGAGAACCCGGTGGTGAACGGCAGGATCAGCACGGCGTCCACACCGAGGCCCGCCATCAGCTCCGCGCGCCGCTCGTGCGGCGCCAGCAGCGGCGGGTGGGTGCCGGGCCGTACGACCTCGCTGGGATGCGGGTCGAAGGTGACCACCACGGCCGGTACACCCAGCTCCCGGGCGCGCGCCACCGTCTTCCCGATGATCAGCTGGTGCCCGCGGTGCACGCCGTCGTAGGAGCCGATGGTGACGACGCTGCGTCCCCAGCCCTCGGGGATGTCCTCCAAGCCACGCCAGCGCTGCACTGTGCCCGCTCCTCGCCAGAACTCTCGTCCGTCACTGCGCCGGGAAGAACCCGGTCGGATCCGGGCACCCTCGGCCTTACGCAGGTCTAAGACTGCCATGCCTCGCGCATCGCTTCGCGGGAAGGGTCACCTCGCTTCTGTGGAGTGCGGCACCCCCGGTTGTGTGTTCCGCCGTACCGGCCCGCGCGTGTCACCCGTACGCCGGAGCACGCCGCCGCCGTCCGCGCCCCGACAGCCGCCGGAGCCACGGGCCGCCGGGCGCGGCGGGTACGTACGGCGACGGGCGGCGCCGTCAGCACGGCACCGCCCGTCCTCCTGCTCCGCAGCCCCGGGCCTCGGCCCCGAGCCGCGGACCGCGTCACTCCGCGAAGACCGCCAGGCTCTTCGCCCGGCCGCCCTGGTTCTCCAGCAGCGCCAGGAACGTCCCGTCCGGCGCGAACGCCGCCGCGGGCCGTGCCGGTCCGTCGCCCTCCTCGTCGAACCGCGGCATCGGGATGCGCACCCCGTTGGTGAGCAGCCGCGCCTGGTCGAGGGTGACGTCCCAGCGCGGGAAGGCCGCGGCCGCCGCCTCGCCGATCGGCATGACCGGCAGACCGCCGCCCGCCTCGTCGTCCACGGCCGTCTGGAGCTGCTCCAGCGTGCGGGCCCGGTCGAGCTTGTACGGGCCCACCCGGGTGCGCCGCAGCGCGGTCAGGTGACCGCCGACGCCGAGGGCCTCCCCCAGGTCGCGGGCGAGCGCCCGGATGTACGTACCGGAGGAGCACTCCACCGAGACCAGCAGGTCGGTGACGGGCGTGCCGTCCGCCGCCTCGGCCTCCTCGACGGAGTAGACGACGAAGGAGGAGACGGTCACCGGACGGGCCGGTATCTCCACGTCCTCGCCCTTGCGCACCCGTGCGTAGGACCGCTTGCCGTCGATCTTGATGGCGCTGACCTTGGACGGCACCTGCATGATCGCGCCGGTCAGCTCCGCCACGCCCGCGTCGATCGCCGCCCGGTCCAGGCCGTGCGCGGCCTTGGACGCGGTGATCTCGCCCTCCGCGTCGTCGGTGACCGACGTCTGGCCCAGCCGGATCGTGCCGACGTACTCCTTCTCGGTCAGCGCGAGGTGCCCGAGCAGCTTCGTGGCGCGCTCGATGCCCAGCACGAGCACGCCCGTCGCCATCGGGTCCAGCGTGCCGGCGTGCCCGACGCGGCGGGTGCGGGCCATGCCGCGCATCTTGGCCACCACGTCGTGCGAGGTGAAGCCGGCCGGCTTGTCCACGATGACCAGGCCGTCCGGCGCCCCCTGCTTGGCGCGGGTGCGCTCGACACGCTTCGCGCCGGTGTTCTCGCGCTTCATTACTGCGGGGTGTCCTCGTCCTCGTCGCCCGGCTTGCGGTACGGGTCGGCCTCGCCCGCGTACGCGGCGCCCGAGGACGCCTCGCGCACCTTGGCGTCCGAGGCCCGTGCCTTGTCGAGCAGGTCCTCGATCGTCTTGGCGGTCTCCGGCAGCGCGTCCGCGACGAAGGTCAGGGTCGGCGTGAACTTCACGCCCGCCGCCTTGCCGACCTCGGAACGCAGGATGCCCTTGGCGCTCTCCAGCCCGGCGGCCGCGCCGGCCCGCTCCTCGTCGTCGCCGTAGACCGTGTAGAAGACCGTGGCCTCCCGCAGGTCGCCGGTGACCCGGGTGTCCGTGATGGTCACGTGGCTGCCGAGCCGCGGGTCCTTGATACCGCGCTGCAGCTTCTGGGCGACCACCTCCCGGATGAGGTCCGCCAGCTTCTTCGCCCGCGCATTGTCGGCCACTGGTCCGTCTCCTTCTGTGTCTTTCACCATGGTGCGTGTGGCGCCGACGACCCGCTCAGTCGTCATGGTCGCCGTGGACCCGCCGCCGTACCGACAGCAGCTCCACTTCGGGCCGTGCGGCGACCAGGCGCTCGCAGCGGTCCAGTACGTCTGTGAGGTGCCCCGTGTCCCCGGACACCACCGCGAGTCCGATGGTGGCTCTGCGGTGGAGATCCTGCTCGCCGACCTCCGCCACGCTGACCGCGTACTTGCGGTGCAGTTCGGCGACGATCGGGCGGACGACGGAGCGCTTCTCCTTCAGCGACCGTACGTCGCCGAGGAGGAGGTCGAAGGACAGCGTCCCTACGTACATGCGGTGCGGGTAAGGCCACCCGTGGGGCACTAGATGCCAGATGTACGAACTGTTCGAACCGTACAGGCAACGGCCGGGGCCGATCGACGGAATTTTCCTTCCGCCGACCGGCCCCGGGGGTGAGAACGCGATCAGCCGCGCGGCTTCTCCCGCATCTCGTACGTCGCGATGACGTCGTCGACCTTGATGTCGTTGAAGTTGCCGAGGTTGATACCGCCCTCGAAGCCTTCGCGGATCTCGGTGACGTCGTCCTTGAAGCGGCGCAGACCCTCGATGTTGAGGTTCTCCGCGATGACCTTGCCGTCGCGGACCAGGCGGGCCTTGGTGTTGCGCTTGACCTCGCCGGAACGGATGAGAACACCCGCGATGTTGCCCAGCTTGGACGACTTGAAGACCTCGCGGATCTCCGCCGTGCCGAGCTCGACCTCTTCGTACTCCGGCTTGAGCATGCCCTTGAGGGCCGCCTCGATCTCCTCGATCGCCTGGTAGATGACCGAGTAGTAGCGCACGTCCACGCCCTCGCGCTCGGCCATCTGCGTCGCGCGGCCTTCGGCGCGGACGTTGAAGCCGATCACGATCGCGTCGGAGCCGGACGCCAGGTTGATGTCGGACTCCGTGACCGCACCGACGCCGCGGTGCAGGACCCGGATGTCGACCTCTTCGCCGACGTCGAGCTGGAGCAGCGAGGACTCCAGGGCCTCGACCGAACCGGACGCGTCGCCCTTGATGATGAGGTTGAGCTGCTGGACCTCGCCGGCCTTGAGCACCTTGTCCAGGTCCTCCAGCGACACCCGGCGGGTGCGCTTGGCGAACGCGGCGTTGCGCTCACGGGCGGCGCGCTTCTCGGCGATCTGGCGGGCCGTGCGGTCCTCGTCGACGACCAGGAAGTTGTCGCCGGCACCCGGGACGTTGGTCAGACCCAGCACCAGGACGGGGGTCGAGGGACCCGCTTCCTGCACGTTCTGGCCCTTGTCGTCGAGCATCGCCCGGACCCGGCCGTACGCGTCGCCGGCCACCATCGTGTCACCGACGCGCAGCGTGCCGCGCTGGACCAGGACGGTCGCCACGGCGCCGCGGCCACGGTCGAGGTGGGCCTCGATCGCGATGCCCTGCGCGTCCTGCTCGGCGTTGGCCCGCAGGTCGAGCGAGGCGTCCGCGGTCAGGACCACGGCCTCCAGCAGCTCCTCGATGTTCAGGCCCTGGCGCGCGGAGATGTCGACGAACATCGTGTCGCCGCCGTACTCCTCTGCCACCAGGCCGTACTCGGTGAGCTGGCCGCGCACCTTGGTCGGGTCCGCGCCCTCGACGTCGATCTTGTTGACCGCGACCACGATCGGCACGTCGGCCGCCTTGGCGTGGTTCAGGGCCTCGATCGTCTGCGGCATCACACCGTCGTTGGCCGCCACCACGAGGATCGCGATGTCGGTCGACTTGGCACCACGGGCACGCATGGCGGTGAACGCCTCGTGACCCGGGGTGTCGATGAAGGTGATCCGACGCTCTTCGTCGTTGACCTCGGTCGCGACCTGGTAGGCACCGATGTGCTGGGTGATGCCGCCGGCCTCGCCCGCGATGACGTTCGTCTTGCGGATCGCGTCCAGCAGTCGCGTCTTACCGTGGTCGACGTGACCCATGACGGTCACCACCGGCGGACGCGCGACGAGCATCTCCTCGCCGCCCTCGTTCTCGCCGAAGTCGATGTCGAACGACTCCAGGAGCTCGCGGTCCTCCTCCTCCGGGGAGACGATCTCTACGACGTAGTTCATCTCCTCGCCGAGGAGATGCAGCGTCTCGTCGGAGACGGACTGCGTCGCGGTGACCATCTCACCCAGGTTCAGCATGACCTGGACGAGCGACGCCGGGTTGGCGTTGATCTTCTCGGCGAAGTCGGTCAGCGAGGCACCGCGCGACAGGCGGACCGTCGCACCGTTGCCGCGGGGCAGCATGACGCCGCCCACCGACGGGGCCTGCATGGCCTCGTACTCCTGACGCCTCTGCCGCTTCGACTTGCGACCGCGGCGCGCGGGACCGCCGGGACGGCCGAAGGCGCCCTGCGTGCCACCACGGCCACCGGGACCGCCCGGACGTCCGCCGAAGCCGGGACGACCGCCGAAGCCGCCGCCGCCACCGGGGCCGCCGCCACCGGGACGACCGGCGAAACCGCCGCCGCCACCCGGACGACCGCCACCGCCGCCACCGGGACGGCCGGCGAAGCCGCCGCCACCGGGACGACCGCCGCCGCCGGGACGACCGGCGCCACCGGGACCGCGACCGCCGCCGCCACCGGGACCCGGACGCGGGCCGGCGGCCGGGCTCTTCGGCATCATGCCGGGGTTGGGACGGTTACCGCCGCCGGGACGCGGGCCGCCCTGGCCCGCACCCTGCGGACGGGGCATGCCGCCCGGGGTCGGACGGTTGCCGCCGGGAGCCTGCGGACGGGGACCGCCCTGGCCACCCTGGCCGCCGCCCTGCGGACGCGGGCCGCCGGGGGCACCCTGGCCGCCGGGGCGCGGCGCGCCACCGGGACGGGGGGCCTGCGGACGGGCCATGCCGGTGGAGCCACCGGACGTGAAGGGGTTGTTGCCCGGACGCGGGCCGGACGGACGGTTGCCGCCGGGACGCGGGGCGCCGCCCTGGCGGTCGCCGCCGGGACGGGGCGCGTTGCCGCGGCCCTGACCACCGTCACGACCACCCTGGCCGCCCTGCTGCGGGCGGGCCGGACGCGGGCCGGGGGTGGCGCCCGGCTTGGGAGCCGGAGCCGACGGCGGGGCCTGGAACTCGGGCTGCGCGGGGGCGGCCGGAGCGGGCTTGGGCGCCGGGGCCTTGGGGCCCGGCGTGGGACGCGGACCCGGGGCCGGGGCCGACTTCGGAGCCTCGGCGGGAGCCGCCGGGGCCTGGGACTGGGGTGCCTCGGGGGCGGCCGGCGCCTCGGGGGCGGCCGGCGCCGGAGCCGCGGGGCCCGGCTTGGGGGCGCCCGGCTTCGGGGCGGCAGGACGGCCCGCCTGCGCCGGGGACGGCGCGGACGGCTTTGCAGGCGCGCTCTTGCGCGGCGCCGCGGGCTTGCCGGCGGAACGGCCGTTGCCGTTGCCCGCCTGGAAAGCGTCGGTCAGCTTTCGAACAACCGGCGCCTCGATCGTCGAGGACGCCGAACGGACGAATTCACCAAGTTCTTGGAGCTTGGCCATGACGGCCTTGCTCTCAACGCCGAACTCCTTGGCGAGTTCGTATACCCGGACCTTAGCCACTTCGCTCCTTCTAGGTCCGGGTGTCGACCGGACCGTCGCTACTTCATGGGCGTACTCATCGCGTACTCATCGAGTGCTCATCGCAATCTCGACCTACTTCCGACTCGCGAGGTACCTGACCGCACGGTTTTCCGTGCGCTGTGCTTTCTTACGGTGTTGCCTGATCAACCGGTGTAGCTTGATCAACATGCGTCCGTTCGACGAACCGGCGCAAGGCCGTCACGTCGAACGGTCCCCGGCCCCGGAAGGCCCGGGGGAAGACCCGGCGGCGGACCGCCTGGTCGAGACAGACCCGGGTCCGGTGCAGGTAAGCACCCCGGCCGGGCAGCGTACCGCGAGGATCGGGGACACACTCACCCTCGATCGCCACGATCCGCAACAGATCGTCCTTGGCCGCTCGCTCCCGGCACCCCACACAGGTGCGCTCAGGGCATACGCGGGCATGCGTCCGGCCAGACACTGCTTAAGTCTACCTCCCCGCGCCGACCTCACCCCTACGGGGTAATGCCCGAACGGTCGCTCAAAATTCCGGTGGACCGCCACCGATTTTCCGGCTGCGGCCGCACCCCGGTCCGTCCCGGGCCGTCGCCGGGCGCGGGGAGGACCCGCGTCCGGCGGCGGCTCGGGATCATTCCTGGCCCGCGCCCTGGTCGGTGTCCGGGCGGATGTCGATGCGCCAGCCGGTGAGCCGGGCGGCGAGCCGGGCGTTCTGCCCTTCCTTGCCGATGGCCAGCGAGAGCTGGTAGTCGGGCACCGTCACCCGGGCGGAGCGGGCCGCGAGGTCGACGACCTCGACCTTGCTGACCCGGGCGGGCGACAGGGCGTGCGCCACCAGCTCGGCCGGGTCGTCCGACCAGTCGACGATGTCGATCTTCTCGCCGTGCAGCTCGGCCATGACCGCGCGCACCCGGCCGCCCATCGGGCCGATGCAGGCGCCCTTGGCGTTCAGCCCGGAGCGGGTGGACCGTACGGCGATCTTGGTGCGGTGCCCCGCCTCACGGGCGATGGCGGAGATCTCCACCGAACCGTCGGCGATCTCCGGCACCTCCATGGCGAAGAGCTTCTTCACCAGGTTGGGGTGGGTGCGCGAGAGCGTCACGGACGGGCCGCGCACCCCCTTGACCACCCGGACGACGTACGAGCGCAGCCGGGTGCCGTGCGCGTACTCCTCGCCGGGGACCTGCTCCTGCGCCGGCAGGATGGCCTCCAGCTTGCCGATGTCGACCAGGACGTTCTTCGGGTCCCGGCCCTGCTGGACGACGCCCATCACGACGTCGCCCTCCCGTCCGGCGTACTCGCCGAAGGTGATCTCCTCCTCGGCGTCCCGCAGCCGCTGGAGGATGACCTGCTTGGCGGTGGTCGCCGCGATCCGGCCGAAGCCGGACGGGGTGTCGTCGAACTCACGCGGCTCGGCGCCCTCTTCGAGGTCGGCCGGGTCCTCCTTGGCCCACACCGTCACATGTCCGGTGTTGCGGTCCAGCTCCACCCGCGCGTGGCGGCGGCTTCCCTCGGTGCGGTGGTACGCGATGAGGAGGGCCGACTCGATGGCCGCGACCAGCAGGTCGAACGAGATCTCCTTCTCCCGTACCAAACCCCGCAGGGCACTCATGTCGATGTCCACGGCTACGCCTCCTCCTGGCTCTCGTCGTTCTGCTCGGCGCGGTCCGCGCGCCCCTGGTCCTGCTTGCGGTTGAACTCGATCTCCACGCGCGCCTTGGCGATCTCGGCGAAGGCGACCCGGCGGGCGGTGGGCTTGCGCCCCTTCACACCCGGCACTTCCAGGTCCAGGCCCTCGTCGTCCATGGCGGTGATGCGCGCCACCAGTTCGCCGCCCTCGTGGAGTTGGGCCCGGACGAGGCGGCCGACGGCGCGGCGGTAGTGCCGCGGCTCGGTCAGCGGGCGGTCGGCTCCGGGGGAGGTGACCTCCAGCGTGTACGGGGCGCCGCCCATCACGTCGGAGTCGTCGAGCGCCTGCGACGCCTCGCGGCTCAGCTCGGCACACTCGTCGAGCTGCACGCCGTCGTCGGAGTCGACCACGATCCTCAGCACACGCCGCTTTCCGGCCGGTGTCACCTCGATCTCTTCCAGATCCAGGTCTCGCGCGGCGACGAGCGGTTCAAGCAGTCCGCGCAGCCTCTCGCTCTGGGTGGTGCTCATCCGGGTGACTCCTCGGCCGCGTGTGCTGTTGTGGGAAGGTCGCGTGTCGGGTCAAAGCCTAGCTGTTCCGGCGGGGTACTGACGATTCGGTGGCCGGTCACGGATACGCTCGCCTGCGGTGATCACTACGGCCGCCCCCACCGAAGACCCCGGGAAGTCACACGTGCACAACGTCGCGCTCACGCGCAGGAGGACCCTGCTGGCCGGTTCCGTGCTCGGCGGGACGGCCCTGCTGCTCACCGGCTGCTCGGACGGTTCCGGGCCGGGCGGCGGCCGGCAGGACGCGGACGCGGCGGCGGACGAGCGGCTGCGCGCGCAGGCCGCGCGGGACAGCTCCGCGCTGCTCGCCCGGTACGACGCGACGCTCGCCGCCCACCCCGGGCTCGGCGAACGGCTGCGGCCGCTGCGCGCCGAAGTGGCGCGGCACGCGGCGGCGTTCGGGGTCTCCCCCGCGCCCGGCGCGCCCGGCGCCCCGTCCGCCCGGCCCGGTACGGGCGCCTCGCCCGCCGCATCCTCCCCCGGGCCGTCCGCGCCCGCCGTCCCGCCCGACGAGAAGCAGGCGCGTACGGACCTCGCGGCGGCGGAGCGCCGTACCGCGGACGCCCGCGCCACGGCCCTGGTGAGCGCGGCGCCGGAGCTGGCCAGGCTGCTGGCGTCGGTCGCGGCGGCGGGCGCGGCGCACGCGTACCTGCTCACGCTCGCGGAGGACGGCGCGTGAGGAACGCCGCAGCGACGGCCGCACGCACGACGGGACAGCGGCCGGGCCGGGGCCCGGCCACGGAAGGGGCACAGCGATGCTGACATCCAGGGCGGCGCGTACGGACGCGGCGGAGGGCGACGCGCGCGGCGCCGAGCTGCGGGCACTCCAGGCCGCGCTGGCGGCCGAGCACGCGGCCGTCTACGGCTACGGCGTGGTCGGCGGCCGGATCGGCGACGACCGGCGCAAGGAGGCGCGCGAGGGCTACGACGCGCACCGCGCGCGCCGGGACGAGCTGCGGCGCGGCGTACGGGACCTGGGCGGCACCCCGCGGGCCGCCGCGGCCGCCTACGAGCTGCCGTTCCCGGTGCCGGACGCGGCGGCCGCCGTCCGGCTGGCCGCCGAGCTGGAGGACCGGGTCGCGGCCGTGTACGCGGATCTCGTACGGGACGGCGCCGGGCCGCGGCGCCGGGACGCGGCCGGGGCGCTGCGGGAGGCCGCGGTGCGTGCGGTGCGCTGGCGCGGCAGCGGCGTAGCCTTCCCTGGGCTCGCGGAACGGACCGGGAGCGCCGGCACCCCGTCCGGCGCGGCACCCGGCGCCGCCGCGGACCGGCACTGACGACCGCCCGCACCGGGAGGTCACCGAACGTCCACCGAAAGGGACAGCACAGGCATGGCTACGGCACCCATCGAACCGCCGCGACGGCTGGTGAGCGCGCTCGGCGGCGATCCGGACGGCCCGGCCGGTGCCTGGCTGGAGGCGCTGCCCGCCCTGGTGCGACAGCGCCTGGACGCCTGGGAGTTGACGCCGGAGCGGGTGCACGAGCCGGGTGGCCGCAGCAGCCTGCTCGTGTACGTGCGGCAGGCCGACGGCACCCCGGCCGCGCTGAAGTTCCCGGCCCCCGGCCGTGCGCCGGCGCACCAGGGCGCGGCGCTGGCGCAGTGGGACGGCTGGGGCGCGGCACAACTGCTGCGCGCCGATGCGGACACCGGTGCGCTGCTCCTGGAGCGTTTGCAGGGCGCGGTGTCCCTGCGCTCGCTGCCGGAGGCGAAGGCGCTGCTGGAGGCGGCCGGCACGGTACGGCGGCTGTGGGTGTCCCCGGCCGACGGCCACCCCTTCGCGTCCCTGGCGGGCCGTACGGAGGAGGCCGTCGCCGAGCTGCGCGCCCTCGGGGCGTCGACCCCGGCCGCGGGGCCGCTGCTGGACGAGAGCCTGGAGCTGCGCCGCGCGCTGCCGGCCGAGGCCCCCGAGAGCGTCCTGCTGCACGGCGCGTTCCGGCAGGGCAAGGTGCTGGCCGGGGAACGGGCGCCGTGGCTGGCGGTCGGCCCGTCGCCGGTGGTCGGCGAGCGGGCGTACGACCTGGCCTGGCTGGTGCTGGACCGCTTCGAGGACCTGGCGGCCGGCTCCGGGGCGGCCTCGGCGGCCCGGCGCCGGGTGGCCAAGCTGGCGGACTCCCTGGACGTGGACCGCGACCGGCTGCGCAGTTGGACGCTGTACCGGGCGGTGGACTCGGGAATCCGTGAGATGACGACGACGGGCGGCGACGTGCAGCGCGGTGAGCTGCTGCTGGAGTTCGCCACCTGGCTGTAGGGGCGGCACTGCTGTGGAGACGGGCCAGGGGCCGTGCGGAACCGGCTCCCCGGTCCCGCACGGCCCCTGGCGCCGCTCCGCGTCAGGCGCTCAGCCGGGCCACGGCCTCCTCGACCGTCAGCTCCTCGCGCTCGCCCGTACGGCGGTCCTTCAGCTCGACCACGCCCTCGCCGGCGCGGCGGCCCGCGACCAGGATCTTCGGGACACCCAGCAGCTCGGCGTCGGTGAACTTCACGCCCGGCGAGACGCCCGCCCGGTCGTCCACCAGGACGCGCAGGCCCGCGGCGCCCAGCTTGTCGCCGACCTCCAGGGCCAGCTCGGTCTGCTTGGCCTTGCCCGCGGCGACCACGTGCACGTCGGCCGGGGCGATCTCGCGCGGCCAGCACAGGCCGGACTCGTCGCAGGTCTGCTCGGCGAGGGCCGCGACGGCGCGCGAGACGCCGATGCCGTACGAGCCCATCGTGACGCGCGCGGGCTTGCCGTTCTGGCCGAGCACGTCCAGCTGGAAGGCGTCCGCGTACTTGCGGCCGAGCTGGAAGATGTGGCCGATCTCGATCGCGCGGTCGATGCGAAGGCCCGCGCCGCACTGGGGGCAGGGGTCGCCCGGCTCGACCACGACGACGTCCAGGTACCGGTCCACCTCGAAGTCACGGCCCGCGACGACGTTGCGGGCGTGCTTGCCGTCCTTGTTGGCGCCGGTGATCCAGGCGGTGCCGGGGGCGACCCGCGGGTCGGCGAGGTACGTGAAGGACTTCCCGGCCAGGCCCTGCGGGCCGACGTAGCCGCGCACCAGGTCCTCGCGGCCGGTGAAGTCCTCGGCGGTGACCAGCTCGACCGTGGCCGGGGCCAGGTGCTCGCCCAGCTTGCCGAGGTCGACCTCGCGGTCGCCGGGCACGCCCACCGCGACGATCTCGCCGTCCACCTTGACCAGCAGGTTCTTCAGCGTGGCGGAGGCCGGTACGCCCAGGTGCTCGGCCAGCGTCTCGATGGTCGGGGTGTCGGGGGTGTCCAGCTCCTCGACAGGGCCGTGCCCGGTGCCGTCCACCGCCGGGACGGTGACCGTGACGGCCTCGGTGTTGGCCGCGTAGTCGCAGGCCGGGCAGTCGACGAAGGTGTCCTCGCCGGCCGCGGCGGGGGCCAGGAACTCCTCGGAGGCGGAGCCGCCCATGGCGCCGGAGACGGCGGAGACGATGCGGTAGTCCAGGCCCAGCCGCTGGAAGATCTTCTGGTACGCCTCGCGGTGCAGGCGGTACGACTCCTCCAGGCCCTCGTCGGTGGTGTCGAAGCTGTACGAGTCCTTCATCTGGAACTCGCGGCCGCGCAGCACGCCGGAGCGCGGGCGGGCCTCGTCGCGGTACTTGGTCTGGATCTGGTACAGCATCACCGGCAGGTCCTTGTAGGACGTGCACTGGTCCTTGACCATGAGGGTGAAGATCTCCTCATGGGTCGGCCCGAGGAGGTAGTCGGCGCCCTTGCGGTCCTTGAGCCGGAACAGCTGGTCGCCGTACTCCTCCCAGCGGCCGGTGGCCTCGTACGGCTCCTTGGGCAGCAGGGCGGGCAGCAGCACCTCCTGCGCGCCGATCGCGTCCATCTCCTCGCGGATGACGCGCGACACGTTCTCCAGCACCTTCTTGCCCAGCGGCAGCCAGGTCCAGATGCCGGCGGCGGTGCGGCGGACGTAGCCGGCGCGCACGAGCAGCTTGTGGCTGGCGGTCTCGGCGTCGGCCGGGTCGTCGCGCAGCGTCTTGATCATCAACCGGGACATGCGCTGGACCTGGGCCATGGTGATTCTCCTGCGTAAGAAAGGTGACTTCCGCGAGGTTATCCGGAGGGACGCGCCCCACGGAAATGGGATCCGCCCCTCGCCCGGTCCCGTCCGGTCAGCGTTTGAGGGGCAGGGGCGCGCCCATCACCGCGTACGGCAGCGGGGCGCTCGGGAAGAGCACGCGGCGGGCCAGGTCGTGGTAGCCCAGGGAGCGGTACAGGCCGCGGGCGGGGCTGTCGGTGTCGATGGCGGACAGGATGCTGCGGGGTTCGGCCGCGTCGTCGGTGATGCGGGTGATCAGTTCGCGGCCGATGCGCCGGTTCTGGAAGGCGGGCAGCACATGCAGCTCGGTGATCACGAAGGAGTCGTCGAGCCAGTGGTCCCGGTCCTGGTGGCGCAGGTACGGCTCGACGACCGTGGACCACCAGTGCGTACGGCTGTTGGGCATCCCGTAGACGAAGCCGATCAGGCGCCCGGCGGGCGTGGTGGCGCCGAGGGCGCGGGCCCCGGGGCTGGTCAGGTGCCGCAGGACGATGTGGCGGCGGACGCCGATCTCGTCGTCGGTCAGTCCGAACGCCAGTGCCTGCACGGCGAGCGCGTCGTCCACACGGACGGCGAGATCCAGGGGGCCGACCGCGACGTCATCCATGGTCGGGAGCGTACAAGGCACCGGGCCGTAAGACGATCGGCCGGCGGGCCCGGCGCGGGCGGCGGGACGCCGGTGGCTAGAACAGCACGCTCATGAAGGCGCCGGTCTCCTCGAAGCCCACCCGCCGGTACGCGGCCCGCGCCGCCGTGTTGAAGTCGTTCACGTACAGCGAGGCGATGGGCGCGATCTCGGTGAGCGCGTGGCGCAGCACGGCCGCCATGCCGGTCTCCGAGAGGCCCTTGCCGCGGTACTCGGGGGCGACCCAGACACCCTGGATCTGGCAGGCCCGCTGGGTGGCGGCGCCGATCTCGGCCTTGAAGACCACCTTGCCGTCGTCGACGCGGGCGAAGGACCGCCCGGCGCCGACCAGCTCGGCGACGCGCGCCTGGTAGAGCAGCCCGCCGTCGCCGGCCAGCGGCGAGATGCCGACCTCCTCGGTGAACATCGCCACGCACGCGGGCATGATCAGGTCCATCTCGTGCTTGCCGATGCGCCGTACGTACGGGTCGGGCTCGACCTCGGTGGCGAAGGCGGACGTGACCATCAGCGGCTGGTTCGCGCGGATCTCGCGGGCCGGGCCCCAGGCGGGCTCCAGCAGGGACCACAGCTCGGCGGTGGGCCCGGCCGGGCCGACGATGGAGGAGCAGCGCCGTCCCTGACGGCGGGCCCGCTCGGCGAAGCCGCGTACCGCTTCGGGGGTGGCGCAGACGGGGACGAGGTTGGCGCCCGCGTAGCACAGCGACTCCAGGCGGCCGTCCGCGTACCAGCCCCACATCTCGCCGCCGAGCCGCCAGGGGTCCAGCCCGGCGACCTGGACACGGGCCGCGACGAAGGCGTTGGCGACGGGGTCGCGGTCCAGTACCGCCAGTGCGGCGTCGAGCTCCCCGGGCTCCAGAACCTTGGTGGTCGTGGTCGTCAGCACGTGTCGGAAAGCCTCACCTTTACGGGCCTGGGAGGCCAGGCAACTGCAGGTCCTGGAACTTTACCTCCCCGGCGGCCGGGCAGCGGATCCGCTCCGGGTACCGCTCCTGGCGCGGTTCACGCACGAGCCCCGCCACCGGTGTGGTCCGGCGGCGGGGCTCGGGGGCGCGCTGGGCGCCAAGGGCTGTACGGGAGCGCCAGGAGCGGTGGCGGCGCTCAGCCGGCGACGGCGATGGTGGGTTCGCCGGAGGCCACGCCGTCCTTCTCCATCTGCTCGGCGATCTTCATGGCCTCTTCGATGAGAGTCTCGACGATCTTCGACTCGGGCACCGTCTTGATGACCTCGCCCTTGACGAAGATCTGGCCCTTGCCGTTGCCGGACGCCACCCCGAGGTCGGCCTCGCGGGCCTCACCGGGACCGTTGACGACGCAGCCCATGACCGCGACGCGCAGCGGCACCTCCATGCCCTCCAGGCCCGCGGTGACCTCGTCGGCGAGCTTGTAGACGTCCACCTGGGCACGGCCGCAGGACGGGCAGGAGACGATCTCCAGACGGCGCGGGCGCAGGTTCAGCGACTCCAGGATCTGCAGGCCGACCTTGACCTCCTCGGCCGGCGGGGCCGACAGGGAGACGCGGATCGTGTCGCCGATGCCCTCGCTCAGCAGCGCGCCGAAGGCCACCGCCGACTTGATGGTGCCCTGGAACGCCGGACCGGCCTCCGTCACCCCCAGGTGCAGCGGGTAGTCGCACTGCGCCGCCAGCAGCCGGTACGCGTTGACCATGACGACCGGGTCGTTGTGCTTCACCGAGATCTTGATGTCACGGAAACCGTGCTCCTCGAACAGCGAGCACTCCCACAGCGCCGACTCCACCAGCGCCTCGGGCGTCGCCTTCCCGTACTTCTGGAGCAGGCGGCGGTCGAGGGAGCCCGCGTTCACACCGATCCGGATCGGGGTGCCCGCGTCGGAGGCCGCCTTGGCGATCTCCTTGACCTTGTCGTCGAACTGCTTGATGTTGCCGGGGTTGACCCGGACCGCGGCGCAGCCGGCGTCGATCGCGGCGAACACGTACTTCGGCTGGAAGTGGATGTCGGCGATGACCGGGATCTGCGACTTGCGGGCGATGACCGGCAGCGCGTCGGCGTCGTCCTGGGTCGGGCAGGCGACCCGGACGATCTGGCAGCCGGACGCGGTCAGCTCGGCGATCTGCTGGAGCGTGGCGCCGATGTCGGAGGTGCGTGTGGTCGTCATCGACTGCACCGAGACCGGTGCGTCCCCGCCCACGGCGACCGGTCCGACCTGGATCTTGCGGCTGACCCGGCGGTCGGCCAGCTTGGTCGGTACGTCCGGCATTCCCAGTGAAATGGCAGTCATCTGGCGAGCAACCCCAAGGTGTGGATCTAGGTCCCGAGATCGGCGGGCTCCGGCCTTCGAGATTACGGCACGAGGGTTGCCGTGGGCACATCGATCCCCTCCTGCCCCCCGTTGGGGGGCGGAGGAGCACCCATGTGCGCGGTTTGGGCGCCCGGGGCGCGGGTCACCGGTATGTCGCCGGCCTGGCGTCCGCTCGCCCTCGATCGCCGGACGGGCTCCTTCTTGCCCGGTGCCCCCGCGGCGCCCAGGTACCTACGTCAGCTTCACCGGATTCACCACGTCCGCCACCAGCACCAGCAGCGTGAAGCAGATGAAGATCCCGGCGACCACGTAGGCCACCGGCATGAGCTTGGCCACGTCGAACGGGCCCGGGTCGGGGCGGCGGAAGACGCGGGCGAAGGCCCGGCGGACCGACTCCCACAGGGCGCCCGCGATGTGTCCGCCGTCCAGGGGCAGCAGCGGGAGCATGTTGAACAGGAAGAGCGACAGGTTGAATCCGGCGACCAGGAAGAGCATGGTCGCCACCCGCTGCTCCGGCGGGATGTCCAGCGAGAACACCTCGCCGCCGACCCGGGCCGCGCCGACCACGCCCATCGGGGAGTCCTGCTTGCGCTCACCGCCGTTGAAGGCGGCGTCCCACAGGTCGGGGACCTTGGCGGGCAGGTGGACCAGCGACTGGACGCCCTGTTCGACCATGCTGCCCATGCGGTCCACGGACTGGCCGAAGGACTGCGGGACGATGCCGGTGGCCGGGGTGAAGCCGAGGAAGCCCGCGGTGACGTACTCGCCCGGCACGTACGCGCCGTTGCCGTCGGTCTTGGCGACCTTGTTCTCGATCAGGTTCGCGTGCAGCTGCTGCCGCTTGCCGTCCCGCTCGACGGTGATGGTCGCCGGGCCCGTGGTGTCCCGGATGCTCTGCTGGAGGGTGGCCCAGTCCGGTACCGGCTTGCCGTCGAAGTCGACGATCTTGTCACCCGCGCGCAGGCCCGCGGCCTTGGCCGGGGAGTCCTTGGCGCCCGCGGTGCACTTGTCGGTCTTGGCGGAGGCCGCTATCACGCAGTCCGAGACCGAGCCGACCTGGGTGGTCTGGGTGTTGATCCCGAATCCCATCAGCACGCTCATGAAGATCACGACGGCGAGGATCAGGTTCATGAACGGCCCGGCGAACATCACGATGACGCGCTTCCAGGGCTTGCGCGTGTAGAACAGCCGCTTCTCGTCGCCCGGCTGCAGCTCCTCGAAGGCCGCCGACCTGGCGTCCTCGATCATGCCGCGCCAGGGCGAGGTGGACCGGGCGCTTATGGCGCCGTCCTCCCCCGGCGGGAACATCCCGATCATGCGGATGTAGCCGCCGAGCGGTATGGCCTTGATGCCGTACTCGGTGTCGCCCTTGCGGCGCGAGAAGAGCGTCGGCCCGAAGCCCACCATGTACTGCGGCACCCGGATGCCGAACATCTTGGCCGTGGACAGGTGTCCGAGCTCGTGCCAGGCGATCGAGAAGAGCAGGCCGACGACGAAGACGACTATGCCCAGAACGGTCATCCATGTCGTCATGCGCGAGCCTCCGATGTCGTACGGGCCGCTCGGGCGGCCAGCTCACGGGCGCGGGCGCGCGCCCAGGTTTCCGCCTGCAAGACGTCCGCGACCGTCAGGGAGGTTCCCCTGGCCGGCGTACCGTGCTCCGCGACCACCTCGGCGACCGTATCGACAATTCCTGTGAACGGCAGCCCGCCCTGCAAGAACGCGTCGACGCATTCCTCGTTGGCGGCGTTGAAGACGGCGGGCGCGGTGCCGCCCAGATCGCCGACGTGGCAGGCCAGCGGCACGGACGGGAAGGCCTCGGTGTCCAGCGGCAGGAAGTCCCACCGGTGGGCCCTGGTCCAGTCGATGCCGGGAGCGGCGTCCGGCACCCGGTCCGGCCAGCCGATGCCGAGCGCGATCGGCATCCGCATGTCGGGCGGGCTGGCCTGGGCCAGGGTGGAGCCGTCGGTGAACTCCACCATCGAGTGGATGTAGGACTGCGGATGGACGACGACCTCGATCCGGTCGAACGGCACGTCGTACAGCAGGTGTGCCTCGATGACCTCCAGCCCCTTGTTGACCAGGGTCGCGGAGTTGATCGTGATGACCGGGCCCATCGCCCAGGTGGGGTGGGCGAGCGCCTGCTCCGGCGTGACGGACGCCAGCTCCTGCTTCGTACGGCCCCGGAAGGGCCCGCCGGAGGCGGTGACGACCAGCTTGCGCACCTCCTTGCGGGGGCCGCCCAGCAGGCCCTGGAAGAGGGCGGAGTGCTCGGAGTCGACGGGCACGATCTGGCCGGGGCGCGCCGCGGCCTTGACCAGCGGGCCGCCGACGATCAGCGACTCCTTGTTGGCGAGCGCCAGCGCGCGGCCCGCCTCCAGGGCGGCGAGGGTGGGCGCGAGGCCGATGGAGCCGGTGATGCCGTTGAGCACGGTGTGGCAGGGGGACGCGGCCAGCTCGGCGGCCGCGTCGGGCCCGGCGACGATCTCCGGCAGCGGCTCCCCCGCCCCGTACCGCTCGGACAGCGCCTCGCGCAGGGCCGGCACCACGTCCTCGCGGGACACCGCCACCGTACGGACCCGCAGCAGATGCGCCTGCTCGGCCAGCAGCGCCACCCGGCCGCCGGCCGCGGACAACGCGGTCACCCGGAAGCGGTCGGGGTTGCGCAGCACCAGGTCGACGGCCTGGGTGCCGATCGAACCGGTCGAACCGAGGATCACGATGTCACGCGGCCCGTCGCCGCCGCCGGTGAGCGGGGCGGGGGTGAAGCGCAGATGCGGGTCAGCGAGGGTGTCCGTCATGGGGACCATTGTCGCCGGTCCGGGCGGTGCGGTGAGCCGCAGGGGACCGTCGGCGGCGCGTGCGACCGTACGGACACGGCACGGACGACGCCCCCGGCGGCGTACCGGCCGCCGGACAGCGGCCCCGCCGAGGCGGCGGAGCGCTGGGCGGCGCTGCTCCGTCCGGCGGTACGCCTGGCGCGGACGGGTCGTCGTGCGGACGGACGCGGCACGTGTCGACCTGGGCTTTCCCTGGGGGCCTGGGGGCCTGGGGGTTCCTGGGGTTTTCCCCACCCCGGACGGGCCACCTGGCCGAACCCCGGACAGGCCCGCTGACCGGATGGACCGGTTCCGCTCGACGGCGGAGGCTGAACAGGCCGCAAACGCTCGTCCGATCGGAGAACCAGTGTTCAGCCTGAAGTCCTCGCGCCGTACGGTGGCGCGCACCACCGCGGTGGCCCTGACGGGCGCGGCGTGCGCCGCCATGCTGTCCGGCAGCGCCGAAGCCGTCGTCAACGGCAGGGACGCGACGCAGCGTTACCCGTTCATGGTGTCGGTCCCGGTGACGGGTGTGGACGACCCCACCTTCAAGGGTGTCTGCGGAGGGTCGTTGATCGACTCGAAGTGGGTGCTCACCGCGGCGCACTGCGTGGACCCGACGCTCGTCACCCTGGACGGCACCGTCCGGATCGGCAGTGGAGGGAAGAAGTCCGGGGGCACGGTCCGGTCCGTCGCGAAGACGGTGTCCCACCCGGGCTACGAGAACGGCGAGAACGTCGTCGCCAACCGCGACGACATCGCTCTGATCCGTCTGGACCGCCCGGTCTCCGAGAAGCCCGTCCGCATCGCCGGCAAGCCGGGGCGGCCCGGCACGCCGACCCGGATTCTGGGCTTCGGCACCGTCGACGACACCGCCTCCGACCCCGCCAAGGGCGTCTTCCCCGACCGGCTCCAGGAGCTCGACACGCGCAGGGGAGCCGTCTCCGAGTGCGCACCGGGCTACGCGGGCAGCACCCGCCTGTGCACGATCAGCCGGCTGCCGAAGGCCATGGCGTGCCACGGCGACTCGGGCGGCCCCCAGCTCCGGCGGGACCGGAAGGGACGCTGGGAACTCATCGGTGTCACGTCGGGCCCGGGCGCCCCGGGCGTGCGGTGCAGCGAGGGCCCGGGGCTCTACACCAGCGCGCCCGCCTACGCGGGCTGGATCCGCCAGGCGATGCACCGCAACGGCTGACCGCGGCCCACGTCCCGCCCCGGGATCGGCCGCGCGGAACGTCGCGGCGGCGCGCTTCACCTGGAGGTGCCTCCCGTTCCTCCGGGAGCCCGGGTGAAGCGCGCCCCGCCCGGGTCAGCGGATCGGCCGGTGCACGTTCTCCTTCGTCGTCGGTCCGGGGGTCGCGTCGGCGATCCACGGGCCGTCGCCGCTCGGGTCCACGACGCCTTCCTCCAGCCAGGCGTAGGTGCCGGTCAGTACGCCGGAGACGACCTTGCGGTCCAGGTCGTCGGTGTTGGTCCACAGCCGGCCGAAGAGTTCGTCGACGCGGATGCGGGCCTGCCGGCAGAACGCGTCGGCGAGCTGGCGCGCCTCGCGGCCGTGGTCGTCGGTGGCGCGCAGGTGCTCGGCCCGTACGACGGCGGCGCTCATGGCGAAGAGTTCGGCGCCGATGTCGACGATCCGCCCGAGGAAGCCCTGCTTGGTCTCCATCCGGCCCTGCCAGCGGGACATGGCGT
Source organism: Streptomyces sp. NPDC045470 (assembly GCF_040646595.1). Taxonomy (NCBI): domain Bacteria; kingdom Bacillati; phylum Actinomycetota; class Actinomycetes; order Kitasatosporales; family Streptomycetaceae; genus Streptomyces; species Streptomyces sp. NPDC045470. The sequence goes on from NZ_JBEZAN010000002.1 coordinate 65,925, forward strand.
AGAAGGTGGACCTGGCCAGCTTGCGGGAGGCGCGTTCCACGTACCGCAGATGCCCGGCGAGGTCGCCGAACTCGGCGTAGGTACGCGGCAGTTGGCCGGGGCCCGCGACCAGCTTGGGCAGCCAGCGGGCGTAGAACGTGCCGGCCTTGGCCGCGGCCCTGCCCTTGTCGCCCAGGGACTTGTCGGGGTCGATGAGGTCACCGGCCACGGACAGGTGCGCGTCCACCGCCTCGCGCGCGATCAGCAGGTGCATGATCTCGGTGGAGCCCTCGAAGATCCGGTTGATGCGCAGATCGCGCAGGATCTGCTCGGCGGGCACGGCGCGCTCCCCGCGGGCGGCGAGCGAGGCGGCGGTCTCGAAGCCGCGGCCGCCGCGGATCTGGACGAGTTCGTCGGCCATCAGGCAGCCCATCTCGGAGCCGTACAGCTTGGCCAGCGCGGCCTCGATGCGGATGTCGTTGCGGTCCTCGTCGGCCATCTGGGAGGCGAGGTCGACGACGGCCTCCAGGGCGAAGGTGGTGGCCGCGATGAAGGAGATCTTGGAGCCGACCGCTTCGTGCCTCGCGATCGGCTTGCCCCACTGCTCGCGGGCGGCCGACCACTCGCGGGCGATCTTCAGACACCACTTGCCGGCGCCCACGCACATGGCGGGCAGCGAGAGGCGGCCGGTGTTGAGCGTGGTCAGCGCGATCTTCAGGCCGGCGCCCTCGGGCCCTATGCGGTTCGCGGCGGGCACCCGTACGCGGTGGAAGCGGGTGACGCCGTTCTCGATGCCGCGCAGACCCATGAAGGCGTTGCGGTGCTCGACCGTGACGCCCTCGGCGGCGGCCTCGACGACGAAGGCGGTGATGCCGCCCTTGTGGCCCTCGCTCTTCGGGACGCGCGCCATGACGACCAGGAGGTCGGCGACGACGCCGTTGGTGGTCCACAGCTTCACGCCGTCCAGGACGTAGTCTCCCCTCTCGTCCGGCACGGCGGTGGTCGCCAGCCGGGCCGGGTCGGAGCCCACGTCCGGCTCGGTGAGCAGGAACGCCGTGATGTCCGTACGGGCGCAGCGCGGCAGGAAGACATCCTTCTGCTCCTGGGTGCCGAACTGTTTCAGCGGCTGTGGTACGCCGATCGACTGGTGCGCGGAGAGCAGCGCGCCGATGGCCGGGCTGGCGGAGCCGACGAGGGCGAGCGCCTTGTTGTAGTAGACCTGGGTGAGGCCCAGGCCGCCGTACTTCGTGTCGATCTTCATGCCGAGCGCGCCGATCTCCTTGAGACCGTCGATGGTCTCGTCCGGGATCTGCGCCTCGCGTTCGATCCGGGCGCCGTCGATCTTCGTCTCGCAGAAGTCGCGGAGCTTGGCGAGGAACTCCTCACCGCGCTGGGCGTCCTCGTCGGCGGGGGTGGGGTGCGGATGGATGAGGTCGAGCCGGAAGCGGCCCAGGAACAGTTCCTTGGCGAAGCTGGGCTTGCGCCAGTCCTGCTCCCGGGCGGCCTCGGCGACCTGCCGGGCCTCGCGCTCGGACACATTGCGGGTGGATGGAGCGGTCATGAGGGGCTCACCTCGCCGCGGAGTCGGGTCTCGGAGTGGGTCGGCGGTCCGCCGGGGACCGTGCGGTCGGCCGGCACGGAATCCGGCGTTCCGTACGGTGCCGCGCCGTGCGGGCAGGCGTACGGTGTCCCGCGGCCGTCCGGCTACCGGTCAGTGCTACTTGTGAGTCTGTACCCGTTCCGTTCGACTTGCACCAGGGTTCGCGGCACCGACGGGGGCGGACGGGTGAGCGCCGCCGTCCGGATTGCGCCCCTCCGGGGGCAGGCGGGGCGGGAGAGGGCCGGTGTCCGCGGTGTCCCGGTCTTCAGCGGGTGCCCGGCGTGACCAGCCCCGTCTCGTACGCCAGCACCACCGCCTGGGCCCGGCTGCAGAGCCCCAGCTTGGCCATCGTCCGGTTCAGATGGGTCTTCACGGTGGCCTCGCTGATCACCAGGCGGGCCGCGATCTCCGGGTTGGACAGGCCCTTGGCGGTGTGCCGCAGCACCTCCCGTTCACGGGCGGTGAGCGCCTGGAGGGACTCCGGCCCGTCGGCGGCCTCCGGGGTGGGCTCGTCCAGCCGCTGGGCGTACGCCTCGACCAGCCTGCGGGTCACGCTCGGCGCGAAGAGCATGTCGCCGCCCGCGACGGTGGCGATGGCCGAGAGCAGCCGCTGCGGCGGCGTGTCCTTGAGGAGGAAGCCGCTGGCTCCGGCGCGCAGCGCGGCGTAGACGTACTCGTCCAGGTCGAAGGTGGTGAGCACCACGACGCGCGGGGCCGGCCCGCCGGACTCGGCCGCGGCCCGCAGGATGCGTTCGGTGGCCGTGATGCCGCTGACCCCGGGCATCCGGATGTCCATGAGGATCACGTCGGGACGGTGGTCGGCGGCCAGCCGGACCGCCTCCTCGCCGTCCGACGCCTCGCCGACCACCTCGACGTCGGGCGCGGCCCGCAGCAGGGCGGCGACACCGGCCCGGATGAGGACCTGGTCATCGGCCACCAGCACCCTGATCATGCTCTGTCGTCCCTTTCCGCGGCGGCGCCGGGCCCGCCGCGGGATGGACGGGCAGGGTGAGCAGCACCTGGAAGCCGCCGCCCGGAACAGGACCGGCGCGCAGACTGCCGCCGTAAATCCTGGCCCGCTCGCGCATCCCTATCAACCCGTGTCCGGTGGAGAGATGGCCGGATGCCGACGGTGCCGGTGGTGGGGCCGCGGCTCCGCTCGGCGGGACGTGCGGCACAGGAGAGCCGGAAGCGCCGGGTGTGCTGCCGTCGTCGCGCACCTCGACCGTGAGGCGGTCGGCACCGTGGTCGATCCGCACGTCGACACGGGCGGCCCCGGCGTGCTTGAGGGCGTTGGTCAGAGCCTCCTGGACGACGCGGTAGGCGCACTGTTCCAGCCCCGGCGGGTACGGCCGCCGCTCCCCCGTCGTGCGCAGGGCGACCGGCAGTCCGGCGGCCCGCACCCGGGCGACGACCGCGCCGATCCGGTCGAGGCCGGGCGCCGGTTCGTAGGCGTCGGCCGGCTCGCCTCCGCCCGTCTCCCGGCGGTCCGCGGCGGCCGGCCCGCCCGCCATCTCCCGCGGGTCCACCCGGAGTACGGCGAGCAGCCGCCGCATCTCCTCCAGGGCCTCGCCGCTCGTCCCGGCGATGGTGCCCAGGGCGCGGCGGGCGGTGTCCGGGTCGGAGGTGAAGACGTACCCGGCCAGTCCGGCCTGCACGGAGATCACGGACATGTGGTGGGCGACCACGTCGTGCAGTTCGCGGGCGATGCGCACCCGTTCCTCGGCGACCGCGCGCCGGGCGTTCTCCTCCTGCTCGCGGCGGAGCTGTCCGGCCATCTCGGCGAGGCGGACGTTGCGTTCGGCGGAGGTGCGGGCGACGTTGCCGAACCAGCACAGGATCACCGGGTACAGGACGCTCTGGCCGAGCGTGGTGGCCCACGAGCTCTCCTCGCCCGTCAGGCCGGCGAAGTTCCAGAGCACGGCCAGCAGGACCGAGCAGCCGGCCGCGACGCGCGGCGGGCGGTGGGCGGCGACGGTGTAGAGGGCCATCAGGCCGGCGAGGCTGTTGACGACCGGCCAGTAGTCCAGCGCGATGTAGCCGGCCCACAGCAGGAAGACGGTCAGGCACACGGTGGCGGGGGCCTGCCTGCGGGCCACGACCAGCAGGTTGATCAGGCAGGTCAGCGCGGAGCCGAGGCCGTCCAGGCGCTCCCAGCCGGCGGGCACGTTGTCGTGGCCGAGCAGCAGCGAGACGGTCGCGAAGCCCGCCGCGATGCCCGCGTCGAGGGTCAGCGGCGGCACCCTCCGTACCCGCCGTCGCACCTCCCCGGCCACCCCGCGCATGCGCACGCCCGCAGCGTAACCCGGCGTGTACGGCGCGTCGTCGGCCCGGAGGAGGCCGTGCGGGTACCGCGGAAGTCGTACGTCCGGGCCGCCGGTACCGCGGAAGTCACATCCGGTTTTCCACCTGTGACGGGACGCCCCGGCGCGCGGCGGGCGCGTACGGTCGCCGTACCACCACAAGAGTGCGGGGGCACGGGGGAAGAACAGCACCGCCGCACGGGGGAACGGGGGAGGCAACGCGCTCCGGGACAGGGTGCCGGAGCGCGTTGCTCGTCGGTCCGGCCGGTACGTCCGTACCGGCGGCCGGGTCCTACAGGTCCAGACCGGTCAGCACGAGCACCCGCTCGTAGGTGTAGTCCTCCATCGCGAAGCGCACGCCCTCGCGGCCCACACCGGACTGCTTGACGCCGCCGTACGGCATCTGGTCCGCGCGGTAGGACGGCACGTCGCCGACGATCACACCGCCGACCTCCAGCGCCCGGTGCGCCCGGAACGCGGTCTGCACGTCGTGTGTGAACACACCCGCCTGGAGGCCGTACTTGGAGTTGTTGACGGCAGCGAACGCCGCCTCCTCGCCGTCCACCTTCGTCAGGCTCAGGACCGGGCCGAAGACCTCCTCGCAGGCGAGGGTCGCGCCGGCGGGCACGTCCTCCAGCACGGTCGGCGCGTACGAGGCGCCGTCCCGCTTGCCGCCCGCGAGCAGCTTCGCGCCCGCGCCGACGGCCTCGTCCACCCACGCCTCGACGCGCTTGGCGGCGTCCTCGCTGACCAGCGGGCCGACCTCGGTCGCGTCGTCCGAGGGGTCGCCGGTGACCTGTGCGTTGACCGCGGCGACGATCTTCGGGACCAGCCGGTCGTAGACCGACGCGTCGGCGATCACCCGCTGCACGGAGATGCAGGACTGGCCGCCCTGGTAGTTGGAGAAGGTCGCGATGCGCTGCGCCGCCCAGTCCAGGTCCGCCTCGGAGGCGTAGTCCGCCAGCACCACGGCCGCGCCGTTGCCGCCCAGTTCGAGGGTGCAGTGCTTGCGCGGCACCGAGTCCATGATCGCGTAGCCGACCTGCTCGGAACCGGTGAAGGAGATCACCGGCAGCCGCTCGTCCCGCACCAGCGCCGGCATCCGGTCGTTGGTCACCGGCAGGATCGACCAGGAGCCGGCCGGCAGGTCGGTCTCGGCCAGCAGCTCGCCGAGGATCAGGCCGGACAGCGGGGTGGCCGGGGCCGGCTTGAGGATGATCGGCACGCCCGCCGCGATCGCCGGGGCGATCTTGTGGGCGCAGAGGTTGAGCGGGAAGTTGAAGGGCGCGATGCCCAGCACCGTGCCGCGCGGGAAGCGGCGGGTCAGGGCGAGCCGGCCGGCGCCGCCCGCGTCGGTGTCCAGACGCTGTGCCTCGCCGCCGTTGAAGCGGCGGGCCTCCTCGGCCGCGAACCGGAAGACCGACACGGCGCGGCCCAGTTCGCCGCGGGCCCACTTCATGGGCTTGCCGTTCTCGGCGGAGATCAGCCGGGCGATCTCCTCGGTGCGCTCCACCAGACGCCGCTGTACGTGGTCCAGTGCCGCGGCCCGCACATGGGCGGGGGTGGCGGCGAACGCTTCCTGCACGGCGACGGAGGCCGCGACGGCCTCCTCGGTCTGGGCCTCGGTGGGAACGCTCACCGTGCCGACGAGACGGCCGTCCCAGGGGGAGGTGACGTCGAAGGTGTCCTCGCCGGTGGCCTGGCGACCGGCGAGCCAAAAGGCGGTGGGAGAAGTCACAGGGGTCCCGGCCCTTCCGAAGTGGGGGTGGTACGGACGGCCCTCTCGGGCCTGGGTCCACCGTAGGGGCGGGGTGCGTCCGCGGCGTTTGTCCGGCGCGGAGTAGTCGTACGGCGCGGCCCGCCGCATTGGCGTACGCGGGCGGGGCGCGGGCCACCGCGACCGGTCCGCCGCCTCGGTATACGGGAGCGGGGCGCGGCCCGCCACGACCGGACCGCCTCTTCTCCCCGGCCCGCTACGCCTGCCGCTCCCCGGAGCCGCCCCCGTACGGGTCCGCGACCGCCGCCGTCGCCTTCAGCGCCAGCCACAGCTCCATCCGTACGTCCGGGTCGTCCAGCGAGCGGCCGAGGATCTCCTCCACCCGCCGCATCCGGTAGCGCAGGGTGTGCCGGTGCACGCCCAGGTCGGCGGCGGCCGCGTCCCACTGGCCGTGCCGGGACAGCCAGGCGTGCAGGGAGGCGACGAGGTCCCCGCGGCCGGTGGCGTCGTGCTCGCGCAGGGCGCGCAACAGGCCGTCGGCGAAGGCCCGTACGGCGTCGTCGGCCAGCAGCGGAAGCACCGAACCGGCCGCCACGTCCTCGTGCTCGACGAGCACCCGGCCGCGGCGGCGGGCGACCGACAGGGCCTGTCCGGCCTGGCGGTAGGCGTGCGCGGCGTCCCGCGGACCGGACGGCGCGGACAGGCCGACGGCCAGTTGCGCCCCGGACCGCCCCGCCTCCGCCCGTGCCGTGCGGCCGCGCGGCAGCGGCTGCCCGCCGTACCGGGCCTCGGTCGCGACCGCGTGCTCCGCGCACGCCTCGACGGCGGCCCCTCCGTCGGCGGCCAGCACGACCAGCCGGGCACCCTCCGGTACGGCCAGCACCGCCTCGCCGGTACGGGCGGCCGCCGACTCCATGGCGTCGGCGAGCGCGTCCAGGGCGGACGGCGCGTCGCCGGACTCCGCGCCGTCGGCGGCGACCGGCTCCGCGACCACCACCCGGAAGGGCGCGTCCAGGAGCCCGCCGTAGAGCCGGCCCGCGACCGCCCGCGCGTGGTCCGGCTCGCCGGCCAGCAGCATCCGCAGCACCGCCGCGCCGAGCCGCTGCTCGGCCTCCTGGAGGGCGCGGGAGCGCTCGGTGGTCAGGGTCAGGAGGGCGACGGCGGAGTGCACGGCGAAGCGTTCGGCGGTGCCCAGCGGCGCGCCCGTGCCGACCGCGAGGACGCCGCGGGCGCGGCGGCCGGTGCCCAGGGACTGGAGCTCGACGCGGTCGTCGCCCTCGGCGTCGCTGACGACGGAGCTGGCGGGGGCCGGGCGCTCGCGCAGCCGCCCCGCGTCGCCGCCGAGGCGGGCGGCGCGGCGGGCGGCCCAGTCGGGGGCCGCGGCGACCACCGAGCCGGACGCGTCGTACAGCGCGGCCCAGCCCTTGAGGTGCGCGGCGAGCCGGGCCAGCAGCTCGGCCGGGCCCTCGGTGCCGAGGGCCGCCCGGGTCAGCTCGCGCTGCGCCTCGAAGCCCTCGGTCACGGCGCGGTACTGGTCGGCGGCGACCGCGGCGGATACGGCCTTGCTGATGGCGATGAACGGGGTGCTGCGGGGCACGCCCAGCAGCGGCAGCTCCGCCTCGGCGGCGGCGGTGACCAGCGCCTGCGGCACGTCCGCGTAGTTGACGCCGACCGCGAAGCCGAGCCCGACGACACCGGCGCCCGCGACGCGCCGCACGTACCGGCGGGTCTCCTCCGGGTCCTCGGCGTCCAGCTTGAGGGCGGTGATGAGCAGCAGCTCGCCGCCTTCCATGTACGGCACCGGGTCGATCAGCTCACTGGCGTGCGCCCAGCGCACCGGGGTGTCCAGCCGGTCCTCGCCCGCGAGCACCGTCAGCTTGAGCGCGGAGTGGTGGGCCAGGGAGGCGAGGGTGTGCGGCATGGGACCTTCGGGGCGTCGGTGGGCGTGCTGGCGGCGGTCGGTTCTTCGCCGTCCCGTATGAACGGTCGCTGCCGATTCTGCCTCAGTGGTGGGGTGCGGGGGTGCGAGCGTCCGGAGATGCAGCCGTACGGGTGGGGCGGCCCGGGGCGGGGCGCGACCGCCCGGGCCGGGCCGGACCCGGGAATAACCGGTGGACGCGCCCGGCCCTGCCGTGAGCTCATCGGCACCGACCGATACGGCACCGCAGACGCTGCCCCGGAGGAGCCCGATGGCCCGCTTCACGACCGTGCCCGCTCTGTTCCCGCCCCCGCACTACTCGCACGCCGCCGTCGTCGAGGCGGGTGAGCGCCTGGTCTTCAGCGCGGGCGCCGTCCCGCTGGACGCGGACGGCAACCTCGTGGGCCCGGGCGATCCCGCCGCCCAGACCCGCCAGGTCCTCGCCAATCTCGCCACCCAGTTGGAGGCGGCGGGCAGCGGCCTGGACCAGGTGATCGCCAGCACCGTGTACGTCACCGCCACCACCACCGAGGCGCTCTCCCTCGCCTGGGAGGAGGTCCGCGCCTCGGCCCTCTCCACGGGCCCGCACACGTCCACGCTCGTGGGCGTCACGGTCCTCGGCTATCCGGGCCAACTGGTGGAGATCACGGCGACGGGGGTGGTACCGGATTCCTCCGGCGATGCCCCGTCGCGTACGGCCGATCGGCGGGCGGAGCGGGAAGCCGCCTCGACGCGGCTCGGCGAGATGGCCGACCGCGGGGACTTCGAGGGGTTCACCGGCGACAAGTAGGCGATCCGCCCCGGGACTGCGGCGGGTCACTCCTCATCCGGCGCGTCCACCGGTTGACTCTCACCGGACACCGGACACCGGACACCGGGGCCCTCCTCACCTCCGAAGATCCACCAACACCGGCGGCGCATGCTCCCCTCGCACCGACGTCACCGACAGCACCCCGTGCCCCGGGGGGACGGAGTTGGCCAGGTCGGAGGCGGACCAGCGTTCGCGTTCGACGGTGCGGACGGTGACGGCCTTGGCGGTGACGGCCTTGCCGGTGACCAGGTGGCGGAAGAGGTGGAACGCCTTCATCGCGGCGCCCTCGGCGATGATCTGGCGATCGGTCACGTCCCGCGTCTCTACCCACTCCTTGCCCCACACCTCGGCGAACCGCGCCCCGTCCCAGGTCGTCACGCCCGCGAACGCCATCCGGCAGCCCACCGCGCCCAGCAGCGCGCTGCGCAGCGTCTCGGGGACGTCGTCGAGGGAGCGCAGGGTCATCAGGACGCCCGCGTTGGCGGCGCGCAGCCGTTGCAGGCCGCGCAGGGATTCGGCGGTGACGGTGTGCGCCGCGTCGTCCAGGACCAGGCAGGTGAAGAGCGAGCGGTCGCCGCGGGCGGCCGCGCACTCGGTGAACTGGGCCAGCACCAGCCGGGCCAGGATGCGCGACGCCTCAGCGTGGCCGCGTTCGGGCAGGTCGACGCGGACGCGCAGCGGACGGTCCAGGGCACGAAGGGAGAGTTGCCGGTCGCCGCCCTCGGGGCGGAAGTACGGCGCGAAGGCGGGGCGGTCGAGGAGGGCGACGCGGTCGGCGAGGAGGTCGCCGATGTCGCCGGGGCGCCCGGACTGCCGTGCGCGGGCGTCGAGTTCGCGCAGTTGCGGGTGCGACTCGGTGGTCTTCAGGGCGGTCCGCAGTGCGGCGAGCGCCGTGTCCGAGCCGTCGAGGAGTTCGCGGAGTTCGGGGACGGACGGGAAGCGGCCGTGTGCGGCGCGGAACGGGCCGAGCAACTGGCCGAGCGCGGTGGCGGCGCGCCGGCTGTCGCCACCGGGCTGAGTGGCGGCGAGGTCGCCGACGAGCGCTTCGGCGAGGATGCCGGCCGCTTCGTCGGGGTCGGTGGTGCCGCCGTACAGGTCGAGGTCGCAGTCCGGCTCGGGGGCGCCGATCCGGACGATCACGTCGAACGCGTCGTCCGGGCCGAGGGCGGAGCCGGCCGCGCCGACGGCGACCACCGCGCTCCGTCCGGCCAGCGCCTGGAGGCACATGGCCTCCACGACCGGCCGCACCACGCGGGTGGTCTTGCCGCAGCCGGGCGGGCCGACGGCCAGCAGTGAGGTGCCCAGCAGCGCCGGGTCGAGGGCGAAGCCCGTACCGCGGTGCTGGTGGGGGTTGCGCGGGTGGTCGGTGGCGGTGCCGATGCGCACCTGGTGGGCGAGCAGGTCGTGGTGGGCCGTCCGGGCGGGCAGGTCGCGCCGTCCCGAGGGGTGGGGGCAGGCGGCGGCGCCGTGGCGCAGGACGGCGTCGGTGAAGGAGGCGAGGGAGTTGTTGCCGGAGCGCACCGAGTGCCAGGCGCGTTCGATGCGCGCCACGTCGACGTCGTTCATGCGTCCTGCGAGGGCCTCGGCGGCGAGCTTGTCGGCGGCGTCGGGCGCGCCGCCCGCGCGCAGTGCGGGCCACTGGGCGCGGTCCTCCTGCGGCTCCGGTACGGCGTCGGGGCGGCGTTCCCGGGCGCGGCGCAGTACGGGCCCGAGGCAACGCCGTCCCAGTTCGGCCCAGCGTCCGAGGCGCCCGAAGACGAGGACGAGGAGGGCGAGGCAGAGCGCGTAGTAGAGGTACGTGGCCCAGACGAAGACCATCTTGTCGCCGCCGGCCGAGCGCCAGGAGTCGGGCGTCAGGAGCAGCAGCGGGTAGAGCCAGTACGGGCCTAGGTAGCCGTTCCAGAGCAGCGACCAGAGCAGCCAGCCGCACAGGAACGAGATCAGCGCACCGGTGACGAGCTGCCGGGTGGGCACCCGGTCGGGGCTCTCCTCGGGCCGGGGCACGTGCCCGTACGTCCAGATGCCGGGCGCGGCGGCCCGGCGGGGGGCGCGCAGCCAGCGCAGGAACGCGCCGTCCCCGGGGGCGGTGGGCGGAGCCGGCGGCACCGGCGGGATTCTCGGGGCCGGCGGTGCGGACGGGACCGGTGGTGCCGTGGGGCGGGGTACGGGGTGGTCGGTGCGGGTGTGCGGTGCGTCGTGCTGCGTGCCCTCGGTGTCCATCCGGTGCCCCTCGTCCCCCTTGAGACGTCCGGACGCCGGACGGAAACGGTTCCGCCCGTGCGCCCTGCTGTTCCCGCGCATTGCCGCCGTTCAATCTACTGGCCGCGGGACGCCGCTATGTCCGGTGCGGACAACGCAACACGCGCACTTCTCCCGAACGGAACATGCCGACGCCCCGTTCCTCCCCCTAGCCTGCGAGCACAACCCCTTCAGTACGTCTTCAGTACGTCCCGTTCCACCCCCAGGAGACTGCCATGACCGAACTGTCCGGAGGCCCCGCCCTCCCCCAGGAGCGTCGCGTCGTCACCGCGATCCCCGGCCCGAAGTCCCAGGAGCTGTGGGCCCGCAAGCAGGCCACCGTGGCCGGCGGTGTGGGGGCGGTGCTGCCCGTCTTCGCCAAGCGCGCGGGCGGCGGCATCCTGGAGGACGTCGACGGCAACTCCTTCATCGACTTCGGCTCCGGCATCGCCGTGACCTCGGTCGGCAACAGCGCGGAGGCCGTGGTGCGCCGCGCCACCGCGCAGCTCGCGGACTTCACCCACACCTGTGTGATGGTCACGCCGTACGAGCCGTACGTGGAGGTCTGCGAGCAGCTCGCCGAGCTGACGCCGGGCGACCACGCGAAGAAGTCGGCGCTGTTCAACTCCGGCGCGGAGGCCGTGGAGAACGCCGTCAAGATCGCCCGCGCGTACACCAAGCGCCAGGCGGTCGTCGTCTTCGACCACGGCTACCACGGCCGGACGAACCTGACGATGGCGCTGACCGCGAAGAACATGCCGTACAAGCACGGTTTCGGCCCGTTCGCGCCCGAGGTCTACCGGGTGCCGCTGGCCTACCCCTACCGCTGGCTGACCGGCCCGGAGAACTGCGCCAAGGAGGCCGCCGACCAGGCCATCTCGCAGATCACCAAGCAGATCGGCGCGGAGAACGTGGCCGCGGTCATCATCGAGCCGGTGCTCGGCGAGGGCGGCTTCATCGAGCCGGCCAAGGGCTTCCTGCCCGCCATCGCGGAGTTCGCGAAGGAGAACGGCATCGTCTTCGTCGCGGACGAGATCCAGTCCGGCTTCTGCCGTACCGGCCAGTGGTTCGCGTGCGAGGACGAGAACATCGTCCCGGACCTGATCACGACCGCCAAGGGCATCGCGGGCGGCCTGCCGCTGGCCGCCGTCACCGGCCGCGCCGAGATGATGGACGCGGCGCACGCGGGCGGTCTGGGCGGCACCTACGGCGGCAACCCGGTGGCCTGCGCGGCGGCGCTCGGCTCCATCGAGACCATGCGCGAGCTGGACCTGAACGCCAAGGCCCGGCGGATCGGCGAGATCATGAAGCCGCGCCTGGCGGCGATGGCGGAGAAGCACGACATCATCGGTGAGGTCCGCGGCCGGGGCGCGATGATCGCCATCGAGCTGGTGGAGTCCGGTTCCAAGGAGCCGAACCCGAAGGCGACCGCGGCGCTGGCGGCCGCCTGCCACCAGGAGGGCCTGCTGGTGCTGACCACCGGCACGTACGGCAACGTGCTGCGCTTCCTGCCGCCGCTGGTCATCGGCGAGGACCTGCTGAACGAGGGCCTGGACATCATCGAGGGTGCGCTCGGGACGGTGTGACCCGAAGTAACTGAGCGTTTGGTCGTGAAGAATGTGTGCGGGGCCCATGGCGGGCAGGTGATCCGGCTGTCCGGCCCCGGCTCACTGCCGTACGGTTTCTGCAGATGAGAGAGACACCCCGCCCGCAGGGGACTGTGGGTGACGCCCGGCCGACGCTTCCCCGGCTCCGGCCAGGCCGTGCCTTCGCGCACGGGTCCGGGGCCCCGCGCCCCGGGAATCCTCACCGACCGGACGGCCGCCCGCCCCAGACCCCCCGGGGCGCGCGGCGATCCGGTCAGCACGGCCGCCTCGGAACCACCCCCCCTGTTCCGAGGCGGCCGACCGCCTTCCTCCGCTCCCTCCTGTGGGTGGGTGTGCTGTGCGCCGCGCTCTTCGCGGCCCTCACCTGGCAAGTGGCTTCCGGCGGTCCGCTGCGCGCGCTGGACGAACGATTCGGCCGCGCCGTCGTGCACAGCCCGGTGCCGTCCACCCTGGCGGAGTTCTTCGCCGACCTCGGCAACGCGGCCGTCGCGCTACCGGTGCTGGCGCTCGCCGCGCTGTACGCGGCCTGGCGCGGACGGCGGGCGGCCGCCGCGCGCTGGTGGCTGCCGCCGGTGGCCGCCCTGGTGACGATGGCCCTGGTGCCCGCGCTGGTGGTGCCGGTGAAGACGTGGCTGGCCCGGCCGGGCCCGCCGGAGATGGCGGGCGGCGCGCACGCCGGTTTCTTCCCGTCCGGCCACGGGGCGACGGCAGCCGTCGCGTACGGGGCGGTGGCCCTGTTGCTCGCCGCGCCGTGGGCCGCATGCCCGGGACGGTCGTACGGACCCGCACCGGCGGCCGCCGTGGGGCTGCTCGACCTCGCGGTCGGCGTGGGCCTGGTGCGCCGCGCCTATCACTGGCCACTGGACGTACTGGCCAGTTGGTGCCTGGCCGGGGTGCTGCTAGCGGCCTGCGCGGCGGTGTGCGGGCGGTGGGCGGACCGCCCGCACCGGGAGCAGGACGGTCAGCTCGCCACGCCGAACAGCTCCGACGCGATGTAGTGGCTCGGGCGCCAGCTCGGGCCCGCCGGGATACCCACCCGCTCCGCCTCGTGCCGCTTCATCAGCCGGAAGCGGTCGGTGCCGGTCTGCACGACGACGGCGTGCCAGGGCGTGAGCCAGTTGTCCGCCGCCTCCAGCAGCGCGATACCGAACTTCGCCGAGCCGCAGGTCTGCGGATGGATGGAGAGCCGTACGGTCTGCCGGTAGTGGTGGGCTATCAGCTCGCCCCACGCCCGGCTGCGCCGCAGCACGCCGTACGCGCGGCTGCGGCACTCGCGCTGCAACTGGGCCTTGGAGCCGGTCCAGTCCGCGGTGTCCTCGACCAGGAACCGGATGGTGCCGCGGTAGTGGCTGAGCGCCGGTCCGCCGGCCCGTACCTCGGCCCGCAGTTCTTCCACGCTCTGGGCGTAGTCCTTCTCCAGCAGCGCGCGCTTCTCGTCGTAGGTGCGGCCGTCGTAGACGTGGTCGAGGCCGAAGGTGTCGATGTGCCGCAGGCCGTTGGCGTCGATCATGTCGCGCAGCGCCTTGCCGTACGCGTCGATGTGCGCGTCCGGCACCCGTATGAGGTCGCCGAAGACATGGCCGTCCGAGCAGATCAGCAGCCGGGCGCCGGGCGGGTAGACCGCGCCGATCGCGGCGCACAGGTCGTCCAGGAAGCGCAGGGAGAGCAGTTCGCCGAGGTCGGGGAGGTGGCCGACGACCTTGGCGGGGTTGGGCGACTTGCAGGGGAACGCCGGCAGGGTCAGCAGCACCGGCTCGCGGCGGGCGACGAAGCCGCGGATCTGGGTGAGCTGTTCGGCGAAGCACTGTCCGGGCAGGTGGCTGTCGTGGCCGCGGCTGTCGGCGCTGCCGGCACCGTCTCCCCCGTCGGCCCGGGTGTCCGCCGGCACGCCGGCGGGCCTGCGGTGCGGCAGCAGCAGTTCCAGGACGCGGGCGGTGTACTGCTCCGTGCGGGCCGCGTACGCGGCGTCGCCCTCGTCCTCCCCCTGTTCCCCGCGCTCGGCGTGCTGCTCGTACGTCACGGTCATGCGGTCCCTCGCTGGGTGTCGGCCCCGGTGGCGCCTCGGTGGTCGTGGATGTGGCTGGGCAGCGGGGGATCGCCCAGGACGTGGACGCGGCGCAGGTGGCGCGGCAGTCCGCGGCGGTAGGGCACGCGGGTGTGCAGCAGGGTGTAGTTGTCGGCGATGACGATGTCGTCCTGCTGCCAGGCGTGCACGTACACGTGCCGGGGGTCGTACGCGGCGGCGCGGATGGCGGCCAGTTCGGCGGCGGCCGCCTCGCCCTCCAGCCCGTCGACGCTCACGTCGGGCTGGTTGATGATGTGCTCACCGTCCGGCACCGGTTCGAGGAACCGCATGACCGGGAAGCCGGCGTCGGGGTGCGGCTCGATCAGGGGTGAGACGACGAGGCCGCCGTAGTGGGAGACCTTGGCGTTGCGGTAGCGCAGGGTCAGGCCGCGCCAGCGTTCGAGGGTCTCGGCGTCCGCGTCGGCGAGGACGCGGGTGGTGTCGCAGAAGAGCGTGCCGCCGCCTTCGGCCGCGCCGGGGGCCGCGACGCAGTGGAAGACCTGGAACTCGGGCACGAAGTCGACGTACATGCCGTCCCAGTGCAGCGGCATGAAGCCGGTGTCGAAGACATGGTCCTCGGGGTCCTGGTGGGCGCGTACGTCGAAGACCGTGCCGAACGGCCACTCCATCACCTCGCCCCAGGTGCGCGCGTAGGCGTCGAGTTCCGTGGCGTCGGCCGGGGCGGTGAACCCTCGCAGCGCGACGATGTGGTGACGGCGGGTCAGGTCGCGCAACCACGGTACGGGTACGGCGTCGACCGGGGTACCGGGCCGGTCCGCGGTGATCAGCACGCCGAAGGAGCCGGCCGCGGCCGTCGTCCAGGGCCGGGTGTCGTCAGGTGCGTCGGCGGCGGTCGGGCCGGACGAGTGGACGGCTTGGGACGTCATGGTTCCTCTCCGGATGGCGGCGCGCCGGACCGGTCGGCCCGGGCGCGGTGACAGCGACACAGTACTTGAGAGTTCAAGAACTTTCTACGTCGTGGACGACATCTCGCTGACATCCACGACTTTCCAGCCACCGCCCCACGCGGGAAAGGCCCTCCGCGTGGCCCGAACCGGCCGTGGCCCGAACCGGCCGTGGCCCGTTCGGGCCCGCGTCCCCCGCTTCTGCGCCCCCGCGGCCCGCACGGGACTCACCGGCGAGGCGCGCCGCCCAACCCGCCACCCGAGCCGCCGCGTTCGGTGCCCGCGAGGCCGCGCTGCCCGCGCCCGGCTGCACGGCCGTCGCCGACCGAGCCGTACACCTCGTCGGCGGAATGCGCACCCGTCGGGAGACGTCGGCGCGCAGGCAGGTGCCGAAGAGCGGCTTTCCGCTTCACGCGGTGCGCTGTGCCTGGGGCGACGACGCCGGCAGATAGCCGAGCTGCGCGGCGAGCACCCCGGCCTGGAACCGGCTGCGCGCCTTCATCCCCGTCATCGCTTCGGTGGCGATCCGGCGCGCCGTCCGGGCCGAGACGCCCAGCCGCCGGGCGACCGTGGCGTCCGTGTGGCCCTCGGCGAGCAGGTGCAGCGCGGCGAGGTGCTGCCGGGTGAAGCCGTCCGCCGCGCGCCGGGACGGCGGTGGGCCCAGCCGTTCCGCCGCTGCCCACACGGCGTCGAACAGCGTGCTCAGCGCGGCCACGACGCCCGGCACCCGTACGGAGACGGCGGCCTCCGTGGCGCCCTCGCCGGCCGTGAAGACGAGCGCGGAGCGGCGGTCGGCGACGACCATGCGGGTGGGGAGCACGGCGGCGGTACGGACCTCCGCGCCGGCCGCCGCCAGCCGTTCGGCGTGTGCCACGGCGTCCGGATCGTTGCGGGCGCTGTCGAGGCAGACGGTGCGTATCCGGATTCCGCGGGCGAGCGGGTCCTCGTGCAGGCGCGGGGACGCGGACGCGTCGGACGACGGGTACGGCTGCCCGGCGGCGAACACCTGCAATTCCTCCTCGGCGAGAGCGCCGATCTCCCGCACCTGGTCGCCGATCCGGTCGGCTCCCGTGATCCGGAACACCCCGTGGTCGGCGACGGAACGCTGGTGCGTGGCGAATGCGGAGACGAGCCGGGCGGCAGCGGCCCGGCTCTCCTCCACCCGCTGTCGCTGCGCGGCGAGTTCGGCCTGCTGCCGGGCGAGCAGCATGTCCACGCCCAGGCGCGGGCTCACCGCGTGAAGCCGCCCGGGGCGCTCCGTGGAAGGGTGCGCCAGGGCGAGGCCGGCCAGCCGGCCGAGGGCCCGCTCGGCCTCCTGCTCGGTCATTCCCGTACGGGCTGCCAATTCCGCCGCCGAGGCGTGCGGTTGCGCCAGCAGGGCGCGGTAGACCGATTCCGTCGCCGGTTCGACGCCCAGCCGCCCGAGAACGTACTCCGATGTGCGCATGATTCCCCCTGAGATGCACCTGACCACGGCGGCGGGCGCCCCACACGCCCGGCCGGCCGGGGAGCCCTGTCGGGCGTCCCACCCGGGACCACGGATGCGGGGGCCGAAACACTCAACGCCGCGCCGGGGGGAAGCGCGACTGTGTCCTGTTTCACGGTGCTGTCGCGCCGGTTTCCTCACCGGTCCCCGGCGAGCCGGGCGGCGGCCTCGTGCATCGCCAGTTCGAGCACGGCCGGTTCGGTGAGCCGGCCGGTGCCGTCCGGGACGACCAGCCAGCGCACCCCGCCGGTCGCCCGCCCCGGGTACGGCACCACGATCCAGCTACCGTCGCCCGCGCCGCGCACGCCCGTGCCGAGCCAGCGTGCCGCGGTGCCCGGCGGCACGAAGAACCCCGTACGGGTGTCCCCGAAGTCGGCGAGGACCGGGCCCGGCAGGTCCAGTACGCGGGTCAGTACGTCCAGGGTCGGGCGTCCCAGGGCGCCGGGCACGATCAGCACGTCCCAGAGCCGGCCGGCCGGGAGCAGGGCGACCCCGAGGGGGTTGCGCTCCCATTCCCACCGGCAGGTGTCCGGGTCCGCTGCCGCCGTCACCAGCCACTCCACTGCGTTCTTCGCCCCCGCGGCGTCCATGTCTCCTCGCTTCCGCGGCCCCCTCGGACCGCTGTCCGTCCGGTGAGAGGCGACGGAGGCGGCATCCTTACACGGGTTTGCCGGGGTTTTTCGCGGAAGACAGGAGCAGGCGGGGGCGCGGAGTGGTGTACCGGCGCGCACGAGGGGCGGGCGGCGGGTCCCTGACACCGACCGGGTACGGAACGCGCCCACCGGGGGCCCGTCGGCGCCTCAGCTGTCGAAGCCGAGCCCCGCCTTGTCCATCGCGCGCAGCCACAGGTTGCGTCGCCCGCCGTGGGTGTCGGCCCGCGTCATCGACCACTGCGTCAGCCCGATCCCGGCCCAGCGCAGCGGCTCCGGCGGGAACGGCAGCGGCTTCCTGCGGACCATCTCCAGCTCGGTGCGCTCGGTCCGCTCCCCCGCCAGGAGGTCGAGCAGCACCTCGGCCCCGAAACGGGTGGCGCCCACGCCCAGGCCTGTGTATCCGGCGGCGTAGGCGACCCGTCCGGCGTGCGCGGTGCCGAAGAAGGCGGAGAAGCGCGAGCAGGTGTCGATGGCGCCGCCCCAGGCGTGGGTGAAGCGCAGCCCCTCCAGTTGGGGGAAGCACTGGAAGAAGTGCCGGGCCAGCTTCTCGTACGTGGCGGGCCGGTGGTCGTACTCCGCCCGGACCGACGCGTTGAAGCGGTAGACGGCGTCGTAGCCGCCCCACAGGATGCGGTGGTCGGCGGTGCGGCGGAAATAGTGGAAGTGGTGGTTGCTGTCGGACAGGCCCTGGCGGCCCTGCCAGCCGATCGCCGCCTGCTGCTCGGCGGACAGCGGCTCGGTCATCAGCGCGTGGTCGTAGACGGGGACGACGTACGGGCGGACGCGGCGCACCAGGGACGGGAAGACGTTGGTGCCGAGGGCGATCCGGCGGGCGAAGACCCGGCCGTACGGAGTGCGGGCGGCCATGCCCACGCCGTCGGCGGCGAGCGCGGTGGCGGGCGTGTGCTCGTAGATCCGTACACCGAGGTCCAGGCAGGCCCGCTTCAGGCCCCAGGCGAGGCGGGCGGGGTTGAGCATGGCGACGCCCGTACGGTTCCAGAGCCCGGCCAGGAAGGTCGGGGAGTCGACCTGGTCGCGCACCGCGTCGCGGTCCAGGAACTCCACGCCGGGCAGGCCCAGCCGCGCGGCCAGCTCGGCGCCCTCCTTCAGCTCGGCGACCTGGTGCGGTTCGGTGGCGACGTCGATCTCGCCGGTGCGCTCGAAGGCGCAGTCGATGCCGTGCCGGGCGACGGTGTCCTCGATGGCGTCGAGGTTGCGGGCGCCGAGTTCTTCGAGCTTCGCCAGCTCGTCCGGCCAGCGGTCCAGGCCGTTGCCGAGGCCGTGGGTCAGAGAGGCCGCGCAGAAGCCGCCGTTGCGGCCGGACGCGGCCCAGCCGACCTCCTGGCCCTCCACGAGGACGACGTCGCGTCCGGGGTCGCGTTCCTTGGCGAGCAGCGCGGTCCACAGTCCGGAGTAGCCGCCGCCGACGACGAGCAGGTCGGTGCGTTCGTCGCCGACGAGGGCGGGCAGGGCGGCGGGACGGTCCTCGTCGTCCAGCCAGAAGGAGACCGGTGCGGCGTCCGCGAGGGCGTGGGCGGGGGTGGTCATGGCAGCTCGTGCCATGGTTCTCAGCTCCTCTTCCGGCGTCCGGAGAGCAGTTGCCCTCCCAGGACGCAGAGCACGGCGATGAGGAACATCGCCGTTCCGATGACATTGATCTGCACGGGTGTGCCACGCTGCGCCGATCCCCAGACGAACATGGGGAACGTCACGGTGGAGCCGGCGTTGAAGTTGGTGATGATGAAGTCGTCGAAGGACAGCGCGAAGGAGAGCAGCGCGCCCGCCGCGATGCCGGGCGCGGCGATCGGCAACGTCACCCGCAGGAACGTTTGCGTGGGGGACGCGTAGAGGTCCTGGGCCGCCTGTTCCAGGCGCGGGTCCATGCTCATCACGCGGGCCTTGACCGCCGTGACGACGAAGCTCAGGCAGAACATGATGTGCGCGATCAGGATCGTCCAGAACCCGAACCGGATGCCCATGTTGAGGAAGAGGGTGGCCAGTGAGGCGGCCATCACCACCTCGGGCATCGCCATCGGCAGGAAGATCAGGGTGTTGACGGCGGGCCGGGCCCGGAAGCGGTAGCGGGCCAGCGCGAAGGCGATCATGGTGCCCAGTACGGTCGCGCCGACCGTCGCCCAGAGCGCGATCCGCAGGCTCAGGCCCAGCGACCCGCACAGGTCGGCGACGCCGCACGGGTCGGTCCAGGCGTCCGCGGAGAAGCGCTGCCACTCGTAGTTGAAGCGGCCGTTGGGCTTGTTGAACGAGAAGACCAGGACGACCAGGTTGGGCAGGATCAGGTACCCGAGCGTGCCGAGGCCCGCGAGTACGACGAGGTGGCGGCGCAGCCACCGGAGCACGGCCATCAGACCAGGTCCTCCGTCCCGGACTTGCGGATGTAGAACGTGACCATGGCGAGGATGGCCGCCATGAGGATGAAGGAGAGCGCGGCGGCGGTCGGGTAGTCCAGGACGCGCAGGAACTGCGACTGGATGACGTTGCCGATCATCTTCTGGTCGGTGGAGCCGAGCAGTTCGGCGTTGATGTAGTCGCCCGCCGCGGGGATGAAGGTCAGCAGGGTGCCGGCCACCACGCCCGGCATGGACAGCGGGAACGTCACCCGGCGGAAGGTGGTGACCGGGCGGGCGTACAGGTCGCCGGCGGCCTCGTGCAGCCGCGGGTCGATGCGCTCCAGCGAGGTGTACAGCGGCAGCACCATGAACGGCAGGAAGTTGTACGTCAGACCGCAGACCACCGCCAGCGGCGTCGCCAGCACCCGCTGCCCCTCGGTCAGCCCGAGCCAGCCGGTCACGTCCAGGACGTGCAGCGAGTTCAGTACGCCGACCACCGGGCCACCGTCCGCCAGGATCGTCTTCCAGGCCAGCGTGCGGATCAGGAAGCTGGTGAAGAACGGGGCGATGACCAGGATCATCACGACGTTGCGCCAGCGGCCCGCCTTGAAGGCGATGAGGTACGCGAGCGGATAGCCCAGGACCAGGCAGAGCACGGTCGCGGTGGCCGCGTAGCCGACGGACCGCAGGAACTGCGGCCAGTACGCGCCGAGGGCGTCCCAGTAGGCGGCGAAGTGCCAGGTGACCTTGAAGCCCTCTTCGAGGGAGCCGGTCTGCACCGACGTGGACGCCTGGTAGACGAGGGGCGCGGCGAAGAAGACGACCAGCCACAGGATGCCGGGGAGCAGCAGCCAGTACGGGACGAGGCGCTTGCGGGTGGCGCGCGCCCGGACCTCCGGCACGCCTTCGGAGGCGGGCGGCGGCGCCTCGGTGGTCGTCGTCATGCCGTCTCCTCGCCGGTGTCCGCGCCGGCCCCGATGTCCTGGGAGGCGTCCAGGCCGAAGGTGTGCGCGGGATTCCAGTGCAGGACGACCTCGGCGCCGGGCGCCAGGCGCGCGTCGCGCTCGACGTTCTGCTCGTAGACGGCGAGGCGTCCGGCGCCCGGGGTCTCGACGACGTACTGCGTGCTGACGCCGAGGAACCCGGCGTGGGCGATGCGGCCGGTCAGCCGGTTGCGGCCGTCGGCGATCGTGCCGGCGTCGCCGGCGTGCGCGAGGCTGATCTTCTCCGGCCGTACACCCGCCAGGACCGTGCCGCCGGTACGGGCCGCGGTGCGGCATCGCCCGGCGGGCAGCCGCAGCTTGCTGCCGCCCGCGGTGAGCAGCAGGTCGTCGCCGCCGACCGTCACCACCTCGGCCTCGATGAGGTTGGAGGTGCCCAGGAAGTTGGCGACGAAGGTGGTGCCGGGGTTCTCGTACAGGTCGGCGGGGGCACCGAGCTGCTCGACCCGGCCGCCGTTCATCACCGCGACCGTGTCGGCCATGGTCATGGCCTCCTCCTGGTCGTGGGTGACGTGCACGAAGGTGATGCCGACCTCGGTCTGGATGCGCTTGAGTTCGAGCTGCATCTGGCGGCGCAGCTTGAGGTCGAGGGCGCCGAGCGGCTCGTCCAGGAGGAGCACCTGCGGATGGTTGATCAGGGCGCGGGCCACCGCGACGCGCTGCTGCTGGCCGCCGGAGAGCTGCTGGGGTTTACGGCGCGCCATCGGACCGAGTTCGACCAGGTCGAGCATCTCTTCGACCTGTTTCTTCACGGATTTGATGCCACGGCGACGCAGACCGAACGCGATGTTCTCGAAGATGTCCAGGTGCGGGAAGAGCGCATAGTTCTGGAAGACCGTGTTGACCGGGCGCTTGTACGGGGGCAGCGCGGTGACGTCCCTGCCGTCCAGCGCGACGGTGCCGGTGGACGGGTCCTCCAGGCCCGCGATCATGCGCAGGGTGGTGGTCTTGCCGCAGCCGGAGGCGCCCAGCAGCGCGAAGAAGGAGCCCGCCGGGACCGTCAGGTCGAGCGGGTGGACGGCGGTGAAGGAGCCGTAGGACTTGCTGATCCCGGAGAGGCGGACATCGCCGCCGGAGGTCTGTGTCATGGGTGGTCCCGTGGGTCGGAGGGCGGGGCGGGGGCGGTCCCGAGAGGGTGGCCCCGGACCGGCCCGGGGCCTGCTCGGGAACCGGGAAGGCCCCGGGGCCTTTTCAGGCTCCCGTCAGATCGGCGAATTTCTGGGCGAATTCCTTGCTCTCCCCGGCGCTGAGGGCCCGGAAGGAATGCGACCTGGCGGCCGTCTCCGGGTCCGGGGGGATCAGCGGATTGTCCGCCAGGTCACGGTCGATCTTCGCCAGTTCCTCGCGTACACCGTCGACCGGACTCACGTAATTGATGTACGCCGCGATCCGCGCCGCCACCTTCGGTTCGTAGCAGTAGTCGATGAGGCGCTCGGCGTTCTTCTTGTGCCGGGCCCGGTTCGGCACCATCAGGTTGTCCGTCGACGTCATGTACCCGGCCTTCGGCACGGCGTACTTGATATCCGGGTTGTCCTGCTGCAACTGGACGACGTCCCCGGCCCAGGCCACGCACGCGGCGAGATCGCCCTTGCTGAGGTCGTTGATGTAGTCGTTGCCGGTGAACCGGCGGATCTGCCGGCCGTCCACGCCTTTTTGCAACCGGGCGACGGCCGCGTCGAAATCGTCGCCCGTACAGTCCTCGGGGCGCTTTCCCATGTCCAGGAGCGTCAGCCCGACGCTGTCCCGCATCTCCGACAGGAATCCGACCCGCCCCTTCAGCCGCGGATCGTCGAGCAATTGGCTGACGGAATCGACCGTGCGTCCCTCGGTGGCCTTCGCGTTGTACGCGATGACCGCCGGAATGCCGGTCCAGGGATAGGAATGGACACGCCCGGGGTCCCAGTCCGGGGCGCGGAACTGCGGCGCGAGACGCTCGGACGCGTGCGGAAGGTTCCCCGTGTCCAGCCGCTGGATCCAGCCCAGCGAAATCATCCGCGCACACATCCAGTCCGTCAGCACGATCAGGTCCCGGCCGGTCTCCTGGCCGACCGCGAGCTGCGCCTGGATCTTGCCGAAGAACTCGTCGTTGTCGTTGATGTCCTCGGTGTACTTGACCGTGATCCCGGTACGGCGGGTGAAGGCGTCCAGGGTCGGCCGGCGTTTGCCGTCGTCGCCGACGTCCAGGTACTCCGTCCAGTTGGAGAAGACGACACGTTTCTCCTGCGCCGAGTGGTCCACGGACCGTCCGGCGTCCGTACGGCCCGCGGGCGGGATGCCGCAGGCCGCCAGTGCGCCGGGACCGCCGAGCGCCAGCGCCCCCGCCCCGGCCGCGCGCAGCAGCGACCGCCGGGTCATGGCCATCCGGCCGTCGGTGAGGCTGCGCCGTACGGCGGCGCGTTCGGGCGGCGACAGGCTCCCGGGCTGCTGACTGTCCTCCATGCGCGGTGCCCTTCCTGATGAGCCCGGTGGTCAGCGGGCGACGACGGCCGTTCCGGGTCAGGCGCGGTCCCCGAAGACGGTCCGGTGCCAGTCCTTCCTGACGACCCCGGTGTTGTCGTACATGACGTGCTTGACCTGCGTGTACTCCTCGAAGGAGTACGACGACATGTCCTTGCCGAAGCCGCTGGCCCGGTAGCCGCCGTGCGGCATCTCGCTCAGGATCGGGATGTGGTCGTTGACCCAGACGCAGCCCGCCTTGATCTCGCGGGTGGCGCGGCCGGTGCGGTACACGTCCCGGCTCCAGGCGGAGGCCGCCAGGCCGTACGGGGTGTCGTTGGCGAGCGCGATGCCCTCGTCGTCGCTGTCGAAGGGCAGCACGACCAGCACCGGGCCGAAGATCTCGTGCTGTACGGCCTCGCTGTCCTGCGGGGCGCCCGTGATGAGCGTGGGCCGGTAGTACGCGCCCTTCGCCAGGTCGCCCTGGGGCGCCTCGCCGCCGGTGACGACGGTGGCGTACGACCGGGCGCGCTCGACGAAACCGGCGACCCGGTCGCGCTGGGCGTGCGAGACGAGCGGCCCGAGATCGGTGGCGGGGTCGAACGGGTCGCCGAGCCGTACGGTCGCCATCAGGTCGGCGACGCCGCCGACGAACGCGTCGTACAGCGGGCGCTGCACGTAGGCGCGGGTGGCGGCGGTGCAGTCCTGCCCGGAGTTGATCAGGGCACCGGCCACCGCGCCGTGCACCGCCGCCTCCAGGTCGGCGTCGTCGAAGACCACGAAGGGTGCCTTGCCGCCGAGTTCGAGGTGCAGCCGTTTGACGGTGCTCGTGGCGATCTCGGCGACCCGCTTGCCGACGGCCGTGGAACCGGTGAAGGAGGTCATGGCGACGTCGGGGTGGGCGACCAGGTGCTCGCCGGCCTCCCGGCCCGCGCCGGAGACGATGTTCAGCACACCGTCCGGGATGCCCGCCTCGGTGGCCGCCTGCGCGAACATCACCGAGGTCAGCGGCGTGATCTCGGCGGGCTTCAGGACGACCGTGTTGCCCGCGGCGATGGCCGGCAGCACCTTCCAGGCCGCCATCTGCAACGGGTAGTTCCACGGCGCGATCGAGCCGACGACGCCGATGGGCTCGCGGCGGATCACGGAAGTGTGGTCGGGGCTGTACTCCCCCGCCGACCTGCCCTCCAGGTGCCGCGCGGCGCCCGCGAAGAAGGACGCGTTGTCGACCGACCCCGGTACGTCGAACCCCTCGCTGAGCTTGACCGGCTTGCCGCACTGCGCCGACTCGGCGTACGCCAGCTCACCGGCCCGCTCGCCGAGGACGGCGGCGAAGCGGTGCAGGGCGTCCGAACGCTCGCCCGGGGTCGCGCCCGCCCACCCGGGGAAGGCGTCAGCGGCGGCCCGTACGGCCGTGTCCACGTCCGCCGTCGAGGCCAGCCGGTAGCTGTACACCTGCTCGCCGGTGGCCGGATCGACCACCTGCTGGGTGCGGCCGGAACTGCCGTCCCGCAGCTCGCCGGCGAGGAACTGCGCGCCCTCGGCGAAACGTTCGTGCACGTCGAATCGCTGAACCATGGTGCTCTCCTCCGCCGGGCGCCGGGGCCGCTCGGCGGCACACCCAGGCGTAGCTCTTTCCGGAATCGATGGCTGATCTTGACAGAGGTGCAGGGTCTCAACAAGTGATTCCGTTGTTGCCTTTTGGTTACGCGACGGATTCTGCGATTTCCGTCGGGGGGCACCCCGACACGTTGTCAGTGCCCGCTGACAGAATCCCGGCATGATGCACAACAGCACGGGGGGTACGGGGATGAACGAGCAACGGAACGAGCCGCGGTCGGTGGCGGAACTGATCGCCGCGGCGGCCGGTGAGCGGTTCGAGTACATCTTTTTCTGGGGCCATGCGCCGCGGCGCGACGGACAGCTCGGCGCGAGCTGCTTCAGCCAGTGGTGGCCCGCTCCGTTCACGGTCGACGGCGTGCGGTACGCCACCGCGGAGCACTGGATGATGGCCTGCAAGGCGCGGCTGTTCGGCGACGCGGAGGCGGAGCGGCGGGCCGTCTCCGCCACCCACCCGAAGCAGGCGAAGGATGCCGGCCGCTCGGTGCGCGGCTTCGACGGCGCCGAGTGGGAGCGGCACCGCTTCGAGTACGTCGTCGAGGGCAACGTCCACAAATTCGGCCAGGACCCGGCCCTGCGCGACTACCTGCTCGGCACCGGCTCCCGCGTACTCGTCGAGGCCAGCCCGATGGACCGGATATGGGGCATCGGACTGACCGCCGACGACGAGCGCGCCCAGGACCCGGCCCGCTGGCGCGGCCTCAACCTGCTCGGCTTCGCCTTGATGGAGGCGCGGCAGCGGCTGGCCACGGGAGCGGAGTGGGAACCGGGGACGGGAACAGGGACGGAGACGGGGGTGGGTTCCGCGGAGGACTAGCCGGAGAGGGCTAGGCGGAGAGGGCTAGGCCGAGACGACGAGCCGGCCGCGGGAGGGCGCCGACAGGACGGGGACCGCGGCCGGGTCGGCGGACACGGCCTCGTACGGGCGCGGGCCAGGGGCAGGCGCGGCCTGGTACGTGTCCGGACCGTCGTCGTCGGAACCGGAGCCGCCGGACGACGAGCCGCCGGAGTCTCCGCCGTCGTAGTAGCCGGGGTACCACGGGTCGTCGCCGCCCTCGTCGGTGGCGGACGCCATCACGACCCAGCAGAGCATGAACGCGCTCAGCAGCAGGGCCACACCGCCCAGCACCACCCCGGCCAGCGCGCTCCCGCCGTTGTCCGCCTCGCCCCTGGCCGCCTTCGCGCGCCCGAGAATGCCGAAAACGATCGCGAGCACGCCGAGGAGGAAGCCGATCACCATCGTGAAGCAGAGGGTGGCGCCGACGATCCCGAGGACGAGCGCGGCCGTGCCGTAGCCGTTGTTCGGCCCGGCAGGCGCCCAGTAGGGCTGATAGCCCGGCGGCAGCTCCTGCCCCGGGCCGCCGCCCGGGCCGGCGGGGCCGTACGGGGGCTGCGGGGAGCCGTAGGGAGGCCGGGGCGCGCCGTACGGGGCTTCGGGATGCTGCCCGTCCGCCCCGGCGCCGGGTATGGGCGGCACTCCGGAACCGGGGGCACCAGGAGGTGCGTACGTCTCCGCCGTACCCGGCGCGGGTGGCGGCGGCGGAACGTCGTACCGTCCGCCCGGAGTCACCGGCTTGCTCAGCAGGTCGGAACCGTTCGTCCCGCCGGGGACAGCGGGCCCGCCCACGGTGTCCGAACCGCTCGCGCGACCGGCCCCGCCTGCGGTGTCCGAACCGCTCGCGCGACCGGCCCCGTCCGGGGCACCCGAGGCACTCGCACCACCAGCCCTGCCCGTAGTGCTCTGAGCACTCGCCCCGTCCGAACCCTCCGAAGCGCTCCCCCCGTCCGTCACGGGCGCAGCCACCGCAACACTGCCCTCCGCAACCCCGCCTTCCGCAAGCTCGTTCCCCGCGGACGCAGCCTTCACCGGGCCAGTCGACCGCGGCCCGGACGTCACCGTCGCACCCCCGGCCGTCGCACCCCCGGCCGTCGCACCGGCCGTCTCGCCCGCAGCCGCACCGGCCGTCGGCGCGCTCGCCGGCGGCGCGGGCCGCCGGCTCCGGTCCTCCGGCGGCGCCCACGGGTCGCGCGGCTCGGGCTGCTGACTGTCGGACATCGACATCCCCACATTCCCCCCATGTTCACGGTCCGCCTCATGCTAAGACCTGCACCGTTTCGCCAAGACCTGCACCGTTCGGGCCGCCGGGGGCCCGCATACGATGGCCACCGTCCACCGCACGCCCAGCTCGCCCCTCGACCAGGAGGAACCGTTGTCCGATCTCGACGCCTTCATCGCCGGACTGCCCAAGGCGGAGCTGCACGTCCACCACGTCGGATCGGCCTCCCCCCGCATCGTCGCCGAGCTGGCCGCCCGCCACCCGGACTCCGCGGTCCCCACCGACCCCGAGGCGCTCACCGACTACTTCACCTTCCGCGACTTCGCCCACTTCATCCAGGTCTATCTCTCCGTCGTGGACCTCATCCGCGACGCCACCGACGTCCGGCTGCTGACGTACGAGGTCGCCCGCGACATGGCGCGGCAGAACATCCGCTACGCCGAGCTGACCGTCACCCCCTACAGCTCCACCCGCCGCGGTATCCCCGACGAGGCGTTCGTCGAGGCCATCGAGGACGCGCGCCGGGCGGCGGAGACCGAGCTGGGCGTGGTGCTGCGCTGGTGCTTCGACATTCCCGGCGAGGCCGGGCTGGACGCGGCCGAGGAGACCACGCGGATCGCCTGTGACCTGCGGCCGGAGGGCCTGGTCTCGTTCGGGCTCGGCGGCCCGGAGATCGGTGTGCCGCGCCCGCAGTTCAAGCCGTACTTCGACCGCGCCATCGCCGCGGGCCTGCACTCGGTCCCGCACGCCGGCGAGACCACCGGCCCGCAGACCGTCTGGGACGCGCTCACCGACCTGCGGGCCGAGCGGATCGGTCACGGCACCAGTTCCGTCCAGGACCCGAAGCTGCTGGCCCACCTCGCCGAGCACCGCATCCCGCTGGAGGTCTGCCCGACCTCGAACATCGCCACCCGCGCCGTGCGCACCCTCGACGAGCACCCGCTGAAGGAGATGGTGGACGCGGGGGTGCTGGTGACGATCAACAGTGACGACCCGCCGATGTTCGGCACGGACCTGTGCCTGGAGTACGGCGTCGCCGCGCGCCTGCTGGACCTCGACGCCGCCGGGGTCGCCGCCCTGGCCAAGAACGCCGTCGAGGCGTCGTTCATGGACGTCTCCGCCAAGGCGGCGCTGGCCGCGGAGATCGACGACTACACCGCGACGTGGCCGCGGTGAGGGCCGCGCGCCACGCCCCGGCCCCGGCGCCGCCACGGAAGCCGTCGGCCCGTCCGGCCGCACCGGCACCCGCCACCGGCCGCATCGCGGTCATCGGTCACCGCGGCGCTCCGTACGACCACCGCGAGAACACCCTCGCCTCGCTCCGCGCCGCGCTCGAAGCGGGCGCCGACGCGGTCGAGATCGACGTACGGCTGACCGCCGACCGGATACCGGTCCTGCTGCACGACCCGACGCTGGAACGCCTGTGGGACCACGACCGCCTGCTCTCCTCGCTGACGTACGCCCAGGTGGACGAGGTCACGGCGGGCGGTGTGCCCACGCTGCGCGACGCCCTCGCCCTCACGGCCGAGTACCCGTCCGCCCGTGCCCTGATCGACCTGCCGGACCCGGCGGCCGCGAAGTCCGCCGTCGGCGAGGTCCACGAGTCCGGTGCCGCCGACCGCGCGTACTACTGCGGCGGCGGGCTGTCCATGCTGGCCGTCCGCGCTGCCGACCCGGCCGCCGAACTGGCCCTGTCCTGGTGCCGCACGGCCCCGCCCCGCCCCGAGCTGCTGGCCCGCGTCCGACCCCGCTGGCTGAACTACCACTTCGGCCTGGTCACCGAGGACCTGGTCGAACGGGCGCACGGCGACGGCTACCTGTTCGCCGCCTGGACCACCGACACGCCCCGCGCCGCGCGCCGCCTCAAGCGCGCGGGCGTGGACGCCGTCACGACCAACCGGGTGGCCGCCGTACGCGCCGCGCTCTGACGCGCGTACCCGGCCCCCGGCCAGGCCACGGCCCTGGCCCCGCCCCCGGCTCAGCGCCTGACCAGCCGCCGCGCCACGAAGTGGGACAGGGCCGTGGCCGCTCCGGCCATGGCCGTCCCGCTCACCGCCCCGCGCGCGTCCGTGGGCCTGAGGCGCCCCGCGCGCCGCAGCCTGCGGCGCGCCCACACCGCGTACGGGATGACGATCAGCGGTGAGGTGACCGAGCCGGGGGTGTAGCCGCGTACGGCTGCGGCCTGCGCCAGGTGCACCAGGCCGTGCAGCCCGAACCCGTCCACCGCACCCTGGAAGAAGGCCGACCGGCCTCCGGTGCGGTGCCCGCGCACCGAGGCGGCGGCCACGATCACCGCCATGGCGCCCACCGCGACCGTGAACTCCCGCTGATCGACGCCCTCCAGCGCCGTCCAGAGCCGTTCCGGCACCCCGGGACACCGTTTCCGCAGCTCCGGCAGGTGATCCCGGATCCACCGCGGCCCGAGGACCACCTCCTCCGCGTCGTGCAGCGCCCAGGCAGCGAGCAGTCCGAACGTGACAGCGGGGCTCAAATCCTGCGTGATCTCCGACATGACCGCCGAGTCTGCCACGGGCTCAATTCCCGCTCACACCCGGCCAATTACGAACGCACTTGACCTTGTCACGGTGTCAAGCAGTGCACTGAGGGACGTACCCGCCCATCCCCGCTTCCCTCACCGAGGACCCCATGCTCACCTACACCGGATCCGGCCCGTACTGCTACAGCAACTCCCTCGCGATGGTGCTCGGCCCCGCCGCCCCGTCGACCGCCGTCATCGAGACCCTCACCGGCTCCCCGTTCGGCTTCGAGCTCATCGGCGGCACCATGCCCCTGTTCGACCCGTACGGCTGGCACCCGGAGCTGGGCCTGCAAGCCGCCGTCTCGGCACTCGGCCTGAGCTGCGTCCGTGGTGCGGGCGGCACCGAGGACGAGGCCCTGGCCCGCCTGCGCGCCGCCTGCGCGGAAGGCCCTGTCCTGGCCGGCCCGCTGGAGATGGGCCTGCTCCTGTACCAGCACGGCTCCGGCACCGCGATCGGCGCCGACCACTACCTGGTCGTCCTGGCGGTCGAGAACGACACCGTCCTCCTCCACGATCCGCACGCCCACCCGTACGCCACCCTGCCCGCCCCCGCATTCGCCGCCGCCTGGCGCGCGGAGACGGTGGCGTACACCGAAGACACGTACGTGATGCGCTCCGCCTTCACCCGAGAGCGAGCCGTGGACCCGGCGGACGCCCTGTGGCAGTCCCTGCCCGGCGCCGTACGGTGGCTGGCCGGCCGCGACGACCTGCCGGTCCCGCCGGGAACGCTGGGCGGAGCCGCCGCGGTCGAAGCACTGGCAGACCAGGTCGCCAAGGGCGCCCTGTCCTCCGAGACCCGCGCCCTGCTCGGAGACTTCGCCGTCCAGGTAGGCGCCCACCGCCTCAACGACGCAGCGGCATGCCTGGCCTCACTGGGCCTGAGCACCCCGGCCGCCCTCCTGGCCGAACAGTCCCGCGTCCTCGGCAGTTTGCAGTACCCCGTCGTCTCCGGTGACGACCAAGCGCTGGAAGCGGGGCTGCGGCAGCTCGCTCCCACGTACGAGCGACTCCGTACGGCCCTGGAGGAAGCCGTCACGCAGGGCGTACGCCGCTGAACAGCGCGATGCCCCGGCCCGCTCAGAGCCCCACGATCCCGTTCCACTCCTTGGCGAACGCCGGGCGTTCCTTGGACGTGATGTCGCGGGCGATGGCCAGTCGGTCGCGCATCGCGCCGTCCGGGAAGACCAGGGGGTCCTCGGCCAGCGTGGCGCGGTTCTCGTCCTTGGAGGAGGCGAGGATGTCCCGCGCGGCCGGGACCGGGCAGACGTAGTTGACCCAGGCGGCCAGTTCGGCGGCGATCTCCGGCCGGTAGTAGAAGTCGATCAGTTGTTCCGCGTTGTGTTTGTGCTCCGCGCGGCCGGGGATCATCAGGCTCTCCGCCCACAGTTCGGCCCCCTCCTGCGGCACCACGAACTCGATGTCCGGGTTGTCCTCCTTGAGCTGGATGACGTCGCCCGAGTACGCCTGCGCCGCGAGCACGTCCCCCGAGGCCAGGTCCTTGATGTAGTCGTTGCCGGTGAAGCGCCGGATGTGCTTCCTGTCCACGAGGCGGCGGATGCGTCCCGTCATCCGGTAGAAGTCGGTCTCCGTCCAGCGCGTGATGTCGACGCCGTCGCCCTGCATGAGCATCGCGAAGGACTCGTCCAGCCCGGACAGCAGCGTCACCCGGCCGCGCAGGTCGTCCTTCCACAGGTCGGCGGTGTGCCGGATCTCCCGGCCGAGCTTCTTGCGGTGGTACGCGATGCCGGTGATGCCCGACTGCCAGGGGACGCTGTGCTTGCGGCCGGGGTCGAAGTGCGGGGTGCGCAGCAGCGGGTCGAGGTGGCGCGCGACGTTGGGCTGCCGGGACCGGTCCATCTCCTGCACCCAGCCGAGGCGTACGAAGCGGCCGCACATCCAGTCGCTGACGACGATCAGGTCGCGGCCGGTCGGCTGGCGGTTCATCAGGGCTGGGCTGATCTTGCCGAAGAACTCGTCGTTGTCGTTGATCTCCTCGGTGTACGTCACCGAGATGCCGGTGTGCTGCTCGAACGCCTCCAGCGTCGGCCGCCGCTGCTGGTCGCGTTCGTCCACGTCGATGTAGAGCGGCCAGTTGGCGAAGGTCAGGCGCCGGTCACGGGCCGAGCGGTCGGGGACCGCGCGGTCGGCGGGGGCGACGTACGCGGCGGGCACTCCGCATCCGGCCGCCAGTGCGGCCAGCGCCCCGGCCGTCCCCGTACCGACCGTGCCCCGTAGCAGCGAACGCCGCGAAAGTTCAGCCATGGCGAGCACTCTCACGCGCGGTGGGCAGCGGCGGCAAGCGACAGAACGTCGCCTGCCGGGGCGCTGCCCACGACGGTGTGCCGAGCGGCGGGGCGGAGGGCGGGACGAGGCGGCGCGGGGCGGGCGAGCAGCCGGACGGGAGCCGGAGGCCCCTGGCCCGCCCGCGGACTCCCGCCCGCCCGCGGTCGCGGACTCAGCCGTCCAGCGACGTCATCACGTGCTTGATGCGCGTGTAGTCCTCGAAGCCGTAGCCCGAGAGGTCCTTGCCGTAACCGGACTTCTTGAACCCGCCGTGCGGCATCTCGGCGACCAGCGGAATGTGCGTGTTGATCCACACGCAGCCGAAGTCCAGCTTCTTCGACATCCGCATGGCCCGGGCGTGGTCCTTGGTCCATACCGAGGACGCCAGCGCGTACTCCACCCCGTTCGCCCACTCGACGGCCTGGTCCTCGTCCCGGAAGGACTGGACGGTGATGACCGGGCCGAAGACCTCCTGCTGGACGATCTCGTCGTCCTGCTTCAGGCCGGAGACGACGGTCGGGGCGTAGAAGTAGCCCTTCTCGCCGACCTGGTGGCCGCCCGCCTCGATCTTGGCGTGCGCGGGCAGGCCGTCGATGAAGCGCTTGACCTGTGCCAGTTGGTTGGCGTTGTTCAGCGGCCCGTAGAACACGTCCTCGTCGTCCACCGCGCCGGTCTTGGTGTCGGCGGCGGCCTTGGCGAGCGCGGTCACGAACTCGTCGTGGACGGACTCGTGGACGAGCACCCGGGTCGCGGCCGTACAGTCCTGGCCCGCGTTGAAGTAGCCCGCCTCCGAGATGCCCTCGACCGCCTTGGCGATGTCGGTGTCCTCGAAGACCACGACCGGCGCCTTGCCGCCCAGCTCCAGGTGGACCCGCTTGAGGTCCTTGGACGCGGACTCGGCGACCTGCATACCGGCCCGTACGGAGCCGGTGATCGAGGCCATCGCCGGGGTCTGGTGCTCGACCATCAGACGGCCGGTGTCACGGTCGCCGCAGATGACGTTGAAGACGCCGCGGGGGTGGCCCAGCTCGTCCAGCACACCGCCGATGATCTCGGCGATCAGCACGGTGGAGGCGGGCGTGGTGTCGGAGGGCTTGAGGACGACGGTGTTGCCCGCGGCCAGCGCCGGGGCGAACTTCCACACCGCCATCATCATGGGGTAGTTCCACGGCGCGACCTGCGCGCAGACGCCGACCGGCTCACGGCGGACGATGGACGTCAGACCGTCCATGTACTCGCCGGCCGCGCGGCCCTCCAGCATCCGGGCGGCGCCCGCGAAGAACCGGATCTGGTCCACCATCGGAGGGATCTCCTCCGAGCGGACGAGCGCGACGGGCTTGCCGCAGTTCTCCGACTCGGCGGCGATCAGCTCCTCGGCCCGCTCCTCGAAGCGGTCGGCGATCTTCAGCAGGACCTTCTGGCGCTCGGCCGGCACCAGGTCGCGCCAGGCGGGGAACGCGGCCTCGGCGGCGGCCATCGCGGCGTCCACGTCCGCGGCGGCGGACAGCGGAGCGGTGGCGTACGCCTCGCCCGTGGACGGGTTGACCACCTCCGTGGTCCGCCCGTCGGCGGCGTCCCGGAACTCCCCGTCGATGTAGTTGCGCAGCCGACGCAGTTCGGTGGTCACGAGCGACCCCTCCTAGTCAGGTGTCCAGTGCTTGAGATGCCCACCCTAGCCAGGAAGTCAACGTTTTCGACATACCCGTAAAGGATGAACAACGAAATCAGTGGCGCCGAGATCTGTAGACAACTGATTTCATCGAATCGGGGTTGCGGGACTGACGAGGCTCGTGCACAGTGAGGGATGTGGCCACTCGTGACAGAAACGGCACCCAGTCGATCGACTCCGTCTCCCTGGCGATCATCGAGCAGCTCCAGGAGGACGGCCGCCGTCCGTACGCCGCGATCGGCAAGGCCGTCGGCCTGTCCGAGGCGGCGGTGCGGCAACGCGTACAGAAACTGCTCGACCAAGGCGTGATGCAGATCGTCGCGGTCACCGACCCCCTCACGGTCGGCTTCCGACGGCAGGCGATGGTCGGGATCAACGTCGAAGGTGACCTCGACCCGGTGGCCGACGCCCTGACGGCCATGGAAGAGGTCGAGTACGTCGTCATGACCGCGGGCTCCTTCGATCTCCTCATCGAGATCGTCTGCGAGGACGACGACCACCTCCTGGAAATGATCAACAAGCGGATCCGCACGCTGCCCGGCGTCCGGACCACCGAGAGCTTCGTCTACCTCAAGCTCCGCAAGCAGACCTACACCTGGGGAACCAGATAGCCATGACCGCTGACCTCTCGAAGACGGCCTACGACCACCTGTGGATGCACTTCACCCGCATGTCGTCGTACGAGAACGCCCCCGTGCCGACGATCGTGCGCGGCGAGGGCACGAACATCTACGACGACAAGGGCAAGCGCTACATCGACGGGCTGGCCGGCCTCTTCGTCGTCCAGGCCGGGCACGGCCGCGCCGAACTCGCCGAGACCGCGCTCAAGCAGGCCCAGGAGCTGGCCTTCTTCCCCATCTGGTCGTACGCGCACCCCAAGGCCGTGGAGCTGGCCGAGCGGCTGGCGCACCACGCGCCGGGCGACCTGAACAAGGTCTTCTTCACCACCGGCGGCGGTGAGGCCGTCGAGACCGCGTGGAAGCTGGCCAAGCAGTACTTCAAGCTCACCGGCAAGCCCGCCAAGCACAAGGTCATATCGCGCGCTGTGGCCTACCACGGCACACCGCAGGGCGCCCTGTCCATCACCGGACTGCCGGGCCTCAAGGCCCCGTTCGAGCCGCTGGTCCCCGGCGCGCACAAGGTCCCGAACACCAACATCTACCGGGCGCCGCTCTTCGGGGACGACCCGGAGGCGTTCGGCCGCTGGGCCGCCGACCAGATCGAGCAGCAGATCCTCTTCGAGGGCCCGGACACCGTCGCCGCCGTCTTCCTGGAGCCGGTGCAGAACGCGGGCGGCTGCTTCCCGCCCCCGCCCGGCTACTTCCAGCGCGTCCGCGAGATCTGCGACCGGCACGACGTGCTGCTCGTCTCGGACGAGGTCATCTGCGCCTTCGGCCGCCTCGGCACGATGTTCGCCTGCGACAAGTTCGACTACGTGCCCGACATGATCACCTGCGCCAAGGGCATGACCTCGGGCTACTCCCCCATCGGCGCCTGCGTCATCTCCGACCGGCTGGCCGAGCCGTTCTACAAGGGCGACAACACCTTCCTGCACGGCTACACCTTCGGCGGCCACCCGGTCTCCGCCGCCGTAGCCTGCGCCAACCTCGACATCTTCGAGCGCGAGGGCCTCAACCAGCACGTGCTGGACAAGGAGGACGCCTTCTTCTCGACCCTGAAGAAGCTCCACGACCTGCCGATCGTCGGCGACGTCCGCGGCAACGGCTTCTTCTACGGCATCGAACTCGTCAAGGACAAGACCACCAAGGAATCGTTCAACGACGAGGAGACCGAGCGCGTCCTGTACGGCTTCCTCTCCAAGGCCCTCTTCGACAACGGCCTGTACTGCCGTGCCGACGACCGCGGTGACCCGGTCGTCCAGCTCGCCCCGCCGCTCATCGCCGACCAGCCGGTCTTCGACGAGATCGAGCAGATCCTGCGCGGCACGCTGACGGAGGCCTGGGCGAAGCTCTGAGAAGTACGGAACGGCGGCGCGGGCCCGGGGTCGCGGAGCGAGCGGCGAAGGGCCGCGGCCCCGCCCCGGGCCCGCGGTCCGGGGCGGGGCCGCGGGCTTGTCGCCTCCGCCTGCCCACCTGCCGGTACGGACGAGCCCGCTCAGCGGGCTCGCGCGCCCGCCCGTGATGCGCGTACGGCCATGGACCCAGGCCCCGCACGCCCTCCGGGCAGGCGCGGCGCACGGACGAGCGCGGGTCCCGGGCGCCCGCCCGCCTTCCCCCGCCCGCCCCGCACCTCCCGCGAGCCCCTGCCGCTCACCCTTCGCCCAAGTTCTTCATATAAGCGGCCATTTGAGTGAACCTGAGCCGTGGTGCGCGCCGAGCGCCGAATACCGAGGGTCGCCACTCCTTACCGTGCCAGTGACCGATACTCTCCATGGTCGTTCACCCGGTTGGGGGAACGATCGGACGCGACGAGCATGAGGTGCGCAGATGGTGGCCCCACCTGACAACGACGTTCTCTGGGCGCGCGGCCTGCACCACACGTACGCCGGCTCCCCCGCGCTCGCCGGGGTTTCCGTCGGTGTCCGCGAGGGCGAGATCCTCGCCGTCACCGGGCCGCGCGGCTGCGGCAAGTCGACTCTCCTGCGGTGCCTTTCCGGCCAACTTGTCCCGGACAGCGGCGAGATCTGGTTCAACAGTTCACCCGTGCACACGCTCTCGCCGCTCAGCCGTGAACGGCTGCGCCTGGACCGGTTCAGCTGGGTGGACACCGAACCGCACCTCGTCCCCGAGCTGACCGCCTGGGAGAACGCCGCCCTCCCCCTGCTGCTGCGCGGCGTCGGTCACCGCGCCGCCAAGCAGACCGCCGGCGAATGGCTGGACCGCCTGGACGTGGGCCTGTGCGCCCGTCAACGCCCCGGCCGCCTCGACCAGTCGCAGCGCCAGCGGATCGCCGTCGCCCGCGCCCTGGCCTGCGCGCCGCAGGTCCTGTTCGCCGACGAGCCCACCGCGCCGCTGCACCGCGCGGACGCCGCCCAGGTACTGCGCGCCATCACCACGGCGGCCCGCTCGCACGGCATCACGGTCGTCCTCGCCACCCACGAACCCGAGGCCGACACCCTCGCGGACCGCACCGTGGCCCTCCTCGACGGCCGTCGCGTCGGTCTCAAGGCCCCCGCCCCCGAGAAGGAAAGCAGGGCAGAGTGCTCGCTCTCCGTCTGACCCGCGGGGCCCACCCCCTCGTCCTGTTCCGCCGCCTGCTCGTGGCCGCCGCCTCCGCGGGCACCGGCTTCCTCCTCCTGGCCGTCCTCGGCCACGCCGCCGCCCACCCCGCGTCGGCCACGGACGCCTTCGTACGCCTTCTCTGGTGCGCCGTCCCGGTCGCGGCCACCACCCAGCTCGCCGTGTCCGCGGCCCGCACCGACCCCGCGTCCCGTCCTCAACGGGGCATGTCGGCCGCCGGGCTGGGGCCTGCCCGGCTGACCCTGATCGCCGCCACCTCCACCGCCGTCTCCTGTGTCCTGGGCAGCTTCCTCGCGCTGCTCGTCTTCCTGGCGCTCCGCGGCGACCTGGGCGGCGCGACCGCCACCGGTTCCGCCACCCAGCTCCTCGGCGCGGGCCATGCCCTGCCGCCCGCCGGCGCGCTGCTGCTGCTCGCCGTCGTCCCCCTGACGGCTGCGGGCGCGACCGCCGTCGTCCTGCGCCCCCGTAAGGACGTCCGCGGCGGCCGGCGCGGCGCCCGGGCGGCCACCGGAGCCGGCGAGCCCCTGACGGCCACGGCCACCGACAGCTCGCGTTCCGCCGTGCCCGCCGCGCTCCCGTGGGGAATCACGCTGACGGCGGCCGGCCTCGCCCTGGAGACCTACGTCAGCCGGGGCTCCGACGACGCCGGCGCTCTCCTCCCGCTGCCCGAGCGCCTCGTCGGGAGCCCGCCGGGAGTCCTGGCGGGCTGGGCGCTGTCCACCCTCGGCCTGGTCCTGGCGGGCCCCGGCCTGACGCAACTGTCCGGCCGGCTGCTGGCGGCCGGCCGCCCGGGCGCCGTCCGCCTCCTCGCGGGCCGCGTCCTCCAGGAGGAGTCCCGGCGCGTCGGCCGTCCGCTCGGCGTGCTCTGCGCGGTCGCCTCCGGTACGTATGCGGCGGTGAAGGTGTACGAAGCCGCCCCCGCCCGGCCTCTCGGCCCCCTCACCGGGCTGGGCGCGGCCCTCGTCCTGGCCTGCGTCACCGCGAGCGCCCTCACCGCGGCGCTGGAAGCCCGCTGGGCCCGTGAGCACACCACCGCCGCCCTCCGCCGCCTCGGGACGCCCCGCTCGCTCCTCCACCGCGCCGCCGCCCTCCGCGTCCTGGCCCTCCTTGTCGTCCTGGCCCCCTTGACCTGGGCCATCGCCGAACTCGCCGCCCTCCCCCTGCTCCCCTGACCCGGCGTCACGCCGCCCGCCACCCCGCCCTCGCCGCCGGGCCCCGGCGCCTCCCGCCTACGATGACGGGCGTGCAGCCGAACTCCGAGCCCCCCGCGTCCCCCGCACCCCATCGCCCCGTCGAGCGGCCGCGACACCCCGGCAGCGACCGCGAGATCGAGACGCTCGCCGCGTTCGACCGGGTGCTGGCCTCGGGCAGTCTGCGCGGCTACCGCGTCCAGTCCGTCGACCTGACCGGCCGCACCTCCGCCCTGCTCGGCACGCCGGTGTCCGACGCCGTCTTCCTCGGCTGCCGGATGGAACCGGAGGCCGCCGCGAGCGTGCGGGCGGCCGGCGCACTGGTCTTCCCGCCGATACCGGACCTGCCGTTCGACCCGTACCGCGGCGGCCTCTACTCGCCCGACGAACTCTTCGACGCCCTCGCCACGGAAGCCGGCTACCCGGCGACCCCCGACGCCCTGGCCTACGCCTGGTACCAGCGGACCATGTCGGACGGCGACATCCTCGCCTCGATGCTGCGCAGCATCCACGACGACGCCGTCTCGGACGCGCTGGACGAGCACGTCACCGGCGCCCGGGTCGTCGGCATCATGGGCGGGCACGCGCTGGAGCGCGGTTCCGACGCGTACGCAGGCGCGGCCCGGCTGGGGCGGCGGCTCGCCCGGGCCGGCCTGACGGTCGCCACGGGCGGCGGTCCGGGCGCGATGGAGGCCGCGAACCTCGGTGCCTACGCCGCGCCCTTCGACGACGCCATGCTGGACGAGAGCCTCGCGCTCCTCGCCAAGGTGCCGCGGTTCGTTCCCTCGGTGACGGACTGGGCGCGGGCCGCCTTCGAGGTACGCGGCCGCTGGCCGGGCGGCGGCGACTCGGTCGGCATCCCCACCTGGTTCTACGGGCACGAACCGCCGAACGCCTTCGCGTCCCGCATCGCCAAGTACTTCGTCAACGCGGTCCGTGAGGACGGCCTCCTGGCCCGTTGCAACGCCGGCGTGGTCTTCCTGCCCGGCGCGGCGGGCACCGTGCAGGAGATCTTCGACAACGCGACTCCGAACTACTACGGATCGCGGGGTGAGCCGACCCCGATGGTGCTCGTCGACCGTGTCCACTGGACCGAGAGGCTGCCCGCCTGGCCGCTGTTGCAGGCGCTCGCCGCGGAACGCGCCATGTCCGGCAGGATCGCTCTGGTCGACT
This sequence comes from Streptomyces sp. NPDC045470, assembly GCF_040646595.1. Taxonomy (NCBI): domain Bacteria; kingdom Bacillati; phylum Actinomycetota; class Actinomycetes; order Kitasatosporales; family Streptomycetaceae; genus Streptomyces; species Streptomyces sp. NPDC045470. Next base: position 104,723 of record NZ_JBEZAN010000002.1, read on the forward strand.
CGGTGGAAGAGGCGCCGGAAGCGCTGGCCCGCCTCGGCGAAGTCCCCGGTTCCGGTCCCGCGGCATCTGCTCGACCGTCCGAGGCAACTCACGCCCCCGAAACCACGTCTCCCAGTCAGGTAATGCACAGGTAAAACCAGGCAGTGCGCGAAACGGAGTTCTCGGTGCTCATCGGTCTTCTGACGGCGGTAGCGGCCTCGGCCTGCTACGGCACGGGGTCGGTCCTGCAAGCGGTGGGGTCGCGCAAGTCCGCGCGCCGGGAGGCGGCCGCCGCGTCCACCACCGGCGTCACCGCACACGGCGGCCCCAGTCTCTCCTCCACCGCCAAGGCCGCCGTGACGTGGGAGTTCATGGTCGGTACGGTGCTGGACTTCGTGGGGTTCGGCCTCGGCGCGCTGGCCGCCCGGATGCTGCCGCTCTTCCTCTCGCAGACCGTCATCAGCGCCAACCTCGTGATCACCGCCGTCCTCAGCATCAAGCTGCTCGGCATCCGGCTGAACGGCCGCGAGTGGGTCTCCATCGGCGTGGTCTGCTCGGCGCTGGTCCTGCTGGCCACCGCGGCCGGGCCGGAGGGCGGCGGGGACGCCTCGACGACCACCCACTGGTGGCTGCTGATCGCCTCGGTGGCGCTGATGGGCGGCGGAACGCTGGCCGTCCGGCTGCTCGGCAGCCGCGCCGCGATCCTCGCCGGCCTGCTGTCCGGCCTGGGCTTCGGCGCGCTCGGGGTCGGCGTGCGCGTACTGAACGGCGTCGACCCGTTCCACCTGCCCACGCTCCTGGCCGACCCGGCGCTCTACGCCATTCTCGTCGCCGGTATCGGCGGTATGTACCTGCACACGGTGGCTCTCCAGATCGGTTCGGTCAACGGTGCCACGGCGGCGCTGGTGGTGGGCGAGACGGTGGTACCGGGCATCCTCGGGGTGCTGTGGCTCGGTGACTCCTCCCGGCCGGGCTTCGCCTGGATGGCGGTGCTCGGTTTCGTCGTGGCGGTGGCCGGCGCCGTCGCGGTCGCCTGGTTCGGCGAGCCGGAGGACGGCGGCACGACCGGTACGGCGTCCGGGCCGGCGGCCGTACCGGCTCCCGCGGAGGAAGCGAAGGCGCCGGACGGGCCGTCGGCCGTGAGCGACGCCCGGACCACGGCGGGCAGCCGCACCAGCTCCCCGTAGTACGAGCGCGGGCACGCGTCCCGGTGGTGGGCGTCCCTCAGCGGTTCAGGACCACGACGTCCTCGGCCGCGAAGGTGACGCCCACCGGCTCCCCGTCCTGTGGGGCGTCCCGCAGCGCGCAGGCCGCCTCCACCTGCGGCCCGGTGTCCGGCTGGAGGAGCAGCGCGACATGGGTACCGCGGAAGGTGCGGGCCGCTACCCTGCACGGCAGCCCGTCCGCGGCGGCCGTGATGCGCACCCCGGCCGGGCGCACCAGCAGGCGGCACGGGCCGTCCGGTGTGCCGTCCGGTACCGGGATCTTCCCCCAGGGGGTGTCGGCGGACCCGCCCCGTACGGTCGCCTCCACCACGTTGTCGAAGCCCAGGAAGCGGGCGACGAACTCGGTGGCGGGGCGCTGCCAGACCTCCAGCGGGGTACCGCTCTGCGCGATCCGCCCCTCCTGCATGACCACCACCCGATCGGCCAGCGCGAAGGCTTCGCCCTGGTCGTGCGTCACGGCCAGCACGGTCGTCCCCAGCTCGCCGAAGACTCTGCGCAGTTCGACGACCAGGCGCTCCCGCAGGCCGCGGTCGAGCTGGCCGAGCGGCTCGTCCAGCATCAGCAGCCGTGGCCGCGGTGCGAGTGCGCGGGCCAGCGCGACCCGCTGTTGTTCGCCGCCGGACAGCGCCGCCACCGCACGCCGCTGGGCGCCGGGCAGACCCACCAGGTCCAGGAGTTCGGCAACCGTACGCTCCTGTTCGGCACGTGACGCGCCTCGCATGCGCAGGCCGAAGGCCACGTTCCCGCCGACGTCGCGCTGCGGGAAGAGCTGGTGGTCCTGGAACATCAGCCCGAGGCCGCGGCGGTGGGTGGGCACGCCCGACTGGTCCCGTCCTTCCAGGAAGACGCGCCCCGCGTCGGCGGCCTGCAGTCCCGCCACGACCCGCAGAAGCGTGGACTTGCCGCTGCCGCTGGGCCCCAGCACGCACACGGTCTCCTGCGCGGCGACGCTCAGGTCGACCGCGTCCAGCGCCGGCGGCTGCCCGGTGCGGAAGCGGACGGTGACGTCGTCCAGCCGCAGCAGTGCCCCGTCCGCCGTGTCGGCGCGTCCCGTATCGGCGTGTCCCGCCATCTAAAACTCTCCGGCCTGGTCGGTGCGGATGCGCTCCAGCGCCAGCAGCGCGCCCGCGCACACCACCATCAAGATCGTGGACAGTGCCATGGCCTGTCCGTAGTTGAGTTCTCCAGCGCGTCCCAGCAGCCGTGCGACGGCCACCGGCAGCGTCGGGTTGTCCGGTCGCGCGATGAAGACCGTCGCGCCGAACTCGCCCAGCGAGACGGCGAAGGCGAAGCCCGCGGCGACCAGCAGGGCCCGCCGCACCAGCGGCAGGTCGACCTCGCGCCACACCCGCCAGGGCGAGGCTCCCAGCACCGCGGCCGCTTCCCGCAGCCGCTCGTCCACCGCGCGCAGCACGGGCAGCATGGTCCGTACGACGAAGGGCACCCCGACCAGCGCCTGCGCCAGTGGCACCAGCCACCACGACGAGCGCAGGTCGAGCGGCGGCTCGTCGAGAGTGATCAGAAAGCCGAAGCCGACGGTCACGGCCGAAACCCCGAGGGGCAGCATCAGCAACGCGTCGAACCCCCGCACCAGCCTGCCGCCCCGCTTCGTCAGCGCGGCCGCGGCCAGTCCGCCCACCACCAGGGCGATCAGCGTGGCGGCCGCCCCGTAGGCGAGCGAGTTCCACAAGGCGTTCAAGGGGGCGACGGCAAAAGTGCTGTCCATGGAGGCGGCGGATTGCAGCGCCCGGTAGAACGTGAACCCGTAGCCGTCCGGCCCCGCGAAGGACCGCTCGATCAGCACCGCCAGCGGCACCACCAGCAGCAGCACGATCACGACGAGCGTCCCCCACAGCAGCGCCCACTGGCCCGCGCCGCGCGGCCGCCGTACCGTCTGCGCCGGGTCGACGAGCGTGAGGGCGGCCTCCCGCCGCCGTACGGTCCAGGCGTGCAGGGCCAGCAGTGCCAGCACGGCGGCGAACTGCAGCAGGGTGAGGACGGCGGCCGTGGGGAGGTCCAGGAAGTCGGCGGTCTGCCGGTAGATCTCCACCTCCAGAGTGGAGAACGTCGGCCCTCCCAGGATCTGCACCACGCCGAAGGAGGTGAAGGTGAAGAGGAAGACCATCAGGGCGGCAGCAGCGACGGCCGGCCCCAGGGCGGGCAGCGTCACCCGCCGCCAGGCGCCCCAACGGGACGCCCCGAGCACCCGGGCCGCCTCCTCCTGCCGCGGGTCGAGCTGCCCCCAGAGGCCGGAGACGGTCCGTACGACCACGGCGTAGTTGAAGAAGACGTGCGCCAGCAGGATCGCCCACACCGACGTGTCCAGCCGTACGCCCCACAGGTCGTCCAGCACCCCGCCACGCCCGACCAGGGCCAGGAACGCCGACCCCACCACCACCGTGGGCAGGACGAACGGCACCGCGACCACGGACCGCAGCAGCCTCTTTCCGGGGAATTCGAAGCGCGCGAAGACATACGCGCCGGGGAGCGCGATCAGCAGCGTGAGCCCGGTCGAGGCCGCCGCCTGCCAGACGGTGAACCACAGGACGCGCAGGACGTCCGGGTCGGAGAGCACCTCCCCGGCCCGGCCCGGCTGCCACTGCCCGCCGTCCTTCAGCCCGCGCCCGACGATCGCGGCGACCGGGTAGGCGAAGAACAGCGCGAAGAAGGCGAGCGGCAGCGCCATCAGGGCGAGCCGGCCGGCCGTTGCCCGTCCGCGGCGCGCCCGCCTCGCGCGGCCGGTTACTTCAGAACGAGCGAGGACCACTGCTTGATCCACTGTTCGCGGTTCTTGGTGATCGTCTCCGGAGCCACCGTCCCCGGCTTGTCGATCTTCTCGCCGTACTTGGTGAACAGCTCCGGCACCTTCGCGTCCTGACGCGCCGGGTTGACGAACATCTGGAGCGGCATGTCCTCCTGGAACCGCTTGCTCAGCAGGAAGTCCAGCAGCGCCTTGCCGCCCTTCTCGTTCTTGGCGCCCTTGAGCAGGCCCGCGAACTCGATCTGCCGGAAGCAGGTGCCGACCGCGACGCCCGTGGGCGCCTCCTTCGGCTCCGGCTTCTTGCCCAGCACCTCCACCGGAGGGCTCGACGCGTACGACACCACCAGGGGCTTGTCCCCCTTGCCCTTACCGGCCGCCGAACCCGAGAACCGCTCGTTGTACGCCTGCTCCCAGCCGTCCACGACCTCGACGCCGTTGGCCTTGAGCTTCTTCCAGTAGTCCTGCCAGCCGGACTCGCCGTACTCGGCGATGGTGCCGAGCTGGAAGGCGAGCCCCGGCGACGACGTGGCGGAGTTCTCGGTGACCAGCAGCCCCTTGTACTCGGGCTTGAGCAGGTCGTCGAAGGTCTTCGGCGGCCCGATCTTGTGCGCGGCGAAGTAGGCCCGGTCGTAGTTGACGCAGGTGTCGCCGTAGTCCACCGGCGTCACCCGGTGCTCCGCCTTGTCGAGCTGGAGCTCGGCGGGCACGCTCTCCAGCCCCTTGGCCTGGTACGGAGTGAAGATCCCTGCCTTCAGCCCGCGCGACAGCAGCGTGTTGTCGATACCGAAGAAGACGTCACCCTGCGGGTTGCCCTTCGACAGGATCGCCTGGTTGACGGCCTTGCCCGCGTCCCCGCCCTTGAGCACGTCGACCTTGTAACCGGTCTGCTCGGTGAACTCCGCCAGCACGGATTTCGAGACATTGAAGGAGTCGTGGCTGACGAGCGTGACGGTCTTCGGATCCTTGCCGCCGCCGCTGCCTCCCGAGCCGCACGCGGCGAGCGCCGTCATGCCGGCCGCGACGGCCAGCGCCGTGACGGTGATCCTTCTGTTGGTGCTCACTGAATTCCTCCTGGCTGGCCAGGAAGAGACGCGGCCCCGCCCGGCGCTTCGCGAAGAAGGCCGGACGGGGCGCAACAGCATGAGTGACGACCGAACTTCCTACCCGGAATGACCCGGGCGAGGTTCAAGGGTCTGCGGCACCTCGGTGTCCGTGACGCTCGGTCCGTGACACTGCCGCACTCTCAGCGCTGTGGCGCTCCCCTGTCGGAATGTGCATTTGTTCGATCACACCGTACCAGCGGGCGGTCAGCGCTCCGCGGCGGCGAGCTGCCCGCAGGCGCCGTCGATCTCCTGTCCGCGCGTGTCGCGGACGGTCACCGGCACACCGTGCGCGGCGACGGCCTCGACGAACGCCTTCTCGTCCTCGGGACGGGACGCGGTCCACTTCGACCCGGGCGTCGGGTTCAGCGGAATCAGGTTCACATGGACCCGCTTGCCCTTGAGCAGACGCCCCAGCAAGTCACCGCGCCAAGCCTGGTCGTTGATGTCCCGGATCAGCGCGTACTCGATCGAGATCCGCCGTCCGGACTTCTCCGCGTACTCCCACGCGGCGTCCAGCACCTCCCGCACCTTCCAGCGCGTGTTGACCGGTACGAGCGTGTCGCGCAGCTCGTCGTCCGGCGCGTGCAGCGACACCGCGAGCCGGCACTTCAGGCCCTCGTCCGCGAACCGCAGCATCGCCGGGACCAGACCGACCGTGGACACCGTGATGCCACGCTGGGACAGCCCCACCCCGTCGGGCTCGGGGTCGGTCAGCCGCCGGATCGCCCCCACGACCCGCTTGTAGTTCGCCAGCGGCTCGCCCATGCCCATGAAGACGATGTTGGACAACCGGGCCGGCCCACCCGGCACCTCACCGTCACGCAGCGCCCGCATGCCGTCGACGATCTGATGAACGATCTCGGCGGTGGAGAGGTTCCGGTCCAGCCCGGCCTGCCCCGTCGCGCAGAACGGACAGTTCATGCCGCACCCGGCCTGCGACGAGATGCACATCGTCACCCGGTCCGGGTAGCGCATCAGCACGGACTCCACGAGGGTCCCGTCGTGCAGCTTCCACAGCGTCTTGCGGGTGGTGTCGTCGTCACAGGAGATGTGCCGCACCACACTCATCAGCTCGGGCACCAGCTCCGACGCCAGCTTCTCCCGCGCCGCGGCCGGGATGTCGGTCCACTCCGCCGGGTCGTGCGCGTACCGCGCGAAGTAGTGCTGCGACAGCTGCTTGGCACGGAACGGCTTCTCACCGACCGCGGCCACGGCTTCGCGCCGCTCGGCGGGGGTGAGATCGGCAAGGTGCCGCGGGGGCTTCTTGGCTCCGCGCGGCGCGACGAAAGTGAGTTCTCCGGGCTTAGGCATGGTTCTTCCAGTGTCGCAGACGCGTCTCTGTGACCTGCCCCACGAGCGTTCCGTCATGGTGGTTGGTGGTGGTCGTTGGGGGTTGCTGGCTGTCCCTTCACGGCCCACAGACGGCCCCAGCAGGCGGAGCGGCCCCTCCTCCCACCTGCACAGTCACGGCGGGAGCTGCGTACGCCGGCACCGCCCACGCGGGACCCCTCTCACCCTCAGCCCGATCACCAGTCGGCGGCCCGCTGCGACGAAGCGCGTGCCTGGCCGCACCAGAAGCCGGGGTGACGACACGGCTCCGCCTCCTACCAAGCTGAACATCACGACCAGATGTCGCCGCCGGAAAGTCGTTCTGCTCACGCAGTTTCCGGCGGCGACGATTTTTACATCCTTGCAGGTCAACACCACGAAACCGCCAATCATCTACTGCGGCGGCATGGCCAAATCACTTGCCCGTTCGCTCATGCCGCCCATAAGATCGTCCGTATCGCCAGCCATGGGGCGGCGGGACGGGAGACGCATCATGAACGAGCCGAGCGGACAGGAGCAGCGCCCGCTGCCGGAGCCGGACAGCAGCGAGATCGCGGAGCTGTTCCCGAACCGGGAAACGGCTGAGGCGTGCCGCTTTCTGCTGGAACGGCGGTCCGACCCGCCGACGATGGGCGAGTGGGTCGAACGCTCCCGGGAGGTGTTCGGCAAGGGCAACGTGCACAGTCAGCGCCGCCTCCGGGAAGTGCGCGACCACTTCACCGTGAACTCCTACCGGCGCGAGGGCAGCGGCGACTGGGTCTACCGCATCGAGGGGTGGAGCCAGACCCCGGTCACCGACAAAGGCGCACGCATCTCCCCGAAGCTCCAGGCGGAAGTCTTCACGGTCAAGGGCAGGTTCTGCGCAATGTGCGGCGCCGGTCCCAAGGACGCCAAGCTCCAGATCGACCACATCGTCCCGCGCTCATGGGGAGGCAAGACCGAACTGGAGAACCTGGAGCCGCTCTGCCAGCCGCACAACAACGGCAAGAAGGCGTTCTTCCAGAGCCTCAACCCCTACGGGGACGCGCTGGCCCGCGCGATCAACCGCCCCAACCCCTGGGAGCGCATCGGCGAACTCCTCAAGGCGTTTGCCGAGCGCGGTGAGCACACGCCGGCCGAGCTGATACAGGTAGTCGCCCAGGAAACCCACAAGGGCGACCCCAAGAAGCGGCTCCGGGAACTCCGCTTCGTGCTCGGCTGGGACATCGTCGCCCACCGGGTCAAGGAAAACGGAGTCACCCAGGTCACCTACGAGCTGCGCTCCTGGGAGCCGTGGTCGGCCGAAGGCGCGCCCGAAGCCGTCGCCAGCTACGAACGGGCCCGCAAGCGCCGGAAGGCCAGTCCGGCCGATGACGGGGACTCGGAGGCGTAAGCCGCCGGACAGCCCATCCGTCCTGGATCTACTTGCGGACGGCATATCGTGGGGCAGCGCCAGGACCCCTGGCGCTGCCCCACGGTGGCGTAACCGCCATGACGGTTTTCAAGACCGTGCCCGGTGAAGCAGCACCATGCCCCCTGACCTGCGCGGAGAGGCTGGCGTAGCGACCATCACCAGGATCTCGTCCACGTCTCGTCCACGGGCGGCCTCCTGGTTACCGGCCGTCTGTGGCCTGGCCGTCGTCCTCGTTGTCGGCATAGGTCGGTAGCTCACCTGTCCCCTGGCATGCTTCACACTGAACCGCGGTCTCGTTCCCGTCTGCGTCCCGGACCGTGACCTCACCACCCTGGCAACTGCACTTCGGCACCGGCTGCCCCCGCTTCTGCTCGCGCTCCTCCAGGAGGCGCTGGGTCAGGTTCAGGAGCCGTACATACCGGCCGTCCCGCTGCAACGTCGGAATCCACTGAGGGTCCACCCAGCCCATGGCTCCCGCCCTCCGATCATCTGCTCTGCCGCCATCGTCCTCTTCGCCGCAGCTTCGTTCAATGCGTCGGGGCGATGATTACGCGTTAGCCCAACTGCCTGGTTACCTCTTGACCATGCTCCAGGTAGAGAAAGGAGCGCTGTTCGCGCGCCTTGACTGCTGCCCGAATACGCCGAGCCAAGCGAGGAATCGTAAGATTCTCGATACGGTCAACCGGGTAGTAGGCGTAATCGCGCAGTTCCTCAGCTTGCAACACGATCCGCTCCTCCGCGTCAGACGATAGCGTGCCACCGTCGAAGATGTAGAGGACCTTGTCCCCTTCTTTCGTTCCGGGGGCCCAGTCCACAACGAGTAGATGACCGATCTCTGGCGAGATACCTAGCTCCTCTTTGACCTCACGGACGCACGCCTGTAGCGGTGATTCGCCGGTCTCTACATAACCTCCCGGAATCTCCTTGTAGTCCTTATAGGTCGTATCCAGGAGCATGACACGGCCTCGGGAATCAAAGAACAACGCGCCCGAGGCCATCCGCGGGCGCGCCATCTTCGTCTCGTGTTCGTTATCGCTCACATGCCCGAGCCTAACCAGTTCACAGCACGTGAAGCCTGTCGGCTAGCTCCCTGACTGGTACTGTCGGCCGTCCGCGCGTGCCACGGACCCAGCCGAGTACCAGCTCACGACTCATGTAGTGGTGTCGCACCTGCTCAGGAGCGAGCTGCTCGGCCGTGAGCAGTATGGCGACGGCTTCGTCAGTGCGGTTCCAGGCGCTCAGGGCTCGCGCTACTTCCAGGTCATGCCGTACGCGTCGTTCAACCGGCAGCCCGCTGGTGTCGATCCGCGGGCCGAGGTCTGCGGCTACTTGCACGTCCCCCAGCTCGCCGGCAGCGGCCACGCGGTGAATAGCCACGTTCGTTGGGCCGAAGGCTGTCCACATGTGGTTGCTATCGGCGCCGAGCCGGGTCGCGGACTCTTCTGCTTCGCGCAGAAATGCTTGGACCGTAGCCCTGTCTTCTGCGCGAGCTGCTGCCATTGTTCCGGTAAGGAACAGCGTCCCGTAAACGGACAGGTAGGACGGCGACGCGCCTGAAAGGCCAGATTCGAGGAATCCAGCGGCGTCGTTGACGAGTTGCATCGCGGTCTCGAACCGACCGTTGGACAATAGGCAGTGTGTCACCGATCGAAATAGAGAGCCTGCGATGACCTTGTTACCGCTTTCCTGTGCTGCGGCGAGACCGCGATCCGCTGCAATCCAGGCTAGCTCGGTTTCGCCGAGCTTTCCTAGCACCATGGCAGCGCCTTGGTACGTGAGCGCAAGCAGTTCGTTCGCTTCTTCGCGCTCCCTTCCCGAGTAGGACCGTGCAGAAAGTAGCGCATCAGCTAGCAGCAATGGGAGTTGGCGGGTTGCGAAGCCGAACCGTGAATCCTGATAGGCGTCCCAGACTTCGCGTACGTCAGTGCGCAGAGCCGATAGTGCAGGTGGCTCACCACTCGTGGGCGTACCGATCAGAGGCGTGAGAAGCCGATAGTCCATGAGAGCTTCGCGAAGCGCGGGTACGGTGTGGCGCCCACTGTCACGGGACCACTCCAGCAGTGTCGGCTCGCCGATGAGGTCCCCAATGGACACATCGAGTGCGTGTGCCAGGGAACGGATCACCGAGAGGCGATCGAGTCCGATGCGATTGTTCTCGGCCTTGCCGAGCCAGTCAGCGGTACGACCGACCAAGCCGGCCAGCACCTCCTGAGACAGACCGCGGCGGCGCCGGTACCAAGCTACGCGCTCGCCGATCGTCAGTTGCTGCGTCATTCCTCGCATATCTCAACCCTCACCTCGGTTCTCCAAGGGACCCCGGAAGGATTTTCCGGGGTCGCTCTGGGGTCCCGCCATAGCTTCGAGGTTGTCCGAAGCGAGACACCCAGGGCGGGCAACTAGGGGGTACGACCGTGACCTTGACGGGTAGCGAGCGTCGTCAACTGCTGGAAGCTTTACGGCAACTGGCCACCGAAATTGACGGGCTAGCCCAACGCGCACAACGGTTGGCTACCCCCGTCAGCCCTGGTCTTGCTGCTCCTCCAGTTCGCGGAGGCGCCCATCAAGGCGAGCCACGTGATCACGGATCGACTCGATCTCCCGCATGATCGCCGAAAACTCCGGGCTCGGTTGCTTCTTTTCCCTCTCCTCGCGGCTGTTCACGAAGTACCCGCGCGTGGAGTCCGCACGAACAAGGCCGCGCTGAACGAGCAACTGAAGAGCCTTGGACACGGTACCGGCGGCAGCATCGAACCGCTCAGCGATCTGCCGCACCGCCGGCAGCTTCTCTTCAGCCTTGAACCTCCCCGACTCGATGTCTCGTTGAAGTGCGTCGGCGATCTGCTCGTTCACGCGGCGGGCGTCGCTGGAAGAAGGCGTCATGGTGTCGATGCTAACCGGGCTTTGATCAGCCCAACCGGCTGTGCCAACACGACCGCTTGTGTTGCTTGTATCAGTTGTGCTAGAACAGTATCGCCGACGAGGCGCCGCCCCGAAAGGAGTGGTGATGTCGTTCGGTGACTCGCTTGACCTGCACGAACTCCGCCCGGAGGACCCCCGCGAGACGGGTCCAGTCCGAAGGAAGCGGTCGTTCCTTGAGAACTCAACAGAGTGACATTCGACGGGGCGCGAGTCCTCGTCCCCGCAACGGCCCGGGTAACGGCCCCGGCGGCCACTTCGTGGCAGGCGAACCTGTCCTGTCCTGCGTGTCAGCTCTGGGTTGCCCGATGGGGATCATCCCTCCATTTCTGGAGGTCAGCCCCTGAGGCGCTTAAGGACTCCTGATGCGCGCCGCCCTGCTGGCGTCAGAGCAGCAACGATGGCGCACCGACTCAGGCTCGGGACCGGAACGCCGCGGCAACGGCGCTCCGGCGAAGCCTGCCCTTCACTCCTCCGACCAGGAGGTTTCCGATGCAACGAACGCTTGGGGCGCCGCCCGTGCTGGACCGGCACGGCGCTGGCCATGCCCACCGTGTCACCACCGCGCACCCCAACTTTCCGCGCGGCTGAGCACCAGTGCTCACGGCCCCCTCCGCCCGGCCGCCACACAGGCGACGCCGGGCGGCGGGGCGCCGCGGTTGCTCGTGCTGATGAACGGTCCTCGCGCAACCGATGTCCGCCCCGGTCCGCTTTCTCAGGGCCTGGCCGGGGCGCCTGCCGTTTCCTTCGAGAGGAACGCCCGTCATGAACATTCCCACCCCTGACCACGCCATGGCCGCAGATCTGGCTGTACAGGAGCCGACCGCCGCTGACCTGGCCGCGATCGACGCTGAGATGCCCGTGATCGTGGCGGAGGTTGAGCTGCTGGACGCGCAGATCACCGTGCTGGACGCCCCGGTGTCGGAAGTGGCCGCACGCCGTGTTCGGCGGGCTCGTCGCAAGTTGCTCGCTGCCCGGCTGGCCCTGGCCAACCGGCTGAGCGAGCCTCTGCCGGAGGTGGTGTGATGGCCGCCGCCGAGTTCGCCGCGGTCTACATCGCGCTGTTCACCGCGCACCACGCCGCCGACTACCTGGCCCAGAGCGACCGGACGTCGGCCCGCAAGGCCGGCTGGACGGAACAGGGCGCCGACGGCGAGTCCGTCCGGCACGCCGGCTGGGGGGCGAACCAGTTGCACGCCGCGACGCACAGCGCCGCCGAACTGCTGGCGCTCGGACTCCTGGCCGCCGTGGTCGGCCTGTCGCTCCCGCTGTGGGGCGTGACGGCCGCCGTGCTCTGGAATCACCTCACGCACTCGCTGATCGACCGCAGGTGGCCGGTACGGGCCTGGATGTGCCGCACCGGGGCCAGCGGCTTCGTGCAGCGCGGCGGGATGCCGCTGGTCGATCAGTCCATGCACCTGATCTTCGGCCTGTTCCCGGCCGCCCTGCTCGCCGCGGGAGGTGCCTCATGACGCACCGGCCCCGCGCCACGCTGCGCCACCGCCTGTGGCGGCGCCTGCACCCCCGCGCCTACCGCGCCGGGCAGCTCGCTGAACAGCGGCACCAGGTCGCCGACGGCCCGCTGGACTACACCCGCACCGGCTTGGTCGGGGGTGCGTCGTGAAGGCCCTGCCTGCTGAATACGCGCACGTTCTGACGGATCACACCGGGGCGGTCCGGCCGGCGTCCTTCAATCCGCAGACACTGGCGGAGGCCCGGCTGGGCATGGCCGTGCATGAGGCGGCGCACGCCGTGCTGGGCCTGCTGTACGGGCTGCACGTGGTCTCTACCGAGATCATCCAATGGGACCGCCCCGACGGCGGATGGGCCCTGACCGGCCAGACCAGCTTCGAGGGCACGAACCTCTGTCCCTGGAAGCTGGCCGCCTATATGGCTGCCGGCGAAGTGGCCCACCGCAAGCATCTGGGCCACCTGGGCTGGAGCCGTAAACAGGCGGATGCCGTCGCCACCTCGGACCACGACCGCGACTACGCCATCGATGTCCTGGCCCGCCACGGCTTCCACCTCGGACGCGACCACACGCCGCCCGGCGGCCGGTCCTGGGCCAGCGTCCAAGGCCAGGCCCTGGACGCCGTGACCGCCTGCTGGCAGCAGATCACCACCGTGGCCCGCGCCGTGGAGGCCGACACCAAGCTGCACGGCGACACGGTCGCGGCCCTAGCCGGCCTGCCCAACGCAGCGCCGATCGGGGGTGCTTGAGATGACCCCCGAACGTGAGGCCGTCGTGCGTCGCCAGCAGCCCGGCGAGTGGCTGCCCGAACCGTGGATGATCCGCGAAGCGACCACGGCCGATGGCGACGTGTGGCAGGTGACGCACCGGGGCCAGCTCCTGGCGACGCTGCCGGACTGGGCCGGGAACCTGGCGCTGTGGATGGCCGAGACCCGCGAGGACGTACCGGAGCTGCTGACCGTCATCGACGGGCTGCGCGCCGAACTGGCGCAGGCCCGCCACGATCCGCTAACGGGCCTGCTGACGCGAGCCGCCTTCGAGCAGCGCGCCCCGCACGTTCTGGGGGCCGGACCGTGCGCCGTCCTGCTGATCGACCTGGACGGGCTGAAGCGGCTCAACGACCAGTTCGGCCACGATGCAGGCGATGCGGCGATCCGGGCGACCGGCGGGAGCCTGACCGACGCCCTGGAGCCGCACCCAGGCGCGACGGCAGGCCGGTTGGGCGGTGATGAGTTCGCAGCCTTGGTGCCGCTGCCGGAGGCCGTGGCGCTGCCGTGGCTGCTGCGCGGCCTGCACGACTCCATCGCCGCACCGTTCGCCCACCGCGGCCTACGCCTGACGGTCGGCGTCTCGATCGGCGCCTGCCTGACGGCTGACCTGCCCGCGGTGTCGCTGCCGCTGGCACTGCGGCTGGCGGATGAAGCCATGTACGAGGCCAAGCGCAGCGGCGGCGGCTGGCTCACAGCGGCTGGTCCGGCCCCGGCCCACCGCTCGGTCAACGGGCGCCGGGACGGCCGTCGCGGCACCGCCCTGGAAGGAATTCCATCATGATCCGTATCGTGACGGCGGCCCGCCTGGCCGCGCTGCACGCCGAAGCGTGTGGCGGGGGCGGCATGAGGCCGTCGAAGATGACCAGCACGGCCGATGTCGAGGCGGCGGATAGGACGCTGACGATCGGGTCGTGGACCATCACCATCGGCGCGATCGTCTACAGCGTCTTGACGGTCACCCCGCTGATGGCCGGCCACACCGCGCCCGGCTGGGTGTGGACCGCGCCGATTCTGCCGCTGGTGGTGGATTCGGCCGTGGTCATCGTCGTACGCCTGGACGCGGCCCTGGCCCGCCTGCACGCGCAGGCGGCCCGCGACGGCGCCACCCCGCGCCGGTCCGTGTGGCCGTTCCTGCTGCGCTGGCTGACCGGGCTGATGACGCTGGTGCTCAACGTCGGCGACTCCGCCTTGCGCGGTGATCTGGTCGGTGTCGGCGTGCACATTCCGGCGCCGTTGCTGCTGATCGTGAACGCCGAGGCGGCGCTGGCCTACCGCCGTGCCATCGCTGCGGCGCTGGTGCGCATCGAGCGTGAACAGCGCGAGCAGCGGGAGCGTGAACAGGCCGCACGCCAGGAGCGTGAACGCTTGGCCCGCGAGGAGCGGGAGCGGGAACGCGAGCGCCGAGAAAGCCTGGCGCGAGAAGAGCGTGAACAGCGCGAGCGGCAGGAGCGTGAACGCCGTGAACACGAGGCCGCCGACCAGCGCGCAGCCCGTGAACACACCGCCATGCTGGAACGCGAGCGCTTGGCCAGCCAGGAGCGGCAGGCCGAAGCCACCCGTAAGGAAGCGGCCCGCATCCGCGAGGAGGAACGCACCGAGCGCCTGGCCCGTGAGCAGCGGGAACGGGAGGAACGACTCCGTGAAAAAGCGGCGCGTGAGACCCGTGAACAAGACCGCATCGAGCGTGAACAGCGTGAGCGCCTGGCGCGGGAACGCCCCGGTCAGGAGCGGTCGCGGGCGGCCACTGCACAGCCCACCAAGATCGACATGAACACCGCGGCAGAGGCCGTGAACGCGCTCGCCCCGGCACCCGTGAACACGGCTGCCCGGACGACGGAGACGCCCCGTGAACACCCGGCCGCCGCTGTTCACGCCGCGACCCCGGCCGCTGCCGGGCCGACCTTGAACAGTCCCGTGAACACCAGCGCCAGGTCCGTGAACACGGACAAGCTCTCCGAGGACGAAGCGCTCGAAGCCGTCCGGCAGAGCCTGGCCGACGGCCTCACCGTCCGCGAGGCGGCGGACCGCACCGGCTGGTCGGTGGGCTGGGTCTCCGCCCGCTACCGCGACCTGCGGGCCGCACAGCAGCCGACCGCCGGGGCCGCGTGATGTCCCCGGCATTCGGCAAGTGCTGGGACCCGTCCGGCACCCGATGGGGCGTACCAACCTACCCCTGGCGCTATGCCCCGTCCGGGCTGGCGACCCGCCGCCAACTGCGCGCCTGCGGGCTGCGGCCCGGCGGGCAGCCGGTGGCCGCGCAGGTGATGCGTCAGTGCCGCTACGGCTCCGGCGTCTCGATCGCCTACCTCTACGAGATCAAACGTGCTAAGCCGGTCCGGCCCATGACGCCGGGCCGCCATGCGGCGCTGGCCGCCGCGATGCTGGCGCGCCGCACCTGCCCGCAGTGCCGGCAGGACGCCGGCTACTGCATCCCCCGCTCCCTGGGCATGTGCGTGCCCTGTGCCTACCCGGACGACCAGCACGCCGCCTGACCTGCACACCTTCCGACGTGACGGGAGTACCACCGCGACGGACCAACCTGCCCTGACCGTGGCCGCACAGGCCCGCGCCATCCACGCCCTGGCGACCTTGGCCCACCGCTTCACCACCTTGCCCAGCACCAGCTTCACCGTGGGCACGGTGTGCGGGCCCGGCGGCATCGAAGAGGGCATCCACATCGACCTGCACACCTGCGCCGCGGACTTCGAAGCCTGGCGTACCGCCCTGGACATCGACCACGGCGGCATCGAGTACAGCGAACTGAGCAGGTGCCACAGCCTGCGCGCCTACGCCACCTTCGACGGCGTGCCCGTCCAGCTCACCGCCTACCTGCCCTACCCCTCTGTGGCCGCTGCCTGACGGCCGCCCGCGGTCCCGGACTCCATGCCGGGGCCGTCGGCGGCCGGACAGTCCGGCCCACTGACGGGGAAGGAGCACCCTCTTGAGCTGCACGGAGGGAACCGGAACCCACTTCTTCATCCTGACGGTCGAAAGCCCTGGCTACGCCATGTGCACGCAGACCGGCACGTTCACCCCGCGGCCCGGCTGTACGCGGGAGGAAGCCTTCAACCGCATCTACGCCAAGGTCATTGACGACAGGCCGGAGCTGGCCCACTGCAACGTGACCTTCTTCAGTCTCGACCGTAACGACCTGGAGGGCCCGTGAAGCGTCAACGCCTCGTTCTGCCCGTCGCGGTAGTCATCGGTACGGCGTTCGCCGTGGCGATCGGCTGGCGGCTGGCCTCCTACCACGTGCCGCTGACGCTGCTCATGGCCTGCACCAGCGCGCTGTTCGTGACCGCGTTCACGCTGGTGCTGCGCATCGCCGAAGCCCGTTCGACCACCGTGCACCGCTGCCGCATGGAGGGCTGCACCTTCATGGTGCAGGTGCGCCACGTGGACGCGGTGGACAACCGGCGCTGGCAGGAGATCGCCGCCACACACCCGCACCGCTTCTGACGGAAGGGCCGCCATGTCCGTGCTCAAACAGATCTTCACCCCGCGGCCGTCGTTGCGGCAGATCCGCACCGCTCCCGATGACCTGGTGCTCGAAGCGGACGAACATCTGCGCCAGGCCATGAGCTGCGAAGACACCGGGGACTACGCGGCGATGACCGCGTACGCCGCGGTGGCAACGGCCAAGGTCACGCTTGCCACGTACCTGCGCGACGCCGACCACAACTAAGACGGACGCCTCCGGCCCGCTTCTCAGGGCCTGGCCGGAAGCGTCCTACCCCTTCGAGAGGAGCCCTCTCAGCATGCCGGAAATCATCACGCCGGCCGAACCGGTCGGAGAAATCTCCACCCCCACGGATCCGAATCCGCCAGTACCTAAACCGGAACCGCCGCCGACGCCGGCTCTGCCCGCCCCCGGCCCGGACCCGGAATCCGCACCGGACCCGGACGACGGGGACACCGGTGACGCGGACGACGAAGAGACTGAGCCGGGGCCCGTGGGGCTGCCGGCGGTGCCGCTGCTGGCCAACGCCATCAACCTGTCCACTGTCGGCGTGTGCAGTTCGCTCAGTGCCGCCGGGCCGGTCGCCGCCATCGCCGTGGGCACCGTGGCCGCGGCCGGTGTCGGGGCGCTCGGCCTGGCCGCCGTACGGTCCGCCCGTACGGCTGAGCAGCGCCGGGCGCAGGCGGCCACCACGACCCGCGCCGGCCGTACGGGCGGCACTGGTGCGGCGGGCGGTGCAGGGCGCGGCGGGGGCCGGGTCCGGCAGGACGCGGCGGGTAGGGCTGGCGGGGACAGCCGCGGCGGGCTCGGTGGCCGCCAGCGCACCGCCGGAGGCGGCGGAGCGGCCGGTGCCCGGTCGGGCCGCCGCTTCGGCGGAGGCGGTGGCGGCGGGCGGCGGGGCGTCGGCGGCCTCTTCGGTCGTGGAACTTCTGCCGCGGACACCGGTGGCGGTCCGCGGGGCGGTCGCCGTACGGGCTCCGGTGCTGCTGGCGGGGGCCGCAAGGGTTCCGGTGCGGCGGGCGGCGGCCTGTGGGGCCGGGCACCGGGGCGCCACCGCAACGGCCGTGGCGCTTTCGGCACCAACTCCGGTGCGGGCTTTGCCGGTTCCGGCGGGCGCGGGAAGAGCCGGATGGGCCGCTTCGATACGTCGGCCGGGCACCGTTCCTCGGGCGTATCGCCGCTCGGCCGGGGCGGGGGCTTCGGCCGCCGGGGCCGCTCCGGCTCGGGGACCGGCGGGGGCCGCTCCGGTTCCGGTAGCCGCGCTGGCGGCGGGGGCTCGGGCTGGTTCTCCGGGCTGGGCAAGGGCGGGGTACGCCGCGGCGCCGGTGGTCTCTTCGGTGGCCGTGGCTCCGGACGGTACGGTGCCGGCTGGGCCGGATCGGGCACGCAGCGCGGCGGCGGGCCGTTCTCCGGCTCCGCCAACGGCTGGTCCGGGCTGGGCCGCAAGGACCGCAGGGACCGTACGCCCGGCCCCGACCACCGGCGCGGTGCGGTCCGGCAGACGCTCAAAGCAGCCCAGGGCCGTCTGGTCCGCGCCCGGGAGGCGGCCGGTCAGTGGCTGCGGCAGTGGGGCGCTCGCCTGCGGGAACGGTTGCAGCAGTGGCGCGAGCGAGCCGGAACCTGGCTCAAGGCGAAGATGGCGCGGGCCAGGCAGGCCACGCACCTCTGGCGGCGCCGCAATCTGGCGAAGCTGCGGCATCTGCTGCGGCTGGCCGCCGCCGTGTTCTTCGCGACCGTCGCCGCGCTCGCGGTGATGCCCGCCGCCCTGTTCGTCGGCGCCGCCGCCAACATCCCCGCCGCGCTCAACCGGCGATTCCGCTTCACCGACCTCGGCATGAACTGGCCGGGCCGGGTCTTCCGCAAGGTCTGGAAGGGCATGGCGGACGCCTCCCGGCGCCGCCTGCATGCCCAGCTCGCCGACATGGCCACGCCGATCACCGGCGACCGCGCGCATGTGCGCCACGTCTGCGACGACCCCGGGGCCGACACCGGCGCCCCGGTCGCCACCGAATCCACAGTTGAAAGGGGTGAGCACGTGAGTGTCTTCGCCACCTCCGCCGAAGAGGTCGCCAACACCTACGCGGCCTACGATCCGCCCGCGATGGCGGCCGTGGCCGCCGAATACAAGGGCCTGCCGGATGCCATCCGCAACATCAACGGCGCGGTGATGGCGCTGGCGGAGAACTCCGCCGCCATGTATCCGATGGACCCGGCCATGGCCGAGGGCGTCGCGCAGGTCGCGCAGGTCCTGGAGGCCACCGCCGCCTACGCCGACGAACTCGAACCCACCTTCCGCCAGGTCCACGACCTGGACATCATGCGCCTGGAGAACCCCCGGACCAATGAGCACTGGTGGAACGTCGGCGGCATCGACGGCGACGGCGCCCTGTGGGCCAAGCCGTCCGTACTGGCCACCGCCGCCGAAGAGGTCAGCGGCGTCTACGAGCAGTGGTCGCCGGAGGCACACGCGGACGCTGCCACCAACCCCGCGATGGTCGTGGGCGCGGAATACGAGGGCGTGCCGGTCGGACTGGAACACCTGGCGCAGGCCGTCACCTATCTGGCCACCCGCTCCGCCGAGTGCTACCCGGTCGATCCGTGCATCGCCGAAATGGTCGCCGATGTGGTGCACGGGCTGCGCAAGGCCGAGTCCGCCGCGATGGAGCTGCACCCGGCGTTCCGGCGGCTGCACTGCGAGGAGATCGACCACAACGAGAACCCGCGCAACGGTGAGCACATGTGGAATGTGCCCCGGGACGGAGGGCAGCGTGCCTGAGCTGGACTGGCAGGGCCGCCACACCCTGAACACCGGAGCTGCGACCGCGGTCACCTCCGCGCTCGCCGCCTCTTCCCTGACCTATGTGAGCGGGGTGGACCCGCTGTGGGATGCGGGGATCGCCGCGGCCGGGGCGCTGGGCAGCGTGCTGGCCGGGGCCCGCAGCGGGCACCTGCCCGCCACCCTCACCTACCGCGCCGGCCTGTGGGCCGGTGCGGGCGCGTGGTCGTGGTGGGCCGCCGCGGGCGGCCCGCCCTGGTCCTGGCCGTGCCTGGCCGCGCTCGCCGGCGGCGCCGCCTTCGGCCGCCTGACCTGGACCGCCATCGGCCGCCACGAAGGAGCCGAGAAGCAGCGCCGCCGCAAGGCCGCCTGGGACGCGCAGGAGGCCGCGCGGCAGGAGCGGCACGACGCGTGGGGCGAGCAGTGGAAGCAGCGCCTGGCCCGCATCGCCAAGCTGGAGGAGTGCCGCATCGTGGCGATCCAGCCGTGGGCGGCCAACACCGGCTATACCGTGGAGGTGGAGCTGCCCGGCGGTGCCACCTGGGGTCAGCTCAAGCGCTTCGAAGAGGCGCTGGGCTCGGATCTGCGGCTGCCGGAGGGATGCGGGGTGGAGGTGGCCAGCGGGCGCCGCAAGGGCACCGCCATCATCCGCGTCGCCACCGTCAACGTCATCGAGCAGAACATCCCGTTCCCCGCTGACCTGTCCCCGGCCAGCATTGATGACCCTTTCGCCATCGGGCTGCACAAGGACGGCACGTACGCGAAGGGTTCGCTGGCCTTTCAGTGCGGGCTGGGCATCGGCGACACCGGGTCGGGCAAGACCAACACCCTCAACGGCGTCAACGCCCAACTCATCCGCACAACCGATGCGTTGGTGTGGCACATCGACACCACCGGCGCCGGCCTGTCCCTGCCGTGGCTGACCTCGTGGGCCATCGACGGCACCCACAAGCGGCCGGTCATCGACTGGACCGCGCCCACCCTGGATGAAGCGCGCGCGATGCTGACCATGGCCATCCAGGTCATCGAGATGCGCAAGCGCCGCTACCAGCAGGTGATGCGCAAGGCCAACGACACCAAGCTGCCCGCCCGCCCGGACATCCCCGCGATCATCATCGTGGTGGACGAGACGGCCGATCTGCCGCGCGACATCAAAGGCATGATCGAAACGGTGATGAACACCGGCCGGGCGGTACGCGTGCGGATGCTGGTCTCCTCGCTGCGTGCCACCACGGACTCCATCCCGGTGCCGGTCAAGAAGCGTGCGAAGTGGCGCTGGGGGATGTTCGTTACCGACCCGGAGGAACTGTCGTACCTGTTCTCCGGCTATCAGAAGGTGGACCCCAGCGACGCCCCATGGCCCGGATGCGGCTTCAACGCGTTCGACAGCACGAAGCCACGGCCGTTCAAGGCGTTCCAGCTCAGCCCCAAGGCCATGGACCGCATCGCCGCGGCCGTCAGCGCCCGCCGCCCGGTCCTCGACAAGATCTCCGGCGAGGTGCCGCACGGCCGCTTCTACCCCTCGCGGTGGGCGCGGGTCCTGCCGCGCCTGTATGAGGGGGAGCGGCTGCACGCGGTCACCCGGCCCTACACCGACGTGCCCGTCGTGCCCGTGCCCACCGCCGCACCGCAAGGCGGCACAGCGCCGGCATCGGGCGCGGCGCCGGGCGGGCCGGGGGCGGGCATCCGGCCCGGCAGCCCGGAATGGAACCGGCTCTTCCCCCGCCGCGGCGACGCGACTGCGCCCGCCGCACCAGAGAAGGCCCCGGGCACTCTGGGCCCCCCGCCGGACGGGCGGCTGCGGCTGGTGGTCAACAACGCCGACCAGCCGCTGGACCCGCCGAAGCCACCGGAACCCCCCCAGGAGCTGCCCGCCCTGGCGAACGACGACCCGGCCCCGGCACAGCAGCCGGAACCGGCGAAACCGCCGGAGCGGGCGGAGTCGGAGGAGCCGACGACACCGCAGCCGACCGCGCAGGACGCGGCGATGCGGCTGGTGCTGGACGCCGGCCCGAAGGGCACCGGCCCCTCCCGCATCGAAGCCGACCTCAAAGCCATGGGCTACAGCACCCACCGCACCACCATCTCCGGATGGCTGCGCCTGTGGGCCGCCGCCGCAGAGGTCTTCCAGATGGGCAGCGGAACCCAGACGTACTACGTCCACCGCAGCTACGTCTCCGACCGTCCCCCCTCCGCCTGACGGTCACTGTGTGTGCTTGTTGTCGCTTGTAGCGGCAACAAGCACACACCCCCTTCCCGCGCCCCCTGAGCGCCGGTGACTCCCTCTTTCCTTGTTGTCGCTACAAGCGACAACAAGCGACAGCAAGCACGCATCGTAACCGCCGCGCGCTCTTCGCCGGAGCCGTCCGGCCGGGCGCGCGGCGCCCGTCTTCGACCGGGATAGGAGCCCTGATGGCCCTCACCGTCTCCGCCGCCGTGCTCTTCACCATCCTCACCCTCGTGCTGCTGCGCGCCCGCTACGTCGGCCCCGGCGCCGCGATCGTGGTGTTCCTGTGCGGCTTCTTCGCCGCCGGAACCGGCGCCTACCGGCCCATCCACAACCTGTGCGAAACCGTCGCCAGCGCGCTCGCCAACCTGGCCGGCTGACCGGCGCCCGCACCTCCCGCAAGGAGGATTCCGTGCCCGACCCCTACCGGATCACCACCGCCCCCGCGCCGTACGAGCCCGGTGCGCACCTGGCCTATCCGCCGCTGCCCGTGACCGAGATTCCGCCCGGTGTGGAGGTGGTCACCCTGCCCGGCGGCGCCCGCACCCTCGCCTACACCCAGCCCACCCCCGCCCCGCCCGCCGCGACCGTCCCGTTTCCGGCGGGCGGGACGGTACCGGTGTGGGCCAAGACGATTGCGCTGCTCGCGCCGACCACCGGGTTCGGCGTCGCCGCCGCCGGCGTCGGCATCTCCTACGCCGCACCGGGAGTCATCGCCGTGAGCCACGCCCTGTGGGCCGCCGTCGCCTTCATCGCCACCGGCGGCATCGCCGCCTGCTCCGTCGTACGCGCTCTCCGGCGCCGCGCGGCACCCGCCCACATCACCCAGAACATCACCGCCAACGGCCTCTTCGGCCGCGCCAACGGCACCATCAACACCCACTAAGGAGAATCGTGTTCGAGATCTACCTGATCTGCGACAACACCGAGACCGAGCAGATCGTCAACACCCTGCCCGCCGCCTTCAGCATCCGCTCCCTCCGCGAGACGCCGGCCGCCGATCCCGGCCGTACCCGCGTCCACCTCACCGCCGACCACCAGCCCGGCAGTGCCGACCTGGCCGAGCCGTGGGCGCACATCCGCGCGGTCAAGGCGTGGCTGGACGGTTGCAACGGCCGCGGCCCTGAGGAGACCGCTCTGCGCCTGCTCAAGGTCACCGAGGAAGCCGGGGAAGCGGCGCAGGCGTACATCGGCGTCCGCGGCCAGAACCCGCGCAAGGGCACCAGCCACAGCACCGACGACGTGGCCGCCGAACTGTGCGACGTGATCCTGAGCGCGATGGTCGCCCTGCACGACTTCCACGACCACCCCGCCCGCCTACTCGCCGACACCGCCGCCCACCGCCACCAGCGGCTGACCGCCCTCACCGCCACCCCCGCGCGTAGCTGAGCAGCGAAGGAGCAGAGTCATGTCGTTCGGAGAAACCCCGATCACCATCATCGGCAACCTGACCGCCGACCCGGAACTCAAATACACCACCGGCGGCCAGGCCCTGGCCAAGTTCACCATCGCATCCACCCCGCGCACCTTCGACCGCGAAACCAACCAGTGGAAGGACGGCACGTCCACGTTCTTCCGCTGCGCCACCTGGCGCACCCTGGCCGAACACGTCGCCGAATCCCTCACCAAGGGCTCCCGCGTGGTGCTCTCCGGCCGCATCCGCCAGCACAACTGGCAGACCGAGCGGGGCGAGAACCGCTCCATGCTCGCCGTCGAAGTCGATGAAATCGGCGCCTCCCTGCGCTTCACCACCGTCACCATCGACGGCAAGCGCACCAACGGCACGGCCCCGTCCGGCGAGTCGTGGAACAGTACGGGCACCCCCGCCAAGGAGGGCGACGAGCCACCCTTCTAATCGATCCGAGGCAGGCGCTTCTGTCATCTCGCCCGCCTCTCGGTCCTCACCGCCTACAGCACCCTGTGCCAGTCGTCAGGGTCCTCTGCCAGAGGCTGGCCCCACTTGCGTGGCCGTATGACCCGGAAGGGGGGCAGTGAGTCAGTGGGCCAGCCGGCAGCCTCCGCTTTCGCGGCGACACGCGCCATCCCAAGCGCACGGCAGATCGCGGCCTTCACCCTGACCGTGGGCGTGGTAGGGGCGTTGAAATAGGTGTGACTCGTATCGTGCTTGAACCAGGCCAGGCGGCGCGGGTTGAGGAGTTCGACCTGCGTGAACTCGATGCGTTCCATCCACACCTCGTAGCGGCGGCGCAGGTCATCCAGTTCATCGCGCAGCCGGCCTTTCCCCGGGTGCCCGCCCAGCCCCCAGGCACCAGGGTGGAGGGTCAGCACGGCGAACTCCAACGGAGTGCGGTAGCCCTTGGTCTCGTTACAGGCGTTGCACGCGGGCGTGAGGTTACGCAGGTCATCGTCCCCGCCGCGGCTGAAGGGGACGACATGGTCTTTGACCTGAGAGGGGGCCAGGCAGTACACACAACGCCCGTCGTGTGCGGTCAGGACGGCGAGTTCTTCCCAGAGCGGGAAGTGGCGGCGCCGGACCTGCTCGGGTACGCCCTCTTCGCTTCCTGCGAGGTGCGTGGTCACCAGCCGCTCCCAGACCCGCCCCGCTTGGCGTCGCCCAGCGAGGCCGGAGCAGTGCGCCGATGGATCTCCCAGTGGGCCCGGAGCCACTGTCGGTGGCGTGACGTAACGGCGACGGCCAGAGGCGCGTCCTGCAAGATGGCGTAAACCGGATAGTCCCGCAGCCGTGGAGCGACGTCCACGGTCAGGGCGGCAGGGTCGACGGCCAACAGGCCCAGGTCGAACAATCGGTGGATGTCGCGGCGCAGCAGCAGCCCGCCGTCGCTGTGGTGCTCGCCGCTGGACGCGTAACTGTAGAGGTGGGCGGCTTCTAGTACGGCTGCCGGGGCGGGTCCGGTAACCGCGCAGGTCTCGCCGTGCGCGGTCACGAGCTGTCGGCGGAAGGCAGCCTGGCCGAGCCGGACGCGGACGGTGGTCTGCCGGTGTCCGCCCGCGATGGCGCGCTGCGCATTGTCGGCGATGTCCACGCTCGTGGCCGTGCCGGTCGCCGCGATCGCGTTCCGGAGCCCCTCCCAGCGCATGGAGCGCAGGCTGTGCTGTGTGCGCGGATTGTCGCACAGGGCCCGGAGTTCGGCGCCGCTGAGAATGCCAGGCATGTCGACCCATGACGCGCCATGGCGTGATCGGTAGGTCGTCACCGCCTTGGCCCCCGCTGCGGGGGTATCGAACTTCGCCGGGCACTTCAGGCAGACGTACACAGGCCGCTTGGTCTTGCGCGGCTGGAAGTCTGCCTTGCCGCACTCGGGGCAGCGGTAGATCTCCTTAATGGCCTGTCCGGCCTCGATCCTTTCGATCACGGAGATACCGAGCAGCGCCGTCTTGTCCCACACAGCGATCACGTCTCCTGCGGCCAGGGACGCGTGATGCGGGACCGAACTGTCCCAGCTGTAGTGCTCCGACGGCAGGTCGTCATAGCCGCCGTTCCCTCCGTGCTTGCGGTTGTCACCCGCCGCCAGAACCAGCCAGGCTGTGGCCAACCCTCTCCCCTTCCCCCTCGCAGGTCCGGGCCGACCGTGTCTCCAAGGTTCACCGTCGGCCTGGGTCCTCACCACTCATCAGCCAGGAGGCCCCAGGATGAACCATCCCACTGACATTCGGGCGCCTCCGGCTCACCATCTCTTCTACCGCGGCTTGCCCCAGTACTGGCCCGGCTGGCTGCGTGACCTCGGCGCCCGCCACCAGCCGCCCCGGCGGAGGCGGCATTACCACCTGAACCGCACGCACGCCGAGGGCGGCCCCGCTCTGACCAAGGGAGGGCCGCCCTGCCCTTATCTACACGCAGCCGGTGCCCGCCGACTTCCGCAGGTCGGCGATGCAACGGTCCACTTCCTCGTCCGTTGGCAGATGCAGCTTCCCGAAAGTGTGCTGCTTCTGTATCTCCAAACGGACGAAACTGAATCCGCCCTGGTCTTCCAGGTAGGTTTCGGGGTGGGGTTTGCGGCCACCCTGGCCGCCCTTGAACAGGCTGTTCGCCACGTACATCTCCACGGTGGTTCTGCCGCACCACGCATCGACCCGGAACAGGGCGTCGGCCAGCGGATGGATACGGGCGTCCAGACCAGCCTCCCGCAGGCGCGCGATCAGGTACAGCTCTCGCAGGAACGAGTAGAACGCGTTGCCGACCCGCCACTTGATGGCGTTCACGGCCGCCTGGAGAGTGCATCCCGCGTTTCTGACAAGGCTGTTGACTTTGTCCTGCGCCTCCCGTGAAAAGCCCTGGCCGTCTTCGTCGTCCTGGCAGAAGTCGCGGAACTCACGGTAAGAGAAAAGCCCGTCCTTGCGTTCAAGGGCGAAGTGGAACAAGTGCACCATGGCGAACTCGGGGAACCAGTCCCGGATTTCCACTTGCCTGTACGCCGCCGCCGACGTGATCTCTTCCAGTGGATGGTCGAAGTTGAAAGCCCTGAACTCCGCGGAGCGCAGGGTGTAGGGCGCGGCGCTTACATGGCGCATGACGCGCTCTGCCACGTGAGGCTTCCTGCGCTGCCACTGGGCAAGTTCCCGCGCGGCCCTGCCGCGCGAAGCGAACAGACAGACCACATCATCCGCAGTTGTCACCATAGCCACACTCCCAGCCCTGTCACCCACAGTGAAGCCGAGGCTAGGACACACCACTGACAGGCGGCACGCGGATATTCACGCCAGCGCCTGCACCTGCTAGTCCTCTTGACTGACATACCGAGGGCGGCCCCCGCGTCTCGCCAAAGAACCGGGGCCGCCCTCTTGCTCCCAGCACAACTCAACAGAGAGCACTGGAGGTCTCCAGCATGACTCAACCTGCCCCCGTCCGACGAGACACCGGCCGACCGTTCCGGCTGCGGCTGCTGGATGTGTACTGCTGCCAGGGCGGCGCCGGCATGGGCTACCACCTGGCCGGGTTCGACGTGACCGGCGTCGATGTCGCTGCCCAGCCCCGTTACCCGCTCAGCTTTCACCAGGCCGACGCCGTCGCGTTCATCCGCGAGTTCGGCGCCGGTTTCGACTTCATCCACGCCTCCCCGCCGTGCCAGCACGACTCGGACTGCCAGCGCATCCAGGGGCGTGACCACCCCGACCTGATCGGGCAGACCCGCGCAGCGCTGGAGGCCACCGGGCGGCCGTACGTCATCGAGAACGTGCGCGGCGCCGTGGCGAAGCTGCGCCGCCCGGTGATGCTGTGCGGCGCCATGTTCGACCTGGAGACGTACCGGCACCGGTACTTCGAGACCGGCGGCGGCTTCACCTTCACCCCGCCCCCGCACCCGCCGCACACCGCACCGCAGGCCAAGATGGGCCGCCCCGTCCCGCCCGGCCACTTCGGGCAGTACGTCGGCAACTTCTCCGGTGTCGAGCGCGCGCGGCAGGTGATGGGCGTGCCGTGGATGAACCGCGACGGCATCCGCGAGTGCGTTCCCCCGGCCTACACCGAGCACATCGGCCGCGCCGTCCTGGCCAGCCTCCGCACGGAACAGGCGGTGGCGGCATGAGCGCGCGTGCGCTGCCGCTGCGGCGGCCGAACGGGCTGCGGGTGCTGGACGCCTTCTGTTGCGCCGGCGGCATGGCCATGGGCTTCTATCTCGCCGGATTCGAGGTGGTCGGCGTCGACATCGAGCCGCAGCCGGACTACCCGTTCACCTTCTGCCAGGGCGACGCGGTGGACTTCATCAGCCGCTTCGGGGCGGACTTCGACGTGATCCATGGTTCTCCGCCGTGCCAGGCGTGGACCCCGCTGAACGCCTATAACCACAAGTCCTACCCTGAGCTGATCGCCCCCGCCCGCGAGGCGATGCGCGCGGCGGGGCGGCCGTACGTGATCGAGAACGTGGAGGCCGCGCGTTGCGAGCTGCGCGGCCCGGTCCGCCTGTGCGGGCCCATGTTCGGCTTGCGCATGTACCGCCACCGGCTGTTCGAGACCTCGTTCCCGCTCAGGGAGCCTGCCCACCCCACGCACACGGCGGTCTGCACCCGCAACTGCTACCTGCCCACCTCCGAGCGTCCGTTCATGACCATCACCGGAGGACGGCACTCCAGGGCATGGCAGCGCGCCGCCGCCGAAGCCATGGGCACCCCCTGGATCACCACCATCCGGGGCGTGTGCGAGGCGATTCCCCCGGCCTACGCCCGCTGGATCGGCGAACAGTTCCTCGCCCTCGAAGGGAGGGCCGCCGCATGAGCGCGCCCCTGACCATGGACCTCCCGCAGGTACCTCTGCTCGCTGCGGCACTGGCCACCGCCGATCGCGGCTGGCACGTCCACCCGCTGCGGCCCGGCGCGAAGACTCCGGCGCTGCACGGGGAAGAGCGCTGCCCCCGTACCAGCGAATGCGTTGGCGGGCACCGCAAGTGGGAGCAGCGCGCCACCACCGACCCGGCCCGCATCGAACGCGCCTGGTCGCACGCCCCGTACAACGTGGGCGTCGCTACGGGGCCTTCCGGCCTGGTCGTCGTGGACCTCGACATGCCCAAGGACGGCACTGCCACCGTGGTAGATCTTCACGGGCGCCGCGACGACGCCGACTTTCTGGCAGACGTCGTCTACGTCGGCCGTCCGCTGAACAAGGGCGGCTGGAACCTCCCCGGCCACCCCCTCGCCAATCCCTTCCCCCTGACCAGGGGCGCCACCCGCGCCGACGTTGTGGAGCGCTACCGCGTCTGGCTGGCCGACCAGCCCGACCTGGTAGCACGCGAACTACCCGCGCTGCGCGGCAAGCGCCTGGGCTGCTGGTGTCCCGCAGGCCAGCCCTGTCACGCCCGGGTTCTGGCCGAACTGCTCAACGAGGACGCCCCTGACGGGGCGACGACCTTCAAGGCGCTCTGCGAGCGCGCCGGACAGCCCTGGCCAACCACCTACACGGTGCGGACCGCAAGCGGCGGACAGCACCTGTACTTCGCCGCGCCGCCCGGCCTGCGGCTGCACAACACCGCAGGCAAGCTGGGCCCGCACATCGACACCCGGGCCTGGGGTGGCTACGTGGTCGCCGCCGGCAGCACCACCCCGGCCGGGCACTACCAGGTCGTGGACGATGCACCCGTGGCCGACCTGCCCGCCTGGCTGCTCGCCGCCCTCACCCCCTCGGCACGCACCCGCGGCCCCGTCGCCCTACCCTCCCCGGGCCGGGCGAGTGCGTACGCGCAGGCGGCGCTGCGCAACGAGACGGACAACGTTCGTCATGCCCCCGAAGGCACCCGCAATCAGACCCTGGTCCGCGCCGCGCGGGCCCTGGGACGACTGGTGGCCTCCGGCGACCTCCCCCACGCCGTGGTGGAGGAGGCTCTTAATGGGGCAGGAGTGGCAGCCGGTCTGACCGAACGCGAGTGCCGGCCTGCCGTCACCAGCGCGCTGAACTGGTCCATCAGCCACAACGGCGGGTCAGCCGCATGACCGCCCGCCCCCTGCCCCTTAAGAGCCTCCCCGCGAGTCCCGACCGCCCGTACGCCGCTGGCCGCTTCCGGGGCCCGGTGACTGCTTGCGGCCCGAAGGGCGTCGGCCGTCAGGCCGTCCATGCAGCTCTTCGCCCCGCTCCGCGGCCGGACACCGAGAACAGGACTGCCTCATGAACGATCCCGCACAGCACGCACCGAGCCCGATCAACGGCGCGGCACTCCTGGATGAAGTCGAGTGCTTTCACCGCCGCTTCAACATCTTCCCCCGGGAGGCCGCCTACGTGGCCGTGACCCTGTGGGACGCGCACGCCCACCTCGTGGACTGCGGCGACAACACGGCACGCCTGGCCTTCCTCTCCCCCGAACCCGGCAGCGGCAAAAGCCGCGCCTTGGAGATCGTGGAGGCTCTGGTGCCGCGCCCGCTGGCGACGGTCAACGCCTCCGCCAACGCTCTCTTCCGCGTGGTCACAGGCGAAGAAGGCCGCCCCACCATCCTCTTCGACGAAATCGACACCATCTTCAGCCCCAAAGCCGGCGGCAACGAAGACCTTCGCGGCTTCCTGAACTCCGGCTACCGCAGAGGCGCAAGTTCCCTGCGGTGCGTCGGTGAGGGCGCCAACCAAGCCGCCGCGCCCTTCCCGTCATTCTGCGCCGTCGCCATGGCCGGACTCGGCTCCCTGCCCGACACGATCCTGACCCGCTCCGTCATCATCCGGATGCGCAAACGGGCACCCAACGAGCACATCGAGCCCTACCGCCAGCGCACCAACGGCAAGGAAGGGCACGCCCTGCGCGACCGGCTCGCCGCATGGGCCGACCAGGTGCGCACGCAGGTGACCGACGCCTGGCCGGAGCTGCCGGAGGGCATCTCCGACCGGCCCGCGGACGTGTGGGAGCCGCTGCTGGCCGTGGCCGAAGCCGCCGGAGGCACCTGGCCGGAGCGGGCCCGCGCGGCCTGCGTGGAACTGGTCGCCGCGGCCAAGGACGGCGAACCGGCCTCCCTGGGCGTCCAGCTCCTGACCGACCTGCGGGACAGGGTGTTCTGCGGCGCCGACCGGATGCCCACCGCCGAAATCCTCCGCAAACTCCACAATCTGGAAGATTCACCGTGGGGCGACATGGACGGCCGGCACCTGACCCCCCGCAGCCTGGCCAAGATGCTCAAGGAGTACGTGACCGGCACCAACGAGCCGATCCGGACCCGGCCCATCCGCACCACCTCCGGCACCCCCCGGGGCTACTACGCGGAAGATCTCGCCGACGCCTGGATGCGGTACTGCTCCCCTTCCTCCCCCAGGTCCGCTACGTCCGCTACGTCCGCTACACCGCAGGTCAACAGCATGATCGATGTAGCGGATACGGAGCATGTAGCGGATACGAGCGCCACACCCCCGCCGGTCCTCTTCCGCACCGCGTAGCGGGACCTATCCGCTACACGCCACCAATCCGCTACAAAAATCATGGCCCTGACCTGGGGTGTAGCGGATGTAGCGGACGTAGCGGACCTGAGAGAGAAGGGGGCAGAGCCCCCGTTCGCCGCGAAGGAGAGCAGCCGTATGGCTGATACACCTCCCACAGATGCGCTCCGGGGTGGGCTCCCGGATCGCTACCTCACCCCTGACGACGTGGCCGACCTGTTCCACGTGCCCAAAGAAACCGTCTACGAGTGGCGCAAGAAGCGCTGCGGGCCGCCCGGCTTCCGCGTCGGCAAGTACCTCCGCTACGACCCGGACGTCGTGCGTTGCTGGGCTGAGCAGCAGATGCGCGCCGACGCCGAAGCCGCCTGACGTAACGACAACCGAACATCGATCGAAGGCAGGGCGCGGCCTCATGGCCGCGCCCTGCCGCATTTCTGGAAAGGACCGCCTTCGCATGGCAGGCCACATCCAAGACCGATGGTTCAAGACGGAGAAAGGCCCGGACGGCAAGCCCGTCCGGATCAAGACCGACCGCTACGGCATCGGCCTCCGCTACCGCGCCCGCTACATCGGCCCTGACGGCACCGAGAAGTCCAAGAGCTTCCCCGACCGGCAAAAGCGCCTTGCGGAGCAGTGGCTCACCAACACCGCTTCCGACATGTCACGCGGCCACTACATCGACCCCCGCGCAGCTCGAATCACTCTCAAGAGCTACGCCGAGAAGTGGCTCCGGACTCACACTGCCGACGTGTCCAGCCAGATCGTCGCCGAGCAGCGGTTGCGGCTGCACGCCTTCCCCGTCCTTGGCTCGCGCCCGCTCGACTCATTCCGTCCCGAGCACATCCGCGAACTGGTCAGCGCTCTGGAAGCAAACCCTGCCGTCAGCGGCGCTTACGCGCGAAACATCTATGGCGATGTTCGAGCTGTGCTGAGCGCGGCCGTGGACGACGGGCTGTTGCCGCGGAATCCGTGCTCTGCGAAATCCGTCCGGCCGCCGGCGGTCGAGCGGCGACGACTTGTGCCATGGCTGCCCACTGAGGTTCACGCCGTCCGCGCAGCGCTTCCCAGGCGGTACCGGACCATGGTGGACACCGGAGCTGGGTGCGGACTCCGGCAAGGCGAGATCGTCGGACTGGCTGAGGATGCGCTCGACTTCGAGGGCGGCGTTCTGCGAGTGGTACGGCAGGTGAAGCTCATCCGAGGAAAGGCTGTGTTCTCCCCGCCGAAGTGCGGCAAGGAGCGGGACGTGCCGCTGCCGTCCTCAGTGGCTGAGGCGATACGCGTCCACATGGATGCCTTCAAGCCGGTGGAGATAACACTCCCATGGCGGAAGCCGGACGGCCCGAAGGTGTCGGCCCGCCTCCTGTTCACGAACACCGCGGGCGGCGTTGTGTGGCGGAGCAACTTCAACATCCAGGAGTGGAAGCCCGCACTCGCGGTGGCCGGCCTCATTCCGGACGCCGGAGAGGGCGGCAAGTACGAGTCGGCACGCGCGCACGGTATGCACGCGCTGCGGCACTTCTACGCCTCACTGCTGTTGGAGGCCGGGGAGAGCATCAAGGCCGTAAGCCAGTACCTAGGACACACTGACCCGGCTCTGACGTTGCGTGTGTATGCGCATCTCATGCCATCGAGTCAGGAGCGTACGAGGAAGGCTGTTGACCGGGCGTTCCAGCCCGGCCCAAGCCAGCCTGACGGCCCAGAGACGGCCCAGTAACCCCGAAACCGGCCCCTTGCCGACGCCGAAAGCGCAGGTAGGGGGCCGGTTACTGCCGGATCGCTGCCAGTTCTCCGGGCTTAGGCATGGTTCTTCCAGTGTCGCAGACGTACGAAGTGACGATCGCCGACGCGATCCGGGGCCGTTCCCGACGTGCGTAGGGCCCGCCACGCGAGGTGGCGGGCCCTACGGCCGCGTACGGAAAACCGCTGGTCAGCCCGAGCCGACAAAGATCACGTACAGCAGCCAGACGATCGGCGCGGTCGGCAGGAGGGAGTCCAGGCGGTCCATGATCCCGCCGTGACCGGGCAGCAGGGTGCCCATGTCCTTGATGCCGAGGTCCCGCTTGATCATGGATTCGCCGAGGTCACCGAGGGTCGCGCTGGCCGCGACGGCGATGCCCAGGAGCAGACCCTGCCACCAGGCGCCGTCGGTGATGAGCAGCTCCATGGACAGCGCGCCCGCGACCATGGCGAACAGCACCGCGCCCAGCAGGCCCTCGCGGGTCTTGCCCGGGCTGATGCGCGGGGCGAGCTTGTTCTTGCCGAAGCGCCAGCCCACCGCGTACGCGCCCGTGTCGCTGACGACGGTCAGCAGCAGGAACGTCAGGACCCGCTGCGGTCCGTCGTCGGCGGCGAGCATCATCGCCACGAACGTCGCCAGGAACGGCACGTAGAACGCCGCGAAGACGCCTGCCGTGACGTCCCTGAGGTAGTTCTCGGGCGCCTCCGTCATGCGCCACACGAGCGCGGCGAGCGCGGTGAGCGCCATCGCCACCCAGGCGCCCTCCGCGCCGCGTACGTAGCCGGCGACCACCATCGCCGTACCGCCGAGCGCGAGCGGCACCAGGGGGACCTTGACGTCCTTGCGCTCCGCCAGCCGCGAGGTCAGCTCCCACAGGCCCACGACCACCGCGATGACTATCACGCCCACGAACAGGGGCTTGTAGACGAAGAGCGAGAAGAGGATGACCGCGCCGAGGCCGACGCCGACCCCTATGGCGGCCCGGAGGTTGCGTCCCGCGCTCTTCTTCTGCGGCTTGGGGGGTTGCTGTGAGCTGTCGGGCCCCGGCAAAGAGGTGGGCATGGGCTCCTGCGGCTGTTCGTCGCGGAACAGGGGGCCGCTCGGCCGAGCGGCCCCCAGGTCGTCCCGGTGGTCCCGGTCGTCGTCCAGAGGATTCCGGTCGTCGTCCTGGTGTCCGCCTGTGTCGGGCACGATGGGCATGGGGCGAGTCTGCGCCGCCGCGCTCCAGTCGTGCGCGGGACCCGCCGTACCGACGGGTCCCTGCTCGGGTGGTCCCCATTGACCGGCTCGGCCGACGCCAGGCGGGGCCCCCCAGGATGACTCGTTCATCAGACCTCGAGGAGCTCGGATTCCTTGTGCTTGAGGAGCTCGTCCACCTGCGCGACGTACTTCGCGGTGGTGTCGTCGAGCTCCTTCTCCGCCCGGCGCACCTCGTCCTCGCCGGACTCCTTGTCCTTGACGAGCTTGTCGAGGTTTTCCTTGGCCTTGCGCCGGATGCTGCGGATCGAGATCTTCGAGTCCTCGGCCTTGTTCTTCGCGACCTTGATGAACTCCCGGCGGCGCTCCTCGGTGAGCTCCGGGAAGTTCACGCGAATGATGTTGCCGTCGTTGCTCGGGTTGACGCCCAGGTCGGAGTCGCGGATCGCCTGCTCGATGTTGCGCAGCGCGCTCTTGTCGAACGGGGTCACCACGGCCATCCGCGGTTCGGGAACCGAGAACGACGCCAGCTGGTTGATCGGCGTCATGGCGCCGTAGTAGTCCGCCACGATCTTGTTGAACATCGCCGGGTGCGCACGCCCGGTGCGAATCGCGGCGAAGTCCTCCTTGGCGACCACGACGGCCTTCTCCATCTTCTCCTCGGCCTCGAGGAGGATCTCTTCGATCACCACTTGCTCCTGGTCTTTTCGGTAAGAAGCAGAGCCTCGCCCCTGCCGCGCGTCTTCTCCTGCACGGTGTCCGACCGGCAGGCCGTTGTCCATCCCCGTGCCGAGGTCAGCCACGACCCGGGGTTGCCGCCCGTACGGAGCCCTGCCCGTACGGCACTACGGCAGTTGGGGCCGTCAGGCCCGGGTGCCCTGATCGCTGACGAGCGTGCCGATCTTCTCACCCTTCACCGCGCGCGCGATGTTGCCCTCGGCGAGCAGCTCGAAGACGAGGATCGGAAGCTTGTTGTCACGGCAGAGCGTGATGGCGGTGGCGTCGGCGACCTTGAGGTCGCGGGTGATGACCTCGCCGTACTCCAGGGCGTCGAACTTCACCGCGTCCGGGAACTTCTTGGGGTCGGCGTCGTAGACCCCGTCCACCCCGTTCTTGCCCATCAGCATGGCCTCGGCGCCGACCTCAAGGGCGCGCTGCGCCGCGGTGGTGTCGGTGGAGAAGTACGGCATGCCCATGCCCGCTCCGAAGATGACCACGCGGCCCTTCTCCATGTGGCGGACGGCGCGCAGCGGAATGTACGGCTCCGCGACCTGTCCCATGGTGATGGCGGTCTGTACCCGGCAGTCGATGCCCTCCTTCTCCAGGAAGTCCTGGAGGGCCAGGCAGTTCATGACCGTACCGAGCATGCCCATGTAGTCGGAGCGGGCGCGGTCCATGCCGCGCTGCTGCAGTTCGGCGCCGCGGAAGAAGTTGCCACCGC
Organism: Streptomyces sp. NPDC045470; assembly: GCF_040646595.1. NCBI lineage: Bacteria > Bacillati > Actinomycetota > Actinomycetes > Kitasatosporales > Streptomycetaceae > Streptomyces > Streptomyces sp. NPDC045470. Next base: position 139,331 of record NZ_JBEZAN010000002.1, read on the forward strand.
CGATCACGATGGCGATCTCGTAGCCGTCGCGGACCACGGCTGCGATCTCGCGGGCGATGGCGTGCACGACATCGGGGTCGACACCCAGTCCGCCGCCGCCGGCGAACGCTTCGCCCGACAGCTTCAGAAGGAAGCGTCCCTTCCCGTCACTGTCGGCTTTGTGGGCTGTGTCCGCGCCGTCGGCACCCTGATTCATCACGCTCTCCTCGTGCACATACGAAGAAGGCCATTGCCGGGGGTCTGGTGCAGATCCCTGTACGGCAATGGCCTCCTCGTCACATCTGCGGCCGGCCGGTATGCGGCCGACTGCGTACGACCCTAGCGGGGCCGCAGGTCATTCGCTGGCCTTGGCGGCAAGGCCCACGGCTTGGCTCAGGCGCCGACGCGGATGCGCGCGAAGCGCTTCAGCGAGACACCGGCCTCGTTCAGGACCTTCTCGACGGACTTCTTGTTGTCCTTCGCGAAGGGCTGCGCGAGCAGCGTGTTCTCCTTGAAGAAGCCGTTGACGCGACCCTCGACGATCTTCGGGAGGGCGGCCTCGGGCTTGCCCTCCTCGCGCGAGGTGGCCTCGGCGACGCGACGCTCGTTCTCGACGACGTCGGCCGGAACGTCCTCACGGGTGAGGTACTTCGGCGCGAACGCGGCGATGTGCTGCGCGACGTCCTTGGCGGTCTCGGCGTTCTCCTTGTCCAGCTCGACCAGGACGCCGACCTGCGGCGGGAGGTCGGGCATGGTGCGGTGCATGTAGGCGGCCACGTAGCCGCCGGAGAACTGCGCGAAGCGGTCCAGGACGATCTTCTCGCCGAGCGTGGCGTTGGCCTCGTCGACGTACGCCTGGACGGTCTTACCGGCCTCGATCTCGGAGGCGAGCAGCGCCTGGAGGTCGGCCGGGGAGGTGGCGGCGACGTGCGCGGCGAGCGCGTTGGCGACGGCCAGGAACTTCTCGCCCTTGGCGACGAAGTCCGTCTCGCACTTCAGCTCCAGCAGGACGCCGGAGGTCTTGTCCTCGGAGATGAGGGAGACGACGGCGCCGTTCTCGGCCGAACGGCTCTCGCGCTTGGCGACGCCCTTCTGGCCCTTGACGCGGAGGATCTCCACGGCCTTGTCGACGCTGCCCTCGGCCTCGTCCAGGGCCTTCTTGCAGTCCATCATGCCGGCGCCGGTCAGCTCACGGAGCTTCTTGACGTCCGCGGCGGTGTAGTTCGCCATGGTCTGTGAATCTCTTCTCGAAATCTCGACAGTCGAAAGATCTACGGGTGGACGGCGGGGGCGGCGCTCGTGGCGCCCTCCCCCGCCGTCGTCAACCGGTGGTGCGGCGTCAGGCCTGCTCGGCGTCCGCGGCCGGCTTCTCGGCCTCGGCGGCGGGGGCCTCGGCAGCCGGAGCCTCGGCAGCGGGGGCCTCGGCGGGCTTGTCCTCGGCCTTGGCCTCGTCGGCCTTGGCGTCGTCGGCCTTCTTCTCGCCCTCGAGCAGGTCGCGCTCCCACTCGGCGAGCGGCTCGCCGGCCTTCTCGCCCGGCTTCTGGTCGCCGGTGGCGACGCCGGAGCGGGCGATGAGGCCCTCGGCGACGGCGTCGGCGATCACGCGGGTGAGCAGGGTGACGGAGCGGATCGCGTCGTCGTTGCCCGGGATCTTGTAGTCGACCTCGTCCGGGTCGCAGTTCGTGTCGAGGATCGCCACGACCGGGATGTTGAGCTTGCGCGCCTCGCCGACGGCGATGTGCTCCTTCTTGGTGTCCACGATCCAGACGGCGCTGGGCACCTTCTGCATCTCGCGGATACCGCCGAGGGTCTTCTCCAGCTTGGCCTTCTCGCGGGAGAGGACCAGCAGCTCCTTCTTGGTGAGGCCGGAGGCGGCCACATCCTCGAAGTCGATCTGCTCGAGCTCCTTCAGACGCTGCAGGCGCTTGTAGACGGTCGAGAAGTTGGTCAGCATGCCGCCGAGCCAGCGCTGGTTCACGTAGGGCATGCCCACGCGGGTCGCCTGCTCGGCAATGGCCTCCTGGGCCTGCTTCTTGGTGCCGACGAACATCACCGAGCCGCCGTGGGCGACGGTCTCCTTGACGAACTCGTAGGCGCGGTCGATGTACGACAGCGACTGGAGCAGGTCGATGATGTAGATGCCGTTGCGCTCCGTGAAGATGAAGCGCTTCATCTTCGGGTTCCAACGGCGGGTCTGGTGCCCGAAGTGGACGCCGCTCTCCAGCAGCTCCCGCATCGTGACGACGGCCATGGCCGTACTCCTCGTGTTACTCGGTTCCACTGCGGCCGGGCGGCCGCGGTGCCTGACGCCCCGGCGCGCTCTGCCGGGGAAGGAACCTTGCGGGGCCTTCCGAGGACCGAGGGGCGCGTCCACCGTGCTGCCCGAATGGGAAATGTGCGCTGGTGGCGGGGCGTGCGAAGTCGACCCGGTGACCCGGATCGCCACAAGAAGTGTACGGGACCGCCGAAGGGACGGGCGACACACTCCTTTCGGCCAGGGGGTGGGGGCGGGGAGGGGGTGCGGTCGGGGGTGGGGTGGGAGGGTCGGGGTACGGGCCCGCCAGGCTGTTCAAGCTTTACGACTGCACGGCTTCCGGCTTCCCGGCTTCCCGGCCTTCCGGAGTTTCCGGTGTGACGCGTGACGCGTGACGCGTGCCCCGCGCCCCCTGCCTGCTGCCTGCTGCCTGCTGCCTGCTGCCTGCTGCCTGCTGCCTGCCTGGAGCATTGGCGCCTTGGGGAGCGTTCCGAGACGGGAGGGAGCGCTCCGGGCAGATCCCGGGGTATCGCACGGGTGACGTGGTTGCACACAACCCGTCGGTAGTCCACCGATCCAGCTCAAGATCCCCAAGCCGCAGCCGATCGGGGCACCGTCGTGACATGCGACAACGAACTGTTATCGAGACCGTACGCACCGCAGTCACCCGACAGCCGGCGCGCGACGTGCACGCCGTGCCCACTACCGCCACACGCCGCCCACGGGTATCGCCCGGGGCTGGCCACTCACCAGTCCCCCTCGCCTCCGGATCCAGGCGGGCGGCGTACGCCCGGCGCACCGCTCCCCCAGCCGTCCGCCTCCTGGCCCTGTGCGCAGCGGGCACCACATCTGCCGTGCTGGCGGCCGTAGCCGCCGCCCCGACTGGAGCCTCCCCCACGGCTGGAGCCTCCTCCACGGCTGGATTGGCCTTCGCCGGTGCCGTTCAGCCCGGTTCCGAGGAACTCGCAAGGTCATCGGAACGCCGTCCGGCACCCGCCCACCCGATCGATCCTGACCGAAGCCGCCCCGCACCGCCGGCTACCGGCGAGCGAGCTTGGCCCGTCACTGGAGCGGCCGGCGCGCGGCCCACCATCGCGCGCGGCTGGGAGCCCCCACCCGCCCCCTGGGCGCCCGGCCATCGGGGGGTGGATCTCCTCGCGGCCGAGGACGCGACGGTACGGGCAGCCGCCCCCGGACGCGTTCTCTTCGCCGGCAAGGTGGCAGGCCGAGGCGTCCTGTCGATCGAAGTCTCGGGGTCCGGTCACCCGCCCCTACGCACCACCTACGAACCGGTCCACCCGACCGTCCGCAAGGGTGACCACGTCACCGCCGGTCAGGCAGTGGCCAAGCTCGGCCCAGGCCCGTTCCACTGCTCCACCCCTTGCCTGCACTGGGGCCTGCTGCGCGACAAGACCTACCTGGACCCGCTGTCCCTGCTCCCCGCGGCAATGCTGAACCCCGGCCCTTCGCGGCTCCTCCCGGTCATCGGCGTGCCCGAGCCGAGCAGCGAACCAGGACGTCGCGATCCGCCGCGCTCACGTCAATCTCAGCGTTCGAGATCCCCGACGCAGGCGGCACACGCAAATGGAACCCGCCAACGGCCCTTACTCGTGCCTACGCGCCCGATCCTGCAACAGCGCCGATCTCCGTCCCCCACACCCCACACCACCCACTACCTCGTGCAGGGAGGATCGACCGACCGATCAGCCTCTTACCCCACCCAGGACCATGGCGACCGCGGCCTCCGTGATCTGCGTCGGCTCTTCCGCAGCCCCGAGCTCGATGCGGCGGACAGCGGCGTCGACGATCCCCTGAAGCAGCATGGCGGCGAGACGTGGTTGCTCGTGACCGAGGCCGGCCAGCGCCTCCACGATCATCGCGATCAGTCCCCCGTGCGCGGCACGGATCTTCTCCCGCGCGCCGGCGTCCAGCTCACCGGCCGAGATCGCGACGACGGCTCGGTGACGGCGGTCGCCGACCAGCGCGAGCTGTTGCCGCACATACGCCTCGATCTTGGCCTCGGGTGTCTCGACCCGCTCCATCGCCGCCTCGACCTCAGCCGCCCATACGGGGAAGTCGACAGCGCAGAGCTCTTCGACGACAGCCGCGCGGGAACGGAAGTACTCGTAGACGGAGGAGCGCGCGAGGCCCGTTCGCTCAGCGAGGGCGGGGAAGGTCAACGCCTCGGTCCCGCCTTCGGACAGCAGGGTGCGGGCGGCGTCCAGAAGGGCGCCACGCTGCATCGTCCGGTGCTCGGCCACAGAGGCCGCTCGAATCCTGGGCACGTCACCACTCTACGGATGGCACCGCGGACATGGCACTCCGCATCACGATGTGTCCATGCCGACACCCGGGAGAAGGACACCGAGAAGGGCGACGAGAGGGGGCCACGGCGGGCCGACGACGCGGCGAGACACCGGGAGAAGGCAGGTCGGGAAGGGAAGAGGACCAGAGGCAGAAATCCAGCTAGGGAAGGAAACGAGCAAGGGCAGCCGCCATAGGACGACCTCGTAGGCGCGCACACGATGCCGAGCAGGCAGGCAAACACGGAAGCGAGCGCCGACGTGACGTCCGGGAGGGACGGGGCCACAGAGCGCTTGGCATGGGTACTGATGCGCAGACGGGTATCGGTCCCGGTGATCGCGGAGCGACCGCAGGTGCGTGCGTCGGAGGTCAGACAGCCGCCAGGACTGCCTGTCCGCTGCGGGCCCTCCGCAGCGGGGCAGAGTACGGATCGACCGCAGGGCGAGCGCCCGGAACTACCCCCGACCGATCCCGAGCCAATCCGGATCGGCCATAGGTCAAGTCCGACAACCAGACACGGGCACCGCAACCAGGCCCGGGGCCGCAGCCGGGGAGTGCGGACGATCAGACGCAGGCATCGCAGCCAGGTCCAGGTTCGGCAGTCACGCCCGGGTTCGGCGGTCAGACGCGGACGCCGCGGGCAGGCGCGGGGCTGCGGGTCAGGCGCGGGAGCTGCGGATTAGGCGCGGAGCGCTGCGGTTCCTGAGGAGGCGGCCCTGGGGGCGGCGTGAGCTTGAGTGCGGCCTATAACAGCGAGCTCCAATGCGGCCCTCCAGGCACGAACGCCGCCGGGAAACCGGCTGCGCTCGAACCGCCGCGGGGTACGGCCAGGGCGAAAGAGGAGAGCGGCGGAGGTGGGGTGGGTGGGCGGGGGGGGGCGGGGGGGGAGGCGAAGCGAGAAGCGAGCGCCGAACTCGGAATGACCGTCAGGGGCTCGGAGCCGCGAAAGCGCAGTCCAAGAGCCAGGCGAAGGCCACAGTGCAGAGCCGGGCGAAGGAAGGACGTCGGCGCAGTGACTTCGCCGCCTCGCCCCCACGCGCAGGAACCGACCCGGGGCCTCGTCGCCCACCTCGATGGAGAACCCTCGCTCCCCCCGCGCGCGCAGGAACCGATGGACCTCCGCCATCGTGAACACCGGCAACAGTCCTCGGCCCCCGTGCGCGCAGGAACCTCTGCCTCCAGCAAAGCATCAGCTGCTTCTCGTCCCCAGCCGGCACCGGCCCGCTTCTCTCCAGCTTCCGACGACAAGAGCCTCCACCCCGGCTACGACACGACAGCACGCGCCCCACTGAACGGAGGCCCACGGCTCCCACCCCCTGCCCCGGCTCACCGCCCCACGTCAGCCAGTTTGGCGCGGAGCTGGAGTACGGACTTGGTGTGGATCTGGCTGACCCTGCTCTCGGTGACCCCGAGGACATTGCCGATCTCGGCGAGCGTGAGGCCCTCGTAGTAGTAAAGCGTCACGACGGTCTTCTCCCGCTCAGGAAGCGTGTTGATGGCCCTGGCGAGCAGTCGCCGCAGCTCGCGGTCCTCGGCCACCTCGACCGGGTTGTCGGCAGCCGTGTCCTCCAAGGTGTCCATCAGGCTCAACCGGTCACCGCCCTCGCCACCGACGTGCAGCAGCTCCTCCAGGGCGACGACATTGGCCAGGGACAGTTGGCTGAAGACCCCGTGGAGTTCCTCCAAGGCGATGCCCATTTCCGAGGCCACCTCCGCTTCGGACGGGGTACGCCGCAGCTGGGCCTCCAGTGTGGCGTAGGCCCGCTCGACCGCCCTGGCTTTCTGCCGCACCGACCGCGGGATCCAGTCCAGTGCCCGCAGTTCGTCGATCATCGCGCCCCGGATGCGGGTGATGGCGTACGTCTCGAACTTGATCGACCGCTCGGGATCGAACTTCTCGATGGCATCGATGAGCCCGAAGACTCCGGAGGAGACGAAGTCGGCCTGCTCGACGTTGGGCGGCAGGCCGACACTGACCCGGCCGGCGACGTACTTCACCAGGGGCGAGTAGTGCAGGATCAGCTGCTCACGCAGCCGCCCGTCGCCTGAGATCTTGTAGGCGCGCCACAGCTCCTCCAGCGAGGTGGGCGCGGCGGGGCGCACGCTACCGCGTGCGGCGGGGGGCGCGGCCGCGCGGTCGGACCCGGAGGTGTGCTGGGGCATTCGTTGCCTTGAGCCGTTCTGCCGAAACACTGGGGAACACGTGCGTGAGGTTCAATTACTCGTGAGCGTAGCGTGACTGCAGTGTCGCGATGCGCGATGAAGGGTGGTCCGGGAGTGCGCAGATACGTTCCGCTGCCCGCACCCCCGGGTTACACGAGGCGACGCCGATTCCACTCGCAGGGGGATGGAAGCGTCGTTACGGGCGCCCGGCGCACGCTCCTCCGCACGCGGCTTCACCACAGACCGCCACGGCGACGACCGATGCGCCTCGCCGCCGTCCAGCGACGACAAGGCTCCACGTACAGAATCGCATCCAAACCGGCCCTTACAGCCACTTCCCCTCCTCCCTTTTCACCCGTTCGCCACATGTCAAGCACCGCCTCCCCGGGGCCCCGTGATGGATACGGGACGTCGCGCCAACCCCCATACAGGTCCACACCTTTGAACGAATCCCAGCGACTGCAGCTCGAAGAGCTTGCCCTGCGCGACTTCCTCTGCCGTGCCCGAGTCCCGAGCCAGCCGCCGCGAGTCCGCACCACCCCGTGCGGGGACCGCTTCGAGCACCCGGGACGCCACCGGATCAAGAAGATCATGCGCCAGGGTCGGCCCACGCTGCGCGGGAGCGAGGTCGCCGATGCTGCCGACCAACTCGATCACTTCGGCGGCTTCGGTCACCACTACGGCCTCACCTCGCAGCAGTTGGTGCACTCCCGCCGACAGTCCGCTGGTGACCGGCCCCGGCATCCCCATGGTGAACCGGCCGAGCTCCGTCGCCCGCCGAGCGGTGACCAGGGATCCGCTGCGCAGTTCGGCCTCTACGACCACGGTGCCGCGGGTGAGGGCCGCGATGACTCGATTCCGGAGAATGAATCGGCTCCGGGTCGGATGATCTCCCGGTGGCAACTCCGCGATCACCAGGCCCTGTTCCGCAAGCCGACGGATCAATTCGGTGTGTCCCCGCGGATAGGCGTAGTCGACGCCGGAGGCCAGTACAGCGACCGAGGCCCCCTTCGCCGCCAGGGCACCTCGATGAGCCGCACCGTCCACTCCGTAAGCAGCTCCTGACACCACCGTCCAGCCGCGGTCGGCCAGGCCGGCGCTGAGGGTGGCTGCCAAGTGAGCGCCGTACTCCGTGCAGGCGCGAGCGCCGACGACCGCGACGGACCGTAAAGCCCACATGCGCAAGTTCGCGCTCCCACGCACCCACAGGCCGACGGGTTTGCCATCCCCCAAATCGTTCAACTGCTGTGGCCACTCGTCGTCTCCCGGACAGACGAACCGGCCACCGAGTGCAGCGACAGCCGCAAGGTCCGCAGCAGCTCCGTCGGCGTCCGTCCGAGCCGCTCGCAGGCGCAGGCTCTTGTATTTTTCTTTCGACACTCCTGACGGCATGTCCCGCTCGCCGAACAGGGACTGTACGAGGTGCACCGGCGTCGTCTGCCGCAGGCACCGGCCTACCGCTTCGTCACCGGGCTCAGCGATACGCGTCAGTGCCGCGCGTGCTGCCCTCTCTTCCTCTCCCACTTCACTCATGCGCCGGCTCCCTGGCGCTCGCCGTGGAACAGCCCTCGGTCCCCCGCATGTCCCTCTTCCCTTCCCCTTCTTCGATTACCGATTCCTCGTCAGCCGAGCAGCGCCGTGTAGTCGAAAGGGGTAATCGGTAACTGAGTCGCCATACGTCGGTCTGCCGGGCCAGCGATCGCGGCCAGGCATCATCGTCTGCGGCCCGCTGCCCGCCTTCATCCGTCATCCGTTCGGCCCTACGCTCAGGTCACGGACGTTCTCACCCGCCCGAGCTAAGGCGAAGCACGAGATGACTGTGCTCGCTCCCCCTCCCCCCTCCCCCTCCCTTCGACCGTCGGCGAGCGGCGGACCGCGGGCCGCGGGCCGCGGGCCGCGGGCGACCGTCAGCCACCGGAACACGGATCGCCCCATCGTCGCGGCACCACATCCGCCCGCCGCGCGACGCCCTTCCATGCGCATCACTTCCGCGCCCAACGCCGCGGCGGCATTCGCAGCACCACACCGGCAACACCACACCCGCAGCGCCGGGGCACGCCTACCGCAAGGGCCGCCGGCTAGCCCAACAACCCGACCGAAGGGGCGCGCGCCTCTCCTCGCTCACCTCACCCCCGCTGCCAAAGGCACCCCCCGCCTGATACCCGTACGGAGTTCCAGAGCCCAGTTGATGTCTTCGGCCGTCGGGCGGTCGTGGCCTGCGAGGTCGGCTGAGGTCCAGGCGACCCGGAGTACGCGGTCCATTCCGCGGGCCGTCAGGAGGCCGGTTTCGAGGTCGTGTTCTGCCTGCGCCATCGCGCCCGGGGCGACTTGCCAGCGCGTTCGCAATTCGTGTCCCGGAACCTCACTGTTGGTGCTCCATGGCGTGTCCGTGAGCCGGGCTGCGGCGCGGTCGCGGGCTGCTCGTACTCGTTCGGCCACTTCGGCAGTGGTTTCGGCGCTCTGGGCGAGCGAGAGCAATTCGGAACGTGCGACGGGCTCCACCGCCACCCGCAGATCGACCCGGTCCATCAGCGGACCCGACAACCGGGCACGGTAGCGCCGGATGGTGGACGGGCGGCATTCACAGCCGCCTCCGAGTGTGCCGTGGCGCCCGCAAGGACAAGGGTTGGCAGCCAGGGCCAGCAGGAACTTCGCCGGCATCCGCATCATTCCGGCGGCCCGTGCGACTACGACGTATCCCGATTCCAGCGGCTGCCGCAGCGCGTCCAGTACGCGGGCATTGCATTCGGCTGCTTCGTCGATGAACAAGACGCCGTGATGCGCCAGCGACACGGCTCCCGGCCGGGGCAGGCCGCTGCCGCCGCCCACGAGCGAGGCCATCGTCGCGCTGTGGTGAGGCGCGCAGTACGGGGGGCGATCCACCAGTGGCTGCCCCGGCGGCAGGGCACCGGCCACCGAATGCACCGCCGTCACCTCCAGGGACTCCTTGGGCGAGAGACGGGGAAGCAGGCCGGGCAGGCGTTCGGCCAGAAGGGTTTTCCCAGCTCCCGGAGGGCCCAGGAAGAAGATGTGGTGGCGTCCGGCTGCCGCCACCTCCAGGGCTCTTCGCGCGCTGTACTGTCCGGCGACGTCCGACAGGTCGGGCAGCCGGTCGCCGATCGTGCGCTCCGTCCCCAGCCCGGTACCGGGTACGGCCAGGCCGGCCAGCAGAGAATCCGGGCGTCCCTCGGCGGCCGCGTTGTCTTCCTCTTCTTCCGGCACCGGTTCGTCGGTGAGCACCGCGATCAGCTGCCTGAGGCTGCGTACGCCGAGGACGGAGACGCCCGGGACGAGCGATGCCTCGGCCACGGTCTTCTCCGGTACGACCACCTGGCGGTATCCGGCGTCGGCCGCCGCCAGGACGGCCGGGAGCACTCCGCGCACCGGTCGGACACGGCCGTCCAGCCCCAGCTCACCGATCATGACGAGGTCGGACAGTTCCCGCGGATCGATCCGTTCCGCCGCGCCGAGCACCGCGCAGGCCACGGCGAGGTCGAACCCACTGCCGCCCTTGGGCACGGAGGCCGGGCTGAGGCCGACGGTGAGCTTCTTCTGCGGCCATTCACCGCCGGAGTTCACAACGGCGGCCCGTACTCTGTCCCGCGATTCGATCAGGCTCTTGTCCGGCAGTCCGACGAGTGCGAAGGCCGCCACTCCCGGCTCCAGATCCGCCTGGACCTCCACGACCACGCCTTCGACCCCGACCAGTGCGACCGAGCACGTGCGGGCGAATCCCATGTCAGGTCGCTCCCCGCACATGCTCCAGAACCGGTGCGCCACGTGACGGCAGCAGCACTCCGACCACGTCGATGCGCACTCCGCCGGGCGGTGGGCCGCCGTGTTCCTCCAGCCAGCGTTCCGCCAGGCGCAGAAGGCGGGCGGCCTTCTCCGGCCGTACGGCCGCCATGGGGTGTTCGTACGAGCCCGCACGGCGGGCCTTGACCTCGCAGAGCACCAAGGCGTCACCGTCGGCCGCCACGATGTCGACCTCGCCGTCCTGACATCGCCAGTTACGGTCCAGGATGCGCATGCCGACGGTGGTCAGGTGCCGTGCCGCCAGGTCTTCCCCGTAGCGTCCGAGCGCTCGGCGCGCACTGCTGACGGGCAGGTCGTAGGGAGCGGTGGCCGGCCCGATGGGGTGTCTGGGGCGGCGGGGGCGGGAGCGTCGGGAGGCGGCTCGGGCGACGGTACGGGAACCGGGCGGGCCGTCTCCGCAGCTTGTCACCGACCGGCCGCTCCGGACTCGCGGTGTTGCGTCGCACGGCTCCCGCGGTACGCCATCCAGCCCTCGTGGCCTGTCCTCCGGGGGTGACGGGCCCCCCGCATCCACCGCTGCCTGAGCGCGTCCGTCAGGCTGATATTTCAGGGAGCTTTGCTCACGCGGATGTCCCTGCGAGTCCCTCTTGCGCCGGTCAGGTCGGCGATTCTTCTCGTCCGTGGCGTTCACTCGGCACCACCTCCGGCACCGACTGTGACGCTTCAGCCACGAAATGTTGGATCTTGGTGGACTACCGAGCGGTTGTGGACAACTTCGTCACTCGCCCAGGTGAGGCCCCAGCATCTACGACCCCTTCGAGGCCGACGCCAGGCCCAGCGCGCCTGCCCTCGACCGGCTCGGCGGTCTCAGCTCCCCGGAAGATCCAGGTCACTCTTGTTCAGCTCCTCGATGTTCACGTCCTTGAACGTCAACACCCGTACCTGCTTCACGAACCGAGCGGGCCGGTACATGTCCCAGACCCATGCATCAGCCATGGAGACCTCGAAAAAGACCTCGCCCTGTACGGAGTGCACCTGCATCTCGTAGTCGTTCGTGAGATAGAAGCGACGCTCGGTCTCGATCACGTACTTGAACAGCCCGACGACATCGCGGTACTCCCGGTAGAGCTTCAGCTCCATCTCGGTCTCGTACTTCTCGAGGTCCTCGGCGCTCATGGCAGATCCCCTTCAGCCGTGCGTCCCCCTATTGTGCGTCAGACGCTCTCGGTAGCCAGCAGCACCGGCGCGTCAGGGGGCCCTTCGTCGAGCAGCCTGCGCAGCAGCTCGGCGAATTTCGTCGGATACACCGTCTCATGCGACACGGAAAGATCTTCCAGAGTCCACCACCTCACTCCCGACACGCTGCGCCGCTCAAGATCTGTCTGCCCCGACATCTCGGTTGCAGTCCGGTCGGTACGAGCCAGGTAGTACCACTCGTCCTGTTCCCAGCGCCTGCCGTCGAAGGGGAAGGCGCAGCGCCGCTTCCACAGCAGCGGCCCCAGTTGTACGCCGACGATCCCCGTCTCCTCGGCCAGCTCCCTGTGTGCGGCCTCCTCACGGGTCTCCTCGCCCTCCAGCCCGCCCCCCGGCGTGAACCACCAGGTGCGAGAGGGATCGCCTGGTTCATAGCCGTTCAGCAGCAGGACCCGGTCGTCCGGGTCGAGCAGTACTACCCGTGCGACCTGGCGCACCTCCACCGGCAGCCCCCCGAGCGTCTCAGGCTCCTCGGACACCTCATACGCCCCGCCCTCACCCGTAGCATCAGCGCCCGTCACGTCAGCCATTCCTGCGTCTCCTCCACCGCGCCAGCGGCCCGTACGCCGCGCCGCCCAGAATCATCACCGCTCCGACGACGACCGCGACGACGATGACGCGTACCGGCCCGGGCTGCGACGTGCCGCCGGGCATCGCCGCGAAGCTCTCCGGCCGTTCCACCACGCCCATGTTGCCGACCGGCCACGCTCTGGCGTCCACCCGCGCGTCCACGGCCTTGCGCGACACGGAGCCGTGGTCGGCGTCCTTGAGGTGCGTGCGGGAGTCCAGGGAGTCATTGCGGTGATCGCCGAGGAGGAAGAGCTGGCCCACCGGTACCTTGGAGCTGAAGCCGGTCGGCGAGGCCGGGCCCGTGGCGTGCAGATACGGTTCTTCGACAGGCTTGCCGTTGATCGTCAGCCGGCCGTCCTTGCTGCAGCAGGCGACCGTGTCGCCGCCCACCCCGACGACCCGCTTGATCATCGGCACATCGCCCCACACCGCGTCCCGGAAGACCACGACGTCCCCGCGCCGCACCTCGGAGCCGTCCACCCGCTCGGCCAGCACCCGGTCCCCCACTCCGATCGTCGGGGCCATCGAGTCGGTCGGCACCGTATAGGGGCGGTAGGTCAGCGCTCCCCATACGAAGCCGCCCAGGAACAGCACACAGCCGACGGCCACGACCAGACCGGACAGCACACTGCCCGTCGTCCGGCCGCGGCCGTCGACCGTACGCGCCTTGCTGCTGCTCATCCCAGCGCTCCCGCCCCGCGAACGACCCGCGTCGAAGATCTGGGACGGCACCCTACCTGGGGGTACGTACCCCAGTCAGCACCATGAGCCGGGACGATCTGCCGACGTACGCACGCGACGCCACGACGCTGTGACGCTCACCAGGAGAGCAATCCGGCACCGTCGACCTCTGTCCTTCCGGACCGCACACCTCATGCGCGGTCCGGTACGGTCACCCGCTCAGTCGGACGCCTGCTCCACCGGCTGCGCCGCCCTCGCGACCCGCCTGCGGCGCCGCCACAGCACGATCGGTACCGCGCCCGCCAGACCGAGCGCCGCCGGCGTCGCCGCCATGGCCTTGTTCAGCGCGGGCTGGTCGAAGGTGTCCGGCACCGACAGCCACGACCAGCGGTTGACCGGCCAGGCGATCGTGAAGGCGCGCCCCACGACCTGCTTGACCTCGACCGTGCCGTTGCCCTTGAGGTTCGTGTGATAGCGCGAGTCGAGGGAGTCCTGGCGGTGGTCGCCCATGACCCAGATGCTGTCCTTGGGCACCTTGATCGGCCCGAACGGCTTGTCGCCGCACGGCGTGTTGCCCGGGTAGAGGTACGAGTCCTCCTTCAGGGCCGTGCCGTTGACCTTGACCGGACCGGTGCCCTGGCACTCCACGGTGTCACCGCCGACGGCGATGACCCGCTTGATCAGGTCCTTCTCCTCGGCCGACGGCATCAGGCCGATGAAGCTGAGGACCTGCTGGATCGCGTTGGGCTCGGGCGTGGGCACCTCGTTCAGCCAGCCGCCCGGGTCGTGGAAGACCACCACCTCGCCCCGTTCCGGTTCGGAGCCGAACCACGGGGTGAGCTTGTCCACCAGTACCCGGTCACCGCGCTGCAAGGTGTCCTGCATCGAGTCCGACGGGATGGAGAACGCCTGCACCAGGAACGTCTTGATGATCAGCGCCAGGATCAGCGCGATCCCGATGAGGATCGGCAGCTCTTTCCAGAAGGCACGCGGCTTCTTGCCCTTCTTCACGCTGCCGCTCTCCTCCTCGTCCCCCGGTTGTTCCTTGTCCAACGGCACTCCCACACCCTCCGGTCGACCGGGGCCGGCCGGCTGTCCCGGACCCGCCGCCCGCGCCGGACCCGCCGGTCCCCCCGGCCCACCGGACGCGGCGGACTGTGAGGACTCACCGTTTCCCGCCGGCTCTTCGGGCTCTCCGGTTCCGGACCGCGCGCCGACCGCCAAGTCCCCCACATCCACTCCTTACTCCACGCCACTGCCTGCCCGATAGCCGGTGCAGGCCCACCACTCCCATAACGAGCGGGAGTTCCGCAGGGGTCGGGAGTTCGGACAAACCGTCGGAGGACACACTATGCGGAGCCCGCCCCGCCGTCGCCCTCGCGTCCGGCGCGTCGCGCACGGTCGCATAGGTGTCAGGCTCCTCCAGGCGGCGCCAGTGTCCCACCGGCCAGGCGATGACCACGGCCCGGCCGACCACGTTGTCCACCGAGATCGTCCCACGGTACGGCTCGTCCAGGTGATACCGCGAGTCCGCCGAATTGGAGCGGTGGTCGCCCATCACGAAGATCCGGCCGGCCGGAACCTTGACCTCGAATGTGATCTGCGAGGGCACATCGCCCGGATGTATGTACGGCTCGTTCAGGGGGGTGCCGTTGACCGTGACATGCCCTTGCTTGTCGCAGCACTTGACGGTGTCGCCCCCGACACCCACCACTCGCTTGATCAGGTCCTGCTCGTCGGCCGACGGGAGCAGACCGATGAAGGTCATGAACTCCTTGATCTGCTTGACCACGACCGGATCGTCGGCGGAGGTGACCTGCTCGTCCTTCAGCCAGCCCCCGGGGTCCTTGAAGACCACCACGTCGCCGCGCTCGGGTTCCGAGCCGAACCAGGGGGTGAGCTTGTCCACCAGCACCCGGTCGCCGATCCGGATGGTCTCTTCCATGGAGCCGGAGGGGATCACGAATGCCTGGACGAGGAACGTCTTGAGCACCAGCGCGATGGCCAGCGCCACACCGATGAGGATCGGTATCTCTTTGAGATAGGAGCGACGCCTGCGCCGTTTGATGCGGCGCGCCTGGCGCCGCCGTGCGGCACGTCCTCCAGTGGCGGGCCTGGTCGTTCGCGTGCTGACGCGCGCGCCGTCGCCGGCCCCGGCTCCTTCGCCATACGAACCGTCCCAGTGACCTGCGCTTTCGTACGGGCTGCCACCGTGCCCCGCGTACGAGTCAGCCCTGTAGCCGGTTCCGGAGCCGGGCCCGTGGTCGGTTCCGTACTCGGGCGCGCTGGTTCCATACTCGGGCCCGCCGGTCCCATACTCGGACCGGAACGAAGCGGACCCGTGCGAGCCGCCCCCGTATGCCTCTTCCCCGTCCGACTCATCCGCGCCCGCGGCCCCCTGATGCCCGTGCCTGGGCCGCCCCCGGCTACCCATGGCTGCCCGCCGCGCCCGGTATGCCGTCGAAGGCGCGCGGGCGGTGCAAGGCCGTCCAGTGGCCCACCGGCCAGGCGATCCAGTCGGCACGGCCGATCACCTTGCCGACCGGGACGGCGCCGCCTCCTGGTTGGCCGAGGTGGTCCCGTGAGTCACGTGATCTGCCGCGGTGGTCCCCCATGACCCACAGCTTTCCCTCCGGCACCACGATGTCGAACGCGTCGGAGGACGGTTCGTCCCCCGGGAACAGGTAGTCCTCGTCCACCGGCTCGCCGTTCACCTTGATCCGCCCCCGTTTGTCGCAGCAGGTCACCCGGTCCCCGCCGACGCCGATCACGCGCTTGATGTAGTCGGTGGCCGCGGGCTCGGCCAGCCCCAGCGCCGCGCCCGTTCCCCTGATCAGCCCTGTCACCGGGTTCTCGTCGGGTTCGCTCTGCAGGAACGAACCGGTGCCGTCGAAGACGATCACGTCGCCCCGGCGCGGTGCGCCGCCGAAGCGGTACGCAAGCTTGTTGACCAGCACCCGGTCACCGACCCGCAGGGTGTTCTCCATGGAGGAGCTGGGGATCAGGAAGGGCTGTACGACGAAGGCGCTCACCAGCAGGACGAAGGCCACGCAGGTCGCGAGCAGCAGAACGGGCCGGTGCCACAGAGCGGACACGCCTGCTCCGAGCCAGGACCCGAACCGCCGGATCCGGGACGGCCGCCGTTGCGTTCCCCCCTCCGGGGCCAGCGATTCCTTGAGCGGCGCCTCCTGAGGCAGCGCTTCTTGGGACGGCGCGTTTCGATCATGCGATCGCGTGGCCTGTTCCGACCGCTCCTGCGGGCCCGTATCCCTCTCCGCCCGCCCCTTCGAGCCGGTGTACCCCTCAGACCGGCCCAGCGCGCCCCTGCCCCCCTCCGGCCGATCATCCGGCTCCGGGGGTCCCTCCGTACGCCCCGTAGGCCCTGCGCCCCCTTCCACCCGCTCCTCGGACCCGAGGAGCTCGCCCGTCCCCTCCGGCCCGGAGGAAGAGGGCGCGGAAAAACGCGCGGAGCGCGACCCCTGCTCCGGCCCCGGTTCAGGAGCGGGAGAGCGGTCGCGCTCCGAAAGCTGTGCGTCGGTGTCCATCGGACCCTGAGCCTATCCGGCCGGTCCAGGACGCCGGACGTCTGTTCAGTTGTCGCGCTTCTCCTTGATCTTCGCGGCCTTGCCGCGCAGCTCACGGAGGTAGTACAGCTTGGCGCGACGCACGTCACCGCGGGTCACCAGCTCGATCTTCTCGACGATCGGGGTGTGCACGGGGAAGGTGCGCTCGACGCCGACGGAGAAGCTGACCTTGCGGACTGTGAAGGTCTCGCGGACACCCGCGCCCTGGCGGCGGATGACGACGCCCTTGAACTGCTGCACACGGGAGCGGTTGCCCTCGATGACGCGCACGTGGACGTTGACGGTGTCACCCGGGCGGAAGGCCGGGATGTCGCTGCGCAGCGACGCGGAGTCGACGGAGTCGAGAAGGTTCATGACCCACTGCTTTCTTCGCTGATGCCACAGGTCATCAACGGAACTGGAGAATTGCGTTGAGGTTGCCGTTCCGTCGGGCGGGCGTCGTTCCCCCTGTGGCAGGGGCGCGCGCCGGACGCACACAGCAGCGGCCTATTCTTCCACGCCGTCGGCCGTACGCCCAAATCGACCGCCCGTTCCCTCGGCCCACCCGAGGATCGAGAGGGTCTCGCGGTCCTTCTTGTCGAAGGCGGCCGGGTCGGCGCGCTCGATGAGGTCGGGGCGGTTGCGGTCGGTGCGGCGGAACGCTTCGTCCCTGCGCCAGCGGGCGATCTTGCCGTGGTGGCCGCTGAGCAGCACCTCGGGGATGCCGCGGCCGCGCCACTCGGGAGGCTTGGTGTAGACGGGGCCTTCCAGGAGGTCCGCCATCGCACCGGGGGCGAAGGAGTCGTCCTGGTGGGAGGCCGAGTTGCCCAGTACGCCGGGCAGCAGCCGGGCGATGGCCTCGACCATCACCAGGACGGGGGCCTCGCCGCCGGCCAGGACGTAGTCGCCGATGGAGACCTCGCGGACGTCCACGCGGTCGCCGTACTCCTCGATGACGCGGCGGTCGATGCCCTCGTAGCGGGCCGGCGTGAAGACCAGCCAGGGCTTCTCGGAGAGCTCCACGGCGAGCTGCTGGGTGAAGGGCTTGCCGCTCGGCGTGGGGACGACGATGACCGGGTCGCCCTCCTGGGAGTCGATGACCGAGTCCAGCGCCTCACCCCACGGCTCGGGCTTCATGACCATGCCAGGGCCGCCGCCGTACGGCGTGTCGTCGACGGTGTTGTGCTTGTCGTGGGTCCATTCCCGCAGGTCGTGGATGCGGACGTCCAGCTGGCCGCGGGCGCGGGCCTTGCCGACCAGGGAGACGTTCAGCGGTTCCAGGTACTCCGGGAAGATCGTGACGACGTCGAGCCGCATCACACGTCCTCGCCGGTGCCACGGGCCGGTGCGGCGCCCTCCGCCTTCGGGGCCGCGGCCTCCTCGGACGTGTCGCGGGCCGAGGCCACCTCGGCCTGGCTGTCGTCGAGCAGGCCGGGCGGGGGGTCGACGACCGCCTTCTGCTCCGCCAGGTCGATCTCCGGCACGATCTCGGAGACGAACGGGATCATGATCTCGCTGCCGTCCGGGCGGCGGACGATCAGCAGGTCCTGGTAGGGCAGGTGGGAGATCTCGGCGATCCGGCCGACCTCGATGCCGTCGCGGGTGACCACGTCGAGGTCGACGAGCTGGTGGTCGTAGAACTCCTCGGGGTCCTCGGGGACCTCTTCGGGGTCGATCTCCGCGATCAGCAGCGTGTTCCGCAGCGCTTCGGCGCCCGTACGGTCCCGTACACCCTCGAAACGCAGCAGCAGGCGTCCGCTGTGCACCCGGCCGGTCTCGATGGTCAGCGGACCGGTTGCGGGCGGGTCCGTAGCCAGTACGGCGCCGGGCGCGAGCCGCAGCTCCGGCTCGTCGGTACGCACCTCGACGGTGACCTCGCCCTTGATGCCGTGGGCGCGGCCGATCCGCGCGACTACCAGCTGCACAGTGCCCCTCTTCGCGGCCGGCCGCCCGCCGCTCGCCGCGGTGGCGGTCCTCGCCTCGTGTTCGTCAATCGGTGATAACGGTCATACGTGCATCGTCGCAGATGCCTACGACAACGGGCCGGGGCGAGCCGTAGCCCTCCCCGGCCCGTGCCGGTACTGCCTGGTCCGGGAAGTGCCCCGGTACCCCGGTTCTGCTCAGCGGACCTGGTCCACGTCGACGAGGTCGACCCGGATACCGCGGCCGCCGATGGCGCCTACGACCGTCCGCAGGGCGCGCGCGGTGCGGCCGTTGCGGCCGATCACCTTTCCGAGGTCGTCGGGGTGGACCCGGACCTCCAGAACGCGCCCGCGGCGCAGGGTGCGCGAGGCGACCTGCACGTCGTCGGGGTTGTCGACGATGCCCTTTACGAGGTGCTCGAGGGCCTCCTCGAGCATGATCAGGACTCGGTCGACTCGGAGGTGGACTCGGCCTCGGCCTCGTCCGCCTTCTTGTCCGCCTTCTTCGCCTTCGGGGTGATCGCCTCACCCTTCGGCTCGTCGCCGTCCTTGGCCAGAGCCTCGAACAGGGCGCTCTTGTCAGCCTTCGGCTCGGCGACCTTCATCGGCGCCGGGGCGGGCAGGCCCTTGAACTTCTGCCAGTCGCCGGTGACCTTGAGGATGGCCATGACGGGCTCGGTCGGCTGCGCGCCGACACCCAGCCAGTACTGGACACGCTCGGAGTCGACCTCGATGCGCGACGGGTTCTGCACCGGGTGGTACAGGCCGATCTCCTCGATCGCCCGGCCGTCACGGCGGGTGCGGGAGTCGGCGATGATGATGCGGTAGTGAGGCGCGCGGATCTTGCCCAGACGCTTCAGCTTGATCTTGACTGCCACGGGAGTGGTGTCTCCTGGTCTTGACGTGGTTGGGCACAACGGGATGCCACGTGGGGTTGCGGTACTCGGGTGCCCGATGGACGCGCCAGCCGGAGGAGAGAGGGGTCCTGTGCGACTGTCGAGTACAGCTGACCATTGTGCCACACCACTCCAGGTCAGCCGACCGCAGCCACCTCGGGGATCCGGAAGGGCTTGCCGCAGCCGCCGCAGACGATGGGCGCCTGCGCCAGCACGGACGGAACGACCCGGACATTGCGCCCGCAATCGCAGACGGCCTTGACGCGCACACCACCGCCGGAGGAGCCGTGCCGGGCGGCCGGGCCCCGGAAGCTGCGGGCGCTGTCGGCCGTGGTCGCGGCGGAGTGGGCCTTGAGGGCTCTGGCGAGCCGCTCGATGGTGGGGCGGTAGCGCCTTCTGGCCTCGGGGTTGAGCGTGACCAGTGAGAAGCCGCTGCTCGGGTGCGGCTCGTCGACGTGGTCGAGGCCCAACTCCTCGGCGATGGAGAGGAATCGGCGGTTGTGGTAGCGGCCGGCGCGTGAGGTGTCACGGACGCCGCGGGCGGCGGCGATGCCGTGGACTGCCTCATGCAGCAGCCGTTCGAAGGAGAGCTCGGCCCCACAGGCGGACGAGGACTCTCCGATCAAGGACTCGGGCGCGGCCAGATCCGGCAGCTCGGGGTGGTGCCGTTGAATGTCGGCCCACGCGAGCGCCAGCTCGGCGGCGAGAACAGGCGGTGTCGTGCTCACGTCGTGACAACGAGCCGGGCCCATCCAGTGTTCCGATTACGGGGCATCTCAAATAATTTGCACGTACCGGTCAGTTTCTGGTCATGGGTTTCGAGGACGGCGTGTGCGCAGAACTGCGGAGAAGGCGCGCGTCGGGTGGCAAGCCGGGGCGTACCCGCGCGTACGCCCCGGCGCGTAAGAGACGGGTACGCGCCGGGACAACCGTTGCCCGTGGGCCGCGACGTGCCACCGGTGGAGCCCGGTGGGGCTCAGTAGGCGCGCGCGACGACCGCGATCGTACCGGGGGCTTCGTCCGTGTCGGGCACCGACCCGTCCTCGGCTACCAGACACCGTACGGTCGCCGCCCCCTCGGCGAGCCGGGCCTCCCCCTCCGGGCCGAGTGCCGCCCACGGGATGCGGGCCCAGCCGCCCGAGGCCGCCACCTCGGCGGCCTCCTCGGCCGTCGTCACGTCCGACGTGCGCGACTGCCGGCGCTCACGGGACTGCCGCAGGAGGAGCGCCTGGTCCTCCTCCAGGACGGCGGGGAGCAGGGAGGCGAGCGCGTCGAGCCGGACCGGTTCCTTGCCTCCGGGGATACGGCGGACGAGCACCGCGGTGCCGTTCTCCAGGTCGCGCGGACCGACCTCGACCCGGATCGGTACGCCCTTCAGCTCCCAGTCCACCGCGCGGCGCCCGAAGGGGACGTCCGTACGGTCGTCGACCTGGACGCGCACCCCCGCCGCCCTCAGGGTGTCGCCGATCCGCTGCACCTCGGCCAGTACGGCGTCGTCGCCCTTGACCGCGAGAACCACGGCCTGGACCGCGGCCAGTCGGGGCGGGACGCGCAGGCCGTGGTCGTCACCGTGCGACATGACCAGCGCTCCGACCATGCGGGTGCTGCTGCCCCAGGAGGTCTGCCAGACGAGTTCCTGCGCGCCTTCCTTGGAGAGGTACTGCGTGTGGAAGGCGCGCGCGAAATTCTGGCCCAGTTCGTGGCTGGTGGCCATCTGGAGGGCCTTGCCGTCGCCCGTCATCGCTTCGAGGGTGAGGGTGTTGACGGCGCCGGCGAATCGTTCCGCCGGAGTCTTGCGCCCGGCCACCACGTCGACGGCGAGCACGTTGACCATGAAGTCGGCGTAGACGTCACGGTGGATGCGGGCGGCGTAGTCACGGGCCTCCTCATAGGTGGCGTGCGCGGTGTGCCCCTCCTGCCAGAGGAATTCCGTCGTACGGAGGAACACCCGCGGCCGCATCTCCCAACGGACGACGTTGGCCCACTGGTTGATGAGCAGGGGGAGGTCGCGATAGCTCTGCACCCACTTGGAGAAGTACTCGTTGACGATGGTCTCGGAGGTGGGCCTCACGACGGCCGGTTCCTCCAGTTCCTTGCCGCCGCCGTGGGTGACCACCGCCAGTTCCGGCGCGAAGCCCTCGACGTGCTCGGCCTCTCTGGTCAGGTACGACTGCGGGATCAGGAGCGGGAAGTAGGCGTTCTGGGCGCCCGCCTCCTTGATGCGCACGTCCACCTCCCGCTGCATCCGTTCCCAGAGCCCGTACCCGTACGGCCGGATGACCATGGTGCCGCGCACCGGTCCGTTGTCGGCCAGCTCGGCCTTGCTGATCAGATCCTGGTACCAGCGGGGAAAGTCGTCCGCCTGGGGTGTGAGAACGGGGGCCTTTGCCATGGCGCGCATGGTAGGGGCGCGACACCCGGTATCGGCAAACGAAATTGCACCCCGGCGCACTGAGGGGCGCGCGGGAGACAACCCCGGCGCAACCCTGGACTCCGAGCCGGATGGGGAGTTGTCTGGAATGCGGGGGCGCACGACGCGAACACAGGGGCGGGACACGGGGGAGATCGACCACTGACAGCTTCGGGTTCTCGGCGGATTGGGGCGCTTTCGATGACACCCACGCTCGTACGGCATCACCTCCGGCAGTCCGGCTCTCCCGGTTCTCACGACCCATCCGCACCGGCCGACTCCCGTGGACGCGCCCGCGACTGGGCCGAGATCCAGGAACGGATGCTGGTGCCGCTGTACGAGGCCGTCTACGACCGGGTGGGCGTCGGCCCCCACACCAGGCTGCTGGGCCTGGGGTGCGGTTCCGGACTCGCGCTGCTGATCGCCGCGGCCCGCGGAGGGCAGGTCTGCGGCGTGGACGCGGACGAGGAACGGCTGGATCTGGCGCGGGAACGACTGACTCCCGACTCCTCGCGCGAAGCCCGAGGCGACGCGGCGCGAGCCACGGTCCTGGCGTGCGGCGGCCCCGAGCGGGCGGCCGCCCCGGACGGCTCCGCGTTCAACCTGGTGACGGCCCTTCACCCGGTGGGCTGTGTCAGCAGCGTCGATGGACTGACGACTTCGCTGGTGACGGCCGCCGGTCTCGCGGAGCGCGGCAGCCCGGTGGTGCTGGGCGGCTGGGGGCCTGTGGAGCGGTGCGCCACGGCGAGTGTGCTGCGGGTGGCCCAGCGGCTGGCGGACCCGTTGCGCACGGCGGGCGGCTGGCGGCCCAGCGGCCGGGACGACCTCGAAGACCTGGCTGACCGCGCAGGGCTGCGGCCCGACGGGTCGGGGCGGGTGGCCTGCCCGTTCGGTTACGGCAACCTGCCGAGTGCGGTGCGCGGGCTGCTGTCCACGGGGCTGTTCGACGCGGCGCTGGAGGTCACCGAGCAGGCTCAGGTGGAGAAGGAGCTGAGTGAGGCGCTGCATCCGCACCAGCGCCCGGACGGCACGGTCTGGATGGCGAACGTGTTCCGCTATCTCATCACCCGCACGTGATCCTTTCCGCAGCGATTCCTTCCGTCTGCCCGCTGCCTCGGTCCGCGTCTCTTCCGCTGCTTCGTTCCCTTGTTCTTTCGACCCTTTCGGCTCCTCCGGCTCTTGCAGCTCTTCCGGCCCCTTCGCCTCTTCCACCCCTTCCAGCTCTTCCGGCCCATTCGGCCCATTCGGACCTTTCAGTTGTTCCGTCTTTTCCGACGGCCTGACCGCCGGAGCCGGCCGTTCTCGACCGGGCCCCGCCCGTCACTGGGACGTGACGGGGCGACCGGGGGGGCGGCCCGGCCGGGTTCGCAGCGTTGTCTCCCTGCCCCGCCCGGGGTGGGAACGCGCGTCAACGTCGAGGTGTCAGGCGTTCACCCGTGCGAGGTATACCCAATATCCAGAATTCTGTTTACTGTCGTTTCCATGAACAGCATCGACGAACGGTTCCTGACCCGCAACGGGCACACGGCCCGGCGGCTCTCCGCGCTACTGATCAACCAGCCCACCGAGGGCGACGCCGCGCGACTCCCCCGGGTCCGCGACCTCGCCACGGAGCTCGGGGTCGGCAACGGGACGGTGCAGGCGGCACTCCAACTGTTGGAGGAGTCGGGTGCGATAGAGACCGTGGCCCGCGGGCATCTCGGCACCTTCCTGGTGCGTGCGGACCGCGGCATACTGTGGCGCCTCGCAGGGCTGGGCACCGTCCTCGCCGCGATGCCGCTGCCTCACTCACGCCGTCATGAAGGCTTGGCCACCGGACTGCGGAGCGCCTTCGAGGAGGCCGGCGCGCCCTTCGCCATCACCTTCATGCGCGGTGCCGCCTCGCGGGTCTCCGCCCTGCTGGACGGCAAGGTCGACCTGGCGGTGCTGTCCCGCTTCGCCGCCGACCGATTGATGGAGCAGCACCCCGTCGACCTGATCGCCGACCTGGGCCCGGCCACGTATGTCGGGGGACACGGGGTGCTCCTGCGGCGCGGCGTCCAGCTCGACGCCGACGGCCTGCGGGTCGCCGTGGACACCGCGTCGGAGGGGCAACGAGCGCTGGCCGAGCAGGCGTTCGCCGGCCGTCAGGACGTGACGTGGCTGGAGAGCTCGTTCATACGGCTCCACGACCTGTTCGCGCAGGACAGGGCCGACGCCACCGTCTGGAGCCTCGACGAGGTGCCGGGGCAGCTGGGCGACGAGGTGGAGGTGCTGCCGCTCGACGACAAGATCCCCGGCGATCTGTCGCTGCGCAATTCCAGCGCGGCGCTGATAGCCCGCAGTGAGGGCAGCGAAGCGCTGGCAGCCGTGAGCGGCTCACTAGATCTGGGAGCCGTCACCGGTCTTCAGGACGAGGTGCTGCGAGGGGAGCGCATTCCTTCCTACTGAGACGGCCTTGGCGGCCGGCCGGGGGCGAGTCGTCTCCGTCGCTCCGAATGGGTCATCGGGGTGTCTGCACGCAGGCGCTCCCCCGCAGTCGCAGACCGATGCGCAAGACGCCGAATTCTTCTACCGATCACCAGGGGGGGGCGGGCATGGAAGCCCTGCTCGCGCAGCGGATCCGCATCTTCGTGGAGAGCGGTCAGGTGCGGTCCGAGGTCGCTGATTTTGTACGGACCGAACTGGACGCGTTGGCCGCCGACGGGTGCATGGTCACCGAGGAGACCGCGGGGATGCTCACCAGCCATCTGCTGATGGCGCTGACCCGGCTGCGGAACGGCGATTCGGTGGTGGCGTTCCGCACCGACGACATAGCGGCGGCGGAGCTGGCCGACCATCCCCAGGCCGTCCGGCGGGCCCACGCCGTCTCCGTACGGGCCGAAAGCGCCTTCGGCTCTCCGTTCCCCGAATCCGAGATCAACTTCCTGGCGATGCATTTCGCCCTCCTGCGAAGGGACACACCATGACGACCATCCTCACCGGCGGTGTCGGCAAGGCCGAGGTCGCGGACGCCGTGGAACGGCTGGCGCTGGCCGGCGTCGAGGTCGAGGTCAGCAACGACATGGAGGCGGCAGCACGGCTGCGGGCCGGCCGGGCCGACTACTTCCTGGGCACCTGCCAGACGGGGGCCGGGGCGTCGCTGGGCGTGCTGGTCGGGCTGATGGGCTCCGCCGTCTGCCACACCTTCGGCCGCTCGGTCCCCTCGGCGGGCGAGATCAACGCCTTGCTGGACCAGGGCAAGAAGGTGTTCGGCTTCGCGGTGGACCAGATCGACGCAATCACGCCCACGCTGGCCGGCGCCATCGTCGCCCGCGCTTGACCGCAACCTGACCGTGCCGGGCTGTCACCGGCTCGGCACCCCGGCCTGCGAGGGCCGTGCGACCCGATGACCTGCCAGGGCACAAAGGAGTGACTCTGTGAGCAGCACCGTCTTCGCCGCGAGCACCGGTCTCGACTTCCCGCTCGCGCAGCAGTTGACCGTCGTGGCCCTGTGCGCGCTGACCGCGTTCCTCTCGCACCTGGCGCTGGCCGTCTTCAACGACGGTGTACGCCCCTTCATGCTCGACTTCGTCCAGGGCCGTACGACCCGGAGCGCCACCACGGCGGTGTCCTTCGGACTGTCCGCCGGGTTCATCTTCGGGCTGGGGGCGCCGATGGCGCTCTCCTCGGGGGTACTCAATCCCTGGCTGCTGTTCCTGCCCACCGACGTGCTGGGCATCCTCGCGCCGAAGAAGTGGCTCGCGCCGCTGCTCGGCGGCGCGTGGGGCGCGGTGGTCGTGTTCGGGCTGGACGGGGCCAACGATCTCGCGCACGATCTGCCGGTCGACTTCCTGACGGCCATGCAGCAGATGGCGACGCCGATCCTCTTCCTCTTCACACTCTTCCCAGTGCTGGCGATCACCAGACAGTTCGGGAGGTTGCGCGGGGTTCTGGCGGGTGGGGCGGAGCTGGCGCTCGTGGTGCTGACGATGAAGGTGTGGCCGGAAGTGTTCGCGGGGGCGCCGGCCATGGCGGTCGGGGTGCTTCTCCTCATCGGGTTCGCGGTGGCGAAGGACGTACGTCGGCGCCGGGCGGAGCGTGTCGCAGCAGGAGGGGCGACGCCCGCGCAGGGGCAGGCTCCGGGTGATCCGAACACGGGGAAGGGGCAGGCTCCGGGTGATCCAGCTGCCGGTGGGGCGCCGGGTGAGGTGGATCCGATGGCGTCGCTGTTCGGCTCCAGCGCGGCCCGGTTGCGCCGGCACCTGCCGTTGTTCATGGTGCTGGGCGCCGGTGTCTGTCTGCTGGCTCAGCTGCATGTGTTCGGCGGTGGGGAGGCGACCAGTTTCCTGGTCGCCAAGGGGCAGTACGCGGAAGCGGCGCAGGTCGACTTCTACCGGGCGCTGGGGTTCATCCCGCTGATCGCCACCACCGCGCTGGCCTCGGGGGCGTACGGCATCGTCGGTTTCACCCTCGCCTACCCGGTCGGATATCTGCTGCCGAGTCCCTGGCTGGCGATGGCCTGCGGAGCGTTGATCTTCGCCGGTGAGGTGCTGGCCCTCAGCTGGATCGGAAAGGTGCTGGGCGCGCTGCCATCGGTGCGTGACTCCTCGGAGCACCTGCGTGCAGCCATCGGCGACACCCTGCAACTGGCCATCCTCTTCGGTTCCTTGCTGGCGGCCGACGCCATGGGCGGCGGGCTGGGGATTCTGATAGCCGGCGGGCTCTATCTGCTGAACGAGGCAGTGGGCCGGGTGGTGGTCCGGATGGCCGCCGCTCCCGCCGCGGTCGTCGTCACCGGCATCGTCCTCAACCTCCTCCACTGGCTGCACCTCTTCACCCCGGTCAAGAGCTGAGCAGGCGTGCAGGGGATGTCAGAAAGGCAGTGCGTGATGAATTCTCTTGTGCGGACCGTCACCGGGCCGCTGCCCGTGAGCGCCGTGCGGGGCCCCGTGCTCGCCCATGAGCACCTGGCCCTCGATCTCACCCGGGCCGCCGACCGCGCGGCATTCCTTGGAGCCCGACACGCCACAGGGGTCGCCGGCGAACTGGCGGCCCTCCGGGAGCAGTTCGGTTTGGGGCTGGTCATCGAGCTGACCTGCCGCGGCATGGGGCGGAACCTCGCGACACTGGCGTGCATCTCCCGGGCGTCGGGGGTGGCGGTCGTCGCGGGCACCGGCTGGTACCACGAGCGATTCCATCCGGATGAGGTGGAAGGCGCGAGTGTCGAGGAACTGGCCGACATCCTGGTCGAAGAAATCACGGGTGGCTCGGGCGGCGACGGCGTCCTTCCCGGCGTCATCGGGGAAGTCGGCAGTCACGGTCGTGCGCCGAGCGGGCCGGAGGTGCGTACGCTCACCGCGGCCGCCCGCGCTGCTGTCACGACCGGCCTGTCGCTGGCGACCCATGCCCAGATGGGGTACGGCGGCCCCGCCCAGCTGGAGCTGCTGACCGCGGCCGGGTTGGCGCCGCACCGGATCAGTGTCGGGCATCAGGATCTGCGCGACGATCCCGTGGCCCATCGGGAGCTGGCGGCGGCGGGAGCGTACGTAGCCTTCGACACCATCGGCAAGGAGCACTACCAGAGCGATACCACCCGGTTGCGGTCACTGCTCGCGCTGCTGGAGGCCGGGCACGCCGATCGTGTACTGCTCAGCTGTGACATCTCCCGGCACAGCTATCTGGTCGGTGCGGGAGGCCAGGGGTACGGGCACCTGTTCCGGTCGTTCCTGCCGCGGGTGCGGGCCGCCGGGGCCGACGAGGAGTTGATCGATCTGCTGACCCGTCGCAATCCGCTGCGTTTCCTGACCGGTGGAGGCGGCGGCGGGGACAGAGATGGGGACGGAGCAGCCGAGCCGCGGGCAGCAGCCCGGCCGGCAGGGCAGCCGGTCACCGCGCCGGCCCTTGGTACCGGAGCAGCCCTTGGTACCAGGGCAGCCCTTGGTTCCAGGGCGGCTTCTGCTCCTGGGGCAGCTTCCCGCCCGGCTCCCGGCGCCAGGGGTGCCGGGCGGGGTGGGAGGTGGTGACATGAGTGTGCGGCTGCCCAGGACGTTTCCGTTGCCGACGGTCTCGGTGGAGGACGCGGTGATGAACCAGTTTCGGCTGGTGGAGTGCGTGGCCCGGCATTTCGAGGGCCGTCAGCTCTTCGAGGCGGACGCGGGAGTGGTGCCGGGGCTGGGCCGTCCGCGGACCACCGCGCGGGTCGAGGCCGTCCTCGCGGACTATTTCGGGGCTCCCGCCGCCGCGCTGGTGCAGGGTGCGGGGACGGGGGCCATCCGGGCCGCGCTCGGCGCCGTGATCGGCGCGGGTGATCGGCTGCTCGTGCACCGTGCGCCGGTCTACCGCACCACCGGTGTCACTCTGCGCGGGTTGCGGGTGGAGGCCGTCGAGGTGGACTTCGAGGACCGTGCCGCGCTCGACCGGGCCCTGTCCTCGGGCCGGTTCCGGTGGGCCTTCGTGCAGTACACCCGGCAGCGGCTGGCGGACTCCCACGACCCGGGCGCAGTGCTCGCCTCCTGCCGGGCAGCCGGTGTGCAAACCATCGTGGACGACAATTACGCGGTCTTCCGTGTCCCGGCGTGCGGTGTGGAACTGGGCGCCGACGCTTCCTGCTTCTCGCTGTTCAAGCTGCACGGCCCGGAGGGGGTGGGAGCGGTCGTCGGTGCACGCGACGTGGTGGAGCGGGTGCACGACGACAACTACTCGGGCGGCGGTCAGGTGCAGGGGCATCAGGCGCTCGATGCGCTGCGTGCGCTCACCCATGTCCCGGTGATGTGGGCGGTGCAGTCCAGGACGGGTACGGAAGTCGCCGAGCGGCTGGCGGCCGGGGAAGTGCCCGGTGTCGCCGAGGTACGGATCGCCAATGTCCAGGACCGTTGTGTACTGCTGAGGCTGGACCGGCCTGTGGCCCAAGCGGTGCCGGGGGTCGCGTCCCGGTACGGGGCCGCGCCGTACCCGGTCGGTGCCAACTCCCGGTACGAGATCGCTCCGCTCGTCTACCGGATGTCCAGCTCGGCCCTGGAGGACGCTCCGGAGCTCGCCGACTGGACGGTACGCGTCAATCCGATGCGGGCAGGCGCGGACCTGGTCATCGACATCCTCCGCCGTGCGCTGCGTGACCTGGACGCCGCCGGCACCGCGCCCGGTGTTCCCGGGTGCGGGAAAGGGGGCTGACCACGATGTTCCTTGACGCGGTCCTCGCACGTAACCCGCAGTTGGTCGACCATGCCGCCGAGCTGCACCGCACCGGAAGGGTCCAGCCGGACACCTACGTCGTCGACCTGGAGACCGTCGAGGCCAATGCCGCGCTGCTGGCGGCGGAGACGAGACGGTGGTGCCTCGGTCTCTGGCCCGTGGTCAAACAGGTCGGCCGCAACCCCGAACTGATCCGGGCGGTGGCCCGGCACCTGCCCCGCTTCGCCGCCATCGACGCACCGGAAGCCCGTGCCCTGCACGCGGCGGGCGCGCGGTTCGGGAACGTGGGCCACCTGGTGCAGATTCCGCACCGCGCGCTGCCCGAGATCCTCGCCTGGCGCCCGGAGGCGGTGACCGTTTTCGATGTGGCCAACGCCCGAGCCGTCTCGAGGACCGCCCGCCGACTGGGCTGGGTGCAGGACATCCTCGTACGGATCGAGGGTGCGCCGAGGCTGGTGCATCCCGGGCAGGAAGGCGGTGTACCGCTCGGTGGGCTGGCGGAGTTCGCGGCCGAGGTGGAGCAGTTGCCCGGAGTCCGTGTCGCCGGGGTCACCGGATTCCCCTGCGTCCAGTGTGTTCCCGGAACCGGGCAGCCGCGTCCCACCGCCACTTTCGCACGCGTCCGCGAGGCCCGAGCGGTGCTGGCTGCCCGCGGGCATCCGGACCTGAAGCTGAGCGCTCCGGGCGTGACCTGCGCGGCCACCCTGCCGCTGCTCGCCGAGCTGGGTGCCACGCACGGTGAGCCCGGCCATGCCCTCACCGGCACCACACCGCTCCACGCAGTCGACCTGGACCAGCCGGAACGGCCCGCCTACGTCTATGTCACCGAGGTCGCGCATGTCCTCGCGGACGGCCGGCCCGCTCTGCACGGCGGCGGCTTCTACTCCAGGTCCGGGGTCGAATCGGCGCTGATCGCCCGTACCGGCGCACGGCTCGTCGTCCAGCGAGCCCCGGCCGAGAACATCGATTACCACCGTCTGCTGGCTCCCGGTGACGCCAGGCCCGGCGACACGGCCGTCCTCGCGTTCCGTACCCAGGTCTTCGTCACCCGCAGCACGGTCGCCGTCGTCGCCGGCCTCGCCACCGGTTCCCCGCGGCTGATCGGCCGCCATGACGCGCTCGGTCGGCCGCTTCCGGAGGGTGCGGACGGGAAGGGTGCGGGTGGGCCATGAGCAGGATCGTCATCGTCGTCATCGACGGTTTCGGCATCGGGGCGATGCCCGACGCGGACACCCAGCGCCCCGGCGACGCCGCCGCCGACACGCTCGGCCATCTCCTCGACCGGCACCGCGCGACCACCGGCCGGCGTCTGCCGCTGCCCACGCTGGCAGCTCTCGGTCTCGGCCTCGTCCACCCTCATCCGGACCTGCCGCGGGAGCCGTCACTGCCGGTGGCCGTGGGCCGCGCGGCTCTCGGCTATCCGGGGGCCGACACGTACGCCGGGCATCAGACCATGATGGGAGCCGACTGCAGCCGGGTGACGGTGGCCCGGCTCGCCGATCACCTCGACGAGGTCACCGTGGCCCTGCGGGCGAACGGGCACGGTACGGACAGCCTCGGCGGGCGGCCCCTGCTGGTGGTGGACGGGCGGGTTCTCGTCCACGACAACCTGGAGGCGGACCCGGGCGTCAACTGGAACGTCTCCGGCTGCTTGGCAGACGTCTCGTTCACCGACGTTCTCCGCATCGCCCAGGTGGTGCGCTCGGTGGCGCCCGTCGCCCGGGTGATCGCCGTGGGCGGTCACGCCGACGCTCCGCTGCCCGCCTTCGTACGGGAAGGCGCCCTCGGCACGGTCGGCCTGGACACCCCGGCGAGCGGCTTCTACCGGAACGGTGGGCTGGCGGTGCAGCATCTCGGCGCGCCGTTGGACCGGGCCCGCCGGCTGCCGGAACTGGTGGCGGGCACGGGTGTCCCCGTCACGCTCGTGGGCAAGGCCGCGGAGGTGCTGGCCTGCGACGCGGCGGTGCGCCGCCCTGCCGTGGGCACCACCGACGTCTTCGCGCTCACCCTCGACGCCCTCCGGCGGGATCCTGGCACGGCGCTGATCGTCAGCAACGTCCAGGAGACCGACCTGGCGGGGCACCAGCAGGACGCCCCTCGGTACGCCTCCGTGCTCCGGCGTACCGATACGGGTCTGAGCACGCTGCTGCCGCTGCTCTCCTCCCCCGGCGACCGCCTGATCGTCACCGGTGATCATGGCAACGACCCGGTGATCGGTCACGCCTGTCACACCCGGGAGTACGTCCCGGTCCTGATCCACCGCCCGGAAGCCGCCCGGGCGGAGCGTCTGCCGGCGGCCCGGACCTTGGCGGACGTGGGGGCCACGGCGGCGGCCGCCCTGGGACTGGGTGCCGCCGCCCTCGGCAGCGGCGCTCCACTCCTGAGGCCGGCGGCAGGATCGGCGGGTGTACCGACATGACCGCACGGACGAGCCCCCGGCCGGGGCTCCGGCCAGGGGCTCGATCACGCAGCTACGCGCCGTGCACGGCCCCGGAGGCGGCGGGTGCCGCCCGGAGGCCGGGGTGGGCGTCAGCCCATGAACTTCTTGAATTCGTCGGGCAGTTCAAAGTTCTTCGCGTCGTCGCCCTGCGGCAGACCCAGCGGATTGCCGGACTGTGCGGCCTCGCGGCGGGCGGCAGCTGCCTCCTCCTCGGCCTTCCGCTTCATCGGGTTGCCGCTCTTGCGCTTGCCCTTGGCCTGCTTCTGCTGCTTCTTCTTCTTGGCGCCGCCGCCACCCATGCCCGGCATCCCCGGCATGCCAGGCATTCCCGGCATGCCGCCGCCCTGGGCCATCTTCGACATCATCTTGCGGGCGTCGAAGAACCGCTCGACCAGGTTCTTGACCGCGCTGACGTCGACGCCGGAGCCCTTGGCGATACGGGCACGGCGCGAGCCGTTGATGATCGTCGGCTCCTGGCGCTCGGCCGGCGTCATCGACTTGATGATCGCCGCCGTACGGTCGACCTCGCGCTCGTCGAGGTTGTTGATCTGCTCCTTCATCTGCCCCATGCCGGGCAGCATCCCGAGGAGCTTGGAGATGGAGCCCATCTTGCGGACCTGCTCCATCTGGGCCAGGAAGTCGTCGAGCGTGAAGTCCTTGCCCTTGCTGCTCGCCAGCTTCGAGGCCATCTTCTCGGCCTCTTGCTGGCTGAAGGTCTGCTCGGCCTTCTCGATCAGCGTGAGCATGTCGCCCATGCCCAGGATGCGGGACGCCATGCGGTCCGGGTGGAACGCGTCGAAGTCGTCCAGCTTCTCGCCGTTGGAGGCGAACATGATCTGCTTGCCGGTGACGTGCGCGATGGAGAGCGCGGCACCACCGCGGGCGTCGCCGTCCAGCTTGGAGAGGACCACGCCGTCGAAGCCGACGCCGTCGCGGAACGCCTCGGCGGTGTTGACCGCGTCCTGGCCGATCATCGCGTCGACGACGAAGAGGACCTCGTCCGGCTTGACCGCGTCGCGGATGTCCGCGGCCTGCTGCATCAGTTCCTGGTCGATGCCGAGGCGGCCGGCGGTGTCGACGATGACCACGTCGTGCTGCTTGGAGCGGGCGAACTCGATCGAGTCCTGAGCGACCTTGACCGGGTCGCCGACACCGTTGCCCGGCTCCGGCGCGAAGATGGCGACGTCGGCGCGCTCGGCGACGACCGAGAGCTGGTTGACGGCGTTGGGGCGCTGCAGGTCACAGGCGACCAGCAGCGGCGCGTGGCCCTGCTGCTTGAGCCAGTTGCCGAGCTTTCCGGCGAGGGTCGTCTTACCGGCACCCTGCAGACCGGCCAGCATGATGACGGTCGGCGGGTTCTTGGCGAAGCGGAGCCGACGGGTCTCGCCGCCGAGGATGCCGATGAGCTCCTCGTTGACGATCTTGATGACCTGCTGGGCGGGGTTCAGCGCCTGGGAGACCTCGACGCCGGTCGCCCGCTCCTTGACCTGCTTGATGAAGGCCCGGACGACGGGCAGCGCGACATCGGCCTCCAGCAAAGCGATCCGGATCTCGCGCGCCGTGGCGTCGATGTCCGCCTCGCTCAAGCGGCCTTTGCCCCGGAGGTTTTTGAAAGTACTCGCCAAGCGGTCGGAAAGCGTATCGAACACGGCGGTCGTCGATCCTCGGGGTCGGGGGCAGGGTCAAGTCGGCTTCTAGGGTATCCGCACAGGCAAGCAACGTGTCCCTGCCCGCCGGGGAAGGGCGCCGGGACAGGCCCCCGTACGACTGCGGGGGCGGTGCGCAACCAGCGCGGGCGCCCCTTGCGCACCCCGCACCCACCGTCTCACGGAGGCGCGGCATCCGGGGAGCCCGCGCCGTCTACGGAGACGGTGCGGCTTGCGAAGGCGTTCCGGTCGGCGGAGGCGTACCGGTCCGGGGCGATGATCTCCGTGTTGTCGATCTTGCTGGTTTCGGAGCCCGCACCGGGCAGGCGGCCTGTGCGGCTACTTCAAGGCGTGCTCCACCGTCCGTGCCACCTCGACGGCCACCTCGTCCGCCAGAGGTTCTCCCTTTTCGTCCGTGACGTAGAACGCATCCACCGCGTTCGCTCCCAGCGTGCTCACATGGGCGCTGCGTACGGTGACCCGCACGGACTCCAGGGCGCGGCCGATCCGGTGCAGCAGTCCCTGGGCGTCCTGGGCCCGTACCTCGATCACGGTGGCCAGCTCCGAGGTCCCGGGGGCGACCGTCACCCGGGGCGGCGGAGCCTGCATCCCGCGCGAACGACGCGCGTACGCCTGCTCGCGCTCGGCCAGCCTGGCCGGCACGTCCAGCGAGCCGTCCAGAGCCCGTACGAGGTCCGCCCGCAGCCGTACCGCCTGCGGGAGAGAGCCGTATTCGGCGGCCACCCGCCAGCTCAGCAGCAGCACCGGCCCCTCGCCGACGGGATCGACGCTGCGCAGGTCCGCGGCGCGGACGGTCAGGCGGTGCATGGCGAGGACGCCCGCTGCGACGGGCAGCACGCCCGGCTGGTCCGGTACGGCCATCAGCAGTTCGACGCCCACCGGCTCCGGTTCCGGATCTGCCGCGGCGCCCGGACCTGCGGCGGGACCGGCGGGCGGGTCCGTGCGGAGGCGTTCGTCGACTTCGCCGCGGCCCTCCGCCCGGGTGCGCAGGGTGAGGGCCGGGCCGCCGGTACGCCACGCCTCGACGGCCAGGCGCTCCTGCTCGGCGGTCGGCTCGTCCGCCGGGCGCCCTTCTGGTGCGGCCTCCCCCGCCAACCGCGCCGTGACGCGTTTCACCAGATCGGCGACGAGCGACCCGCGCCAGGCGCTCCAGGCCGCGGGGCCGGTCGCCAGTGCGTCGGCCTCGGTGAGGGCGTGCAGCAGTTCCAGCGTCCCGGTACTGCCCACCGTCTCCGCGACCGCATCGATCGTCGCCGGATCGGCCAGGTCCCGGCGGGTGGCCGTCTCGATGAGCAGCAGATGATGCCGTACGAGCGTGGCGATCACCGTCACGTCCCGGGCGTCGAAGCCGATTCTGGTCGCCATGTCCCGGGCGATGGTCTCGCCGGAGACGGAGTGGTCGCCGGGCCAGCCCTTGCCGATGTCGTGCAGCAGAGCCGCGATCAGCAGCAGGTCGGGGCGGTGCACGCGGCGGGTGAGCGCCGCGGCGCGGACGGCGGTCTCGATCAGGTGCCGGTCGACGGTCCAGCGGTGCACGGCGTTGCGTTGCGGACGGCAGCGCACCCGCTCCCAGTCGGGCAGCAGCCAGGTCACGATCCCTTCCGCCTCCAGCGCCTCCCAGACGGGTACGGTCTGTGCGCCCGCGCCCAGCAAGGTGACCAGTTGTTCGCGTGCCTCGGCCGGCCACGGCACGGGCAGGGGCCGGATGGCGGCGCCCGTCCGCAGCCGGCGCACGGCGTGCAAGGACAGCGGCAGTCCGGCCAGCGCGGCGGCGGCAGCGGCGCGCAGGGGAAGCACCGGGTCGCGGTCCGGCCGCGCCGTCCGCGCCAGGACGGCTTCACCGTCCAGTTCGACCACGCCCTCGGCGAGCGGGGACCGCTCTCCCCGTCCCGGCCCGCCCCCGGCCGTACGGCCCCGCAACAGCCCGCGCAGTACGGGGCGTACGGACCGGGACCGCAGCACCCGCCCGACTTCGCGCCAGGTGACGTCGCTCGCGTACGAGATGGTGCGCGCGGATTCGTAGACCTGCCGCAGCAATACGTCCGCGTCCAGTACACCGAGTGCTTGGGCCACCTGGTCCTGGTCCTGGAGAGAGAGCCGGTCGGTGGTGCGGCCGGTGGTCAGGTGCAGTGCGTCGCGCACGTCCAGCAGGCGGGTGCGGGCTGCCTCCAGTCCCTCGCGCGGGGCGTCGGCCAGCCAGGAGGCGGCGACCGCCCGCAGCGCGGTGGCGTCCCGCAGCCCGCCCTTAGCCTCCTTCAGGTCCGGTTCCAGGAGGTACTGCAACTCGCCCTGACGGGCGGCGCGTTCGCGGCTGATCTCGCGCAGCTCCGGCAGGCGTTTGGGAGCCTGTTCGCGCCAGTCGGCCAGCGCGGTGCCGCGCAGGGCGCCGGTCAGTTCCGGGTCGCCGGCCAGGTGGCGGGCGTCCAGCAGGCCGAGCTGGACCTTGAGGTCGTCGCGAGCGGCCTTGCGTGCCTCGGCGGGCGTCCGTACCGAGTGGTCCAGGGCGAGGCCCAGGTCCCAGACCGGGTACCAGAGCCGGTCGGCGAGCTCGGCCACCGTGCGGGCGCCGGCTTTGCCGTCGTGGAGCAGGAGCAGGTCCAGGTCGCTGCGGGGGGAGAGTTCGCCGCGGCCGTAGCCACCGACGGCGACCAGCGCGACGCCGGAGCCGGTGCGGCCGGTCGCGCGCTCGAACAGACCGGCCAGCCAGTCGTCGGTGAGCCGGGCGAGGGCGGCCCGGCGCGCGGCTCCCTCCTGACCCGTGTCCTGCAGAAGCCGCAGCCGGTCCGGGGCGTAACTGTCTTCGCTGCCTTTGCTGTCTTTGCTGTCTTCGGCAGCGGAGGACAGGGTCTGGTGCTGCGGGCCGTCCGGTGCTTCCGTAAGGGCGGTGGTCGCGTCCGCTGCCTGGTTCGTGGCGGCACTCGTCCGGGCCGCAGTGGTGGCGGCGTCGCACTGGTCGCCGTCCTCCGCCGTCTTGCGCACGCTGTCGGTCAACTCAGGCGCTCCTTGGTCATGTCGGCCCCCAGGCACCGGACCTCGAAGGGCCCCGTCCTCACGCTCCTTCCCCCGTGGCGGGTACGGCTCTGCCAGCACGGGGGTACGGACACCCGCACCCGCACCCGCACCCGCACCTACAACGCGTCCGGACCCCGTTCGCCCGTGCGGACGCGGACCGCTTCCTCGACCGGGAGGCTCCAGACCTTGCCGTCGCCGATCTTGCCGGTGCGGGCCGCCTTCACCACGATGTCGATCAGTTCGTCGGCGTCCGCGTCGTCCACCAGGACCTCGATGCGGACCTTCGGAACCAGGTCGACGGTGTATTCCGCGCCCCGGTACACCTCCGTGTGTCCGCGCTGCCTGCCGTATCCGCTGGCCTCGGTGACGGTCAGACCGTGTACGCCGAACGACTGCAGGGCCTCCTTCACCTCGTCGAGCCGGTACGGCTTGATCACTGCCGTGATGAGCTTCACGCGTCCACCCTCTTCTCACTGCCGGAGGCCGGGGCCGGGCCCTGGCCCTTCCCCTGACCCGCGCCCTTGTCCTTGCCCTTGTTCGTATCCCGGTTCGTGCTCTTGCCCGTGCCCTCGTCCGTGCCCTCGTCCGTGTCCTGGTCCGGGCCCTGGTTCGCGCCTCGGCCCTTGCCGTGGCCCTCCCCCTGCGCCTTGTGCCGGGACGGGAACGAGCCGCCACCGAAGGCCGGCCCGGGGGCTGCTGCGCCCACGCCCGCGCGCGCCACCACGCCACCGCCCGTACCGCCGAAGTCGTACGCCGTCTCCGCGTGCGCGGCTTGGTCGACGCCCGCGACCTCCTCGTCCTCGGAGACCCGGAAGCCCATCAGCACGTCGATGATCTTGGCGAGGAGGAAGGAGACGACAAAGGAGTACAGGAGCACGGAGACGACACCGACGGCCTGCTTCCCCAGTTGGTCCAGGCCGCCGCCGTAGAAGAGGCCCTTGACGTCGCTCTGTACGCCGCCGGTGGCGAACAGGCCGACCAGCAGGGACCCGGCGACGCCGCCGACGAGGTGGACGCCGACCACATCGAGGGAGTCGTCGTACCCGAACCGGTACTTCAGGCCGACCGCCATCGCGCACAGCACCCCGGCGATGACGCCCACCCCGATCGCGCCCAGCGGACTGACCGCGCCGCACGCCGGAGTGATCGCGACCAGCCCTGCCACGGCGCCGGAGGCCGCGCCCAGGGTGGTGAAGGAGCCGTGCCGGATCTTCTCGTACCCGAGCCAGCCGAGCATCGCCGCGGCCGTGGCGACCTGGGTGTTGACGAAGGCGACGGCGCCCACGCCGTCGTCGTTGTTCAGCCAGGAGCCCGCGTTGAAACCGAACCAGCCGAACCACAGCAGCCCGGCGCCGAGCATCACCAGCGGCAGGCTGTGCGGCCGCATCGGGTCCTTCTTGAAGCCGATGCGCCGGCCGACGACGAAGAGCACGCCGAGGGCCGCGGCACCCGCGTTGATGTGGACGGCCGTACCGCCGGCGAAGTCGATGACGCCCAGGTCGAAGAGCCAGCCGCCTTCGGCCCACACCCAGTGCGCGACGGGGAAGTAGACGACGGTGGCCCACAGGGCGATGAACAGCGCCCACGCCGTGAACTTCACCCGGTCCGCGAGGGCACCGCTGATCAGCGCGGGTGTGATCACCGCGAACATCAGCTGGAAGACCGCGAAGACGTAGACCGGGATGGAGGTGGTGCCCCACAGCTCGGTCAGGCCGATGCCGCTGAGCCCGGCGA
Source organism: Streptomyces sp. NPDC045470 (assembly GCF_040646595.1). NCBI lineage: Bacteria > Bacillati > Actinomycetota > Actinomycetes > Kitasatosporales > Streptomycetaceae > Streptomyces > Streptomyces sp. NPDC045470. The sequence continues at coordinate 177,088 of NZ_JBEZAN010000002.1, forward strand.
AGTCTCCGGGCCGGCCGAGGAAGCCGCCGCTGTCCTGGCCGAAGGCGACCCCGAAGCCGTACAGCACCCACAGGACGGTGACGATCCCCAGACTGATGAAGCTCATCATCAGCATGTTGAGCACGCTCTTGACCCGGACCATGCCGCCGTAGAAGAAGGCCAGGGCGGGGGTCATGAGCATCACCAGGGCGGTGCAGATGAGCATGAAGCCGGTGTTGGCCGGGCTCAGGGTGGCCTCGTCTGCCGCGAGCGTCATGATGCCTGGGGGCATCGGCGTCTCCTGTCGTCGATGCGGCCCGTGCGGGCGTGGTTCCGGGTGGGCCGACTTTCGCCACGAGGTTGTCGCAGCACCGTTTCGGCCATGACCCGTCGGTGTTTCCCCACGGTGACGAAGCCCTCGTCAGTGTTACGCCCCCATGAACTCCGAGATCAGCCCGCCACGCCCGGTACCTCCCGCAACCCACCGAAACGACCACGTCGGCACCACGCCCCCAGCACCACGCCCACACCGAGACCACGGCACGACGGCCACACCGCGACCGCGCCACCGAGGCCACAGTGCCCCCACGACGCCACCCCCTGCCACGCCAGCCCTGCCCCCTGTCCCTGCCCCCTGCGCCCTGCCTCACCGCACGCCCCACAAAGCCGACCGCGGCTGTCACCCGTTTGACCTGGCGTGGGGGAGCCGAGTCGAGCTGTACGGGGTGACGGGCCGCGGTCGGGGTCTCTGGGAATGCGGTCGAAGAAACGGGGTGAAGAGGGTGCGGTCGCACAGTGGGGCCGAAGGGGGTGCGGCCAGGGAGTGCGGTCAGACGGCCTCCGCGCCGGTTTCCGGCAGTTGCTGGGCCAGTTCGTCGCTGAGCTGGATCACTTCGGCCACGCTTTCGAAGTTCCGCGCCGCGGTGTCCACGGTCTTGCGCAGCCGGGTGTTGACCCGTTCCGAGCGGACCTTCTTCGCCAGCGGTATGGCCTGCTGCGCCAGGACCGCGCACTGCTCCGGCTCCTTCTGGAGCAGGTGCACCGTCGCCATCCCGATCAGATTGAGCGCGTACGAACGCTGGTGCTCCATGTCCCGCGAGAAGAGTTCGACCGCCCGCTGCATCACGGGGTTGGCGAGGGAGGCGTAGGTCGGGCTGCGCCCGGCCACGTAGGCGAGATCGCGGTAGGAATGGGCGTTCTCCGCGTTCAGCTCGGCCTCCGAGAAGAAGCGGATCCAGTCCGGCTCGGGGTCACCGGGCGTCACGTCACCGAAGGTGTCCTCGGCCATCCGCACGGCGCGTTTGACCTTGCTCGGCTGGCCCATGCTCGCGTACGCCCGCGCCTCCATCGCATACAACATCGCCTGGGTACGGGGCGTGGCCGATTCGCGGCTGCCGTACTGCGCGAGGTGGATGAGCTCCAGTGCGTCGTCCGGGCGGTCCAAATGGATCATCTGGCGGCTCATGCTGGAGAGGATGTACGAGCCCAGCGGGCGGTCGCCGGCTTCCTTGGAGGCGTGCAGGGCGAGCACGAAGTACTTCTGCGCGGTGGGTTGCAGGCCGATGTCGTAGCTCATCCACCCGGCCAGCTCGGCCAGTTCGGCGGCGACCTTGAACAGCCGTTTGGAGACCTCTTCGCTCTGCGGTTCCTGCAGCAGGTCGGTGACCTCGTGGAGCTGGCCGACCACCGCTTTGCGGCGCAGTCCGCCGCCGCACTGGGCGTCCCACTGGCGGAACATCACGGTCGTCGACTCCAGCAGGTCCAGTTCCGGGCTGGACAGCCGGTTGGAGCGCCGGGGACGCTCCTGGGACGCCTGCTGCGCGGCGGACGCCTGGCCGGGCGAGACCGGCACCAGCCAGCGCTGCATCGGCTCGATGAGCGCGGGCCCGGCGGCCAGCGCCAAGGAGGTGCCCAGGAAGCCCCGGCGTGCCAGCATCAGGTCGCTGCGGGAGAACTCGCTGATCAGCGAGACGGTCTGGGGGCCGGCCCAGGGCAGGTCGACGCCGGAGACGGACGGGGACTGGTGCGCGGTACGCAGGCCGAGGTCCTCGATGCCGACCACACACCCGAACCGCTCCGAGAACAGTTCGGAGAGGATGCGCGGGATGGGCTCGCGCGGCTGTTCACCGTCGAGCCAGCGCCGTACCCGCGAGGTGTCGGTGCTGATGTGGTGCGCGCCCATCTGGCGTGCGCGCCGGTTGACCTGTCGTGCCAGCTCGCCCTTCGACCAGCCGCTGCGCACGAACCATGAGCCCAACGGTTCGTTGGGACGCTTGTCAGCGCCGGTGCCGCCACTGCCGCCCACTGGAACGCCCCCATTCCGATTGCTGCCTTGCTTCACTGCGCCGCGCCATCGCTTCGCATCGCCGCTCTTCGCCGCTTCCGGGTTTCTTTTCCATACGTCCGCTAATACGGTCCGGACCGCCCCGATGCCTCATTGCGCCGGCGCGGTGTTCCTGCCGCGGCCGCGGTGCCGGTCCGGTGCGGTACGTGGAGGGTGCCGCCCCGCCGGTGCCCGGCCGCGCTGTGGCCGCTGCGGACGGTTTCCGCGCCGCTGCGTCCACGTCGTGGTGTTGCTGTTGTTCCGGTACTGCTGTTGATCCGATACCGCTGTCGTTCGCGTACTGCTGCTGGTCAAGTACTGCTGCTGGTCAAGTACTGCTGTCGTTCCGGATATCGCCGCTCGCCCTACGGTTGTCCGCCGGTCCCGTAGGACCGGCCGTCCCGCGGAACTGCCGGCCCCACGGGTTGCGCCGGTACGACCGACCGTTGACACTGCCGCATCGGTTTCGGCACTTCGCGTTCGCGTCGCCTCGCGTTACTTCCCGTTCTGCTGCTTCGTACGTCTGCTGCTTCCTGCGTCTGCCGGTCCGGCATGTCCTGCGGCAGCTTCTCCGCCGTATCCCTGCCGTGTCCGCTACGTCATGGCTCTACGTCGCCGCTCCACGTCGCCGTAGTGCCTCGGTACCGCGCCATCGCGCTGTTCGCGCACCGGTTCACCGCACCGCTCCGCACGGCCGCCCTGCCGCTGTGCGCCGCGGCCGTGTCCCGTGAATCTGCCACAGGATTCCGTTGAACCTCCCACAGGATGCCGTCTGTTGCGGCGACCGGTACGGGGTTGACCTACCCGACCACGGAATTGAGCCAACCCGATTCGGCAGGGTTCACCCGCCGGTGCGTTGCCTCCGGCATACCCACGCCCGCAGCGTCCCGCCCCGGGTCGTGCACCGAAAGTAATCCTACGATCACGCCCGCGGCGAGGGCGATCCGCTAAACGCCACCATTCGCCACCCCTTTGAATGAACTCCCCGACCGGTCCTCGCGATTGACTTGACACAGGTCGAGAGGAGACGGACGGAAAGGAGTGCGCACAGGCGCGCGTCGCACGCCGCACCACCCACCGCACCACAACGCGCCACGGACACCGACCTCTCCTGACGGAGCGTCACGACTTCGCTCCCACACGTAACCACTGGCACGCACCACCCGTTGGAGGAGGCATGGGCTTCACGATCGGCGGCATCCGCGACATCCGGTCCGGCTCACGGCGTCGCGCCCGCTCGACCGAGATCACGGCGGTGGCGGAGTACACGGGACTGTGGGGCTGGGACGTGGTGCCCGGCGCCCGCGCGGCCCGCGGCGGGAACGGACGTACGGTCTGCTCGTGCGGTGCGGACGACTGCGCCTCCCCCGGCGCGCACCCGCTGGCCCACGCGGACGGACTGGCGGCCGGCGCGACGCTGGAGGAGGCCGCCGTCGTCTGGGCGAGGACGCCCGGTGCGGCCGTCCTGCTCCCGGTGGGCCGGACCTTCGACGTCCTCGAAGTGCCGGAAGGGGCGGGGCGCAGCGCGCTCGTACGGCTGGAACGGATGGGTCTGCCGCTCGGTCCGGTGGCCGCCACGCCGACGGGCCGCGCCCTGTTCTTCGTGGCGCCCGGTGCCGCCGCCGGGCTGCCCGGTCTGCTCTACCGGATGGGCTGGGACGACGCCGCCCTCGATCTGTGTCCGCGCGGCCCCGGCGACCATGTCACGGCCCCGCCGTCCGACCTCGGCGGGCTCGGCCCGATGCGGTGGCTGCGGCCGCCCACCCTGGACACGGCCGGGCGGCCGCCGCAGGCCCGGCTGCTGCTGGGCACACTCGCGTACGTGTGCCACCGGTCGGCCGCTTGACCTCGGGCCCGGACGGAACCGCGCCCCATCCGCGCCCCCGCCCGCCTACGCCGCACCCGCGCCGCAATGCAGCCCGCCACGCCACGCCCCGCCTCCCCGCGCCACGGCGTACCCCGGCATACCCCGCCTTCCCGCCCAGAAGCCCCGCCCCGCCCCCCACCCACCAAAAAGCCCCGCAGCGATCATCCGCTGCGGGGCTCTTCCCACCGGCTGCGCCCGTAAGGCCATCTGCCCGCCCTAGTCGCCGATCAGGGCGTCCACGAATGCCTCCGGCTCGAACGGCGCCAGGTCGTCCGCGCCCTCGCCGAGACCGACGAGCTTGACCGGTACGCCCAGCTCCCGCTGGACCGCGACGATGATGCCGCCCTTGGCCGTGCCGTCCAGCTTGGTCAGCACGACACCGGTGATGTCCACGACCTCCGCGAACACGCGGGCCTGCACCAGGCCGTTCTGGCCGGTGGTGGCGTCCAGGACGAGGAGGACCTCGCCGACCGGGCCGTGCTTCTCCACGACCCGCTTGACCTTGCCCAGCTCGTCCATCAGGCCGGTCTTGGTGTGCAGCCGGCCCGCGGTGTCGACGAGGACCACGTCGGCGCCCTCGGCGATACCTTCCTTCACCGCGTCGAAGGCGATCGAGGCCGGGTCGCCGCCCTCCGGACCGCGGACCGTACGGGCACCGACCCGCTCGCCCCAGGTCTGGAGCTGGTCGGCGGCGGCGGCGCGGAAGGTGTCGGCGGCGCCGAGGACGACCGACTTGCCGTCGGCGACCAGGACACGGGCCAGCTTGCCGGTGGTGGTGGTCTTGCCGGTGCCGTTGACGCCGACGACCATGACGACGCCGGGGATCTCCTGGCCGTCCTTGCCCACCGCGTTGTCGGTGGCGACCGCGCGGTCCTGGTCCGTACCGATCAGCTTGAGCAGCTCTTCGCGCAGCAGCGCGCGCAGCTCCTCGGGGGTACGGGTGCCGAGCACCTTCACGCGCTCGCGCAGCCGCTCCACCAGTTCCTGCGTGGGCGCGACACCCACGTCGGCGGTGAGCAGCGTGTCCTCGATCTCCTCCCAGGTGTCCTCGTCGAGGTGCTCGCGGGAGAGCAGCGTGAGCAGGCCCTTGCCCAGCGAGTTCTGGGAGCGGGAGAGCCGGGCGCGCAGCCGCACGAGCCGGCCGGCGGTCGGCTCGGGGACCTCGACCTCGGGGGCGGCGGGGGCGGGCGGCGTTTCGGCCACCGGCTCCTCGACGGGCGCCTCGGCCGGCGGCAGGTCGACTTCTTCTATGGTGCGACGGGTTTCGTCGCGGGGGGTCTCGGCGTCCTCACCGACCTGCGGTTCCGCAGGGGGCGCGGTGACGGACGGGGTGGTCGGCGGGGCCGGCGGCAGCTGCTTCTTCTTGCGGCTGCTGACGACGAGCCCGCTGATCGCGCCGAGCGCGACCACAGCGATGACTACAGCAAGGATGACGATTTCCATAACCCGTCCAGTATCGGTCACACCCCGCCGTGCGGGACCGCACACGCCGAACCTGGACGTCGCCTGTCCGGGTTCACTCGCCGCGGGGCCGCTCGCCACCCCCTGGAGGAAAAGTCCGGACATCGCGCACCACAGTCCGGGCCCCGAGCGCGGCGGCCCTGATCGTCGGCCCAGGTCGGCCGCCTGACCCGGCGCGGCGCCGCCTGCCCCCCGGCGCACGCACCCCCGCGCCGGGGGCGCGGTCGATATCCGTCGTGTCGGCCGGGCGTTGAAAGCCCCTGCTCCGGACTGCCGCACACCCCGCCTGACCTGCGCCTCAGCCGACCGGACGGGAGGCTCCGACGAGTTCGGGGACAGCGAGCGGTCGTCGTTGGACACAACAAGGCGTATGAACCGAAGTTGGATCAAAGTACGATAGCTCTCGGCTGCGCAACGCGCGTAGAGTCCTGGCAACCCCCTCCCCTTCGCCAGGCATCACAGCCGCTGCCTGAACCCGCACGGAGACACCTGCACCATGGGCACCACGTCCACGGACACCATGTCCGCTCCTGAAACCGAAGGCGCCGTCGAGCAACGAGGCATCGAGCCCGTCCCCGACCACGAACGCCACGGCCGCGTCCGCGAACTCTTCCCGACCTGGGTCGCCGCCAACATCAGCGTGCTGCTGCTCACCATGGGTGCCTCCCTGGTGATCACCAACGGTCTGAACTTCTGGCAGGTCCTGATCGTGGCCGCCATCGCCTCCGTCGTCTCCTTCGGCATGGTCGGCGTGCTGTCGGTCTCCGGCAAGTGGGGCGGCGCGCCCGGCGCGATGCTCTCCCGTGCCGCCTTCGGTGTGCGGGGCAACTACTTCCCGGGCGCGATCCTGTGGGTGGCCCGCTTCGGCTGGGAGACGATCAACGCGGTCAGCGGCGCGTACGCCGTACTGACGGTCCTGAAGCTGCTGTTCGGCATCGAGGCCAACAACGTCCTCACCGTGATCACGCTGCTGCTCTTCGTCGCGACGACGTTCCTGGTCAGCGGCATGGGCCGGAAGGCGCTCAACGTCTGCAACAAGTACTCGACGTACCTGTTCAGCGTCTTCAGCATCATGGTGCTGGTCTACCTGATCGCCGAGATGCCGTGGGGGAAGATCTTCTCCCAGTCGGCGGGCAGCACCGCCCTGATGATCGCCGGTATCGGCACCATCGCGGCGGGCGGCATCAGCTGGGTGCCCACCGGTCCGGACTTCGCGCGCTACCTGCCGCACTCCGCCTCCGGCAAGAAGATCGTCGGCACCACCATCTCCGGCGCGGCCCTGGTGATGGTCCCGATGGTGCTGATGGGCGGCATCATGGCCGTCTCCAAGCCCGACCTGGCCAACCAGAACACCGACCCGATGTCCTTCCTCGGCGAGGTTCTGCCGACCTGGCTGGCGATCCCCTACCTGATCACCGCGCTGGTCGGGATGCTGCTGATCAACAGCCTGTCGATGTACTCGGCCGGTTTCACCGCGCAGACCATGGGCGTCAAGCTGCCGCGTGCCCTGGCCGTGAGCATCAACGCGGTCATCAGCCTGGTCGGCGGCGCGTTCATGATGCTGGTGGCCAAGGACTTCATCGGCCAGTTCATCACCTTCCTGACGCTGCTCGCGGTGTCCTTCTCCGCCTGGATCGGGGTGTACGCCGTCGACATGGCGCGCCGCCGGAACATGGCGGTCCGCTACGACGGCGACAGCCTGATGAACGTCAGCCGCGCCAGCCGTTACTGGTACGCGGGCGGCTTCTGCTGGCAGGCGCTGACAGCCTGGGCCGCGGCGCTGGTGGTGGGCCTGTGCCTGACCAAGGTCACCTGGTTCACCGGCCCGCTGGCCGAGACCTGGCCGGGCAAGCACGGCCTGGGCTGGGCGGCCACGATCGTGATCGCCGCGGTGGTCTTCGCGGTGCTGCCGAAGCCGAAGGAGACGGTGCCCGCGGGTGCCGCCGCCCCGGCCGCGGAGCCGGCGCCGGTCGGCTGATTCAGCGCCCGCACCCTTCTCACCTGATGTGACGTCAGCTAGCGTCCCCTTCGCCAACCGGGCCCACCGCCTCGGTGAAGGGGACGTTCGTCATGCCCGTAACGGTCCTGCGCTTCAACCTCGCCGACCCCTCCCCCACCCCCGCCTCACTCAGCGCGCGCTACCGGGCGGCCGTCGAGATGGCCGCCTTCGCCGACGACCGGGGCCTGACCACGGTCCAGACCGAGGAGCACCACGCCACGGACAACGGCTGGATGCCGGCGCCGCTGGCGTTCGCCGGCACGGTCCTGGGCGCCACCCGGCGGATCACCGTCACCGTCTCCGCCCTGATCACACCGCTGCACGACCCGCTGCGGCTGGCCGAGGAGATCGCCGTACTGGATCTGCTGAGCGGCGGCCGGCTGGTCACCGTGGCGGGCATCGGCTACCGGCCCGAGGAGTACGCGGCGCACGGCCGGGACTGGCACTGGCGGGGCAAGCTCCAGGACGAGGTGCTGGAGACGCTGCTCGCCGCCTGGAAGGGTGAGCCGTTCCGCTACCGGGGCCGTACGGTGCGGGTCACCCCGCGCCCGTACACCCAGCCCCATCCGCTGCTGCTGGTCGGCGGCAGCTCCCGGGCCGCCGCGCGCCGGGCCGCACGGCTGGGGCTGCCGCTCTTCCCCAGCGCGCATCTGCCCGAGCTGGAGGCGTACTACCACGCGCGGCGCGCCGAGTACGGGACCGAGGGCTGGGTGCTGCAGCCCGACGCCCGTACGAGTCTGCTGCACGTGTCCGAGGATCCGGACCGGTCCTGGGCCGAGTACGGCGGGCATCTGCTGCACGAGGCGCGAACGTACGCCGCGTGGCAGGCCCCCGGTGCGGAGTCGGCCGTGCGGTCCGCCGCCGACGACGTGGCGGCGCTGCGCCGGGAGGGGGTCTACCGGATCGTGACACCCGAGGAGTGTGTGCGGCTGGCCGGGGAGGCGGGGCCGACGGGGTCGCTGATCCTGCATCCGCTGTGCGGCGGGATGCCGGTGGACGAAGGCTGGCGTTCCGTACACCTGTTCGCGGAGCGGGTGGTTCCGCACCTGAAGGAGAGCTGAGGCGCCGGCCCGCTTCCCTGCTTCAACGGAAAACCATTCACGGGGAAAAGAAGTGCCCGCGAGCCCTGGCGCGCGATAAAGGAGCTGCCCCGGTCCGACGGACGGACCGGGGCAGCTGCCCACAACTGAGGAGAAGGGCTGGCGGGGGGTTGTTAGCCCATCTCCTCCAACGCCTTGCCCTTGGTCTCCTTCACGAATTTCAGCACGAAGGGGATCGAGAGCAGAGCGAAGATCATGTAGATCACGTACGTACCCGAAAGATTCCAGTCGGAAAGGCTCGGGAAGCTGGCAGTGATGGCCCAGTTGGCGATCCACTGCGCACACGCCGCGACACCGAGCGCAGCGGCACGGATCTTGTTCGGGAACATCTCACCGAGGAAGACCCAGACCACGACGCCCCAGGACAGGGCGAAGAAGAGCACGAAGGCATGGGCCGCGACCAGGGCGACCGTGCCCTGGGCGGTCGGCAGCGTGCCGTCCGCGGTCTTCGAGGCGAAGGCCCAGGCCTCCAGCGCGAGGGCGACGGCCATACCGGCGGAACCGATCAGCGCCAGCGGACGGCGGCCGATCCGGTCCACGAAGACCATCGCGATCACGGTGCCGATGATGTTGATGATCGAGGTGGTGAAGCTGTAGAAGAACGAGCTGCTCGGGTTGATGCCGACGGACTGCCACAGCGTCGAGGAGTAGTAGAACGCCACGTTGATGCCGACGAGCTGCTGGAAGACCGAGAGGCCGATACCGATCCAGACGATCGGCAGGAAGCCGGCCTTGCCGCCCAGGAGGTCCTTGAAGCTGGACTTGTGCTCCCGGCGCATCGCCTCCTTGATCTCCGAGACGCGGGTGTCCAGGTCGACGCCCCGGCCCTCGACCTCGGCCAGCACCTCCTTGGCCTTGGCGGTCTTGCCGACGGAGATCAGGAAGCGGGGCGACTCGGGGATCGCGAAGGAGAGCAGCCCGTAGAGCACGGCCGGTACGACCATCACGCCGAGCATCCACTGCCAGGCCTCCAGACCCGCCAGCTTGCCGCGCTGGTCACCGTCGGCGAGGTTGAGGATGCCCCAGTTCACCAGCTGCGAGATCGCGATGCCGATGACGATCGCGGCCTGCTGGAAGGAGCCCAGGCGCCCCCGGTACGCGGGCGGCGCGACCTCGGCGATGTAGGCCGGGCCGATGACCGAGGCCATACCGATCGCGATGCCGCCCAGGACGCGCCACATGGCCAGGTCCCACAGGGCGAACGGCAGCGCCGAGCCGACCGCGCTGATCGTGAAGAGCGCCGCGGCGATCTGCATGACGCGGATCCGGCCGATGCGGTCCGCGATCCGGCCGGCCGTGGCGGCGCCGATGGCGCAGCCGATCAGCGCGATGGCGATCACCTGGGCGAGCCCCGCGGAGCCCACTTCGTAGCGGCCGCGGATCGCCTCGACGGCGCCGTTGATCACGGAACTGTCGTAGCCGAAGAGGAAGCCGCCCATCGCGGCAGCCGCGGTGATGAAGATGACATGGCCGAGGTGATCCGGCTGGGCCTTGCGGCCTTCCGGAGTCGTCGGCTGCGCGGTGCTGGTCAACGTGTACTCCAGTGCCCGGCTGCGCTGCCGGGCGTAGGGGGCTGGCCCTTCCAGTGGCGCATAGGTTGGGGGTACCCACCACTTGAAGGTAAAAGCAACGTTGCAGACCCTATGCCTTCAAGTTTCGAAGTCAATAGGTCGTGATGAATTTGTTTCGCCGGAGCTTCGCGGTCATTGCGTTCAAGTTATGAAGCGTGCCGGGGTCGCGGGAAGCGTGTATGCCACAGCCGGGTACCCTGCGCGCGGTCACCGGAGCCGCTGGCTGATGACCTTCGAGACGCCGTCGCCCTGCATCGACACCCCGTACAGCGCGTCGGCGACCTCCATCGTCCGCTTCTGGTGCGTGATCACGATCAGCTGGGAGCTCTCCTGCAGCTCCTCCATGATCCCGATCAGCCGCTGCAGATTGGTGTCGTCCAGCGCCGCCTCGACCTCGTCCATCACGTAGAACGGGCTGGGGCGTGCCTTGAAGATCGAGACCAGCAGCGCCACCGCGGTCAGCGACCGCTCGCCGCCCGACAGCAGCGACAGCCGCTTGACCTTCTTGCCCGGCGGGCGGGCCTCCACGTCCAGGCCGGTGGTGAGCATGTGGTCCGGGTCGGTCAGCACCAGCCGCCCCTCGCCGCCCGGGAACAGCCGCGCGAAGACGCCCTCGAACTCCCTGGCGGTGTCGTGGAAGGCCTCGGTGAAGACCTGCTCCACCCGCTCGTCGACCTCCTTGACCACCCGCAGCAGGTCGGTACGGGTCTTCTTCAAGTCTTCAAGCTGCTCGCTGAGGAACTGGTGCCGTTCCTCCAGCGCGGCGAACTCCTCCAGCGCCAGCGGGTTCACCTTCCCGAGCTGCTGATACGCCCGCTCGGCGGCCTTGAGCCGCTGCTCCTGCTCGGCCCGTACGTAGGCCACCGGCCGGTTGCGCGGGTGCTCCGGGTCCGCCGGCAGCTCCTCGCCCTGCGCGGCCGGGGACGGCGGTACGGGCTGGTCGGGGCCGTACTCGGCCGCCAGTGCGGCGGGCTCGACGCCCAGCTCCTCCAGTGCCTTGGCCTCCAGCTGCTCGATCCGCATCCGCTTCTCGGCGCCCAGCACCTCGCCCCGGTGGACCGAGTCCGTCAGCTTGTCCAGCTCGTCCTTCAGCTCCCGGCTCGCGTTGCGCTCGGCCACCAGCGCCTGCTCGCGCTCCTGCTTGGCGAGCTCCGCGGTCAGCCGCTCCTCCTCGGCCCGGACGACCGAGACCTCGACGTGCGCCAGCAACTGCCGCGCCCCGGAGGCCACCGCGGACGCCACCGCCGCCTCGTGGCGGGCCCGGGCGCGCCGCTGCTCGGCACGGGCCCGTGCCTCACGTTCGGCCCGCGCCGCGCGGTCCAGGCCGTCGGCCCGGCCCGCCAGGGCCTTGACCCGCTCCTCGTGCGTACGGGCCTGGAGGCGGGCCTCCATCTCCGTCTGCCGCGCGTTGGCGCCGTCCGCGGCCAGCCGGTCCCGTACGGAGGTGTCCGGCTCCGCGTCGCCGGGCTCCTCCTCGGCCACCGCCAGCCGCGCGGCCAGCTCCTCGGCCTCTTCGGTCGCCCGTTCGAGCGCTTCCTCCGCCTTCGCCGCGGCCGCGGCCGAGCGCTCCGCCTCGTCGGCGGCGCCGCGTGCCTGGCCACCGAGGCGGCCCAGGTCACCCGCGACGCGGGACTTCTCGCGGTCGGCGGCGCTCCGCAGCTCCCCCGCCTCCTCGGCCAGCCGCGCGCACGCGTCCCGCCGTTGCCGCGCCGCCTCGTGAGCGGCGGTCAGTTCCGCACAGCGTTCGCCCAGTTCGGCGGCCTCGGCCGCGGCCTCGTCGACGGATGCCTGCACTTCCAGCAGGCTCGGCGCGCCGGCCGACCCGCCCTGCGCGAAGTGCGCCCCGAGGACGTCACCTTCGGCGGTCACCGCCGTCAGCTCCGGCCGGGACGCCACCAGTTCCTCGGCGTCCTCCAGCGAGCCGACGACCACGACGCCGCGCAGCAACCACCGTACGGAGCGCAGCAACTCGTCCGGGCCGCCGACCAGTTCGGATGCGAGCGGCAGGCCGCCGGAATCCACGTCCGGGCTCGACTCCGGGCCCGCGCCCAGCACCATCGCGGCACGTCCCGCGTCCTCCTTGCGCAGGAGGCGAATCGCTTCGGCAGCCGTGGCCGGGTCGGCCACGGCCACGGCGTCCGCCGCCGCGCCGAGTGCCGCCGCCACCGGCACCTCGTGGCCCGGTGCGACGGTCAGCAGTTCGGCGGCCGGGCCGAGCAGGCCGGTCAGCCGGTCGGCCGCGCCGAGCAACGCGCCGGTCCCGTCCTTGCGGCGCAGCCCGAGGGCCAGCGCCTCGTGGCGGGCGGAGACCGCCGCGCGCTGCCGCTCGGCGGCCGTCTGCGCGTCGCGCGCGGCGCTCAGCGCGGCCTCCGCGTCGGCCAGGTCCTGTTTCGCGGCCTCGTGCTGCCGCGACAGGTCGGCGTCGTCCGCGTCCAGCCCGTCCACCTCGGCCTTGAGGGTTTCGTACTGCTCCTGGGCGTGGGCCGCGCGCTGCCGCGCCTCGTCCCTGGCCGCGGCCAGCCGCCCGATCTCGGCCTGCGCCGAAGCCGCCCGGCCGCGCGCGGCCGTGACCTGCCCGTGCAGCCTGGCCAGTCCCTCCCGCCGGTCCGCCATGGCGCGCGCGGCGTCCCGCAGCCGCCGCTCCTCGTCCGCCAGCTGCCGCTCCAGGGCGGCCCGGTGCTCGACGGTGTCCTCCAGCGCCCGGCTCGCCGCCTCCAGCGCGGCTTCCAGCTCGGCCTCCTGCTCGCGGACCCGGGCCGCCTCCCGTTCCAGGTCCTCCGGGTCGCGGCCGCGCCGTTCCTCCGGCGGGGCGGCCGTCGCGCTCTTGACCCGCGCGTCGGCCAGCGAGATCGTGCCGCGCACCCGCTCGGCGAGCTGCGACAGCTCGTAGTACGTCTGCTGGGCCCGCTGGAGCCGCGGCGTCAGCGTCCGTACCTCCTCCTCCAGGGCGGCCTCGCGCCGTGTCGCCTCCTTGAGCCGCCGCTCGGCGGTCTCCTTGCGCTGCTTGAGCGCCGCCTCGTCCGCGATCTCCGCGCGCAGCGCCTCGCGCAGTGTCACGAGGTCGTCGGCGAGCAGCCGCAGCCGGGCGTCGCGCAGGTCGGCCTGGATGACGGCGGCCCGGCGGGCCACGGCGGCCTGCCGGCCCAGCGGCTTGAGCTGCCGCCGCAGCTCGTCGGTGAGGTCCTGGACGCGCGCCAGGTTCGCCTTCATCGCCTCCAGCTTCCGCAGCGCCTTCTCCTTGCGCTTGCGGTGCTTGAGGACGCCGGCGGCCTCCTCGATGAAGGCGCGGCGCCCCATGGGGTCGGCGTGCAGGACGGAGTCGAGCTGGCCCTGCCCGACGATGACGTGCATCTCGCGGCCGATGCCGGAGTCCGAGAGCAGCTCCTGGATGTCCAGGAGGCGGCAGGTGTCCCCGTTGAGCTGGTACTCGCTGCCGCCGTTGCGGAACATCGTCCGCGTGATGGTGACCTCGGCGTAGTCGATGGGCAGGGCGCCGTCGGCGTTGTCGATGGTCAGCGAGACCTCGGCGCGGCCCAGCGGCGGCCGGCCGGTCGTCCCGGCGAAGATCACGTCTTCCATCTTGCCGCCGCGCAGCGACTTGGCGCCCTGCTCGCCCATGACCCAGGACAGGGCGTCGACGACATTGGACTTGCCCGACCCGTTGGGGCCCACGACACAGGTGATGCCGGGTTCAAAACGCAGTGTCGTGGCGGAGGCGAAGGATTTGAATCCTCGCAGTGTCAGGCTCTTGAGATGCACGCCGTTGGACTCTACCGCCCACGTCCCGCCGGGAGCCGCCCCGGCACGAGGACCCCGGCGCGGCCGCCCGGACGGGGAGCGCGAGGCCGGTCGCCGGGCGCCCGCGCTCCTCGCGGCGGTGTGATTTCGGTTTCGTTGCTGAAGGTGCAGGGCACATCAGACGGTGAGGGCCGACCGGGAGCCGAAGAGAAAAGCGACGGAAAACGACGAAGGGACGCCGAAGCGTCCCTTGAAGATCTTGCTAGCGGTGCCTCAAGCGGCTGGCGAAACAGCCCGCTGACCCCGGGGGATGGGGTCAGGTGAGCGCGGGCTCCGCCTGGGGTACGTCGATGCCCTCAAGCATCGAGTCGTCGTGACGTGCGGCAGCGGACAGCATGTCGTTTTCGGCCTGCATCCGGATGAGTTCGGATTCGAGGTCCTGGACGCGCTGCTGAAGCCGTCGCATCTCGGAGAGGACTCGGGGGTCGGAGCCGCCGACGTAACCGAGAAGCGCCTTTGCCATGATGGATGGTCCTCCACACTGAGTGACCGACCGAAGCGGTGTGGGTCGTGAGGGATTCGCACCCGCGGTGCTTGCCATTGTCCTGCGAACTCAATGCCAAACAGCTAAGGTGCGCGGGGCTTCCAGAGTCTCACCAAAAGGTTTGAGGGTCAACACGATCACGCCCCGTATCCTTGGGCGCCCGGGAGTCCGCGGCCACGGCAACGCCGGACCGGCTCCCCAGAAAAGCGCCTCGGGGGCGTGGAGATCATCCTTACAGCGGCAGCCTTCCACGGGTCGGCCGAGTTGGCAACCACCAGGTCATGACTGCATTGTGCATCTGACGGGGACACGCAGAACCGGCCCCGCGTCCGGTTCCCGGATACCGCGCGCCGCACCGGGTCAGCGGATCGCGAAGCCGTCGTAACCGCCCCGCGGAGTGTCCCAGATCTCACCGACCCCTTCGACACGTCCGGGCGTGTCGCCGGTGCGCAGCCACTCCAGAAGCTCCTCGCACCGTTGGCGGGGTCCCTCGGCGACGACCTGGACCCGGCCGTCTTCGAGATTGAGGGCGAACCCCACGAGGCCGCCGATCCGCAGGGCGTTGGCCCGGGTGAACCACCGGAAGCCGACCCCTTGGACCCGGCCGCGCACCCAGGCGGTCAGGCGGACATCTTCGTTCATGTCTGCACGTTAACCGGCCAATTGCTCGGCGGGCACATCGGCCCCACACGTCATGGCGTACAGTCGCCCGGCAAACGAGACTCACCCGTACGGGTGAGGCGCGTTGACGCTCGTGTGGACAGAAGGAAGGCAGTGGATGGGCCGCCATCGACGCTCCGCTCCCGCATCGCCCGAAGCCGCCGGAGCCACGGACCAGGCCGGAAGCCCGGCCTCCGCATCTCCCGCGCACGCGGGCCCCGCGCACTCCGGCCGCCACCGTGGCAACCGCCCCGCGCGCGACCGCCGGTCCGCACCGGTCCGCACCGGACTGCTCGGCGCTTCGGCCGCCGTGGCGATGGGCGCGGTCGCCGTCGCCTCGGGCCTGCTACCCGGCGGCGGGCAGTACGACTGGGGCGGCAGCGGCGGCTCCGGCGAGCGGGTGCGCGCCGACGCCCTGCCGCACACCACGCCGCGCGACGCGGCGTCCGTGTCGCCCACGGACCGGGGCACCGGGCAGGCCAGCCGCGGCGAGACCCGGCCCGGCCTCCCGGACCGGACGCGCCCCACGTCGTCCGCCGCCCCGTCGGCCACCCCGGCCCCCCGGCGCCCGTCCACGCCCGCGGCGGACACCGCCCCCGACCGGGACCGCACGCAGCGGCCGGACCGTACGGCGACCACCCCCGCGCCCCCGAAGCGCACCCCGACCGCCTCCGCGGCCCCGGACACCTCGCCCTCCGCGGCCGAGTCACAAGTGGTGGACCTGGTCAACCAGGAGCGCGCGAAGGCCGGCTGCTCACCGGTGACCGCCGACCGCGAACTGGGCGTCCTGGCCCGGAACTTCAGCGAGGACATGGCGCGCCGCGGCTTCTTCGACCACACCGACCCGGACGGCCGCAGCCCGTGGGACCGGGCCAAGGAGGCGGGCATGGAGAACCTGGGCGGCGAGAACATAGCGCGCGGCCAGGCCGACGCCCGCGCGGTAATGGACACCTGGATGCACAGCACCGGACACCGCGCCAACATACTGAACTGCGAATACAAGACCTTGGGGGTCGGAGCGCACTTCGGCTCGGGCGGCCCGTGGTGGACACAGGACTTCGGCTTCTGAGCCGGGCGGCGGCGTCGGCTCAGCCCTCCGCGTCCTCCGGAAGGCTGTCCCATTCCTCGCCGTCGCGGTAGAGCTCGTAGCCGTGCTCGGCGGCGATCTCCTCCGCCTGGGTGCGGCTGTGCACCGTGACCTCGTGCCGCTCGCTGACCACCTCGCCGTGTACGCCGCCTTCTTCGACCACCTCGATCGCGTGTGTCTCGTACACGACGCTGCCGGGCGCCGCCGAGCTCCAGACCAGATGCATACTCGTCGCCATCGGATCCCAACCTCCGAAGGTATGGCCCCCTGGCTACAGGGTCGCATCTCCATCCGTACGAAAGCACGCGTATGCGGGTGGGTCGGCGTGTACAGGTCCCCGCGTACGGGCGGCATGCCCGGGGGCCGGGCGTGCGGGGTGGGCGCGCGGGCCGGGCGCGCGCTGTACGGATCTACGGCGCGCCGGTGTGCGGGCTTGGAGCCTGAGTGGTGACACAGGCTCTTACGGACGCGGCGGTCGCTGGCAGCGGGGGCAGAAGTAGCTGGAGCGGTTCATCCAGGGGCGGCGGCGCATGGCCGTGCCGCAGCGCCGGCACGGTTCGTCCTCGCGCCCGTACGCGTCCAGCGACCGTTCGAAGTAGCCGGACTCGCCGTTGACGTTGACGTAGAGGCTGTCGAAGCTGGTGCCGCCGACGGCGAGCGCGGCGCTCATGACGTCGCGGATGTGGCCGAGCAGCTCGGTGGTGCGGGGGCGGGTGAGGGTGGCGGTCGGGCGGTCGTAGTGCAGCCGGGAGCGCCACAGTGCCTCGTCGGCGTAGATGTTGCCGACACCGCTGATCAGCGACTGGTCCAGCAGCGCGCGCTTGACGGTGGTGCGGCGGCGGCGCAGCGCGTCGTGGAAGGCGGCGTCGTCGAAGGCCGGGTCGAGCGGGTCGCGGGCGATGTGCGCGATGACGTCGGGGAGCCCTTCGAGGTCGCCGGGCACGGCGTCGTGCAGCGACAGCCCGCCGAAGGTGCGCTGGTCGACGAAGCGCAGC
This sequence comes from Streptomyces sp. NPDC045470, assembly GCF_040646595.1. Taxonomy (NCBI): domain Bacteria; kingdom Bacillati; phylum Actinomycetota; class Actinomycetes; order Kitasatosporales; family Streptomycetaceae; genus Streptomyces; species Streptomyces sp. NPDC045470. The sequence goes on from NZ_JBEZAN010000002.1 coordinate 194,412, forward strand.
TCGGTGCCGGCGTCGTCGTCGAAGGTGAGGCGGACGCGCAGGTGCTTCTCGTCGGGGGCGTCCTGCGGCTGGACCAGGAGCTGCCCGCTCATGCCCAGGTGGGCGAGGACGGACAGGCCGTCGGTGACCGGGAGCCAGAGGTACTTGCCGCGGCGCCGGGCCTCGCCGATGCGCTGCCCCCGAAGGCGCGTCGCGAAGTCGACGGCTCCGGCGGTGTGCCTCCGGACGGCCCGCGGGTGCAGGACCTCGACGGCGTCGACGGTACGGCCCCGTACCCACCGCTCCAGTCCGCGGCGTACGACCTCGACCTCGGGCAGCTCGGGCACGGCTCTCCTCGTCATGGGGCGTCCGCCGCGAGCGCGCGGAGGACGCGGTACGGATGGTGCGCGCCGGCCGCGGGAAGCGGGCCTCGCGCGGGCGGTACGGCCCCGCAAAGCACTGCCCGGCCGCCCTCCCCTGTACGGGGCGGACGACCGGGAGTGACGAGCTCTGCGGCTCAGCCGGAGACGGGCGGCTCCCCTGCCGGGGGAACCACGGGCTCCCCGGACGGCGGAACCACGGGCTCCCCCGCCGGCGGCGCGTCCGCGGCCTTCTCGGCCGCTTCGTCCGACGCCGCGCGGATCGCCCGCCAGGCGGACTCGGCCGCCTGCTGCTCGGCTTCCTTCTTGCTGCGGCCGGTGCCGGTGCCGTACGAGACACCACCGACGCGGGCAGCAGCAGTGAAGGTCTTCTCGTGGTCCGGACCGGTCTCGCTGACCACGTACTCCGGGACACCGAGACCTTCGGTCGCGGTCAGTTCCTGGAGGCTGGTCTTCCAGTCCAGGCCGGCCCCCAGGCCGGCGGACTTCTCGATGAGCGGGTCGAAGAGCCGGTGCACCAGCTCGCCGGCCGCGTCGAGGCCCTGGTCGAGATAGACCGCGCCGATCACCGCTTCGAGGGTGTCGGCCAGGATGGAGGCCTTGTTCCGGCCTCCGGTGCCTTCTTCGCCCCGGCCGAGGCGGATGAAGGCGCCGAGGTCGAGGCCACGGCCCACCTCGGCGAGTGCGCGCGAGTTGACCACCGCGGCCCGCAGCTTGGCCAGCTGGCCTTCGGGCAGGTCGGGGTGGGTGCGGTACAGCGTGTCCGTGACCACCAGGCCGAGCACCGAGTCCCCGAGGAACTCCAGCCGCTCGTTGGTGGGCAGACCGCCGTTCTCGTACGCGTACGAGCGGTGCGTCAGCGCACGCACCAGAAGGGCGGACTCAAGGTGATACCCGAGCCGCCCTTCCAGAAGCGTGTGGGACGAGGCCGTGTCCGCCGGTGCCGTTTCAGCCCCGCGCTTGCGGGGAGACGTCTGGGCGTCTGACATAGAGCCTGTCACCAGCCGATCAGACCTCGAGGACCTGTCGCTTGTTGTAGGTGCCGCAGCTCGGGCACGCGATGTGCTGCTGCTTCGGCTCGTGGCAGCGCTCGCACGCCACCAGGGTGGGGACCGCAGCCTTCCACTGCGACCGGCGGTGGCGCGTGTTGCTGCGCGACATCTTCCGCTTCGGAACAGCCACGGCTACTTCTCCTGCTTCTCGGCGGCGCGCGCTGATTCAGGCCCGTCGCCGCTCATGTTTTCGTCCTTCTCGCCGGCCGGGTCGGTGGCGAGTCCCTGCAGTGCCGCCCAACGGATGTCGACGGCGTCGTGGTGGTGGTCCGGGTCGTCCGCGAGCCGCTCTCCGCACTGGGAGCACAGGCCCGGGCAGTCGTCCTGGCACACCGGCTGCATCGGCAGTGCGAGCACCACCGCGTCACGCAGCACGGGTTCGAGGTCGAACAGGTCGTCCTCGAGGAAGAGAGTGTCCTCCTCTTCCTCGGCGTCGTCGCCGGGCTCCGCGGTGCGGTTCCTGGCGTCGGCGTCGGGGTAGGAGAACATCTCCTGGAAGTCCGCTACGAGCTCGCGCTCCAGCGGCTCCAGACACCTTACGCACTCCCCCTGGACCGATGCACGGCCGGTGCCTGTGACAAGCACCCCGTCCATGACGGACTCCAGGCGGAAGTCGAGTTCCACCGGCGCGCCCACGGGCACTCCGATGACCTCGTTGCCGAGGTCCCGGGGGGCCTCGACGGTGCGGGAGAGCCGCTGCAGCGCGCCGGGACGACGTCCCAGATCGCGCGTGTCGAACACGAGCGGGGAACGGTGGTCGAGGCGGGCGTTGATGGCTTCCTGCTTTCTACGCTGACGTACGAGCCACCCCGTCACCGGCAGGCAACCGGGCAGCAGAGATCGCGGACGTACACGCGACCGAAGAGCCAGGATACTGGAACGGTCCCGATAGGCCCAATCCGCTACTGGCGCCCCTCCTCGTACTGCCGCAGCCGGTCCAGATCGATCATGCTCGTGTCGAAGAGACTGGTCTCGTCGAGGGCGGCGGGCTGCGCCGCCCCGCCCGCCGGGTCCTGCCCGGGCGGCTGGGGCTGCTGGAGGTAGGCCGCGTTCGGGTCGTAGGGCTGCTGGTGCTGGTGCTGCTGGGCCTGCGGATCCTGCCAGCCGTAGCCGTACGGGTCCTGCTGTGCGTACGAGGCCTGCTGGTAGCCGTAGGCGTCCTGCTGCTGGTAACCCGGGGCGGTGTAGTCGGCGTAGTACTCCTGCCGGCCCCCGGGCTGGGCCTGGGGCGGCACGGTGGGCTGCGGCGGTACGGGGTCGGCCAGCTCGGCGAGCCCGGCCAGGTACTCGGCGTCGCCGGTGTGGCCCGGGTGGTGTCCGTCGGACGGTGCGGCGAGGCTGCCCAGCTCGTCCGTCGGGCGGGCGCCCTGGAGCTTGAGCCGGCCGCGGCCGACGGCCTCCAGGGTCTTGGTCAGGACGGCTTCGAAGGCGCCGAACTTGGCGTCCACGTACCGGTCGGCCCGCTCCTTGAGCGTCTGCGGGTCGGCGCTGCGCTCGGGCGCCTGGACGCCGTCCTCGTCCGGGTGGCCGTCCTCGCCCGGCGCGCGGCCCAGCAGCTTCTCGCGGCCCCGGTCGACCGAGCCGATGGTCTTGGTGAGGACGACCTCGAAGTTGGCCAGCTTGCTGTCCACGTAGTCGTCCGCCTCGGCGCGGACCTCCTCGGCCTCCCGGCGGGCCTCGGCCAGGATGCGGTCGGCCTCGGCCCGGGACTGCCGGGCGACCTCGGTGTCGGAGATCAGCGAGCCGCGGTGGGCGTTGGCGGACTCGATGATCCGCTCCGCCTCGGCACGGGCCTCCTCGACCATCTGCGCACGGTCGCCCAGCACCTCCTGGGCCTGCGCGAGCGACCCGGGCAGCGCGGCCCGCACCTCCTCCAGCATGGCGAGCAGCTCGGCGCGGTTGACCACGCACGAGGCCGACATGGGCATGGACCGGGCGCTGCCGACGGTCCGGACGATCTCGTCGAGCTTTTTCTGCACGTCCACCTTGGACTCGCCACTCTCCGGGTCGGTACGACGGAACGGGGACGACTGTACGTCCACAGCGCCCCACGCCGACACCTGCTGACGGGAGGTCAGGACGTGCCCCGGGCCGTCACTCGGTACCGAGCCGCTTGGTCAGCTCCTCCAGGACGAAGGGCGGCACGAGGTGGGAGACGTCGCCGCCCCAGGCCGCGACCTCCTTGACCAGGCTGGACGAGAGGAAGCTGTAGGTGGGGCTGGTGGGGATGAAGAGGGTCTCGATGCCGGAGAGCCCGTTGTTCATCTGGGCCATCTGCAGCTCGTAGTCGAAGTCGCTGACCGCCCGCAGCCCCTTGACGATGGCGGGGATGTCGCGCTGCTTGCAGAAGTCGACGAGCAGGCCGTGGAAGGACTCGACCTGGACGTTCCCGTACTCGGCGGTGGCCCGGCGGATCAGGTCGATCCGCTCGTCGACCGTGAACAGGCCCTTCTTGGCCTGGTTGATCATCACGGTGACGTGCACGACGTCGTAGAGCCTAGAGGCCCGGGCAATGATGTCCAGATGCCCGTTGGTGATGGGGTCGAACGACCCCGGACAGACTGCGCGGCGCAACTGAGGTTCCTCGCTCTCCGGTCCGGTCATGACGCGTTGTCGCACGTCGAAGCGGCGCGACCGTACCAAAGCGTCCCCTCGCCGTAGCGCCGGGACCGGACGGCCTCGAATCCGGCCGGCCAGGGGAACGGACCGCCTCTGGTGCTCCGCTCCACGGTGACGAGTGCCTCCTCGGCGCACCAGCCCCGTTGATGGAGTGTGAGCAGGATCTCCTCAAGATCGCTGTTGGTGACGGCGTACGGCGGGTCGAGGAAGAGCACGTCGTACGGCTCGTCCGGGGCCGGCCCGGCGATCACCTGCTCGGCCTTGCCGGCCCGCACCTCGGCGCCCGGCAGACCGAGGGTGCGGACGTTGTCCCTGATGGTGCGGACGGCGCGGGCGTCGGCCTCGACCAGCAGGACGTGCGCGGCGCCGCGGGACAGTGCCTCCAGGCCCACGGCGCCGGAGCCGCCGTACAGGTCGAGCACCCGGGCGCCGGACAGCGTGCCGTCCAGCGACTCCCAGGTGGAGAACAGGCCCTCGCGCGCCCGGTCGGAGGTCGGGCGGGTGCCGTTGCCGGGGGGCACGGCCAGGCGCCGGCCGCCGGCCGTGCCGGCGATCACGCGGGTCATGGGTCTCGGTCCTTCGCGCTGCGGGTGGGGCGGCCCGCCTGCGCGGACCACTCCCCACGATATGGCGTCGGACGGGACGAGGCCGCGCCAGCCGGCCCCGCCGCCCGTTCACCCCTTGTCGAGGTACTGCTCGCGCTCGGCGTCCAGCAGGGCCTGGAGGGCGATGCGCAGCTCCGGATAGCCGGACAGTTCGGGGTCGGCGGCGACCACCGAGGTGGCTTCCTCCCGGGCGGCCTCGATGACCTGCTCGTCCTCGATGACGGCGAGCATCCGCAGGGACGTACGGGCGCCGGACTGGGCCTGGCCGAGGACGTCGCCCTCGCGGCGCTGCTCCAGGTCGATACGGGACAGCTCGAAGCCGTCCAGGGTGCCGGCCACGGCGGCGAGCCGGGCCCGCGCGGGGCTGGCCTCGGGCATCTCGCTGACCAGCAGGCACAGCCCCGGGGCCGACCCGCGGCCGACCCGGCCGCGCAGCTGGTGCAGCTGGGAGACGCCGAACCGGTCCGCGTCCATGATCACCATGGCGGTGGCGTTGGGCACGTTCACCCCGACCTCGATGACGGTGGTCGCCACCAGCGCGTCCACCTCGCCGGCCGCGAACCGGCGCATCACCGCGTCCTTGTCGTCCGGGTGCATCCGGCCGTGCAGCACCTCGACGCGCAGCCCGGCGAGCGGCCCCTTCGTGAGCTGGTCGGCGACGTCCAGGACGGCCAGCGGGGGCCGCTTGTCCTCGCCCCCGCCGTCCCCTGCCTCCTCCGCGGACTTCTTCTTGGCGCCCTTGCCCTTCGGCGCCTCCTCCTCGTCACCGATGCGGGGGCAGACCACGTACGCCTGGTGGCCGGACCCGACCTCCTCGCGCACCCGCTCCCAGGCCCGCGCCAGGAAGTGCGGCTTGTCCTTGGCGGGCACGACATGGCTGGCGATCGGCGAGCGCCCGGCGGGGAGTTGGTCCAGTACGGAGGTCTCCAGGTCGCCGAAGACGGTCATCGCGACCGTACGGGGAATGGGGGTGGCCGTCATGACGAGGAGGTGCGGCGGCTGCTTGCCCTTGCCGCGCAGCGCGTCCCGCTGCTCCACACCGAAGCGGTGCTGCTCGTCGACGACGACCAGGCCGAGGTCGTGGAACTGCACCTTGTCCTCGATCAGCGCGTGGGTGCCGATGACGATCCCGGCCTCGCCCGTGACCAGGTCCAGCAGGGCCTGCCGGCGGGCGGCGGCGCCCATCGACCCGGTCAGCAGCACCACCTTCGTGCCGTGCTCGGCGCCGCCCAGCATCCCTCCCTCGGCCAGCTCCCCCATCATCTCGGTGATGGACCGGTGGTGCTGCTGGGCGAGCACTTCGGTGGGCGCGAGCATCGCCGCCTGCCCGCCGGTGTCCACGACGGCGAGCATGGCGCGCAGGGCGACCATCGTCTTCCCGCTGCCGACTTCCCCTTGCAGGAGCCGGTGCATCGGGTGGTCCGTCGCCAGGTCGTCGAAGATCTCGCGGCTGACCTTCTGCTGGCCTTCGGTGAGGGTGAAGGGGAGTTTCGCGTCGAAGGCGTCGAGCAGGCCGCCCGGGGTCAACGGGCGTGGGGTTGCGGGGAGTTGGGTCTCCGCCATGCGGCGGCGGGCGAGGGCCACCTGGAGGACGAACGCCTCGTCCCACTTGAGCCGGGAGCGGGCGTCCTCGATGTCCGCCTTCGTGCGCGGGCGGTGGACCTTCTCCAGGGCGTCCGGGAGCGGCAGCAGGGCCCGGCCCGCGCGCAGCGCCTCCGGCAGCGGGTCGAGTGCCTCGCGGGCGCTGGGCAGCACCGCGTCGACGGCCTTGGTGATCTTCCAGGAGGCCATCTGCTGGCAGGCCGGGTAGATCGGCATGAGGCGGCCGGCGAAGGCGTCCACGGCCTCCTCGCCGGTCGCGCCCCCCTCGCCTTCCAGCAGCGCGTATTCGGGGTGGGCCAGTTGCAGCTTGCGGTTGAAGACCGAGACCTTGCCCGCGAACATCGCGCGGCGGCCGGGCAGCAGGTCCTTGTGCGGTTTGTGGATGCCCTTGCCGAAGAAGACGAGCTGGAGGCGGCCGCTGCCGTCGGTGAGGGTCACTTCCAGGCGCTGGCCGCGGCCGTTGTTGAACTTCAGCACGCGGGCGTCCGCGACCCGCGCGACGACCGTGACGTGTTCGTCCAGCGGCAGGTCGGAGAGCCGGGTCAGCTCACCGCGCTCCGCGTATCTGCGCGGATAGTGGTGCAGCAGGTCGCCGACCGTGTGCAGGCCGAGATGCTCGGCCATCACCTTGGCGGTGGTGCCACCGAGAATCTTCTTCAGGGGTTCGTCGAGCGCGGACACGCAGACCATTGCACACCACGCCACTGACATCCGGCGGCAGGCCCCGGAATTCCGCCGGGACGGCCCGGATTCCCGCACCGCCTTCCGGGGCGTTATTCGACGCCGATGAGAAGGGGGGCACCGCGCTGTCCGCCTTCGTAGACGACGGTGTCCACGGCCAGGTGGCGTTCCCGTACGTGCCTTTCCAGGCGCTCCGCGAGGGAATCGGGGAAATCCGCGCCCAGGACGAGCGTCACCATTTCCCCGCCCGCGGAGAGCATCCGGTCCAGTACGGTCACCGCGGTCGCGGCCAGGTCGGAGCCGATCACCACCACGTCCCCGTCGATCAGCCCGAGGACGTCGCCGGCCTGGCAGACGCCGGCCATCGTCCAGGACTGCCGTTCGGCGACGGCCAGCTCGGCGTAGCGGGTGGCGCCCGCGGCCGAGGTCATGGCCACCATGTCCTCGTCGAAGCTGCGGGCGGGCTCGTGCACGGCCAGCGCGGCGATGCCCTGGACGGCGGCGCGGGTGGGGATCAGGGCGACCCGTACGCCTTCGGTACGGGCCTGCTCGGCCGCGGCGGCGGCCGTGTGCCGCAGCTCGGGATCGTTGGGCAGCAGCATCACCTCGCGGGCGTTCGCCTGCCGGATGGCCTGCACCAGCTCGCCGCTGGCGGGCGGCTCCCCGGGGCGTACGGTCACCGCGGTCGCGCCGACCTCGGCGCACAGACCGGCGAGCCCGTCACCCGGCACCACGGCCACCACGGCGCGCGCCGCGGGCTCGGGCGCGCGGCGGCGGGCGCCCCGGCCGCCGCCGTCCGGTGCCCCGAAGTGGGTGATGCGGATGCGGTGCGGGCGGCCCGCCTCGATGCCCGCCTCGACGGCGGCGCCCGCGTCGTCCACGTGGACGTGCACGTTCCACAGCCCGTCGCCGCCGACGACCACCAGGGAGTCGCCCAGGCCGTCCAGCCGTGCGCGCAGCCGGACCACGGCGGAGTCGTCGGCCTCCAGGAGGTAGATCACTTCGAAGGCGGGACCGTCCGGGTCGGCGTCGTCGCCGTGGGCCGTGCCCTCCGGGCGCTGCTCCGCGGAGGCCGGTCCGTCCCCGCCCGCCGCCGGGCAGCCGCCCGCCACCGGCACGGGAGCGTCCGGCCGTACGGTGATCGCCGCGGTCGGCACTTCTCCGGAGAGCGCCCCGGCCAGCGCGCCCAGCAGGGCGACCAGGCCGCAGCCGCCCGCGTCCACGACGCCCGCCCGGCCCAGGACCGCGAGCTGGCCCGGCGTCGCGTCCAGGGCGGTACGTGCTCCTTCGTACGCGGCCCTGGCGACCGCCGCCGGGGTCCCGTCGGCCCGCTCCGCCGCCTGCGCGGCCACGGTGGCGACCGTCAGGACCGTGCCCTCGACGGGGTGCGCCACCGCCTCGTACGTCGACTCGGCCGCCCGCCGCAGGGCCCGCTTGAGCGCCGCCGCCGGGCCGCCGGGCCCAGAACCGACCTCACCCCCGGCCCCCAGAATCTCCGCCATCCCGCGCAGTAGCTGCGCGAGGATCGTGCCGGAGTTGCCGCGGGCGCCGATCAGGGCGCCGTGGGCCATGGCGCCGACGGCGTCGGCCAGGTCCGGGGCGGTGCCCGAGGCGCCGTGGCCGTCGAAGGCGGCCTCGACCGCGCGGGCCGCGGACTCCACGGTCAGGTACAGGTTGGTGCCGGTGTCGCCGTCGGCCACGGGGTAGACGTTGATCGCGTCGATCCGCTCGCGCTCGCGGCCCAGGGCCTGGAGCGCGAGGGCGCACCAGGTACGTACCGCATCGGCGTCGAGCGGGTGCGGCACCGTTCGTCCTCCTCGGCCAGCGGCCCTCGGCGGGCTCGGCTCGGTCATGCGATCCACCGCACAGTAGTGGCGCGGGGGCCCGGCGGCCGGGGCGGGGGCCGGGGCGCTCATGGTAGTTTCGTTCTACGGGAGCGGTCGTTGTATGCTGCTCCGGTTGCCCGATGCGAATCGGGCCATTCCTCTCCTGGCGAATCGGGTCGGTTCAATGCACTCCGCTCGCCGGGATTCACCGTAAGTGCATCTGAAGTCTTTGGAGTGACCCGTGGCTGCCAACTGCGACGTCTGCGGCAAGGGGCCGGGCTTCGGCAAGAGCGTTTCCCACTCGCACCGCCGTACCAACCGTCGTTGGAACCCCAACATCCAGACGGTGCGCGCGGTCATCGGGCGCACGCCGAAGCGGCTCAACGTCTGCACCTCGTGCATCAAGGCCGGCAAGGTCTCGCGCTGACGTCCTAGTCGAAGCGCAGCCCCGCCGGTTGCCTGAAAGCCGGTCCACCTCGGTGGGCCGGCTTTTTGCCGTACCGGGAGCCCGTACGCCCGGAGCCCGTACACCCGGAGCCCTACGCCCTGATGCCGGGCACCGGGCACCTCCTAGCCCCGCATCCGCCAGCCATGATCCACCGGCCCGATCCCCGCGCCCAGGCGGAAGCCGCCCGCGATGGCGCCGGTGACGTACTCCTTGGCCGCCGTCACGGCCTCCGGGACCGTGTCCCCCAGGGCGAGCCGGGCGGCGACGGCGCTGGCGAGGGTGCAGCCGGTGCCGTGGGTGTGCCGGTTGTCGTGCCGCGGGGCGCGCAGCCAGTGCTCCTCGGTGCCGTCGGTGAGCAGGTCGACGGCGTCGCCCTCCAGATGGCCCCCCTTGATCAGCGCCCAGCGCGACCCGAAGCCGAGGACCGCGGCGGCGGCGCGCGGCAGATCGGCCTCTTCCCGCACCCGTACGCCTGTGAGCTGCGCCACTTCGTCGAGGTTGGGGGTGGCGAGGGTGGCCGTCGGCAGCAGCTTGGTGCGGACGGCGTCCAGCGCGGAGGCGGCCAGCAGGGCGTCGCCGTGCTTGGAGAGGCCGACCGGGTCGACGACGACCGGCACGGACACCCCGGCGAGCAGGGCGGCGACGGTCTCGACCAGTTCGGGTGAGGACAGCATCCCGGTCTTGACGGCCTGGACGCCGATGTCGTCGACGACGCTGCGGAACTGGGCCCGGACGGCTTCGGCGGGCAGTTCCCACGCGCCCTGCACGCCGAGTGAGTTCTGCGCGGTGACGGCGGTCAGCACGCTCATGCCGTGCGTGCCGAGCGCCAGCATCGTCTTCAGGTCGGCCTGGATGCCCGCGCCGCCGCCGGAGTCGGACCCGGCGACGGTCAGGACGCGTGGAGGTGTGCGCATACCGGCGAATCTACCGGGGCGCCGTGCGGGGCCTGGCCGCGGTCCCTCAGGCGCGGACCGGTCCCGCGGTTCCTTCTCGGGCGCGTGTTCGGCCCGCGGTCCCTCAGGCGCCCGGCTGCTCGCCGTCCTCGTCCTCGCCGAAGTGGTCCCAGCCCGCGCTGGACCACGGTGCGCCGTCCACCGTCACCTGCGGCAGCGCCGACGGGTTCAGCACCTCGCCGATCACCTTCCAGCGGGCGGGCAGCTTCACGTCCGGCGGGAACGTCGCCACGATGGCGTGGTCCTCGCCTCCGTTGAGCACCCACTGCATCGGGTCCACGCCGACCGCCGTACCGATGTCGGACATCTGCGAGGGGATGTCGATCTGGCCCGAGCGCAGGTCGATACGGACCTTGCTGGCCTCGGCGATGTGGCCGAGGTCGGCGACCAGGCCGTCGCTGACGTCCGTCATGGCGGTGGCGCCGAGACCGGCCGCCGCCGGGCCCGCGTGGTACGGGGGTTCGGGGCGGCGGTGCGCCTCCACGAAGGCGCGCGGGGAGCGGAAGCCGCGGGTGAGGACCGCGTAGCCGGCCGCCGACCAGCCCAGCCAGCCGGTGACGGCGACGACGTCGCCCGGCTGGGCACCGGATCGGGTGACCGGTTCCTGGTTGCGGAGGTCACCCAGTGCGGTGATGGCGACGGTGATGGTGTCGCCGCGTACGACGTCGCCGCCGACCACGGCGGCGCCCGCCACCTGGCACTCGTCGCGCAGCCCGTCCATCAGCTCGGTCGCCCAGGTCGCGGGCAGTTCGGCGGGTACGACCAGGCCGAGCAGGATGGCGGTGGGCACCGCTCCCATGGCGGCGATGTCGGCCAGGTTCTGCGCGGCGGCCTTGCGGCCCACGTCGTAGGCGGTGGACCAGTCGCGGCGGAAGTGCCGCCCTTCGAGAAGTACGTCGGTGCTGGCCACGACCCTGCGGTCGGGCGCGGTGACCACCGCGGCGTCGTCGCCCGGACCGATCCGTACGGCCGGGGTGGCGGTGAGCCGGGAGGTCAGCTCCCTGATCAGCCCGAACTCTCCCAGCTCGCCCACGGTGCCCTTCATGCTGCTGCCCTTCCGATGCGTACGGACGATCCGTACTGCGCTGCCGATCCGTACTCCGTCACCGCGTGTCCGGCCCCCGCTCCCCCGGGGCGGCCGGTCCCCGCGCCGCGCGTCGCGTTCCCCGCCCGGGTCTCCCCGGCGCGCGCGCCGACGCGGTACCGTGGCGTCCCTTCTTCCCACATGATCCTCGAAGCCGCCCTGGAGGTCCCGTGGTACAGGCGTACATCCTGATCCAGACCGAGGTGGGCAAGGCGTCGGCCGTGGCGGAAGTAATCGCCAAGATCCCCGGCGTGATCCAGGCCGAGGACGTCACCGGTCCGTACGACGTGATCGTGCGGGCCCAGGCCGACACGGTCGACGAACTCGGCCGCATGGTGGTCGCCAAGGTTCAGCAGGTGGACGGCATCACCCGCACCCTGACCTGCCCGGTGGTCCATCTCTAGCTCCCCCGTATGCTCGGCCGGGTGATCTCCTCGTCGCGCCGGCTGCTGATTCCGGCCCTGCTCACCGTGGCGTTCGCCGCGGTGGGCTGCTCGTCCTCGGTCCCCGTCGCCGCCCCCGCGCCCGAGGGCGACTCCGCGCGGCAGTGCCGGGCGCTCCAGAAGAAGTTGCCGCGGACCGTGGACGGGCTGGAGCGGGGCACCGCCGATCCGGTCTCGGACTTCACCGCCGTCTGGGGCGATCCCGCCGTCCGGCTGCGCTGCGGGGTACGCAAGCCCGCCGTGCTGACGCCTGGGAGTGAACATTACAACCCCGGTGCGGACGCGGCGGAAGTCGACGGTGTCGACTGGCTCTTCGAGCAGCAGGACGACGGATACCGCTTCACGACCGTACTGCGCAAGACGTACGTCGAGGTGAGCGTGCCGGGGAAGTACGCCCCCGAGGTCGATGTGCTCACCGACCTCGCGGACGCCGTACGCACGACGGTGCCGGCCGGGGTCTGAGGCCGCCGGCCGGCCGCCTCAGCGCAGCCCGGTGGAGCGCCGCAGCGCCGCCTGGATCAGCCGGTCGACCAGCTCCGGGTAGCTGACGCCGCTCTCCTGCCACATCCGCGGGTACATCGAGATGGGCGTGAAACCGGGCAGCGTGTTGATCTCGTTGATCACGAACTCGCCGTTCTCCTGGAGGAAGAAGTCGGCGCGCACCAGTCCCTCGCAGGAGGCCGCCTCGAAGGCCGCCACAGCCAGCTCCCGGACGCGCGCGGTCTGCTCCTCGGCGAGCGGCGCGGGCACGATGCCGCTGGCCGAGTCGATGTACTTGGCCTCGAAGTCGTAGAAGGAGTGGTCCGAGACCGGCGGGATCTCGGCCGGGACGCTGGCGCGCGGGCCGTCCTCGAACTCCAGGACGCCGCACTCGATCTCCCGGCCGGTCAGCAGCGACTCCACGATGATCTTGGGGTCGTGGCGGCGGGCCTCCGCGACGGCCGCGTCCAGGCCGGAGAGGGCGTCCACCTTGGTGATGCCCATGGAGGAACCGGCGCGGGCGGGCTTCACGAACAGCGGCCAGCCGTGTTCCCCGGCGAAGTCCACGATCTTCTTGCGGGCCGCCGCCGGGGCCTGCTCCCACTCGCGGGGGCGGACGACCTCGTACGGGCCGACCGGCAGCCCGAAGGAGGTGAACACCCGCTTCATGTAGTCCTTGTCCTGGCCGACGGCCGAGGCGAGCACACCGGAGCCCACGTAGGGCACGCCGGACAGCTCCAGGAGGCCCTGGAGGGTGCCGTCCTCACCGTACGGGCCGTGCAGCACCGGGAAGACGACGTCGACCTCGCCGAGCACCTTGGGCGTCGTGCCGGGCTCGCTGTAGACGACCTCGCGGCTGGTCGGGTCCACCGGCAGGACGACGGTGCCCTCGGCGGATCCGCTCAGCTCCGCCACGTTCGGCAGCTTCCGGTCCGTGATGGCCATCCGCTCCGGGGCGTCGGCGGTCAGCACCCACCGTCCGTCGGTCGTGATGCCGATGGGCAGCACGTCGTACTTCTCGCGGTCGATGGCGGCCAGCACGGCGCCCGCGGTGACCACGGAGATGGCGTGCTCGGAGCTGCGCCCGCCGAACACGACGGCGACGCGGGGCTTCTGGGAAGGGGTCTCGCTGCTCATATCGCGTTGAGCGTACCTGCTGCCCCAGGAGGAGTCGGAGCCTGTGTCACCACCCCGGCCCCGGGAGTCGCCGCGGGCCCCGCGGCCGGGCGGGGCCGGGGGCCGGAGCCGGTCCCGGGGCACCGGCCCGTACGCCTCCCGGGCGTGGCGCGAGCGCGCTCAGTGCCGCTCGGGCTTGGCGCTGCGCGCCATCAGTTCCTTGAGGGCCACCAGCGGCGGCTTGCCCTCGTGGACGATGTCCACGACCGTCTCGGTGATCGGCATGTCGACGCCGTGCCGGCGGGCGAGATCCAGTACCGACTCGCAGGACTTGACGCCCTCCGCGGTCTGCTTGGTGACCGCGATGGTCTCCTCCAGCGTCATGCCGCGGCCCAGGTTGGCGCCGAAGGTGTTGTTGCGGGACAGCGGCGAGGAGCAGGTGGCGACCAGGTCGCCCATGCCGGCGAGGCCGGCGAAGGTGTGCGCGTCGGCGCCCATCGCCAGGCCCAGCCGGGTCGTTTCGGCGAGGCCGCGGGTGATCAGGGACGCCTTGGCGTTGTCGCCCAGACCCATGCCGCCGGCCATGCCGACCGCCAGCGCGATGACGTTCTTGACCGCGCCGCCCAGCTCGGCGCCGACCACGTCGGTGTTGGTGTACGGGCGGAAGTAGGGGGTGTGGCAGGCGGCCTGGAGGCGCCGGGCCACGGCTTCGTCCGCACAGGCGACGACCGCGGCGGCGGGCTGCCGGGCGGCGATCTCCTTGGCGAGGTTGGGGCCGGTCAGCACCGCGACCCGCTCGGCGGGAGCCTTGGCGACCTCCTCGACGACCTCACTCATCCGCTTGGCGGTGCCCAGTTCGACGCCCTTCATCAGGGAGACCAGGACGGTGTCGGCGGGCAGCAGCGGCGCCCAGGCGGCGAGGTTCTCGCGCAGCGTCTGCGAGGGGATGGCCAGGACGGTGAAATCGGCGCCGTGCGCGGCCTCCGCGGGGTCGGTGGTGGCCCGTACGGTGTCCGGCAGCTCCGCGTCCGGCAGGTAGTCGGGGTTGGTACGGCCGGTGTTGATGGCGTCGACCAGGCCCGCTCTGCGGCCCCACATCGTCACCTCGCAGCCCGCGTCGCCGAGCACCATCGCGAATGCGGTGCCCCAGGACCCCGTGCCGTAGACGGCGCAGCGCGTCACTTGCCTTCATCCTCCTGTGTCTTCGGTGCCTGGTCGTCCAGTTTCACGCCCTGCTCGTCCAGCTTCCGCGCCCGCTCGGCGGCCTGCTGTTCGCGACGGGCCCGGCTGCGCCGGACGGCGTCCTTGCGGTGGTCGTACGGTTCGGCCGGCGCCGGTTCGTCCCGCACCTCGGCGAGGATCGCGGTGACGGCGGCCATGACCTTGTCGGTCACCTCGCGCAGCACCTCGGCGGTGGGCTCCTTGCCGTAGAACTCGCTCAGGTCGACCGCCGGCCCCGCCTTGACCCGCAGGGTCTTGCGCGGGAAGAGCCGCAGCTTCTTCTCCTTGGCGTACGGCGGCATGACCTCGTTGGCGCCCCACTGCGCCACCGGGATGACCGGCGCCTTGGTGAGCAACGCCACCCGGGCGGCCCCGGTCTTGCCCTGCATGGGCCACATGTCGGGGTCGCGGGTGAGGGTGCCCTCGGGGTAGAAAGCGACGCATTCGCCCTTGTTGATGGCGGCCACCGCGGCGCGGAAGGCCACCGCGGCGTCGGCGGATTCCCGGTAGACGGGGATCTGGCCGGTTCCGCGCATCATCAGGCCGACGAAGCCGCCCTTGAAGAGTCCGGACTTGGCGAGGAATCGCGGGACCCGGCCGGTGTTGTACTGGTAGTGCGCATACGACAGCGGGTCCAGATACGAGTTGTGGTTGACCGCGGTGATGAATCCGCCGTCGGCGGGAATGTGCTCCATTCCCTGCCAGTCCCGCTTGAACAGAACCAGGAGCGGCGGTTTGCAGATGACCGCGGCCAAGCGGTACCAGAAGCCGATTCTGCGGCGGGACACTGGGACACCCTCCTTGTGGGATCTGCTGAGCTGCTGCGACCCGGCAGCCGCACAAGTGTCGCCCCAGGTACCCGCTATGTCGAGAACACCGTAACCCCGCCGCTCACGGAAGGCGGTGGCGGCGGGTGAGAATGAGGGCGATGCGAAGAGACGGAGCGGACGTGGGCTGGAGCCTGGTCGTACCGCTGAAACCCCTGGTACGGGCGAAGAGCAGGCTGTCCCGGGCGGCGGGGGAACAGCTCCGGCCCCAGTTGGCACTGGCGTTCGCGCTGGACACCGTGACGGCTGCGCTGGCCTGCGAAGACGTCCTGGATGTGGCGGTTGTCACGGACGATCCGGTGGCCGGGGAGCGGTTGGCGGCCCTCGGAGCGCGGGTCGTCGCCGACGTGCCGGGCCGCGGCCTGAACGCCGCGCTGGCGTACGGCGCGGGTCTGGTGCGGCGGCGGCGCGCCGCCGCGGCCGTGGCGGCACTGAACGCGGATCTCCCGGCGTTGCGTCCCGCGGAACTGGGGCGGGTGCTGTCGGCCGCCGCGGCATTTCCCCGGGCATTTCTCGCGGATGCGGCGGAAATCGGGACGACACTGCTGTGCGCGGCTCCGGGAGTGGAATTGGCACCCGCTTTCGGGGGGCCGTCCCGGGCGCGTCACCGCGAATCGGGAGCGCGGGAGATCGTGCTGCCGGGGACCGAATCCGTACGCCGGGACGTGGACACCGGGGAGGATCTGCGGGCCGCGCTGGCACTGGGTGTGGGGCGGCACACCGCCCGCTGTGTGCCGCGGATGCGGGCTTACCCGGCGGCGGAAGGCGTCCGGGCGCCCGGAGTATGACGCAATGCGGCGGGGTGCCCGGAGGGCGGCAGAGAACCGTCACACCGCCGGGAAGGGCGCCGGAAAGCCGCTGGAACCCCTGACTAGTGCCGGAAGACCGCCGGAAGCCCTGGCAAGTGCCGGAAAGCCGTCAGAACGTCTGAAGAGTGACGAGCACGATGCGGCGACCGTCCGTCTCCTTGCCGTCGCCGGCCTCGCCCTCGACGTCGACACGGACCCGCTGGCCGGGCCGCAGCAGCCGCAGGCCGCCCGCGTCGAAGGCCGCGGCGTCGAAGGGCAGCGGGGTGCCGTCGTCGAGCAGCACGCTGCCGGAACGGGTCTGGGCGTCGTAGGTGTACGCGGTGGCCTGCATGGTGACCAGCCTAGACGGCACAGGGCTCCGGGCCGCGCCGCGCACCGCGTCGGGGGCCGCGCCGCACACCGGGCGGGCGGTCCGGGACGCACCGCGGGCCGGGCCCCCCGAGGGGGGTCCGGCCCGACGCGTGGCGTCGCCGCTGCTGGATTACCGCTTGCGGGCGGTGGTCTTCTTGGCGGTGGTCTTGCGGGCCGTGGTCTTCTTGGCCGGGGCCTTCTTGGCCGTCGCCTTGGTCGCGGGCGCGGTCTTCTTGGCCGTCGCCTTCTTGGCGGTGGCGGTGGCCTTCTTGGCCGGGGTGGCCTTCTTGGCGGTGGCCGTGGTCTTCTTGGCCGCCGACTTCTTCGCCGTGGCCGTGGTGGTGGCCTTCTTCGCCGCCGGGGTGGCCTTCTTGGCGGTGGCCGTGGCCTTCTTCGCCGTGGCGGTGGTCTTCTTCGCCGGCGTGGCCTTCTTGGCGGTGGCCGTGGTCTTCTTCGCGGCCGACGACTTCTTGGCCGTGGCCTTCTTGGCGGCGGCCTTGGCCGTCGTACGGGTGGAACCGCCCGAAAGGCTGCCCTTGGGGGCCTTCTTGACGGCCACGTCGTTCTTCGGGAGCTTCTTCGAGCCGCTGACCAGGTCCTTGAAGCCCTGACCCGCGCGGAAACGCGGCACCGAGGTCTTCTTGACCCGCACCCGCTCACCCGTCTGCGGGTTGCGGGCGTAGCGGGCCGGCCGGTCCACCTTCTCGAACGAACCGAATCCGGTGACCGATACGCGGTCGCCGGAGACAACTGCACGGACGATTGCGTCCAGTACCGCGTCCACCGCGTCCGCGGCGTTCTGACGGCCGCCGAGCTTGTCGGCAATGGCTTCTACGAGCTGCGCCTTGTTCACGTCTTCCCCTTCGGAGACATTGCTGGAACGAAAGTGTTCAAGCCTTTTCGCACGTTAGGCAGATATATACCGCAAATCAAACACGAAACGGGCTAATCACCCTTGTGCCGCAACGAACTCGACCTTCACGGAGTTCCATCGGCGTGCACGTCCACGGGAAAACGACCCTCGTCGAGGTCGTTCATGAACCACTCCAGACGCCTTGCCGCGTCCGCCAGATCGTGTTTCGCCGCCGCCGTGATGACGAGCAGCTTCCGGGTCAGCGCCATGCGTACGCCCTCCGGGACTTGCAGTGTCCGCACTCGTGTGTGTGCGTCCTTGAGTCGGTCGGCGACGAGACCGTAGAGCTCGAGTTGGTCGTCGCGTTCCATGCGCTAATTGTGCCATCTGCGGCGAGTTGTCGCTTCACGGGGCCTCAACGGCAGCCTTCACACGCCGATGCGCCCCCTGCCAACTAGCAAGGGGCGCATCGTACGCAATAAGGCTTTGAGCCAAAAAACCCGAGGTCAGACTACTACCGTACGCGGTTTGAACGACGGCCTGTTCGCCTCGTACCCGGCGATGGCCTCCTCCTCCCGAAGAGTGAGGCTGATGTCGTCCAGTCCCTCCAGCAGCCGCCAACGCGCGTTCTCGTCCAGCTCGAACCCAGCGGTGATGCCCGGTGCCCGGACCTGCCGGCCGACGAGGTCGACGGTGACCTCGGCCGCGGGGTCCGCCTCGGCGAGCTTCTGCAGCGCCTCGACGGTCTCCTGCGGGAGCACCACGGTCAGCAGTCCGTTCTTCAGCGAGTTGCCCCGGAAGATGTCGGCGAAACGCGAGGAGATGACGGCTTTGAAGCCGTAGTTCTGCAGGGCCCACACCGCGTGCTCACGCGAGGAGCCGGTGCCGAAGTCGGGCCCGGCCACCAGGACGGTCGCCCCCCGGTACGCCTCCTGGTTCAGCACGAACCCCGGGTCCTTGCGCCAGGCCTCGAAGAGCCCGTCCTCGAAACCGTCGCGGGTGACCTTCTTGAGCCAGTGGGCCGGGATGATCTGGTCGGTGTCGACGTTGCTGCGGCGCAGCGGTACGGCCCGGCCGGTGTGCGTGGTGAAAGCTTCCATGGTGGTTCAGACTCCCGCGGGCGTGCGTACGTCGGCGTCGGCGTCGGACAGGTCGGCCGGCGATGCCAGATGGCCGAGAACCGCCGTTGCGGCGGCGACCTGGGGCGAGA
This sequence comes from Streptomyces sp. NPDC045470, assembly GCF_040646595.1. Classification (NCBI taxonomy): domain Bacteria; kingdom Bacillati; phylum Actinomycetota; class Actinomycetes; order Kitasatosporales; family Streptomycetaceae; genus Streptomyces; species Streptomyces sp. NPDC045470. The sequence goes on from NZ_JBEZAN010000002.1 coordinate 212,951, forward strand.
CCAGGTGGGTGCGGCCGCCCTTGCCCTGCCGCCCCTCGAAGTTGCGGTTGGAGGTCGAGGCGGAACGCTCGCCGGGCGCAAGCTGGTCCGGGTTCATCCCGAGGCACATCGAGCAGCCGGCGTGCCGCCACTCGGCACCGGCCTGGGTGAAGACCTTGTCGAGGCCTTCCGAGACCGCCTGGAGGGAGACCCGCACCGAGCCCGGTACGACGAGCATCCGTACGCCGTCGGCGACCCGGCGGCCCCGTACGATCTCGGCGGCGGAGCGCAGATCCTCGATGCGTCCGTTGGTGCACGAACCTACGAAGACGGTGTCCACACGGATGTCGCGCAGCGGCTGACCGGCCGTCAACCCCATGTATTCCAGGGCCTTTTCGGCGGCGAAGCGCTCCGATGCGTCCTCGTACGAAGCGGGGTCGGGGACGGCCGCCGAAAGGGGTGCGCCCTGGCCCGGGTTGGTGCCCCAGGTGACGAACGGGGCCAGCTCGGAGGCGTCCACGACGACCTCGTGGTCGAAGACCGCGTCGTCGTCGGTGCGCAGGGTCTTCCAGTACGCGACGGCGTCGTCCCAGTCCGCCCCCCGGGGCGCGTGGTCGCGGCCCTGGAGGTAGGCGAAGGTGGTCTCGTCGGGGGCGATCATGCCGGCCCGGGCGCCCGCCTCGATGGACATGTTGCAGATGGTCATCCGGGCCTCCATCGAGAGCTTCTCGATGGCCTCGCCGCGGTACTCGATGACGTAGCCCTGGCCGCCGCCGGTGCCGATCCGGGCGATGACGGCGAGGATCAGGTCCTTGGCGGTGACGCCGTCCGGCAGCTCGCCCTCGACGGTGACGGCCATGGTCTTGAAGGGCGCCATCGGCAGCGTCTGGGTGGCCAGCACGTGCTCGACCTGGCTGGTGCCGATGCCGAAGGCCAGCGCGCCGAACGCGCCGTGGGTGGAGGTGTGGCTGTCGCCGCAGACCACGGTGGTGCCCGGCTGGGTCAGTCCCAACTGCGGTCCCACTACGTGGACGACTCCCTGCTCGACGTCGCCCAGCGGGTGCAGCCGGACGCCGAACTCCGCGCAGTTCTTGCGCAGCGTCTCCAGTTGGGTGCGGGAGACGGGGTCGGCGATGGGCTTGTCGATGTCGAGGGTGGGGGTGTTGTGGTCCTCGGTGGCGATGGTGAGGTCGGTGCGCCGCACCGGCCGGCCGGCCTTGCGCAGGCCGTCGAACGCCTGCGGGCTGGTCACCTCGTGGAGCAGGTGCAGGTCGATGAAGAGGAGGTCGGGTTCGCCTTCGGCGCGCCGGACGACATGGTCGTCCCAGACCTTCTCCGCGAGTGTCCGTGCCATCGCTTTCCCTCCGGCCGGCCGCATTGCCGGCCCAACTCGACTGTGTACGCGGCGCCCGTCCCCCGGATCCGGACGCCGTGCCGGGCCCTGGTCGAGGGCCGCGACTACAGATTGGCGGCTTCCCAGGAAAATTGAACTTGCGTTTCACACTGTGAGACGCGAGTATCGTTTCATGGACAACTCTAGCGGCGTCGGCGTTCTCGACAAGGCAGCTCTGGTACTGAGCGCTCTGGAGTCCGGTCCGGCCACCCTCGCCGGGCTGGTCACGGCGACCGGGCTCGCACGACCCACGGCACACCGGCTGGCCGTGGCACTGGAACACCACCGGATGGTGGCGAGGGACATGCAGGGCCGGTTCATCCTCGGCCCGCGGCTGTCGGAACTGGCCGCGGCGGCCGGCGAGGACCGCCTGCTGGCCACGGCCGGACCGGTGCTCACGCATCTGCGTGACGTGACGGGCGAGAGCGCGCAGCTCTACCGGCGCCAGGGCGACATGCGGATCTGCGTGGCCGCGGCGGAACGGCTGTCCGGACTGCGGGACACCGTCCCGGTCGGCTCCACGCTCCCCATGAAGGCCGGTTCGGCGGCCCAGATCCTGATGGCCTGGGAGGAGCCGGAGCGCCTGCACCGCGGCCTCCAGGGCGCCCGTTTCACGGCCACCGCGCTGTCCGGCGTACGGCGCCGGGGCTGGGCGCAGTCGATCGGCGAGCGGGAGCCCGGCGTGGCCTCGGTCTCCGCTCCCGTACGCGGCCCGTCGAACCGCGTGGTCGCCGCCGTCTCGGTCTCCGGACCGATCGAGCGGCTGACCCGCCACCCGGGCCGGATGCACGCCCAGGCGGTCATCGACGCGGCGGCCCGGCTCAGCGAGGCGCTGCGCCGCACGGGCTGACCGGCTGCCCCGCCGACCTGCCGACCTGCCGGGACACCGACCGGTCGGGGCGCCCGCCGACGTCCGCCCCAACCGGTCGGCCCGTACTCCGTATTACGCCACGCTCACGGGCGCACTCCGCGCCCCGCGCCGGCCGGGCGCGACGACGCCACGCGCGGCACCGAGCCCGGTCGGCGGCATCGAGCGGTAGAACGTGCTGTACGCGCCCGCCGGCACGACGTACGTCTCGTGCCAGATCCCCACTCCCCCCTCGCCGCTCCGCGCACGACGGTTGAACGCCGTCCACGCGGGGCGGTGCTGCATGTCCCGGTCCGAGGCGTAGGCGTACAGCTTCTCCCGCGACTCCCAGTACTGGATGACGGTGAAGACGCGCGGCCCGCCGTTCAGCATCCGGAAGCCCAGCATCCCCGCGCCCCGTTCGCGCGCCAACTCCTTGAGCATCCGCGGCATGGCGAGCAGCGTCGGCAGCCAACTGCGCACCGACCGGAGCCGGTTGATGCGCATCCCGACCAGGAAGACGACCACCTCCTCGTCGGTGTCCGCCACCGCACTCCCCGGTACGACCTTGTCCCCCATGACGACCCCCTGTCATCTCTTCTTTGGATAGCGTCACTATCCATGCTTGGATAGTGACACTCTCCAAGGAAAGGCGCAAGGGTATGCGACTGGCGGAACTGAGCGAGCGCAGTGGGGTGCCCACCGCCACGATCAAGTACTACTTGCGGGAGCGGCTGCTGCCGCCGGGCGAGCGGATCACCACCACCAAGGCCGAGTACGGCGACACCCATCTGCGCCGGCTGCGCCTGGTCCGCGCGCTGGTCCAGGTCGGGAAGATGCCGGTGGCCGCCGCGCGCGAGGTACTGGCCGCGGTCGAGGACGAGTCGCTGGACCACCACATGCGCCTCGGCGCGGCCGTGTGGGCCCTGCCGCACGACCCCGCCCCCACCGAGGAGACTCCGGAGATCACCGCCGCACGCGGGACGGCGGACGAGCTGCTGCGCCGCCTGGGCTGGCAGTACGGGCTGGAGCTGGGACCGGTCTCCCCCGCGTACGGAATGCTGGTGAACGCGCTGGCCGCGCTCGCCCGGCTCAGCTATCCGCACACCGTCGAGAACGTACTCCCGTACGCCCGGATCGCGGGTGAACTGGCCGCCGCCGACCTGGACTTGGTGGAGGAGTACGAGACGCCCGCCGAGCAGGTGGAGGCCGCGGTGGCGCTGACCGTACTGCTCGAACCGGTACTGCTCAGTCTGCGGCGGCTGGCGGAGGCGGAGGAATCACACCGCCGCTTCAGGGCCGACTCCTCGTGACGCCGGGCCCCGCGGAGAGTGGGGCCCACCACGCGAAGAGGCCCCTCCCCGATCAGGGAAGGGCCTCTTCGTCGCGTACCCCCGACCGGATTCGAACCGGCGCTACCGCCTTGAGAGGGCGGCGTGCTAGGCCGCTACACAACGGGGGCTTGCTCTGCAGAACCGCAGTCTGACCTGCGATTTCGCGCTGGGCTACCAGGACTCGAACCTAGACTAAATGAACCAGAATCACTCGTGCTGCCAATTACACCATAGCCCATGGTGGTATAGACCAGTACCCCCGACCGGATTCGAACCGGCGCTACCGCCTTGAGAGGGCGGCGTGCTAGGCCGCTACACAACGGGGGCCCTAGCGATCCTTGCGTCGTCGCATCCGGGAGCGACCCGAAGGTGACGGTGAGAAAGGATCTGTACCCCCGACCGGATTCGAACCGGCGCTACCGCCTTGAGAGGGCGGCGTGCTAGGCCGCTACACAACGGGGGCCTGGTACTGCATGATCAAGACACCTTCAGAAGGTCTCTTGCTGGGCTACCAGGACTCGAACCTAGACTAACTGAACCAGAATCAGTCGTGCTGCCAATTACACCATAGCCCACCGGAACGCAACCCCCGCCGGGGGTTCAGTTCGGCTTGCGCTTCCCGGTCCGGCCTTTCGGCCCGCCCGGGCGGCGCAGAAAGAACATTACCCGAAGGTGGACGACGCTCCAAAACCGATAAGGCCGCGCACCAGCCCGGGCAGCTCACCGAGCCCGCCGATCCGCGTCACCCCGTCCGGCACGTCCGCCTCCGGTACCTCCCCCTCCGCGCCGGCCCGGTCCACCCACACCGCGCCCAGCCCGGCATCGCGCGCCCCGATGGCGTCCACGTCCAGCTTGTCCCCGACGTAGACGACCCGCTCAGGCGCCAGCCCCAGCGCATCACAGGCCGCCCGGAACGCCTCGGCCGCCGGCTTCGCGTGTCCCACCTCGTCGGCGCAGAGCACCACCTCGAAGTGATCACGAATTCCCAGCGTCCGCAGCTTGCGGTCCTGATTGGCGACGGAGGAGTTCGACAACACGCCCTGCCGGGCCAGCGGCGCCAGGTCCGTGAGCGCCTGGACGGCGTCCGGGAAGAGCGTCCAGGCCGCCTCGTACAGCGCGACATACCGCCCGAACCAGGCGTCCGCCTCGTCATCGCTCAGCACCGCCCCGAGAAAGGCCCGAGCCCGCTCCCTACGGTGCTCCAGGAACCCCACCTCCCCGGCAAGAAAGCGCGCGAAGGCGACCTCCATGCACTCCCGCCACCGCCCGAGCGCACACTCGGCGTCCGCGTACCGCCCGAGCAGCCCCTCGGCCTCGATGTGCCGAAGCGCTCCCGCGCGGTCGGACCCGGTGTAGTCGAAGAGGGTGTCGTCCACGTCCCAGAGGACGGCCTCGATGGTCATGAAACCGACGGTACCCGGGCAGGCCGCACGAGGACGCGATTTTTGCCCTGCGCACGTCAAGGCCACGGCATGCTGCCGGGTCCTGCTGAGGCGCGCTCGCGCGCCGAAGGTGACGTGGGGACCGGCGGCCGGGGTTCGGCCCGCCGGGCCGCCGCGCGCTCAGCGGTTACGTACGGGCGGGTGCGCCGTGCCCTTTGATCGCGGCCAGGAGTGCGGCCAGGCTGTCGTGGTTGGCCGAGAGGATCACCTGCGGGTCATCGCTCTCCCGTAGACGCACGGAGCCGTCAGGCATAGCGGCGATGTATATGCAGTTTGCGCCCTCGTTGCTGTACGAGGACTTCTGCCAGTGGTGCACGTGCATCGTCAGGGCCTCACATGCTCTTCGCGATCTTGTGAATGAGGTCGCGACTCTGGGCGGGATCGAGTGCGCACCGCTGCATACGGTCCAGCACCGCCCGGTAGCGGGCCAACTGGGCCTCCGCGAAGAGAAACTCGCAGCCGTGGTCGTAATCCAGCAGGGCGGTGTCCAACTGCGGTACGGGGCCATACGCGTAGGTGATCGGTTGCCCTGCCGCGGGGAAATCCGCCCGCCCGAACGGGATGACCTGAATTGTCACGTGCTCGTGCTCGCCGACGTCGATCAGGTACCGAAGTTGTGCGCGCACGACGTCCACACCACCGATCCCCATCCGCAGAGCGGCTTCGTGGACGATCGCCGTGTAGGGCACCGGCGCTTCCCCATGCAGGACACCTTGCCGCCTGATGCGGAACGCAGTGCGATGCTCGACCTCGAACGGGCGAAGCGCGGGCACGCTCTGGTCGTATGAAGCACGGACGTGCTCGGCGGTCTGCAAGAGGCCCGGCATGGTCACGAGTACAGCGACCCGCAGAGCCGTGGCTTCGTGTTCGAGCTCAGCGACCTCGACAAGCGCCACGGGAAGGAGTTCGCGGTACTCGTCCCACCAGCCGCGACTGCGGCGCCCCGTCATGTCGCCCAGCGCTTCGGTCAGCCCAGCGTCGTCGCAGGCGTAGGTGTGAGCCATGGCCCGTACCCGGTCCGCACTCACCCCGTACCGCCCGGCCTCGATCATGCTCATGCGGGCCTGCTGGATGCCCACCCTGGCCGCTGCCTCCGTCGAGGTCAGCCCGGCCTGTTCCCGCAGTTTGCGCAGTTCGGCGCCCAGGCGGCGCTGCCGCAATGTCGGCGGCATGGCTGTCGCCAAGGGTCCCCCTCTCGGTGCACGCGTGTGCAAGACGTACCCCACACCAGTGAATTCCCAAGAACTATCAGCTTCTTCGGGATAGAGCTATCACGAAGCGGCTAACGTCGCGTCATCAACTCCTCGCGATGACAGGAGACTTCACATGGCCACCGTATCCCCACCCTCGCCCCTCCCCGAGCCACCCGACGGCTTCGGGCGGGAGGTTCAGGAGCTGGTGGACGCCACCGCGCCCCGCCTCTTCGCCGTCGTCGAGGAGTACGCCGTCGGCGGGTTCCGGGACGCCCGTGTCGCCGCCTGGGGGCTTGCCTACGAGGACGGGCGGGCGGATGTCGCTGCCGTGGGCTCCGGCTTCCGGATGTCGGTGGCGGCGCCGGAGCGGGCGGCCCGGTTCGTGTCGATGCGGCCGGGCAGTCTCGGGAGCGTCGTCTGGCCGGGGGCATGAGGGCCCGGCCGAACGGACCGATCCGACCATCGCCGGACACCATCCGTCCGTCGGGGCACGGAAGCCCGGATCTCCTGGATGCGTGCCCCACCGCCGCCTACCGTGGGTCCCGCCCTGCCTACTCGTACCGGAGGTCGCCGGCCATGGACAGAGAGATCGAAGTGGATCGGGACGCCTGCGAGCGGACTCCGGACGCGATCCGTACGGCGTTGCAGCGGCGCCCGGACTGGCTCCAGTACTTCGAGCAGGACTGGCTCAGCGCGGCGGCGGAGTTCGACCGGGCGGAGCTGGACCGGGTGGTCGACAAGTGGTTCCCCTTCGCCTGTGCGTGCGCGACGCCCGGCTACCTGGATCAGGTGGAGCAGATGGCCAAGCGCCTGGCGGAGGGGGACACGGAAGGCATGGTCTTCCGGGACGCCGAGGGCAACGCGTACGACGCCGAGAACAATCCGATCGACGTCGGCAGGTGTCCATGACCGCCTACGTCATCAGGTACGCGGACCGCGCCGCACGGTGCAAGGCGGCCCTGGGCGCCGCGCAGCGGGCCTCCCTGGAGGAGCTGGAGAAAAGGCTCAGCCTGAACCCGTTCGGCGCGCCTGCCAAGAGCCATCGGGACAACAGTTGGTCGGCCACCTTCGAAGGCGGCTTCATCCAGTACGTGGTGTCCAATACGCACGTCGTGATCAACGTCATCGACCTCGTGGCCGCGTGACCCGGCCCCGCCACACACGCCATGCCGAAGGGGCGGCCACCGACACCCGGTGGCCGCCCCTTCGGCGTACGACGTGAAAGCCGCGCGGTTACGCGCCCAGCTTCGCCAGTGCCGCGTCGATGCGGGACAGGGTGCGGTCCTTGCCCAGGATCTCCAGGGACTCGAAGAGCGGGAGGCCGACCGTGCGGCCCGTGACGGCCACGCGGACCGGGGCCTGGGCCTTGCCGAGCTTGAGGCCGTGGGCCTCGCCGGCGGCCAGGACGGCTTCCTTGAGGGAGTCGGGGCTGGACCAGTCGGCGCCGGTCAGCTTCTCGCGGGCGGTGGTGAGCAGGGCCACCGGGTCGCCCTTCATCGCCTTGGTCCAGGACGCCTCGTCCTCGACCGGCTCCTTGCGGAAGAGGAAATCGACGTTGGCGGTGATGTCGGAGAGGACCGTCAGGCGGGTCTGCGCGTGCGGGGCGATGGCCTGCCAGGCCGCCTCGTCGAAGTCGGCCGGGTCCCAGTTGGCGTGCGGGGCCTGGAGCCAGGGGCGGCAGGCTTCGGCGAAGGCCTTCGGGTCCAGGCGGCGGATGTGGTCGGCGTTGATCGCCTCGGCCTTCTTCAGGTCGAAGCGGGCCGGGTTGGCGTTGACGTCGGCGATGTCGAAGGCCGCGACCATCTCGTCGATGGAGAAGACGTCCTGGTCGGCGGAGAAGGACCAGCCGAGGAGGGAGAGGTAGTTGAGGAGGCCCTCGGGGAGGAAGCCGCGCTCGCGGTACAGGTTCAGGGACGCCTGCGGGTCGCGCTTGGAGAGCTTCTTGTTGCCCTCGCCCATGACGTACGGGAGGTGGCCGAAGGCGGGGACCGTCTTGGCGACGCCCAGTTCGATCAGGGCCTTGTAGAGGGCCACCTGGCGCGGGGTGGAGGAGAGCAGGTCCTCGCCGCGCAGGACGTGGGTGATCTCCATCAGGGCGTCGTCGACCGGGTTGACGAGCGTGTAGAGGGGGGCGCCGTTGGCGCGGAGGATGCCGTAGTCCGGGACGTTCTCCGGGGTGAAGGTCAGCTCGCCGCGGACCAGGTCCGTGAAGGTGATCGGCTCGTCCGGCATCCGGAAGCGGACGATCGGCTCGCGGCCCTCGGCCTCGTACGCGGTGATCTCGTCGGCCGTCAGGACGCGGCACTTGCCGTCGTAGCCGGACGGCTTGCCGGCGGCGCGGGCGGCCTCGCGGCGGGCGTCCAGCTCGGCGGTGGAGCAGTAGCACTTGTACGCGTGGCCGGCGTCCAGCAGCTTCTGCGCGATCTCCTGGTAGAGGTCCATGCGCTGCGACTGCCGGTACGGCTCGTGGGGGCCGCCGATCTCGGGGCCCTCGTCCCAGTCCAGGCCCAGCCAGCGCATCGAGTCGAGCAGCTGGTTGTAGGACTCCTCGGAGTCGCGGGCCGCGTCGGTGTCCTCGATGCGGAAGACCATGGTGCCCTGGGTGTGCCGGGCGTAGGCCCAGTTGAACAGGGCGGTGCGGACCAGGCCCACGTGGGGGTTGCCGGTCGGGGAGGGACAGAAACGGACGCGGACGGGGGTCGCGTTAGCCACGCTTGATCACCTTGTTGGTGAGAGTGCCGATGCCTTCGATGTGGACGGCGACCTCGTCGCCGTCCTGGAGGGGGCCGACCCCGGCCGGGGTGCCCGTGAGGACGACGTCGCCGGGAAGCAGCGTCATCGCCTCGGTGATGTGCACGATCAGGTCCTCGACGGAACGGACCATTTCGCTGGTGCGGCCGAGCTGGCGCTGCTCACCGTTGACGGTGCACATGATCGTCAGGTCGCCGGGGTCCAGCTCGGTCTCGACCCAGGGGCCGAGCGGGCAGGAGGTGTCGAAGCCCTTGGCCCGCGCCCACTGCGCCTCGCGCTTCTGCACGTCACGGGCGGTGATGTCGTTGGCGCAGGTGTAGCCGAGGACGACGTCCTTGACCCGCTCGCGGGGGACCTCGCGGCACATGCGGCCGATGACGACGGCGAGCTCCGCCTCGTGGTGCACCTCCTGGGAGAAGGAGGGGTACACGATGGGGTCGCCGGGGCCGACCACCGAGGTGGAGGGCTTGAAGAAGGTGACCGGCACGTCCGGGACCTCGTTGCCCAGTTCGCGCGCGTGTTCGGCGTAGTTGCGGCCGACCGCGACGACCTTGTTGGGCAGGACCGGGGGCAGCAGGCGGACCTTGTCGAGGGGGACCTTGTGACCCGAGCGCTCGAATTCCGCGAAGGGATGTCCCTTGATGACGTCGATGTCGTCGCCGTCGAGGACGCCGAAGCCGACGTTGCCGTCGATGGAGAATCTGGCGATGCGCACGGGTTGCCGCTGCCCCTCATAGATCACTGGCCGGAGTTGACACTCCAGGCTATCGCGGGGGGCGCGGCGGGCCCGCCTGCCCTGGCGTTCGCCCTGGTGTCAGACGGCCGTGTCCGGCGCGGCGGCGGCCTGCGCGGGGACGGTCTGCGGCGCGGGGGCGTCCATGAGGACGGTGCGGCGGGGGTTGGCGGTCTGGGTGGGCAGCTCGACGGCGTGCTCCGGGGCCTCGGCCGCGGCGCTCTGGAGGTCGTCGGCGTCCTTGAGGTGGGCGAGGGTGGTGCGCCGCGGATTGGCTATGTTGCGGAACATCATCGTGGTCTTCACTGCTTCATGCCTCGCGTGGGAACTCGGGAAACAAGGCCGCGGTCCGCTCGCGCGGGATTGCGGCCTTGTCGTTTCGGGCAACTGTGTAAAGCGTCAGGCTATGCGCGCTATTCCCCGCGCGACTCCGGGAAAGTCGACCCGGCACCTGTGAGTTTGCTCACGAACTGTGTGACAAATGCCGCATTTCTCATGATCAACATCCACGGGCGAAACGGACATTGCAGGATTGAAGCCCATGTTCCGCTCCCGATCACCGCACCTGGGACAGGAGGTACCCGCGAGCGACTCGCGGGCATTAGTCCGTTATCGACGGCGCCACTCTCTACGTATTGTGACGAGTTCCGTACATTGCGTCACGCATGTCACAGGGGACGGCACCGCCCTTGTTGGAGATCCGGCACTGTGCTGGAATTCCACGGACCGCCGCAGGTTTCAGCCGGACGGCGCGCAGAGGGCGCAGGCAGAGGGCGCAGCGAAGCGCCGCGCGGTGGTGCCGCTCTCTCGGCCAGAGAGGGCAGCTCGCCGGTCACTCACGACCGCCACACGGGGGCCCCGGTCCCCTACGACTCGACAACCGTCCCGCCGTTCACGCGGAGGGACGCCTGGTCCAGAGGTTGCGACGCTAGTGCAGGGACGTTTCAAGAGGGACGGGTCTCCCCAGGCCCGCCAGGGCCAAGGGGAAGCTGCGGCGGACCCGGAGCTGCGCGGCGGAAGCGACCGCGCCGCCTCGCCCCAGCATGGCCAGGGCCCCGGCCCGGCGGCCGGGGGTGACTCCGCCGACGGCGCCTCGCCCAAGCCGTCGAAGGGCGCCAAGGAGCCGAGCGGCCCCGGCGCGCGAATAGCCATGCGCAACTGGCGCATCAGCACCCGCCTGGTCTCCCTGCTCGCACTCCCCGTCATCGCCGCGACCACGCTGGGCGGCATGCGCATCAACACGTCGCTGGAGAACATCGACCAGCTCGACAAGATGCAGTTGCTCACCGAGATGACGCGGCAGGCCACCGAGCTGGCCGACGCCCTCCAGACGGAGCGGGACAAGTCGGCGGGTCCGATCGCCGGCACCGGCAACGTCAAGGACGACGCCAGCGTCGTCGCCCCGCGTGAGGCGACCGACCGGGCCAAGCAGGCGTTCAACAAGGCCACCGGTGACGTCCAGCGCGACGACCCGACGATGGCCGGCGTGCAGGCGACCCTGCTGGACATCGGGCGTCAGCTCAACACCCTCAACGAGATCCGCAACAACGCGTACAAGGACGGCGACAACGCCGCCCGTACCGTCAGCAGCTACAACCAGCTCATCACCTCGCTGCTCGCGCTGTCCCAGGACATGGCCCAGGCGACCAGCAACCCGGAGATGATCCGCAGCACCCGTGCGCTGGCGGCGTTCTCCTCCGCCAAGGAATACGCGTCGATGCAGCGCGCGCTGGTCAGTGCCGGCCTCGCGCACAAGGGCAGCCCGCAGCTCTCCTCCAACGACCGGCTGGCCGGCCGTACCGCCGAGGACAACGAGAAGGCGGCCCGTGACCGCTTCTCGCAGATCTACACCGGCGCCACCGACCTGACCAAGGGTCTGGACGGCAACAACGACGACATCAAGGCGGCTGTCGCCTTCGCCCACCGGGCCTTCGCCAGCGACGGCGGCATCCACAGCGAGGACTACAAGTACCTCGACTGGTACGACACGGACACCGTCAAGATCGACGAGATGGGCCGTATCGAGAGCTCGCTGCTCTCCCAGATGGAGCAGAAGTCCCGCGAGCTGCGCAACGAGGCGACGCAGGAGGCGATCCTCAGCGGTGCGCTGATCCTGCTGGTCCTCGGCATCTCGCTGGTCGGCGCGTTCGTCGTGTCCCGGTCCATGGTGCGTTCGCTGCGCCGTCTGCAGGACACCGCGCAGAAGGTCTCCCAGGAGCGCCTGCCCGAGCTGGTCAAGCAGCTTTCCGAGGCGGACCCGCAGGACGTGGACACCTCCGTGGAGTCCGTCGGCGTGCACAGCCGGGACGAGATCGGCAAGGTGGCCGCGGCCTTCGACGACGTGCACCGCGAAGCCGTCCGTCTGGCGTCCGAGCAGGCGCTGCTGCGGGGCAACGTCAACGCGATGTTCACCAACCTCTCGCGCCGCAGCCAGGGCCTCATCCAGCGCCAGCTCTCGCTCATCTCCGAACTGGAGTCCCGCGAGGCCGACCCGGACCAGCTCTCCTCGCTGTTCAAGCTGGACCACCTCGCGACCCGTATGCGCCGTAACGGTGAGAACCTCCTCGTCCTCGCGGGCGAGGAGCCGGGCCGCCGCTGGACGCGCCCGGTCCCGCTGGTCGACGTGCTGCGCGCCGCCGCGTCCGAGGTGGAGCAGTACGAGCGCATCGAGCTGAGCGCCGTACCGCAGACCGAGGTCGCGGGCCGGGTCGTCAACGACCTCGTGCACCTGCTCGCCGAGCTGCTGGAGAACGCCACCTCGTTCTCCTCCCCGCAGACCAAGGTCAAGGTCACCGGTCACGCGCTGCCCGACGGCCGGGTGCTGGTCGAGATCCACGACACCGGTATCGGCCTGTCCCCCGAGGACCTGTCCGCGATCAACGAGCGGCTGGCCAGCCCGCCGACGGTGGACGTCTCGGTCTCCCGCCGCATGGGTCTGTTCGTGGTCGGCCGCCTGTCGCTGCGGCACGGCATCCGCATCCAGCTCCGGCCGTCCGACTCGGGCGGTACGACGGCGCTGGTCATGCTGCCGGTCGATGTCGCCCAGGGCGGCAAGAAGCCCCAGCCGGGCGGCAAGGGCGGGCCGGGTGCCGGTTCCGTCGAGGGCGCCCCCGCGCCCCACACCCCGAACGCCTCCGCCAACCGCCTCGCCGGTCTCCAGCCGCGCGGCCAGGTCGGCGCGGGCGGCGCGCGTCCGGCGCTGCCGGGCCGCGGCGGTCCGGGTGGCCAGGGCGGGCCGGGTGCCGGTGCGTTCGGCGCGCCGGCCGGCCGTACGGGCAACGCGCCCGCCGGACCCTCGAAGAGCACCCCGAACACCGGTCAGCTGAGCGACGGACGTCCGGCGCTGCCGACCCGTGGCACGCCGGCCGGTGCGAACACGGGCGCGGGTGCCGGTGCCGGTGACACTTCGCAGATGCCGACGGTCGCTCCCCCGACGGGTGCGCCCCACCGTGACGAGCGCCCGGAGCTTCCGCAGCGCGGCCCGGCCGGCGAGCTGACCGGCGGCGCGGACGCCACCGGCGGTCCGTCGCAGCCGAACACCACGAGCTGGGGTGCCCGCCGTGAGCGCGGCGCCTCGGACGACTGGCCGATGACGCCCCGCCAGGAGCAGGACCGGCCGCGCGGCCACGAGGAGCCGGAGACCACCGGCGGCTTCCCCCGCCCGGCGGCCGGCGGTCCCGGCGACACGGCGGAGTTCGCCCGTCCCGACTTCGACGCCCCGCCGCCCGGCGACCTGACCGGACGCGGCCCCGGTGACACGGGGGAATTCGCCCGTACCGACGCCTTCGGTTCCGGCGCGCCGCAGCGTGACGACCAGGCGACCGGTCAGTACGAACTGCCTGCCGACCTGCGCGGCGAGTCGCCGCAGGGCCCCGGCGACACCGGGCAGTTCGCCCGCCCGGACGACGGGCGCGGCTTCGGCGAGACCGCGTACGGGAACAACGGTTATGACGCGGCCGCGGGCAACGCCTTCGCGGGCGGCAGTGCCTTCGGCGGCGGCGCGCAGCAGCAGGACGCCAACACCACCGGCGAGTTCGCCCTCCCCGCCGACCTGCAGAACGGGTCGCAGCAGGGCACCGGCGAGTTCGCGGTGCCGCCACAGGAGCGGCAGCGCCAGGACGGCGGCTCCGGTGACCTGCTCGGCGGCGGTTCGCCCGCCGGTCCCGGGGACGGCCGTACGCCGATCTTCGACACCATCGAGTCGAACTGGTTCAACCACCCGGCGTCCGGTGCGGCCTCGGTGCCGCAGCAGGCCGCCGACGAACCCTCGGTCCCGTCGGCGGAGCACTCCGAGGCGCCGCCGCTGCCGCGCCGCGAGCCCGGTGCCGCCGCCGGCGGCGCGTCCGCCGGTACGTCCGGCTCGCTCTTCGACGGTGCCGCCGCCGACAGCCGTACCCAGGGTGAGCAGGGCCAGTGGCGTGCCTCGCCCAACGACGAGCGCTGGCGGCAGGCGGAGCAGATCCGCCAGCCCGCCGCGGGCGGCGTCACCACCTCCGGGCTGCCCCGCCGGGTGCCGCGCGCCAACCTGGTCGCCGGCACCGCGCAGCAGCAGTCCCACCAGACCGGTCCGCAGGTCTCGCGTGCGCCCGACGACGTGCGCGGCCGTCTGACCAATCTTCGTCGGGGTATCCAGCAAGGCCGTTACCGGGCCGAGGAGAACGCCTCCACCGGCAACCACGGCATTGTCGACCCCACTCACCAGCAGGAGCGTTAGTTGAGTCCGATGAGCCAGGCGGCGCAGAATCTGAACTGGTTGATCACCAACTTCGTGGACAACACCCCCGGTGTGTCCCACACGGTGGTGGTTTCCGCGGACGGACTGCTCCTCGCCATGTCCGACGGCTTTCCCCGCGACCGCGCCGACCAGTTGGCGGCGGTGGCCTCGGGGCTGACCTCGCTGACCTCCGGTGCGTCCCGCATCTTCGAGGGCGGCGTGGTCAATCAGACCGTGGTGGAGATGGAGCGCGGCTTCCTCTTCATCATGTCCGTCTCCGACGGATCGTCGCTGGCCGTACTGGCGCACCCCGAGTGCGACATCGGCCTCGTCGGTTACGAGATGGCCCTGCTGGTCGACCGCGCGGGCACCGTGCTGACGCCCGACCTGCGCGCCGAACTCCAGGGCAGCCTGCTGCACTGAGTCCCGCCGAACGTCACGACCCGACCCACCGACCACCGTGCCGCACCCCCCACCGGCCCAACCCGACGACAGTCAGTTGTCCCGTCCGGAGGACCCCATGACCCCGCCACCTGCCTCGCCCGGCCCGTACGGCGCCTACAGCCAAGCGCCGTACGGGGGCGAAGGTGACCAGCCGCTGGTCCGCCCGTACGCCATGACCGGGGGACGGACCCGGCCGCGCTACCAGCTCGCCATCGAGGCACTGGTCAGCACGACCGCCGACCCGTCCCAGCTGCCCGGCCTGCTGCCGGAGCACCAGCGCATCTGTCATCTGACCCGCGAGGTGAAGTCGGTCGCCGAGATCTCGGCGCTGCTGCACATTCCGCTGGGGGTGGCCCGGATTCTGGTCGCGGACCTGGCGGAGGCCGGCATGGTGGCGATCCACCAGCCGGGCGGCAGTGGCGAGGCCGGCGGTACGCCCGACGTGACGCTGCTGGAAAGGGTGCTCAGTGGACTTCGCAAGCTCTGACGGCGCCGCGGCGGCCGCCGGTCAGGGCGGCAGATCCACCACCTCGGCGAAGATCGTGGTGGCGGGCGGCTTCGGCGTGGGCAAGACCACGTTCGTCGGGGCCGTCTCGGAGATCAACCCGCTGCGTACGGAGGCCGTGATGACCTCCGCCTCGGCGGGGATCGACGACCTGAGCCACGTCCAGGACAAGACCACCACCACGGTGGCGATGGACTTCGGCCGTATCACCCTGGACCAGGACCTGATCCTGTACCTGTTCGGTACGCCGGGTCAGGACCGTTTCTGGTTCATGTGGGACGACCTGGTCCGCGGCGCCATCGGCGCGGTCGTCCTGGTCGACACCCGCCGGCTCGCCGACTGCTTCGCGGCGGTCGACTACTTCGAGAACAGCGGCCTGCCCTTCGTCATCGCCCTCAACGGCTTCGACGGACACCAGCCGTACACGCCGGACGAGGTCCGCGAGGCCCTCCAGATCGGCCCCGACGCACCGATCATCACCACCGACGCCCGCCACCGCAGCGAGGCCAAGAGCGCCCTCATCACCCTGGTCGAGCACGCTCTCATGGCCCGCCTGAAGTGACGCCGGCAAGTCGCCCCGCCCGAAAGTAAGTTGCCTCGGGCAATGAGAGCCTTTCCGGTGCCGCGCGGCGCCGGAAAGGTGCGCGCCGCACGGTGGTTCCCGTGCGGCGCCGGTGGATCTGTGTCCTTGGCCACGCCGCCGACCGCGTTCATAACGTTTCGACAGAGAATTCATCCGCCGCCGACACCCGGCGCGCACACGCGGCTCCGCTGCGCTCACATTTCTCCCGCCTTTTGGCGCCCCTCGCCCTTAACGCCCCTTTTATCTGACGTGCTCAGCGCGCTGCCACCCCTTTGCCCAGTGTTTGGAACGCACGGTCCTGACGTGCTGAAATTCGCTGAACTCCGGAGTAGTGACGCCCTGAAGAAAACGGCACAGCGCAAAAGGGTGCAGTGCCGGCGCCGAGAGGTTGTTGGTCGAGTGAGGCGAAGCAAGTCGGGCCCCGAGCCGCAGGAACCGCGGCGGGGCAACTTCACGCCACCGTCGCACAGCGCGGCACCGGCCGTCGGCACGTCCGAGAGCCCGGTCGCCACCGCCCCCGTGAGCGGCGGGCGGTTCTCGCCGCGCAACTGGCGGGTGGCCACCCGCCTCAACGCGATCCTGCTCATTCCCGTACTCGTCGCCCTGGTCTTCGGCGGCCTGCGGGTGAACGCCTCCGTCGAGACCTGGCAGGAGGCCCAGGACGCCGAGGCCACCGCCAAGCTGGTACGCGCCGCGGCGGCCTACAGCCACGCCATCATCGACGAGCGCGACCGTACCGCCGAGCCGCTGCTGGCCGGCAAGCGGGACGACCCCGCGGTGAGCGAGGCCCGCGGGGCCACCGACACCGCCGCCGACGCGTTCCACGCCGCGGTCGCGGAGATGCCCGCCAAGGAGGGCCTCAAGCGCCGCCTCGCCGCCTTCCAGAAGGTCGAGCCCAACCTGACGAAGCTGCGCGAGTCCGCGTACACGCCGCAGCTCCCCGGGGTACGCACCGAAGAGGGCTACGTCGCCATCCAGCATCCGCTGATGGAGTTCGCCAACGAACTGGGTCTGGGCACCGGCAACATCACCTCCTACGGCCGTACGGTCTACGCCGTCTCGCTCGCCAAGGCTGCCGAGTCGCTCACCCGTGCCATCGGTACGCACCTGCTGGTCGACCCCGCGTCCCCGCAGGGCGGCAAGGAGCACAAGAAGCAGCTCACCGCGTTCGCCTCGTACAAGTACCTGGAGAACATCGCCATCGGCGAGTACACCTCCGGCGGTACCCCCGAGGACGTGCAGCGGCTCAAGGACGACGCCGCCCAGCTCAAGAAGCGGGCCGAGGAGGCCGCCGCCAAGGCCAAGCAGCGCGCGGAGGCCGCCGGCCAGCAGTTCAAGGCGCCGCCGTCGTTCGAGGCGATGGCCACCGCCATCGCCTCCGGCGCCTCGCCGCAGCAGCTCGCCGCGCAGGGCATCACCCCGGAGACCTGGTTCGCCGCGGCCACCGGCACCTTCGACATGTACCGCGCCATCGAGAAGGACCTCGCGGACAAGGCCGTGGCCGAGGCCGCCGAGATCTCCTCGGACGCCCGCCAGTCCACGTTCACCGACTCCGCGATCGTGATCGCCGCGCTGGTCGTCGCCTTCCTGGTGGCCGGCATGATGGCCCGCCGGATGAGCCGCAACATGCGCCAGTTGCGCACCGCCGCCTTCGGCATCGCCGAGCAGCGGCTGCCGACCCTGGTCGACCAGCTCTCCCGTACGGACCCGGGCCGCGTCGACACCCGCGTGCAGCCCATCCCGATCCACACCACCGACGAGATCGGCGAGGTCGCCCGCGCCTTCGACCAGGTGCACCGGGAGGCCGTCCGGCTCGCCGCCGAACAGGCGCTGCTGCGCGGCAACGTCAACGCGATCTTCACCAACCTCTCGCAGCGCAACCAGGGCCTGATCGAACGTCAGCTCACCCTGATCACCGAGCTGGAGAACAACGAGGCCGACCCGGACCAACTGGAGAGCCTCTTCCGGATGGACCACCTGGCCACCCGTATGAGGCGCAACGGCGAGAACCTCCTCATCCTCGCGGGCGAGGAGCCGGGCCACCGCTGGAACCAGCCGGTGCCGCTGATCGACGTGCTGCGCGCGGCGACGTCCGAGGTCGAGGCGTACGAGCGGATAGAACTGTCCGGCGTGCCGGACGGCGACATCCACGGCACCGCCGTGACCGACCTCGTGCACCTGCTCTCCGAGCTGCTGGAGAACGCCACCACGTTCTCCTCGCCGCACACCAAGGTGCGGGTCGCCGCCACCCGGCTGCCGGACGGCCGCGTCATGATCGAGATCCACGACAAGGGCATCGGGCTGACCCCCGAGGACTTCGCGGACATCAACCACAAGCTGGCCAACCCGCCGACCGTGGACGCCTCGGTCTCCCAGCGCATGGGCCTGTTCGTGGTCGGCCGGCTGGCCGACCGGCACGGCATCCGCGTGCAGTTGCGCCCCTCCGGCGAGCAGGCCGGCACCACCTCCCTCGTCATGCTCCCCGAGCCCATCACGCACGGCGGTGGCGGCGAGGAGGGCGGCTACGACGACGACTTCACCGTCTCCCGCATCGTGCCCGAGCACCAGCAGGGCGCGTACGAGAGCGACGGCCGTTCCGCCGCCGAGCTGGGCTTCGACGAGCTGGGCCTGAGCCACGGACAGCACGGCGCCGCCTCGCGGCTCGACCCGGTCAACCGCTCACTGATGCGCGAGGAGCGCCGGGCGGCACTGGAGGCGCAGAGCGGCAGCGCGGGCGCGCAGCCGCACCACCCGGCGCAGGACCCGCACCACCCCGCGCAGACGCCGGGCCCGTACCAGGACCCGTCGGCGCCGCTGTTCCAGGACCAGGCGCCGTTCCAGGACCAGGCCCAGTTCCAGGACCGGGCGCCGTTCCAGGGCCCGGACCAGTTCCAGAACCCGGCCCAGCAGCACGGCGCGGGCTACGGGGACCACTCCGGCCAGGCATATGCGGAACCGGCGCAGGGCACCTACGGGGACACGTCGCCGCAGGGCCAGGGACTTGCCGAAGTCGGTTACGACGAGGCCGTCGGCCAGCAGTCGTACGCCCCGTTCGAGTCGCGGCCGCTGGACGGCGGGCCCGAAAACGGAGCGCACACCGGCTACTTCGGCGGGGAACCGGAATCCGACCGGAATCAGCCGCCCGCTCCCGCGGACGGTCCGGAACGCGTAGCATTCGACCGACCGGACCCCACCCCGAACGGCGCACCGCCGCTGACCGACGCCGGCCTTCCGCGCCGCGGAGCCGCCGGCAAGCCGCAGGCTCCGCAGCAGCAGTGGCAGCCGTTCGAGGAGGCGTCCTCCAGGCCCCGTGCCCAGGAGGAACCGGCGGCCGCCCCGCAGGGGAACGCGCCGGAGCCCGGTGCGGACGACTCCGAGTGGCGCTCGGCCAACGACGAGCGCTGGCAGCGGGCGGAGCGGCTGCGTGAGCCGAAGGCGGGCGGAGTCACCTCCTCCGGCCTGCCCCGGCGGGTGCCCAAGGCCAACCTGGTCGAGGGCACCGCGGAGCAGAGCCCGCAGGGCGGCCCGCAGGTCTCCCGTGCTCCGGAGGACGTCCGCGGCCGGCTGAGCAACCTGCGGCGCGGGGTCCAGCAGGGACGCAACGTGGGCACGGACCAATCGGAGGTCCCCCAGAATGACCAACAGGGCTTCGGCCCCGGCAGCACCTACGATCAGGAGCGTTAGTGTGAGCCCGATGAGCCAGGCGGCGCAGAACCTGAACTGGTTGATCACCAACTTCGTGGACAACACCCCCGGTGTGTCCCACACGGTCGTGGTCTCCGCGGACGGTCTCCTCCTCGCCATGTCCGAGGGCTTCCCTCGGGACAGAGCCGATCAGTTGGCGGCGGTGGCCTCCGGCCTCACCTCGCTGACCTCCGGCGCCTCCCGCATCTTCGAAGGCGGGAGTGTCAATCAGACCGTGGTGGAGATGGAGCGCGGCTTCCTCTTCATCATGTCCGTCTCCGACGGATCGTCGCTGGCCGTACTGGCGCACCCCGAGTGCGACATCGGCCTCGTCGGTTACGAGATGGCCCTGCTGGTCGACCGCGCGGGCACCGTGCTGACGCCCGACCTGCGCGCGGAACTGCAGGGCAGCCTTCTCAACTAGCAGACAGGCAGTGCGTTTCCCGCCACCGCGCCATAGGGTGCGGTGGCGCGACCGGCGTCAGAATGGCAAGTTGAAGGAGGAGACGTGGCAACGCCCCCGAGCGGATACCCGTACGGTCCCGGACAGCAGTCCGGGTCCCAGGGCGAGCACCATCACAACCGCTTCAACTTTCCTTCCGCGCCCAGCCGCCGGCAGCAGCGGCCGTCCCAGCCGCCGCAGCCACGGCAGTCCTACCAGCAGCAGCCGTACGACTCCCGGCAGCCGTACGAGCCGTCGCCGTACGACCAGCCGCGGGCGCCCCGCAGCCGGCCGGCGCAGTCCCAGCGGCGCGCGCCCGGTCCGTCGGCTCCCGCCGGGGGCGCGCACAACCCGCTCGTGCGCCCGTACGCGATGACCGGAGGCCGGACCCGGCCGCGCTACCAGCTCGCCATCGAGGCACTGGTCAGCACGACCGCCGACCCGGCCAGGCTGCAGGGCCAACTGCCGGAGCACCAGCGCATCTGCCACCTCTGCCGCGAGATCAAGTCAGTGGCCGAGATCTCGGCCCTTCTCTCCATCCCCCTCGGCGTCGCCCGAATCCTCGTCGCCGACCTGGCCGAGGCCGGACTCGTCGCCATCCATCAGCCCGGCGGGGACGAGACCGCCGGCGGACAGCCAGATGTGACACTGCTCGAAAGGGTGCTCAGTGGACTTCGCAAGCTCTAGCGGTGCAGCCCGCTCCACCACCTCCGCGAAGATCGTGGTGGCGGGCGGCTTCGGCGTGGGCAAGACCACGTTCGTCGGGGCCGTCTCAGAGATCAACCCGCTGCGCACCGAAGCCGTGATGACCTCGGCGTCGGCCGGCATCGACGACCTCACGCACGCGCCGGACAAGACCACGACGACCGTGGCGATGGACTTCGGCCGCATCACCCTGGACCAGGACCTGATCCTGTACCTCTTCGGTACGCCCGGTCAGGACCGTTTCTGGTTCATGTGGGACGACCTGGTCCGCGGCGCCATCGGCGCGGTCGTCCTGGTCGACACCCGCCGGCTCGCCGACTGCTTCCCCGCGGTCGACTACTTCGAGAACAGCGGCCTGCCCTTCGTCATCGCCCTCAACGGCTTCGACGGACACCAGCCGTACACGCCGGACGAGGTCCGCGAGGCCCTCCAGATCGGCCCCGACGCACCGATCATCACCACCGACGCCCGCCACCGCAGCGAGGCCAAGAGCGCCCTCATCACCCTGGTCGAGCACGCTCTCATGGCCCGCCTGCGCTGACCGGCCCGGCCGACGGCGACCACGCGGCGAGCCCCCGTACCTCTCGGTGCGGGGGCTTTGCGCTGCGGGGGGCGGGGCTACCGGTTGAGGTGGTCGGCGGTGGCGGTGAGCAGGAGCGCCAGCGACGTCGCTCCGGGGTCCGGGTGGCCGTGGCCCAGCGGGCCCATACGGGCGGCGCGGCCGCGGGACGGGGTGAGGTCGGCGGTGGCGGCCGCGGCGCGGGTGGCGGACTGGGCGGCCGCCTTCCAGGCGCCGGGCAGGGGTTCGCCGGCGCGGGCGTGGAGTTCGGCCCGGAACGGATCCAGCGCGTCGAGCAGGGTCTTGTCCCCGACCCGGGCGCCGCCCAGTTCCGAGACGGCCCGCTGCGCGGCGTCCGCGGCGTCCGCGAACAGGGCGGTGGAGTAGCCGTCGGCGCGAGTGAGGACGGCGCCGGTCTCGGCGAGCAGCGTGCCGTACAGGGCGCCGGACGCGCCGCCCGAGGCGTCGGCCAGGGCGAGACCGGCGGCGAGCAGCGCGGCGCCCGCCGAGCGGGGATCGGCGGGCGGCCCCGGTTCGGCCGCGCGGGCCGCGCCGACGGCGGCGCGCAGGCCCCGGACGATGCCGATGCCGTGGTCGCCGTCCCCGGCCACGGCGTCCAGGCGGCCCAGTTCGTCCTCATGGGCGGCGATCAGGTCGAGGGCGGCCTGGAGGGTCGCGGTGGCGGGGAGGTCGGTGGCGGAAGCGTCGGTGGCCGAGGTGGCGGTGGCGGCCGCCGGTGTGGCGGCGGCGGTGGCCTGCGCGGGTACGGACGGGCGGAGGTCGGCGGCTTCCGGGTGCTCCCCCGGGAGGCTGCGGAAGGCGGGGGTGTCGCAGGGCGCGTCGTAGAGCGCGGCCAGTTCGTCGTCCAGGAGCATGACGGACAGGGAGACGCCCGCCATGTCGAAGGACGTGACGAACTCGCCGACCTCCGGGCGGTGCGGGCGCAGCCCGGCGGCGCGCAGGCGGCGGTTGACCTGCCGGTAGACGACGAACATCTCCTCGTACTTGGTGCGGCCCAGGCCGTTGAGGAGGACGGCGGCCCGGCCGTCGCTCCCGGCGGGCGGCTCGGGGAGTTCCTGGAGGAGGTTGTCGACGAGCGCGTCGGCGAGTTCGGCGGCGGTGAGGTGGCGGGTGGTGCGCAGGCCGGGTTCGCCGTGTATGCCCATGCCGAGTTCGGTGGTGCCCGCGTCGACGGTGAACAGCGGTTCGCCGGCGCCCGGGAGCGTACAGCCGGCGAACGCGGCGCCGAAGGTGCGGGTCATCGCGTTGGCGTGCTCGGCCGCGCGGGCGACGGCCGCCAGGTCGTCGCCGCGTTCGGCGGCCGCGCCGGCCACCTTGAAGACGAAGAAGTCGCCGGCCACCCCGCGCCGGTCGCGGGACGGGTCGGCCTCCCGGCCCTCGACGGGCGGCGGCCCGCTGGCGACGTCGTCGGTGACCAGGACCGTACGGACGTCGACGCCTTCGGCGGCCAGGCGGCGCGCGGCGAGGCCGAAGTGCATGACGTCCCCGGCGTAGTTGCCGTAGCTGAAGAGCACCCCGGCGCCGCCGTCCGCGGCGCGCGCGGTGCGGTAGACCTGTTCGGCGCTGGGGCTGGCGAAGACGTCGCCGACGGCCGCCGCGTCGGCGAGGCCGGGGCCGACGAGCCCGGCGAAGGCGGGGTAGTGGCCGGAGCCGCCCCCGATGACGACCGCGACCTTGCCGGGGCGCGGCGCGTGCCGCCCGACGACCCCGAACGTGTCCGGGACCCGGCGCACCGTGCGGGCGTAGGCGTCGGCCAGACCCTCCAGCCAGTCCTCGCGAAAGGTGCCGGGGTCGTGGCCGGGGCCGGCTGCGGGGGTGGTGGTCATCGGGCTCACTCCTTTGTTTCGTCCCTGTTGGATTTAACACCCAGATCACATATTCGTCACCCCTCCTGCCGTGAATGGCGGCCCAAGTTGCGCGAAAACCGTCGGAGAAAAGCTCGCATCACATCTTGCGTGTGAAGTTCACAGGATTCATGCTGCTCGCATCACACCGCGCCGACCGCGCCGACCGCACCGCCGGATCGCCGGATCGCCGGATCGCACCGGCCTTACCGCAGGCACCGCACACATCGCACGCACCATCCGTACCGCCGCATCGCACCGCACCGCACGGAGGCAGGCCATGGCCCCACCGAAGCTCCCGCTCCCCGACCGCCTCGGCATCCCGGGCCCGCTGGTCCTCGGCTATCTCGGCGTGCTGCTGTTCATGGTGGGTGACGGCGTCGAGTCGGGTTTCATCGCCCCGTACATGGCGGACCACGGCGCGGGCACCGAGGTGCACGCCTCGTACGTCATCACCGCGTACGGCGTGACCGTCATGCTCGCGTCCTGGCTGTCCGGCGCCCTGTCCGACCTGTGGGGCCCGCGCCGGGTGATGCAGTCGGGGCTGGCCGTCTGGGTCGTCTTCGACGTGCTCTTCCTGGCCTTCGCCCTGGGCCCGCAGAACTATCCCCTGATGCTGGTCTTCTACGGTCTGCGCGGCTTCGGCTACCCGCTCTTCGCCTTCGGCTTCCTCGTGTGGATCACCGCGACCGCGCCGACGGCCCGGATGGGCACCGCGGTCGGCTGGTTCTACGTCGCCTTCACCGGCGGGCTGCCCACCCTCGGCTCGCTCGTCGCGGGGGTCACCAACCCCTGGTTCGGCCAGTTCGGCACCCTGTGGGTGGCGCTCGGCATCATCGTCCTGGGCGGCGCCTGCTGTCTGCTGGGCGTCCGGGAGCGCACCGGGTACGCCCGGCTGGCGCCGCCGGAGGTGCGTCCGGTGCAGTCGCTGCTGTCCAGCCTCTCCATCGCCTGGACGCACCCGAAGGTCGCCGTCGGCTGTGTCGTACGGATCATCAACACGGCGCCGGAGTTCGGCTTCCTGGTCTTCCTGCCGACCTTCTTCGGCTCGGAGCTGGGGTTCGGCCAGGGCCGCTGGCTGACCCTGCTGGCCGCCATCTACGGCACCAACGTGCTGTGCAACCTGCTCTTCGGCGCGATCGGCGACCGGATCGGCTGGCGGCGGACCATCGCCTCGTTCGGCGGCCTCGGCTGCGCGGTCACCACGCTGACCCTCTACTTCGTGCCGAAGGCCGTCGGCGGCAACTACCCGGTGGCGATCGTCATGGGCATGCTGTACGGCATCACGCTGGCCGGATTCGTGCCCGTATCGGCCCTGGTCCCGGCCCTCGCGCCGGAGAACAAGGGCGGTGCGATGGCCCTGCTCAACCTGGGCGCGGGCGGCGCGGCCTTCGTCGGGCCGGCCGTCGTCAGCGTCTTCCTCGGCCCGCTCGGCCCGGCCGGGGTCGTGGTCGTCTTCGCGGCGCTGTACGTCGTCTCCGCCGCCCTGACGCTGTACCTCAAGGTGCCGGAGCGACCGGAGGACCCGGAGGGCCCGCGCACACCGGTGCACGCGGACCCCGTGGCCGTACGGGCCGCTGCCGATGCGGCTACCTAGGGCACTGCTTCCACGCGAAGTGGTACTTGGTGTTGATGCTGCCGTCGGTGGAGTCCATCGCCATGTAGCTGGTCAGCTTGGGGTCGGAGCCCTTGGCGTCCACCCGCAGCTCGGTGTTGATGTTGAAGTAACGCTTCTCGCCGCAGGGGGCGTAGACCAGCGCGTCGATCCCGGTCTCGTCCGAGGACTGCCAGTTGGCGTCGTACGGGCCGGTGAAGCGGTGGCTCTTGCGGGCCGTCTCGGAACTGCCCTGGAAGTAGTAGCCCGCCTGTTCCAGGCCGACGGCACCGGGCGCGAGCTGGGCGTAACCGCGGTAGTCGGCCTTGGCGATCGCGTAGGTGAAGCCCTGGGGGACGTGGACGTTCAGGGCGATCTGGCAGTTCTTGCGGGAGTCCGTGGGTCTGCTGTCCTTGCCCGCCTGGGCGAGGTATTCGCTGTACGTCACGGTGAACGCGGTGTTGTCGGGCGCGACGGCCACCGCGGCGCTGCCCGGGCGGCAGCCCGAGCCGTTGACGGTGGCGACCGTGATGGTGATCTGGCCGGTCGGCGGCGCCTCTTCGCCGTACCGCGGCGAGGCCTGTGCGGAGGCGGGGGACGCCGACCCGGCGAGGAGCAGCAGCGATGCCGCGGCGGCACCGACACCCAGTGTGCGGAGCATGGGCTTTCCTTCCGGTCGTCCTGCGGTCGGTTCCCGGGGCCCGGGGGTGGACGCCGGGAGCGCAATGACGAGCGCATGTCAGCACGGGGATCACGGATTGGACAGCTCCCGGCCCCGGAGTCGGTGTGAACCTACGCCTTCTTTCGGCCGTCGGAGCAACGGCGTACGACCCGCGAAGAAAGCAGTCGGGCCCGGTACTCGCTTCGAGTACCGGGCCCGGACGACTTGCTGCTCAGCGCTGCCAGCTACCGGCGCCGCGGAAGCCGTACTGGCGCTCCAGCCGGCGCCAGCGCGCGGCGGTGGCGCGGCGGCGGCCCGGCACGGCGGCCTCCGGGCGGTGCGCGGCGCGGGCGAGCAGGACGGCGGTCAGCGCCGCCAGCTCCTCCTCGCTGGCCTCACCCTTCTCCACACGGATGGGGCTGGTCTGAACGGAAGTGGTCACGTCGTTTCTCCGGTCTGCGAAAGGTCCGGTCGGGGGCCGGTCGGTGGCTGTCGTGCCGTGCCGTGCGGGCTTGCGCGCCTCTCGGAGGCGGGCCGGCGCGCCCTACTGGGGCGGGTTGCCGTGCTTGCGCGCGGGCAGGTCCGCGTGCTTGTTGCGGAGCATGTCCAGGGAGCGGATGAGCACCTCGCGGGTCTCGGCGGGGTCGATCACGTCGTCGACCAGACCGCGCTCGGCCGCGTAGTACGGGTGCATCAGCTCGGACTTGTACTCCTTGACCATCCGCGCCCGCATCGCCTCGGGGTCGTCCGCCTCCGCGATCTGCTTGCGGAAGATGACGTTGGCGGCGCCCTCGGCGCCCATCACCGCGATCTCGTTGGTGGGCCAGGCGTAGGTCAGGTCCGCGCCGATGGACTGCGAGTCCATGACGATGTACGCGCCGCCGTACGCCTTGCGCAGCACCACCGAGATCCGCGGCACGGTGGCGTTGCAGTACGCGTACAGCAGCTTGGCGCCGTGCCGGATGATGCCGCCGTGCTCCTGGTCGACGCCGGGCAGGAAGCCGGGCACGTCCAGCAGCGTGACGATGGGGATGTTGAACGCGTCGCACATCTGCACGAAGCGGGCGGCCTTCTCGGACGCCTCGATGTCCAGCACGCCTGCCAGCGACTGCGGCTGGTTGGCGATCAGGCCGACGACCTCGCCGTCCATCCGGGCCAGCGCCACGATGATGTTGGTGGCCCAGCGCTCGTGGACCTCCAGGAACTCGCCGTCGTCGACCAGCTCCTCGATGACCGTGCGCATGTCGTAGGGCCGGTTGCCGTCGGCCGGCACCACGTCCAGCAGGGCGTCGCCGGAGCGGTCGGCGGGGTCCTCGCACGCCACCGACGGCGGGTTCTCCCGGTTGTTCGACGGCAGCAGGGACAGGAGGTAGCGGACCTCTTCGAGGCAGGTCTGCTCGTCGTCGTAGGCGAAGTGGCACACGCCGGAGGTCTCGGCGTGCACGTCGGCGCCGCCCAGGCCGTTCTGGGTGATCTCCTCGCCGGTGACCGCGCGCACCACGTCGGGCCCGGTGATGAACATCTGCGAGGTCTCGCGGACCATGAACACGAAGTCGGTCAGGGCGGGGCTGTAGGCCGCGCCGCCCGCGCACGGGCCGAGCATCACGCTGATCTGCGGGATGACGCCGGACGCCTTGGTGTTGCGCTGGAAGATGCCGCCGTACCCGGCCAGCGCCGAGACGCCTTCCTGGATACGGGCGCCGGCGCCGTCGTTCAGGGAGACCAGCGGGGCACCGGCCGCGATGGCCATGTCCATGATCTTGTGGATCTTCGTGGCGTGCGCCTCGCCCAGCGCGCCGCCGAAGATCCGGAAGTCGTGGGCGTAGACGAACACGGTCCGGCCGTGCACGGTGCCCCAGCCGGTGATCACACCGTCGGTGTAGGGCTTCTTGGCCTCCAGGCCGAACCCGGTGGCCCGGTGCCGCCGCAGCGGCTCCACCTCCCGGAAGGAACCCTCGTCCAGCAGCAGCTCGATCCGCTCACGCGCGGTGAGCTTGCCCTTGGCGTGCTGCGCCTCGGTCGCCCGCTCGCTGGGGCCGCGCCGGGCCTGCTCGCGGATGGCGTGCAGCTCGGCGACCCGCCCGCGGGCGTCGTTCGCCTCGGCGGGCACATCTTCGACAGTGGTCATGTATCGACGGTACGTGGCCGGACCCTCCGGAACCGATGTCGGTTTCGTACAACGTCGGAAGCGATTTGGTGGGCAGGCAGGACAGAAGCGTCCTGCCCGCGGCCTGCGTCCGCCCCCGTGCGCACGCCGCAGGGCCTCAGCGGTATGTATGGGCCCGACAAAACGTGACCGTCCGGCATTGTGGCAGTCCACTGCTTGACCGGGCGCCGGGGTACCGTGATCAGCCCGTCGGCGGCGCCCTGATCAGGGGGAACAGCCGGTCAGCGCGGGGCGACCGTGCAGGTGTGGGTGGTGCAGGCGGTGCCTGGAGTGACGCGCAGCCGGAGCGCCGGAGCGGTCGCCAGAACCGTGACGGAGGGGTCGGCGGCAAGCACCGCGCGGACCGGACGGTCCCACACCACCTCGAACGGCTTCCCGGTGCGCGGCGGCTCGGCCACGCACAGTGACGCCGTCCGGCCACCGTGCCGCCCGTGCGCGGTCCGCGCCGGCCGTTCGCGCAGCAGCACGCTCGCGGGTGCCGAGACGGCCAGGCCGCCGGCCGATCCGGCCTGCCAGAAGTTGGCGGCGGTCAGCCCGAGCGAGGGGACGGCGACCGCCTGCCGTTCGCCGGTGTTGGCGAGGACGGTCAGCCAGCGGCGGTCGGCGGCCCGGGCGGCGAGGGCGCGCGGGCCCGCTCCGGGCATCAGCAGGTACGCGTACGCGGCGTCCGCCGGGTCGGTGCCGTGGTCGATCCACAGGGTCAGGTAGCGGCGGGTGAACGGGTCGGGCGAGCCGCCGGTGTTGATGTCGCTCCACGCGCCCGTCCGGGTGTCGCGCAGCGCGTGCGGGACCGTTTCCCCGCCGCCGGGGACGCGGGGGAAGACGTACCCGCCGTGCCCGGCCAGATGGATCCAGCGGGCGCGCGGGAAGGCCAGCGGACGGCCGGGCGCCGCGGGCTGCCGTACACCGTCGACGGTCAGCGCCTGCGTGCCCGACGCACCCAGGTTGCGGTTGTCCACGACCGTCTCGGCGGGCACCCCGTCGCGGGAGGTGATGCCCGCGCCCAGGCAGACCACGCAGTCCGCGGCGAAGAACCAGGACTTCTTGGCGCGCAGGGTGGAGGACAGGCCGCGCACGTCCTGCCCGACCGCGGCGAACTCGCCGTCGGTGGTGCCGCCCACCCACCGCGCGGCCGGCTTGGGCAGGCCCCAGCCGCCGCCCTCGTTGTCGGCCAGCCGCTTGGCGGACACGGTCGTGCCGGGCAGGCGGTACGGGTCGACGGTGGGCCAGAAGGCGTCCGTGTACTGGTCGTTCGCGAAGTCCCGGCCCCACCAGTAGAGCATTCCGGCGCCGGTGTGCCAGCCGCGCGGGTTCTCGCCGTTGCCGTTCTCGTAGTACGTGATGCGGTCCGAGGCCATGGCCAGGCCGGCGGCCCAGCCGGGGCGGCGGTGCACGGCCCGGTCCATGGCCGGGAAGAGGCGGTGGGCGACCGGTTCCGGTGCGACCGGGCCGCCGTCGTCCGCGAGCCCTTTGAGGCGGGCGAGGTCGGCGATCTCGTACTGCCGGTCGGCGAGCACCGGGTAACTCGTGTCCCGCCGCATCCAGCCCCGGACCCTCGCCTGCCAGCGCTCCCGCTCCCGGGGCGCGGCCGCCTCCGCCAGGAGGGCGACGGCGGCGACCAGGGCGTGCCCGTGGAAGTGGTCGCCGCGCATCACCCGGCGCTCGTCGGCGCGCAGATAGCCGCGGCTGACGGCGCGTCCGTTGACGCTGTCCATCATCAGGCCGTTGTAGAGCAGCGGCGCGTAGGCGTGCTCCACGCTGTCGAAGATGATCTGGCGCTTCGGGTCGGTGACGGCCCAGTCGGTCCCGCCGAGCAGGGTGAAGAGGCGGCCGAGCCCGTCGAGCAGGACGAAGCCGTAGGTGCCGGAGTAGGCGACCCAGGTGTGCTGGACGAAGGAGCCGTCGGCGTAGAGGCCGTCACCCTTGGTGACGTACGGGAAGACCGGGGACAGCGCGTCGCGGGCCAGCGCGATCTTCGCCGGGGCCCGGCCGAGGATGCCGCGCAGCGCGACGACGCGGCACAGGTCGACGCGGTTGGCACCGGTGCTGGTGCCGGTGTAGTCACCGAGCATGCCGTCCGGGACGAAGTGGTCGACGGCGGCCAGGTAACGGGACCGCCGGTCCGCGCCGAGCTGCTCGTACAGCATCGCGACGGTGTCCAGGAGGAGGCGGGGGCTGCCGATCTGCCACTCCCACCAGTTGCCGTAGCGCGCCGTACCCGAGTGGTAGACCGTGTCGTGCACATGGTCCAGGCCCTTGACGACGTCGGCGGCGAGGGCGGCGTCCCCGGTCAGGCCGGTGCCGGGCTGGGCGTGGGCGCGGGCCATGGTGGCGAGACGGCTGTAGCTGCGGGTGATGCCGGCCGGCGGGTCGAAGGGGCTGTCGGGCCAGAGCGAGCCGGCGGCCGGGCGCATGGCCGCGCGGAAGCCGCGGGCCAGTTCGCCGGTCTCCTTCAGACGGGCGGCGTACGGTTCGGCGGCGGGGTCGAACCCGGTGCCGAGCTGGATGCCGAGCCAGCGGCGGCGCAGGGTCTCGTACGGATCGGCGTCGGCAGCGTGCGCGGCGGCGGCCGGCCCGGTGAGCGCGGGCGTCAGCGCCAGGCCGAACGCGCCCGCTCCGGAGAAGCCGAGGAAGCCCCGGCGGGACCAGACGGGGGAAGGCGGCACGGTCCGTCCTCTCCGTGAACGTCGCGTACGTACGGAAGCGGTCTGGTGGAACGGTGTCCGACGGTCTAGCACGGGCTCCGGCGCTCCGACAATGCCCATGACACGCCCACCGTCCGCGACCCGTCCGCCGCGGAACACCCCGGATCACTCCCCCGTGGATCAAATGTTGAAACTTGAACTAGATCGCGCTACGCTCAATCTCGTTGAAGGTTAAACAAACCCTTTCCGAGGAGGAGCCATGGCTCTGTTCACCCGCAAGCGCGCCACGGCCACGGACGCCGGCCGCACCCCCCACCGGCCCGCCGCCGTCCTCGACGCCGACCCGGCCCTCGCCGCCCTGACCGGCGACTACACCATCGACCCGGCGCACAGCCGGATCGGCTTCACCGTCCGGCACGCCATGGTCACCAACGTCCGCGGCGCCTTCGGCACCCACGAAGGCACCCTCCACCTGGACGGCACCGACCCGGCCCGCTCCACCGCCGCCGTCGACGTCACGATCGCCTCCGTCGACACCGGCATCGCCGACCGCGACGCCCACCTGCGCGGCGCCGACTTCTTCGACGCCGACACCTTCCCGCTGATGACGTTCCGCTCCACCGCCGCCGAGCGGGTCGGCGGCGACACCTACCGGATCACCGGCGACCTGACGATCAAGGACGTCACCCGGCCGCTCACCATCGACCTGGAGTTCCAGGGCACGGCCACCGACGTGTACGGCGCCGAGCGTGTCGGCTTCGAGGGCAGCGCCGAGATCCTGCGCTCCGACTGGGGCCTGACCTGGAACGCGGCGCTGGAGACCGGCGGCGTGATGGTCAGCGACAAGGTCAAGCTCACCTTCGACATCTCCGCGGTGAAGGCCGCCGCCGCCTGAGCCCCGCCCCGCGCCGGGCGGCACAGCGTCCGCCGAAACCCCGCGGCCCCGCACCGGACTTCCCCCAAGGACCGGTGCGGGGCCGCGGTCACTCCCGCGTGCCGCGGGCTACTCCTGCGGCTCGACCCCGGCCCGCATCAGCCCGAACGCGTACGCGTCGTCCAGTGCCTGCCACGACGCGGCGATGACGTTCTCGGCGACACCGACCGTGGACCACTCCCCCTGCCCGTCGCTGGTCGACACCAGCACCCGGGTGATCGAACCGGTGCCCACCCGGCCCTCCAGGATGCGGACCTTGTAGTCCACCAGCTCCAGCCCGGCCAACTGCGGGTAGATCCGCTCCAGCGCCACCCGCAGCGCCCGGTCCAGCGCGTGCACCGGACCGTTGCCCTCGGCGGTGGCCACCAGCCGCTCGCCCTTGGCCCACAGCTTCACCGTCGCCTCGTTGGCGTGCGTACCGTCCGGCCGGTCCTCGACGATCGCCCGCCACGACTCCACCCGGAAGTACCGGAGCGGCCGGCCCTCCGCCTCCTCGCGCAGCAGCAGTTCGAAGGAGGCGTCGGCGGCCTCGTACGTGTACCCCGCCAGCTCGCGCTCCTTGACCCGCTCCACGACCCGGCCGACCAGTTCCCGGTCGCCGCTCAGGTCGAAGCCCAGCTCCTTGCCCTTGAGCTCGATGGAGGCGCGCCCCGCCATGTCGGAGACCAGCATCCGCATGCTGTTGCCGACCAGCGCCGGGTCGATGTGCTGGTACAGGTCCGGATCGACCTTGATGGCGGAGGCGTGCAGCCCGGCCTTGTGCGCGAACGCGGAGACACCGACGTACGGCTGGTGGGTGGAGGGCGTGAGGTTGACGACCTCGGCGATGGCGTGCGAGATGCGGGTGGTCTCGGCCAGCTTGCCCTCGGGCAGCACCTGACGCCCGTACTTCAGCTCCAGGGCGGCCACGACCGGGAAGAGGTTGGAGTTGCCGACCCGCTCGCCGTAGCCGTTCGCGGTGCACTGCACGTGGGTGGCGCCCGCGTCCACGGCGGCGAGGGTGTTGGCCACCGCGCAGCCGGTGTCGTCCTGCGCGTGGATGCCCAGGCGCGCCCCGGTGTCCGCCAGCACGGTCCGTACGACGGCCGCGACCTGCGCGGGGAGCATGCCGCCGTTGGTGTCGCAGAGCACCACCACGTCGGCGCCGGCCTCGCTCGCGGTCCGGACGACCTGCTTGGCGTAGACCGGGTCGAGGGCGTACCCGTCGAAGAAGTGCTCGCAGTCCAGGAAGACCCGGCGGCCTCGCGCGCGCAGGTGGGCGACGGTGTCCCGCACCATCGCGAGGTTCTCCTCCGGGGTGGTGCGCAGCGCCAGCTCCACGTGCCGTACGTGCGACTTGGCGACCAGGGTGACGACCGGCGCCTGCGACTCCAGCAGCGCCGCGACCTGCGGGTCGTCCTCGACCCGTACGCCCGCCTTACGGGTGGCGCCGAAGGCGACCAGCCGGGCGTGCCGGAAGTCGAGCTCCGTACGGGCCCGCTCGAAGAACTCGGTGTCCCGGGGGTTGGCGCCGGGCCAGCCGCCCTCGATGAAGCCCACGCCGAAGTCGTCCAGGTGCCGGGCGATGGTCAGCTTGTCCGCGACGGTCAGGTTGATGCCCTCGCGCTGGGCTCCGTCGCGCAGCGTCGTGTCGAAGACGTGGAAGGCGTCGGACAACGCGGGGTCGGGTTCGGGTGCGTCCGTCATGGCTGGTCTGGCTCCTGTCGGGGTCTCGGTTTACCGGAATAACCGGTTCCACCGCCCCCTCGTGGTCCCGCGCGCTCCGCCTCCGGCGGAAGGTGGGCCGGAAACGAAAAGACCCCTCGCGGATGCGAGAGGTCTGCGCGCGGGTCTGGGGCGACGGTGACCGCGCCGTACTCGGGTGGGTACGGGGTGGTCACTGCGGACCGGCGCGCCTGCTGCCAATAATCGTGGCGAACGGGAGCATGGGGGCATCTTGCCATACGTTCCCGGAGGGGGGTCGGATGTCTCACAGTGCGGGCCACTGGGGGTGGCGGTTCCTGTGTCCTCAAACGCCGGACGGGCTTGAGTTTGGCTGCGGGCAGTCAGGGGTGACCGATCCTGCGGCCTCACACGCCGGACGGGCTTGAGGCGGCTGCGGGCAGTCAGGGCGGCGGTTCCTGCGGCCTCACACGCCGGACAGGCTTGAGGCGGCTGCGGGCAGTCAGGGCGGCGGTTCCTGCGGCCTCACACGCCGGACGGGCTTGAGGTGGCTGCGGGGCGGCAAGGGTGGCCGATCCTGTGGCCTCAAGCGCCGGACGGGCTTCGGTTTGGCTGCGGGCTTGATGTGGCCGGCTGCGCGGAGAGGGACGTGTCGTCTCCTTCCGGCTGCTTCACGCGGTGGAGGTCGATCGTCCTGGTTTCGCGCATCGTCACGTAGACGATCAAGGAGACCGCCGCGCAGCCGGCCACGTACCAGTAGTAGCCCGACTCGATGCCGCCCTTCTTGAACCACAGGGCCACGTATTCGGCGGTGCCGCCGAAGAGGGCGTTGGCGATGGCGTACGGGAGGGCGACGCCGAGGGCGCGGATACCCGTGGGGAAGAGTTCGGCCTTCACGCAGGCGTTGATCGAGGTGTAGCCGGTGACGACGAGCAGGGCGAGCAGGGAGAGGCCGAGGGCGGGCCAGAAGCTGCCGGCGTGCTGGAGGAGCGTCATGATCGGCACGGTCAGGAAGGTCGAGCCGACCGCGAAGGTGATCAGCAGCGGGCGGCGGCCGATGCGGTCGGAGAGCCGGCCCGCCAGCGGCTGGATGCACATGAACACGAACAGGGCGCAGAAGCTGACCAGCGAGGCGGTCGGCTTGTCCAGGCCGGCGCTGCCGGAGAGGTACTTGGTGAGGTAGGTCGTGTACGTGTAGTACGCGACGGTGCCGCCCATGGTGAGGGCGATGACGAGGAACGCCTCGCGCCGGTGCGCCCACAGCGCCTTGAGCGTGCCGCGCTCGGGGTCGTTCTGCGCGCTGTCGTCCTGCGCGTACACCTCCGTCTCCAGCATGTTGCGCCGAAGGTAGAAGACGACGGCCGCGCCGAGCGCGCCGATGATGAACGGGATGCGCCAGGCCCAGTTGTGCAGGGCGTCCTCGGACATGGTGCGCTGGAGGACGATCTGCAGGCCGAGTCCGAGGAGCTGGCCCGCGGTCATGGACACGTACTGGAAGCTGGAGGCGAAGCCGCGCCGCCCGGGGGCGGACGCCTCGGTGAGGTAGGTGGCGCTGGCCGCGTACTCACCGCCGACCGAGAGTCCTTGCAGCATGCGGGCGACGAGCAGGACGGCGACGCCGCCGTACCCGGCCA
Source organism: Streptomyces sp. NPDC045470 (assembly GCF_040646595.1). NCBI lineage: Bacteria > Bacillati > Actinomycetota > Actinomycetes > Kitasatosporales > Streptomycetaceae > Streptomyces > Streptomyces sp. NPDC045470. Next base: position 247,421 of record NZ_JBEZAN010000002.1, read on the forward strand.
CCGCGTAGGTCGGCGCGACGGCGATGAGGACGGCCGAGGCGGACATCAGCGTGACGGTGAGGGTCAGCGCGGCCTTGCGGCCCTTGCGGTCACCGACCCGGCCGAGCACCCAGCCGCCCACCGGCCGCATGAAGAAGCCGACCGCGAAGATCCCCATGGTGTTCATGAGGTTGGCGGTGTCGTTCCCCTTCGGGAAGAACGAGTCGGCGAAGTACACCGCGAAACTGGCGTACACGAACCAGTCGAACCACTCGACCATGTTGCCGGCCGAGCCGACCCAGATCTTCTTCCACTGCTCTCGTCCCATGTCGGATCACGGTCGCCGACGCCGCCCGCCGCGGCAAGAGTTCAGCGGGCAACGATCACGCTTCGTTACCTGCGGGGTATGCACGCCGGCCGGCGCGTACGGCGTGGCGCCGCCCTGCCCTTCAGCGGACGTGCCGCAGGAACACGTCGGTCTCGTGGTTGGTGTCGCCGTCGACCAGGTCGTCGAGGTGCGACTCGAAGACGGCCTCGCGGCCGTCCGGTGTCATCGCGTCGGGTCCGGCGGTGGCCGCCCGGGGCTTGCCGTCGGTGCCGGGGCTGACCAGGGTGTCCCTGCCGGTCCGCAGGTCCTTGACGTACAACCCGTACTCGACGCCGGCGTAGCGCAGCAGCAGGCGCCGGCCGTCCGGGCTGATCGCGTCCGCGGCGGCGTACTGGTTGCCGTTGATGCCGTCCACGCGCCGGACCGCGCCGGTGCGGGTGTCGCGGACGAAGACGTAGGAGCGGGCTTCGTCGGGTACCGGCACGATGTTCTTGGCCGACGAGTTGAAGGCGACGGTACGGCCGTCGGCGCTGATCAGCGGGTCGGTGGAGCCGGAGGTGGCGGGACGGCCGTCGGCGGTGGTGTCGATCTGCCGCTGCTCGCCGGTCCGCAGGTCCGCGAGACGGATGTCGGCCCAGTCGCGCTCGCCGCCGGGGCCGCCGCCGCGCCGACTGCGTTCCCGGTAGGCCACCTTGCCGCCGTCGGCGCTGATGCGCGGCGAGTCGTAGCCGCGGCCCTCCTTGGCGGGCACCCTGCTGGCGCGGCGCGTCGTGCCGGTCTTGCGGTCGCGTACGTAGATGCGGCCCAAGTCCTCGTTCGCCGGGGGGACGGCGGCCTGCGTGCCCTGGAAGGCGACGTAGCGGCCGTCGGCGCTGAGCGACGGGGTCTCGCCGCCGGTGAAGCCCGCGTCCAGGTCCAGGTCGACGCGTTCGAGGCGGCCGGTACGGATCTCGTAGACGTATACGTGGTACGTCCCGTCCGTCTCGGCGTCGAAGGCCACGTAGCGGCTGTCCGCGCTGATCGTGGCGAAGTCGGCGTTGCCCGGGCCGAGTGGGGCGTTGAGGCGGCGGGTGGTGCCGGTGCGGCGGTCGCGCAGGAAGACGTCATGCACGAGGGTGCCGTCGTTGTCGTCGCCCGGCACGAGGTTGTCGGCCGCCGAGTCGAAGGCGACATACCGGCCGTCGGGGCTGATCGCGGCGTTGAACGAACCGCCGCCGACCGCTTCCGAGCCGTCGGGCGCGGTGTCGACCCGTTCGGTACGGGGCCCGTGGCCGCCCGCCGCCACCGCGGGCGCGTCGGCACCGCTCAGCGCCACCGCCCCGATGAGGACGGCGGCCGCGACGGCCCCCGGTACCGCACGTCTGCCACTGTCCGTCCGCACGCCCATGTTTCCCCCCGGAAACACCCGCCTCCGGCCCTGCGCCGGAGCGCCAAGGGATACAACCGCATCAGCCGCGACAGGGTCAATGCGCTCTTTTCCGTACAACCGGGGCTGGGTGTCAGATGTCCGGCCTCAGGTGTCAGGTGTCAGGTGCCGGTTGTCAGGCGTCAGGCGTCAGGTGCCGGGGGTCAGGCGTCCGCGGTCACGGCCCTCCGCGGGCCGCAGCGCCTCGTCCAGGAACTCCCCCACGTGCCGCAGCACCTGCTGCCGGTCCAGGCCCGGCAGCCCGACGACGAGATGGGTGCTGAAGCCGTCCAGCAGCGCGCGCGTACGCGTGGCGAAGCGCTCCGCGTCCACGGCCCGCAGCTCGCCCTTCGACGCGCCTTCGACCAGCAGCGCCACCAGGTCGCGGTGCCAGGCCAGTTCGAGGTCGAGCTGGCGCTCGCGGGTCTCGTCGTCCGCGTTCTGCGAGCGGTTCCACACCTCCAGCCACAGGGTCCAGCGCGGGTCCCGGTGCCCCTCGGGGAGGTACAGGTCCACCAGCGTGTCGAGACGTTCGCGCACCGGGGCGCGGTGGGCGAGCGCGGCCCGCCGCCGGGCGCCGAGCTGCTCCTCGCTCCACTGGAGGGTCTGGAGCAGCAGCTCGTCCTTCGTACCGAAGTAGTAGAGGATGTGCCCGCTGCTCATCCCGACCTCGCGGCCCAGCCCGGCCATGGTCAGCCGGTCCAGGCCCGACTCGGCGATGGTGGCCATGGCGGCGGCGAGGACCTGCTCGCGCGGCTGGGTGAGCCGCCGCCGCGGCCGTCGGACCGGTCCGGGCACGGGAACCTCCGGGAACGTCACACTGTGCCCACCTTGGGCTGCTGCTGGGTGATGCAGTGGATGCCACCGCCCGCTGCGAAGATCGTACGGGCGTCGACCGGCGCCACCGTCCGCTCCGGGAACAGCCGCCGGAAGATCCCGGCCGCCTCCTCGTCGCGCGGATCGTCGAAGGCGCACAACACGACGCCGCCGTTGCACAGGTAATGGTTGATGTACGAGTAGTCCACCACCTCACCCTCCGCCTCGACGACGGTCGGCGCGGGCACCTCCACCACCTCCAGCCGCCGGCCGCGCGCGTCCGTCGCGGAGCGCAGCAGCCCGACGATCTCCTCGCACACCTCGTGGTCGGGGTGGGCCGGGTCGGGCTGGGTGTGCGCGACGACGACGCCTGGCCGGGCGAACGCCGCGACGATGTCCACGTGGCCGCGGGTGCCGAACTGCCCGTAGTCGGCGGTCAGTCCGCGCGGCAGCCAGATCGCCTTCGTGGTGCCGAGGCCGGCATGGACCTCCGCCTCGGCCTCCTCGCGCGTACGGCCGGGGTTACGCCCGGGATCAAGCTGCACGGTCTCCGTCAGCAGGACCGTTCCCGCGCCGTCCACGTGCAGGCCGCCACCCTCGTTGACCAGCGACGACCGGTACGTACGGGCTCCGGCCAGCCCGGCCACGTACCCGCCGACCCCGGCGTCCCGCTCCCAGCGGGCCCAGTCCTGGCCGCCCCAGCCGTTGAAGACCCAGTCGGTGGCGGCCAGCCGTCCGGTCCCGTCCGTCAGGAAGGTCGGCCCGATGTCCCGCATCCACGCGTCGTCCAGCGGCCGCTCGACGACCTCGATCTCCGGGCCGAGCAGGTGCCGCGCCCCGTCGCCCTGCCCGGTGCCCGCCACGACCGTGACCGGCTCGAAGCGGCGCACGGCCCGGGCGACGGCGGCCCAGGCCCGGCGGGCCCGCTCCAGCGCCTCGCCGCCCTCCTCGCCGAAGGTGGCGTTGGGCCCGGGCCAGGCCATCCAGGTCCGGTCGTGCGGGGCCCACTCGGCGGGCATGCGGAAGCCGTCGGCTGCGGGGGTGGTCATGGGCGGGGCCGTCATGGGCGGGGTCCTCCGGACTCGGGCGGGACAGGGGCCGGGCGGGGTGGGGCGGGGCGGTCCCCGTCCGGACCGCCCCGCGGCCTGGGCGCGGCACTGCGCCGCCGCTTTAGTGCGGCACTCTAACTTGGTTCTCCGCAGGTGCCAAGCATCAGGTGAAGCCCTGGCGCCATAACCTCGTTCGCTTAGAGCAACACTCAAACATGCGCCACGCACCGCGGAGCGCCTTGTCCGTGATCACGCACGCCGTGCCGGATGCGGTATCGCGACCGGGTGGCGCGCAGCGACTCTGCGGACCGACCAGGTGTGGATCGCCCTCTCCGGCGGATCGACCACCGTGTCCGGTTCTCAGCGAACCGTCGCCCGGGTCGTGAAACCCCGGGACGATCACATAGCGAGCCGCATAACGTCCGGGGTGCCCGGTATCGAGGTACGGGAATTCATTGCCGCGGCAGCACATATGGACTGGATCGGACGGGCGCTGCTTTTCGTGTTCCTGGCGAGCGCGGGATCGGCCCTGCTGATACTTGTGCGACCAGGGTTGCCCCGGGATGCCCCGGGAATGTCACCGCCATGAAGGTCAGCATGGATCTGCTCGGACACCCGCTGTTCCGGAAACTGGGGTCGCTGAATCTCCGTACGGCCGATTTCGTCATCGCCGGCAGCGGGCCCCTGCTGGCGCACGGCATCGAGCCGGACATCGGGGACCTCGACGTCGTGACCCGGGGAGCCGCCTGGGAAAGGGCGGCCGGTCTGGGTGATCCGGTTCCGGCCCCGCTGGGGTACGTCGAGCACGTCCTGTTCTTCGCCGGGGACGTCGAGGTGTTGAACGGCTGGTTCGAGTACAGCGTCGACGAGCTGATCGGAGAAGCCGATGTATTCTGCGGCCTGAATTTCTCCCCGCTCCGAAGAGTGCTGGAGTGGAAGACAGAGCTGGCCCGGGAAAAGGACCACGCCGATATCGAGGCCATTCACCGGTATCTGCGTACGCACACCTGAGAGACGCCCGTGGCGCCCTTTTCGCCATGCCGGCGCCGGCCGCTTCCGGGCGGAAAGGACGAACGGCCGCCCGGCGACATACCGGACGGCCGTTCGTCGTCGTACGGGGCGGATCAGCCCAGCGGGTGCATCCAGCCGTGCGTGTCGGGGGCGGCGCCGGTCTGGAGGTCCAGGAGGGCCTTGCGGAGCTTCATGGTGACCTCGCCGGGCTTGCCGTCGCCGACGGTCCAGGAGGCGGCCTCGGACTTGACGGAGCCGACGGGGGTGATCACGGCGGCGGTGCCGCAGGCGAAGACCTCGGTGAGGGAGCCGTCCTCGGTGGCGGCCTTCCAGTCCTCGACCGAGATGCGGCCCTCGGCGGCCTCGTAGCCGAGGTCGGTGGCGATCTTCAGGAGGGAGTCGCGGGTGATGCCCGGGAGCAGGGAGCCGGACAGCTCCGGGGTGACGATCTTGTTCCCGTACACGAAGTACAGGTTCATGCCGCCCATCTCCTCGATCCAGCGGCGCTCCAGGGCGTCCAGCCAGACGACCTGGTCGCAGCCGTGCTGGGCGGCCTGCGCCTGGGCGACGAGGGACGCCGCGTAGTTGCCGCCGGTCTTGGCGGCGCCGGTGCCCCCGCGCACGGCGCGCACGTACTCCTGGGAGAGCCAGACGGAGACCGGCTTGACGCCGCCGGTGAAGTAGGCGCCGGCCGGCGAGGCGATCACGATGAACAGGTACTCGTTGGCAGGCCGGACGCCCAGCCCGACCTCGCTCGCGATCATGAAGGGACGCAGGTAGAGCGATTCCTCGCCGTTGGTCGGCACCCAGTTCTTGTCCTGCTTGACCAGGGCGTCGCAGGCCTCGACGAACGTCTCGACGGGCAGCTCGGGCATACCGAGGCGGCGGGCGGACGCCTGGAAGCGCCGGGCGTTGGCGTCCGGGCGGAAGGTGGCGACGGTGCCGTCGGGCTGGCGGTACGCCTTCAGGCCCTCGAAGATCGTCTGCGCGTAGTGCAGCGTCATGTTGGCCGGGTCCATGGACAGCGGGGCGTACGGCACCAGCTGGGCGTCGTGCCAGCCGCGGCCTTCCGTCCACTTGATCGTCACCATGTGGTCGGTGAAGTAACGGCCGAAGCCGGGGCTGGCCAGGGCCCGCTCCCGCTCCGCGTCGGAGAGCGGGTGGGAGGAGGGCTTGAGCTCGATCGTGGGCGTCGTCATGAGTGCGTGTCCTTCACCGGTGAGGTTGTGGGGCCGCGCTCACGAAGTCCTTGTCGGTACAGGACGTCCGGTATTTCCCCTCGTACAGCGGCTCCACGTTCGATTATCGCTCCCGAGGTACCGGGGACGGAAATGCCGTGCTGCGGCGAGGGTGGGACGCCGTGGTCCGAAGGCGGATCCGTGTGCGCCTGCCAGGGATCGATGGTCGCACCCAACCCGGCGGTAGCACAGTCGCGGATCTGCGCGACAGCGCCGGGCCGGTGCGGCCCGGCGCTGTCGGTCAGCGCGTGTTCGCGCGGCGGGCGGCGGGCCTCAGCCCGCTACCCGCGCGGCGAGCGCGTCGCCGATCTCGCCGGTGGTACGGGGGGTTTCGCCCCGGTCCGCGAGGTCCGCGGCGACGGCCTTTTCGATACGGGCCGCCTCGGCGTCGTACCCGAGGTGCCGCAGGAGGAGAGCGGTGGACAGGACGGTGGCCGTGGGATCGGCCTTTCCGGTGCCCGCGATGTCCGGCGCCGAGCCGTGCACCGGCTCGAACATGGACGGGAAGGCGCCCGTGGGGTTGATGTTCCCGGAGGCGGCCAGGCCGATGCCGCCGGTGACGGCCGCGGCGAGGTCGGTGAGGATGTCGCCGAAGAGGTTGTCGGTGACGATCACGTCGAACCGCTCGGGCTGTGTGACGAAGAAGATCGTCGCGGCGTCGACGTGCAGATAGTCGGTGCTGACCTCGGGGTACTCCTCGCCCACCTGGTCGAAGATCTTCTTCCACATGTGGCCGGCGTGCACCAGGACGTTGTTCTTGTGCACCAGCGTCAGCTTCTTGCGCGGCCGCGCCTCGGCCCGCTCGTACGCGTCCCTGACCACCCGTTCCACGCCGTACGCGGTGTTCAGGCTGACCTCGGTGGCGACCTCGTGCGGGGTGCCGGTGCGCAGGCTGCCGCCGTTGCCCGTGTACGGGCCCTCGGTGCCCTCCCGGACGACGACGAAGTCGATGTCGGGGCGGCCGGCGAGCGGCGTCGCGGTGTTCGGGAAGAGCTTGGAGGGGCGCAGGTTGACGTAGTGGTCGAAGGCGAAGCGCAGCTTCAGCAGCAGGCCGCGCTCCAGGATTCCGGACGGTACGGACGGGTCACCGATCGCACCGAGCAGGATCGCGTCGTGCTCCTTGAGCGACTCCAGCTCCGCGTCCGGCAAGGTCTCGCCGGTGGCGTGCCATCGCCGGGCGCCGAGGTCGTACTCCTTGGTTTCCAGCTTGACGTCCTGCGGGAGGGCCGCGCCGAGGACCTTCAGCCCTTGGGCCACGACCTCCTGGCCGATACCGTCACCGGGGATCACTGCGAGGCGAATGCTGCGAGACATGGCTGGACCCTACTCTCTGTCCCATTGGTTGACACGTGGTGTCCGGGATGCGGACACATGGACGGCCGGACACCTGCCGTTCACCCGCAGGGCCCCGGCCGGTCGGACAGTGATGCGACGTTGCGCCCCATGGACACACCACGCGTGGGCATCCCCGAACCGCTCGCGAGCCGGATGAGCATGCCCGAGCAGCACGAGTACCTCCGCACGAAGCTGACCCGCCGCGGGCTGCTGCGCACCTCCGCCGTGACCGCCGGCGCCGTCGCGGTCGGCGGTCTGCCGGCGGGGGCGGGGCCCGCCCAGGCCGCCGTCCCCTCCCCCACTTTGCTCTCCTCCCCCGCCACCGGCGCCGTGCACGGCTCGCTGGTCGCGCCGTTCGGCCGGCACCTGGCCTTCGGCGCCGACCCCCGGCACCAGATGCGCGTCTCGTGGCAGGTGCCGTTCGCGGTCAAGCGCCCGTTCCTGCGTGTGGGGCTGCGCCCCTGGGACCTGAGCCGCAAGATCCACGCCGAGGTGCGGGACCTGCACACGCCCGCGCTGAGCAAGAAGCTGCCCGCGGTGGACCAGTACTATCTGCACGCCGCGCTCGACGGCCTGCGCCCCGGCACCACGTACTACTACGGCGTCGGCCACGACGGCTTCGACCCCGCCGACTCCCGCCACTTCGGCACCCTCGGTACCTTCCGCACCGCCCCGGCCCGCGCCGAGCGGTTCGTCTTCACCGCCTTCGGCGACCAAGGCGTCAGCTACCACGCCCTCGCCAACGACCAGCTCATCCTGGGCCAGAACCCGTCCTTCCACCTGCACGCCGGCGACATCTGCTACGCCGACCCGGACGGCAGCGGCACCGAGCACGACACCTACGACGCGCGCCAGTGGGACCAGTTCCTCGCGCAGACCGAGTCGGTGGCCAAGACCGTGCCGTGGATGGTGACCACCGGCAACCACGACATGGAAGCCTGGTACTCCCCCAACGGGTACGGCGGCCAGCACGCCCGCTGGAGCCTGCCGGACAACGGCCCGGACGCCGGGAACGCGCCCGGCGTCTACTCCTTCACCTACGGCAACGTCGCCGTCGTCGCGCTCGACGCCAACGACGTCTCGTACGAGATCCCCGCCAACCTCGGCGTCACCGACGGCAAGCAGACCAAGTGGCTGGACCGCAAGCTCGGCGAACTGCGCGCCGCCCGGGGCATCGACTTCATCGTCGTCTTCTTCCACCACTGCGCCTTCTCCACCACCAACGCGCACGCCTCCGAAGGCGGAGTACGCGACGCGTGGCTGCCGCTCTTCGAGAAGCACCAGGTGGACCTGGTGGTCAACGGCCACAACCATGTCTACGAGCGGACCGACGCCATCAAGGGCGGCCGGGTCTCCAAGAAGATGCCCGTCGGCGAGACGGTGGACTCCTCGCGTGAGGGCATCGTGTACGTCACGGCCGGGGGCGCGGGCAAGTCGCTGTACGACTTCCCGGTGCCCGACAGCTACGAGGGCCACGTCAAGGACCTCGACCACGTGGACACGTACCACTGGGCCGAGGGCAAGGTGAAGGTCAAGGAAGCCGCGCAGTGGTCACGGGTCCGCTACACCGGTTACTCCTTCATCGCGGTCGAGGTACTGCCCGGCCACCGGCCACGGATGAAGGTCACCGCGCTCGCCGAGTCCGGCGAGAGCATCGACCGCTTCGAGGTCACGCGGCGCCACTGAGCACGGCAGGGGCGGGCGTGCCCACGCGCTCGGCGCGCCGCACACCCGCCCGCCGGACGGCCCCCGGGCTCAGTGCCCGGTCGAGCCGCCGTTGTCCCGGCGGTCGAGCGCCCGCTGGAGCGCGGCGGCGGCGTTCTTGCGGTCGGCCTCGCCGGTCGCGCGGGCGGAGTGACGGATCCTGCGGACAGCGGTCTTGGTCATGATGCGTCTCCAATGCCAAAGCCCCGAGAGATGAACGGAAGCGTCCTTCCGGAAACGGCCGACACACGCGGGGGCCTCAGCGTCAGCAGGGATCACCTGCGCACACGCACCGGGCCGCACCCGCCGCCGCCCGATGGAGCGGAACGTTCGGCTCCTACAAAGCTAAGCCAGCGGAGCCGTGCTGTCTGCACAATTACTTGGGCTTCCTACTATTTGAGACGGGCCATGGCCTGAGGTGCTCGTTCGGGTGATCATCCGCTGATCGGTGCAGCCAAGGGGACACGGCTGCGTAGCGTGACGACGTCGCTCGTGCCGCGGGGCCGGGCGCGCCCACACTTGGGGAGGAGGTGCTACGCCATGACTGCTCTCGCGCACGAAGCTCCCTGGACCGACAGGATCGGCCGACCCGGACCCGCCCAGGCCGGAGCTGGACGAAGACCTGTGGCAGGCGTGGGAAGCCATGGAACTCCCCGAGGGCTTCCACGCCGAGATCATCGAGGAGTTCATCGAGGTGTCGCCGACAGGCTGCTACGCGCGCAGTCGGATCGCCAACAAGCTACGGCGTGCCGCTGACAGATACCTGGCCGATGGACCGTATGCCGGCCACCAGGACACCGATGTGATCCACGACCGCAAGGTCTGGATTCCTGACGTGATCATCGCTCTTGAGGATGCCGAGGCGCAGGACGTCACCGAACAAGGTGTCGGCATCAGAGCCACGGCTGTGGATGTGGTCGTCGAAGTGGTCTCCCCCGGTCACAACAGCGTCGCCCGCGACCGCGTCCGTAAGCGCCGCGCCTACGCCCGTGCCGGCATCCCCGTCTACGTCCTCGTTGACGATCTTGACCTCCGCGGCACTGTCACCGTGTTCACCTCCCCGGTGGCCGAGAAGGCGGACTACGCGGCCGAGACGCGCGTCCCCCACGGCACCGACATCGCCATCCCCGAAGGCCCCGCCAAAGGCTTCGTCATCGGCGAATCGATCACCGGCCCGCCCCGCGGCGACAGCTGACCGGACACGGCCGACACGGACGGCCCGGCACCCCCACCAAGGGAGCACCGGGCCGTCCGCGTCGTGCGGCTACCGCATCAGCCCATGTGCGGGTAGCGGTAGTCCGTCGGGGCGACCATCGTCTCCTTGATGGCGCGCGGCGACATCCAGCGGAGCAGGTTGAACTTCGAGCCCGCCTTGTCGTTGGTGCCCGAGGCACGGCTGCCGCCGAAGGGCTGCTGGCCGACGATGGAGCCGGTGGGGCGGTCGTTGAGGTAGAAGTTGCCGGCCGCGAAGCGCAGCTTCTCCGACGCCGCGACGAGGACCTGGCGGTCCTGGGCGAGGACGGCGCCGGTCAGGGCGTACGCCGAGGCGGACTCCATCTGCTCCAGCATCGCGTCGAAGTCGGCGTCCTCGTAGACGTGGACGGCGATGATCGGGCCGAAGTACTCGGTCTTGAAGACCTCGTTCTCCGGGTCCGAGCAGGCGATCACGGTCGGGCGCACGAAGTAGCCGACCGAGTCGTCGTAGCTGCCGCCCGCGACGATCTCGCAGGTCGGGTCCTCCTTGGCACGGTCGATCGCGGCCTTGTTCTTGGCGAAGGAGCGTTCGTCGATGACGGCGCCGATGAAGTTCGACAGGTCGGTGACGTCACCCATGGTGAGCCCCTCGACCTCCGCCACCAGGTCGTCCTTGAAGCCGTTCTCCCAGGTGGAGCGGGCGATGTAGGCGCGGGAGGCGGCGGAGCACTTCTGGCCCTGGTACTCGAACGCGCCACGGGTGACGGCCGTCTTCAGGATCGCCGGGTCCGCGGTCGGGTGGGCGACGATGAAGTCCTTGCCGCCGGTCTCGCCGACCAGGCGCGGGTAGGAGCGGTAGTTCGTGATGTTCTCGCCGACCGCCTTCCACAGGTACTGGAAGGTGGCGGTGGAGCCGGTGAAGTGGACGCCGGCCAGCTCCGGGTGCGGCAGCGCGACCTCGGAGACCTCCTTGCCGTCACCGGTCACCAGGTTGATGACGCCCTTGGGCAGGCCGGCCTCCTCCAGGAGCTGCATGAGCAGGATCGCGGAGTGGGTCTGGGTGGGCGACGGCTTCCAGACGACGACGTTGCCCATCAGGGCGGGCGCGGTCGGCAGGTTGCCGGCGATGGCGGTGAAGTTGAAGGGCGTGATCGCGTAGACGAAGCCCTCCAGCGGGCGGTGGTCCAGGCGGTTCCAGACACCGTTCGGCTGGACGGGCGGCTGCTCCTGGAGCAGCTCGCGCGCGAAGTGGACGTTGAAGCGCCAGAAGTCCACCAGCTCGCAGGGCGCGTCGATCTCGGCCTGCTGGGCGGTCTTGGACTGGCCGAGCATCGTGGAGGCGGCGATGGTCTCGCGCCACGGGCCGGACAGCAGGTCGGCGGCCTTGAGCAGGATCGCGGCACGGTCGTCGAAGGACATCGCGCGCCAGGCCGGGGCGGCGGCCAGGGCGGCGTCGATCGCGTCCTGGGCGTCCTGGCGGGTGGCGTTGGCGTACGTACCGAGGACGGCCTGGTGGTTGTGCGGCTGCACGACGTCGAAGCGCTCGCCGCCGCCCATCCGCTTCTCGCCGTTGATGGTCATCGGCAGGTCGATCGGGTTGCCGGCCAGCTCCTTGAGCTTGGCCTCCAGGCGGGCGCGCTCCGGGGAACCGGGGGCGTAGCCGTGCACCGGCTCGTTGTACGGGGCGGGGACGTGGGTCACGGCGTCCATGTCGGCCGTCTCCTTCGGTCGGGGGTGTGCGGGTGCGTCAAGTTGTGGGGCGCCGGGCCACGGGGGCGGCCCGGCTGCGGTCCGGCCGTGGGGCCGGGCGCCTGGCTCAGCCCTTGGTGACGAGCGAGCGCAGGAAGAACGCGAGGTTGGCGGGGCGCTCGGCGAGGCGCCGCATGAAATAGCCGTACCAGTCCGTGCCGTACGGGATGTAGACGCGCATCCGGTGACCCTCGGTGACCAGGCGCTCCTGCTCGGCCTCGCGGATGCCGTACAGCATCTGGAACTCGTACTCGGCGGGCTTGCGGCCGAAGCGGCGGCCCAGTTCCTGGCCGATCGCCACCATGCGCGGGTCGTGCGACCCGATCATCGGGTAGCCCTCGCCGGCCATGAGGATCTTCAGGCAGCGTACGTACGCCTTGTCGACCTCCCGCTTGTCCTGGAACGCGACCGTCGCGGGTTCCTTGTAGGCGCCCTTGACCAGGCGCACGCGAGATCCTTCCCCGGCCAGCGCGCGGCAGTCGTCCTCGGTGCGGAACAGGTAGGACTGGAGCACCGCGCCGGTCTGCGGGAAGCGGGCGCGCAGCTCGCCGAGTATCGCCAGGGTGGAGTCGACCGTGGTGTGGTCCTCCATGTCCAGGGTGACCGTCGTACCGGCCTCGGCGGCGGCCTCGACGACCGGCGTGACGTTCTTCAGGGCCAGCTCGTGGCCGCCGGGCAGCGCCTGGCCGAAGGCGGAGAGCTTGACCGACATCTCGGCGCGCCCGCCCAGACCCAGGTCCTTCAGGGCGGCGGTCAACTGGAGGTAGGCGTCGCGGTTGCGCAGCGCCTCGGCCGGGTCGGTGATGTCCTCACCGAGGTGGTCGAGGGTGACCTCCATCCCGCGGTCCGCCAGGGACCGCACGGCGGCCATCGACGCGTCCAGCCGCTCACCGGCCACGAACCGGTCGACGACCGGACGGGTGACCGGGGCCGCCGAGACGACTCGGCGGATGCTGTCGCTGCGGGCTGCTGCGAGAAGCACGGGACCCAGCACGGGGCACCTCCACGATTCAAGATGACAAGCCGGGCGGGCGCCTGGCAGGCGGGCGCGACGGCGAGATGAGCCACCTGAAACTTAAGGATCTCGCCAGTTCGCGGCCATCGACAGCTGTCTGGCCTTCGTGGCCGGGATCTCAGACAGATGTATGACAATGGAGGGGGACCACAACGGCACCGGAGGGCCCACCTTCCCCGGTGACCGCAGGGACAGCGACGGCCGTACGGCTCGGGAGCGCGGACCGGAAAGGAGCCACGCGGCACATGCGGGGCGATTACCAGCAGCTCGTGGACGAGATCTCGGCCGCTCTCGGCGCCCCGGCAACCCTGGAGGACCGCGATTTCGGCCTGATCGCCTTCGGCGCGCACGAGGGCGACGACGATCTGGTCATGGACCCCGTACGGACCCGCTCGATCCTCCAGCGCCGCTCGACGGCGGCGGTACGGGCCTGGTTCGAGGCGTTCGGCATCGCCCGCGCGAAGACCGCGCTGCGCATCCCGCCCGATCCGGCGGCCGGGGTCTTCAAGGGCCGGATCTGCCTGCCCGTACGCCATCGCGGCATCGTGCAGGGATACGTCTGGCTGCTGGACGACGGCCACCTGACCGACCTGGAGCTGGGCGGTGGCGGCGCGCCGCCCGACCCCCGGATCGAGCAGGCGATGGAGTCGGCCTCCGGCATCGGCGCGCTGCTGGCGGCGGAGGCCCGCGCGGGCGCCGAACTGGGCGACCTGCTGCGCGCGCTGCTGGTCTCGCGGCCCACGGAGCGCACCGCCGCGGCGGCCGCGCTGCGCGACGGGCTGCGGTCCGCGGCGGACGCGCCGCTGCTGGTGGTCGCGGTGACGCCGTGGGACGTGCCGGACGCCGATCACGCACCGCTGCCGAATCTGCCGGGGCTGCTGGCCGCCTGCGTACTGCCCGCCGCGAACGGGGCGGCCGAAGAGGCGCCGGGCCCGGCATCCCCGAGTGGCGCGTCGGCCCCTCCCGGAGGGCGGCGCTCCGCTCCCGTTCCGCCGTCGCGGGCGACCGCCGACGCCCCGTCGCTGGCGGCTCTCGTACGGCTGCGTTCGCCGTCGGCCCTCGCCGCGGCCCATACGGTGGCCGAGCACCTGCTGCGCTCGCCGCGCGCGGGCGGGGGCCTGGCACCGGCCGGGGCGGACGCCCGTACGCTGCCCGGCGCCGCCGGACTCGGCACGCCCGTACGGGACTTGGCCGGCCTGCCCACCGCCTGGCACGAGGCGCTGGCGGCGGCACGGGCCGCGCGCGCCGAACCCCGGCTGGGCCCGGTGGCCGAGTGGGACGCCATCGGCGCGTACCGTCTGCTGACGGGGCTGCCGTCGGTCGAACCGGACCCGCCGGTACGTCCGCTGCTGACCCCCGCGCACAGTGAACTCGCCCGTACCGCCGAGGTGTTCCTCGACTGCGCGGGCCAGGCGGGCCGCGCCGCCCAGGCGCTCGGCATCCACCGGCAGACGCTGTACTACCGGCTCGGCCGCGTCGAGAAGCTGACCGGACTCGACCTGGACGAGGGCGGCGACCGGCTGCTGCTCCACATGGCGCTGAAGACGGCACGGCTGTGAGGCGCCCGGCACCTTCGGGGCCGGACGGCGCGGTTCCCGGGCGTCCGCGAACAGGCTTTTGTTGAGCACTGGACAGACGGTGGGTCCGGACGGACGATGAAACTCTGCGGCCGGTACCCGTCGCGAGCACGACGGGCACGACGTGCACGACGCACCCACGAGAGATGCGGCCGCCGCCGGGAGAAGAACCGGAACCGGCGGCGACCGGCTGCCGGGCGACGGGGCTCCTCTTCCCCCTCACCTGGCACTGTCCGCCCTCCCTGGCGGGCCGGGGCGCGCGGGAGGACCCCTGGCTGAAGACGGCCGGGAAGGGCGGGGCCGGAGACGCGTGTTCGCTGCGTGGCGCGGATCTCCGGCCGGTCTCGGGTGCGGACTGCGCGGCGACCTCTGGGTCTGGGAGATCCGGGTCCGGCGGCAGCTTGCTGCCTGGTCCCGTACGGCGAGCGTAGAGCGCGGCGGCGCGACCGGACAAGTGCTGGACGGTCAAATACCGAAGGCTCTCGGCCGGTTGACCGGTGCGGGCGGCCGACGGCCGGGCCCTCGGGCGGCCCCGGTACGGTCGAGGGGCGGACAGCCAGGGCGCGGCGAGCAGGTCGGCGGGCGGCCCGGGTACGTCAGGAGGCGGCCGTTCCGCCGCCCGTGGGCACCTCTCCCGGTCCGTGCGCCGTCGCGGGGAGCACCGTTCCGGAGAGCACCCGCCGCATCGCTTCCACGAGGTCGCCGCCCGAGGGCAGCGCCGCAGGGGAGACCAGGGACTGCACCATCAGACCGGTGAGCAGCGCCTGGTAGAAGGAGCCGACGACGCGCGCCGACTCCGCGTCCACCTCGGTGTCCGGTACGTTCTCGAAGACCGCGACCAGCCCTTCGCCGCCCTCCGGAAGGACCGTGGCCAGGGCCGCGCGCAGTTCGGGGTCGCGGGGCAGCAGGCCGAGCACCTCGACCTGGGAGGCCACGAAGTCGCGCTGTTCCAGGAAGCTCCGCAGGATGCGGTCCCAGCCGGCCGCGAAGCGCTCCACGGGATCACCGGCCGGCTCCGGGCCGGCCTCCTCCGTACCGGCGAGCCCGGCGCCCCACGCCTCGACGGATTCCACCAGCGCCTGGCGCATCAGGACGTCCTTGGAGCCGTAGTGGTAGCCGATGGACGCCAGGTTGGTGCCGGAGGCGGCCACGATGTCGCGGGCGGTGGTGCGCGCGTACCCCTTTTCCAGGAGGCAGCGCTTGGCCCCTTCCAGCAGGTCTTCACGGTGTCCCATGCGGTCAGCCTATGCCCGGCGGGCAGCGGTACCGGACGGGGTGCACCGGACCGGCGTACGAGCTGAGCCCGGCCCGCCGATCGCGGTACAGGGCCGGGCCCGCCGACCGCGGTACGGAGCCCGGCCCGCCGCGCTGTGCGTGCGGCGGGCCGGGCCCGTGGAGCGGCGGACTGCCGGAAGCGGCGGCGCCCAGGGTGCCGGCTGTCTACCGGCCCCGCTCGGTGTCCGGACCGCCGCGGCCCCGCTCGGGCCCCTGGCCACGGCCGCGCCGGTCGCGCCGGCCGGTGCCCTTGCCGTCGTCGAACTCCACCTCTTCCCGGTGGACCTCGGTGTTGACCTCCTGCTGCTCGGTGACCCGCTCGGTCTCCAGCCGGATCCGCTCGACCGGCACGTTCTCCTTGCGGACGACGACCTGCTCCTCGTAGAGCGTGACGTCCAGCTCACCGTCGCCCAGCTCGGGCTGCCGGCCCCGCGCCTTGCGGCGGTCCTCTTCGCTGATCTTCTCGCGCCGGATGCGCGCCTCGTCGTGGCTGACGGGTACGGAGCGGTGCACCTCGCCGGTCGTCACATGCTTGCGCAGCCGGGCGTGGCCACTCTCGTGCGCCTCGGTGCCGATCTCGACGTGTTCCTCGGAGATGAGCATCTCCGGGTTCTGCTCCTTGGACCGCGCGGCGTCGTCCCGGCCGCGGGACATGGCCATCGCCCCGGCCCCGGCGCCCGCGCCGGCCAGCGGCGCGGACTCGGTCCGCTCCCGGCGGCGCTCCTCGGGCCTGCGCATTCCGGCCGCGCCGGCGGCACCGGCGGTGCCCATCCCGGCTCCGCCGGTCGTGGTCCGCCCAGGGACCGTGCCGGTCGGTGCGGTGCCCGGCCGGGACATCCCGTAGTGCCGGTACAGCCGTTCCTCCTCGGCCGGTTCCAGATGCCCGTCCGCGTCGATCCGCGGGGCGTCCTTGATCTGCTCCTTGGTGTACGGGACCTGCAGTTCGTCGCCCACCCGCCGGCCTCCGGCGAGCGGTACGAAGGTCTCCTTCATGCCGAACAGGCCGGTGCGCACGGTGATCCACTCGGGCGCGTCGGTGGCGTCGTCCCGGTAGATCTGCTGGACCGAGCCCACCTTGGTGCCCTCCGCGTCGACCACGTTCATACCGGTCAGATCCTGAGGGTTCTCACCCAGGGGTGCGTTCATGGCGTCGCTCTCCTTCCGCACGCGCCGGCAGGGGGCACGTGCAGTTCCCATTGCGCGCCGCCCCGCAGCGCGCAGCGAGTCGGAAAACCCCCGGAACACCGGCTCGACGGCGAGTTTGCGGGGCGTCCGGCTTCGGTCCGCACTAGGCCGAACGGGTGATGGGGCGACGTTCACCCGCCGGCGCGGGTGCCGCACGACAGCGGGCCCGTGCTCCCGCCGCAGCGGGGGCCCGGGCCCGGAGTCGAACGGGTACGGCCGTACGGCCTCGGCTCAGTCCGCGAGGTTGACCGCGCGCGCCGAGGTGGCGCCGATCTCGTCGGCGATCTCGGCGAGCACCGGCGCCGGGATCGTGTCGTCGACGGTCAGCGCGACCAGCGCCTCGCCGCCCGCGTCGGCCCGCGAGACCTGCATGCCGGCGATGTTGATGCCCGCCTCGCCGAGGATCCGGCCGAGCGTGCCGACGACGCCGGGGCGGTCGCCGTAGCGCAGGAAGGCCATGTGGTCGGCGAGCGCGAGGTCGATGGAGTGCTCACCGACCGCGACGATCTTCTGCTGGTTCTTGTTGCCCGCCAGGGTGCCGGAGATGGAGATCTCGTCGCCGCCGGACAGGGTGCCGCGCACCGTGACCACGTTGCGGTGCTCGGCCGACTCGCTGCTGGTGGTCAGCCGCACCTCGACGCCACGCTCCTGGGCGAACAGCGGGGCGTTGACGTACGAGACGGTCTCGGCCACCACGTCCTCGAACACGCCCTTGAGCGCGGACAGTTCCAGTACCTTGACGTCGTGCTGGGTGATCTCGCCGTACACCTCGACGTCCAGGCGGACCGCCACCTCACCCGCCAGCGCGGTGAAGATCCGGCCCAGCCGCTCGGCCAGCGGCAGCCCCGGCTTGACGTCCTCGGCGATCACGCCGCCCTGGACGTTGACCGCGTCCGGCACCAGCTCGCCCGCCAGCGCCAGGCGCACCGACTTGGCGACCGCGATGCCCGCCTTCTCCTGCGCCTCGCCCGTCGAGGCGCCGAGGTGCGGGGTGGCGACAACCTGGTCGAACTCGAACAGCGGGGAGTCGGTACAGGGCTCGCTGGCGTAGACGTCCAGGCCCGCGCCGGCCACCCGGCCCTCCTTGAGGGCGCTGGCCAGCGCGGTCTCGTCCACGATGCCGCCGCGCGCGGCGTTGACGACGCGCACCGTCGGCTTGACCTTGTGCAGCGCCTCGTCACCGATCAGGCCGAGGGTCTCGGGGGTCTTGGGGAGGTGGACGGTGATGAAGTCCGCGACCTCCAGCAGCTCGTCGAGGGTGACCAGCTTGACGCCCATCTGCGCGGCACGGGCCGGCTGCACGTACGGGTCGTACGCGACGATCTTCATGCCGAAGGCCGACATCCGCTGCGCGACCAGCACGCCGATCCGGCCGAGGCCGACCACGCCGAGGACCTTCTCGGACAGCTCGACACCGGTGTACTTGCTGCGCTTCCACTCGCCGTTCTTCAGCGCGGTGTTCGCCTGCGGGATGTTGCGGGCGGTGGCGAGCAGCAGGCCGCAGGCCAGCTCGGCGGCGGTGACGATGTTGGAGGTCGGCGCGTTGACGACCATCACGCCGGCCTTGGTGGCGGCGGCGACGTCGACGTTGTCCAGGCCGACACCGGCCCGGGCGACGACCTTGAGCTTGCGGGCCGCGGCGATGGCCTCGGCGTCGACCTTGGTCGCGCTGCGCACGAGGATCGCGTCGACATCGGCGATGGCGGGCAGCAGCTCGGCGCGGTCGGCGCCGTTGCAGTGCCGGATCTCGAAGTCCGGACCGAGGGCGTCGACGGTGGCGGGCGACAGTTCCTCGGCGATCAGTACGACAGGTTTCGAGCTCACGTGGTCTTCAGTCCTCACTAGTCCTGGGAGCCCCACCCGTGCCCCTGATGGCTACGGGGGAGAACGGCCGTCCCGACGGCCGAAGGCGGTGAAGGGGGCAGCCGCGTGGAAGACGCACGACGCTGTGAGCCTGACGCGCTTGTGGTGTGCAGTGTAGTGCTGGCCCCCGGCCGTTCATCCGCCGTTTCGGAAGGATCACCCGGTAGTGGTGCGACGCGGTGGACAACACGGTGGCGGGGGCCGGGCACCGGTCATGGCGAACGGGGCCGCGGCGGCTGCCACGGCCCCGTGCCGTACGGCTCACTGCTCGTCGTCGACCCAGCTCATCAGCTTGCGGAGCTTCTTGCCGGTGGTCTCCAGCAGGTGGTCCTCGTCGGCCTTCTTGTACTCGTTGTACTTGGGCAGGCCGGCGTTGTACTCCGCCATCCAGTTGTTGGCGAAGGTGCCGTCCTGGATCTCGGCGAGCACCTTCTTCATCTCGGCCTTGGTGGCGTCGTTGACGATCCGCGGACCGGTGATGTAGTCGCCCCACTCGGCGGTCTCGGAGACCGACCAGCGCATCTTCTCCAGGCCGCCCTCGTACATGAGGTCCACGATCAGCTTCAGCTCGTGCAGGCACTCGAAGTAGGCGATCTCCGGCTGGTAGCCGGCCTCGACCAGGGTCTCGAAACCCGCCTTGACCAGCGCCGAGGCACCGCCGCAGAGCACCGCCTGCTCACCGAAGAGGTCGGTCTCGGTCTCCTCGGTGAAGGTGGTCTTGATGACGCCGGCGCGGGTGCCGCCGATGGCCTTGGCGTACGACAGGGCCAGCGCGAAGGCGTTGCCGGAGGCGTCCTGCTCGACGGCCGCGATGCACGGCACGCCGCGGCCCTCCTCGTACTGGCGGCGCACCAGGTGGCCCGGGCCCTTGGGGGCGACCATGCACACGTCGACGTTCTCCGGCGGCTTGATGAAGCCGTAGCGGATGTTCAGGCCGTGGCCGAAGAACAGCGCGTCGCCGTCCTTCAGGTTGTCCTTGACGGACTCCTCGTAGACCTTCGCCTGGATCGGGTCCGGCACCAGGATCATGATGACGTCGGCCTCCGCCGCCGCCTCGGCCGGGCTGACCACGCGCAGCCCCTGCTCCTCGGCCTTGGACTTCGACTTCGAGCCCTCGTGCAGACCCACTCGGACGTCGACGCCCGAGTCGCGCAGGGAGAGGGCGTGGGCGTGGCCCTGGCTGCCGTAGCCGAGAACCGCGACCTTGCGGCCCTGGATGATGGACAGGTCGGCGTTGTCGTCGTAGAACAGCTCGGCCACTTCGGGTATCTCCTTGGATCTAGCTGGTTGCCCGACACACTACGTCGGGCTCGTGAGGAAAGGTTCGGGGGTCTCGCGATACGGTCCGGGCGGGCCCGGGCGCGACGGTCCGGGCGGGCCCGGGCACGTCAGGCGGAGCGCTCCAGGGCCCGCAGCGAGCGGTCCGTGATGGAGCGGGCGCCGCGCCCTATGGCGATGGTGCCGGACTGCACCAACTCCTTGATGCCGAACGGCTCCAGCATCTTGAGCATCGCTTCGAGCTTGTCGCTGCTGCCGGTCGCCTCGATGGTCACCGCGTCCGGGGAGACGTCGACGGTCTTGGCGCGGAAGAGCTGGACGATCTCCACGATCTGCGAGCGGGTCTCGTTGTCGGCGCGCACCTTGGCCAGCACCAGTTCGCGCTGGACCGCGGAGCCGGGCTCCAGCTCGACGATCTTCAGCACGTTGACGAGCTTGTTGAGCTGCTTGGTGACCTGCTCCAGCGGGAGCGACTCGACGCTCACGACGATGGTGATGCGGGAGATGTCGGGGTGCTCGGTGACGCCCACGGCGAGCGAGTCGATGTTGAATCCGCGGCGGGAGAACAGGGCGGCGATCCGGGCCAGGATGCCGGGGGTGTTCTCCACCAGGACGGAGAGCGTGTGCTTGGACATGGTCGGTCTTCTCTCTTCTATCCGCGTGTCTCGCGTCCCGGCGTCTCAGTCGTCTTCGTTGTCGCCGAAGTCGGGGCGCACCCCGCGGGCGGCCATGACCTCGTCGTTGGAGGTGCCGGCCGCGACCATCGGCCAGACCTGGGCGTCCTCGTGGACGATGAAGTCCACCACCACCGGGCGGTCGTTGATCGCGTTCGCCTTGGCGATCACCGCGTCCAGCTCGGCGGGGTCCTCGCAGCGCATCGCGACGCAGCCCATCGCCTCGGCCAGCTTCACGAAGTCCGGGACACGGGTGCCGCCGCCGGCCACCTCCGCCGTGGCGAGGCAGTCCTCGGGACCGCTGTGCAGGACGGTGTTGGAGTAGCGCTGGTTGTAGAAGAGGGCCTGCCACTGGCGGACCATGCCCAGGGCGCCGTTGTTGATGATGGCGACCTTGATCGGGATGTTGTTCAGCGCGCAGGTGACCAGTTCCTGGTTGGTCATCTGGAAGCAGCCGTCGCCGTCGATCGCCCAGACCGTACGGTCCGGCCGCCCGGCCTTGGCGCCCATGGCGGCCGGGACGGCGTACCCCATCGTCCCGGCGCCGCCGGAGTTCAGCCACGTGGACGGCGTGTCGTAGTCGATGAAGTGGGCGGCCCACATCTGGTGCTGGCCGACGCCCGCCGCGTAGATCGTTCCCTCCGGGGCCAGCTCGCCCAGGCGCTGGACGACCTGCTGCGGGGCCAGGCTGCCGTTGTCGGGGTGGCCGTAGCCCAGCGGGTACGTCTCGCGCCAGCGATTGAGGTCCTTCCACCAGGCGGTGTAGTCGCCGGCGCGGCCCGCCGCGTGCTCCGCCTGGAGGGCCACGAGCAGGTCGGCGATGACCTCGCGGGCGTCGCCGACGATCGGCACGTCGGCCGCGCGGTTCTTGCCGATCTCCGCCGGGTCGATGTCGGCGTGCACGACCTTGGCGAACGGGGCGAAGGAGTCCAGCTTGCCGGTGACCCGGTCGTCGAAGCGGGCACCGAGCGCGACGATCAGGTCGGACTTCTGCAGGGCGGTGACGGCGGCGACCGCGCCGTGCATCCCGGGCATGCCGACGTGCTGCGGGTGGGTGTCGGGGAAGGAGCCGAGGGCCATCAGGGTGGTGGTGACGGGCGCGCCGGTCAGTTCGGCCAGCACCTTCAGTTCGGCGGTGGCGCCGGACTTCAGCACGCCGCCGCCGACGTACAGGACCGGGCGGCGGGCCTCGGTGATCAGCCGGGCGGCCTCGCGGATCTGCTTGGCGTGCGGCTTGGTGACCGGGCGGTAGCCGGGCAGGTCGGTGTGCGGCGGCCAGGAGAAGGTGGTCTGTGCCTGGAGGGCGTCCTTGGCGATGTCCACCAGGACCGGTCCCGGCCGCCCGGTGGAGGCGATGTGGAACGCCTCGGCGATGGTGCGGGGGATCTCGGCCGCGTCGGTGACCAGGAAGTTGTGCTTGGTGATCGGCATCGTGATGCCGCAGATGTCCGCCTCCTGGAAGGCGTCGGTGCCGATCGCCTTGGAGGCGACCTGGCCGGTGATCGCGACCATCGGCACGGAGTCCATGTGGGCGTCGGCGATGGGGGTGACGAGGTTGGTGGCACCGGGTCCCGAGGTGGCCATGCAGACGCCGACCTTGCCGGTGGCCTGCGCGTAACCGGTGGCGGCGTGGCCCGCGCCCTGCTCGTGGCGGACCAGGACGTGGCGGACCTTCGAGGAGTCCATCATCGGGTCGTACGCGGGGAGGATGGCGCCCCCCGGAATGCCGAACACGGTGTCGGCCCCGACCTCTTCGAGCGAACGGATGAGGGACTGCGCGCCCGTGACGTGCTCGACGGCGGTCGCGGCTGCTCCGCCGGAGTGACGGGCCCGCGGCTGCGGATGGTGGGCCCCGGTGGCCTGCTCGGTCATCTGCGTCTCTTCTCGAAGCTGAGGGTTTTGGTGGGGTATGGGGGTGGTTATGCAACAAAAAACCCCTCGTGCCGTGAGGCAAGCGAGGGGAGCGCGCCGGTGCGGAGCGCTGGGTGGTGTGGGTGACCCAGCTTCAGCCGACGCGCTGTCCAAGTACGAGAATTCGGGTGCGCATGGAACTGACCCTCCCCCTGCTGCCAGGGGAGTGTCAAGTGGGTGGGACGGAGGTCTCACTATTTGGGCGCAGCGGGGGGCTGGCCAGCGCTGTCTCCGCCCCGTCCCTGCCCTCACCCGGCCCGAATCGCCTGGGCAGTTCGCCCAGCACCCGTCCGGGTGACACCGGTTCGCGCCCCTTCTTGACGTGGCGCACCGGCAGGCCCGTACCGCTGAGCACCACCGCCCGGCCCTCGCTGCCCGGGCCCGGCACCGGATAGCTGCCCTGGGACAGCGCGTGGCGCAGCCGGTGCTCGTCCAGCGGCCCGGAGAAGGCCATGCCCTGGCCGTGCGTACAGCCCATGGAGCGCAGCGCGACGATCTGCTCGGGCAGGTCGACGCCGTCGGCCACGGACTGCATGCCGAGGTCGGAGGCGATCCGCAGCAGCCCCGAGGTGATCTTGTGCAGCCGGGCGGAGTCCACCACCCCGTCGACCAGGTCACGGTCCAGCCGCAGCACGTCGACGGGCAGCCGCCGCAGCGCTCCGATGGCGGCCGCGCCGCTGCCGAAGCCGTCCAGGGCGATCCGTACCCCCAGGCGGCGCAGGGCGACCAGACGGCGCTCCAGCTCCTCCAGCGGTATCCGCGGATCGGTGTCGGCCAGCTCCAGGACCAGCGAGCCGGACGGCAGGCCGTGCCGGGACAGCAGGGCCTCGATGCTCTTGGGCGGCAGCGCCCGGTCGAGCAACCGGTGCGCGGAGATCCGGACGGCCACCGGGACCGGATGGCCCGCCCGGTGCCGGCCGGCGGCCTGCTGCACCGCCTCCTCCAGTTGCCAGCGGCCCAGCTCGGCGGTGCGGTCGCCGTCCTCCTTGAGCCGGCCGCGGTCGCCGACCCGCAGGAACTCGGCGGGGGTGAAGAGTATGCCCTGGGCGGAGCGCCAGCGGGCCAGGGCGGCGACCGCCGTGATCCGGCCGCCGGCCAGCTCCACCACGGGCTGGTGCAGCAGCGCGAACTCGCCGTCGTGCAGGGCGGTGCGCAGCTTGGTGGCCAGCTCGGCGCGGTGCACCACGTCGGCCTGCATCTGTGGCGCGTACAGCTTGACGCAGCCCTTGCCGGCCTGTTTGGCGCGGTACATCGCCAGGTCGGCGTTGCGCATCAAGGGGCCGGGGGTGATGCCCGGCTCGGCGAAGGCGACACCGATGCTGGCGGCGACCCGTACGTCCCTGCCGTCGATCTTGTACGGGTCGGAGAGCCGGATGCGCAGCCGGTCGGCGACCTCCAGGATGCGGTGCTCGCGCGCCGCGTGGTCGCGGGAGCCGTCGCCCATGATCAGCGCGGCGAACTCGTCGCCGCCGAGCCGGGCGGCGGTGTCCCCGGCCCGTACGGATTCGGCCAGTCTGCGGGCGGCCTGGATCAGCAGCTCGTCCCCCGCCTGGTGCCCGATGGTGTCGTTCACCTGCTTGAAGCCGTCCAGGTCGATGTAGAGCACGGCGGTGCCCGGATCGGTGGCGCGACGGCCGGTCAGCGCCTGGCTGACCCGTTCGGTGAACAGCGCCCGGTTGGGCAGGTCGGTGAGCGCGTCGTGCGAGGCGTTGTGCTGCAACTGGGCCTGGAGGCGGACGCGTTCGGTGACGTCACGGGAGTTGAAGATGAGGCCGCCGTGGTGGCGGTTGACCGTGGACTCGACGTTGAGCCACTTCTCGCCGCCCGCACGGTGTTCGCCCGCGCGGAAGCGGCACTCGATCCGGGTGGTCGGCTCGTCCTCGGGCCGGGCGGCGAGGAATCTGCGCACCTCGTGCACCACGCGCCCCAGGTCCTCGGGATGGATGAGGGAGGCCAGCTCGGAGCCGACCAGTTCCTCCGCGTCCCGGCCGTAGACCCCCGCGGCGGCGGGGCTGACATAGCGCAGTATCCCGGTCGGTGCGGCGATCATGATGACGTCGCTGGAGCCCTGCACCAGCGACCGGAAGTGGTTCTCCTTCTGGGCCAGTTCCTGCGTGAGGGTGATGTTGTCGAGCAGCATGATGCCCTGGCGGACGACCAGGGCGAGGACGACCGTGCAGCCGGTGAAGAGCACCACGCGGTCGATGCGGCGGCCGTCCAGGACGTTGTACAGGATGCCCAGCGTGCAGACGGCGGCGGCCAGGTACGGGGTGAGCGCGGCCAGCGAACCCGCGATGGGCCGGGTGGCCGCCGCGGCGGCCGCGGAGGTGCCCGTGGCCGGCGGGGTGCGGGGTGCGGCGCGCCCGGGAGCGGCGGCCGCGGTGTCGCCGCCGGGCAGCCGCCGGGCCACCCAGGGCGCGTACGTGAGCAGCATCGAGCCGGCGAACCAGCCGGCGTCCAGGATCTGACCGGAGCGGTAGTGCTCGCGCAGCAGCGGCGAGCTGAACAGCGCGTCGCACAGCACCGTCAGGGCCAGTGCCGCGATGGCGGTGTTGATGGCCGAGCGGTGCGCCGAGGAGCGCTTGAAGTGCAGGGCGAGCACCATGCTCACCAGCACGATGTCCAGCAGCGGGTAGGCCAGCGCGAGCGCGCCCTGCGGCACGCTCTGGCCCTGGAAGTGCGCGGTGTGCGCGAGCGCCAGGCTCCAGGAGAGCGTCAGCAGCGAACCGCCGATCAGCCAGGCGTCCAGCCCCAGGCACACCCAGCCGGCCTTGGAGACGGGCCTCTTGGCGAGCACGAGCAGGCCGACGATGGCCGGTGGCGCGAAGAGCAGGAAGCAGAAGTCGGCGAGCGACGGGCTCGGCACCGGCTCGCGCAGCACGACCTCGTACCAGCCCCAGACGCCGTTGCCGATCCCCGCCATCGTGGAGGAGGCGGCGAACAGCAGCCAGGCGGGTCGAAACCGGCCGTGGTGCCTGCGGGCGTACAGGAAGCAGGAGACGGCCGCCGCGAAGGCGGCCACGCTGAGGCCGAAGTCGCCCATGAAGAGCGCGAGTTCGGGAGAGCCCCAGCCCAGTGCGGCACCCACGGCGTAACCGCCGCAGACGACCGCGAGCACGACCTGCGGGACCACGCCCGGTGCGCCGCCGGCCTGCACCGGCGGCCGGGTGAGGACCGCGCCCGTGGCGCTCACCGCCCTCTCCTCCCGCCCGCCGCGCGACATCGTCGCGACCGGTGCGCGCACGGCGCCCGGCGCGCCCATGGGCCCGGAGGTGTCCCCCCGGGGGATTGCGGAGTGCCTGTCCCGTGCATCGTCCATCGGCCGTACATCGCCCGTCGCCCCCCTCGGTTCCGGTCTTTCGCGCTGCGCCGTATCACTGCCCGGCGCGGTCCCCGCTCGGACGATACACCAGTTTCGTCACTCAGGGACATAGCTTCTCTACGCAGCGTGACTGTCCATGGGATGCGGATACCCAGTGCAGTCGTACGGCCCCGTAGAGCTACCCGCAAGGGGTCCGGGAAGGTTTCACCCGGCCGTAGCCACGACGTTGCACAGAGGATCACCGGAGGCGAAACGTGTCAGCTGGTCCCTGATGAGGCGCTTGGCGCGGGGCAGGAAGGCAGAGCTGGGGCCTCCGACATGGGGAGTGACGAGCACGCCGGGAGCGTGCCACAGCGGGTGCCCGGCGGGCAGCGGTTCCGGATCGGTGACGTCCAGGGCCGCCCGCAACCGCCCCGATTCGAGTTCGGCGAGAAGTGCCTTCGTGTTGACGACGGCGCCGCGCGCCACGTTCACCAGCAGCGCGCCGTCCTTCATGCGGGCCAGGAAGTCGCTCCCGACCAGACCGCGGGTGGCGTCGGTGAGCGGCGTGGCGATGATCACGACGTCCGCCCCGGGCAGCTCGGCGGGCAGTTCGGCGAGCGGAAGCACGGGCCCGCGCACGGTCTCACGTGCGGTGCGCGCAATGCGCGCCACCCGCGCACACTCGAAGGGCGTGAGCCGGTCCTCGATCGCACTGCCGATCGATCCGTACCCCACGATGAGCACCGTCTTGTCGGCGAGGGCGGGCCGGAATCCGTTGAGCCACCGGCCCTCGTCCTGGCCCCGGACGAATTCCGGTATGCCGCGCAGCGAGGCGAGCGTCAGGGTGAGCGCGAGCTCGGCCGTACTGGCGTCGTGCAGCCCGCGGGCGTTGCACAGATGGGTCCCGGGCGGCAGCCGGGGCAGGGCGGGCAGCATGTGCTCGATGCCGGCGGTCAGGGTCTGCACGGCGCGCAGCCCGGTCATCTCCGTCAGCGGGCGTATGCACACCTGCGGATCCTTCATGTACGGGACCACGTAGAAGGCGCAGCGGGCGGGGTCCGCGGGGAACTCCGGTCCGGCGTCCCAATGGACGTAGTCGAAGCCGTCCGGCAGTCCGCCGACGTCGTCGGCGGGGATCGGGAGCCATACGTCGTTCGCGGCGGTGCGCGGGTCTGCTGATGCCATGGCCAGAGGCTATGCGATGCCCTTCGGGCTCAGACGTTAGTTTGGTCAGGCCCTTGATCGGGGGCGAGGGGATGGAGGCACGACCACGTGGAGCGCAGGACAATCGGGGCTACAGCGCTCGAAGTGGGTGCAATCGGACTCGGCTGTATGCCGATGAGCTGGGGATACACCGAGTCGCAGCGCAACGGCGAGAGCTCGCTGCGCACCGTGCACACCGCGCTCGACCAGGGCTGCACCCTGCTCGACACCGCCGACATGTACGGGCCGTTCACCAATGAACTGCTGGTCGGGCGGGCCCTGAAGGAGCGCCGCGCGGAAGCCTTCGTGTCGACCAAGGTCGGGCTGCTGGTGGGCGAGCAGCACATCGTCGCCAACGGGCGGCCCGGCTACGTGAGACGGGCGTGCGACGCCTCGCTGCGCCGCCTGCAGACCGACTGCATCGACCTGTACCAACTGCACCGCACCGATCCCGAGGTACCGATCGAGGAGACCTGGGGCGCGATGGCGGGACTGGTGGCCGCCGGGAAGGTGCGGTCGCTGGGGCTGTGCGCGGTGGGCGCGCGCGCCGGCCGCCGCCGGGGCACGCGGCTGTACGACGGGACGCTGCGGCAACTGGAACGCATCCAGCAGGTGTTCCCGGTCAGCAGCGTGCAGGCCGAGCTGTCGGTGTGGTCGAAGGAGGCACTGGAGACGCTGCTGCCGTGGTGCGTCACGCGCGGCGTCGGGTTCCTCGCGGCCATGCCGCTGGGCAACGGTTTCCTCACCGGCACGCTGACCCCGGGGCAGGGCTTCGAACCGGAGGACATACGGGCCCGGCACCCGCGCTTCACGGCCGAGATGATGGCCGCCAACCAGCCGGTGGTGGCCGGGCTGCGCCGGGTGGGCGCGCGGCACGGGGCCACGCCGGGGCAGGTGGCGCTGGCATGGGTACTGGCGCAGGGGCCGCACGTCGTGCCCGTACCGGGGACGAAGAAGGAACGCTGGGCCGCCGAGAACGCGGCGGCGGCCGGGCTGACACTGGACCGCCGGGACCTCGCGGAGATCGCCGCGCTGCCGCCGGCTCGGGGGTCGTGGGACTGACCGCCACGCGCGCCGGGCGGGGCGCGCGTGACGGTCCGGGCCGGGCGGCGCCGGAGTGGGGGCCTGACTTGAGGGGTGCGGTGTGGTGTCGTAAGGCGGGTTCCGTCGACGAGAGGACTTCGCCGTGCAACGACGCTCCGTGACCTCCGTGTTGGCCGCTGCCTCGCTGCTGCTGGCGGCGGGGTGTTCCTCCGGGGGCGCCCCCGGTCCGGCCGGCTCGCTCGCCGCTTCGTCCGCCGCCCCGTCCGGCGCCGCGTCCCCGGGCGGCACCCCGGCCTCCCCGTCCGCCCCGGCGCCGCCCGCCAAGGGCTCGGTGAAGGTCGTCAGCACCCTGACCACCGGTCTCACCTCACCCTGGGGAGTGGCCGCGCTGCCCGGAGGTGACCTGCTGGTGTCCTCGCGCGACACCGGGAAGATCTTCCGGGTGGCGGCGGACGGCGGCCGGAAGACCGAGCTGGGCACGGTGCCGGGGGTCGCGCCGGGCGGCGAGGGCGGGCTGCTGGGGATCGCGGTGGCGCCGTCGTTCGGCCGGTCCCCTCAGGTGTACGCGTACTTCACCACCGAGTCCGACAACCGCATCGCCCGGCTGAACTACGACGCGAAGAAGCAGCCCGGCAGTCAACTGGGCGCCCCCGACACGGTCCTGAAGGGCATTCCCAAGGGGCAGATCCACAACGGCGGCCGGATCGCGTTCGGCCCGGACAAGATGCTGTACGCGGGCACCGGCGAGACCGGCGACACCGGCCTCGCCCAGGACCGGACGTCGCTGGGCGGCAAGATCCTGCGCATGACACCGGACGGCGAGCCGGTGCACGGCAACCCGGACGCCGACTCGGTGGTGTACACGTACGGACACCGCAATGTGCAGGGCCTGGCCTGGGACGGCGAGGGGCGGCTGTGGGCCGCCGAGTTCGGGCAGAACACCTGGGACGAACTGAACCTGATCGAGCCGGGCAGGAACTACGGCTGGCCCGAGGTCGAGGGCAAGGGCCGGGGTGACGCCCGGTTCGTGG
This sequence comes from Streptomyces sp. NPDC045470, assembly GCF_040646595.1. Lineage (NCBI taxonomy): Bacteria > Bacillati > Actinomycetota > Actinomycetes > Kitasatosporales > Streptomycetaceae > Streptomyces > Streptomyces sp. NPDC045470. The sequence goes on from NZ_JBEZAN010000002.1 coordinate 276,589, forward strand.
ACCCGGTGGCCCAGTGGAAGACGGCGGACGCCTCGCCGAGCGGCATCGCGATCGCCGGGGGCTCGGTCTGGATGGCGGGGCTGCGCGGCGAACGGCTGTGGCGGATCCCGCTCGCCGGGCGGCAGGCGTCGGCGCCGCCGCAGGCGTTCCTCCAGGGCGAGTACGGGCGGCTGCGTACGGTCGTGACGGCCCAGGACGGCGGGGTGTGGCTGGTCACCGGCAACACCGACGGGCGCGGGGAGCCGAAGCAGGGTGACGACCGGATCCTGCGGCTGGACGTGCGCTGACGGGAGGAACGGGAACGGGCCCGCACAGGTACGGGCAGGTACGGGCAGGTACAGACAGGACAGGTGCGGCGGCCGGGGCCGCCCGTTTCCGCTTCGTTGGTGCCTACACTCGTCGTACGGAGCCGTCCGCGTCGTCAGGAGGCCAGATGTTCAACCTGGTGGAGGAGTTGTTCGCGCCGGGACGCAAGCACACCGACGAGGAACAGCGACGGCTGACCCTGGTGGTCACCGACACCGGCGACAGTGATCCCGGCAAGGGACCGATAGACCTGTCCTCGGGCAAGGTCACCGTCCGCCTGCCGGAGCAGGAGCCGCCGCGGCACACCTGAGGGCGGGTGTGCCGGACCCACGGCCCCGGCACACCCGCCTCGTGCACGGCCCCTCAGGAACCAGGCGTGCCGGCTCCGGCCTTGGGCAGCGAGGGCAGGCTGGCGAAGAGGTCGAAGTACATGCCCGCGGAGACGATGAGCCCCAGGACGCCGAGGGCGAGTCCGCCCCAGGCCACGGCCCGTACCCAGGTCGGGCGGGGCCGGGTGAGGACCAGGCCCGCGACGACGACGGCGAGCAGCGCGAAGATCGCGTTGACGAGGGCGTGGGTGTGCCAGGGGGCGCCGTAGACGGTGCCGATCTGGTCGGTGGCCTTGCCGGTCTGCAGCTTGATCTGGCCGAGCAGCGTCTGGCGCTCGGCCAGCACCGTGCCGACCCAGGTGCCGGTGAGCGAGGCGAGCCCCAGTCCCGCGGCGACGACGGAGCCGGCGCCGGACGCCACCGAAGCGGTCGCGGTGGTGGCGGCGGGCGTCGCGTCGGCGTCCGCGGTCTCCTCCTCGTCCGCCCCGTCCTCCCCGTCCGCCCCGCGCTGCTCGTCGGCGCCCGCGCCGCGCGGGGTGTCCGCGCCGGACGGCTTCTTCCCGTCCGCCTCGGTGGCCTCGGACGCCCCTTCGGCCTCCGTCGTCCCGGTGGCCGCCTTGGCCTCGTCGGCCTTCGTGTCGTCGGTGCGGTCTTCGGTCTTGGTGGTGTCCATGGGCGCGACCGTAGGTGCCGGATCTGAGAGACGTATGAGAATCCCCGGGGCGCACGGGGAACCGGCCACGGCAGCGGGCACAAGGGCCGTACGGTACGTACGGGAACGACCGGAACGTAGGGGGACGGCCGGGCTGTACGGGACCGCCCGGCCATACGGAGACGGCCGGACCGCCCCCCTTTCCCCGGCCGCGGCCCCTCCCCCTCGGGACGGCGCTACTTCCGTACCAGCCCTTCGTCACCCCGCCGCGGCCCCGGCACCGCAACCGGAACCGGAACCGGAATCACCGGCGCGCCGTCCGCCCCCGGCGCCGCCGGGCCCGCGCCCGAACCGGTACCCGCACCCGATCCGGTACCTGCCCCCGCCTCCGCCGGCGGCTCGATGCTGATCCGCGGCAGCCGCCGCTCCAGCCACCCCGGCAGCCACCAGTTCGCGCCACCGAGCAGGTGCATCAGGGCGGGCACGAGCAGGGTGCGCAGTACGAAGGCGTCCAGCGCGACGGCGGCCGCCAGGCCGATGCCGAACATCGCGATGATGCGGTCGCCGCTGAGCACGAACGCCGCGAACACCGCGATCATGATGACGGCCGCCGAGTTGATGACCCGGCCGGTCTCGGCGAGTCCGACGCGGACCGCGCGGCGGTTGTCGCGGGTCAGCCGCCATTCCTCGTACATCCGGCTGACCAGGAAGACCTGGTAGTCCATGGACAGCCCGAAGAGGACCGAGACCATGATCACGGGCAGGAAGGGCTCGATCGGGCCCGCGCTGCCCAGCCCGAGCAGTTCGCTCCCCCACCCCCACTGGAAGATCGCGACCACGATCCCGAAGGAGGAGGCGACGGCCGCGATGTTCATCGCGGCGGCCTTCAGTGGTATGCCGATGCTGCGGAACGCGAGGAGCAGCAGGACGCAGCCCAGGCCGATGACGACGCCGACGAAGAGCGGCAGCTTGCCGACGATCACGGAGGCGAAGTCGTCGTAGCTGGCCGTCACCCCTCCGACATGGACCTTCATGCTGGTGCCCTCCCCGGCCTTCGGCAGGACGTCGGCGCGCAGCCGTTCCACCAGGTCGGAGGTCTGGCGGGACTGCGGGGAGCCGTCCGGTACGACGGTGATCACACCCGTGCTGCCGCTGCCGTCGAACTCCGGTCCCCGTACCTGTGCCACGCCCGGTGTGCCGCGCAGTTCGTCCGGCAGCCGGTCGAAGGCGAGCCGGTCCTTGGCCCCGTCGAGGTCGCCGACCAGGGTCAGCGGCCCGTTGGAGCCCGGCCCGAAGCCCTCGCCGAGCAGGTCGTACGCCTGCCGGGTGGTGCTCGTCGCGGGGTTGTTGCCCTGGTCGGAGGTGCCCAGATGCAGGGACAGGGTGGGCAGCGCGAGGATCAGCATGACGACGGCCGCGGCCGCGCCCAGCAGCTTGGGGTGGCGCTCCACGAAGCCGGACCACCAGGCCGCGAAGCCGGCCGGCGGCTCCGGGCGGGGTCCGTCGGCGGCCAGTTGCCGCCGTTCGCGCCGGCTCAGCGCCCGCGGTCCGATGACGCCGAGCAGGGCCGGGAGCAGGGTGACGGAGGCGGCGACGGTGAGGACGACGGTCAGCGAGGCGGCGATGGCGACGCCGTTGAGGAAGCCCAGCCGCAGGACGAGCATCCCGAGCAGGGCGATGCAGACGGTGGCCCCGGCGAAGACCACCGCGCGCCCCGACACACTGACCGCGCGCTCGGCGGCCTGCGGGACGGTGAGGCCGGATTTCAGCCCTCTGCGGTGCCGGGTGACGATGAAAAGCGCGTAGTCGATGCCGACACCGAGGCCGATGAGCATGCCCAGCATCGGGGCGAAGTCGGCCACCGTCATCGCGTGGCCGAGCAGGGTGATGCCGGCGGAGGCGGTGCCGACGCTCACCACCGCCGTGACGAGCGGCAGGAGCGTGGCGGCGAGCGAGCCGAAGGCGAGGAAGAGGACAACGGCGGCGGCGCCGAGCCCGATCAGTTCGGCGAGCTGGGCGTCCGACGACTCGGTGACGGCGATGCCGGCGCCGCCCAGCTCCACCTGGAGTCCGTCGGCCGCGGCGGTCCTGGCGGTGTCCACGACGCGCTGGACCTGGGCCTTGTCCAGGTCCTCGGCGGGCGCGTCGAAGGCGAGGTCGGCGTAGGCGGTGTGCCCGTCCTCGCTGATCTGCCCGGCGCCCTGCGGTCCGTACGGGCTCTGTACGGACGCGACGCCGGGCAGTGCGGCGATCTTGTCGAGGGTCTGCTGAAGGTCCTTCCGCACGGCGCCCGCGCGTACGGTGCCGGACTCCGTGTGCCACACGATCGTGTCGCGGTCACCGGAGCGCTCCGGGAAGGCCCGCTCCAGCAGGGCTCCGGCCTGCCCCGATTCCGTACCGGGGACGTCGTAGTGGTCGGAGTAGGCGGAGCCGGCGGCTCCGGCGGCCGCGGTGGCTCCCGCGAAGGCGGCGAGCCAGAGCACGATCACGACGATGCGGCGCCGCAGGCACCACCGGGTCAGTGCGGTCATCAAGCTCTTCGTCTGCTTCCCGGGTCAGGCGCCGATGTCTCCCGGGATGTACCCGTGGTGCCGAACGCGTAAGGGAGGGGGAAGCACGGGACCACCGCCTGCCGACGAAGGGGCGGCGGGCCCGTACCTCTTGCAGAGTGACAGCAGGAAAAGATCCTTTGACCCTTTTGTGGAGTTCCCCACAAAGGGAACGGGAAGCGGAACCCGGCCCGAGCACGAGGCGACCGGAAGACGGCCGGTTCCGCGCGCCTCAGGTCAGCCGGTGACCGACTCCTTCCCGTTCTCGATGTGCCCCATGAAGCGGCGGTGGAAGGACGCGTCCTGTGCGACGGACAGGTCCAGGTCGTACCAGCCGTGCGCCGCTGCCGCGGAGTGCGCGACGGTACGGGTGCTGCCGGCCCGCACCCTGATCTCGCGCGTCTTGGTGTCGCCGTACGCCAGCGGCTTCAGGGTGAAGGTGAGGTCGGCGCGTCCCTGGTTGACGAGCGTGAGGTGCAGTTCACGCCGGTGCGCGTCCAGGCGGGTGCCGATCCGGACCGCAGCGGCCGCGCCCGCGGCGGTGCCCGCGTGCTCGCGCCGGAACCCGTTGGGGCCCGTGACGGTGAAGCGGTACGCGCCGTCCTTGACGGGCACCTCCCAGTCGGCCCGGCCCAGCACGTCACGGTGCTGCGGCGTGCCGTACTCCCCCGCGTACGGATACAGCGCGAAGTGCGCGCTCGCCCGGCCCCCGTTGCGCACCGCGAGCCGGAAGCACCCCGCCCGCGCGTCGTACGCGCCGTCGGCGTCGGGCTGGTACGGCAGCGGGCGCGCGGGCCGGGTGCCCGGCTCCTGGCGCGGGAGCCGCTGCTCGCGCGGCGGGCGCGGCGCCCAGCGTCCGCCGAACGGCGGGATCGCGCCGGGCCGCTCCACGGCGGGCTGCCTGCGCCCGCGCGAGAAGTCGAAAGCGGTGGTCAGGTCGCCGCAGACGGTACGCCGCCAGGCGCTGATGTGGGGCTCCCGCACGCCCGTCCAGCGCTCCAGGAAGCGGACGATCGAGGTGTGGTCGAAGACCTGCGAGCAGGCGTAGCCGCCCACCGACCAGGGCGAGATCACCAGCATCGGCACGCGCATCCCGAGCCCGGTCGGCTTGCCGTCCCAGAACTCGCCCTCCGTGCCGGCCGGCGGCACCGGCGGCGGCACATGGTCGAAAAATCCGTCGTTCTCGTCGTACGTCAGGAAGAGCGCGGTGTGCCGCCACACGTCCGGGTTCTTCCCGAGCGCGTCCAGCACCTTGTAGACGATGGTGGCGCTGGCGACCGGCGAGGACGAGCCGGGATGCTCGGAGTCCGCCGCGGACGGGACGATGTAGGACACCTCGGGCAGCTTGCCCGCGGCGACGTCGGCGGCGAAGGCGGTGGCCGTGGAGTCCGGCTCGCCGCGGCGCAGCGCGCGCTCGAAGAGACTGCGGTCGGCCGCGCTCAGCGCCCGTACGCCTTCCTCCAGCAGCCCCTGCAAGCGCTTGCGTTCCGCCTCGCCGGCCGCGGCGACCTTCCCGTAGAACGCGGTCATGTTCTGCACGCCGCCGCCCACCTTGGCCAGCGCCTTCTTCATGACCGCCTTGAAGGTCGCGTAGAACTCCAGGTTGTTGTCGGTGAAGTTGTCCCACTCCTGGTAGACGCGCCAGCTTCGCCCGGCCTTCTCCAGGCGCTCGGCGTACGTGGGCCAGGTGTAACCCGTGTGGGTGTCCTCCGCGTACGCGTCGTTGCCCACCGCGCGCTTGCCGGAGCCCGGCTCGAAGCCGGTCCAGCCACTGACCAGGTGGTTGCGGTTGGGGCTGGTGGAGGAGTGGATCGAGGAGTGGTACGCGTCGCAGACGGTGAAGGTGTCGGCCAGCTCGTAGTGCAGCGGTACGTCCTGGCGGTCGTAGTGGGCCATGGTGGCGGCCGTCTTCGCGGTGACCCAGTTGTCCATCCACCCGTCGCGCCACGCCTTGGCGCCGCCGGCCCACTCGTGGTTGAGCGCCCCGATGTACTGGAGGTCCTTCTTCTGAGCCACCGCGGCCTCCCGGACGGAGAACGGCAGGACGGTGCCGACGCCGAGCGCGCCCGGCTGCTCGAAGACGCTCCGGTCGCCGCCGGGCAGCCGCACGGCGTTGCGGTCGCCGTAGCCGCGTACGCCGCGCAGCATCCCGAAGTAGTGGTCGAAGGATGGGCGAAGCCTCCTGTAGGTCCCGTCTGACCTGGGAAAACGTCTGTAACGGACGCCAGTGCATGGACGGGATGGCCCCCATCTGTAGGAGCACCGACCATGAGCACTGCCCCGGCCACCTTCCTGACGGACCCGACGAAGCTGGTTGACCTCTACTGCCGCAAGTCCAAGGAACTAGGAGAGGACGACCCCCGCCGGGAGCTGTCCACCGATTCCCAGGAGATGCAGGGACGGCGGTGGGCGGCCCGGGAGGGGCTGACCGTCCGCAAGGTGTGGACGGACATCGCGAGCGGCTTTGACGAGAAAGCCAAGCGGACCGACTTCGACGGGGCCCTGGCTGCCCTGGCGGCCGGGGAAACGGGCACCCTGTGGTGTTTCACCCTGGACCGGTTCAGCCGCAAAGGCGCCGAAGACCTGTTGAAGGTCATCGGCAAGTCCCGGGTGTTCTTCGACCTGGAGCACCTGGACTCCATGAACCCGTTCGACCGGGAGCGGATCATCACGGAGGCGGAGCGGGCCCGGTCGTTCTCCATGCGCCTGTCTGCCAACGTGCGCCGTACCAAGGACTTCCAGCGGGAACACGGTCAGTGGGTGTCCGGACGCCCGCCCTATGGGCTGAAGGTCGGTGAGGGGCGGAAGCTGGTCGCCGACGACACCCCGGCCGGGGGTGGCTTCACCAAGGGGAAGGCTGCCGCCCTGGCGCTGGAGAAGCTGGCCGCCGGGTCATCCGGTCCGGACGTGGTGCGGATGCTGGACGGTCACGGGATAGCGGGGCCGACCGGCAAGGGCTGGGCTCTTTCGACGCTGCACGCCATGACCCGGCACCCAACGTACGCGGGGTGGCAGATAGCCAAGGTGGCCCAGCCGTCCGGCCGGGTGCGCGTGCCGTACCTGAACAAGGACGGCAAGCGGGTCCGCGTCGGTGTTGCGCTGGTCTCGGACGACGTGCTCCGCCGCGCCCAAGCGTCCTTGGCGGGGAAGAGCGTGTTCCCGGCCCCGGCAGGCAGTACCAAGGCACAGCATCTGTTGACTGATCTCCTGCGGTGCGGAGGTTGTGGCCGGTCCATGTCCAGGGTGGGCCGGGCGTACGCGTGCTGGGCCCGGTCGCAAGGGTCGATCTGCCCAGCCCCAGCGTCGGTGTCCATGGCGGCCGTGGAGCGCTACGTGACGTTCTTGTGGGTGGAGCGCATCAGTACGGCCCGTGTGGACGACCTGGTGTTGCACGCGGTGGCGGAGCGCTGGGCGGCTCTGAAGAACCCGGAGAGCACTGAAGCGGAGCGGGAGGCCAGGGCCGCCCTGGCGGCTGCCGAAAAGCGTCTGCGGCGTCTCCAGGAAGATCGTCAGAACGGGCTTTACGACGATCCGGAAATGGCCCGCCTGTACCCGGCTTCCCTGCGGGAGGAGACGGCCCGCGTTGCGGAGGCACGCAAGCGCGCGGAGCCGTTCACGAAGCGCAAGTTGGACGTGGGCCTGGCGGCGGACTGGGACGCGTTGAACGACTCGTTCAAGCGGGCGGGGCTGGAGACGAAGCGGGACCTTATCCGTCTTGCCTTTGATCACGTGGTTGTCCGTAAGGCGCCGCACCAGGGGGCCAAGTTCGACGGTGCCGCTCGTTGCCGTGTTACCTGGGCCACCCTTGAAACAAACGAAGACGTGAGCGTTCAGCTTGCCGCCTAGAGCTGTTCTACCGCAGGGCCCGCCTTCCTCTGGGAGGGCGGGCCCGTTGCGTTACGCGGCTTGGTACGGAACTGGGTATCCGTCGCGTAGCAGGAGGGAGAGGGGCCGGGTGGGGAGGTCTTCTTCTACTGACCCTTCGGGGATGACTACGTACTGGTGGCCCTGGTGGGTCCAGCGGGCAGTGTGCTGGGGGTATCCCCAGGGCCAGCCTTTGCCGGTGTCTTCGTCGTCTGCCCGGACCCAGACACGGCCGTTTGCGTCCAGTACCCAGTCGCCTGCCTGCCAGGTTTCGACCCCGTTCACGCCGTTCTCCCACTCCCCTTGTGCTAGGTAGTGCGCGCCGCGTTTCGGTGCGCTCTGCCTAGATCATTGCATTTGCCACTGACAGTCAGCCTGGGTTTTTGCCCGGGGTCGGCATGGTGGGTGCGGATTCAGGCTGGACTTTGCTGCCTTAGTTCCCCAGAAAGCGTCTGCGCCCGCTTACGACGTGCTTAGCTACTTGCTTCCGGGTGCGGGGCCATTGATCGAGTAAGGCAAGTCCTTCTTTCCGCCATGCCTTCACGGGGGCTTCGTCTACTCCCTGGTTTAGGGCTCTCCAGGCCACTCCCATGATCAGGTTGCGAGCATCGATCTTCGTCGCGTTGCTGAGGGCCCGTACTTCATCCTTCGTGTCATTCACGGTTCCAACGGTACGGACTAGCACTGACAACGCATGTGGGCAGCAGAGTTCCCCCAGCACCGTGGCGGTGGGTGAGACGGATGAGTGGCTGTTGCGCTAGTCGTTGCGGTGCCGCTCCCAGGCTGTGGCCGCTGCTTCCATCCGCTGTGTCCATGCGTTCGGGCTCTGCCTTGCAATCTCCTGCCACAGCCGGGCGCTGGCCTGAGAGAACGCGTCCACGGCCTCTCGCGGTGCCGCTGTCCATGCCGGCACGTCGGCGACCCAGCGTTCGGCTTGGTCGGGCATGTGCCCACCAGCAATGAGCCAAATGGTCCACAGGGCCGGGTCGATCCATCCGGCTCCGCGGGAGGCCCAGGCCCAGTCCACCAGGCATACGCGGTCGTGGTCCACGAGCACATTGGTGTTGTTCCAGTCGGTGTGTAGTAGCGCGTCTCCCGCGAACAGCTCTGGATGGCCGGTGTAGGCGGTCATCCGGTCCGGCATGGTCTTGATGGGCAGGTCCGGGCACGGCACCTGTCCAAGGCGCCGGAGCGTGGCCGCCACCAGCGGCACGTCCGGGGAGCCGGGGGCGTAGTCGGCGTGGTGACCGTCCGCGTACTCGAACCCTAGGAGGTCCCACCCGATGGGCTGGAGACGCCAGAGCAAGCGCGGCGCGATGCCCTGGACGTGCGGGTTGATGTCTGCCTCGCGCTGTTGAGTCCAGACGCGGGGGTGATCGGCGCGCAGGCCCTTGACGAAGACGAGCCCGTGTTCGGTGTGGATGCGGGCGGCAATTTCACTATTGAACCCGGAGGTCAGTGGTTCTGCCTTCAGCACCGGGCCAGTGGCCTCCGCGATGGCGGCCAGTACATCGGAGGGTACGTCGTTGAGGCGATCAGTCGGCATGCTGGGAGCCTGCCACGGAACGGCACAAGGCCGTGGCGGGCGCCACGGCCTTGGCTTACTCGGTCATCCGGTACGGATGGTTACTGATACGGGTTGTCGTCCCCACACCCCGGCTGGGCGTCGGCGGTGTGCGTCTCCACGTCTTCGATCACGGTCACTTCGTCGGGGTCCATGGGAGCGGCGACGACGCGTGTCGGTGCCAGTTCGACCACGACAGCAGTCATGGTGCAGCCTCCTTCAGGCGTTCTGACAGTAGGTGTGCGGTGGTGCCTTCGCCGTTTGGAGGAGCTTGGCCATCGGTCGGCATACCCGGCATGTGCCGGATAGCTTGCAGCCGCTGCACCCTCCGGTGCGAAGCATGAGGGAATCGGCGATCGATCCAAGGCGCGCGAGCCCGGTCAGTCCTTCGGTGGGGATGTCGATGGACGGTTCGCGGCCCACTTTGCAGATGGATGCACGGCCGTGCGGATCGACGTGGAAGAACGTGCGGCCGGCCGGGCAGCCGGTGAACGGTTTCCGGTGGGTCAGGTACTCCGGAGACTGGGAGGGCAAGGGTTCTGCGCCGCCGTGGATGGTCGGGGAGATGGTGGCGTACTGCCGACGGGGCAGGCCGAGCCGATCTGCCCAGGCTTGCATGGCGTCGGCTTCGTGGGCGGAGCGGTTGGTGATGATCAGGCTGAGGTCTATGTTCACCCCAGCTTCAACCGCCGCTTGCAGGCCCTTTGCGAACCGCTGGAAGGCGCCTCGACGCCGTGTTACTGCGTCGTATGTCTCCGCGGTCGCGCCGTAGACGCTCAGGGACATCTTGGTGGGCGGGTACGTGGTCAGTAGGTCCAGGATTCGGGGCTTGGAGAGCTGGGAGCCGTTGGACAGCAGCTCTACCTGCATCCCCAGTTCGTGGGCCAGCCGGTAGGCGGCGGGGAACGCGGGGTCGATGAGGGGTTCGCCTCCGGTGATCTGTAGCCATATCACTCCGGCGTCGCGCATCACGTGGAGCAGGTGGTCTTTGCCGTCCCAGCTCAGGCTGTCGAACCGCTTCTGGCCGAGGTAGCAGTGTTCACAGTCGAAGTCGCATCCGAGGTTGATTTCCCAGGTGGCGCGGCTGAACTCGAACGGGCCTCGTGCCCGGATGAGTACGGCGGTATCGGCTGTGCGATCGGCTGTGTCCACTCCCCACGCCCGGAGTGCCACGTCCGCCAGCCAGCCAGGCAGATGACGCCCCGTGGCGACGGCGTGTTCAAGGTCGGCGTACCTTGCGGCGCCGATCTTGACCGCGCGTTGGCTGCCGGGCCGGAGGATGAGGTGGTGGTCTTGGAACGGAGCGGCAATCAGATCGTGCATGGGAGCCTCCAGGGAAAGCCTGGGTGCGGTTGCCCGGACCCGCCCGGCCGTTGGGCTCCATGCTCGTGGAGTTGCGGCCGGAACGGTCGTTCTCTTCCGGGGTGCCGGGTCTGCGGTGGAACCCGGCACCCCCTTGCCCCTGCCGTGCGCGTCCGCGCGGCGCCCTTGCGGGCCGGCGGGACGGGAGGGAGCTGTACGTCCGCCGGGGGTGGGAGCCGCCCAGCCGCTGGACCTCCATCACTACGGCTGGGCGGCGTGGTGCCCCGCTCCGGCCACCACCGCGGGGAGCTGCGGCCCTTCTGGGCCGGGCCGGAGCGGGAGTTCTCTGCCTATGCCGCCGCCTGGCCGTTATAGGGGTTCGGCAGAACCTTCCCTTCCAAGGCCGGGGAGGCGAACTCCAGGTCGTAGCACCGGCCCAGCCGCCTTGCGTCCAAGGCGGTCTGGATGACCACCTTGTTGGGCCGCGAGCAGAAGTGTTCAAGCTGGGTTTCCTCGACCAAGTCCCAGGCCAGCAATTCGTTGTTCTCCGGCAGGGTGATCGAATCAAGTTGCTCGTGGGACAGCGTTCCGCCGTCGTAGACGAAGTTCACGCCGGCCTCTGCTCCCGACGTGGGGTTCGGGGGTGACCAGTAGGTGAGCAGCAGCCGGCCGGGAGCAACCTCGAAGCCGATTTCTTCCCGGCATTCGCGAAGCGCCGCCGCGCGTGGGCGTTCGTCCCCATGCCTGGCCCCGCCGACCAGGATCATGCCTTCCTTGTACCTGGGCTGGACCAGAACTAGCCGGTCTTGCGGGTCTGTGAGGAGCAGGAGGGCCCCGACCCGTGTGCGGGGGTGGTGGCCGTGCGGGATGTCGGAGTGTGTCATGGGATCTCTTCGTCTGTGATTCGTGTGGTGGTGGCGGATCGGGGGTGGTGTCCGCATCGGTTCGCGCTGCGAACCCCACCCCCTGCCCGTTGCCATGGGGGCGCCCGGGGGCAGCAACGGGCCCGCTTCCCGTGCGGACGGGCTGTTCGCCAGCGTCCGTACGAGGGCCTTGTGTGTTGTCAGGTGCTTGGCCCCTGACCAGCTCAGAGACGGCCGCTTACAGCCGTCACGAGGATGAAGCCGATGGCCGCGGAGATGGCGAGAACGAGCGCGATGGTGCCCGCGCGTCCGTCCGGCGTCATCCTGCGGCCTTGGCCGACAGCGGGTCTTGCACCTTTTCGATCGTGTGCTTCTTGCGGCGGTAGATGCTGTGGCCGGTCGCTCGCCGATGCTCCAGCATCCATGTGTTGATCGGAATGGAAGTGGTCCAGGTGTACGAGGCGGCGTGGCATTTGATCCCGCCGAGTACGGTCACGCACTCCACGTGCTCCTCCTGTTCCCCCGTGGGTTGGATGAGCGCCTGGTGGTCACTGGGCATGGCCCCGCCGATCACGTGCGGGTTCTTCGGGCTGGTGGACATCTGAGGAATTTCTCCAGACAGGCGTACTGGCGTCGTTGCGCGTCGGTGGCGTGGCGAAGCGTTTTGAGCGGCACACGGCGTTCGCGCCCCCCAGGACGCGACACGATGACCCATCCGCCGTCCTGGTCGCGGATGCTGACCGGGAGTTCCCACGTGGCGTCAAAGACCACGGTCCCCACGATCACGTCCTGTTTCTGAAGTGGCGCGGTCATCGCTGGGCACCTCTCCTATGAGGGTGGTTGGCGATTTCGGCGTTGCAGGTCTCGACCGTCTCTTGGTCACCGGCCGCCAACGCGGTTTCGCGCTGGCGGCCCAGGGCTCCGCACACGTCGCACCCTGGCACTGGAACCGGCTCCAGGAGTGGCCGGCGGTCGGTCGGGGGCGGCGTAGTGCTCAGCCGGAGCACACCGTCCGATCCCCGGGCCGCCATGTAACGGGCCAGCATGTCCCGGCCGGTGGTCCCCATCACGGTGCCGCCCGGAGGTGGTGGAGAACCTGAGCCAAGTCCTCCCGCTCCAGAGGCGGGTACTCCTGGGGCACACCGTCCGGGATCACCTCCGGGAGGAGCCGATGGAAGTGACACAGTTCGACTGCCCGTTCTATGTCCGCCACGGTGCGAGCGGGGGCGACCAAGGATCGGGGGGTGGCCATAGGTTGCCTTCCAGTGCTTTCGGCGCTTCGCTTGCCCAAACGCCGTGTGTAACCCCAGACTTGTGCGGCCCCGCCCCCCTGACCAGGGGGAACGCTTTAACAATGCAGAAGTTAAGACGGAGGCTCCCATGCCGATGGAGACGGATGAAGGCCAGCCCAAGGGGAACGAGAGCTTGTTGGCCTTCTTCGGCAACCGGCTCATCAAGATGCGAACGGAACGTGGGTGGTCGCAGGAGACGACCGCCGCAAAGGCTCTGACCAACAACGCCATGATCAGCTATATCGAGAATGCGAAGCGCGTTCCGAGCTTCGAACTGGCGCAGGATCTCGACAGGGCTCTGGGTACCGACTTCTTCGCCGAGTTCCACCCGCTAGTGATCAAGTACGCGTACCCGAAGTGGTTTCTACCGTTCATTGAGCTGGAACGGGACGCCACGTCGCACCGTGTCTTTGAGTCCCAAATCATCCCGGGGCTCCTCCAGACCGAGGACTACGCCCGCGGGATGCTCAGCGCGGTTCGTCCTGACAACCTTGAAGACCTCGTTGCGGCTCGCATGTCACGTCAAGCCGTGTTCGAACGGGAAACGCCACCTCGCACATGGTTCGTCTTCGATGAGCAGGTACTACGTCGCCCCATTGGCGGGACGGACGCTTGGCGTGCTCAGCTAGAACACCTGCTGAAGGCGGGAACCACGCCCCGCACGGTGATCCAGGTGGTTCCCTCCCGGGTGGTTTCCCACCCCGGCCTAGCTGGTCCGTTCACCGTACTGTCGTTCGCAGAAGGACCGGATGTGCTCTACGTCGATGGGTTCTCTCAGGGACGCATGGCGCTAGACGCAAGCGAGGTAGCCGACGGCTGCCATGCCTATGATCTGCTTAGGGCATCGGCCCTGTCACATGAAGAATCCGCCGACTTGATCGGCAGCTACCTGGAAGGTCGCACCGCATGACCAGCGCAAGCAAGCTGCCCGTCCGCCACTGGCGGAAGTCCAGCTACAGCACCAACGGTGGTAACTGTGTTGAAATCGGCGAAGGGCTCCCCGGAGTTGTCCCCGTGCGCGACTCCAAGCAAGCTGACGGGCCCGCACTCCGGTTCACCGCTCCTTCCTTCGCTGCGTTCCTCCACGCCGTCAAGGCCGGGAGCTTCACTTCCTGATACGCCGCTCCTGCGGCCCAGAACGCCAAAACGCCCCGGCCTCCCATCGGGAGAACCGGGGCGTTGCTCATGTCTCCAGGGCTGGCACCTGGGACGGTCGTTCGGCGTCTTCGGCGGCCATCATCGCGGCTGCACCGATCTCCCGGGCCAGGCCCGGGAGCATGGGCAGGACAGCTGTCTGGCTTCCTGCGTCGGAGGCGTGTCCTACCTCCAGGACGACGATCCGTCGGCCGGCCGGGTCCTGGGCGACGTAGGCCCCGCCGTGGGTCTGGCGGGCGGCTCGCACGGTGCGGAGGTGGTTCACTGGGCGTTGCCCTTCAGGTAGTCGGCGACGCGGAAAACGGCGTCCAGGTCGGCGGCGGGCCCAGCCAGGTCACGGGCCGCCCGGAAGCGGTCCGCCGCCGTGGTCCGGTGCGGCGTCGCGTACCGGACCGGGGGTGCGGAGCCGTCAGTCAGCGAAGCCCGATGCACGTCTTCCAGGGCGGAGTCGTGGCAGGCGCGGCGAAGGGGGCAGTCCTTCCCGCAGGGCTTGTTGGTGTCCGGGCACGGCTCCGGTACGGCGTCGCTCATCTCTTCCCCCTCCAGGCGGAATGTCGTCAGTGTCACGGCGCGTGCCAGGTGTCTGGCCGTCTCCGGCGTCAGGCGCACCACTTCGTAGTACCCGGGGCATTCGTCGCCGTACGGGACCGGCCCCACGATCAGCTCCACGTAGCCGTCCGGGTCCTCCGAAACGGAGAGCTGGTTCTCTCCGTCCCACTCGCATGGGTAGCTCTCGGTCATGCGGCCCACCCGGTGGTGCGCCGTGCCCGCGACGGGGTGTAGGTGGGCATGCGGTTGCGGTCTTCTTCCACGGCGCGTTCCGCCAGCCACGCGGCCAGGGCCCGCGCGTCCGCCGCGGAGAGCGTCACGCGGTCACCGGGGACCGCGACGGAGACCACACCGGGTTCCCGTTCGGTGGTCCAGGCTCGGAGCCGTCCGGTCTGCCCGCTCACATCCGCCCGCAGTTCCTTGGTCTGGGCGAAGCCCACGTCTGTCTCCTCACTGGTTGTCGGTCTTGGGAATCGGGCGGCTATTCGTCGGCGAACTCTTCCCAGGGGTCTGGCCACTCCGTGGATTCGCGTTCCATGGCGTCGATCTGGTCGAGCACGGAGGCGCCGGCCAGGGTCGCGTCCTCCGCGGTCATGTATCGCTGTCGCATCGTGGGTCCTTCAGTCCTCCGCCGCCCAGGTGGCCAGCGGCTTGGTGTACTTCGCTTGGTTGCAGGCGCGGCAGGACGCCACGACGTTGGCGGCCACGTCGGGGCCGCCCAGGGCCAGGGGGATTACGTGGTCCAGTTCTTCGGCGGGCCCGTCGCAGTAGCAGCAGCCGCCCCAGCGCGCGAGGATTTCCGCCCGGTCGTACGGCGCGGCCCGGGTACGTCGGGCCGTGGGCCGGCGCAGGACGATTCCGAGCCGCGGAGCCCGTCGCGCATCCCGGCTCCGCGGGGCGGGCGTCACGCCACGGCCTCCAGCTCCAGGTCCAGTTCCTGGGCCACCGACTCCACGGCCTGGCGCAGCTTGGCCAGGCTTCGGGTGAGCATCACGCGGACGTTGCCGGGCGTGGTGCCCAGCTCCTCCGCGATGGCCTTGGAGTCCGGTACCGGGAGCCCCTGGGCGTCGTAGCCCTGGTGGAGGTGGACTTCCGGCTCGAAGCCGTACGTCATGCGCACGACGCGGGCCGGGTTCTCCTTCAGCCGGGCCAGGAGCGCGTGGGCCAGGGCCTGTTTCGCGGCTCGTTCGCGGCGGGCCACGTCGCGCGGCTCCACCAGGTCCTCCGGCACGCCGTAGCCGTACGGGTCGGCCAAGGAGTCGTGCAGGGGAAACGTTTCTCCATCCCCGGCGGGGGCGTCGAGGGAGACGACACCCTCCAGGACCAGGCGCACGGTGTGCGCCTTGGCCGCGGACATGCGGTGACAGGAGTCGATGACGGTGACCAGGAACTCCGCCGCCTCCCAGTCGCCTCCGACCTGGCCCAGCGCGGCCTTGAAGGTCGAGACGGCCGCCGGGGAGACGGTGGCCGACCCCAGGTCGTTGGCTTCTTCCGCCAGGGCCTCCGTGATGCGCTTGTGGGCGTAGGTGGAGAACTTCGCCCCGCCGTTCGCGTCGTAGCGCTGGAGGCATTCGAGGACGGCCAAGCGGCCTTCCTGCCGGAGGTCTTCCAGGCGGTCCGTGTACCCGGCGGACAGGGCTGGTACGGACGCCATGCGCTTGGTGGCCAGGGTGTAGATCAACCCCTCCAGCGAGGCTATGACCTGGGCTTTTGCCTCGTCGTCGCCTTTTTGGGCAGCACGAATCAGGGCAGGGGGAACCATTGGGGGACTCCTTGGGATCGGGGCGGGAAGGCCCGCTTCGCCCCGATCCACTGAGGCCCGTTACAACCCCCGTTTTCGCATGTGTGTTCGAATCGCAGAGCGCACGTCGGTCACTGCGTGAAGCGCGGATGACCGACCGTCGGCGTCAGCGGGTAGGGGGCACCGCCGCGCGGCCAACTGGCGACGCGTCAGGCGGGTTTGGGTGTGCTGAGGTGCCGTGCGGCCCGGTGCGGGCCGCCCGTCAGAAAGGGGTGCTGGAA
This sequence comes from Streptomyces sp. NPDC045470, assembly GCF_040646595.1. Taxonomy (NCBI): domain Bacteria; kingdom Bacillati; phylum Actinomycetota; class Actinomycetes; order Kitasatosporales; family Streptomycetaceae; genus Streptomyces; species Streptomyces sp. NPDC045470. The sequence continues at coordinate 293,036 of NZ_JBEZAN010000002.1, forward strand.
GTTACGGCGGTCAGCGGCCGTGTCCGTGCGAGAGGGTGACGGACAGATGCGCCAGACGCGGGCCGGTAGGCGGAGGCTGGCGCAGCGCCCGGCGGCGGCAGTCCGCGGCAGGAGGAGCGGAGGCGACCCGGGAGCGGGCCCGCTCGATGAAGGCCCGGAAGAAGGTCACGGCCCAACGGCCGGCCATGGCCACCAGGTTCGCCAGGGCCAGGAGGACGGAGCGGTGGGCGACCGGGCCGGCCAGGGAGCGCCGCAGGCGTCCGAGCGCTACGCGACGCGCAGGGCGCCAGCGATGAGCGGCCGAAGCGGACCAGAGGTCCAGGAGGGTGTCCCGCCACCTGCGGCAGTGAGCGCGTACGAATTTCTGCCTGTTGATGCGCATTTGCGCTCACCTCCCCCGAGAACAAAAACGATCGTTCGTTTTTGTATGGGGAGAAAAACATGAACACGCTCAGGTCGTCAAAGGTGATCATGTTCGAGCACATACGAAACAACATGCTTTGACCCGGTACAGACGCAAATAGTCCGTACCTGGGGAGGAGAAGTGCCCGATGGTTGTGCTTCCGGAGGATGAAATTCCGGTTGGTTGGTCACACTCCGCCCCAGGTGGACGTGTTTCCTGTTGATCTAGGCGGCTACGGCCCACTGGTCGGGGAGGCCGTAGCCTCCGGCCCAGGTCCGGCCGTAGACCTCCGCATCGGTGTCGATGGGCACGCCGAACAAGGTCATGCGGACCGTCTCCGCGACTTCGGCCGCCACCTCCGCCGCTTCCCGTTCCGGCGCGGTCCCCAGCACTTCGTCGTGAACCCACAAGGTCAGGTACTGGGTCAGCCCCTTGTCCTGGAGATCCAACAGGGCCTGGCCCATGGTGTCGCGGGCCGTGGACTGGCAGATGTAAGCCACAGCTTTGTAGAGCTTGTCCCGGTCCAGGACCAGCCGCCGGCCGGAGGGCGTGCGGATCTCGCAGCCGTTCGCCAGGGCGTGGCGCTGGAGTCCCTGGGCCCACCGCTTGACCCCCGGGTAGGCCCGCGCGTAGCGGGCCAAGGTGTCGCGCATCAGCTCCACCGGCTGGCCCGTCTGCTTCGCCAGCGTGGCCGCGCCGCCCTGGTAGGACGTGCCCAGGCCCGCGATCTTGGCCAGCGCCCGTTCGTGCTTGGTGAAGTTCTCTCCGAACATCAAAGTGGCCGTGAAGTCGTGCAGGTTACGGCCGTCGCGGATGGCCTGGCACATGCGCGGCTCCTGGGACAGGGCGGCCAGGACCACCAGCTCCACGGAGGACTGGTCCACGCTGAAGTACGACCGCCCCGGCTCCGCGACGACACACCGCCGGATCTCCCAGCCCTTGGACGGCAACTGTTGGAGGGGCGGGTCCGACACGGAGGCCCGAGCCGTCTTGGCCCCCAGAGTGTTGATCTTCGGGTGGATGCGGTCGGCGGCATCGCGATTGTCCAGCATGGCCAGGGCGTAGGACTGGCGCCACTTGGCCGCACGCTTGGCGTGGAGGATCGCGTGGGCCAGGGGGTTGCCCCGGCGGGTGCCGCGCGGCTGCCACTGGCCGTCCAGGTCCGCCAGGTCCAGCAACACCCCCTTGTCCACCTTCAAGGCCCCGGAGGCGGTGGTCTCCGTCAGCGTCTCGCCCATGGCCGCCAGGGCGGCGGCCACCTGCCGGGTGGAGTTGATGTTGTCTACGCCGTAGCGGGCGGCTCGCGCTCCGTGCTCCGCGGCTTGGTCCGCCAGTCGGTCCGCCAGGCCCTGGGTGTAGGGCACGTCCAAGAGCATCCCGGCCCGCTCCATCCGGGCGCAGATGGCCATGAGCCGGTGTTCGTACTCCACCAGGGTCGGGGGGATGGCCAGGGCCGCCAGCTCACGGTCGAGGCAGGGGCGGAGGCGGGCCGTGTAGATCACGTCCAGTCCGGCGTACCGCTGGTAGGTGGTGTCCTGGTAGGGGATGCGTGCGAACCCGTCCGCCTTGGTCAGGCCGTGGCTCCGGAAGACGGCCGTCAACCCGGCCTGAGTGTCGGGAGCGGAGGGGTCAACGAACCAGGCACTGAGGGGTTTGAGGCTGACGCCGACCCCACCTTCGAAGTCCTGGCGGGAGTCGCGGAGGTGGGCCAGGATCTTGGTGTCCACCACCCGCTCCCACACGTCGTCCAGCGCCGCGATGCCGTGGCGGTCCAGGACCAGAAGATCAAAGCTGGCGTTGTGGATCACCAGCTCCGGACAGCGGGCGACCACGGTGCGGGCCAGTTCGCTGAAGGCGGGCCCGCGCTCCACCGGCACGACCCAGGCTGTGTCCGCGGTGCCGTACTGGACGGTCCGGAGGCGATGGCGGGGACTGAAGGTGTCCAGGCCGGAGGTCTCGGTGTCCAGCGCCAGGGAGCGCGGTTGCACCCGGGTCAGCCACGCCCGCGCCGTGGCCACGTCCGCTTCCGTCTCCAGGGCGTGGATGGTGACCAGTTCCCCGGCTACGGGGTGCGTGTACGTCCTCAACCGGATTTCTCCTCCGTCGTCGGTGCCGGCGGAGTTCCGGGCATGCAAAAGGGGGTCGGCCCGTCCGGGCCGACCCCCACCGCGCGCTGGTCGCGCGCTACTTCGCTTGACCGAAGATGTCCGCCTCGGCGGCATCTACTGACGGCCGTTTCACTTCCCTACAGTCCGCCAGGTGGCGGAATCCGCGGGTGCCCCTGAAGGCGCCCACGCCTTGGCCCTCCACCACGCCGGGGAAGGACCGGAGCGTGTCGTAGAACCGGTTGCGGGTCATGGTGTGGCGGATGCCGGACTCCTCCGCCCACGACCGGTAGCGCTCCCACGCCACCGCCCGGGAGACGAACGCCCCGGACTCCACCACGAACTCCTCCCCGATGAAGCCGGCCAAGGGGTGGCTGGTGTCCCGGTAGTGCGCGGTCCGCCGTTCCACCGCGTCCGGGAACTCCAGGCCCCGGCCCGCGTCGAACTCACGGAACCACGCCACGGCGCCGCGCACCGCCCACGCCGCGATCCCCTCCCGTTCCTGTTTCAGCGTGGATTGGAGGTGGCGGTCCTCCCGGCCCCGGAAGTCCTCCGCCCACGGGATCACGCGCACCCGTTGCCAAAGGGCCGCGTCCGTCGCGTCCACGTCCGGCGCGTAGTTGGTGTCCACCTGGACCAGGCACACGGGACGAAACGTGATCTCCGTACGGGCGTAGACGCCGCGGGCCGTGATCGTCTGGTCCCCCGTGATGGCCTTCATCAGGGACTGGTCCAAGGGCATGGCGGCGGGCCACTCCGAAGAGATCACCAGCCGCTTGCCCCGCAGACCCACCACGTCCGCACGGGGACCGCCGGACTCTCGCCGCTTCTGGAACAGCGACGCGTCCGCCCGCTTGGTGGCCTCCCGGAACACGTCCTCCAGGGTGGAGGTATAAGTCGTCTTTCCGTTGGTCGTCGGCCCCACGTGCATGATGAAGCATCGCTCCACGCCGTGCCCGGTGATGCCGTACCCGGTCAGCATCTGAAGGAAGTCCGGCATCTCCGGAGCGTGCGGATGGCACTCCCGCAGGAACCGTTCCCAGCGCGGGCACACGGCCTCCGGGCGGTAGTCCACGTCCACGAAGTAGGTGTTCATGTCCCATGGCTGGTGGTCGCGGAGCTGGCCGGAGCGCAGGTCCACCACCCCGTTGCGGAACGCCAGGAGCGCGGGGTGGGCGTCGAACTGGTCCACGGTCGCGTACACGCCCGGAATGGAGGTCAGCAGATCCACCATGCCCTTGACCTTGGAAGCCTGCTGGGACGCCGCGATGTGCTTGGACAGCTTTTCGGGGTCGTGCCCGGCTTCGCCGGCCATGCCCCTGACCACGGACCGGACATCGGCGTACAACGCCTCCAGTGGAACCTGCGTCCAGTGGCGGCCGGTCCACTTGAAGACCCCGGCGCCCGGCACCACCCGTACGTGTCCGCCCAGTTGCCGGAACAGCCGCTCCGCGTTGCCCAGGTCCGTCAGGGGAAGGACCGGCCCGTGATCGGCCGGCTCCGGCTCCGTCTCCACCTGGCGCTCCACTTCCGCCTCCAGGATGTGGAGCCGGGCCCGCCGGACGGCCGTGTGGAGAGCCGCGGGGAACGCCTGCGGGTCACGGGCGCGCCAGTCGGTCAGGTCGTCTCCGGGGTTCGGAATGATCAGCTTGCGGACCATGACTCCGGCCTGGACCAGGGCGTCCGCCAGGGCGTCTGTGAACGCCTCTCCCGCCTTGTCCCGGTCACCGGCAATCACCACGTCGCGACCCCGCAGGCCCTCCGCCAGTTCGGCTATCAGCTCCGCGTTGCGTGCCAGGCCCGCGCCGCGGACCATCACCACGTCGTAGCCGGTGGCCACCGCCGTGAGCCCGTCGCCCGGCCCCTCCGTGACCAGCACAGTGTCGTAGCCGGAACCCGACCGGAAAACGCCGTACCGGCTCCACGCCGCACCCTCCGGGGAGGTCAGCGACAGCCATCGCGCCGGGCAGGCTCCGGACAGATCACGCCCCTGAAGACCGCGCGGCATGCCCTGGAAGTCGAGCAACGGAACGGTCACACGGGGGTGGCGTTCGTAGGCGGTCGAACGGTAGGGGAACCTCTGGTCCAGGCCCGGGTAATCGAGCCCAAGCCCCAGGTCCACGGCCCGCTCCGCATCGAGGCCGAACCGGCGGAGCACGTAGTCGCGGGCCTCCGGACGGGCCGGGTCCATGAACGCCAGGGTCGTGGTGTCCACGTACGCCGCAAGGGCCGCCACGTGTTCCGTGGACAGGGCTCCCGGCGCCGGCTTGGACGATGCCCGAACGCCGTCTCCGGGCACCCAGTCGAACAGGTCCCGGGCCGACATCCCCAGGGCCGCCAGGATGGCGTCCCGTTCGCACCCCGCCCAGCACCGGACCAGGAGCCGGCCGTCCTCCTTCAGGCGGAAGAACAGCGACGGCCGCTGATCGTCGTGTACGGGGCAGGGGACGCCGTACTCCCCGCGCTCCTCCACCACCTCCGGGAACCGGGCCAGGAACCGGGCAAAGTCCTTACGCAACTGTCCTCCAACGCAAAAGCGGGCGTGTCCCGGCGTCATCCACTGACCGCCGTTACACGCCCGCCGCGTTCACCAGCTCACTCCCGCAGTGCCGCCAGCACCCGGGCGAACGTGGCCAGGTCCATGACCACGTATCCGTCCCGCACGCTCCGACGCGGGGCCTTGACCACGGCCGCCCCGAAGTCGAACCCGGCGGCGGCAGCCTCCCGGTTCGCCTGCCGGACGTACTCCGCCAGACGGATGGACCGCTCCGCCTTGGCCTCCAGGACGAACGGCCGGGCGTGGAGGTCTCCCACGTCCGCAGAACCGGCCTGGACCTGGCGGTTCACGTTGCCCGGGTCGTGCGGGTCCTTCCAGCGGTAGTCCGCCTTGCGCCAGTCCGCCACGTACTGGCCCAGCTCCTCATTGAGGAAGTCGCGGACCGCCGACTCCCACGCCGTGCCCTTGGCCTTGGCCGTCGTCACCGCTCCGCCCCCTCCGCCGGAGACCAGTGGGCCACGGTGTGCTCCACGCTCCCGGAGACGGTGGGCGGGTCCGTGTCCCAGCACTTCGCCAGCCATAGGGCGCGCTGGACTGCCCGGGTCCGGGCCGCCTTGGCAGCCGCCAGGGTGGTGAACGGGCCGTACGCCCATTCCTCCGTCCACCCCTGGTGACGTTCTGGTAGGACGCTGTTCGGTGCGGGCGGGTATTCGGCGACGACCAGCGTGCGGTAGAACTCCGCCTGGTCGCGGTGCATGGTTCGGCTCATTCACTCTTCCTCTGCGCCCGCTCAATCAGCCACTGAAACGCCGTGTAAGCCTGTTGCGGCACCACGCCGTTGCCGATTGCGCGGAGCTGGTGTTTACGTTCCAGTCCGGGTACTTGGGTCACGTGGCCGGCGGGAAGGCCCATCATCCACTCGCCGAATTCGGCGGTTACGCGGATGCCGCCGCGCGGGCCGCGTTCCGTAGGTGCCGGCGCGGGGCGCCCGATGAGGTTTTCCCATCTGCGGATCACGGTCAGGAATTCGCCCCACCATGCGGCAGGCGAATGATCAGAGTCCGGAGATTGGGCCCACCCTTCCGATTCTTCGACCCGCCCGGCCCGCCCGATGCGTCGGAGGCGGTCGGAGTAGGGAAGTAGGAAACACGCTTCATCAGCGAGAGTGGCCCCGTGAGGCTGGCTCGACGGGCGGGGGGGGGCGGGGGGGGGGGGCGGGGGGTGGGGGGGCGGGGGGGGGGGGGGGGGTGGGCGGGTGGCGGGG
>NZ_JBEZAN010000002.1:299314-517324 GCF_040646595.1 Streptomyces sp. NPDC045470
CCGCCAGCTCCGGCTGTCCATCAGCACCCCCCCCCCCGCAGATCTGTTCCCATTTCTGCGTTTCTCGGGGTGCTGAGCGCCACCATTGCCTGAAAGATTCGCCGTCGGCGTCTTCAGGAATGGCGATACAGAACCACCGGTCCCGGTGGTGGGGGGCTCCCACTGCGGACGCTCGTAGGCAAGTCCACTCCGCGTCATACCCGATCGCGGCCAGGTCCGAGACGACTTGATCGAGCCCGCGGCCCTTGATGGAGGCAACGTTCTCCAGGAATGCGATTCGCGGTCGTACGACGCGAATGGCTTGGGCGACGTCTCGCCAGATTCCGGAGCGCTCATCATCCAGCCCCTTTCGCAGGCCCGCATTACTGATTCCCTGACACGGAAACCCGGCCGTGATCACATCCACTTCGCCGGACAGCCGAGACCAGTCGTAAAGGGTGATATCCCCGATGTTCGGCGCGTGCGGATAGCGTGCGGCCAGGATCTGGGAGGCGTGCGGGTCGATCTCCGCCACGTAGGCAACGTGGTCTTGCAGGATCGTGCCCACCGCCATGCCCAGGCCCCCGTAGCCTGCGCACAGTTCGGCAATGGGCACGTTAGTGCCCGTCGCCGGGGATGGTTACGGCGACGTGTTCCGCCGCGATCGTCTCCGTACGGAAACTCCGCCGCTTGATGAAGCCGGACTCCAGGCCCGTCGGGCGGACCTTCAGCAGCGGCATGACCCGACCCGCGACAATCGCGGAGGTGGTCCGGAGGACTTCCGCCTCCGTCATGCGGACCCGGTTCCCCTGCCGGGTCGCGTAGACCACGGTGTCCCCGACGCGAATCGGGGCCCCCGTGAAGTCGTGTATCTCTCCCCGCTTACCCACGTGCTGGCTTTCCCTCTCGAAAGCGGAGAGGGCCCACACAGGGGCCCTCTCCGCGGTTACTTGTTCAGATGTGACAGGCCGGGCGCCGGGTCAGAACGGCGGCTCATCCCCGGCCTGGGACAGGGACAGAAGGGGGGCGTCCGTGTTCTCCGGGGCGCGCCCCACGACCTTGATGGCGGGCTTGCGGAACGACACGTCCACGCCCTTCTTTGTCGTGAACTCCACCAGCTCCAGCCGGAGTTCGCACAGGGCAGGGCCGCCCACGGAGTCCAGGTCCGCCCAGACGGTTTCCAGCTCCTTCATGAAGGACCAGGAGCCGGTCATCATCCGGAACTTCCCCAGGGCCGCGTCGTCGGCCAGACGGAAGACGACGCGAATATCAGGCTTGGGCCCGTAACCGGCCTTTTCCGCGGCCTTGCGCTCCACCAGCGTGGCCGGGCAGCCGCACGGCTGGCCCCGGCGCGGGTCGTCATCTCCGACGAATTCCACGCCGTCGCACAGGTGGATGGGCTTGCCGGTCGCACCGTAAAGCGCCATGCGGAAACTCACCGCGTCGGCATTGTCGATGATGACGCGGACACTGTTCGCGGTGGTCAGTACCTCCAGGTTGTCTTCCTTGGAGGTCTGCCACTCCTGCGGGGAACCGCCGAAACGTTCCGCCACGGCGGCGGCCACGTCCGGGTCGCCCGTGGTCACGCGCCAGGCGTCCAGCGACACCGGCAGGTCGTCAATCTGCTGTCCCGCGCGGAACCGGCCCACGTAGTCGGAGGTGAAGACCTTGGGCCGTGCCTCCGGGTCCTGGTCAAGAATGCGCAGCGTGCGGGCCATACGGCTCTCCTGAAGTACGTTGTCTTTAGCGGGAGTTGGAGATCAGAGGACCCGGCACTTTCCCCGGGCCTTTCGCTCGAACTCATCCACTGAGTGCCGTTACGCCGCTACCGGCGCCGCTGGGTACCGGTCTCCGCAGTACCCCCGGAGGCCACCGGACGACCGATGACACTCGCCTTCCCTGCCCGCTCCCAGTCGAAGACGGCCCGCAGGTGAAGGAAGGTTTCGAACAGCTCCGCGGAGTGGCGCACGGGCACCAGCTTCCAGCCCTCCGGACGCACGTGGAGAACCGCCGCCGCGTCGATCGCCGGCACGGGCACAGACTCCCCGGTATCCGCGCGGACTATCCGGTCCGCATTCGCGTACGCGGAGAGCTGGAGCGCTACTTCCTCATGCACTCCGGAGCGGGTGGTCTTCCAGTCCAGGACAACGGTCTCCCCGCCGATACGCGCGATGGCATCGAACGACCCCGCGTAGTTGTGGGCGTCGCTCCACACGGCGTCTTCCAGAAACAGGAACTCCGGCTGGACCTGGGCCAGGAATTCCCGGAAATGGTCCGCGTACGGCTTGAGGTCAGGGTGAACCCGGGTCACGGTCTCGCCGCGGGCCAACCGTTCGAAGAGGTCATGGGCCGAACTGCCGGTCTCCGCTGCCTGCTTGGTGAAGCGGCCGGGAGCACGCTTGAGGTAATCCACGGCCCCGCTCCGGTCCCCCTGGACCAGCATGTCCACCACGGCCCCGATGTGGTCCACGGCGCACGTGGCAACCTGGGATGCGTACCAGTAGTTCAGGAAGCCCTTCGGGAGCATTCCCAGAATGCTGGTGACGCCGGGGGCCTTCTGCCCGGACTCCGCGTCCACGTAGAACCGGCTTCCGCCCCGCTGAATCGTCGTCAATGCCGCCAAGGTGACTCCCTCGCTTGCGCGCCAGGGGCGCGACGTGTGCTTGCGAGGTCATGCACTGACCACCGTTACGTGGCCCGGGAAGCAGAAAACCTGCTTCTCAGCCCTTCTTTCCTGAGCACAGCTAAGGGGAAGAAGGGTGCAGAAGCAGGTTTTCTGCTTCCCGGGCCGCTGGCACGGGTCGGTGTGAGTCGTGTCCGCCGCTGGGTGGGTGTCGTCGGCGTCGCCGTTAGGGCGCCTTCACCTCTGAGAACGGTTTCTTGCATACGCCACACAGAACTGGGCCCTGGTCGAAGACGCGGCGGCCCATCTGCATCTTCCGTCCGCACGCACACACCAGGTTGAGGCGGGCCCCACTCCGGCCCTTGACCGGTTCCGCCGTGACCAGGCTGCCCACCTCTGTCAGGGCATCTGCCAGACACGCGAGCAGAGGTTGCAGGGCCTCCAGGGTGCCATGGGCCAGGGGAACCGGGGAAAACCCTTTGACGCCGTGCGGCGGGTCGCCCTTGGGCCACTGCATTCCCAGCTCTCCGGCCATCTCCCGGAACCTCTTGTTATGGCGCTGTCCGCGGTTACTGGTCTCGGAGATGCCGCGCACGTAACACAGTGCGTGCGTGGCCACATGCAGGATGTGTTCCAACGTGGCGCGCGGGCCGTCTTTCAGAGTGGTGGCGATCACAGGAAGTTCCGGATTGCCGACCAGGCGCCCGTCCTGTTCGGGCCAGGTGAGATTGTGGCGGGCGCCGCTGGCCTCGATGACCACCGACACGTCCGGTAGGTCTGAATGCTGCGCCTTCAAGGAGTCCCATACTGATTCTATGGCCGCCACGATGCGTCCCCCGCTAGCCGTCACTGCCCGTTCCTCCCTGTGGAATTGCGGCCACAACGTATCACGCACCTGAAACACGCTAGGGTCATGTTCAAGCCGCCGTGATGCAAAAAAAGGGGCCCTGCCAGACGGAACATGTTCCGCCGACAGGGCCCCTTGGGGAACCGGGTCAGTCCCCCGGGTTGTACTTGGCCGCTACCTTCCGCGACGCGCTTTCGCCGAGACCGACGACAACCACGAAGGTGATGAAGTCAATCACGGTGTCACTGCCGGCCCAGTTGCTCAGTGCCGGGATGCTCTGGCCCACTAGGACCAGGAGCGCCGCGACGGCCGACCGGACGCGGACCGGGTTGTCCCGGACGAACGCGGCCAGGGACTGGAAGAAGTTCAAGAATCAGCCTCCAAGCTGAGTGAGCAGGGAACACACCTGGCGCCGGAGCTGGTCCAGGGAGCCGTCATTGCGGATCACGTGTTCAGGAGTCAGGTGGTCGAGGGAGGTTTCCGACGGGTGCGCAGCGTGCGCGCCTGCGCCGGCGCCGGGCCGATCGATGCGCACGATCACGGCGCCCTCCGCCTTCAAGGCGTCCACCTCGTTGGGGTACCGCACATCCGCGACAACGCAGGGCAGGTTCCATTCCGTGCCCTGACGGACGCGGGCCTGGACCGGGCGGACCCAGAACTCCGGGTCCATCTCCCGGACGGCCTGGCCGTACTCCTGGAGGAGCCGGCGGACCTCCGGCTCCTCCTTGGCCGCCTCCCACCCGCCGTCTTCCAGCGCCTCCGCCAGGCGGTAGTCGTCGTAGCAGCAACAGGACGCGATGAGCGGGTTGAGGCGGCGGACCGCCGCCTTCAGTTCGTCGGCGAACGCCAGCCGGGTGTAGGAGCCGTGGCGGACCAGGAGCTGAGCCACCGTGTCCTTGCCGGACCGGGCCTTACCCGTCAGAGCAATGTGTGGGGTGCGTATGGCGGGGCCTTCCGCTGGGGAACACGTCACCCCCTATGCACTGAGAGGCGTTACTACCCCGCGGTACGCAGAACTGCGACGGCGGAGGTTGCAATGGCGATCAGGAGCGCGGGCGGAAGTGCGTACTTCCACCGCTCCAGGCTGCGGATGCGCTCCTCCTGGTCCGCCAGGGTGCGGTTCACGCTCTCGTGGTTCTGCTTGAGGTCTCGCACGTCCTCCCGGACGCCCACCACCTGGTCGTAGACCTCCCGCAGACCAATCGTGATCCCCTGGGGTTCGCTGTCCGTGCCGCTCACTGCATTAGCCTCCGCCACGTCTCCGGGCCAGGGTACCCGTCGGCGCTTGCGTGCCCCCAGCCTTGGGCCCGCTGGAATGCGCGTACGGCGTTGCGGTCACTGTCCGTCCAACGGGGGCCGGGGCCGACGGAGTAGAACCGTCCGTAGCCGTGCCGGACCAGAGCCTGGCCCAGCGCGGTCACGTGCTGGTTGACCCGGCCGGGCCCGAAGTTCGAGCGGCCTGGGAAGGACAACGAAGTGGCGGGGGCGCCGTTCATCAGCCGCGCCCAGGTGGACGGTCCTGGGTAACCGTCGGCGTTGCTGCCGGTCCAGCCTTGGTCATGCTGGAAGGCCCGGACCGCCCGCCAGTCACTGGTGGTCCACCGGGGCCCCGGCCCCACGGAGTAGAACCGCCCGTAGCCGTGCCGGACCAGGGCCTGGCCCAGCGCGGTCACGTAGCTGTTCGACTTTCCCGGACCGAAGTACGAGCGGCCGGGAAACCCGCCGGAGGGCCTGGTGGATGGAGGCTGGTTCGGAGTGGGGACGTGCGGCTCCGGCTGGTCCGGAACCGTGATCCGGTCGCCGGGGTAGATCACGTTCGCGTCCCGCACCTGGGGGTTGAGCCCCAGCAGTGCGGCCAGTGACACGCCCGCGGACGCCGCGATGGTGCCCAGCGTCTGACCCGCGCGAACCAGCACCGTACGGGTTCGACCCGGCTTGGCGTGGGAACCGCCGGAGCCACCGCCGGTCACCGGCCCGGAGGCCGTGGCCTTGTAGACGAACCCGGCGCGGCCCTTCAGCTCCGGGTCCGCGGTGACGATGCCCTCCGGGAAGCGCGGCAGACCGTACCCGTGGACGTAGGCGTCCCGGCGGAGCCGGGTCCGGCGCATCACCTTGTTGCCGTTGGCATCGTTGGTCAAGGAGGTATTGCCCTCCACCGTGTAAATGTGATCCCGGTCGTACGACAGACACAGGCCGGTGTGCGCGTCGCCGTTCACGCCGTAGATCACCTGTGCGCCGACCGCCGGGTACGCGCTCCAGCGGCCCTTGTTCTTGAACCAGTTCATGGCCGTCTCCACCGAAGCGGTACGCGGGTACAGATCCGCCGTGCCGGACTTCAGTGCCACCCAACTGGTCCAAGTGGCACACCACGGCTGGTAGTTCGACCAGGCCAGGCCAGGGACCTGGCCGCTGTACTTCTGGTGGCCGGACGGCCGCTCCCCCGGAGCGCGCTGCGCCTGGTAGCCCACCTCCGCCAGTGCGACGCGGATCACGTCGGCACAAGCACCCATCCACTACTCCGTTCAGGCAAGGGAGAGGGCTCCGCGGCGTGCGGAGCCCTCTCGTGTGATCTGTCGTTGTGTGCGGCCGGTCAGGTGCGGACCGGCGGGTCCGGGACTAACCCCTGGTCCTGGGGGACGCCGTTGTACGCGGTGCCGCGAAGCGTGACGGTCTGCTTCACCGCGCCGTCCGCGGCGGACAGGCGGTTGCCCACGACCCAGGCCAGGGTGTCCAAGGCGGCTCCGGTGCGGTCCACGACCCGCACCACGTCCCCGAGCTGGAGCCGGGGGTCCGGCAGGATCTCCACGTCCGTCAGCAGCGGGCACGGGTACTGGCCGGCGTCCAGCAGTGCGGAGGCGATGGCGGCGGCGGAGTCCGCGTCCTGGACCCAGCCGGCCGGGTCATGGTCGTACCCCTGGACGCCGTAAGCGCCCTGGCTGGCATAGCCGCGGGCCGTGGTCGTGAACTGGGCCGGTTCGACGCCCTGGGGCACGGCCGGGGAGCGTACGTCCACCGATACGCTCCCCAGTCCCGTGGGTCCGCGCATCCACACCGTGGCCGCACTTCGGTTGCGCAACGTCAGGGTGAGGCGGCCGTCCTCCCGGTAGACACCGACCTCCACCGCTCCGTTGACCACCGCCGCGTTGTCCCGGTCGGCGTTGACGAACCGGATGGCGCCCGCTGTGACGTTGCTCCGGGTCAGGGGCGGGATGGTGTCGTAGTCGTTGTCCCGGACTGCCCAGCCGATTTCCAGGTACTGGCCCGGCAGCAGCCGTTCCACGTTGCCCATGGGGTTCGACACGGTGTCGGTGGCGTGGACGCCGGACCAGTTGTCCCACGTAACACGGATGTAATTGCGTACCGCGTCGATCTCTTCCGTGACCGTCAGGGAGGCCAGCTCCCGGTCCGAAGTCACCGCCGTGTCCGCCACGGCTGGCTCCTGGGCCCACCGGCCCCGGCCGCGCCAATGGAAGTGTCCGGACTGGTCGAACTCTGCCGTGGCCAGCGAAGCATGGGCAATCTTCGTGATCACGTCCCATGCGGTCCCGGTGACCTGGGGAATCACCCGGAGAGGGATGTCCGGGGCGTCCAGGGTGGCGGTCTTCTGCCACAGGCCCCGCTGTGTGAGCGCGGCCCCGGTCGGCATCGTTCCATGCTGGGAGACCTGGACAGCTTCGGCCCGGAGCCCGGTGAAGCCCAGCCGCACGAAGGAGACGGTCCCGGCGGGGACGACCCCGCCCTGGCCGGACGTGACGTTTTCGAAGTACACGCCTCCGTAGGCGTCCGTGACCCGGGGGACGTACGTGGGGCGTCCCCCGGCGTCGAACTTCATGAACAGGGCGACGTGGAAGGTGCCGGGCCACTTGGTGATGCCGGAGTTTCCCCAGGACTGGCCGGGGTTCTGCTCCGGGTTCGCGTTGGGGCCGGTGTAGGCGCCCAGGGAGCCGGTCTTCAGGTCGAGCACCATGGACGTGTAGGTCAGCCGTCCGGCTCCGTCGTCCCACGCGATGGTGAACTCCAGGTCACAGGTACCGCTCACGCCTGCGTTGTTCACCCATGCCTCGTACAGGAGCCCGGGGGCGTTGCCCCGGTTGACGGGGCGGACCGCCGGAACGAAGTCGGCGGCCGTGCCGTACGGGCTGCCCTGAACGGCCATTTCGTGGGGTGCATTCTGTTTGGTCCACCGCGACCAGTCCCCGGCCAGGCTTTTCAGCGATCCGACGTTCGCCGTCGCCCCGCCGTGAAGCGACGCATACAGAACGCACTCCTGGCGCGGCGGGGGTGCCGAGTGGATGCCCGCGTTGCGAAGGAGGTGATCCACGCACCAGGTGGCCGATGCCGCCCAGGCGGTAGGGGCCACGCTGGACGGGTCAATGCCGCCCGCCGGGCGGGGCAGGGCCGCGGGCATCCTCAGCCGCTCCGCCCCGTCCAGGGCGGTGACGGTCACTGTGTCGGTGCCGGACTGGGCCGTCCGGGCGCGTACGGAGCCGCGGAACGCCGGGAGCGTCTGACCAGCCAGGCCCCATTCGTGGACCACCGACTGGCCGGGTCGCACCACGTCTCCCGTGGCGCGTGGAGCCCACGGTCCGTACAGGGCAGGAGCCGGGCGGCCGTCGGTGCCGGACAGGGCCATGGACAGCTGGGTGGAGCTGGAACCGCTGAACGCGCGCATGGCCGCCGGCAAGTCCGTTGCGTACCCGGCGTCCAGGTCCCAGGACTGCACCTGGGCCCCCATGTCCTTCCCGCCCAGGCGGACGGTGTGCGCCTCTGTGCGTTCTCCGGACCGCAATGCGACTATCAGGGCATCATTGGACGGCTGAATTGGCTACCTCCACCAGACTCAGGGAAATGTCCCGGGCACGTCCCGGGCCCCGTACGGGGCTTATCGAGTAGTCGGTTATCGACATGGCCGGGCACCCGTCGCCCGGGTCTCCGGCAACGGCGTCTTCGTCCACGGCCAGGCACGCACCGGCCAGGGAGAACGTCCCCGGTCCCGGTGCACAGGCCAGGGTCACGCTGTGCGCGCCGTCGGGCGCGACGGCGGACAAGAGTTTGCCGACGGCCCGGGACTGGCTCAGGACCCGGCCGTCCAGCGCCCGCCATGTGAACATTGTGATCGTGGTCTCCGGGAAGGCCACGGGAGCGGCCAGGGACAGACGCATTCCGGGGGCGGTGAAATAGTTCTGGCCCGGCCCCCATGAAGTGCGCCGCCAGCCCACCACGGCGTCGCCGGAAGGGCTGGTGAACTCCCATTGCCGCGTCGCAGAGTTGACCGCCAGGCCCCCTGCGCTAACCGCCCAGGTATTGGCGGGGCCGGAGGCATCCGCCGTGGCCGCCGCGTCGTCCAGCAGGTTGGCGCTGGTCGGGTCCATGACGATCAGCGGGCCTCGAATGTTGCGACGGGCCAGCCGGTCCAGGAATAGCGCGTCGTCCTTTTCCATGCTGGTCCAGGAGAGTTTCATCCTCCGCGGCTGGACGGGGGCCGCCCAGGTGGTGACGGCCCCCGACAGGGCACGGAATTCCGTCACCCCCAGCTCCGGCGACCGGTCATAGGAATCGGCCCCATCCCGGATTTCTTGAAGACCCCCGTAGGGGCCGATCCACATTCCTATGCCTACCTCCGTGCGAGCTGACGGTTTCCGGCGGCCGTGGCGCGGGCCAGTTCCGTTTCACCGACCTTGATCACCACGTCCCGCCCCGCGTACTGGTGAAGCGCGCCCACCAGGTCCGCGGCCCAGGCCGGTTGCGCCGGGACGGTGCGGACACTGACCTGGGCCTGGGCACCCACCAGGTCCGGCAAAGAGCCCGTGATGCCGGTCAGTTGACGCCGAAGGCCCGGGATGCGGTCCTCGATGCCGTCCATGAAGCCGTCCAGGACCATCCGGCCGGCCGGGGTCAACAGGGTGCGGTCCCGCTGTGCCGGACCCTTCCACGAGGGAAGCATGTCGGTCAGGCGGGACAGCTGGTTTTTCAGGCTGCGCCACATGGAGCGGATACCGTCCATGAAGCCGCGGATCAAATCCGCGCCCGCCCGTGCCAGCAGATGCCCCATATCTCCGAGGGCTCCGAGGATGTTCCCAGGAAGATCCTTGAACCACTGCTTCACATCACGCAGCTTGTTGACGATCCAGCGGCCGAAATCCTGCATGGCACTGGCCGCCGACCGGCCGATGTTCGCGCCCCATTCCCGGACAGCCGCCCACGCTTCGGAACCCATCTCACGGAATTTCTCCACGAGTTTCGCAAGCACCCGGGCCGCCAGATCCTTCATATTTCCGAGCACGTCACCCAGAAACGTCAGGAATCCGGACAGGAGCTGTTTGGCAGCCTCCCAGGCCCCGGAGAAATCACCGTTCAGAAGAGCAACAATCATGTTGATCGCCGGAACAACGACGTTCTTGATCAGCGACGCCAGGTTGTCAGCAAACATGGCGGCCAATTCGCCGATCAATTTGATGATCGGCTGAATGACCGGCATCAGAGCCTGAAGGGCTTCCGACAGGAACTTACCCAGCGCTTCGATCAGCGGGGAAAGGGCGACCAGCAATTGCCCCAGAGATTCCCCGATAGTCTTCAGGGCGGGCGCCAGGGCCTGGAGGAGCTGCCCGACAATCGGGGCGACGATCCCGAAAAGCGAGCTGAAAGCCTGGAGAATCGGCCCGAGGATTCCGGGAAGTTGCACCAGGATCGGCTGGAGCGCCGTGGCCAAAATGGTGACGAGTTGGCCAAACGTTTCCCCGATCGTTTTCAGGATTGGCGCCAGGGCGACGGCCAGCTGGCTGACCAGTTGCCCGACGATCGGCAGAATTGCCGCGAGCGCCCCGGAGAGGGCGGAGACGACCGGCCCCAGAGCTTGGCCCAGCGCGGTGGCCAGCTTCGCCAGGACCGGTCCCAGTTGGGCGGCCAGGGCCTGGAGCGGACCGGCCAGGGTGCCGACCAGGGTGGACAGCAGCGGCAGGACTGCCGACAGGGCGGCCCCCAGCACCGTGGAAACCACGTGCCCGACGGCCGCCAGAGTCTGGAACAGGGCCTGGAACGTGGCCTGGGCCTGCGGCGTCGCCGTGACCTTGGCTGCCGTGGCGGCCAGGTCCGACAGGACCCCCAGGAATCCGGCTCCCGCCTGGGCCGCGGGCCCGAAGACGTTCGCCAGGGTCCGGCCCAGGTTGCCCAGGGTGGTGAAGAACTGACCGGCCAGGGCCAGGGCCCGTTCGATGCTTGCTTGCATCGCGCCGGACTTGAACGCGGCGGTCATCTGCTGCGACAGCCGCTGAAGCGCGCCGCCGCCCGCCTTGGTCAAACGGTCGAACGCCGGGGACGCCGCTGCGCCCACCTGGACCAGGCCCTGGACCAGGACCGACGGCAGGGCGGAAAGGTTCTTCAGGCCCGCGTTCGCGCCCTTGAGTGCCTGGCCCAGCGTGCCGGAGGTGGCCAGGTTCTTGGCCGTGGCCGCCACACCCCGGGCCATGCCGTTCAGGGCGGTGGCGGTGCCCGTCAACCCGGTCTTGAGGACCGGCAGGACAGAGGTTGCCGTGGACTTCAGGGTGGAACTGAGATCCTTGAACAACGCCGTCTGGACGCTGCTTTGGACCTTCTTCCACTCCGGAGCCAGGCTCCGCACCTGCTTGACGAACCCGCGGGCGGTCGGGGTCAGCTTGGCCAGGGCCTCCGCGTCGCCCTTGAGGGCGTCACCAACGTTCTTGGTGCCGATCGTCAGCGCCGCCTTAGCGGCAGCCACGGACAGCAGTGCGGGCGCCGCGACGGCAGCGGCGGGCCCCATCTGGACCAGGCCCGAGACCAGGCCCGCAACGCTGGGCACCGTGCCGGCCGCCGCACCCAGTTTCGCGATCGTGCCGACCAGGCCCGCCAGACGCCCGGCCGCTCCGCCACCGGCGCCGGCCAGGGACGACACGGTGTCGCGGAGGCGGTCCACCTCCGGCCGGTTGGCGTCGATGCTGGCCGGGATGCTCAGCGGCGGGGTGAGGTTGGCCAGCTCCCGGCGCAGGCGCGCGATCTCCCCGCGCTTGATGACCAGTCCGGCCGCAACGTTGGCGGTACCGGCCTGAAGGCGGGAGCGCAGGGTGGAGCGGAACGCCGCTAGGTCCGGGTCCAGGCGCACCCGGACCCGGGCCCGGACCCGGGCCAGGTCGCGGGTCAGCCGGGCCCGGAACCCGTCCAGACTCGGCACGACCTGAAGGGGGAGGCGGCGGAGCCTGTCCGCCAGGTCCGACCGGTCCAGGACCGCCCGGACCTTGACCCGAGCCCGCATCCGCGCCAGGTCCCGCTCCAGCCGGCCCCGGAATGCCTCCAGGTCCGGCGTCACCTGGGCCCGGACCTGGCGAATCCTTTCTTCCAGGGTGGCCAGGTCGGGGTTCACCCTGACGTTGACCTGGGCCCGGACACGGGCCAGGTCCCGGTCCAGCCGGGACCGGAACGTCTCCAGGTCCGGGGTCACCTCCGCGCGCACGCTGCGGAGCTGGGCGCCGAACGTCGTCAGGTCCGGGTCCACCTGCACCTTGACCCGGGCGCGGAGCCGGTCCAGGTTCACGGCCAGGCGCTCCCGGAACCCTTCCAGGTCCGGGGTCACCCGGGCGCGGACCTGGCGGAGGCGGTCTTCAAAGGTGGCCAGGTCCGGGTCCACCGTCACCTTGGCCTTGGCGCGGATGCGGGCCAGGTCCGCCGCCAGGCGCTCCCGGAAACCCTCCAGGGTCGGGACGGCTTGGACGTGGGCCCGTGCCCGTGCCTCGATGCGGTCCAAGTAACGCTGGAGATCCGGTGCGAAGTCCCCGGTATTGGGGGCCACACGGATACTCAGCCGCCCCGCTTCGCGTCCGCCGGGTCCGGCCATGTCACCCCCGTATGTACTTGTCGGGCAAGGGAATTGCGTTGGGGTGCCGGGACAGGTCCAGCACCGGGCGGGGTGTCGTCCCCACCTGGGCGGCCGGGGGCTTCACCGGCTCGGGGTCGCGGATGCGTCCGCCGGACACCCGTACGTTGTTCACGTCCGCGACCCGCACCGCGTTGACCAGGTGGGCCAGTAGGTGGGTCTGGAGGGACCATCCGCGGTGCTGCGGGCCGCCCGCCAGGGAGGCGGTCAGGGCGGAGTCGTCGGGTAGATGCTCGGTCAGCGTCCACACCCGGCGGGGCGTCAGTGTCCCCCGCCAGATGTCGGCCAGGTCCAGGCCGTAGAACCGCTGAAGGTCAGCTCTCAGGGGCCCGCCGTGGCCGTCTGCGATCAGCCGTCCGAGCCCGGAGCTTCCGGGGCCTGGGTCACGTCCTGCCACCGCCCGATGACCCGCACGTACATGCCGATCGGCCAGTCGGCCATCTCCGCCTTCATGGCCTCCGGCTGGTCGGCGACCAGGAGCAGAAGGTCACGGAGCTGGGGCATAAGCGCGTCCAGGTCGGAGACGCCGGAGTCGGCGAACGCGTTCAGGAGCACGCGGGCGGTCTTCATGCGTTCCGGCGGCAGCATGAGCAGGTTGCGAAGGTGCACGTCCGCGCCGGCCCGGGTGGCCAGGGGAAGGGAGGCATACTCCGTCGCCGTTTCAGCCATCAGGTCGGCGCAGGACAGAACGTCCGTCATTCAGTGGTCCTCTTCGAAGTGCGAAAGTCGGTCCCGGGAAGGCGTCTGCCGCCCGGGGGACCGGCCGGGCGGCGGGGAGAGTGCGAAACGCTCAGGCAGCGTTCGACGCGGACGGCTCACCGTGTGCCGGCGGAGCCGCGGGGGCGATGGTCGCCCACTCGCCGATGGCATTGCCGATCTTGGAGGAGCCCAGGAACGTGCCCTTGATGGGAAAGGCCACGAAGTCGTCCACGGCCATGGACACGGCGTCCGAGCCCAGGAGGGAGACCCGGGGATGCCACAGGGGCAGGAAGTGCGTCCCGTCCACCAGGATCACCAACAGGGCCTTGACCTGGGGAATGGGCGTGGCCGGAATGCGGAAACTCTTGTCCGCCTGGACCGCGCCGGGGCCCGCGCCGAAGTACAGCCCGTACGTCTCTGCGCTTGTCTGGATGGACTTGAACGTCACGGAGTAGGTGACGTCCGGGGCGGTCTGGCGCAGCTTGGCATTCTGCCAACTGCCCTTGGTTTCGGGGTCGTCGCCGTCACGGCCGAACTCGGGAAGGTCGTCGCGGCTGGTGTGGCCGATCGACTCCCACCCAGCGCCCGGCGCCAGAGGGTCGGTCAGGGACGCGGGCTTGGCCGTGTCCGGGTCCGCGATGTAGATGTAACCGCCCGCCGCAACGAATGCGGCGTCGTCAATGAGTGCCATGCGTCTCCAGCACGGGAAGGAGCGTTCCTTCCCGGTAGGTCAAAGGTGGTTCAGGGGCCGGGCCGTCACCCGGTGTGTGGCCTGGAAGCGGAAGAAGTCGGGGCCCGTGGACGGGGCGCCGGTGCGCAGTTCGGCGGGGCCGGACACGTCTTCGAAGTGCGACAGGTAGCCGTCGGCTCCCGCGTACTGGTCGGCGCACGCGTTTGCCAGGACGGCCCGCGCGACGCGGGCCAGGCGCGATGCCTCCCGGCGGGTAGACGCCGCGCACTGCACATCGACCAGGGCGGAGTCGATGCCGCGGGCGTCCGCGGCTGTCCCGCCCACCCGGCGGGCCACGACCAGGGGCAGGGCCTCCGTCCAGTGCTCCGGCCACAGGACCCGCACGGAGACGCCTTTCATACCCGCCTGAAGGGCGCCGATGACCAGCGCGTCCATATCGGGGAGCACGGGGTAGGTCACAGGCCCGCCTCAATGGCGTGGATGCCCTCCACCCAGCGGCCGTTGGCCGCCACGTGGCCGTAGTTGATCGCTTCCACGGCCGGGTCCTCCAGGGTCACCGTGGAGTCCACCCGGTTCGTGCGCACCTTCACGTTGCGTGCCAGGGCCCCGCTGTGGCGGTGGGCCTCCACCACGGCCGCGATGCGGGCCGCGCGGTCGTCCAGGACCGCGCGGACCTCCCGCTTCACGCCGGGCAGGTGGGCCACCAGGGCGTTCAGGTCGGCTCGTACGGTTGCCACGGTCACCCCCGTTTGCGAATGGTTGCTACCTGGTAGGCGACACGGCGTGATCCGCCGTACCGCTGGGGTTCGCCGACCACGGCCCAGGTGGTTCCGGCCCACTCCACGCGGGACCAGGGGCCCGCGGGCAGGCTCCGCGCATAGACGCGGTAGAGGGTTCCGGCCAGGTAGCCCGGCTCTCCCTGTTCGTCCGTCTCCGCGGGCATCACCCGGGCCCGCAGGGTCACCGGGGCGCCGGGGCCGGGGGCGGTGCCGCCGTAGCCGTCGTCCACGTCCACGGTCGGATAGACCGTGATCTCCTCCGGCCCGGAGTCCAGAAGGCTCACAGGGAACCCCCCAGCCTCTCCATGGGTACGGAGAACAGGCCGGAGACCCCGACGGCGGACCGCAGGAGCCGGACTTCGCCGTCCGTCAGGGCCACACCCGCCGGCGTCGATGCTGGGAGCTGGTACTGATACGACCCTTGCATTTCGGAGCGGTAGCCGTCGGGGTTACGCGTGCGGCGCTCTGCTGCCGCCAGCGTGATGGCCACGGCCACGTCCGGCGCCTTGGCCGGGTCGGGCCACGGCAGGCCAAAGGCCCGGACCATGGCGGAGGCGTCCGCCAGGGCGGCTTGGGCCAGGACCCGTTCCTCCCCCGCCAAGGTGCGGCCCATCCGTGCCTCCAGGGCCGTGATCTCCGCGAGCGGAGTCACCGGTCCCCCTCTCAGGCGTCGCTCTTGGCCGGAGGCGTGGAGGGCATGGTCAGTTTGACCGCGCGGACCAGCTTCTTCGTGCCCTTGGCGTCCACCGGGTCCGTCATGACGTTGAACCCGGCGTACAGGTTCACGATCGAACGGTCCCGCAGCTTGGCCGCGTCGTAGTCCCGCACCCAGCGCATGGACAGGCCGTTGTAGGACTGGCTGGAGCCGAAGGTGACGCCGGAGGGGATGGCCGGGGCGCGTGTGGCCAGGACGAACGCGGACGGGACGAACGCGTATGCGGAGCGCGGGTTGATCGCGTTGGACGTGACCAGGTTGAACCCGGCCAGCTTGCCCACCTCCGCCTGGCGGAGCGCGGAGTCCGAACCGGACTTCGACACGTCGGCCAGGCGGCCGGACTTCAGGAGCGCCGTTTCCACATCGGCACCGATCAGGAGGGTACGGCCGTTGACCGGTACCTCGTTCTTGTTCAGCGCCGCGCGGGCGTCGATGAACGAGGGGAACGGGTCCTTCTCGTCCACGACCACGGCCGGGACGCTGTATGTCGCCGTTTCGATCATGTTCGCCACGCCCGCGTCAATGGCCTTGGCCACGGCCTTGACCTGCGGCTGGAGCACCTGGCCGCCGAATTCCTTGATGTCCAGGGACAGTTCTTCGTCGGTGACGGCCACGGCGGAGTAGATGTCCTTGTTGAGCTGGACGGTGAGGGAATCCTCTGCCAGTTCGTCCAGCACGATGTCCGCGGAGCGGTCGTTGCGCCACTCGTACTCGCGGGCGTTGAGCTGGGCCGGGATGCGGACGGTCACCGTGTCCGCCTTGGCCCCGGTGAAGTCGAAACCGGCGTTGTTCCAGACCAGATTGGCCAGGACCAGTTCGCGTTCCAGGAGCCCCAGCGACGTGGCCGCGATGGTCTCGGCCTTCAGAAATGCGTTTGCCATACATCCTTCACATGGGCAGGGAAAAGGCCCCGGTCAGGGGCCCAAGGGAGAGTGCTGCGGGTCAGTGCCGCCCGCGCGGAATGGATGCGGCCAGGGCCGCCGGGTCGTTGGCCACCGGCTGGTCCGTCGGGTCCAGGCCCCCGCGACCGGCTCCGGCCGGCCGCTTGTGGAACGCCTCCGCCAGGGCCTTGGCGTGCGCTTCGCGGGCGTCGTCGTCCTGGCCCTGGATGAGGGTCGCGAACACGTCGGGAAGGTTGTACTTTCGGCCCAGCCGCTCCCGCTGGAGTTCGCCTTCCAGCTCCTCCGCCCTGGCCTGGATCTGCGCGACTTCCTCCGGCGTCTTGGCCGCCTTCAGGGCCTCTCGCGTCTCACGGGCCTTGACCCGGTACCGGGCCGCTTCGTCGCGGGCCGCCTTCAGCTCCGCCCGGAGCGCGTCGGCGTCCAGCTCCTGGCCGTCGCCCTGGCCCTCCGCCGCGTCACCGGCAGCCTCCGCGGCAGGCGGGTCCTGGCCCTCCACACCGTCCTCCGATGCGTCCGGGGCCGGGGCCTCCGGCTCCAGGGCGTCAGGGGTGGGGGTGTCGCTCATCTGCAATGCCTCCAGGGCACACCGGGGACCGCCGCCTGGGCGGTCCGTGAAAAAGAAGAGTCAGCCGCGCCGTTGCGCGTCGATGTGCCGCCGCCAGACCCGCAGGGTCTCCGCGCCGGTGGTACCGCGCGTGACCTGCCGCCACTGGCGGTGGTAGTCCCGGGCCTGGGGCGTCATGTGGTCGTTGCGGGAGTAGACCGGGACCGTCTGGCAGTGACAGTTGGAGTGGTATTTCTCCAGGTCGTCCCGGTGTACGGCGGGGAGGTCCCCGTCCTCCAGGCCCCGGATGCCGGCCACCGCCCGTGAGCGGTACACGGCTCCGCGGGAGGCCAGCATGGCGCACCACGCGCACGGGTCGCCGTCGGTCACGCGGGCCCACCCGACCGCCCGCCGGTCCGCCTGGGACGCGCGGTTGATCAGGTCCCGGCCGCCCCGGAGAACTTCCCGGTCTGCGGCCCCGGCCGCCGTGGTCCCGGCGCGGGCCATCAGGTCGTCCAGGTCCGCGAGGAACCCGGCATCATCGAGCCGGCCGCCGTCGTCCGCCCGGGACTCCAGCCGCTCCAGCTCCTGGTGGACCCGGGCGGGGCCCGTGGAGATCAGGGAGGCCACGGCCGCACGGTCGTGGTCGTCCTCCGGATCGTCCGGCCAGTCGAAGTCCTCCACCGTGACGCTCACGTGGTCGTCCGGCTCCGGCGTCCGTACGCGGTTGGTGT
The DNA here is from genome assembly GCF_040646595.1 of Streptomyces sp. NPDC045470. Classification (NCBI taxonomy): domain Bacteria; kingdom Bacillati; phylum Actinomycetota; class Actinomycetes; order Kitasatosporales; family Streptomycetaceae; genus Streptomyces; species Streptomyces sp. NPDC045470. The sequence continues at coordinate 316,712 of NZ_JBEZAN010000002.1, forward strand.
GCTGGGCCCACTCCTCCCGCAGTTCTCCCAGCGCCACCACGTCGGGAACGTGGTCTCCGTCCAGGGGCGGGAAGGTGTGGCCGGTCTCCAGCGCCCGGTTCAGGCGGTAGAACGATGCCGCCGCCCGCCGTGACCGGGACCGCTCCCGCCTGATCAGGGAGAGCATGAAGGCCAGCCACGCGTTGCCCGACTCCCGAAGGGAGACCGGGGACACGCGGGACCAAGCGCCCAGGGACGCCGCGGAGACCTCCGCGCCCATGCGGGCCTGTGTGCGCCAGTGCTCGTCCAGGAGCACCGTGGAAGACGCCCTACGCCGCACGGGCCACCGCCGGCGGAGCCACGGCCTTGGCCATGGAGGCGGCCAACTGGGCGGTGGGGTCGTCCTGTTCGGACATGAGGGTCCATTCCTCCACGTCCGTGGCGGTGACCCCGGGAATGCGGGGCCACAGGGCCCGCGGGGGAACGTTCAGCATCTGTACGGCCTTGCCCAGGGCGTCCACTGTCTGGGACAGGGAGCGGGACTCCGTGTCCTTCCAGTGCACGCGGGCGTGGTGGTCCAGTTCGCCGCCGCCGAGAACGGCGCACAGGCCCAGGACCAGTTCCCACGACTCCCCGAACGCGTGCTGGTACTCGTCCACCGCCCGGGACAGGGCCGCTTCCGCGGCGGCCAGGGCCTCCGCGGAAAGGTTGATCACGGAACCCAGCAGGTAGTGGGGTGGGGTCTGGGACAGGGCGGCCATGGCCTTGGTCGCGGCCTCGATCGCCTCCAGGTACCCGCCCAGCGGAGTTTCGTCCAGTTGGTTGAACTTGGTGTCCGGGTCCGGTGCCACCAGGAACCGGGAGGCGTCCGCCTGGACCGGGACCACCTTGGGCTTGCCCGTTGCGGAGTCGTAGACCAGCTCTCCGTCCGCGTCGCGGACGAACTCCGGTGTCATGCCGCTGATCGTGCGGACCTTGAACGAGCCGAACGACTGCACCACCAGAAGGTCAAACACGGACTGGTTGACCCGATCCTGAATGGAGATCATCGGCTCCACCACGCCCGTGACCCGGCCCTCCAGGTCGATGTCGGGTGCGAACCGCACGACCGGGGGCCGCTCGAACCCGTGCGGCCGGGAGCCGGTGACGCGGGGGCCTTCCTTGCCGCCCACCATCAGCTCATGGACGGTCGTAGCGTCGTACAGCCACGCCCGTACCTCCGTGCCTTCCTGGGCGGGGACGCTTTCGACCTGAAGGGCCCACAGCGGAACGTCGTCGGCTGCCGGATCGTCGTACGCCGCGTACATCAGCCGCGGAGACACGCCCTTGATCACGGGTCGGGCCGGGTCTGCCACGTCCGGAAGCACGGTGACGAACGCCTGGCCGTAGGCCAGGGCCGCCCGCATGACCGGGGTCTGGCGGGCGTCCATCCGGTTCGCCTGCCACACCTCCCACTCCGGCGGGGCCGCATGCTCCGCCTGGCCGTCCGACGTGCGCCGGTAGCCTTCCACCGCCATGGCCTGGGAGGGGGTTTTCACCAGGAGCGGGAGCCAGTTGGTTATGGCTCGCTTGGCCAACAGCTTGTATTCCTCGGTGGCCGTCCGCGGCACGTACGGCCCGTCATGGTCGCCCCGCAGGTACCGGTCAATCTTGTCCAGCCGCACCCGGTCCGCCTTCAGACGGGAGAATCCGATCTCCGCCAGATCCTCCGGACGGAGAATCGTTTCTGCCAACGTGTGCCCTCCGGGTTAGAAGAAGTAGACGGCCCCCGAACGCTCCTGGGGCCGCGTCTTGCCGGACTCAATGAGCCGGTGCCGCGCCAGGTCGGCCAGCAGCGTGGCCGCGTACGCATCGACCTTGTGCGCGGACTCGCGGCTGGGCTTGCCGAAACTCAAGCCGTACCGGTTGATCCGTCGGCGGGCGTTCAGCACGTGCCGGCGCAAGGTCTTGCCCAGCGGCGTGTCCTGACCGACGTGGCGAACCTGCTGGTTCTCCACGGCTGACACCAGCCGCTCATTGGCCGCTGTCAGCTCCTGGAGCCCGGAGCGCATGTCCCGGCCCACCGCCGAGTGCGGAGACGCCTTGATGACCAGGCGGTCCCGGTAGTCCTCTGACCAGGCATCCACATAGGACTCCCAGAGTGCGGTGTCAGCGAACATCGCGGCCACGTCGTATCGCTCCATGGCGTTGCGGACCGTGCCGTCCACCGCCAGGCGGTCCACCTTCCAGTTGTCCCCCGCCGGGCCGTCCGGTTTCTCCCAGACGGCCAGGGGGACGATCAGGCGGTCCCGCACGCGGACGGCCACCAGGCAAGTGGCGTCGTCGCTCCGGCCCCCGTCGAACCCCAACGTGATCTGGTCGCCGGCCTGGAGCGCGTCGTCCACGGCGCACGCGTCCCATTCGTCAGGGGCAATGAGCTGGTCTTCAGCCGTCACCAACTGGTTGAGGAACATGCGCTGGGACCGGCTCCGGGGCATGTGGCCGGAGTAGATGGTGGAGACGATCCACTCCACGTCCAGCCAGTCCGCGTCACCCCGGGCCGCGATGATCCCGGCCCGGAGCTGGTCCGGGTCCGAGAGGTCCACGGGCGGGGACTCCACGGAGTCGTAGTACAGGCCCGAATCCCGGCTCTTGCCCTCCGTCCACTTACTCCAGGCGTGCCAGGTCTGTTCCGCCACGGAGTCCTCCCCCGGCAAGGGGGCGTTGGTGATCTCCATGGTTCGGGCGCCGCCGCCACGGCTCTTGCCGACGTTGCCCGCGATCGTGGCGGCCATCTCGTGGCCCCCGTTGGCCTGGACCCAGTGATGGGTCTCGTTCATGATCACGAACGTGCTGCGGGTAATCGGCCGCCCTCCAGCGCACGGGGCGAACTGGTGACGGCCTCAATCACCCCGCCTCCGGCGGAGTAGATGATCTCTTTGCCCAGGTCGATGCCGTACGTCTCGATGGCCTCCGGAGAGAACATCCCGGGGAACAACCGCATCGTGTTGCGCGTCTGGTCCTTACTGACCGCGCACACCTGAACCCAGGGGGCCGGGTGGGGAACCGCGATAGGGGTTCCGTCCTCACGCCATCCGCCGAAACGGCAGGGACCGACGAACTCCACGGCCGCCAGGGAGGCCAGGAACGGGTCCTTCCCCCAGCCCTTCAGGCGCCTGACGGTGCCCTGCCGCCGGACGAACTCTCCCTGGTTGTTGATCTCAAACCAGCGGAGGACGATGCGGACCTGTTCCGGCGTGTACTGCCAGGGCTTGCCCGCGTCGGGACCGTCCGGCTGCCGGAGATAGCGGGCCGTCCACAAGAGCACGTCCCAGCCCAGGGTCCGCGTCGGGTCCGGCACGGTGTCAGGCCAGGTACGGACAGGCTCCAGCTCAACCACCGCCGGCCGCCGCCTTCCGGTAGGCGTCCATGAGCGTCACGCGGGCCGCCTCCGCCGGGTCTTCCCCGCCGGCCTCCCGCTCCAGTTCCACACGGGCCCGCCGACGGGCGCCCTCCGTGGTCAGCAGGTCTGTCATCGCGGACATGACCGCCTGGAAAAGCTGGGCGGAGAACTTGGTGGAGGCCAGGTTCCGGGACATGGCCTCCGCGACGTACACGGCGGTGAGCCAGTCCGACTGTTCGTAGAACTGGGCCTGGCCGGAGTCCTTCAGCGACTGGAACCACCGCTTCGCGACGGGGTGCCAGTCGCCGGAGGCCCGGGGGATGGTCGGGGCCTTCCCCGCCTCCGCCTTCACCAGGGCAGGGCCGTTGTCCGTGTTGCGTCTCCGACGCTGATCGGACCGCTTCGGCACAGGTCCAGGCATGGCAGACACCCCCCGGGCGGTTCAGGCCCGAACGGGCGGTTATCGACTGGTGGAATCAGGCCCTATCAGAGGCGTATGAGCAGGTCACAGGCGTGGCATCGGTTCACGGAGACGGAGGTGGCGGACCTTGGAACCCGTACAGGATCTGGACTGCTATCACGCTTCGATCTTCTGGCCATCCTGAAGGGGGTCACCCCCCAGGCCCGACCGGGCCGAAGTCGGTTCGGACCGAAGTCAGCGCGGACGCCGCGCGATCACAGGTCGCCAGGATGCGGACGCTCCGCCCGCCGCACCGACGGACGGGGCCTGGAGGCCCTGGCCGCCGCCGCCTCTCGCGCCGTCTTCCGTCGGTGGTGCCAGGCGCACAGCGTCTGAAGGTTGGCCACGTCGTGGTTGTCTCCGGGAACGATGTGGTCCACGTCCGTCCCCGGCTCCGGGCATCGGGGCCCGTCCACCAGGGTGGCCACGCACTGGTAGCCGTCCCGCTTCAACACGATCGCGCGACGCTGTGGCCAGTCGCTGGGCAGGCGGGCCCGCCGGTCGCTGGTGTCCCACGCCACGGAGCCCTCCATCACCTGTAATCAGCCCGGGTTGGTAACCCGCAAATTGCAGGTTCTCAATTTGCAGCTCTGGGAATTGCAGCTTCGCCGGGTTGGGGACTTGGCACCTTTACCCCTTGGGACCTGATGCGATTGCTTGCCAGCGAGCTGGCAAGATAGATCGATGGTTCAACGGGTCGATGGTTAAACGGTTTGATGGTTAGGTAGCGATGGCGCGACAACCAGAGCCATTACCAGCAGAGTTGTGCCTGACTCACGGCAGCAGTACCGTTCAGCGCATTCGGCCGCTTCGCAATCCCGAAGCGCAAGAAAGGTGCTTTGCTATGCCCAAGCCGGTCCCACCTGCCCCGAAAACACCACGGAAGTGGTTCGAGCTACGCATAGGTTCGTGGTACGTCTGCGCCGACTCCCCGCCGACGCGGACGCTCTGGACGCTGCTTGGTGGGGCCGGTATGTCGCTGCTGGGCTGGTACCTCTCCAAGCGCTAGACCATGGCCAGGGCTTAGCCTCCCGCAGGATTCCCACCCTGGCCTGGCGGTGCCGGCCGGTCGCGTTCCCCGCCCCCCGGGCGTCGTCACCAAGGGCGGGGAAGTCAATCCCCCATCGCCGCCGCGTAAGCCGGTCAGGGGGTCCGCGTGGACGGTCGCTTGGTCCGTCTCACGGGGAGTGTTCCCGACGGCCCGCGCCCGGACCGGGTACTAGTCCCCTGTGCACTTACACCACACGCGGAAGATCAGAAGGGCTCAACCCTCCCGCTCAACCCGAAGAAAAAACGGGGAGCGGGAGGGGAGCCGCGGGGCGGGCCGCTCTCACTTCCACGTCACACGCTGGAGCGTGGAGCGGAGCCGCCTTCATTTACATGAACTGAGAGCCGTTACAAGCCGGGGAAGGCGCTCCCCTCCCGGCGGAGGCGGAAGCAGAAAACCTGCTTCTGGATACTTCTTTCTCACCCGCACGCTAGGAGAGAAGTACGCAGAAGCAGGTTTTCTGCTTCCAGGCACAGCCATCCATCACCGTGTGTGACCGGCGTAACTACATAGGGAGAGGAGGCTGACGCGGCGGCGGATGCAGCGTGGGGCGAGCTGTCGCGATGGGCTCGCCGACTCGTCCTCGGCGGCTCACGGCCAAGTATCGAACGGGCCCCAAAGGGTGGCACGCCTGCGGTAACTTTTAGCGGGACCGGGACGGCCCTGACGGCGCAGACGTGGCCGTATGCCGGCGCGGCTCTCACTGCGTGGCCGTCACCCATCGAGCGGGGGCACCGATGACCAGCGAAGAGGTTGCAGAGCGTCTTGACACCCTGTCGGACAGCGACCGCAGCGTGGCGGCGCTCGTCTACCTAGATGGGCACTCGCTCCGAGAGGTAGCCGAGATGCACGGCGTCATGCGGCAAAGGATCTGGCAACAAGTGCGCAAGGTGAAACGCGCCGTCGGTATCTCCAGCGATGAAGAGTGGCAGGAGTTCCTACAGGAGCACGGTCGGTTGCTTGCCCCCTGTCTGGCACCAGGCTGGCGGGCGGACGGCGCCCCCTGCCCTAGGGTCGCAGGAGCTGACGTATGCGGGCCGTGTGACGAAGTAGCGAAGACCAACCAGGCGACTTTCGATGCGCTTCGACCGGCGGCGCTGGACGGCTCCGAAGTTCGTCCGTCGTCTTGACGATCGCGCCCACGGCATAGCGCTCATACGTTCCCCTCCGCGCCAGCTCCTCCGCTCACTAGGGGCCGCACGTGGTCTATCTCCACCACGTCCGTTACACCCCGTGGCGCGCAGCCTGGATCACTCGACCTCTTGAGTCTGGTCGCTTCGATCGCGGACGTACGTCCCGCGCTGGGGCACGGTGTACGCGTACCCCTCCTCCCGCAGGTACCGCACCGCGCGCCGGGCGGTGTCGCGCGCCACTCCCCACCGCTGAATCAGCGCGGACTCTGAGGGGATAGGGCGGTCCACGCGGAGGACCCCGGCCTCAATGTCTCGGATGATCTCGGCTGCGATCTGCCGGTAGGGCGGGGTCGGGGAGTCGTAGTCAATCTCTGCGGCCATGCGGGAAGCGTAGACAACCAGCCACTTAGGTGGCCGAAGCTATACGTATATAGACGTGGGTATAGGAGTTGGTTACCGTCGCTAACGAGACGCCCCGGCGCACCGCTGGTACCGGTCCGCCGGGGCTTGCCGAGACAGCTACAAGGGAGCTGAAACGACCATGCGCGACTCTATCGCCCGCGCTCTGCTGCGGGTGCTTGCCGTCTTCCTTCCAGCCGCCCGCCGGCGCACCCCCGGGCGCCACAGCGCGGCCTACCTCGCCGATCGGCTGCCCGTCGATTTGGGCGCCCACATCCACCTCACCCCCTGGCCGACCCCCGAACCCGAGCACGTCACCGCGCGGCGGGAACCGCTGGTCTACGAAGACAGTCGGTTGTCCGTCCGTCCGTACGCCCTGCCCGACGAAGCGACGCTCCGCCTGCACCGCCGTATCGCTCTACGGCTGGCCACGGAAGCGCCTGAACGTGAGTACCCCTACACCTACCCTGGTGCGCCGTTCCCCGCGTCGGCGTTCACCACTCCGGCGGTGTCAGCATGAACACTGCCTCTGAGTTCTGCTGCGTCTGTAAACGGCCCACTGCGGGCGCCGTGCCCGTGTCGTCCGTGGAGCGCGTGAGCGGCCCTCCAGTGGTGGTCTACGCGTGCCCCGATCACGCCACCCAACTGGTTCCACGCCCGACTCCTGATGAGCTGGACGCACCTACTGTGTGACTCCTGAGACAACGAAACGCCCCGTTCGGCCAATGTGCCGGGCGGGGCTTTCTGCTGGTCAATGGGGTGCTTACACTGCTACAGGAGTCTTCGACCATCCAAGGAACGATTCTCCTGCATCAGCACGACGACATGCCTGATGTCTCCGAGGCCACCCCGGCCGTGCCCGTGCCCACGCTCGGCGGCGGCCGGCCCGGCGGCCAGCGCCTGCTGAAGGGACGGCGGCAGCAGGGACGCGGCGGCGGCCGCACCCGCCGCGGCCGCGCCAAGTCCCATGACCCGTCTGCGAGATACCTCGGATGCCACGCTCGACCTCCCAGTCGTCTGCCCACGGTCGGGCAATGGTTCCCCCACAGCCCATTGGCTGCTGCGAGCGGGACGGTAGTGGAGCGCGGTGGCGGGCGACAGGTGTCGGGGTGACGGTTTCGAGAACAGATGGTTCCGGTTCCGGTTGTGGGCTCATCCGGTGGGACGGGCGGCGCCCTGCCCCTTCCGCCTTCACGCAGCGCCGTCAAGTACCGCCCGGACTTCCGGAACGTCCCGGTAGCCCTCCAGCCGCCCCAGCACGACGCGCACCCGTTGGGCCGTGCGGTCGCTGGTGACGGCCTCGCTCAGCGCGATGACCCGTTCCGCTGTCGCGGCCGCCTCTTCCGGTTCGTTCGCGTCGGCCAGAGCGACGGCCAGCCACGACAGGTACAGGGCGAGTTCCCGGGTGTGCGTCGCGTCGTACCGGCTGAGCACGTCCCGTAACAGGGGCACGGCCCGCAAGGGTCGGCGTAGCTCCGTGTAGACCCGGCTCTCCATGACCTGTAGCTCCCCGGCGTCCACCCAGTACAGGTAAGCGGGCGACTCGGCTCCAGCGCCGTGTGCTGCCAGCGCCTCGCCGGCCTCTGCGAGTGCACGCATGGCGGGCTGAGCTTCTCCGGCCCTGGTGTGAGCCCATGCCACCCGATCGAGGTAGAGCGCGCGGGCTTTCGCAGGTGCCTCCGGTCCTGTTCCGTCGAGGGCTGCCCGCGCAAGCTGGACCCCTTCGGCCTCCCTGCCGGTGTTGCTGAGTTGATAGGCCAGCGAACCAGCGAGGTTTCCGGCCAGCGTCCGGTCGTCCGCCTGCATCGCCGCGCTGAGACCCAGTCGGTGGACCCGTTCCGCGTCCGCGTGCTGCCCGGCATCGCTGGCGATCCAGCCCGCGATCTGCGCCAGTTCGCCGATCTGCCGGAGAAGAGCGCGCCCCACCTCTCCGGAGTGGGCGCCTTCCTTGTAGACCCGTACGGCAGCGCGGAGTTCCCGCAGCGCTGGACGGATCAGGTCTCCCCCGGCCAGCACGTCATCCGCGAGCCTGAGCCCGTGTACGCGTTCTTGCAGGTCGCCCACCTGCCCCAGACCGACACGTCGGCCCTCGCGGGCGCTGAGCGGGGCCAGCGGATCACCGGCGGGCAGGAAGTCCTCCAGGGCCGGCAGGGGCGGTTCATCGGCCTCCCGCGGCTCCTTGAGCACGTCCACGGGCACCCCGAGGGCGGCGGCGATGAACGGCAGCCATTGGCAGGGCGTGCGCTTCCCCTTCTCTCAACGGCTGACCTCCTGGCGGCCGACCGGTTCGCCTCCGACCCCGGCGCCGCGACAGATCTCGTGCGCCAAACGCTCCTGGCTCCAGCCATACGCAGCGGGTGCGGCGGAAGGCCGGATCGCGGAGGGAGGACGGGGAGCGCGCTCGGACTCCGACCTGGGCTCGCCCGGTCGGGACCCGGTCATGAACCGGGCCCACACCCCCCATCGCACCGCAGCTGCCCGGAACCGCCGGTCGTGCTCCCGGTGCCGGCCGCGTCACCCGGACCGGTGCCGGTCGACGGCTGCGACGCCTGCGCGCACGCTGCGGCGTGGCGGCAGGCGTACCGGACGGGAAAAGGCACGGCGGACGGTTGCACGAACCGGTCGGCGGCCGCGGACTGTTCCCTGGAGATCCGCGACCACCCGCACCACCCGCGCGTGACAGGACTGCCGCTCGGCACCCCGGCGGTACGCCCGTGAGTACCCGCCGTGTGTTCCGCGCCGTGCAGCACGCCATCGGCACCCATCCGCAGAGCGAGATCACCCTCACGGCGCACTGCCTGAGCGCCGGTTGCGGGTGGACGCCGGCGGCGACCGCCGACCTGAAGGCGGCCGGCCTGGCGATGATGACGCACACGGGCCGTACGGGTCACCCGGCGTTCGCCCGGACGTACGAGGACGTGGCGCTCGTACGCCGCCTGGAACTGAACGAGGGGCAAGCGGGCATTCCACCGCTTCCGACACCCCGCTGAGCCCCCGCTCCGGTCGCCCTCACCCGGGACAGGTCGAGCGACCGGAGCGGGCCGATCCTCAACAGGTCCACAACAGGCCTTCCCCACGGTGAAGATCACCCCATCACGCGTGGTGGACGAAGGATGGCACGCGCTGATCCTGCACACGGACCCGTACGCCAAGATGTGCGAACGGCTCGGCCGATTCGTCCATCATTACCCGGAACGGCCGGGCCCCGAGCGGTACGACCCACACGCACTCGCCCGGACCATGGCCCTGATCCAACAGGCTGGGCACAGCGTGGACAGCGAGCTGTGGACGGGGCCTGCCGAGGCCCTCGTACCGGTCGCGGCGAACTGTTCCCACACCCCGAAACCAGGCGGCCGCGGCCCCATCAACCCCGGAGAGTGTGCGACACATGGCGGCGGTCAGGGCGGCTAAGCTGCCGCACCCCGGCAGAGAAGGTGAGCGTATGGACGCGGAAGAGGCCCGGCACGTGGACGTCGCGCTGAGGCGGCTGGGTATTCCCGGGGTCGTCGCGCCGGAGGAACCGGGCCGGGCGGCAGGGGGGTGGCGGGCGTACTGACAGCGGTCCTGCCCGGGGCTTCCTCATCCCGTCGGCCGACAACTGACCGCCCGCACCCGAGCCGCCCCACGGGCAGCCCGGGTGCGGCTCACGTCACCGCGGCGGACGGACCGACAGCGCGTGCCGGAACTCGTCCCGCGGGTCCCAGCGCGCCTTGATCCGCTGGAGGCGCGGGTAGTGGTCCTTGTAGTACAGGGTGTGCCAGGGGACGCCGGAGGTGTTCAGCTTCGGGTCGGCGAGGTCCCGGTCCGGGTAGTTGATGAACGAGCCGTCGCTGACGGCGTTCGGGACGGGTACGCCGCCGGTGTCCGCGTACACGTCGCGGTAGAAGTCCCGGAGCCACGCCAAGGGCTTCGCCCCGGCCGCCTCCTCCCCCTCCCAGCCGGTCATGTAGACCGCCTTGAGAATCGAGTCCCGCTGGGCGACCGCCGTCGCGTCCGGTGCGACGCTGTTGACCTGTCCGCCGTACGAGACCAGCCACAGTGAGCCGTTGACGCCCTCGGGCACCGCGTCCTTGCTGCCCGCCGGGCCCGCCAGGTGCCGGTGGAGCGCGGTGATCTGCCGGTCCGTGTACCGCTTGCGGAGGTAGCCGGCCTTGACCTTGAACGCGGCCGGCTCGCTCTCCTGGACGAGGGCCACCGCCTCCAGCCACGGCCGGACGGAATGGTCGAGCGCGGGCCGGGCGCCCACGCCGCGCCCAACGGCGTCCACGTAGGCGTGCATCCGCCGTTCGGCGTCGGGTGTGGTGGCGTCGAGCTGTCCCACCAGGGCGATGCTGCCGCTGTTGCGGGCGTTGAGCATGAAGACGCTGAACAGGTCGTGGTACGGGGAGTCCGGGCCGCTGTTGTGCTCGTACCAGGCGCCGTGGTTGCGCACCAGCCGCGTGAACGCGCGCTCGTCGAGGTCTTTCCAGTTCCAGGTGGCGGCGAAGGCGAGCATCGTCGCCGGGGCCTTGGGCAGGAGCCGGGCGGGGTCGTCGCCCCGGGCGTGCGGGTCGCGGAACCAGTAGCGGGTGACGATGCCGAAGTTGCCACCTCCGCCGCCGGTGTGCGCCCACCACAGGTCGTGGTGCGGGTCCTTGGGGTCCCGGGTGGCCACCACGCTGCGGGCCGTGCCGGAGCGGTCCACCACGACGACCTCGACGGCGTACAGGTGGTCCACGGACAGTCCGTACCGCCGTGAGAGGGTGCCGTACCCACCGCCGAGGACGTGTCCGCCGACGCCGACCTCGGCGGTCGCCCCCGCCGGGATGGTCACGCCCCAGCCGAGGAACAGCGCGCGGTAGACCTCGCCGAGCAGGGCACCGGGCTGGACGGCGAACGCCCGCCGGGCGGCGTCGTAGCAGACCGCGCGCATGGGCGAGGTGTCGATCAGGGCGGTGACGGACGGGTCGTCGACGAAGTTCTCGAAGCAGTGGCCGCCGCTGCGTACGGCGATGCGCTTGCCGTCCCGTACGGCCTGCTGGACCGCAGTGACGACCTGCTCGGTGGTGCTCACGACGTGTACGTGGTCGGGCTTGCCCGCGAAGCGGCCGTTGCAGCCGCGCCGGGTCAGGGAGGCGTAGCGCGGGTCGTGGGGGCCGAGGGTGACGAGGCCGGTGCCGGACGGGCGGGCGGCCGCGGCGGCGCTCGCGTCCGGTGTGCCGGACACGGCCGGTGCGGTCGCCGCGGCCGCGATGCCCGGCGTCGCCAGGGCCGCGGCCGTTCCCCCCAGCGCCGCCGCTCCCGCGAGCAGACTCCGGCGCTTCACTTCACCCATGGTCAGGCTCCCCCGTAACTCGTGTGTCTTCAGAGGTGGTTGTTGTGTGTCGCACCTCTCCACCATCGGGCCCGCCGGGCGCCGGTTCATCGTCCACGGTGACCACCTGCCCCCTAAGGAGAAGGATGTACGCCGCGTGCCGCCTCCCCTCCCTCAGAAGGGGACGCAAGCGGCGCGCATCATCCCCGGGAACGGTTCGCCCCCTCCGGCGACGGCACCAACGCGCGCGTAAGTTTTCACGAACTCTTGACAACCGCATTGGTCTGGACCATTTTGTGCGCTACGCCCGCCCCGCCTCCGGACCGGGCGGACGGCCCTTCCGGGCCCATGACTTGGAGACAGCCATGCCGCACCCCCTCGTGTCCCGCACCCCCCGCTCCCGGCACAGACGGTGGCTCACCACCGCCTTCACCGGGCTGGCGGCCGCCGCCCTCGCCGTCACCGGCACCGCGGCCGGCGCCTCGGCGGCCCCCCACGCCGCCGCCGGTGTCGCCGCCGACGTCAACAACGCCAAGAACCCCGGATTCGAGTCCGGGCTCTCCGGGTGGACCTGCTCCTCCGGCGCGGGCACCACCGTGTCCTCCCCCGTGCACGGCGGCACCTCGGCCCTGAAGGCCACGCCGGCCGGCTCCGACCAGGCCAAGTGCTCGCAGACCGTCGCCGTCAAGCCCGGCTCCACGTACACGCTGAGCGCGTACGTCCAGGGCTCGTACGTCTACCTCGGCGTCGGCGGCACCGGCACCACCGACGTGTCCACCTGGGTCCCCGGCGCCACCACCTGGCAGCAACTGAAGACCACCTTCACCACCGGCCCCTCCACCACCTCGGTCACCGTCTACACCCACGGCTGGTACGGGCAGTCCGCCTACTTCGCCGACGACATCAGCGTCTTCGGACCGGACGGCGGCGGCAACGGTGACCCGGGTGATCCGGTTCCCGGCGCGCCCACCGGGCTGACCGCCGGCGCGGTCACCGCGTCCTCGGTGGCGCTGTCCTGGAACCCGGCCACGTACGCCACCGGGTACCACGTCTACCGCGACGGTGCCAAGGTGCAGTCGGTCACCGGTACGTCGGCCACCGTGACCGGCCTGAACCCGTCCACCGCGTACCGCTTCCAGGTCGCCGCGACCAACGCGGCAGGCGAGTCCGCCAAGTCCGCCGAGGTCACCGCCACCACGTCCCCGGATGGCGGCGGCCCCGGCCCCTCCGTACCGAAGCACGCGGTCACCGGCTACTGGCAGAACTTCAACAACGGCGCGACCGTGCAGAAGATCAGCGACGTCTCCGACCAGTACGACATCATCGCGGTCTCCTTCGCGGACGCCACCACCACGCCCGGCGCGATCACCTTCAACCTCGACTCGGCGGGCCTGGGCGGTTACACGGTCGCGCAGTTCAAGGCCGACATCAGGGCCAAGCAGGCGGCCGGCAAGAACGTCATCCTGTCCGTCGGCGGCGAGAAGGGCACCATCTCCGTCAACGACTCCGCCTCGGCGAACAACTTCGCCAACAGTGCCTACGCGCTGATGCGGGAGTACGGCTTCAACGGCGTCGACATCGACCTCGAAAACGGCATCAACCCGACCTACATGTCGCAGGCCCTGCGCTCGCTGTCCCAGAAGGCGGGCAGCAAGCTGGTCATCACCATGGCCCCGCAGACCATCGACATGCAGTCCACCCAGGGCGGCTACTTCAAGACCGCGCTGAACATCAAGGACATCCTCACCGTCGTCAACATGCAGTACTACAACAGCGGTTCGATGCTCGGCTGTGACGGCAAGGTCTACTCGCAGGGCACCGTGGACTTCCTCACCGCCCTGGCCTGCATCCAGCTCGAAGGCGGCCTCGACCCGTCCCAGGTGGGGATCGGTGTTCCGGCCTCGACCCGGGCCGCCGGCGGCGGTTACGTCTCCCCCGGCGTCGTCAACAGCGCGCTGGACTGCCTCACCAAGGGCACCGGCTGCGGCTCCTTCAAGCCCGCCAGGACCTACCCGTCCCTGCGCGGCGCCATGACCTGGTCCACCAACTGGGACGCGTCGACCGGCAACGCCTGGTCGAACGCGGTCGGACCGCACGTGCACAACCTGCCGTAACGCGGCACACATGCAGAAGGGCGGCACACCGGTGGTGTGCCGCCCCTCGCGTACCGGAACCGGGTGTCAGCCCTCGACGCCCAGCTTCTCCAGGATCAGCTCACGGACACGGGCCGCGTCGGCCTGGCCGCGGGTGGCCTTCATGACCGCGCCGACCAGCGCGCCGGCCGCCGCGACCTTGCCGCCGCGGATCTTGTCGGCGATGGCGGCGTTGGACTCGATGGCCTCGTCGACCGCCTTGCCCAGCGCGCCCTCGTCCGAGACGACCTTCAGGCCGCGCTTCTCGACGACGGTGTCCGGGTCGCCCTCGCCCGCGAGGACGCCCTCGATGGTCTGGCGCGCCAGCTTGTCGTTGAGGGAGCCCTCGGCGACCAGCGCCGCGACCCGCGCGACCTGCTCCGGGGTGATGGGCAGGGCGGCGAGCTCGGTGCCGTCCTCGTTGGCGCGGCGGGCCAGCTCGCCCATCCACCACTTGCGGGCGGCGGCGGAGTCCGCGCCGGCCTCGGTGGTGGCGACGATCAGGTCCACGGCGCCGGCGTTGAGGATGGACTGCATGTCGTGCTCGGAGACGCCCCACTCCTCGCGCAGCCGGTTACGGCGTACGCGCGGCAGCTCGGGCAGGCCCTTGCGCAGCTCCTCGACCCACTCGCGGGAAGGGGCCACCGGCACCAGGTCGGGCTCGGGGAAGTAGCGGTAGTCCTCCGCCTCCTCCTTGACCCGGCCGGGGGTGGTGGAGCCGTCCTCCTCGTGGAAGTGGCGGGTCTCCTGGATGATCGTGCCGCCCGAGGACAGCACCGCGGCGTGCCGCTGGATCTCGAAGCGGGCGGCCCGCTCGACGCTGCGCAGCGAGTTGACGTTCTTCGTCTCGGAGCGGGTGCCGAACTTCTCGACGCCCTTGGGGCGCAGCGACAGGTTCACGTCGCAGCGCATCTGGCCCATCTCCATGCGGGCCTCGGACACGCCCAGCGCCTTGATCAGCTCGCGCAGCTCGGCGACGTACGCCTTGGCGACCTCGGGGGCCCGCTCGCCCGCGCCCTGGATGGGCTTGGTGACGATCTCGATGAGCGGGATGCCGGCGCGGTTGTAGTCCAGCAGGGAGTGGGACGCGCCGTGGATACGGCCGGTGGCGCCGCCGACGTGCGTCGACTTGCCGGTGTCCTCCTCCATGTGGGCGCGCTCGATCTCCACGCGGAAGATCTCGCCGTCCTCCAGCTGCACATCCAGGTACCCGTCGAAGGCGATGGGCTCGTCGTACTGCGACGTCTGGAAGTTCTTCGGCATGTCCGGATAGAAGTAGTTCTTCCGGGCGAAACGGCACCACTCGGCGATCGAGCAGTTCAGGGCCAGGCCGATCTTGACGGCGGACTCGACGCCGACCGCGTTGACGACCGGGAGCGAGCCGGGCATGCCCAGGCAGGTGGGGCAGGTCTGCGAGTTGGCGTCGGCGCCCAGGGACGTCGAGCACCCGCAGAACATCTTGGTCTTGGTGCCGAGTTCGACGTGCACCTCAAGACCCATCACAGGGTCGTAGGTGGTCAGCGCGTCCTCGTACGACACCAGTTCAGTGACGGTCACGGAAAACTAACCTCTCAGTCCCGCTCAGCCCGCGAGCACGTCGTCGTCGCCGAGACGACGCAGATCGCGGATCAGCAGCGCGACTCCGGTGGCGATGGCGGCGGCGGAGACGACGGCGTCCAGGAGCTGGAGCCGGTCCTGCTCGCCCTTGGCCGCCTTCGCCTGCTTGACGACGCTCACCGCACCGAACAGCGTGGTGCCGATGGACAGATACGTACCGGCCTTGGACTTCTTGAAGCCCTTGGCCTTCGCAAGCTTTCCACTCACAGGGACGGTGCCTCCTCAAGCAGCGGGTGCCCCCAACGGGCGGTGAACGCGGCCTCGACCGCGGCACCGACCTTGTAGAGCCGGTCGTCGGCCATGGCAGGGGCGATGATCTGCAGCCCCACCGGCAGCCCGTCCTCGGGGGCCAGGCCGCAGGGCAGCGACATGGCCGCGTTGCCTGCCAGGTTCGTCGGGATCGTGCACAGGTCGGCGAGGTACATCGCCATCGGGTCGTCGGCGCGCTCGCCGATCGGGAAGGCCGTGGTGGGCGTGGTCGGCGAGATCAGCACGTCGACCTGCTCGAAGGCCTTCTCGAAGTCCTGGGTGATCAGGGTGCGGACCTTCTGCGCCGAGCCGTAGTACGCGTCGTAGTAGCCGGAGCTGAGCGCGTACGTGCCGAGCATGACGCGGCGCTTGACCTCGGGGCCGAAGCCGGCCTCGCGGGTCAGGGCCGTGACGTCCTCGGCGGACCGGGTGCCGTCGTCGCCGACCCGCAGGCCGTAGCGCATGGCGTCGAAGCGGGCCAGGTTCGAGGAGCACTCGGACGGCGCGATCAGGTAGTACGCCGACAGCGCGAGGTCGAAGGACGGGCAGGAGATCTCCACGATCTCCGCGCCCAGCTCGCGCAGCAGCTCGACGGACTCGTTGAACCGCTGCATGACGCCGGCCTGGTAGTGCTCGCCGGAGAACTCCTTGACGACGCCGACGCGCATCCCCTTGACGTCGCCGTTGCGGGCCGCCTCGACGACCGGCGGGACCGGCGCGTCGATGGAGGTGGAGTCCAGCTCGTCGTGGCCGGCGATGACCTCGTGCAGCAGGGCCGCGTCCAGGACCGTACGGGCGCAGGGCCCGCCCTGGTCGAGGGAGGAGGAGAACGCCACCATGCCGTAGCGGGAGACCGCGCCGTAGGTGGGCTTGACGCCGACCGTGCCGGTGACGGCGGCGGGCTGGCGGATCGAGCCGCCGGTGTCCGTGCCGATGGCGAGCGGGGCCTCGTAGGCGGCGAGCGCGGCGGAGGAGCCGCCGCCGGAGCCGCCGGGGATGCGGGTGAGGTCCCAGGGGTTGCCGGTCGGGCCGTAGGCGCTGTTCTCGGTGGAGGACCCCATGGCGAACTCGTCCATGTTGGTCTTGCCGAGGATGACGACGTCGGCGGCCTTCAGCTTCTTGGTCAGCGTCGCGTCGTACGGCGGGATCCAGCCTTCGAGGATCTTCGAACCGACGGTGGTGGGAATGCCCTCCGTGGTGAAGATGTCCTTCAGGGCGAGCGGGACGCCGGCCAGCGGGCCCAGCTTCTCGCCGCGCTCGCGCTTGGCGTCCACCGCACGGGCCTGGGCGAGGGCGCCCTCGCGGTCCACGTGCAGGAAGGCGTGCACCTTCTCGTCGACGGCCTCGATGCGGGCCAGGTGCGCCTCGGTGACCTCGACGGCCGTGACCTCGCCGGCGGCGATCTTCGCCGCGGTCTCGGCGGCGGTGAGCTTGATCAGATCTGCCATGTCGGTCACTCCTCCCCCAGGATCTGCGGCACCTTGAAACGCTGCTGTTCCTGGGCCGGGGCGCCGGACAGCGCCTGCTCGGGCGTCAGCGACGGACGGACCACGTCCGGCCGCATGACATTGGTCAGGGGCAGCGGGTGGGAGGTCGGCGGTACGTCTTGGTCGGCGACCTCGGAGACGCGGGCGACCGCGCCGATGATGTCGTCGAGCTGTCCGGCGAAGTGATCGAGCTCTTCGTCCTTCAGCTCCAAGCGCGCCAGCCGGGCGAGGTGGGCAACCTCCTCGCGCGTGATGCCAGGCATGCAGCGATCCTCAGGGTGAGTGTCTTGGCTTGTTGTCCGGGCCAATCCTATGGCGTACGCAACGGGGGTTCGAAACGCATTCCCGCAGTCGCGGGCACGGACCGTACGGTGCGGGCGGACACGGGCCGCGTGGCACGGGCGGTGGCCGGGGTGAGGGGCGGGTCGCCGGGGTGGCGGGAGGGGGTGCGAGGGGGGTGTGGGGTGGTGTGGGGCCTGCGGGGCGGGGCGCACGCCGGGGCGCTGGGTGGGGCGGTCGCGCCGTACGGGGCGGGGCGCACGCCGTACGGGGCGGGGGCGGGCTGGGCGCGAGTGGGAGCGGTGGGCTGCCGGGCCGGGGCCGGACGGCGTCCGCGGTACGGGCCGGGGCCGGACGGCGCCGGGCGCGGCGGGCCGGTCAGATGACGCGCTGGTCGGCTTCCTCGACCGCCGTGGCGCGCTCGTGCTGGGGTTCGGCGGCGGAGCGCTCCGCCTCGCGCTGCCAGCCGCGCTCGCCGCGGGCCCGCAGCCAGGCCGTGGTCTCGTCCGGCGGCATCGCGGCGGCGACCAGCCAGCCCTGTACGGCGTCGCAGCCCAGGTCGCGCAGCCGCTCCCAGGTCTCGTCGTCCTCGACGCCCTCGGCGACCACCAGCAGACCGAGCGAGTGGGCCAGGTCCAGGGTGCAGCGGACGATCTCGGCGTCCTCGTTGTCCACGGCGAGCCGGGCGACGAAGGAGCGGTCGATCTTCAGTTCGCTGACCGGCAGGCGGCGCAGGTGGACGAGGGACGAGTAGCCGGTGCCGAAGTCGTCCAGGGACATCTTGACGCCGTGGCCGGTCAGCCCGGCCAGCGTGTCGGCGGCCCGCTGCGGGTCCTCCAGCAGGACGTGTTCCGTTATCTCCAACTGGAGCGAGCCGGGCGGCACCTGATGGCGGGCCAGTCGCGCGGCCACCGCGCCGGCGAAGCCGGGGGTGTGCACGTCGCGCGGCGAGACGTTGACCGCGACCGGCACCTCCAGGCCGGACGCGCGCCACCGGGCCACCTGGGCGAGCGCGGTCTCCAGGACGTACTCCGTCAGGCGCGGCATCAGCCCGGACGACTCGGCGATGGCGATGAACTCGTCCGGCGGGACCCGGCCGCGCTCCGGATGGACCCACCGGACCAGTGCCTCCAGCCCGGCCACGTGCCCGTCGAAGCCGACCTTGGGCTGGTAGTGCAGCTCCACGTCGCCGGCGTCGAGCGCGCGGCGCAGATCACCCAGGAGGCCGAGCCGGTCGGGAGTGTTGCCGTCCCGCTTGGCCTCGTACACCTCGACGCCGCTGCGGTCCCGCTTGGCCTGGTACATGGCGACGTCCGCCCGGCGCAGCAGGCCCTCGGCGTCCAGGGCGTGGTCGGGGAAGACCGCGACCCCCGCGCTGGCTTCCAGTACGAGGGTGAGTCCGTCCAGGTCGAGCGGCGAGCCGAGCGCCGCGACGAGGTTGCGGGCCACCCGCTGGGCGCTGGTCAGGGAGTCCGCGGTGGGCAGCAGGACCGCGAACTCGTCACCGCCGAGCCGGGCGACCTCGGCGCCGCGCGGCAGCGCGTGCCGCAGCCGGTCGGCTATCTGGAGCAGCAGCCGGTCGCCCGCGAGGTGCCCGAGGGTGTCGTTGACCGAGCGGAAACGGTCCAGGTCGATCAGGACGAGGGCGGATCGGGCGCCGATGCGCTCGGCGTCGTCCAGCGCGGTCCAGGTGCGCTCCAGCAGCCACTGGCGGTTGGGCAGGCCGGTGAGCGGGTCCCGCAACTGCTCCTCGGCGCGGGCGCGGGCGATCCACAGGGTGGAGTCCAGGGCGATCAGCGGTACGGCGAACATCGGCAGCAGGAACGGCGCGTGCACGGCGGCCACCACGATCAGCGGCGAGATGCCGAGCAGCGCCACGCCGACCAGGGCCTGGCGGGCCAGCGCCGTCCGGGCGATGGTGGGCAGGCTGCCGCTGCGCGACGCCATGGTGAACCACAGCAGGGCGCGGGTGACGATCAGGTACGCGGCGGCCGCGACGAGGATGTCGGGCAGGACGGACAGGTCCCAGGCGGCGGGCTGCCACGGGTGTTCGACGGTCGGTACGACGTGGAAGGCGGCGAGGCCCAGCGCCGCGGCGCCGATCCCGAGGATGTCCACCGCGCCGTGCAGCAGGGCCTGTCGCCAGCGGTGCCGTCGCGCGGCCCCGACCAGCAGCACGACAGCGACGCTCACCAGGACGGCGGGCACCCAGCCGTACAGCAGCAGGACGGCGAGGGCCAGCGCCGCGCCGGAGCCCGTGCCGCCCCACCAGCGGTCGCGGCCGAGGGCGACCAGGTGGCCCACGATGACACCGGTCAGGATCGCCAGGGCCCAGCCGACGGCGCCTTCCGGGAACAGGGCCCGGCCGGTGCCGAGCGTGCGGATCACTCCCGCCGCGAGCGCGGTGCCCGCCATCAGCACGACGGTCGCGGGCAGCGCGGGCACCACGAGCCGGCGGAGCCGCGACGCCGGAGCGGCGCTGTCGGTCGGTTTCATTCCGATACCTCTCACAGCCGGCTGTGCCCGCGCCACGGCAGGCGCACACCTCAACAGTAGGCCGCAGAAGGCCGCCGCGGGCAGCGATCGGCAGCGGTTGCCCGAATGCGACCCGGCCATCCGGAACCATCTGCTATGCGCCGATGAGGTGACTCCTCACTCGCCCTCAGGCGGAGTGACAGCTACCGCTCGTGCTTCATCGGGACCCTGCTCCAGCAGCACCGCGAAGCCGTCATCGTCTAGCACAGGCACCTTCAACTGCATGGCCTTGTCGTACTTCGAACCAGGATTGTCTCCCACCACCACGAAACCGGTCTTCTTCGAAACGGAACCGGTCACCTTCGCTCCGAGACGCTGCAGGGCTTCTTTCGCGCCATCTCTGGTGTGTGACTGAAGTGTGCCCGTTACAACGACGGTGACGCCTTCAAGTGGACGCGGGCCTTCGTCTCCTGAGGATTCCTCTTCCATCCGGACCCCGGCGGCCCGCCACTTCTCCACGACCTCGCGGTGCCAGTCCTCGGCGAACCACTGCTTGAGCGAGGCGGCGATGGTCGCGCCGACGCCCTCGACGGCCGCCAGCTCCTCCTCGCTCGCGTCCCTGATCCGGTCCAGCGAACGGAACTCCATGGCGAGCGCCTGGGCGGCCACCGGGCCCACATGACGGATCGACAGACCGGTCAGGATCCGGGCCAGCGGGCGCTCCTTGGCCGCCTGGATGTTCTCCAGCATCGCCAGGGCGTTCTTCTTCGGCTCGCCCTTCTGGTTGGCGAAGAAGGTGACGACCTTCTCCTCGCCGGTCTTCGGGTCGCGCTTGGGCAGGCCGCTGTCCGGGTCGAGGACATAGGACTTGATGGGCAGCAACTGCTCGATGGACAGGCTGAAGAGGTCGCCCTCGTCCTTCAGCGGCGGCTCGGCCGGCTCCAGGGGCTGGCTGAGCGCCGTGGCCGCGACATAGCCGAAGTTCTCGATGTCCAGGGACTTGCGGCCGGCCAGGTAGAACAGCCGCTCACGGATCTGGGCGGGGCAGGAACGGGCGTTGGGGCAGCGCAGGTCGACGTCGCCCTCCTTGGCGGGCTGAAGCGCCGTACCGCACTCGGGGCACTCGGCGGGCATCACGAACTCCCGCTCGCTGCCGTCCCGCAGGTCCACCACCGGGCCCAGGATCTCCGGGATCACGTCGCCCGCCTTGCGCAGCACGACGGTGTCACCGATGTAGACGCCCTTGGCCTTGACCACGTCCTGGTTGTGCAGCGTGGCGAACTCGACCTCGGAGCCGGCCACCGTGACCGGCTCGACGACCGCGTACGGCGTCACGCGGCCCGTACGGCCGACGCCGACGCGGATGTCCACCAGCTTGGTGTTGACCTCCTCCGGCGGGTACTTCCACGCGATCGCCCAGCGCGGCGCGCGCGAGGTCGAGCCGAGGCGGCCCTGGAGGGCGATCTCGTCCAGCTTGACCACGGCGCCGTCGATCTCGTGGGCGACGGCCGTACGCCGGGTCTCCGGATCGCCGTAGCGCTCGATGAACCCGCGCACGGCCTCCAGGGAGTCGACGACCTCGTTGTGGTCGGCGGTCGGCAGGCCCCACTCGCGCAGCAGGTCGTACGCGTGCGACTGGCAGTCGATGTCGAAGCCCTCGCGGGCGCCGATGCCGTGCACGACCATGTGCAGCGGGCGGGTGGCCGTGACCTTCGGGTCCTTCTGGCGCAGCGAACCGGCGGCGGCGTTGCGCGGGTTGGCGAACGGCGGCTTGCCGTCGGCCACCAGCCGTTCGTTCAGCTCCAGGAACTTCTCCATCGGGAAGTAGACCTCGCCGCGGACCTCCACCAGGTCCGGGACGCGGTCGCCCTTCAGGCGGTCCGGGATCTCCGTGATCGTGCGGACGTTGGGCGTGATGTCCTCGCCCGTACGGCCGTCGCCACGGGTCGCGGCGCGGGTCAGCCGGCCCTTCTCGTACGTCAGGTTGACCGCGAGGCCGTCGACCTTCAGCTCGCACAGGAAGTGGTAGCCGGCGCTCTTCGGGTCGCCGCCCAGCTCCGTCGCCAGCCGCTCGGCCCAGGCCGCCAGCTCCTCGTCGTCGAAGGCGTTGTCCAGCGAGAGCATCCGCTCGCGGTGCGCCACCTCGGTGAACTCGGTCTCGTACTGCCCGGCGACCTTCTGCGTCGGCGAGTCCGGGGTGCGCAGCTCGGGGTGCTCGTCCTCCAGAGCCTCCAGGGACCGCAGCAGCTTGTCGAACTCCGCGTCGCTGACGACGGGGGCGTCCCGCACGTAATAGCGGAAGCGGTGCTCCTCGATCTGCTCGGCCAGATGAGCGTGCTCTTCCCGCGCCTTCGCGGGCACCGCGTGCCCCGCCGTGTGCTGTTCGCCGGCCACCGTTACGTCCTCCCGTGGTCCTTGAGTGCCGTCACTCAGGGTTGTCTGCGAGCGATCTCGCGGCCCGGACGCAGTGGGCGAGCACCGCGCGGGCATATGCGGGCGAAGCGCCCGCCAGCCCGCACGACGGGGTGACCACCACGGACTCCGCGAGAGTCCCCGGCGCCAGCCCCAGCCTGCGCCACAGCGTCCTGACACCCATGACGCTACCGGCAGGGTCTGACAATGGGCCGTCCACGCCCGGCACCACGCCCGCCAGGAGCGTCGTACCGCCCTCGACCGCCTCGCCGATCGCCTCCTCCTCACGCTCGGTGAGCAGTCCGAAGTCGAACGAGACGCCGCGCACGCCGGCGCGCCGCAGCAGGGCGAACGGGACGTCGGGGGCGCAGGAGTGGACGACCACCGGCGCGCCCGCCTCCCCGGCGACGGCGACCAGGTCGCGCAGGGCGCCCTCCACGACGGCCCGGTCCACGGCGCGGTGCGTGCGGTAGCCGCTCGCGGACTTGATCCGGCCCTGGAGGACGGCGGTCAGCGACGGCTCGTCCAACTGGAGCACCGGACGCGCGCCGGGCACCCGCCGCCGTACGTCGGCGAGGTGCGCGCGCAGGCCCTCGGCCAGCGACGCCGTCAGGTCCCGACAGGCGCCGGGGTCGCTGAGGGCCGCCTCGCCGTTGCGCAGTTCGAGCGCGGCGGCCAGGGTCCACGGGCCGACCGCCGAGACCTTCAGGTCACCCGCGTAGTCCTGGGTGAACTCCTCCAGCGCGTCCAGGTCCTCGCCCATCCAGGAACGGGCGCGCCGGGTGTCCCGGCCCGGCCGGTCGCTGATCCGCCAGCCGCTCGGCTCCACGTGCGCGTACACGTCGACGAGGAGCCCGGCGGTCCGGCCGATCATGTCGGCGCCGGGCCCCCGGGCGGGCAGCTCCGGCAGGTACGGCAAGGTCTCCAGCGAGCCGGTCACGGTCCGGGCGGCCTCGCGGGCGTCGCCGCCGGGCATGGAGCCGATGCCGGTGGCCGTACCGGTGCCGGCGTCGCCGGCGAGGCGGGTGGGGGCGTTGTTCTCGGTCACCTGTCGAGGGTAAGTGGTGTGGCGCCTGGCCACGGGGGGCCGGGGGGCTGCCGGGGCCCCGGCTGCGGGACGGGCCGCGCATCCGTCACCGATGTCCTCGAACGCCGGACGGGCTCGATCTTGCGCATCGGGGCCCCGGCCGCGGGCAGGCCGGGAACCCCGTCGATGCTCCGCTCAGCGGCCCGGCCGCACCGTCAGGTCGTTGATCTCCGCGTCGCGCGGCAGGTCGAGCGCCGTGAGGAGGGTCGTGGCCACCGACTCCGGGTCGATCCACCGGGAGGCGTCGTACTCGCGGCCCTCCTGGCGGAAGACGTTCTCCTGCATGGGGGTGGCGGTGCGGCCCGGGTAGATGGAGGTCACCCGTACGCCGTTGCCGTGCTCCTCGGCGCGCAGCGAGTCGGCGAGCGCCTTCAGGCCGTGCTTGCTGGCGGCGTACGCGCCCCACTGGGCGTGGGCGTGCAGACCGGCGCCGGAGTTGACGAAGACGACGTGGCCCTTGGCGGTGCGCAACTGCGGGAGGAACTGGCGGGTCAGCTCGGCGGGCGAGACGAGGTTGGCGGCGAGCGTGCGCTGCCACGCCTTGGGACCGAGGTCGCCGACGGCGCCCAGTTCGACGACGCCCGCGATGTGCAGCAGGGAGTCGAGGCGGTCCGGCAGCGACTGCTTGCCGAAGGCCCAGTCCAGCTTCTCGGGGGTGGCGAGGTCGCCGACCACCGTGCGGGCGCCGGGGAACTGCCCGGCCAGCTCCTTGGCGCGGCCGGCGTCGCGCGCCAGCAGCCAGAGCTCCTCGCCGCGGTCGGCGAGCCGCCGCGCGACCGCCGCTCCGATGCCCGATCCTGCGCCCGTGATCAAGTGCGTACCCATGGACCCGATCCTAACGAGGGGGACCGGGGCGGCGCGGGCGCGTCCGCGCGGAGCGGAATGATGCATTCCGACCCGGCGCCGGTCCCCGCCTCAGCCCTGGACGCCCGCCTGCTCCTCCAGGTACGCCAGCGCCCCGGCGCCGTCCTCCGCGAAGAACACCAGCTCCGTGAGCGGCAGCGGGAGGAAGCCTTCCTTCTCCATGCGCTGGAACTGCTCCTTGAGGCCGTCGTAGAAACCGGCGGCGTTCAGCAGCACCACGGGCTTGGTGTGCAGGCCGTGCTTCTTCAGCTCCAGGATCTCGGTGGCCTCGTCGAGCGTGCCGGTGCCGCCGACCATGACGACGATCGCGTCGGCGCGCGCCAGCAGCTCGGCCTTGCGCTCGGCGAGGTCCTTGGTGACCACCATGTCGTCCACCCCGGGGCGCACCTTGTGGGCGAGGAAGTCCACGGAGACGCCGACGAGCCGGCCGCCCGCCGCCTCCACGCCGTCCGCCATGACCTTCATCAGTCCACTGTCCGAGCCGCCCCACACCATGGCGTGGCCGCCCTTGCCGATCAGCTCGGCGAACTCGCGGGCGGGCTCGGTGTAGCGGGCGTCGAGGTCGGCGGCGGAGCAGAAGACACAGATGTTCATACCGGCCACTCTACGAGCCACTACCGACAGCGCCCCGGGGCCGGGCGCGGCAGCGCGGACACCGGGGACCGGCCCCCTTCAGATCAACTCCTGAAGCCAACCCCTCAGGCCAACCCCTCGGACCGGCCCTTCAGATCAGCCCCTCAGATCAGCCGCTCAGATCAGCCGCTCAGATCAGCCCCTGCGCCAGCATCGCCTCCGCCACCCGCTCGAAGCCCGCGACGTTCGCGCCCGTGACGTAGTCGCCCGGCAGGCCGTGGCGCTCCGCGGTCTCGTAGCAGGTGTCGTGGATGCCGCGCATGATCGCCGCCAGCTCGCCCTCGGTGCGCGCGAAGTCCCAGGATTCGCGGCCGGAGTTCTGCCGCATCTCCAGGGCGCTGGTGGCCACGCCGCCCGCGTTGGCCGCCTTGCCCGGCCCGAAGGCCACACCCGCCTCCTGGAAGAGGGCCACCGCGCCGGGCGTCGTCGGCATGTTGGCGCCTTCGGAGACGGCCTTGACGCCGTTGCGCACGAGGACGCGCGCGGCGTCGGCGTCCAGTTCGTTCTGGGTCGCGGAGGGCAGCGCGACGTCGCAGGCCACGTCCCAGACCCGGCCGCCCGGCACGTACCGGGCGGAGGCGCCGCGCCGGTCCGCGTAGTCCGCCACGCGGCCCCGCTCGGCCTCCTTGACCTGCTTGAGCAGGTCGAGGTCGATGCCCTTCTCGTCGATCACGTAGCCGCCGGAGTCCGAGCAGGTCAGCACGTTCGCGCCGAGCGCCTGGGCCTTCTCGATCGTGTAGACGGCGACATTGCCCGAGCCGGAGACGACGACCTGCTGGCCGTCCAGGTCCTCACCGCGCTGCCGCAGCATCTCCGCGGTGAAGAGCACATTGCCGTAGCCGGTGGCTTCCGTACGGACCGTGGAGCCGCCCCAGCCCAGGCCCTTGCCGGTCAGCACCCCGGCCTCCCAGCGGTTGGTGATCCGCCGGTACTGGCCGAAGAGGTAGCCGATCTCCCGGCCGCCGACGCCGATGTCGCCCGCCGGCACGTCGGTGTGCTCGCCCAGGTGGCGGTGGAGTTCGGTCATGAAGGACTGGCAGAACCGCATCACCTCGGCATCGGAGCGGCCGCGCGGGTCGAAGTCGCTGCCGCCCTTGCCGCCGCCGATGTTCAGTCCGGTGAGGGCGTTCTTGAAGATCTGCTCGAAGCCGAGGAACTTGACGATGCCGAGGTTGACGGAGGGGTGGAAGCGCAGCCCGCCCTTGTAGGGCCCGAGGGCGCTGTTGAACTCCACCCGGAAGCCGCGGTTGACGTGGACGGCTCCGGAGTCGTCCTGCCACGGCACGCGGAAGAGGATCTGGCGCTCCGGCTCGCAGATCCGCTCCAGGATCTTGGCCTCGGCGTACTCGGGACGGGCCGCCAGCGCCGGGGCGAGGGTCTGCAGCACTTCGAGGGCGGCCTGGTGGAATTCCGGTTCCCCGGGGTTGCGCCGGATCAGCTCCTGGTGCAGCGCCTCCAGTGAGACCGCTGAGTTCCGTCCGGCCGTACCGGCCCCCGCGTGAACTGTCGACATGTCTGTACTTCCCTTCGTGGCCGACGAAGGGCCGCCGGCGAACCGGGGTCCGGCGCGTGGCACCGGATGCCGGCCGGGCGGCCCAGGGCGTCCCGTCGCTGCCGCCGAGCCTAGGCGCCGGGGATCCGCCCGGGGCCACCGGGGCGGAAGTCGCGATGCGTGATCCTTTGGGTTTAGGTTGCGGCCATGGTGGAGGAAACGCGTTCCGACGCGCATTCAAGGACCAGGGGTGATTCCACGGTCATGGGGGACGGTCGCGGCCAAAGGGCACAGCGAGAGCAGATGGAGAAGGACGGGGGCGGGCCCGCCCCCGGCGGTCTGCGCCGCTCCTCCCTCCTGATGGCCGTGGGCACGGTCGTCTCCCGCGCGACCGGCCTGTTCCGGGGCGTCCTCCAGGCCGGCGCCCTCGGTACGGGGTTGCTGGCCACCACGTACAACACCGCCAACCTCGTCCCGATGAGCCTGTACACGCTGCTGATCGGCGGCGCGCTCAACGCCGTGCTCGTGCCGCAGCTCGTACGCGCCCGGGCGGAGCACCCGGACGGCGGGCGGGCCCACGAGCAGCGGCTGGTCACGCTCGTCCTGTCCGTCCTCGGTGTCGGCACGCTGCTCGCGGTGTGGGCCGCGCCCGAGATCGTCAGCCTCTACACGACGGACACACCGGAGAACCACGCCGCCTATGAACTGACCGTCGTCTTCGCCCGGTTCCTGCTGCCGCAGATCTTCTTCTACGGAGTGTTCGGCATCCTGGGGCAGGTGCTCAACGCGCGCGGGAAGTTCGGCGCGATGATGTGGACGCCGGTGCTCAACAACGTCGTGCTGATCGCCATGTTCGGTGCGTACATCGGGCTGCTGACCGTCCCGGAGACGGTGGCGGACATCACCGACGCGCAGGTGCGGATGCTCGGAGTGGGCACCACGATCGGCATCGCCCTCCAGGCCCTGGCGCTGATCCCCTACGCGCGCGAGGCGGGCTTCCGCTTCCGGCCGCGCTTCGACTGGCGCGGCACCGGACTGCGCAAGAGCGCCGAAGCGGCGCGCTGGACGCTGCTGTTCGTGCTGGCCAACCTCGTCTCGATGACCGTCGTCACGCACTACGCGACGGCCGCCGACCAGGAACTGCCCAAGGCGGGCGTCGGCTTCTCCGCGTACACCTATGCGCAGAACATCTGGGGCCTGCCGCAGTCCATCGTCACCGTCTCGCTGATCACCGCGCTACTGCCGCGGATGACCCGGGCGGTCGCCGAACGGCGCCTGGACGACCTGCGGGACGACCTCTCCCGCGCGCTGCGGATCAGTGGCACCCTCATCGTCCCGGCCGCCGTCTTCTTCGTGGCCTTCGGCCCGGAGATGGCACGGCTGCTGTACGCGCACGGCGCCGCCAGTGCCGAATCCGCCGTGCCGCTGGGTCAGATGCTCCAGGCCCTCGGGCTGGGCCTGATCCCGTTCTCCGCCCAGTCCCTGCTGCTGCGCGGCTTCTACGCCTTCGAGGACACCCGTACACCGTTCCTGATGGCCGCCTGGATCTCCGGTGTGAACATCGCGCTCGCCACCGCCTGCCACCTGCTGCTGCCGGCCCGGTGGGCAGTCGTCGGCATGGCCGCCGCGTACGCCGTGTCGTACGGCGTCGGTCTGCTGGCCAGTGCGTACTTGCTGCGCCGCCGCCTGGAAGGACGGCTGGACGGGCACCGGCTGAGCCGTACGTACGGCAAGCTCACCGGTGCCGCGCTGGCCGCCGGAGCGGTGGGGTGGGCGGCGGCCCACGCCTGTGCCGGCGCCACCGGGGACGCCTTCTGGTCCACGGCGCTGGCCCTGGCCGCCGGGGCGGCGACCATGGCGCTGCTCTTCCTGCTGCTGGCGCGCGCCCTGCGGATCACCGAGCTGCGGTCCCTGCCGGGGTTGCGCTGACGTCCCGGGCCGGGGCGGTGTCCGCCGCTCCGGCCGCCGCGTCCGCCGCCACCTCGGCCACCAGCATCCGCACCATCGTCTGGATGCCGACCATCCCGCTGACCACGGTCGCGACGACGATGGCCACGATCAGCATCACCGTTCCCAGCCACACCATGGTGTCCACCGGCAGGGTGAACGCGCCGATCACCCGGGCCACGCACTCGCCCAGCAGGGCGGCGCCCCACACGGCGGAGTGCCGGCTCTGCACCCGCCGGAACCGCGCCGACTCGGCCGTCAGCCGGTCCCACGCGGCGCCCATGGCGGCGTCACCCCGGGTCAGCCACGGCTTGAGCGTCGGCGCCAGCATCGGCCGCCCGACGAGCGCGGACACCAGCACCGCCAGGCCGAAGGTGCTGCTCACGGCACTGTCCTTGGCCATCATCAGCCGCTCGTCACCCGCCAGCAGGCTCAGCAGCAGCCCGACGACGTTGGTCGCCGTCATCACCGTGGCCATGGCGTTGAGGCGGCGCTCCTTGACCAGGCTCCACACGGAGCGCGCGGCGGGCAGGACGCCGCTCCAGGCCAGCGCGGCGAGGGTGCTCAGGCCGAAGACACCGGTCAGGACGTAGTACGAGGCGATCGGGACACCGGCGTCCAGGAGCAGCGCCCGCGGGCCCTCCAGCTTCTTGCCGGAGCCGGCGGCCTTGCCGGGTCCGGCCGCCTCACCGGAACCGGTCGCGGCCGTCGTACCGTGCGGGGCCTGGCTGTTCATGGGTCCTCCGTATCGCTGTGCGCCCGTCCGTCCTTGCGTTTCCAGCTTCGTCGCGCGGCCCCACGCCCCGGCAGGCCCGGGTGTAACCACATCGCCGTGACATTTGTCAGGCCGCGCCCGCCCGCCCGGCCCGGTGCTTGCGTTGAAGCGCCCTCCAGCTCTTAGCGTCTGACGCACGACCCGACCACCGAAGGGGAACTTTTCGTGCGTTACACACTGTTCGGCAGGACCGGTCTGCGGGTGAGCGAACTGAGCCTCGGCACCATGACCATCGGCGCGGACTGGGGCTGGGGCGCCCCCGAGGACACCAGCGCGCGGATCGTCGACGCGTACGACGACGCGGGCGGCAACTTCATCGACACCGCCAACAACTACACCGACGGCAGCTCCGAGAAGATCCTCGGCAAGCTCCTCGAAGGCCGCCGGGAGCGCTTCGTGCTCGCCAGCAAGTACACCTGCGCGTTCCGCGCGGGCGACCCCAACGCGGCGGGCAGCCACCGCAAGAGCCTGGTGCGGTCGGTGGAGCAGAGCCTCGCCCGGCTGCGCACCGACCACCTCGACGTCCTCTGGGTGCACGCGCGGGACCACTTCACGCCCGTCGAGGAGACCATGCGGGCGCTGGACGACGTCGTACGGTCGGGCAAGGTGCTGTACGTCGGGGTGTCCGACTGGCCCGCCTGGGAGATCGCGCAGGCGAACACCTTGGCCGAACTGCGCGGCTGGACCGCGTTCGCGGGCTCGCAGCTCCGCTACAGCCTGCTGGAGCGCACGCCGGAGCGCGAGCTGCTCCCCCAGGCGCGCGCCTTCGACCTGGCCGTACTGGCGTGGGCCCCGCTGGCGGCGGGCAAGCTCACCGGCAAGTACCGGCGCGGCGAGCGCGGGCGGCTGGACGTGGTCGGCGACGACGGCCGGGCGGCGGACAACGAGGAGGCGACGATCTCGGCGGTGCTGGAGGTCGCCGAACAGGGCGGCTGGAGCCCGGCGCAGGTGGCGCTGGCCTGGCTGCGGCAGCAGCCCGGGAACATCGTCCCGGTCATCGCCGCCACCAAGGAGAGCCAGCTCGCCGACAACCTCGCGAGCGTGGACGTCGAGCTGGACGCGGACGCCCTGCGGCGGCTGGACGAGGTGAGCGCCGTACCGCTGGGCTTCCCGCACGACTTCCTGGCGGAGCCCGGGATCACCCAGAACGTCTACGGCGACCGCTGGACCGCCATCGAGGAGCGGCGGTCCGGCTACCGGCGGTCGGTGCGCGGGGTGCTCTGACCCGGCGGCCCGGGACGCTCACCGCACGCCGCGCGGTGAGCGTCCTGCCCGCTAGGCGACCGCGCGCGCCCGGTCCGTCGTCGCGATCGTCGCCGAGCCGACCACCCGGGTGCCGTCGTACAGCACGATGGCCTGGCCGGGGGCCACGCCGCGGACCGGCTCCGTGAAGGTGACGTGCAGTTCGCCGTCGACCAGGCCGGCGGTGACCTCGGTCTCGCCGCCGTGGGCACGCAACTGCGCGGTGTACGTGCCGGGGCCGGACGGCGCGGCGCCGCACCAGCGCGGGCGGACGGCGGTGAGCGCGGTCACGTCCAGGGCCTCGGCCGGGCCGACGGTGACCGTGTTGTCGACCGGGGAGATGTCCAGGACGTAGCGCGGCTTGCCGTCCGGTGCGGGGGTGCCGATGCGCAGGCCCTTGCGCTGGCCGATGGTGAAGCCGTACGCGCCCTCGTGGGTGCCGAGCTTCGCGCCGGACTCGTCGACGATGTCGCCTTCGGCCGTGCCGAGCCGCTTGGCCAGGAACGCCTGGGTGTCGCCGTCGGCGATGAAGCAGATGTCGTGGCTGTCCGGCTTCTTGGCGACGAACAGGCCGCGCCGGGCGGCCTCCTCGCGGATCTCCGCCTTGGTGGTGAGGGTGTCGCCGAGCGGGAACATGGCGTGCGCGAGCTGCTGGTCGTCGAGCACGCCGAGCACGTACGACTGGTCCTTGGCCATGTCGGAGGCGCGGTGCAGCTCACGGCTGCCGTCCGGGTGCTCCACGACCGTGGCGTAGTGGCCGGTGCAGACCGCGTCGAAGCCGAGGGCGAGCGCCTTGTCCAGCAGTGCGGCGAACTTGATCTTCTCGTTGCAGCGCAGGCAGGGGTTGGGCGTGCGGCCGGCCTCGTACTCGGCGAAGAAGTCCTCGACGACGTCCTCGCGGAAGCGTTCGGCGAGGTCCCAGACGTAGAACGGGATGCCGATGACGTCGGCGGCGCGGCGTGCGTCGTGCGAGTCCTCGATCGTGCAGCAGCCCCGGGCTCCGGTGCGGAAGGATTTCGGGTTCTCGGAGAGCGCGAGGTGCACGCCGGTCACGTCGTGGCCCGCCTCGGCGGCGCGGGCGGCGGCGACGGCGGAGTCGACACCGCCGGACATGGCGGCGAGCACGCGGAGGCGGCGGGGAGCGTCAGTCGTCATAACCCTTCCAGGGTAGACGGAACCACCGACAGCCTCCCAAGCGTTGTGCAGCGCATGGGAGACGCGGGGGAATCCGGGCGGACGGCGGGCCAGGGCTTCAGCAGACGGGCCCTGCTGCTCGGCGGCGTGGGCACGGCGCTGGCGGGCGGCGGCGCGTACGCACTCCACGACGACCTGCTGCGCTGGTGGTGGCGGCTGCCCGGCCGCAAGAAGCCACGGACGGACGGCACGGTGGATCACGTCGGCGCGCGCTGGGTCCCGGCGTCCCCCGCGAACTGGCGGCAGGCCGACCGCCCGGACGACTACGTGATCGACCGGGTCGTCGTCCACGTCGTCCAGGGCGGCTACACGGACGCACTGCGGGTCTTCCAGAGCCCGCTGCACGGCGCGGCGGCGCACTACGTGGTGCGCAAGGACGGCCAGGTGGCGCAGACGGTCCGCGAGCTGGACGTGGCGTACCACGCGGGCAACCGCGCGTACAACGAGCGCAGCATCGGCATCGAGCACGAGGGCTTCGTGGACCGCCCGGCCTCCTTCACCGCTGCCATGTACGCATCATCCGCACGGCTGACCGCCGGGATCTGCCGCCGCCACGGCTTCCCCGCCGACCGGCAGCACATCGTGGGCCATGTGGAGGTACCGGGCGCCGATCACACCGATCCCGGACCACACTGGAACTGGAAGCTGTACCTGGACCTGGTGCGCGCCGAGCTGCGCCGGCCGGCCCCCACGCCGGGGGCGTGACGCGGGGCCGCCGGGGCGTCCGGGCGCCGCGCGGCGCCCCTCGCGGAACGGACCACTCATGGCGTACGACAGAGCCCCGGCCACCGGGCCGGCGCACCGCAGCACCGGGGCCGGCACGGGCACCAGCAGCGGGCCCGGCCTCGCCGAGGACCGCGTCTTCGGGCGGGTCGTGCTGGACCTGGACCTGAATCCGGCCGCCGACGCCGGCCTGCTCACGGTACGGGGCGACCGGGTGGCGACGGCCGAGCTGCGCCGCTCACCGGGCGCGCCGGCGGCCGGGCACGTCCCGGTCGGCACCCGCGACGGCGGGTACCTGCGGCTGACCGTGGACGGCCGGCCCGCGCACCTCACCCCCGGCAAGGGGCGGCTGACCCGGCGCTCCCACCGGGTGGAGGTGATCTACGGCGGTGCCGTGTACCGGCTCCTCCCGGACTCGCCCAACGGCAGCAGGCTGGTCAAGGAGGGCCGCCGGATCGCGGACTTCTCCTCGGACGGCACCGGGCACGTCTGGGCCGACTGGCATCCGGACGTGGCGCCGCCGCTGCGGGAGGACGCCGCGATCGGCTACACCCTCGCCGCGGCCTTCGGCACCGGCGCCGAACCGACCTGGCGGCTGCTGCTCCAGGCCGTGCTCGACCTGGTCTGACGGGCCCGGGGACCAGCCGGCCCGGCCCCCGTACCGCGGCTCGGCACCGCCCCGGCCCTCAGCTCAGCCCCGCGCTCCGCGCCCGTTCCACCACCGGACCGATCGCCTCCGCGACCGCCGCCACGTCCGCCTCGGTGGTGGTGTGGCCGAGGGAGAAGCGCAGCGTGCCGCGCGCGAGGTCGGCGTCCATGCCCGCGGCGAGCAGGACGTGGCTGGGCTGGGCGACGCCCGCGGTGCAGGCGGAGCCGGTGGAGCAGGCGATGCCCTGGGCGTCCAGGAGGAGGAGCAGGGAGTCGCCCTCGCAGCCGGGGAAGGAGAAGTGCGCGTTGGCGGGGAGGCGGCCCGCCGGGTCGGGGTCGCCGCCGAGGACGGCGTCCGGGGCGGCGGCCCGTACGGCCTTGACGAGGTCGTCGCGCAGGGCGCCGATGTCGCGGGCGAACTCCTCGCGGTGTTCGACGGCGTACCGCGCGGCGGCGGCGAACGCGGCGATGCCGGGGGTGTCCAGCGTGCCGGAGCGCACCTGCCGTTCCTGGCCGCCGCCGTGCAGGACGGGGACGGGCGCGTACTCGCGTCGCAGCAGCAGCGCGCCGACGCCGTAGGGACCGCCGATCTTGTGTGCGGAGACGGTCATCGCGGCCAGGCCGGAGGCCGCGAAGTCGACCTCCACCTGCCCGAACGCCTGCACCGCGTCGGCGTGCAGCGGAATACCGAATTCCGCCGCCACGTCGGCCAGTTCCCGGACCGGCATGATCGTGCCGATCTCGTTGTTGGCCCACATGACGGTGGCCAGGGCGACGTCGTCGGGATCGCGGGCGACCGCCGCGCGGAACGCGTCGGCGTGCACCCTGCCGTATCCGTCGACGGGCAGCCATTCGACCCGCGCGCCCTCGTGCTCGGCGAGCCACTCCACGGCGTCCAGGACGGCGTGGTGCTCGACGGGGCTGGCGAGGACGCGGGTACGGGCCGGGTCGGCGTCCCGGCGGGCCCAGTACAGGCCCTTGACCGCGAGGTTGTCGGCTTCGGTTCCGCCCGCGGTGAGGACCACCTCACTGGGGCGCGCGCCGAGCGCGGAGGCGAGGGATTCCCGCGCCTCCTCGACGGTGCGCCGGGCGCGCCGGCCGGCGGCGTGCAACGAGGACGCGTTGCCGGTGACGGTCAGCTGGGCGGTCATCGCCTGCACCGCCTCCGGGAGCATCGGGGTGGTGGCGGCGTGGTCGAGGTAAACCATGGTGCGAACGATTCTACGAGCAGGCGCGGGGGCGCATGCCGGGCGCGTGGGGGCTCGGCCGTACGCCCCGGCTTCCGACCCCGCCGCCCCGCCACCCCCGCCCCGCAAACCCCTCGACACCCCTGTAAGGAGTGTCTACGATTACGGTCATGACACAGGGGCATCGGGAACAGTGGCATCTGGACCGTACGTACCGCAGCACCTCCGGCGAAGTGCGCTGGACCGCGCTCGGCGAGGACGGGGCGCCGCCGCTGGTCCTGCTGCACGGGACGCCGTTCTCCTCCTACGTCTGGCGGGGCGTCGCACGGGCACTGTCCGAACGGTTCCAGGTGTACGCCTGGGACCTGCCGGGCTACGGCGCATCCGAGAAAGCCGCAGGCCAGGACGTGTCCCTGCCCCGGCAGGCGGAGGTGTTCACCGAACTGCTCGCGCACTGGGGGCTCGCCGACCGGGAACCCACCGTCGTCGCCCACGACTTCGGCGGCTACGTGGCCCTGCGGGCCCACCTCGTGCACGGTGCGCGCTACCGGCGTCTCGCGCTCGTCGGCCCGACCACCCTGCCCGGCTGGGGCTCCGCCACGTACCGCCTGCTCGGCGAGCACCCCGACGTCTTCTCGCAACTGCCTCCCGCCCTGCACCGCGCGCTGGTGAGGGAGTACATCGCGTCCGCGAGCAGCCCCGGCATGCACCCGGCCGTCCTGGAACAGCTCGTCGAACCGTGGTGCACGGAGCAGGGACAGCCCGCCTTCTACCGGCAGATCGAGCAGAACGGGCTGGACGCCACCGCGGACCTCACGAAGGAGTACCGCGGGGTCTCGGTGCCGACGCTGGTGACCTGGGGCGCGCAGGACGCGTGGAACCCCGTGACGCTGGCACCCGACCTCGCGGCGATGATCCCCGGCGCCCGTCTGCAACTGGTCGAAGGGGCCGGGCACCTCGTGCAGGAGGACGCGCCCGCCGAACTGACGGCGCTGCTGGCGGCGTTCACGGCGTAGCACCGCACTCCCCCGCGCCCCCGACCCCACCCCCGGTCCCACGCCTTCGACCCACGCTCCCGGCCCTACGCCCCGCCCGGCTCCAGCGGCGGCCGCAACCGCGGTCCCTCCGAACCGGTCACGTTCAGCGTCTCGTACAGGGCGAGCGCTTCGCTCCAGCGCTCCTGGGCCCTGGTCGCCTGGCCCTGTGCCTCCAACGCGTGCGCCAGCAGGGACAGCCCGTCAGCCGCCCGCCGGCCGCCGTCCGCCAGCGCGAACAGGCGTACCGCCTCCTCCGCCGCCTGTACGGCGCCGTCCGCCCAGTTGGTGGCCAGACAGGACTCGGCGGTCCGCAACTGGGCCAGGCCCGTCCAGAGCCGCTGTCCGGCCTCGTTCAAGAGGGGCAGCGCCTCCTGGAGGGCGGCCAGCGCCTCCTCGTGGCGGCCCGCTTCGGCCTGGGCCACGGCGAGGAAGTACAGCCCCGTACCGAGCCGCTGTCCCTGCCCCGCGGCCCGGTAGAGGTCCACGCCCTGCCGGGCGAGCCCGATGCCCCGCTCCGCCTCCCGGTCACGGACGCACAGCCGGGAGCGCTCCACCAGTACGGCGGCCTCGCCCAGCCGGTCACCCTGCACCTGGCAGTGGCTCCTGGCCAGCGTGAAGTGCTGCTCGGCGTCGGGCCGCTGGAGCGCGACCGCGGTGACGCCGCGCACCAGCGGTGCCCAGCCGCTGGTCACCGGGTCCCCGGCGTCGAGGCCCAGCCGGTACGCGCGGCGGGCCTCGTCCTCCGCGTCGGCGAACCGGTCGGACGCCAGGCAGGCGCGGGCGCGGGCCAGCCGGGCGCGCGCCTCCGCGCGCTTCTTGTCGCGTCCGGTGCCGGCCCGGGCGATCACGGCCACCGCGGCCTGCTCGTACCGGCCCGTGAAGAGCCCCGTGCCCAGCAGCGGTTCGAGGAGCAGCAGGGTGTCGGCGCACCGGGCGACGTACGCCCCGGACCGTACTTCCGCCGTCTGCCGGACGACGGCCAGCGCTCCGGTCCCGTTCGCCGCCCACCATTCCGACGCCGCCCTGCGGTCCGCGAGCGGGAGGGCCGGCACGGGGGCCGCGGGAGCGGCGCTCCGGTCGAGCAGCAGAGCGCCGGGCGCGTCGAGGCCGTACGCCCGGTGGGCGGTGACGAGGTACCAGTCGAGCAGCCGGGACAGCGCGGCGTCGCGCTCCTCCGGCGTGGTGTGGCGGGTCAGCTCCTCGTACGCGAACGAGGCGAGCGCCTCCCGGTGCCGGTAGCGGCCGGGGACCGGGGCCTTGAGCAGGCCGGTGCGCACCAAGGTCTCCAGGTGTGCCTGGGCGGCGGTGGGTTCGGTGCCGGTCAGGGCGGCCACGGCGGCGGTCGGCAGGTCGGGGCCGTGCGGCAGCGCCAGCAGCCGGAAGGCGGCGAGCGCCGGCGGGTCGAGGTCGTGGGTGAGACGCAGCGCGGTGCTGTTGATCATGGCTTCGGCCGCCGCGCGGTCCGCCGGGCCGTCCAGCATCAGTTCCGCCGCCACCGCCTCGACCGCGGCCTCCGAACAGCCGCACGCTTCGAGCGCCGCGCGGGCCACCGCGCGGCGGGCCGCGACGCGTTCCTCGCCCACCCGCAGCGCGAGGAGTTCCAGCGCGTCGGTGGTGCTCAGGGACTCCAGGTGGAGGGAGAGGACACCGGTCAGGCCGGCCGGCGGCCGGTCGCGGCCGACGACCAGTGCGGCGCCCGTGGCGTCCGGGAGCAGGGGCAGCAGAGGGCCGATCGCGCGTACCTCGTCCAGGACGACGACCAGGCGCAGCGTGCCGATCGCCGACCGGTAGAACGCCACCCGCTCCTCGCCGTCGGCGGGGATCTCCTCGTCCCGGTAGCCGAGTTGGCGCAGCAGTACGGCGGCCAGATGCGGTACCGCGGCTTCCGGATCGCCGTCCGCCGGCATGATCGCGTACAGCCGCCCGTCCGGGAACCGGTCCTGCACGGCGTCGGCCACCCGCGCCGCCAGGCTCGTCTTGCCGACGCCCGCGCCCCCGGAGATGACTCCGACGCTGCGTACCGTGGGCCGCTGCCGCGTCAGGTGGTCCGCGAGCCGGCCCAGCTCGGCGGTCCGGCTGCCGCCCGCGCGGTCCTGCCGGGGCCCGTACCGGCCGGCCCGCAGCAGGCTGCGCAGCCCCGGGGAGACCGGCTCGTCGTGGGCCAGGGCGCGCGCGAGGAGTTCGCGGGTGCGTTCGCGGGCCGGATCCAGGTACAGCAGCCAGGTCAGCGCTTCTTCCGCCGCGGCGTGCCGGCCCAGGCGCAGTTCCAGTTCGGTGCGGTCCTCGACCAGGGTGCGCCGGCGGTCGGCCAGCCGCCGGGACTCCGCGCGCAGGTACGGCCCCGGCAGGCCCGCCAGGGGCTGACCGCCCCGCCACAGGGCGACGGCCGCGTCCAGCAGGTCCCTGGCGCTGTCCCAGTCCTGGGCCGCGCGGGCGTCGCGGGCCACGGCGACCAGGTCGTCGGCCCGGCGCAGGTCCACGTCGAGGTCGGTCCTGGCGGTCCGGCGCAGCGCGTAGCCGCCGCCCTCGGTGACGAGGACGTCCGCGTCCGGCCCGAGAGCCTTGCGCAGCCGGGAGGCGTACGTGTGCAGCGCGGCGTGCGCGGCGTTCGGCGGGTCGTCCCCCCACAGGGCGTCGATCAGGTCGTCCTCGGAGATGACGCGGCCAGCGCGCAGCACGAGTACGGCGAGCAGCGCGCGCTGCTGCGGTGAGCCGGTGGCCAGGTCCACGGCGCCGCGCAGCATCCGCACCGGCCCGAGCACGGTGATGCGCAGCGGTTCGCGCGGGGGCAGCGGTGCGGTTTCACCCGGTCCCGTCCGGTCCTGGTCGCGGGCGAGCGCCAGCAGTTCGCGCAGGCGGGGACGGGACGGGGTACGGGCGAGCAGTTCGGACAGCTCGGCCTGGGCCTCCTCGTACCGGCCGAGCCACAGGTCGCACTCGATGCGGTCCTCGGCCAGGGTGTGCCGCCAGTCGGTCAGCCGGAGCCGCTCGGACTGCGCGTACGGGCCGGGGAGCC
This sequence comes from Streptomyces sp. NPDC045470, assembly GCF_040646595.1. Lineage (NCBI taxonomy): Bacteria > Bacillati > Actinomycetota > Actinomycetes > Kitasatosporales > Streptomycetaceae > Streptomyces > Streptomyces sp. NPDC045470. Next base: position 354,902 of record NZ_JBEZAN010000002.1, read on the forward strand.
CGGCCAGCGGCTCGCCGCGCCACAGGTCGAGGGCCGCGTCGAGCAGCATGCGGGCGCGCTCCCACTCCCCCGCGTCCCGGGCGGCGCGGGCGGCGCGTTCGTAGCTCTCGGCACGTTCCAGGTCCATGTCCATGTCGGTTCCGGCGTCGGCGCGCAGGGCGTAGCCGACACGCTCGCGGACCAGGACGTGCTCGTCCTCGCCGAGGGCCTTGCGCAGCCGCGCGATGCTGTGGTCCAGCATCGAACGGGCGCTGCGCGGCGGATTGCCGCCCCAGAGCGCGTTGAGCAGTTCGGCCTCGGAGGCGACGCCTTCGTGGCGCAGCAGGAGGGCCGCGAGCAGGGCCCGGTCCAGGCGGGAGGGGATCTCGATCCGCTGGTCGCCCCGCCACAGCCCGACCGGCCCGAGCACGGTGAAGCGCAGCGGCTCGCGCAGTTCCTCGACGGGCAGGACGGGGACGGGCCGGGCGTCCGACGGGTACGGAACGGGCTCGGCGGCGGGGCCCTCCGACGGGTACGGCTCCGTACCGACGGGCTCTCGGACGGGCTCTCGGACGGGCTCTTCGACGGGCTCCCGGACGGGCTTTCCGACGGTCCCGGCGCCGGTGCTCCCGGCCGGAGCTTCCGCAGGGGCCGCCGTCCCGGCCGCCGCGACCGCCGCGTCCACGAAGGACGGTGCGGCGGAGGCGTCCGGAACCCTGTCGTCCGCACCCGTGAACTCCTCGGCCCCGACAGCCGCGGCAGGCCCGGCAGGCCCGCCGACGCCACCGGACCCGGACGCCCCACCGGCCCTGTCCGCCCCCGTCCCCCCACCGGCAACATCCGTCCCCCCGGGCACCCTGCCGCCCAGCCGCTCCAGCACCGGACTGGCCAGCACCGCGAACGCCTGTGCCGACTCCTGGAGCCGCATCTCCCCGGTGTCGTCGGCGACCAGGGCCGGGAAGTCGGGCAGCCGGCCCATGTACGGCTCCAGGGCGCGCCCGACCGCCTCCACGACGGCCAGGGACTGCTGGGTACCGAGACCGCTGAAGAGGAGTTCGCGGACGCCGGGCCGGAAGTCGTAGACGGGCTGCCCGGAGCCGGTGCCCAGCGGCCCGTCGAACCCGCCGAGGGACCGCGCCCCGCGCGGGGCGGCGACGCGTTCCAGCAGGCCCCCGAGGAGGATCTCGGCGACCTGGGTCGGTCCGGCGTCGCTCATCGTGGCGGCGCGCACCAACTGCATCAGGGGAACGGTGAGCGGGTTGATGGCGGAGAGCCGGACGGCCAGGCGGTACGACTCGGGCGAGAACGCGCCGCGGAAGTGCGCGACCAGTTCCGCCGCGGAGCCGGCGGGCCGCGGCGGGTCCTGCTCCGGTTCCTCGCCCAGCAGCACCGTGTCGATCAGGTGCGGGACGCCGGGCCGGGTCAGCAGCGCGGCCCACTGCCCGAGCCCGCCGGGGGTCAGCGGGACGACGGGCAGCGCCACCGTGCCCGGCTCCTCGGCCTCGGGGTCCGGCTCGCCCGTCAGCGGATCGAGCACGCCGGTGCGGTCGGGCCCGGCGAACTCCACCGGGGAGGTCAGCAGCCGGGGCTGGGCGTCCAGCGCGGTGCCCCGCCACAGCCGCCGTGGCAGCGGGTGCAGCACCGCCACCGGCCCGTGACAGCCCCAGCGGCGCACGGCGCGCGCCGCGTCCGGGGTCCGCCACCCCGGGCTCGTGCCGTCGGTGAGGACGAAGGTCAAGGTGGGGCCCGCTGCCCACGGCAGCCGGCCCAGGACGGCCATGTCCTGCGGGTCGAAGGCGCACACCCGCACACCGCGGAAGACGCCGCCCCGGTCCAGCACCGACCGCAGCTCACCGGCAAGCTGGCTCCAGACCTGCATCGAGGGCGCGTCGTCCACCAGCAGCACGGCGGACCAGCGGCGCTCCTGGTCGGGCCGCGAGACGACGTCGAACAGCGCGGTCTCGGCGGCGAGCCGGACAGTGGCTTCCACGTCGGTCACGCGCCGGTGGGGGTGCGGCTCGAACCGGCGCAGCGGGCGCAGGGCCCGGGACAGGTGTTGCGGCTTGGCGAGCGCGCGGCGCCCGGGCGCGCGGGCGGGACGGGCCCGGCGGCTGAGCGCGCTGCCGCCCTCGCTGCCCATCGCGTACAGGGAACGCTGCGACGGAAATACGGTCGCGGAGACGCCCCCGGGCAGGTCGCCGGCCGTACCGTCCTCGCGCCGCCCGTCCGTACTGTCCGGGCCGTCCGCCGCCCCCGGCCCGCCGCCGGGCCCGTCCTCGGGCGCGCCCGGGGCGGCGGAGTCGGCGGGCGTGTCCTCGGACGCGCCCGGCCCGGTGTCCCGCGCGGGCTCCGGTCCGGGCAGCGTGGGGCCGAGCTCGCCCTCGCGCACCGCGCGGGCCAGCCACAGGACGTCCAGCAGTTCCCCCGCACCGAGGTCGTAGCCCTGGCCCGCGAGGATCTGCCGCAGCCGGTCGATCATGGCGACATGGGTTCGTCCAGGCGGTGCATGACCGCGGAGAGCAGCTCGTCCTTGGTCAGGTCGGCACCGGTGATCCGCAGGTGGACGGCGGCCAGCAGCTGGTCGGTGGCGAGCGTCTCGGTCTTGGAGCGCTGGAGGAAGCCGTCGATGAGGTCCTCGGCCTCGGCGAGCGCCTGCGGCCCCAGGTTGTGGGCGACGATCTCGCGCAGCCGCTCGGGGGTCGGGTCGGGCAGGTCCAGGCGGACGCAGCGGCGCAGGAAGGCGGGCGGGAACTCCCGTTCGCCGTTGCTCGTCATCACCACGACGGGGAAGTGCGCGCAGGACACGACGCCGCGGTGCACCCGTACCCGCTCCCGGCTGCCGTCGGTCAGCACATGCACGTCCTGGTGCTGCTCGGACAGCCGCGCCAGCTCCGGAATCTCGAACTCGCCCTCCTCCAGCACCACCAGCAGATCGTTGGGCAGGTCGATGTCGGACTTGTCCAGCTCGTCGACGAGCAGCACCCGGGGCCGGTCGGTGGCGGCCAGCGCCGTACCGAGCGGGCCCAGCCGCAGGTAGTGGCCGATGTCGGTGGTGTAGGAGCCGCGGTGCTCCTTGAGCCGCCGCGGCGCCGTACGGACCGCCTCCCGCTCGCGGCGCAGCGACGCCTCGCGCAGCCGGCCCACCGCGTCGTAGCGGTAGAGCGCGTCGGCGAGGGTGGAGCGGGAGTTGACGGACCAGCGCAGGACGTCGCCGAGCCCCAGCTCGGCGGCGACGGCGCGGGCCAGCGAACTCTTGCCGGTGCCCGGGCGGCCGGTGACCAGCAGCGGGCGGTGCAGGTGCAGGGCGGCGTTGACGACGGACACCTCGTTGCGGTCCATCAGGTACGGCGCGGGCGCCTCGGTCCTCCTGCGGGCGGCGGCGAAGTAGCGCCACGGGGGCGCCGCCGGCAGCGGCGCGGGACCGCGGAACACCCACCAGCCCTCGGGCTCCGGCCCGGCTTCCGGGCCGTGGTCGGGTGTGCTCTGTCGGGCCACGGGTCGTTCTCCTTCGTCCTTGCTCACATGCTGCGTCATACCCGGGTCACGGCTGGGTCAGCACCCAGGCGTCCGGGGCCAGTTGCGGTGGCCGGTGGTCGGGCGCGTCGTACATCAAGGAGAGCTGGCGCCCCCGGTGGCCGGTGGACGTGGCCTCGGCGACCGCCTTAGCCCGCTCCAGCCGTACCGTCTCGGGGAGCTGGGTGTGGTGCCCGCCCTCGACCAGTTCGAGCAGGCCCGCCGCGACGCTCTCGCCGTGCTCCTCGCGGTGCCACAGGACCGTGTGGACGCCCGCCTGGACGCACTGGCGCAGCAGCGCCCCGTGGTGCCGGGGCTCGCAGCAGACGATCACCGTGCCCACCTCGGGCTGCATCTCCAGGCGGGCGCGGGCCACTTTGCGGTCGGTGCTGCCGTGGTCCAGGACGAGGCTGCGGGCGGTGTCCAGGGCCGCGGTGCGCCGCTTCCACCCGGCGTAGCTCGTACGCGAACGCTGGGCGGTGCGGATCACCACCCGGCGGGTGAAGCCCAGTCCGAAGGGGCCGTCCTCGTCGCTGTCGAAGGACTCCCAGCGGTCCACCGGCAGCCCGAGCCAGGCGGCGGGCAGGAAGAACTCGACGAGGGCGGGCTCGGGATCCTCGCGGATCTCCTCGACCAGCACCCGGTGGATGTCGTCCACGACCTGTTCGCTGGTCACCTCGGTGTCCCGGGCGAGGACGAGGTGGTGCGGGGCGTCGCCGCCGCTCCACGCCCAGACCTGGTACGTGTAGTGCCGTCCGGTGGCGGTGGGCAGCAGCTCCACCTGGACGCGCGGCACTCTCGACAGCCGCGCGCCGTCCTCGGTCCGGTGCCCGGACGGGCGGCTGCCGTTCGCCGAGGGGACGGAGCCCACCGGCGCGGGGCACACCGGTGCCGGGTCCGTCGGGGCCGTCTCCACCGGGGTCGTGCCCCGCGGCGCCATGCCCACCGACGCGCTCCCGACACCCGCCCAGCCGGCGGGCGGCCGCGTGTCGTGGTGAGCCGCGTGGTGGGCCGCGTGATGATCCGGGGGGCGGTCGGTGGGATGGACCGCCTGACGGACGGCCGGGTGGTCCGCCGCGGCCCGTACCCGTTCCGCGCGGTAGCCCCGTACATCGGCCGCGTACTGGCGTACGGCGGCCACGTCGACGCCCAGCCGGGCGGCGGTCCGCTCCGTCCATGCCTCCAGGTCCTCGGCGGGGTACGCGCCCGCCTCGCTCTCGTCGACGCCGATCCGCACCACTCCCTGAAGCAGCGGTGGCATGGGCTGGGCGCCCTGGGCCTCGAAGCCCTCCAGGACGTCGACGGTGTCGGCCAGCCCGGTGACCGCGGGCAGTTCGATGGCGTGCGGCAGTACGTCGGCGAGCAGCGCGCGCGGGTCCGTACGGCCGCAGTGCGCCAGCAGGCCGTTCAGGTCGCGCTGCTGTTTGCGGGTCAGGCACTCGCCGGGGCTGACGGCGCGGGCCACCCTGCGCAGCCGCTCCCACTGCGGCCCGCTGCCGGCCGGCATCACCTCCCGTACGACCTGGAGGAGTTCGGGCACGCCGCGCCGGACGCCCACGGCGAGGCCGACCAGCCGGTCGAGGTCGGCGCCGGGGCCCAGGGACGGCCGCAGCAGCCGGGAGGCGAGCAGTTCCTCGCAGCCGCGGACCGCGTCCGGGGTGGTCAGGATCGTCTCCAGGACGGCCAGCAGCTGCTGGACGCCGCGCCGGGCGGTGGGCACCGAGGGAGGCGGCAGCTCGGGCAGCTCGGCCTCGATCGCCGGGACGCTGATCGCGTAGAGGGTGGCCGCGGCCTGGGGCTGCCGGGTGCCGGCCGGGGCCCGGAGGTCGGCCACCACGAGTCCGACGACGGCCTGCCGGTCGCGGTCCCACAGCGGCCCGCCGCTGAAGCCTTCCCTGACCTCGGTGCCGCCGACCACGTCCAGCGCCACCCAGGGCGGTGCGGAGACCCGGGGCACCGCGCGCACGGTGGGCAGCGGGTGGCCGCTGGCCCACAGGGCGATGACCTCGTTGCCGTAGGCGTGCGGGAGGAAGGGGGCGGGCTCGGCCCCGGCGGGCGCGGGGCCCGGCAGGCGGAGCACGGCCAGGTCGCCGTGGTGGAGGTGCGCGCCGGGCGGTACGGGTCTGCTGCCGCCCGCCGTCGCGCGCGGCGGGCTCCACAGGGCGGGCTCCACCCGGGCGGTCAGGTCCCGGTCGGGCGCGACGTGCGGCAGCCGGACGCGGACCCCTTGGTCCGGGCCCGGCAGCGTCTGGTCGTAACGGTCCCGGCCCAGCGCGCTGTTGACGACGTGCGCGCAGGTGAGCACGAGGTCGTCGGCGAGCAGGACGCCGGCGCCCACGGCCCTTCCGGTGTCGCGAACCGAGACGAAGGAGCGGAACAGCGGCTGATCCACGCCGGACACCACCATGCCGTCCTCAGGTCGTGCTGCCGCTGCCGAGGTTCCAGGTGGCGGAGACCTTGAAGCTGGCCTCGCCCTGGCCGGAGAAGACCCCCAGGCTCAGGTCCGAGCCGAGGGTGACTCCGAACTCCACCGTGACCTCGTCCGGCCGGTGGTCCCCGGCGGCGAGCGAACGGTGGATGCTGCCCAGGACGGCGCCCAGCGGCCGCAGGGCGCCCTCCAGCGTCTCGCCGCCCCGGGTCAGCGCCCGTGCGACCCGTCCGTCCACGCTGACCGGGCGGGAGTGGCCGAAGCCGTCCGGCAGCTCCAGTCCGGTGTCGTCACCCTCCTCGGGCTTCTCGGGCCGGGCCGCGCCGTTCGGACCGGGCGCGCCGTGGGCGCCGGCCGGGGCCAAGTGCAGCCAGACGACGGTTTTTTCGCCGTTTGCACCGGTGCCTTCGTCAATACTCAGTGCCATGTCCCCCATGTGATCAGTCTGGCACGTCACCGGGGGCCGCCGCGCCCCCTTTGAAAGAGCGTTTCAGGCCATGGTGGGGACGGACCGCGGCGCGCGGGCCAGTTGGCGGGACTGGGCGACGAGATGGTCCGCGCTGTCCCAGACCTCCGCGTCCTCCTCCAGGAAGCCGCCCGCCAGGTTGCGGGTGGTGATGGCGACGCGCAACGGGCCGGGGGCCGGGCGGCGGCGGATGTGGGTGGTCAGCTCGACGGTGGGGACCCAGCCGGACAGGCCGATCTCGAAGGCGGTGGGCGGCAGCGCGTCGACCGTCAGCAGCAGCGACAGCGGGTCGGGGTCGCGGCCGTCGGCGAGGCCGAACCAGCCGCGCATCTCGCCGTTGCCGGAGGGCGCGCCGACGGCCCAGCCGCAGGTGGCCGGATCCAGCCGGATGGCGAGGCGGTCGGCGATGGCGGTGCTGCCCGGGATGGTGGGCTGCCCTCCGGGCGCGCTCTCGGTGCCCAGGCAGTGTTCGTACGGGGGGACGGCGGGCGGCTTGGCGGTGGTCCGTACGTCGTCGGTGAGGGTGTCGAGGTCGCCGTACGTGGCGAGCACCCGCAGCCGCTCGACCTCGCTGCCGTCCTCCTCGAACTGGACGAGGCTGGCGGTGCCGGTGGACAGGGCGCGGCCGGTGCGGACGACCTCGGTACGGATGACGGCGGGGCCGGGGACCGAGGCGGTCAGGTAGTGCGCGGTGACCGAGAAGGGGTCGGGGTGCGGCAGGGCGTCGCCGAGGGCGCGGCCCACCAGGGCGAGCAGGTAGCCGCCGTTGACCGCGTGGATGATCGTCCAGCCCGCGGAGAGGTCGGCCTCGTAGCGGCCGGGGGCGCGGCGGACGACCGCCGTGTCGCGGTCGAATTCGCTGTTACCTATGGTCACCTGTGCCATGCGCGGCACGCTACACGGATTTGTTACTGACCGGTAGACCCTTTTCCTTCAACCGCCCGGAGGCCGCCCCGCCAGGTGGCGGCCGCTGCGCGCCTCGGCCTGCGCGCCGCACCCCGGCGGCCTGAGATCATGGGCCCATGCTTCACGTGCTCTACCTGGTCGGCATCTCGGCCTTCGCCGCGAGCGGGGTGCTGGCCGCGTACCGCGCCAACATGGACCCGTTCGGCGGTCTGGTGCTCGCCTTCGCCGCCGCCACCTCCGGCGGCACCCTGCGCAGCCTGATCCTCGACGACCATCCGCTGTACTGGACCCACGACTGGGTCCTGCTCACGCTGATCGTCTGCGTCAGCGTCGGCACCATCATCTACCTGCGGTACTGGCAGCTCCCCCGCAAGTCGCTGCTGGTCGTCGACGCGGTCGGGCTCTCCGTCGTCACCGTCATCGCCGCCCGCGCCGCCATCGCGGCGGGCGCGACGCCGCTCGCCGTGATCATTCTCGCGGTGATGAGCGGAGTGGCGGGCGAGGTGATCCGCGACGTGCTGTGCGGCGAGTTCCCGCCGCTGCTGCTGCGCGAGGACGTCTACGCCATCGCGGCGCTCGCCGGCGCCGCCTCCTACCTGGGCCTGCACCACCTCCAGGTGCGCGCCGACATCGCCGCCGTGGTCTGCGCCGGACTGGTCTTCGCCCTCCGGATGGCGGCGGTCTACTTCGGCTTCCACCTGCCGCGTCCGCAGCAGCTCAAGCCGCGGGGTTAGGACGGGTCCGGCCGGCCGGCCCCCGCGGGCACCGTCCCGATCAGCGCACGCGCCGGGCCGCTTCCTCCGGCACCACGATGAACGCCGTGCCACCGGCCAGGTCGATACGGGAGCAGGGCGGCGCACCGTCGCTCTCGTCGTCCCGGCGCAGCAGTTCCACCCGCCGCTGCTCCAGCTCCGCCGCCTTGTTCCCGTTCACCACCGCCGTGAATTCGTCGAAGGCGATGCTCGACAACGAAGGTCCCGAGCGCCTGCGCAGCCACGGGATCAGGCCCAGTCCCGTGAACCACCGCCATACGCTCTCCACCAGGGCGGACAGGGCCAGCAGACACGCGAAGGCCGGGAACGACATGAGCCAGACCGTCACGGACGGCCCCCCGCTGTCCGCACCGCGGTCGCACCCGTCCCGTTGATCGCCATGGGCACCACTGTTCCGCGTCCGCGGCGCGCAGGGATCAGACCGGAGGACGACCCGCCTCCCCCATGCGGCGGAGGCACCGCACGGGGATCGGCGAAGCCGGGCTCCTGCCCATGGGCACGGTGCGCATTCGCCGCACGGGCCACGGCGGACCGGAGCAGGCACCTCCGCCTTGACGGCCTCCCGGCCCCCCCTGTTCCCGTACTACCCCGCCGGCCGCGGCGCCTCCAGCTCCTGGCTCAGCCACCCGAAGGCCGCCGGGTACATCCGCGTCCAGGTGCCGTAGTTGTGGCCGCCGGTCGGCAGCACCATCGTCCGTACCCGGGTCCTGGTGCCTTCGGCGGCCTTCTCGAAGCGCTCGATGTTGGCGGGCGGGCTGATCGGGTCCTGCGCCGAGGTCGCCAGGAACAGCCCCACGTCGGCCTTGGCGTGCCGGACCAGCCACTGCGGGCTGTTGCGCTGCCGCAGCGCCGGGTCGGTGAGCACGTCCGGGTCGCCGGTCAGCGGGTCGGGGTCGAAGGCGACGCCCGCGCCGAACGTCTTCGGGTACTGGAGCGGCAGCTTGGCCGCGCAGTACCCGCCCGTGGAGAAGCCCAGCAGCCCCCAGTTCTTCGGGCCCGGCGCGGTGCGGAAGTGGTGGCTGATCAGGTCCGTGACGTCGGTCGCCAGCCAGGTCGCGGTCCTGCGGTGCGGGGTGTCGGAGCAGTCGGTGTCCACGCTGCCCGGGTTGACGACGGGCAGGGCGAGGATGAAGGGGTGCGCCGCGTTCCCGTCGACGAGCTGCTGGAGGTCGCCGGGCATCCCGCCCTGTTCGAGCCAGGACTGCGGTGAGCCGGGTACGCCGTGCAGCAGCATCACGACCGGGAACCTGGTCTTCCGGTACGCCGGGTCGTCGTACTGCGGCGGTGTCCAGACCATCACCTGGCCGGACAGTCGGGACTTCGCCCCGCGGAAGTACGTGTCCTTGATGCCGTTCGGGCCGTCGTTGAACTTGGCGCGCGCGACCGGCGGCCCCGGCATGGCGACCGCGTCCTGCTCGGTGCCGAGCAGGTCGTCCCAGGAGGCGTAGAGACCGTAGCTGTTGTTGATGGCGACCGCGACGACGCAGATGGCGGTGAGCTGGCACAGGCCGATCAGGAGGATTCTGGCCAGCCAGCGCAGGGGCCGCGGCCCCCGGGCTCTCCCCCACAGCAGCAGCGTGGCGAGGACGGCGAGGACCGTCGCGATCACCAGCACCACGAAGAACGGGGTTCCGGTCAGACTCATCCGCGTCCCCTTTCACCGCTCGTACCACCATCGACGGTACGTGACACGGCCTGCCACGCCCCGGGGCCGGGCCCGCGCGCCGGAAGGTTTCCGCCGCGCGGGCCCGCCGGTGCGTCAGCGGCGGCGGCCTGGCCGGGGCCGTGCCGCGGCGCTCAGGGCAGGGCCGGCTTGCCGGTGGTGTACAGCCAGGTGTGGAAGAGGTCGCCGAGCCGCTGGCCGGACATCTTCTCCGCGAGGGCGATGAACTGCCGGGTGTCCGCGTTGCCGTAGCGGTGCTGCTTCGTCCACGCGGGCAGCAGCTCGAAGAACGCCCGGTCGCCGATCCGCTCGCGCAGCACCTGGAGCGTCATCGCGCCGCGCGTGTAGACCGAGCGGGAGAGCATGGTGTCCCGCTGCGGGTCGCCGATCTTCAGTTGCCAGAAGTCGGAGCCGGCCGGGCGGGCCGCGTACGCCGCGCGGAAGGCGTCGTACGCGCTGCGGGTGCCCTTGTGCTCGTCCCACAGCCACTGCGCGTACGAGGCGAAGCCCTCGTTGAGCCAGATGTACTGCCAGGTGCGGGGCGTGACGGAGTCGCCGAACCACTGGTGGGCGACCTCGTGGGCGATGGTCGACTCGCTGCGGACGGCCGAGTAGACCGGCTTGGTCTGGGTCTCCAGGGAGAAGTCGGCCTGCGGCACGTCGTCGACGATCGCGCCGGTCTCCTCGAAGGGGTACGGGCCGAAGACCCGCGCGAAGTAGTCGGTGGCGGCGGCGGTGACGCCGTAGACGTCGACGGTCCCGGTCGGCAGCTTCGGGTCGGTGGCGACGTAGATCGGTACGCCGCCGGGGGTGGTGCCCGTCCGGACGGTGAACTTCCCGATCGTGGCGGTGGCCAGGTAGGTCGCCATCGGCTTGCGCTCACGCCAGTGGAAGTACGCGCGCCCGTCCTCGTCGTACCGGTCCACCAGCCGCCCGTTGGAGACGCCGGTCAGGCCCTCGGGCGCGTCGATGCGGATGTCGTAGGTGGCCTTGTCGCCCGGGTGGTCGCTGGAGGGGAACCAGGTGGACGCGGCGTTCGGCTCGCAGGCCACGAAGACCCCGTCGTCGGTCTTCATCCACCCGTAGTCGGAGCCGAAGACGATGGGCCCGCCGAGCGGCAGCGGTACGCCTCCGTAGACGACCTCGACGGTGAATCGTTCGTCCTCTTCCAGGGGCCGCCGGGGCGTGACGGTGATCTCGTCGCCGGAGCGGCTGAACTTCGCGCGTCTGCCGTCCACCTCGATCGAGGTGACCGCCAGCTTCTGGAGGTCGAGGTGGAAGGAGCCGAGGTCCTGGGTGGCGCGCGCGGTCAGTTCCGTACGGCCGTCGAGGCGGCCGGTGGCGGGGTCGTAGCTGACGCCGAGGTCGTAGTGCAGGGCGTCGAAGCCGCCGTTGCCCAGGTTCGGGAAGTACGGGTCGCCGACGCCCGGGGCGCCGGGTGCGGCGGCGGGGGCCGCGGCGATGGAGAAGGCGGCGGCCACCGCGGTGGCCAGGGGGAGCAGACGAGCGGGGCGACGTGCTGAACGGGAGAGTGCCATGAGCCGTCCCTTCGAACACACGGATGCCGTCTGGTGAACAACCGCGCCGACTCTGCACTCTTCTGTCGCTTTTCACACGGAACTTTGCCAACTCGTCATACCACTCGGACCAGTTGACGCCTCAATCGGACTGCTGTCCCTGCTTTCCGGCCACATAGAGAATCTTGCGGCAGCCGTCCTCGTCCGGGACGTCGGTCAGCTTGCGGCCCTCGACACCGTGCGCCGCGATCAGCCGCAGCCCTCCGGCGGCCAACTGCCGGCGCACCGTGACGTCCGAGTGGTGGTGGTAGAGGTGCCGGGAGGACACCCGGCGCCAGGTGTCGTCATCCGTGCCCGGGCGCGCGAAGTAGTCGTGGGTGACGTCCACGACCCCGTCCGGCTCGACCGGTACGGGCCCGCCCCGCCACACGTCGAACCGGCCGTCCCGGTCCACCACCTTGGTCACCGCGTAGTCGCGCCGGAAACTGCCCAGCGTGGTCATGTCGAAGACGACGACGCCCCCGTCCGCGAGCTGCCGCCCCAGGCCCGCGAAGGCGGTGGCGAGCTGTTCGCCGGCCAGGTAGGCCAGCGGCTCGCCCATGCAGGTGACCACGTCGAAGGAGCCGAGGTCCGGCATGTCCCGCAGGTCGGCGACGACGAACGGGGTGCCGGCCGCCGCCGGCTTGGCGCGGGCGGCCTCGATCATCTCCGGCGACAGGTCGCAGCCGGTCACCGTGTACCCGAGGCGGTCCCGCAGGGCGAGGGTGCCCCGCCCGGTGCCGCACCCCGCGTCCAGCAGCCGCTTGCCGTCCGGCCCGTACCGTTCGACGAGCTTGCCGTAGAAGGTGACCCAGCGCAGCAGGTACGGGTCCTCGACGATGGTGTCGTAGTCCGCCGCGACCGCCGCGTAGGCGGTCAGCGCGGGGTCGGGGGCCGTGGCGTCGGCGTCGTGGGCTTCCTGCTGCGCGGACAAGGCACTACCTCCATGGGACCGGCCGACGGGCGCCGCCGGGGCGCCGCTGAATCTATGGTCGGCAAAACCGGCCGGTCAAGGGCGGCCGCGGACGCCCGGAGGCCGGTGCGGAGGCGGCGTTCCCGCTCGCCCCGCACCGGCCCCGCACGCCTCGTGTCCGCCGGCTCAGCCGCCGCTCCCCGCGGCGCCCGGCGTTCCCGCGCCGACGCCCTCCGGCGCGTTCTCCGGATGGTGGCAGGCCACCTTGTGGCCGCCGCGCAGCGCCACCAGCGGCGGCTCGGTGGTCGAGCACACCTCGGTCGCCTTCCAGCAGCGGGTACGGAACCGGCAGCCCGAGGGCGGGTCGATCGGCGAGGGCACGTCGCCGGTGAGCAGGATGCGGTCGCGCTGGGTGCGCCGCTTGGGGTCGGGCACCGGCACGGCCGACAGCAGCGCCTTGGTGTACGGGTGCATCGGCGCCTCGTACAGCGCCTTGCGGTCGGCCAGCTCCACGATCTTGCCGAGGTACATCACGGCGATCCGGTCCGAGACGTGCCGGATGACGGACAGGTCGTGCGCGATGATGACGTAGGTCAGGCCCAGCTCGTCCTGGAGGTCGTCCATGAGGTTGACGACCTGCGCCTGGATGGAGACGTCCAGTGCGGAGACCGGCTCGTCGGCCACGACCAGCTTGGGCTTGAGGGCCAGCGCCCGCGCGATGCCGATGCGCTGCCGCTGACCGCCGGAGAACTCGTGCGGATAGCGGTTGTAGTGCTCCGGGCTCAGGCCCACCAGCTCCAGCAGCCGCTGCACCTCCTTCTTGACGCCGCCCTCGGGCTCGACGCCCTGGAGGCGGAAGGGGGTGCCGACGATGCCGCCGATGGTGTGCCGCGGGTTCAGCGAGCCGTACGGGTCCTGGAAGATCATCTGTACGTCGCGGCGCATCGGGCGCAGCCGCCCCGGCGACAGGTGGGTGATGTCCCGGCCCTCGAACTCGATGGAGCCGCCGGTCGGCTCGTCCAGCCGGGTGATCAGCCGGCCCATCGTCGACTTGCCGCAGCCGGACTCACCGACCACGCCCAGGGTCTCCCCCGGCCGTACGTCGAAGTCGATGCCGTCGACCGCCTGCACCGCGCCCACCTGCCGCTTGAGCAGGCCCTTGGTGATCGGGAAGTGCCGTACCAGGCCGCGTACCTTCAGCAGCGGCGCGGCGTCGGCGCTCTCGTCGGTCCCGTCCGTCGTACCGGCGGCGACGCCGGTCTCATCAGTCTCGGTCACAGCTTCGGCGCAATCTCTTCGGTCCAGATACGCTCCCGCTCCTCCTGCGCCAGGTGGCACGCGGCGACGTGTCCGCCGCCGCCGGCCTCGCGCAGTTCGGGGCGGACCGTGCGGGTGACGTTGTCCTTGGGGACGTCCGCGTACGGGCAGCGGGGGTTGAAGGCACAGCCGCCGGGGACGTTGATCAGGCTGGGCGGCGATCCCTTGACCGGGATCAGGCGCTCGGTCTGCTCGCGGTCGATGCGCGGCATCGACCCCAGCAGGCCCCAGGTGTACGGGTGCTGCGGCTCGTAGAAGACCTTCTCCGCCGGGCCGCGCTCGATGCAGCGGCCCCCGTACATCACCAGCAACTGGTCCGCCAGCTCGGCGACCACCCCCAGGTCGTGGGTGATGATGATGACCGCCGAGCCGAACTCCTTCTGGAGGTCGCGGATCAGGTCGAGGATCTGCGCCTGGACCGTCACGTCCAGGGCGGTGGTCGGCTCGTCGGCGATCAGCAGTTCGGGGTTGTTGACCAGCGCCATGGCGATCATCGCGCGCTGGCGCATACCGCCGGAGAACTGGTGCGGGTGGTCGTCCACCCGCTTGTCGGGCTGCGGGATGCCCACCCGGTCCAGCATCTCGACGGCCCGCTTGCGCGCGGTCTTCTTGTCGACGTCGTGATGGACCCGGTACGCCTCCACGATCTGGTTGCCGACCGTGTAGTACGGGTGCAGTGCGGACAACGGGTCCTGGAAGATCATCGCCATCTCGCGGCCGCGCAGCCTGCGCACCTCGTCCGGGTCGGCGCCGACCAGCTCCTTGCCGTCCAGCCAGATCTCCCCCGACATGTCCACCTTGGCGCGCTGCTGCCGGGAGGCCCGGTGCAGGCCCATGACGGCGAGCGAGGTGACGGACTTGCCGGAGCCGGACTCGCCGACGATGCCGAGGGTGCGGCCCTTCTCCAGAGTGAAGGAGAGGCCGTCCACGGACTTCACGATGCCGTCGTCGGTGGGGAAGTGCACCTTCAGGTCGCGCACTTCCAGGAAGGCGGTGGGCGCCCCCGAGCCGGCCGCGGCCGGTTCGCCGACCGCGGCGCCCGTCTTCGTCAGGTCGGCCGCGGCGGCAGGCCGCGCGGCCGGGGTGGTGCCCGGACCGGCGGCATCCGGGGTGGTGCCTCCGGCGCCGGGGCCGGCGGTGGGGCCGGTGGTGGAGTCTGGGGAGTCGGTCACGAGAGCCTCACCCGCGGGTCGACGGCGGCGTACAGAACGTCCACCACCAGGTTGCATATGACGATGAAGAACGCGGCGAGCAAGGTGACGCCGAGGATGTTCGGCAGGTCGTTGGCGTTGATCGCCTCGACGGCGAACGCGCCGACCCCCTTGAGGGAGAAGACCTGTTCGGTGATGAGCGCACCGCCGAGCAGCAGGCCCACGTCCATGCCGAACACCGTGATGATCGGGGTGAGCGCGGCACGCAGGCCGTGGCGCACCACGACCTTGCGCTCGCCCAGCCCCTTGGCGCGCGCGGTACGGATGTAGTCCTCGCTCAGCGTCTCCAACATGCCCGCTCTGGTCAGGCGTGCATAGAGGGCGGAGTAGAGGAAGGCCAGGGTGATCCAGGGAAGCACCAGCGTCTGGGCCCACATGAAGGGGTCCTCGAACAGCGGCACGTAGTCGCTGCGCTCGATGATCGGCCACTGGTAGGTGAACAGGGCCAGCGCCAGCGCGCCGGTGAAGAACATGGGCAGCGACACACCGGCCAGCGCGATGCTCATCGCCACCCGGTCGAAGACCGAGCCGGGGCGCAGCGCGGAGAGCACGCCGGTGGCTACACCGGAGACCAGCCACACGACGGCCGCACCGGCGGCCAGCGAGACGGTCACCGGGAGCCGGGTCTGGATCTCCGGCCAGACCTCCAGGTGGGTCTTGAAGGAGTAGCCGAAGCACGGCACGTTGCACGTGGCGGCGTCCGGGCCGAACTTGTAGTCGACTCCGACGAAGATGCCCTTCAAAAAGTCCCAGTACTGTACGAAGACCGGCTTGTCGAAGCCGAGGTTCTTCTTCACCGCGGCGAGGTCCGCGGCCGATGGGGCCTTTCCGATGTACTGCGCGGCCAACTGGTCAGCGGTCTGTCCGGCCAGTTTCGGCAGCACGAAGAAGATGCCGAAGGTGACCGCGCTGACGATCAGCAGCAGAATCACCGCGCTGATCAACCTGCGGATGAGGTACGCGAACACGGGACTGCGGCGTCGGCGCCGCGGGCCGGACCGGCCGGCCCGCGGACACCAATGCCTTCACCTGCCTTCCGGGGCTGCTACTTCTTGACGCCGATGTTGAGGTAGTCGTACTCACCGCTGTAGGCGGAGGTGGACACCAGGTTGGTGGCCTTCGGCGAGCGGTACAGCAGGATCTTGAAGTAGGTCAGCGGGACGATGACCGCTTGCTCCATCGTCTTCTTGTCGATCTCCGCGTAGTCCTTCTCGCGCTGTGCCTGGTCGCTGGTGGCGATGGCTTCGTCGAGCAGCTTGTTGATGGCCGGGTCGTCCAGCTCGGAGAGGTTGGAGTTGCCGGACTTCTGGATCGCCTTGCCGTTGACGATCTGGTTCAGGTAGCCGAAGCCGGTCGGGTAGTCCGAGCCCCACTGCATCATCATCAGACCGATGTTGTTCTTCTTGGTGAACTCCGGCACGCCCGCGTAGTCCGAGAAGTACTTGCCGCTCGGGTACGTCTGGATCTTGGCGTCGATGCCGATCTTCTTCAGCGAGCCGACCACCGAGGTCGCCGCGTCCACCTCGTCCTGCCGGTCGCTGCGGGCGCTGATCGTGGTGCTCACGTTGCCGGCGCCGCACGCCTGCCACTGCTTCTTGGCCTCGGTCAGGTCGAGGTTCTCACCGTTGTACTTCTGCGGGTACTGGTCGAACTTCTGGTACCCGGCGAGGTCGGTGGGCAGCACGGTGGTGGCGATGTCACCGCGGATCGGCCCGCCCTGCGCGGTCTGCACGGCCTTCTTGTCGACCGCGTACTGCACGGCCCGGCGGCACTCGACCTTGTCGAACGGCGCGACCTTGGGGTTGATCGCCACGTACGACAGGCGCTGGCCGAGCGCGTTGTCGGTGTTGGCCTTCTCCTTGGCGCTCGTCAGGAGCTGGGCCTGGGTCTGGGCGTCCACCCCGCGGCCGGCCATGTCGATGTGCGTGTTGCCGGCCTTCAGGTCCTTGTCGATCGTCGACTGGGCGACCTTCATGTTCAGCACGATCTTGTCCGGAAGCTGCTTGCGCAGCGGGTCGGTCTTGGCGTCCCAGTTCGGGTTGCGGACGAGGACGACCTTCTTGCCCTCCTCGTAGGTGTCGAACTTGTAGCTGCCCGAGGAGGCGATGTTCTTGGTGTAGTCCGCGCCCTTGTCCCTGGCCTTCGGCACCGGCGCCGTCTGCGGGGCGCTGACCAGGTAGTCGAACTCCGCGAACGGCTGCTTGAGGCGGAAGACGATGGTCTGGTCGTCCGGCGTCTCGATGGACTTCAGCCCCTCCGGGCTCGGGTCCTTGTACGGTCCCTTGTAGCCGCCCTCGTTGTCCTTGAGGTACGTCTGGAAGTAGTTCGGGCCGAGCGAGAGCACATCACGCGCGAAGTTGCTGCGCTCCACCGCGTACTTGACGTCCTTCGAGGTGATCGGCTTGCCGTCGTCGTACTTGAGGCCCTTGCGGAGCTTGTACGTCCAGGTCTTGTTGCCGTCGCTGGACTTGCCCATCGACTCGGCGAGGTCCGGCACCAGCTCGTTGCCCTTGAGGCCCGGCCCCGGCTTGAAGGTGGTGAGCGGACGCGCGTACAGACGGCTGAAGTTCCAGACGTAGGCGTAGTACGTGTTGCCCGGGTCGTAGGACTCGGGGGCGTCGCTCATCGCGTACGTGAGCGTGCCGCCCTTCTCGTCCGAGGCGTTGACGATGCCCTTGGTGGCGGCGTTCGCCTCGGCCGAGCCGCTGCTCGAACTCTTGCCGCTGCAGCCGGCCAGCAACAGGCCCGCACTGGTGAGGGCCGCGATCGTTGCGACCGGGACTGACCTTCGCATAATGGTCGGTTTCCCCTTCGTTGGTCGGAAACTTGGGTGGGTGCTGCCGGGCGTACGGCGCCCGGGCGGGGTCAGCGGCTGCGCGGGTCCAGCGCGTCCCGCAGGCCGTCGCCGAGGAGGTTGAACGCCAGCACGGTGACGAAGATCGCGATGCCCGGGACGAGCATGTACTGCGGGTCGACCTCGTAGAACTTGACCGCCTGGTTGAGCATCCCGCCCCAGGACGCCTGGGGCGGCTGGATGCCGACGCCCAGGAAGCTCAGCGCGGCCTCGAAGAGGATGTTGGAGGGGATCAGCAGCGTCGAGTAGACGATGATCGGGCCGACCAGGTTGGGCAGCAGCTCCCGGAAGAGGATGAACGGGCCGCGGGCACCCATGCCGCGCGCGGCGTCCACGAACTCCCGCTCGCGCAGCGAGAGCGTCTGGGCCCGCACGATCCGGCCCATGTACGGCCAGTTGAAGAATCCGATCACGAAGATCAGGACCGAGATGTGCAGCGGCAGCCCTTCGAGCCCGAAGGCGCCGCCCTGGAGCGAGGCCGAGATGGCGATGGCGAACAGCAGCAGCGGGAACGCCAGGAAGACGTCCATCAGCCGGCTGATCAGCGCGTCCACCCGGCCCCGGTAGAAGCCGGCCACCACGCCGAGTACGGTGCCGATGGCCACCGACAGCAGCGTCGCGCCGAACGCCACGATCAGCGAGACCCAGGAGCCCTCCAGCACCCGCGCGAGCAGGTCACGGCCGAACTTCGGGTCCACGCCGAGCGGGTGGTCCAGACTCATGCCGCCGAATTCGCCCTTGGGCAGCGTGGTGTTGGGGTCGATGAGGTCCTGGTTCGGACTGTTGGGGTCCAGACCCAGCCAGGACTGGATCGGCCGGGAGAGCGCCGCGATCACGATGAGCAGGATGACAACGATGGCACCCGCTACCGCGACCTTGTCGCGCCGGAAGCGCAGCAGGGCGATCTGGCCGAGCGAGCGTCCCTCGATCTTCTTGCTCTCGACGCCTTCCAGCACCGCTTCCGGCTGCGCTTCGGCAGCCGCCCCGGTGGTCTCGATCGGTGCGGTCACGGTGCCTTTGACCCCTCTCGGCCGGCGCCGCCGGCCCATGCGCGCCGCGGTCAGCGGCCTGGTTCACATCACTGGTGCGAGGTGGTTCTTCTGGTGCGAGTGGTGCTCTGGTGCGGGAAATGCCCTGGTGCGAATGGTGCTGCTGGTGCAACGGGGAGAGCTCTGGAACAGCTGGAGCAACTGATGCTTGTACTGCGGGCAATGCGGGTACAGGTGTTGCGAGTACAGGTGTTGCAGGTCTTGCGGATGTTGCAGGCGGAGCAGAAGTCGCGGAACGTCACGCGACGACGAGCGGTGCATCTCGTACACAGGGCCGAAACCCTCTGCTGCGGGAGTCTTCATCCGAGTTGCGATCACTCACCAGCCCTGGCCGGGAATGGATGCGTAACTGTGATGTAGCCCACGGCTCGCCGTTATGCGGACACACGCCCCGACTGAGCGGTTCGCGCGGAGCCGGTCAGGGCTCAACTTCCGGGAAGGATCGCCCAATTCGGCCCGGGGAGCGGCGGGGGGCGACGTTGGGCGGGGGCGATGTTGGGCGCGGGGCGGGTCGGCTTGGGGCGGGGCGGCGCGGGGCGGTCCGGCGCGGGCCGGTCCGGAGCGGGGCGGCGCGGGCCGGTCGGGCGCGGGGCGGTTCCCGCTCACGCCCCTTGGGTAACCCCCTGCTGGGGGGACGTGGCCGTTCGATTCGCCCTCATAGGCGCGCGATCCGTGCGCCGCGAGCCCACCGCCTCGGGGCCTGGAGCCACGGAAAGGCCGAGGCCCGCAGAAGACAGGCAGGGCCCGGGCAGCAGGCGGGGGCCGGACAGCAGGCAGAGTCCGGGCGGCAGGCGGGAGCCGGATGGCAGACAGGGCTCAGACGGGAGCCGGGCGGCAGGCGGGAGCAGGGCGGCAGGCTCAGTACGCGCGCGGGTAGCCGTACCCGTACGACGGGGCGGGGGCAGGGGCGGGCGCGGGCACCGGGCCCGCCGCGTAGGCGTCCCGGTCGAAGAACGGCCGCGCGTTGGCCCGCATCCACATACCGACCGGGTCGTACTCGTCGTTCATCGCGACCGTCGAGACGGGCAGCCCCTCCGGCACCGCGCCGATGGACTGCTGGATCATCAACCGTACCGAGTCCACGGCCGGTTGCCCCGTGTCGTACAGGTCCAAGCCGATGGCCAGGTACGGAGCGCCGAGGGCGGGCTGCACCCAGGCCCGGCGCAGGGAGCGCACCGCGGGCGTGCGGTGCGCGTTCTGCCCCAGGAGGGCGTAGAACTGGGGAATCTCGATGGCCGGTTCGGTGATCCGCAGCGGACCGGCCGGCAGCCGGTCCAGGCCGCCCGCGATGCGCCGCAGGTCCAGCCACGGAATGCCGACGCCGCCGCCGGGGGCGTGCGGGTTGAGCCACAGGCCCCAGCGGTCGGGGAAGAGGGTGGCCGCGATGTCCCGTCCGTAGACGACCTCGTGGGCACGGTTCCAGCCGCTGGCGGCGAGTTCGGGGGCGGAGGTCACGCACGGCGCGTAGCCGAGCCCGTCGACCTCCATGTTGCCGTACTGCGCATCGGGCGAACCGGCCTGGCCGTGCCAGAGCAGCATCCAGACCTGACCGGCGGCGAGCGCTTGCAGCAACGCCTCGTAGGCGTCGTACCGGCCGGGCGAGACCTGCTGCAGCATCTGCTCGACCTGCCCGGCAGCCGCTCCCTGATGCGCACCCGCGCTCACGTGGTCCGTCCCTTCCTGTCGGCAGGCACGTGGGGTACGCCTGCCGGTTGCAACAACAGCTTAGAGCCTGCGTCCGGGCCCCGGACGGATCAGCACACATGGCTTGCGGTCACGGGAAGGGGCGCCCTGGGCGTGCCGGGGCGCCGGGGGCGTGGCGACGTGGGGCCTGAACGGCTAGACGGCGTCGCGGGAGTAGAAGGGCCGGACCCGCTCCAGCATCCAGTCGGCGACCGGATCGCCCTGCGCGAGGTCCAGCATGACCAGTTGGACGGGCCAGGCCAGCGGTGCCCCGCCGAGCGCCCGCCCGAGGGCGGCGGTCACCGCGTCCCGTACGGCCGGGTCGTGCGGCGCGACGGCCGCGGCGTCCACCTGGACGCCGACGAACAGCGCGGGCGCGTCCCCCTCGATGCTGGCCAGCGCGCGCCGCGCGGTGACCACGAATCCCGCCGACGAGAACTCCAGCCCGGCCGCGGCCAGGAAGTCCACCGGCTCCTCCTGCCAGTCCGGCTCGAACAGCCTGACCCGGGCGCCGCTCGGCGCACCCGGCTGGTCCGGACGGCCGGTCCGGCACAGCTCGGCCACCGCGTCCGGCGGCAGCGGTACACCGACCGTGCCCTCCGGGTTGACGGCGATACCGAGCAGCGGGGGCAGGCCGCGCGCGAACTCGGCGGCCGGCGCGACGGCGAAGGACAGGTGCGGCCCGGCCACCCGCTGGAATTCCTGCTCGGAGCTGAAGACCGGGACGTACGCGGCCGAGCCGATCTCGACGGTGGGCAGGTCCAGGCCCGCCCGGCCCATCCCGGCGCTCTCCGGGCCGCCGCCCTTGGGCAGCGGCACCCATATCCGGCTGCGGCCGAGCACCTCGACGATGCGGGCGCCGGCCCCGGGGTGCCCCACCGAGGCGGCGAGCACCTCCTCCAGTTCGTTGGCGGGCCACTCCAGCCGCGGAATGCCCTGCTCCGGAAAGTCCATCTCCACCCACCCGCTCCGTACCGCTCGTACCGCGCTTTACCTGGTCGACGACCCTAACGCCAGCAGGCGGCCGGGGCCCTGGTGCGTCCGGGGGACCACCGAACGCGCGCGAGCGGTTGCGGACCGTACACACCCCTCTCAAGGTGGCTCCAGGGTGATCTTGCCCTGCCGTTCCTACAGAAAGGCACGTCTCCTGATGGCAACGCACCGGACCGCCTCCGCCCTCGTCTGCGCCACCACCGCCGGCGCCCTCGCCCTCGGGGCCATGGGCTCCGCGACCGCGGCGGAAGGTCCCGAGCCCCCGGTTCGCAACCACAGCATCGTCGTCGACGACATCGGCCGGCTGGCGGACGCCTCGGCCGAACTGGCCGAGAAGTCGGCCGACAGCCGCGGCCACTCCGTGGAGGTGCGGTCCGCCCGCACCCGTCTGGACACGGTCCTCCAGGACGCGCAGCGGCTGGCGGACCAGCTGAACGAGGACTCCGACCGCACGGTGACGGCCGACTCCCTCCGGCTGCGCAGGGTCTCGCAGGACCTGCGCACGCAGTTGGACGAGCTGATCGAGCGCCGGGCGCCGGTCCCCGAGGAAGACACCGACTCCGCGACCCTGACCGGCTCGGTCTCCCGGTCCGTCACCGACATCTTCAAGATCCTGGGTCTGGACAAGCTCCTCGGCGGCCTGCAGCAGCCGGCCGCCCAGCCCGCCGCCGCTCCGGCGGCCGACCGTCCGGCCCGGCCCGCCGCGGAGCCGGCGGACGGCGCGGACGCGGCGGACGACCAGTCGGCCGCCCAGCCGAAGGCGCCGATCAGCGACCCGCGGCCGGGTGACGGCGCCCAGCCGGCCGCCGACCCGCAGCCGGCCGCCGACGCGCAGCCGCCCGCCGACGCGCAGCGTCAGCAGCCCGCCGAGGCGCAGCAGCAGGGCGTCCCCTCGCTGGTCAACTCGGTGCTCTCGCTGCCGACCGTGCTGCTCAAGGCCCTGGGCCTCTAGATCGGCCCGGCGCCGAGCGTCCGGAGGAGGCGCAGATGCGGGAGATATGCCTGGACTAGGACCGGTCGTGACGGGCCGTACGGAAGGTTCCGTACGGCCCGTCAGGTGTCCGGCACTCCGGGCCGGAACGACGGGTACGGACGCCCGCCCCTTGGGAGGCGGGCCTCACTCGTTCCCGATGGCGGCCCCGCTCGTGCCCGACGGCGCCCCTCGCGGGTACCCGTCGGCGACCCTCACTCGAAGGCGATCTGCCGCAGTGCGCCCGCCGCCGGCCGGTCCAGCAGGACGGCCGAGGTGAAGCCCGCGGGGAGCCGGGCCGCCCGGGCGCGGGCGGCCAGCCGCCGTACCGCGCGCCGGTGCCGGGCGAAGGCGTACCCGGAAACTCCGCGTCCGCGCGAGCGCTGTCCGGACAGCGCGACCTCCGGCGGTACGTCCAGCAGCACCAGGTGCAGGCCACGCCCGCCGCGCCGGGCCTCGCGCGCGAGCCAGCGGCGTACCCACGTCAGCGTGCCGCAGTCGTGCACCACCACACTGCCGCCGGATCGCAGCGCCCGCCGCAGCCCCAGGTAGTGGGAGGCCCTGACCAGCGGCCGGTAGAGCGCGTACGGAATCCGGCGCAGCCTGCCGCGCTCCCAGCGTTCCCGTACGTCCTGCGAGTCGATGCGGTGCACGGTGGCGCCGCGCGCGTCGAGGGCGGGCACCACCCGGATCATGAGCGTGCTCTTGCCGCTGCCCGGCAGGCCGGAGACCACCACCACGTCGCCCGCCGCGAAGTGCAGCTCGGCCGCCTCGCGCGGGGTGCCGCGGTCCCTGAGGTCGACGACGTCCACCGCCGGCGCGTCCGGCGCCGCGGCACGCGCCCGGCCGGGGCGCACCACCCCGAGCGGCAGCCGCCGGGGCCCCGGCACGGCGGCCGGAACCGGCTCCGGGACACAGCCCGGGGGCGCGCCTCCCGGACTTGTCGCGAGTGCGGCCTGCCTGTGCACCGTGATCGCCCCTCCCGGTCCGGTGATTCCGTCCCCTTACCCGCAGAGTGTCAAGAAAAGGTAATGCGCTTCAAGGGAATCCCACGATCCGTACAGTCCCAGGACACTGTCGTGACACCCCTGCGAACACCGGTACGACCAGGGCTCCTGTATCCGGCGATCCCGTGCGATGATGTGCGCGCCAAGTGCCGGACGGCGCACCACCGTGCGCGTCCTGGTACGGGTGCCACGCTCAGCCAACTCCATACCGGCCGCTTGAATCCGCGCGGGAGAGTCCCCGGCCGTCACGGCGGGGCGCCGAAGGAGCAAGTCCTCCCTTGAATCTCTCAGGCCCCGATACCGCGCGGGCGAGGCAGATCTGAAAAGCGGGCCGCCGTGGTGTGGCTCCACCCAAGGTGCAAGCCGGGACCGGTCACGGCCTTCCGGTGAACCTCTCAGGTTCCGATGACAGATGGGGAGACCGTCTTGTCACCCATGCCCGGGAGCCACCACCATGACCGAAGCCCCCCGCCGCACCGCGCTGGACGCGACGCATCGCGCCCTCGGCGCGACCATGACCGACTTCGCCGGATGGGACATGCCGCTGCGTTACGGCAGCGAGCGTGACGAGCACGTCGCCGTCCGTACCCGCGCCGGCCTGTTCGACCTCTCGCACATGGGCGAGATCACCGTCACCGGCTCCGGCGCCGCCGACCTGCTGGACTACGCGCTGGTCGGCAACATCGGCGGCGTCGCCGTCGGCCGCGCCCGCTACACCATGATCTGTGACGCCGAGGGCGGCATCCTGGACGACCTGATCGTCTACCGCCTCGGCGGGACGGAGTACATGGTCGTCGCCAACGCCTCCAACGCGCAGGTCGTGCTGGACGCGCTCACCGAGCGGTCGAGCGGCTTCGCGGCCGAGGTGCGCGACGACCGGGACGCATACGCGCTGCTCGCCGTGCAGGGACCGGAGTCCCCCGGCATCCTCAAGGGTCTCACCGACGCCGACCTGGACGGGCTGAAGTACTACGCCGGGCTGCCCGGTACCGTCGCCGGAGTCCCGGCGCTGATCGCCCGTACGGGATACACCGGTGAGGACGGTTTCGAGCTGTTCGTCCGCCCCTCGGACGCGGTGGCCCTCTGGGAGGCGCTGACCGAGGCCGGCCAGGACGCGGGCCTGGTCCCCTGCGGCCTGTCCTGCCGGGACACGCTGCGCCTGGAGGCGGGCATGCCGCTGTACGGGCACGAGCTGACCACCGGCACCACCCCGTTCGACGCGGGTCTGGGCCGGGTCGTGAAGTTCGAGAAGACGACGAACGGCGGCGACTTCGTGGGCCGCGCCGCCCTGGAGGCGGCCCGGGACCGCGCCGAGGCCAACCCGCCGCGCAAGCTGGTCGGCCTGATCGCCGAGGGCCGCCGTGTCCCGCGCGCCGGATACCCGGTCGTGGACGCCGACGGCGCCGTCATCGGCGAGGTCACCTCCGGCGCCCCCTCGCCCACCCTCGGCAAGCCCGTCGCCATGGCGTACGTGGACGCCGCGCACGCCGCGCCCGGCACCGCCGGTGTGGCGGTGGACATCCGTGGCACCCATGAGCCGTACGAGGTCGTGGTTCTGCCGTTCTACAAGCGCCGGAAGTGACGCCCGCGGCCCCGCCCCGGACGCACTCCCGTCTCACCTGTCAAGACCCCTGCACCGAGCACGCCACCGTATCCAGGAGAATCAAGACATGAACAACCCCCAGCAGCTGCGCTACAGCAAGGAGCACGAGTGGCTGTCGGCCGCCGAGGAGGGCGTCTCGACGATCGGCATCACCGAGCACGCCGCCAACGCGCTCGGCGACGTCGTCTTCGTGCAGCTCCCCGCGGTCGGTGACACGGTCACCGCGGGCGAGACCTGCGGTGAGCTGGAGTCGACCAAGTCCGTCAGCGATCTCTACTCCCCCGTCGACGGCGAGGTCACGGAGATCAACGAGGACGTGGTGAGCGACCCCTCGCTGGTGAACACCGCCCCGTTCGAGGGCGGCTGGCTGTTCAAGGTGAAGGTCAGCGGCGAGCCGGACGACCTGCTCTCGGCCGACGAGTACACCGCCTTCACCGGCTGAGCCCGCCCACCCGCCGCCTGGCGGGGCCCCGTGCCCCGCGTACCCCCAGGAAGAGTCATGTCGCTTCTGAACAGCTCACTCCACGAGCTCGACCCCGACGTCGCCGCCGCCGTCGACGCCGAGCTCCACCGTCAGCAGTCCACCCTCGAAATGATCGCGTCGGAGAACTTCGCCCCGGCCGCCGTCATGGAGGCCCAGGGCTCGGTCCTCACCAACAAGTACGCCGAGGGCTACCCGGGCCGCCGCTACTACGGCGGCTGCGAGCACGTCGACGTGGTCGAGCGGATCGCCATCGACCGCATCAAGGCGCTGTTCGGGGCCGAGGCCGCGAACGTGCAGCCGCACTCCGGCGCGCAGGCCAACGCGGCCGCGATGTTCGCGCTGCTCAAGCCGGGCGACACGATCATGGGCCTGAACCTCGCGCACGGCGGGCACCTGACCCACGGCATGAAGATCAACTTCTCCGGCAAGCTCTACAACGTGGTGCCCTACCACGTCGACGAGGAGTCCGGTCAGGTCGACATGGGCGAGGTCGAGCGCCTGGCCAAGGAGACCCGTCCGCAGCTCATCGTGGCCGGCTGGTCCGCGTACCCGCGCCAGCTGGACTTCGCGGCCTTCCGCCGGATCGCCGACGAGGTCGGCGCGTACCTGATGGTCGACATGGCGCACTTCGCCGGGCTGGTGGCGGCCGGGCTGCACCCCAACCCGGTGCCGCACGCCCACGTCGTGACCACCACCACGCACAAGACCCTCGGCGGTCCGCGCGGCGGTGTGATCCTGTCCACCCAGGAACTCGCCAAGAAGATCAACTCGGCGGTCTTCCCGGGCCAGCAGGGCGGCCCGCTGGAGCACGTCATCGCGGCGAAGGCGGTGTCCTTCAAGGTCGCGGCGAGCGAGGAGTTCAAGGAGCGCCAGCAGCGCACCCTGGACGGCGCGCGCATCCTCGCCGAGCGTCTGACGCAGTCCGACATCACCGAGCACGGCGTCTCCGTCCTGTCCGGCGGCACCGACGTGCACCTGGTCCTGGTGGACCTGCGCAACAGTGAGCTGGACGGCCAGCAGGCCGAGGACCGCCTCCACGAGGTCGGCATCACGGTCAACCGCAACGCCGTGCCGAACGACCCGCGCCCCCCGATGGTCACCTCGGGCCTGCGGATCGGCACCCCGGCGCTGGCCACCCGCGGCTTCCAGGCGGAGGACTTCCGCGAGGTCGCCGACATCATCGCCGAGGCGCTCAAGCCGTCGTACGACGCCGAGGCGCTGAAGGCCCGGGTGACCACCCTGGCCGGGAAGCACCCGCTGTACCCGTCGCTGTGATCCGCGCCACGCGGCCCGCGGCCGCGCGGTGTGCCGTGTGACGCGTTTCATGAAGTGCGCCCCGGAAGGTGCCGCCGCGGCGGTGCCCCCGGGGTGAACAGGCCGTGCGCCCGGGGTCGTTGACCTCGGGCGCGCGGCTTTTCCGTCCGCCTTACGGTGATTTTCCGCCCCATAGGCTGAGAACCGACCCCTCAACGACGCGGGGTCCTTCGCACCACAGCAGGACGGAACACGTACGGCAATGGACATGAGCGCGGGCAACCGCAAGGGGATCGGCCTCTTCGCCCTGACCATGATCGGCATCGGTTCGATCTTCGGCTCCGGCTGGCTCTTCGGCGCCGGTTCCGCCGCGCAGGTCGCGGGGCCCGCGGCGCTGGTCGCCTGGGTCATCGGCGCCGTCTTCATCGGCATGATCGCGATGTCCTACGCCGAGGTCGGGGCCGCGTACCCGATCCCCGGCGGCATGGCCCGCTACGGCCACCTCTCGCACGGCCCCGTGCTCGGCTTCCTGACCGGCTGGGCGGTGTGGATCGCGGTCGCCTCGCTGATCCCGATCGAGTCCATCGCGGCCACCCAGTACATGTCCTCCTGGGGCTTCGGCTGGGCCCGGGGCCTCGTCGACCCGGCCACCAACCACCTCACCCTCGCCGGGAGCGGCGTCGCGCTGCTGCTGACCTTCGCGCTGTGGCTGACCTGCTACTGGTCGGTCCAACTGCTGGCCCGCGCCAACACGGTCCTGACGCTGGTCAAGTTCGCGATCCCGGTGCTGGCCGTGGCCGCGCTGATCGCCTCCGGCTTCCACACCTCGAACTTCACCGCGCACGGCGGCTTCGCCCCGTACGGCTGGCCGGCCGTGCTCACCGCCGTGACCACCTGCGGCGTGGTCTTCGCCTTCAACGGCTTCCAGGCCGTGGTCAACCTCGGCGGCGCCGCCGAGAACCCCGGCCGGGCCATCCCGGTCGCGCTGGTCGGCGCGCTCTCGCTGGGTCTGGTGATCTACCTGGCCCTGCAGGCCGCTTTCCTCGGCGCCGTACCGCCGGAGCAGCTGGCACAGGCCGGCGGCTGGCACGGGGTGAACTTCAACTCGCCCTTCGCCGACCTGGCCAAGATCCTGATGCTGCACTGGGTCGTCACGATGCTCCAGTTCGGTGCCTTCATCTCGCCGGCCGGCTCCAACATCGCCAACGTCGCGTCCGCCGCGTACATGGTCCAGAACCTCGCCGAGACCGGCTTCTTCCCCCGGAAACTGGCCGCCGTCCACCCCCGGTACGGAACCGCCCGGCCCGCGATGTGGCTCAACCTCGGCTTCTCGGTCCTGCTGCTGATCACCGTCGGCCGGAGCTGGAACGCGCTGGCCAGTGTGGTCTCGGCCGCCATGGTCATCTCGTACCTCATCGGGCCGATCGCGGTCGGCGTCTTCCGGCAGACCAGGCCGGACCTGCCGCGCCCGTTCCGGCTGCCCGCCGCGAAGGTGCTGTGCCCCGTCACCTTCGCCTTCGCGGCGTGCGCGCTGTACTGGTCGAAGTGGCCGGACACCGGCAAGGTCGCGCTGCTGACGCTCGTCGCCGCGCCGGTCGCCGCGGTGGTGCTGCGGCGGCGCGGCGGGACGAAGCTGCGCAGGCAGTTCGCGCCCGCCTGGTGGCTGGTCGGCTTCCTCGCCTGGATGTCCGCGGTGTCCGCGCTCGGCAGCCCGGACTTCGGCGGCCACGGCGTCATCCCCGGCGGCCTGGACATCGCCCTGGTCGCGCTCTCCGCCGTCGCCTTCTACTTCTGGGCCGTACGCGCCGGGGTCCGTGCCCACGAGACCGGTCTGACCGGCACCGACCCCGCCCTCGACACCGGCAGCGACTCCCCTGCGTCTTCTGCCGTTGCGCCGGAGGACAACCGTCCGATGGCCTCCGTCTGAGAGTCTGTGCGCCGTCCGGGTTAGGCTCGACAGTCGGCGCAGAAACGTACCTCCCGTTTCGTCCGCCCCTTCAGCCCGATTTGCTCCACCGTCCACCACGAGCAGACAAGGGAGTCCGCCACCGTGGCCATCTCCGTCTTCGACCTCTTCTCCATCGGCATCGGCCCGTCCAGCTCCCACACCGTCGGCCCGATGCGCGCCGCCCGGATGTTCGTCGGGCGGCTCAAGAAGGACGGGCTGCTCGCCCAGACGACGGCGGTACGGGCCGAACTCTTCGGCTCCCTCGGCGCCACCGGCCACGGCCACGGCACCCCCAAGGCCGTCCTGCTCGGCCTGGAGGGCCACTCCCCCCGCACCGTGGACGTCGAGACCGCCGACGACGAGGTCGAGCGGATCCGCAAGAGCGGGCGGCTGCGGCTGCTCGGCGCGGAGATAGGCAGCGACCACGAGATCGCCTTCGACGAGTCGACCGAGCTGATCCTGCACCGCCGCCGCTCCCTGCCGTACCACGCCAACGGCATGACCCTCTTCGCCTACGACGCGGGCGGCGCGCCCCTGCTGGAGAAGACCTACTACTCCGTCGGCGGCGGCTTCGTCGTCGACGAGGACGCGGTCGGCGAGGACCGCATCAAGCTCGACGACACGGTCCTGAAGTACCCCTTCCGCACCGGCGACGAGCTGCTGCGCCTCTCCCGCGAGACCGGCCTGTCCATCTCCGCCCTCATGCTGGAGAACGAGAAGGCCTGGCGTACGGAGGACGAGATCCGCGCCGGGCTGCTGGAGATCTGGCAGGTCATGCAGTCGTGCGTGTCCCGCGGCACGTCCCGCGAGGGCATCCTGCCCGGCGGCCTGAAGGTACGCCGCCGCGCCGCCAACGGCGCCCGCGCGCTGCGCGCCGAGGGCAACGCCGAGGCTCACGCGATGGAGTGGACCACCCTCTACGCGATGGCCGTCAACGAGGAGAACGCGGCCGGCGGCCGGGTCGTCACCGCCCCCACCAACGGCGCGGCCGGCATCATCCCCGCCGTCCTGCACTACTACGTCAACTTCGTGCCCGGCGCCGACGAGGAGGGCGTCGTCCGCTTCCTGCTCGCCGCCTCCGCCATCGGCATGCTCTTCAAGGAGAACGCCTCCATCTCCGGCGCCGAGGTCGGCTGCCAGGGCGAGGTCGGCTCGGCCTGCTCGATGGCGGCCGGCGGCCTCGCCGAGGTCCTCGGCGGCACCCCCGAGCAGGTCGAGAACGCGGCCGAGATCGGCATGGAACACAACCTCGGCCTGACCTGCGACCCGGTCGGCGGCCTCGTCCAGATCCCGTGCATCGAACGCAACGGCATGGCCGCCGTCAAGGCCGTCACCGCCGCCCGCATGGCCCTGCGCGGCGACGGCCGCCACCACGTCTCCCTCGACAAGGTCATCAAGACCATGAAGGACACCGGCGCCGACATGAGCGTCAAGTACAAGGAGACGGCCCGGGGCGGGCTGGCGGTCAACATCATCGAGTGCTGAGGGCTCTTCGGGGCCGGATCGCCGGCTGACGGGGCGTGTCTCCGCGCCCAGGGCCGGTGGGTGAGGGCTCGGGGGTGCGCCGCAGGGAACCCTCCGCGCGTCCCCGCACCCCGGCCGGTGGGCGGCTTTCCCTTCCTCGGTCCGACGGCCTAGGCACACACCTTGCCGACCTCTTGCAGGAACGCGGTCCAGTTCGGTATTCGGCGGCCGGGGATCGCGTGCTGCAGGGTGCGGCGGAGGGTGGTGTGGAGGGGCCACGGGGAGCGCATGATCGCTTCGTTGCGGCGGGCCAGGCGGGTCAGTTCGGCGGGCTTCGGCAGGCGGTCGCTCTTCTCCCCGTTGCACTTCGCGTGGGCCACCGCGAGGTTCCACAGGCTGTCCAGGTCGGGGCCGCGCCAGCCGCCGACGCTGGCGAAGCGGCGCATCAGGGCGTGCGGGAAGACGTGGTCCACGGCGGTCCGCGTGCCGGGGTCCAGCGGCTCGTCGCAGATGTGGCAGCGCCCGTGCTGGAACCCGGCCACGGCCTCGGCCACGCCGGTGACCGAGCGGCGCCGGTACCGGTCCGTGACGTGCAGGGTGTCCAGGTCGACGTGGATGCCCTCCTCGATCAGGCTGCGGCCTACGCCGGTCGCGAAGCAGTTCTCCACGATGCTCCAGCGAGCGTCCAGCTCCGCGCGGAGCCCGTCCCGCTCGTACGAGCGCGCCACCTGGCCGAGGGCCGGGCTGAGCCGCACCGTGCGGTGACGCCCGCGGCCGGCGAGGTCGTAGAAGCGGTGCGGCACCTCGCCGCCACCGTGGTTGTGGAACTTCAGCATGACCATCCCCGGTATCGACCGCTCCGCGGCGTCCAGCAGTCGGTCGGTGGGGCGGCCGAGCCGACGGGACTCCGCGCTTTCCTGCGCCGTCACGGTCAGGAAGTCCGTCGCGCCGAGCGCCTCCGCGCTCCCCGGAGCCTGGGGAGCTTGGCGTTCGAGGAACGCCATCGCGTACGAGGCGGCCAGGTCGCGCAGCGGGATGTCCGTGTGGCCCTGGGCCGCGTGATGGAGCAGGGCGTCGCCGAGGGCGAACTTGTAGGTACGGGCGTTGCGGCCCATCAGGATGGACATCCGCCACGATGCGCGGGCGGACGGTTCGGCGGCGTAGAAGTCGTCCTGGGTCATGCCCGCTCCTTCTCGAAGGCCAGGGACGACCAGTGGACGGCGTCGCGGCCGAGGTGGTCCGTGCCGGTGGTCTTCCGGAGGGGGCGCAGGCCGTGGTGGGTGGCCAGGGTGACGGTTTCGGGGGCGGGGATGTTGTACATCCTGCGGCCGGCGGGCGGGGGGCCGTGGCGTAGGGAGATGAGCAGGCG
This sequence comes from Streptomyces sp. NPDC045470, assembly GCF_040646595.1. NCBI lineage: Bacteria > Bacillati > Actinomycetota > Actinomycetes > Kitasatosporales > Streptomycetaceae > Streptomyces > Streptomyces sp. NPDC045470. Next base: position 386,305 of record NZ_JBEZAN010000002.1, read on the forward strand.
GCCGCCCGGGGCGAGGAGGGTGTGCAGGCGGCGCATCGCGGCCGGGCGGTCCGGCTCTTCCAGGTGCATCCATACGGCGGAGAGGAGGACGAGGTCGAAACTCCCGGCCTCTCCCTCCAGCCGGGCCAGGTCCGGCAGGGAGTCCGCGAGCCAGTGGATCGATGGCGAAGGATGCAGACGGCGGGCGACGCGGCGCAGTTCCGGTACGGGCTCGACAGCGAGAACTTCGTGGCCGAGGGTGGCCAGGGCGGCGGCGTCCCGGCCGGTGCCCGCGCCGATGTCGGCCACGCGGGCGGGGGCCGTGGGCAGCAGGGGCAGGAAGTCCCGGTGCACCGTCTCGAAGCGGACGCTCTCGTACCGCTCGGCCAGTGCTTCGGCCGCCTGCGCGTAGTACGGCTGGACGCCCGGCGCCGGCTGCCGTGCGGTGCCGGTCCCGGCGTCCGCTTCCCCGTTCGTCGTCATGCCCGCAGACTACGGCCCGGCACTGACAATGCCTGCCGACCTGCACGTTCGATGCCTTACCCGCCTATCTCCCAGGCGAACGATGGCAGTTCGCGGGACCTGAGGCAGATCTCCATGGCGCTGCCCGCCGGGATGAACGGGCGGACGCGGGCGCCCTCCAGGCCGGCCAGGGCCCGGGCGCAGTGGTGGACGCAGCCCGCGATCTCCCGGTCGGTGGGGTGGATGATCGTGGCCGCGTCGTGCGGTTCTTCGCACGGGGTCGGGTCCGGCGGCGGGGCGGCGGGGCAGCGTGGTGGTGTGCGGTCGGGTCGGTTGTCCATGGAGGGGCTCGCCCTGGGTCGGCGGTGCGTTCGGGGCCACGGGGTGTTGCTCGGCTCCGTGCCGTTCCATGCCGTCCTTGGTGAACATCTGGGCTGGTCATGAACAGTTCGGGGGCTGTGGGGCGGTGGTGGGGGTGCGCGGGGAGGCAGGGGCGCGTGGGACCGGCAGGCGGCCTGTTCGTACGAGGTGGAGGGTGAGGGAGAGCCAGGCGGCGGCGAACAGCCAGCCCGCGAGCACGTCACCGGGCCAGTGGACGCCCAGGTAGACGCGTGTGGCGCCGACCGACGCCGCCCAGATGCCGAGGAGTGTGAGGGTCAGGCGGCGGGCGGGTGTCCGGTGGAGGCGGGTCAGCACCGCCCACGCGAGGATGCCGGCCACCAGGAGGGAGGTCGTGGAGTGCCCGGAGGGGAAGGAGTGGCCGGTGGCGCGGGCGGTCCAGTCGGCCTCGGAGGGGCGTGGGCGGGTGATCAGTTCCATCAGGCCGTACCGGACCGCTTGGCCGAGGAGGAGGACGGCGAGGGCGGTGGCGGCCGTGTGCAGGCGCTCGCGCGGGGTCCGGCCGGCGAGCGCGCCCGACAGGAGGGCCAGCGCGTACGGGACGGGGCCGGAGCCGGTGGCCGTGATCACGAGGGCGGCCGCGGCCGCCGCGTCCGTCCGGTGGGCCACGGCCCAGGCGTGCGCCGCCCGTTCCGGACCGAGCGGGGCCCAGCCGTGCGCGGCGAGCAGCGCGGCGGTGACGGTGAGGAGCAGGGCGCACAGGGCGGCGGCACGGAGCGTGCCGGGGACGCGCGGCCGTCGCGGGCGGGTTTCGGACGGCGTCACCGGGCCTCCACCCGGGGCAGGAGGAGCGCGGTGGTGGGCCGGAACGGGAGAGGGTGGACGAGGCGGGCGCCGTCGGGGCGTCGTGCGGCGTGCGTCATCCGGTAAGTCTGCCAAGGTCAGAGATGGTTCGTGCCGGACGGATGTGCCAGGGGCAACTGCTGGAGCGAGGGTACGGGCCTCGCGCGGGGCGTTCCGGCTCGTTGCGCCGCGCACGCCGGCGGGCGGCCGAAACACGCGGGCGCCCGGTCTGGCCGAACTCCGGCGGTTCTCTGGCCGACACGCGCCCCCTCGGTGGCCGGACCGCGCGCTCCCTTCCGGGAACCGGGGTCCGTACCCCTACGTATCGCTACCGGAACGGTAGTCGATCATCGCCGGTCGAAGAACGTCAACTGCGGCCGTACGCCCGCCAACAACGCGTTGATCAGCGGAAGTTCGCCGCCAGACTCTGGCGCGAGATGCCGTGGACATGTTGAACTGCTGATAACACCACGTGACGCATCGTAATCGATCGTTTTCGGTCGGCAGGAGGCCGCACATGCTGCATGGCGTCGACGTCAGCTCCCACAACCCCTCGTACTCGGCGACCGGACTGGACTTCGTCGTCGTCAAGGCGACAGAGGGCCGCTCGTACATCAATCCGCACCAGGGCGCACAGGCCGCCAAGGCCCGCAAGGCGGGCTGCGTGGTGGGCTTCTACCACTTCCTGTGGCCGGGCAACATCGCGGCGCAGGCGAAGTACTTCGTCGAGAAGTGCGCGTCCGTGGAGGGCGACCTGCTGGCGGCGGACTGGGAGCGCACCGGCGGCGGCACGTACGCGAGCAACGCCCAGAAGGACCAGTTCCTGAAGGAGGTCAAGCGGCTGCGGCCCACGCACCGGGTGATCCTGTACTGCAACCGCGACTTCTGGCTGAACCACGACACGACCTCGTACGCCGGCGACGGCCTGTGGATCGCCGACTACGTCTCGGCCGGGCACCCCCGCATCAAGGCGCCGTGGCGCTTCCACCAGTACACGGACCGGCCGCTGGACAAGGACGTGGCCGACTTCCCGGACAGGGCCGCCCTGAAGGAATGGGCCTCTCCGTCATAGAGTCTGAGGAGTCCTGTCCGTACCAGCACCACGCACCCTGCGTACCGCGCTGGCCCCTCGTCCGAAGGAGCAGCCGTGACCGACCCGGCGTCCACGTCCCAGCAGCAGGAGATCGCCCGGGATCTCCAGGTGTCCGCGTCGTTCGACGTCCAGGCGGAGATCGAACGCCGCGTGGCCTTCCTCACGGAACGGCTGACGACCACGGGCCTGCGCGCGCTCGTCCTGGGCATCAGCGGCGGCGTGGACTCCACCGCGGCCGGCCGGCTGTGCCAGTTGGCGGTGGAGCGGGCCCGTGACGCGGGGCACGACGCGACGTTCTACGCGATGCGGCTGCCGTACGGGGTCCAGGCCGACGAGCACGATGCGCAGCTCGCGCTGGACTTCATCAAGCCCGACCGGGTGCTGACCGTGGACATCCGCCCGGCGAGCGACGCCATGCTGGAGGCGACGCTCGCCGGTGAGGTCACCTTCCGGGACGAGCGGCACCAGGACTTCGTCCAGGGCAACGTCAAGGCCCGGCAGCGGATGATCGCGCAGTACGCGGTCGCGGGCGCCCAGGACGGCCTGGTCGTGGGCACCGACCACGCGGCCGAGGCGGTCTCCGGCTTCTTCACCAAGTACGGCGACGGCGCGGCGGACGTGGTGCCGCTCACCGGCCTCACCAAGCGCCGGGTCCGGGCGGTCGCCGACGCGCTGGGCGCCCCGGCCGAGCTGGTCCGCAAGGTGCCGACCGCCGACCTGGAGACGCTGGACCCGGGCAAGCCGGACGAGGACGCCCTCGGTGTCACGTACAACGACATCGACGACTTCCTGGAGGGCAAGCCGGTCGGCGAGCAGGCGTACGAGGCGATCGTGCGCCGCTACCACGCCACGGCCCACAAGCGGGAGCTGCCGACGGCTCCCTGAGCGGTCGCGGCGGGCGGGGGCGCGGAGGCCGGGACCGGCTTCCGCGCCCGCACCGTCCCGCCCGGCCCCGCCGCACGTCGTCCGCCTGTCATGCTGCGGACAGGGGAAGAACACCCGCGAGGTGCTCGATCGTCGCCGACGGCGGGCATGGACGGTGCATGCGAAGCCGTGAAACGCGCTCGGAAGATCGACTGTCAGTGGGGGCCTCTACGCTCCGGAGCATGGGTTACGCAGACCTGCGCGAACTCCAGACCGCGCTGACGACCGCATCCGACATCGCCTCCTCCCTCCAGGCGGCGCCCACCCGGCGGGACGCCGACCAGCTCGTCGACGTCCTGCGGCAGGCGCTGACCGCCGCCAGCTCGCTGAGCACACTGACCGGCCCGACCGGCTGCGCCATACATCCGCACGGCGCGGTCGATCCGCTGTACGGCGACCCCGACGACCCGCTGCCCCCGGGTTACGGCAAGTGCCTGCTGTGCAACGACCGCCGTCGCCGTGCGGACGCCGGCCCCCACCAGCCGTACCACTGGGACCGGCAGGACCACTCTTTGCGCCGCAGCGCCTAGACGCGTCCGCACGCCTGCCGGGCGGCCGGCAGGCGTGCGGAGGGGGAACGGACGTGGCGGGCGTGCGGCCGGGCCGTTCAGTCCTGCCGCTTCTTCTCAGGGCGCAGTGCGATACGTCCCAGTACGGCCGCGACGACGAGTGCCACCAGGGCGACGAGGACGTAGTCCGGTACGGCGTTGCCGATCCGGGTGGCCCACTCCTCGACGTGCACCTCCGTGTCCGCGTCCAGGATGCCGGGCAGGGCGCTGGTGCCGTTGAAGGTGAGGAACAGGACACCGATGCCGATGAAGAACAGCCCGGACACCAGGGAGGTGGTGTGCAGCCGCAGCTTTCCGACGCCGAACTCCCGGCCGCGCAGCCAGCCCCGGCTGCCCAGCGAGAACCGGTCCCAGAGCAGGGCGAGCACGAACAGCGGCAGGGCCATGCCGAGCGCGTACACGGCGAGCATGGACGCGCCGTAGACCGGCGACCCGCTGACCGCCGTGACCATCAGCACCGCGCCCAGGATCGGCCCGGCGCAGAAGCCCGCGAGGCCGTAGACGCAGCCCAGCAGGAACGTGGACACCGCCGAGCGCGGCGTGATCCGGGCCGCCGCCTGCTGGGCCCGCTTGAAGGCGAAGCCGAGGCCGAGGATCTGGGCGGCGCCCATCGCGATCACCACCCAGCCGCCGATGGCGACGAGCAGGTCCCGGTGGCCGTTGAAAAGCTGGCTGGTGGCCGTGCTGGCCGCGCCGAGCGGGACCAGGGTGGTGGCGAGGCCCAGGTAGAAGACACCGGTACGGGCCAGCAGTCGGCCGGGGTGGGACAGCGAGTAGGCGAAGAAGGCGGGCAGCAGCAGGGCGCTGCACGGGCTGAGCAGGGCGAGGGCGCCGCCGAGGAAGGCGGCGAGGTAGCCGATGTCCGTCACTTCGCCGGCTCCTCCGCCTTGCCGGAACCCTCACCCTTCGCCGCGCCGTCGGCCTTCCCGGCCTTTCCGGCCTTCTTCGCCTGCTCGGCGGCCTGGCGGACCGTCTGCTCGAAGACGTCGGTGGGCTGGGCCCCCGCGATGGGCCGGCCGTTGACGAGGAAGGACGGCGTGGACTGGACGCCGATCCCGTAGCCCTCGTTCTGGTCCTTCTTCAGGGCGGCCGCGGCGGCGGCGCCGTTCAGGTCGCTGCGGAACCGGTCGAGGTCGGCCACGCCGCTCTTGCGGGCCATCTCGACGAGCTTGTCCTCGGCCAGGGCGCTGCCCTTGTTGGTCTTGGCGTACAGCTCGTCGTGCATCTGCCAGAACTTGCCCTGCTGTCCGGCGGCCCACGAGGCGCGGGCGGCCCGCTCGGAGTCGGCGCCGTAGATGGTGAAGTTGCGGAACTCGATGCGCAGGGTGCCGTCGTCCACGAACTTCTTGATCAGTTCGGGCTGGGTCTCCCGGGTGAAGCGCCCGCAGAACGAGCACTGGTAGTCCGCGTACTCGACGAGGACGACCGGGGCGTCCTTCTTGCCGACGGCGAGCGGGTCGCCGTCCGTGCGCCGGCTGGTCTGCTGTGCGAGCTGGTCGTACAGCCGCTGCTGGCCGTCGTCCTCCTGGGGAGAGACGGAGGCGGCGGCGCGGGGGGTGTTCGTGCCGCTGTCGGAGTCGCCTTCGACGGCCTTGCCGACGGCGATGCCGATGGCGACGAGTGCCACCACCAGGGCGACGACGGCGCCGATCGCGGCGATCTTGCGGGTGGGTGAAGCGGATGACGAGGAAGTGGGCATGGGAATGCTCCAGACGTACCGGGTGAGAAGGAGGTCGGGCCGGGCTGACGGGCAGCGGCCTAAATCCGCAGTACGGGCAGGAGCGCGATGGGGTCGGTGGCGGGGGCGGTCCCGGTGGGCGGGCGGGCCAGCGCGAAGCAGGCGGGTGCCGCGGCGGCGAACGGGGCGGGTGCGGTGGCGGCGGGCGCCAGCGGCTCACCGCGGTTCGGGGTGGGGACCGGGACCGATTCGTTCTGGCTGGGGGCGTGCTGGCCGGAGCACTTCTTCGGCGCCTGGGCGACGGCGTGGTGCGCGACCGGTCCGGCCGCGGTGCCGTCGCCCGCCCGCACGGTGGTCTGGGCCACGGCGGCCGGCCGGACCGGCTCCGGCGGGACGCCGCCCACCCGGCACAGCAGGGGCGCGAAGGTGACGGCGAGCAGGAGCAGCAGGGTCGTGGCGGCCGAGCGGCGTACGCGTTCCATGCCCCTGGCCTCCTTCCGTCTCCCTCTGCCGGGCGCCCACCGGCGCGCACCGGTGTGCGGCCGCCCATCCTACGGACCGTGGCCCCGAAGTCCCGCTACCGACCGCCGTTCCCCGCCGTCGAGTTAGGTGCATAGCCCATACTCTTTTTCGCATAACCATAGAGGGAATCGATTACCTAACCACTAAATGCAAGGCTGGTGTCGTAGCTCACCTTTGATCGCGCATCGTTTGATCAACCTTCGACGCTTTTTGTCCGCAATTGCCGCTTTGGCAAGGTCGCGACCGGCCTGCGATAGTCGGTTCCAGCGACCCCCCATTGACCCGGGCCACGGTCGCCCTGACCCCGCGGGTACACCCCTTTCGCCCGCCGGCGGTCGACACTGGGGCCTCACCCGCGTACCGCGCGGGAGGGCCCCAGTCGCGTTTCACGGCCGTACGGACGCACCGGCCCCGCACGCGGCGCGGCCGCTCAGCGGTCGATGACCCGCATCTCGAACCAGGTCGTCTTGCCGCGCGGCAGCAGATCCACGCCCCAGCGGTCGGAGAGCTTGTCCACGAGGAAGAGGCCGCGACCGCTGATGTCCATCTCGTGGACCGGCATCAGACAGGGCAGGCCGCGGGACGGGTCGCGGACCTCTATCCGGATCCAGCCGCGGCGGCGGAGCATCCGCAGCCCGAAAGTGCGGGCGCCGGTGTGCCGGACGGCGTTGCCGACCAGTTCCGACACCAACAGTACGGCGTGCTCCGTCAGTTGCTGGGAGACGTTCCACCGCTTCACGAGTACGGACTGGGCCAGCCGGCGGGCGGTGAAGGCCGATTCGGGGCGGGAGGGCAGGCGCACCTCGTCCAGCGTGGGATCACCCACCAGTTCCAGGGCCCGGGCGGCGGGGTCGCCGCCGGACGGGCCGCTCCGGGCGCCCGCACCGGGAAGACCTCCGGGAAGTCCCCAGCGTGCGGCGGCCGAGCCGCTCCGCGGCCGCGGCTGCTCCATTCCTTCGAGGCCCGCCATGCCCCCCATCATGGCTGTTACCGCGGGGTCACGGGGGCGGAACCGGGGGAATGCCCTGCCCGGAACGCCCGGTTCCGGACCCCTGCCTTGGCATATGCCGAAGGCAGGGGGAACCCGGCCGAATCCATGCTGACCTGCGGAGACTTCATGTGCCTACCCGATGAACGTGCACGGCGGACGCGCCCCCTCCGGGGCGTTCCGGCGTTTACTGCAATTCCCCCACACGAGGCATCGATCGTCAGCCACACCTCAGCGGCCCCGCCAACCGGGCGCGATTCAGCGGAACTTGGCCTTTCCCGGACCCTCCTCGACAAAGCTGCGCATACCGGTCTCCCGGTCCTCGGTGGCGAAAAGCCCCGCGAACCAGGTGCGTTCGATCGTCAGGCCGGTGTCGATGTCGGTCTCCAGGCCCGCGTCGACGGCCTCCTTGGCGGCCCGCAGCGCGATGGCGGGACCGGCCGCGAGCCGGGCCGCCCAGGCGTGCGCCTGCTCGTACACCTCGGCGGCGGGCACGACCCGGTCGACCAGCCCGAGCGAGAGCGCTTCGTCGGCCCGCACCTGGCGGCCCGTGAAGATCAGGTCCTTGGCCTTGGACGGGCCGACGAGCCGGGCCAGCCGCTGGGTGCCGCCGGCCCCCGGAATCAGGCCGAGCAGGATCTCCGGCTGGCCCAGCTTGGCGTTGTCGGCGGCGATCCGGAAGTCGGCGCACAGCGCCAGCTCGCAGCCGCCGCCGAGCGCGTACCCGGTGACGGCGGCGACCACGGGCTTGGGGATGCGGGCCACGGCGGTGAAGGAGTCCTGCAGGGCCTTGGAGCGCTCGATCATGGCCGCGTGGTCCATGTTCTGCATCTCCTTGATGTCCGCGCCGGCCGCGAACACCTTCTCGCCGCCCCAGATGACGACGGCGCGCACGTCGTCGCGGCGGGTGGCCTCCTCGGCCAGCTCGCGCAGCCGGTCCTGGGTGGCGACGTCCAGTGCGTTCATCGGCGGGCGGTCCAGGCGGATGGTGCCGACGCCCTCGGCGACCTCGAAGTTCACAGTCATGAGGGCAGGTTAGTCCGCGTTAACGCGGTGGGGACCGGCGCCCTTCGGTCAACGGTGCGGACACCGGCGGCGGGATCGCGTCCACCGCCGGGCCACGCCGGGCGCCCGGACCGCCGACTACGGCCGGACCGCCCCTGCCGGCCGGCCCGCGCTCACCGGCCGGACCGTGCCTACTGGCCGGACCGCCACTTCTCCCAGGACATGTTCCACACGTTGAGGCCGTTCTCGGGCGCGATCGTCTCGTCGTGGGAGTTCTTGACCGTGACCACGTCGCCGATCAGCGAGTTGGCGTAGAACCAGGCGGCCGGGGTGGACCTGTCCCCGCCACCGCGCTGGTCGAAGAGGCCGATGCAGCCGTGGCTGGCGTTGCGGGAGCCGAACGTCGACCGGCCGGACCAGTAGTTGCCGTGGATGAACGTGCCGGACGTGCTCAGCCGCATCGCGTGCGGCACGTCCGCGATGTCGTACTCGCCGCCGAAGCCGACGGTCTCCCCGTTCATCCGGGTGACCTCGTGCTTCTCGCTGATCACCATCTGGCCGTTGTACGTCTCGGTGCCCGGCCCGCCCGCGGTGATCGGAATCGTCTTGATCTTCTTGCCGTCGCGGACGACGGACATCTCCTTCGCCTTCACGTCGACCGTGCTCACCTGGCTGCGGCCGATCGTGAAGGATATGTGCTTGGACTGCGTGCCGTAGACGCCCGGCCGTCCCTCGACGCCCTTGAGGTCGATGTCGAGCGTGACCTTCGTGCCGGGCTTCCAGTACGTCTCGGGGCGGAAGTCGAGGCGGTCGTTGCCGAACCAGTGGCCCGCGATCGGCACCGAGGGCTCGGCCGTGACCTTGATGCCCTTCTGGACGCGCTCGGGGTCGGTTATCCCGCGGGTGAAGTTGATGGAGACCGGCATGCCGACGCCGACGGTCTGGCCGTCCTCCGGGGTGTACCGGCCGACGAAGGTGTTCTCCGGGACCAGGGTGGTGAACGTGGCGTGCCGGGCGGACTCGCGGAGCTGATCGTCGACGGCTACCGCGTCGACCTTGTACGTCGTCGCGGCGCGCAGCTTGCCGGTGGGCTGCCAGACCGAGCCGCCGGTCACCTTCCCCTCGACCGGATTGCCCTTGTCGTCCTGGACCTTGACCGAGGTCAGCCGGCCCCGCGAGGAGCTGACCTTCAGGGCGCCGTCGGTGGCCACGTCCTTGGCGCCGTCCTTCGGCGTGATCGTCACACTGGCCTGCGAGGGCTGCTTGTCCGCGTCGGTCCCCCCGCCCTTCTTGTCCTCGCCCCCGCCGCCGCAGGCGGTGACGAGTATCAGCAGTGCCGACAGCAGCAGTGCGAGCACTCCGCCGCTCCTCGACGGCCCCGCTCGCCGCGCCCCCGGCACCGGCTGCCCCTGCTGCACGTTCACGACTGGCCCCTTTGTTCCCTCGCCCGGCCGGCACTCCCCCGTACGCGCATATCTACCCACGTACGCTCAGCCGATAGATAACCACACCCCACTGACAGTGGCTTCACCCGGCGATGTCACCGTTCGGCCTCAAGTGATATGCGTGGGGCGGGATCGCACGAAAGGGGGTCCGGTTCGCCCCGAAGTCGGCCGGAAACGTCGTCGCCCCGCGGTGCCTCTCAGCGCAGCGCGGAGCCCGCCCGCCACATCCGCCACGGCATGTTCCAGCCACCGAGGCCGTTGTCCGGCGCCACCACCCGGTCCCGGGAGTTCACGACCTCCACGACGTCACCGACCAGCGACCGGTCGTAGAACCAGCCGGCCGGGGTGTCCGGGCCGCCACCCTGGGTGTCCCGCAGCCCGATGCAGCCGTGGCTCGTGTTGGTGCCGCCGAAGGTACGCGGCGGCGCCCAGTAGTTGCCGTGCAGGAACGTTCCCGACGTGGTCAGACGCAGGGCGTGCGGCACGTCCGGGATGTCGTACTCGCCGCCGAAGCCCACCGTGTCCCCGTCCATGCGGGTCACCGGGTGCCGCTCCAGGATCACCATCCTGCCGTTGTACGTGGGGCTGGTGAGGCTCCCGGCGGTCACCGGGAGCGTGGCCAGCCGCCGGCCGCCGCGCCACACCGTCATCGTGTGCGCCGCCGCGTCAACCCGGCTGGTCTGATCCCGGCCGATCCTGAACCGGACCTGCTTGCGCTGGGTGCCGAGCACACCGGGTGCGGCCCGTACGCCGCGCAGCCGCAGGTCCATCGAGACCCGCGTACCGGGCCGCCAGCGGGTGCGCGGCCGGAAGTCCAGGCGGCGGGCGCCGAACCAGTGGGCGGCGATCTCGGTGGCGGGCCGGGCGGTGACCGAGACGGCACGCTCGACGGCCGCCCGGTCGGCGACCGGACGGTTGAACTCCAGCGAGACGATCATGCCGGTGCCGACGGTGGCGCCGTGCTCGGGCGTGAAGAAGCCGACGAGGCGGTGCGGCGGCACGAAGGTGGTGAAGGTGGTGTGGCGGGCCGTGCGGCGTCCGTGCCCGTCCGTGGCCACCGCGTCGACCGTGTAGCGGGCGGCCGGCGCGAGGCGGGCCGTCCCGGACGGGCGCCAGCTCAGCCCGTCCGGGGTGATCCGGCCCGGCACCGGCGTGCTGCCGTCGTCCTCGATGCGGCTGACGGCGACCCGCTCCAGCCGCCCGTCGGGCACCCGTACGGTGATGCGGTCGGTGTCCCGTACACCCTTCGCACCGTCCCCCGGAGTCACCCTGATCGCCTCCTTCGGGGACCGCGGCTTGCTCCCGGCCACCGTCCCGGGGAGCCCGCAGCCGGCCAGCGCCACGGCGGCCGTGAGGACGGCGACGGTGGCGGCCGTCACGGAGGACGGCCCCCTGCCCCGGTGGAGCGGCCGTACCGGACGGTCCCCCTCCGGGGGCCGCCGCACGGAAGGTGCCGGTACGGAGGCGATCCGTCCGGGAGTCCGCCCTACGAGGATCCGCCACTCCATGTCCCGATATGTCACGCCGCGATAGGTCACGGACAGACCAACGAGACCCCCGGCGCCGAGGAAACGTGAGGCGACGGCCCGTTGCGGGAAGAACACAGGGGAGGACGGTCCGGGCGCGCGGCCGGGACGCCGCGCGGTCCCCGTCCGACCGAGCCATGAGCCGCGGGAGGCTGGCCTGTGTCGAGCGCACCCGAGCAGGAGTCGGTACGGGACGTGCGGGGCGAGGACGGCCTGCGGGACGGGCAGCGGGACGGCGCCGGCCCCGGACGTACGGCGCCGGCCGCGGGTACGGAGCAGGGTGTTGCGCACGCGCCGTTCCCGGACACCGCGAACGGCACGGAGCCCGGCAGCGGCACGGCATGCGGGGCCGGCGCCGCGCCCGTCAACGGCCACCGCGTCCACCCGCCCCCCGCCCAGCCGCCCCGCCAGGCCCCCGCACCGGACGCGGCGGACGCGACGGACCGGGCCGACCCGCTCCCGGTGCCGGTACGGCCCGGCAGCCCGCAGCCGCTCGGGGCCCGCTACCGTACGGGCCCCGACGGCGTGGCGGGCACCAACTTCGCCCTCTGGGCGGGCGGCGCGGAGTCCGTCGAGGTGTGCCTCTTCGACGACGAGGACCGCGAGACCCGCCACCCGCTCAGCGAGCTGACGCACGAGATCTGGCACGGCTTCCTGCCCGGCGTCCGGCCCGGCCAGCGCTACGGCTACCGGGTGCACGGCCGCTGGGACCCGTGGACCGGCGCCCGCTGGAACCCGGCGAAGCTGCTCCTGGACCCGTACGCACGGGCCGTGGACGGCGAGTTCACGCTGCCCGCCCAGGTGTACGGGCACGTACGCGACTGGCCGCAGCAGCACGTCGCCGACACCGTGCGCGACGACCGCGACTCGGCCCCGTACGTCCCCAAGGGCGTCGTCGTCGCCGACGAGGACCCGGAGGACGGCGGCGACGAGTGGATGGACGACCGGCGGCCCAAGACGCCCTGGTCCGACACGGTGCTGTACGAGACGCACGTCCGCGGCTTCACCATGCTCCACCCGGGCATCCCCGAGGAGCTGCGCGGCACGTACGCGGGCCTCGCCCACCCGGCCGCGATATCCCACCTCACCCGCCTCGGCGTGACCGCCGTCGAGCTGATGCCGGTGCACCAGTTCGCCCACGAGGACCACCTGCTCCGCCGCGGCCTGCGCGACTACTGGGGCTACAACTCCATCGGCTACTTCGCGCCGCACGCCGCGTACGCCGCCTCCGGGACCCGCGGCCAGCAGGTCGGCGAGTTCAAGCGGATGGTGCGGGCCCTGCACGACGCCGGTATCGAGGTCGTCCTCGACGTCGTCTACAACCACACCGCCGAGGCGAGCGAACTGGGCCCGACGCTGTCCTTCCGGGGCATCGACAACCGCGGCTACTACCGGCTGGCGGACGGCAGCCGCCGCTACGCCGACTACTCGGGCTGCGGCAACACCCTGCACGTCGTCCAGCCCAACGTACTGCGCCTGATCACCGATTCGCTGCGCTACTGGGTCACCGAGATGGGCGTGGACGGCTTCCGCTTCGACCTGGCGGCGGCGCTGGCCCGTTCCATGCACGACGTGGACATGCTCTCGCCGTTCCTGGCGGTGATCGCCCAGGACCCGGTGCTGCGCCGCGTCAAACTGATCGCCGAGCCCTGGGACGTGGGCTCCGGCGGCTACCAGGTCGGCGCGTTCCCCCCGCTGTGGACGGAGTGGAACGACCGCTACCGCGACACCGTGCGCGACTTCTGGCGCGGCGCGCACCCCGACGTACGCGACCTCGGCTACCGGCTCTCCGGGTCGAGCGACCTGTACGCGTGGGGCGGCCGCCGCCCGTACGCCTCGGTCAACTTCATCACCTCGCACGACGGCTTCACCCTGCGCGACCTGGTCTCGTACGAGCACAAGCACAACGCCGCCAACGGCGAGGGCAACCGGGACGGCACCGACGGCAACCGCTCCTGGAACTGCGGCGCGGAGGGCGAGACCGACGACACCGCCGTGCAGGCGCTGCGCCGCCGCCAGCTACGCAACATGATCACCACCCTGCTGCTGTCCACCGGGGTGCCGATGCTGGTGGCCGGCGACGAGATGGGCCGTACGCAGGGCGGCAACAACAACGCGTACTGCCAGGACAACGCGACGAGTTGGGTCGACTGGTCGCTCCTCGACGACCCGGGCTGGCGGGCGCTGGCCACCCTCGCGTCCCGGCTGATGGCCCTCCGCCGCGACCATCCGGTACTGCGCCGCCGGGCGTTCTTCTCCGGCCGGCCGCAGCGCCCGGACGGGCTGCGGGACCTGGCCTGGTTCACCCCGCGCGGCACGGAGATGACCGAGCGGGACTGGTACGAGCCCACCCCCACCCTCGGCATGTACCTGTCCGGAACCGACATTCCGCAACGCGACCCCGAGGGCCGCCCGGTCACCGACGACAGCTTCCTCGCCGTCCTGCACACCGGCCACCGCCCGGTCGCCTGCACCCTGCCGGGGCCGCCCTGGGCCGACGCGTACGAGCTGGTCGTCGACACCTCTCTGGAGGACCAGGACGGGCCGCCGGGGACCGTGCTGCGCGCGGGCGTCCGGCTCACCGTTCCTGAGCGGTCGGTGCTGCTGTTGCGCGTGGTGGCGGACTGACGACCGCGCCGGCGGCCGGACGTCTCAGCTCTCCCAACTGCCGCGCGGGCCACGGCGAAAACCCGGTGAGTGATGTCAGTGGCGGGACGTACTCTCGGTACCGATGGCCGATACAGCGAAGGTGACACGACAGCAGCAGTCCGACAGACCCGCTCCCGACCCCGACCTCGACGCCCGCCCCGACTCCGGCTCCGCCGACGGGTCACGCCCGCCTGCCCGACGCTCCGCCGTGCGCTCCCTGCTGCGGCTGTGGCCGTTCGTACGGCCAGTGCGGGCGCGGCTGTTCACGGCGGCGTTCGTGGCGGTGCTCGCGTCCTGCATCGGGCTGGTCATCCCCCTGGTCCTCAAATGGCTCGTGGACGGGCCGATCGCCGACCGGGACCCGGGCGGGGCCTGGCTGGGCGGCGGGTATCTGCTCCTGCTCGGCCTCGCGGAGGCGGGCCTGTTCGGGCTGCGGCGCTGGCTGGTCGCGCGGCCGCTGGCGCGTGTCGAGGCCACGATGCGCGACCGCCTGTACCGGCACGTGCAGCGGCTGCCGGTCGCCTTCCACGACCGCTGGGCCTCCGGCCAGTTGCTGTCCCGGGGCACCACGGACCTGCAACTGCTGCGCCTCTTCCTGGCCTTCCCGCTGACGTTCCTGATCGTCAATGCCACCACGATCCTGGTGGGCTGTGTGATCCTGCTGGTGCAGCGGTGGTCGCTTGGGCTGGTGCTGCTGGCGCCCATCGTGCCGCTGATCGTGCTGTGCTCGGTCTTCGAGGCGAAGTACGCGGTGGCCGCGCGGCGGGCCCAGGACCAGGTCGGCGACGTGACCACGGTCGTGGAGGAGTCGGTCCTCGGCATCCGCATCGTCAAGGGGTTCGGCCGGCACCGCAGCCAGGCCCGCGCGTTCCGGGAGCTGACGGCCCGGCTGCGCACCACCGAGCTGCGCAAGGCCCGGCTGCTGGCCGCCCTGTGGGCCTGCATCATGGCGCTGCCGGAGCTGGCCCTCGGGGCGGCGCTGGTGCTCGGCACGGTCCAGGTGGCCGACGGGGACCTGTCGGCCGGCACCCTCGTCGCGTTCCTGTCCACGGCCCTGGCCCTGATGTGGCCGGTGGAGTCGATCGGCTTCCTGCTCGCCATGAGCAACGACGCGGCGGCGGCCACCGACCGGTACTTCGACGTCCTGGACGAGCCGGTGGCGGACCGGGACGACGCCCGGAAGGCGGCGGAGCAGCCGCCCGTCACCGGACCCGGAGCCGCCGGCCTCGCCTTCCACGGCGTCACCTTCCGCTATCCGGACGCCCCCGCCGACGCCCCGCCCGTCCTGCGGGGCATCGACCTGCACATCCGCCCCGGCGAGACGATGGCCCTGGTCGGCGCGACCGGCAGCGGCAAGACCACGCTCACCGCGCTCGTGCCCCGGCTGCACGACGCGACCGGCGGCCGCATCACCCTCGACGGCACGGACATCACGGCGCTGTCCCGCGACGAACTGCGCGCCCGGGTCGCGGTGGCCTTCGAGGAGCCGACCCTGTTCTCCGCGACCGCCGCGGAGAACGTCCTGATGGGCGGGGAGGGCGCCGGCCCCGACGATCTCCGGCGGGCGCTGCGCGTCGCCCAGGCGGACGGGTTCGTGGACGCGCTCCCCGACGGCCCGGACACCGAGGTCGGCGAACAGGGGCTGAGCCTGTCCGGTGGTCAGCGGCAGCGGCTCGCGCTGGCCCGCGCGGTGGTCGGCCGGCCCCGCTTCCTGGTCCTGGACGATCCGCTGTCCGCGCTGGACGTCCATACGGAGGCGCTGGTCGAAGCGGCGCTGCGGCAGGTCCTGGCGACCACCACCGCCCTGGTCGTCGCCCACCGCCCGTCCACGGTCCTGCTCGCCGACCGGGTGGCGCTGCTGTCCGGCGGCCGGATCGCGGCCGTCGGCAGCCACCACCGGCTGCTGCGCGAGAACGCCGAGTACGCGGCGCTGATGTCCGGCACGGCGGACGGCGGGGACGCCGCCCGGCACGAAGGGGAGAGCGTGCGATGACCACGAGCACCGGTACGGGCAAGGCCACGGACGACGCGCCGGACGGCGGCGACGGCGCGCCCCGCCGGGGGTCCCCTTCCCCGGTCACCCCCGCCACCCTGGACCCGCTCCCGGACGGGTCACCGGATACCTCGCCCGTCCCTTCCCCCGATGCCGACGCCGACGCCTTCGCCCAAGACCTCCTGCCCACCGCCAAGGGCGCCTCGCGCGGCCTGCTGGGCTCGCTGCTGCGCCCGCACACGCGCGTCGCCTGGGCGGCGGCCGTCCTCCTCCTGCTCCAGCAGGCCGCCGTACAGGCCGGTCCGCTGCTGGTCGCCTTCGCCATCGACCACGCCGTCCCGGCCCTGCGGGCGGGCGACCACGGCCCGCTGATCGCCGTGGCGGCGGGCTACCTGCTCTGTGCCTCGGCGGCCGGCGGGCTCCAGTACGTCTTCATCCGGGTCGCCGCGCGGATCAGCCAGGACGTCCTGCTCGACCTGCGGGGCCGGATCTTCCGGCACGGCCAGGCGCTGAGCCTGGACTTCCACGAGCGCTACACCTCGGGCCGGCTGATATCCCGCGCGACCACCGACGTGGAGGCGCTGCGCGAGCTGCTGAACGAGGGGCTCCAGGAGCTGATGTCCATCGTCCTGGCCACGGTCTACATCACGGCGACGCTGCTCTGCCTCGACTGGGGTCTGGGGGCCGCCGCCGTCGCCACCGCCGGGCCGCTCTACCTGCTCGTCCGCTCCTTCCAGCGGCGTTCGCAGCGCGTCTACAGCGTGAAGTCGTCGGCGATGGCCGCCGTCATCGTGAAGTTCGCGGAGACGCTCA
This sequence comes from Streptomyces sp. NPDC045470, assembly GCF_040646595.1. Lineage (NCBI taxonomy): Bacteria > Bacillati > Actinomycetota > Actinomycetes > Kitasatosporales > Streptomycetaceae > Streptomyces > Streptomyces sp. NPDC045470. The sequence goes on from NZ_JBEZAN010000002.1 coordinate 403,133, forward strand.
ACGGCATCCGCCCGGTGCAGGCGTTCCGGCGCGAGCGTCCCAACGACGCGGCGTTCGCCCGCCTGAACGGCCGGCACGAGCGCGCCAACGGCGACGCCATACTGGAGATGGCCCGGTACGTCGTCTCCTCGCGTCTGGTGGCCAACGTCGCGGTGGCCGCGCTGGTCCTGTGGGGCGCGTACCGGGTGGCCTCGGACAGTCTGGCGCTGGGTGTCCTGGCGGCCGCGGTGCTCTACCTGCGGCGGCTGTACGACCCGATCGACCGTCTCGGCATGTTCCTCAACTCCTACCAGTCCGCCGCCGCTTCGCTGGAGAAGATCGCCGGGCTGCTCGCCCAGCGCCCGAGCGTCCCGGAGCCCGCCGCCCCGCTGCCGCTGCCGGACCGGCCCGGCGCGCTGCCGGGGCGCGAGGTCACCTTCGACGGCGTACGGTTCGCCTACCGCACCGGCGGCGAGGTGCTGCCGCGCTTCGACCTGACCCTGGCCGCGGGGCAGACAGTGGCCGTCGTCGGCTCCACGGGCGCCGGCAAGTCCACCCTGGCCAAGCTGCTGGCCCGGTTCTACGACCCCTCCCCCGGCTCGCCGTCACGTACGGGCACGGGAGACCCCCGTACCGGCAGCGTCCGTGTCGACGGCGTCGATCTGCGCGACCTGTCCACCGCCGACCTGCGCCGCGCGGTGGTCATGGTCACCCAGGAAGCGTTCCTGTTCTCCGGCACGGTCGCCGAGAACATCGCCGTCGGCCGCCCCGACGCCACCCGCGAGGAGGTCGAACGGGCCGCGCGGGCCATCGGCGCCCACGACTTCGTCGCGGCCCTGCCCGACGGGTACGACACCGACGTACGCAAGCGCGGCGGCCGGATCTCCGCCGGGCAGCGCCAGCTCGTCGCCTTCGCCCGCGCCCTGCTCGCCGACCCGGCCGTACTGATCCTCGACGAGGCGACCAGCTCCCTCGACATCCCCGGCGAACGCGCGGTCCAGCGCGCCATGGAAACGGTCCTGCGCGGCCGGACGGCGGTGGTCATCGCCCACCGCCTGTCCACGGTCGAGACGGCCGACCGGGTCCTGGTGATGGACGCCGGCCGCATCGTCGAGGACGGCTCCCCCGCCGAACTGATCGCCCGCCGCGGCCGCTTCGCGGAGCTGCACCGGGCGTGGCGGGAGAGCGTGGTGTGAGCCGCGGGGCCCTGGGTTCCGCGGTTTCCTGAGCAGATCGGCGTGAACGGCGTCGCTCGGGTGCGTGGACGGGGCGACTCGTGACGCTCCACGTCACGGGCCGCCAGGTGCCCGTCGGCGTTCGCCTCCCCCGTGAACTGCGACTCGCCGTGGACGACCAGGGTAACTTCGCGTCGTCGGTCGTCGGTTCGCGCCTGGCCGTCAGGTCGCTCGCGCTGACCGCCCCCCCGCACCCAGGTTCCGCATCGGCCGCAGAACACCGTTGCCGGTGCCCCTCACCGGCGCAGGGCCAGTACCGTCCCCCGCGTGACGGCCTCCTTGAAGCGGGCCGAGGCGCGGCCGGTGAGCAGGGCGGGCACCGGGCTGTCGTCGGCGCGGGTGAACTGGGTGAGGCCGTCGTGGCGGCCGAGGCTGATGTTCTGCCAGACGTAGTGGAGCCGGAGCGGGCCGGGGGTGCGGCCGGTGAGGGCGGCGGCGACGTTGCGGGCGGCCCGGGCGCCCATCGGCAGGCCCGTCTGGCAGGACATACGGGACGCCGAGCCGTCGGGCCCGTACGCCGCCACCGCGTCGCCCGCCGCGAAGACCTCCGGGTGGGAGAGCGAGCGCAGGTCCGGGCCGACGGTGATCAGGCCGCGGCCGTCGACGGCGAGCCCGGACTCGCGCGCCAGGTCGGGTACGCGGAAGCCGGCCGCCCAGACGACCGCGTCGGCCGGCAGCCCGCCGCCGTCGGCGAGGACCAGGCCGTCCGCGGTGACCTCGGCGACGCGGGTGTGTTCATGGAGCGTGACGCCGTGCCGCCGCAGGGCGTTGCGGAGGTAGCGCCGGCCGGGTTCCGAGAGTCCGGGGCCGGCCTCGCCCTGGGTGACCAGGTGCACGGTGCGCCCCGGACGGGCCTCGGCCAGCTCGGTGGCGGCCTCGATGCCGGTCAGGCCGCCTCCGACGACGGCCAGCGGGCCGCGGGTGTCCCGGGTGCGGGCGCGCAGGAGGACCGCGTCCTGGTGGGTGGCCACCGCCGAGGCGTGCAGGGCGGCTCCGGGGACGGTGGTGGTGTCGGCCGTGCTGCCCAGTGCGTACACGAGGGTGTCGTAGGTGAGGACGTGCGGTGCGGCGTCGATCCGGACGGTACGGGCGGCGGCGTCGACGGCGGTCACCCGGGCGACGGCCAGCCGGATGCCCGTACCGGCGAGGAGGGTGCCCAGGGGGAGGTCCCGCAGCGGCTGCCCCGCGGCGAGCTGGTGCAGCCTGACCCGCTCGACGAACCGGTCCGACGCGTTGACCAGGGTGATGTGCACGCCGCCGTGGCGCCGCAGCCTACGGGCGGCGCCCTTCGCCGCGACCAGTCCGGCGTACCCGGCTCCCAGAACCACGATGTGATGAGTCATGCCTCCTGAACCGGCGAGCGGGCGGATCCGTGACAGCCCGCGCTGTGAGGCGGCTCACGCGAGCTGGGCTGCGGCGAAGGCGAGTTTGTCCGGGTTGACGATCGTCCGTACCTCGCTGATCCGCCCCTCGTGGACCTCCGGTACGACGACGGCCAGCAGCGTCCCGCCCAGCCGGACGAGCAGCGCCGGTTCGCCGTTGACCTCGGCCGGTACGAACCCGGCCGCCGCCGCCTCCGGCCGGGACCCCAGGCCGAGCAGATAACGGAGCACCTTCGCGCGCCCGGTGACCGGCCGGCGCGCGGCGGTGACCCGGCCGCCGCCGTCGGCCCAGGCGGTCACCTCGTCGGCCAGCAGCCGCTCCAGTCCGGCCAGGTCGCCGTCGAGGGTGGCGGCGAAGAAGCGCTCGACGATCTCCTTGCGCCGGGTGTCGTCCACGGCGAAGTGCCGGCGCGGCCGGTCGAGCCGTTCGCGGGCCCGGCGGTGCAACTGCCGGGCGTGCGCCTCCTCGACGCCGATGACCTCGGCGGCCTCCCGGTGGCTGTGGCCGAACGCCTCCCGCAGCACGAAGACGGCGCGTTCGGCCGGGGTGAGCCGTTCCATCAGGGTGAGCAGGGCGAGCGAGACGGTCTCGCGCTGCTCGGCGGTCTCCAGCGGGCCGAGCGGACCGTCGGTGGTGCGGGTCAGGACCGGCTCGGGGAGCCAGGGCCCGACGTACAGCTCGCGCCGGGCGCGGGCGGAGGTGAGCCGGTTGACGCAGAGGTTCGTCATGACCTTGGTGAGCCAGGCGGCCGGGGTACGGACGGCGGACCGGTCGGCCGCGCTCCAGCGCAGGTACGTGTCCTGCACGACGTCCTCGGCCTCGCTCGCCGAACCGAGCATCCGGTACGCGAGCGAGAAGAGCCGGGACCGGTGCGTCTCGAACTCCGTGGCGGCTTCCGTGGTCATGCCCGCAGCATGGCAGGACGGGCCGGGAAGGCGCCCGGCAGGGTGCCGGGAGGGCTTTCGGGAGTGTGGGCCTCGCGCGCCCTCAGGGGCCCACCACCCCGTCGATACCCTCGCGCAGGAAGTCGGCGTGGCCGTTGTGGCGGGCGTATTCGAGGATGACGTGGAGCATCACGACGCGCAGGGACACGTCGGTGCCCCAGCGGGGCGCGTGGGCGGTGACGTCCAGGGAGGGGGCCGCGCGCTCGATGCGGCGGGCGTGGTCGACCTCGGCCTGCCAGGCGGTGAACGCGTCCTCGCGGGTGGCCGTCCCGGGGTCGTACGCCGCCTGGAAATCGCCGTCCGGCGACCAGACCAGGGGGACGTCCTCCTGGCCGATCACCCGCCGGAACCAGGTGCGTTCCACCTCCGCCAGGTGCCGTACGAGGCCGAGCAGGCTCAGTGCGGACGGCGGCATGGACCGACGGCGCAGGTCCTCGTCGGACAGGCCGTCGCACTTCATGGCGAGCGTCGCGCGGTGGAAGTCGAGGTAGGCGCGGAGGGTTTCGCGTTCGTCCCCGCGCATCGGCGGGCCGGTTCGTCCGGTGGTCATCTGCTGTCCTTTCGACCGCCCGATCATGCCGGGCGCGCCGTGCCGCCGCACCTGCATTCCGGTCCGTTCCGGTCCGTTCCGGTCCGTTCCGCTCCGTTCAGGTGGCCGAAGACGACGCTTCGCCGCCGCGGCGGCGGACGGACGGCACGTCGAACGTGTATGCGCCCGGGGCGCGCGGTCCGGACTGCCTGTTGGGCCGCGGTGCGACGGGGCGGCCGTGCGGGGAGGGGCCGGTGGGGATCGACGTACCGTCACGTCCTGTATACGGACCCGATCCCCCGCTCTACGGACGTTTTCCGGCCAACTATTGACCGGCCACTGACAACAACGGTCCTCGGGTGGCACTCTTCCCCGCATCCGTTACGCGGAGCCCCACAGCGCACCACTCCGCGCCCACGGCCCGTTCGACGCCCGACGCCCGACGTTCGAAGGCCCGGACCACCCGCACCTGGTGCCTCCCCCCACACGTTCCACGTGTTCTGCCTCGCTCTGCCCGGACGGTCACTCCGCCGCCCGGTCCCCCTCGGCCGCCCACCCACCCGGTCGCGGCCACCGCAGAAGGAGTCAGTGTGAGACGCACCCCCCATAGGCGCGCCGTCGCGACCGGCGCCGTGGTCGCCATGGCCGCGATGCTGACCGTGACCGTGCAGGCAGGCGCCGGGACGGCCGCCGCCCCACGGCCCGGTCAGGTCACCGCGCAGCCCGATCCGGGCGCGCTGCCCGCCAAGTTGACCCCGGCCCAGCGTGCGGAACTGCTGCGGGAGGCCCGGGCCACCACCGCCGAGACCGCGGAGCAGCTCAAGCTCGGCCCCAAGGAGAAGCTGGTCGTCAAGGACGTCCTCAAGGACGTCAACGGCAGTGTGCACACCCGTTATGAGCGCACCTACGCCGGGCTGCCGGTGCTCGGCGGCGGCCTGGTCGTCCACGAGACGCCCAGCGGGAAGGTGCGCGCCGTCACCAAGGCGGTGCGCTCGCAGCTCGACGTGCCGACCACCACCGCGAAGCTCGCGCCGGCCGCCGCGGAGGAGAAGGCGCTCAAGGCGTCGAAGGCGCAGGGCGCGAAGAAGTCGGACGCCCGGGAGCCGCGCAAGGTGGTCTGGGTCGCCGACGGCAAGCCGATCCTCGCGTACGAGACGGTCGTCGGCGGCGTCCAGGACGACGGCACCACGCCCAACGAGCTGCACGTGGTCACGAACGCGACCACCGGCGAGAAGCTGTCCGAGTGGCAGGGTGTCCAGGAAGGCACCGGCAACAGCATGTACAGCGGCCAGGTCACCCTGGGCACCGCGCCCTCGTACACGCTGACCGACACCACCCGCGGCAACCACAAGACCTACAACCTCAACCGCGGCACCTCCGGCACCGGGACGCTGTTCTCCGACCCGGACGACGTGTGGGGTGACGGCACCCCGCAGAACGCCCAGACCGCGGGCGTGGACGCGCACTACGGCGCGGCGCTGACCTGGGACTACTACAAGAACGTGCACGGCCGCAGCGGCATCAGGGGCGACGGTGTCGGCGCGTACAGCCGGGTGCACTACGGCAACAACTACGTCAACGCGTTCTGGCAGGACAGCTGCTTCTGCATGACGTACGGCGACGGCACCGGCAACGTCAAGCCGCTGACCTCCATCGACGTCGCGGCCCACGAGATGACCCACGGCGTCACCGCGGCCACCGCCAACCTCACCTACAGCGGCGAGCCGGGCGGCCTGAACGAGGGCACCTCGGACATCTTCGCCACCGCCGTCGAGTTCAACGCCAACAACCCCAGTGACGTCGGTGACTACCTCATCGGCGAGGAAATCGACATCAACGGCAACGGCACGCCGCTGCGCTACATGGACAAGCCCAGCAAGGACGGCCGGTCCAAGGACTACTGGTACTCCGGCATCGGCGGCATCGACGTCCACTACTCCTCCGGCGTCGCCAACCACTTCTTCTACCTGCTGGCCGAGGGCAGCGGCCCCAAGGACATCAACGGCGTCCACTACGACAGCCCGACCTACGACAACCTGCCGGTGCCCGGCATCGGCCGGTCCAACGCCGAGAAGATCTGGTTCTCCGCGCTGACCAAGTACATGAGCGCGAACACCAACTACGCGGCCGCCCGCACCGCGACGCTGTCCGCCGCCGCCGAGCTGTTCGGCCAGGGCAGCGCCACGTACAACACGGTCGCCAACACCTGGGCGGCGGTCAACGTCGGCCAGCGCGTGCCGGACACCGGCGTCAGCGTGACCAACCCGGGCAGCCAGACCAGCACCGTCGGCCAGCCCGCCAGCCTGCAGATCAAGGCCACCAGCGGCAACGCGGGCGCGCTGAAGTACGCGGCCACCGGGCTTCCCGCCGGGCTGAGCATCAACCAGGACTCCGGGCTGATCTCGGGCACCCCGACCACCGCGGGCACCGGCAACGTGACGGTCACCGTCACCGACTCCGCCAACAAGACCGGCACCACCAGCTTCACCTGGACCGTGAAACCGGCCACCGGCGGTGACGTCTTCGAGAACCTCGACGACGTGCAGATCCCGGACGCGGGCAGCGCGGTCGACTCGCCGGTCAAGGTGGCCCGGACGGGCAACGCGCCGAGCGCCCTGAAGGTGGACGTGGACATCGTGCACACCTACCGCGGTGACCTGGTGATCGACCTGGTGGCCCCGGACGGCACGGCGTACCGGCTGAAGAACTCCAACGCGGCCGACTCGGCGGCGAACGTCAAGGCGTCGTACACCGTCAACGCCTCCTCGGAGGCCGCCGAGGGCACCTGGAACCTGCGGGTCCGGGACGTCTACCAGCAGGACACCGGCTACATCAACAGCTGGAAGCTGACCTTCTGAGGTGACGGCGGGCCGCGCACGGGCCACCCGCCGCTGCCCGCCTGACAGTTCCGGCATCCGTTCCACCGGGCGTCGCTCCCACCAGGGGCGACGCCCGTTTCTTTACGTGCAACTCCGGCATACGGACAGTGATGTTCGCTCTACGGACGATTTCACGCCAACTTCCAGGCCCCCTCCTGACATGCACGCGTTCGAATGGCAGTCTCCCCCGCAAGCACCACCCGCATCGCTTTGCACCCCCACCCCTGGCAAAGTCGAAGGAGCACACGCGTGTCCCCCCACATGTCCCGTAAGGCGCGTACCACCGGAATCTCGCTGGCAGCGGCCGGCGCTCTGATAGCCGCGGCCGTCACGGCCGGTACCGCGGGCGCCTCCCCCACAGGCCCCGACACCACCGCCCGGGCCGCGGCGGCCTCACCGATCCAGATGACCGCCTCGCACCGCGCCGAACTGCTGCGCGACGCGAGCGCCACCAAGGCCCGGGCCGCCGAGGAACTGGGCCTGAGCGCCCAGGAGAAGCTCGTCGTCAAGGACGTCGTCAAGGACGCCGACGGCACCACCCACACCCGCTACGACCGCACCTTCGCCGGGCTGCCCGTCCTCGGCGGCGACCTGATCGTGCACCGGGCCAAGGGCGGTACGGTCAAGAGCACCACCAAGGCCAACAACGCGAAGATCGCCGTCGCCTCCACCACCCCGAAGATCGCCCCGAAGGCCGCGGCGCAGGCCGCGCAGGGCACCGCGAAGTCCTTCGGCGCGAAGCAGGCCGCCGCCGTGCCGCCCAAGAAGGTCGTCTGGGCCGCCTCCGGCAAGCCGGTCCTCGCGTACGACACCGTGGTCGGCGGCTTCCAGAAGGACGGCACGCCCAACCAACTGCACGTCATCACCGACGCGAACACCGGCAAGAAGATCTTCCAGTACCAGGGGATCGAGAACGGCGCCGGCACCAGCACCTACAGCGGCTCCGTCGAGATCGGCACGAAGAAGGGCGCCGACGGCTACGAGCTGACCGACGACGGGCGCGGCGGCCACTCGACGTTCAACCTGGGCGGCAGTGAGAGCGGCGAGGGCAAGCTCTTCACCAACAAGGACGACAAGTGGGGCAACGGCAAGGCCGACGACCCGGCGACCGCCGCCGTCGACGCCGCCTACGGTGCCCAGCTCACCTGGGACTACTACAAGACCGTGCACGGCCGCTCGGGCATCAAGGGCGACGGCAAGGGCGCGACCTCCCGCGTCCACTACGGCCAGAACTACTCCAACGCGTTCTGGGACGACAGCTGCTTCTGCATGACGTACGGAGACGGCGAGGGCAACAAGAAGCCGCTCACCTCGATCGACGTCGCGGCGCACGAGATGAGCCACGGTGTCACCTCGGCCACCGCCAACCTCACCTACAGCGGCGAGTCCGGCGGCCTGAACGAGGCCACCTCGGACATCTTCGGCACCTCCGTGGAGTTCTTCGCCAAGAACAAGGAGGACGCCGGCGACTACCTCATCGGCGAGAAGCTCGACATCGCCGGTGACGGCAAGCCGCTGCGCTACATGGACAAGCCCTCCAAGGACGGCCAGTCCCTGGACAGTTGGAGCCCGGACGCCGGCAACGTCGACGTGCACTACTCCTCCGGCATCGCCAACCACTTCTTCTACCTGCTGTCCGAGGGCAGCGGCGCCAAGGAGATCGGCGGTGTCAAGTACGACAGCCCGACCGCGGACGGCAAGAAGGTCGAGGGCATCGGCCGGGACAAGGCCGAGAAGATCTGGTTCAAGGCCCTGACCACGTACATGACCTCGAACACCGACTACAAGGGCGCCCGCGAGGCGACCGTCAAGGCGGCCACCGACCTGTACGGCGCGGACGGCGCCGAGGTCAAGGGCGTCGAGGCCGCGTGGTCGGGCGTCGCGGTGAAGTAAGGAGGAACGGCCGGCCGGCCCCCGACGGCCGGCCCCTCCCGGGGCGGTGACCCCACGACCGGGCGGTGTCCGGAGGCTCCCAACCTCCCTTCGGACACCGCCCTTCCATGTGCCCGGCGGCGGTCGGCACCGTACGGATGGCTAGGGTGATCCGTATGAACGATGTGGGGGCGACCGTTCGGGTACTGCTGGCGGACGACGAGGCGATGGTCCGGGCCGGGGTGCGCGCCATCCTCACCGCCTCGCCCGGCGTCGAGGTGGTCGCGGAGGCGGCCGACGGACGCGAAGCGGTGGAACTGGCGCTGCGGCACCGCCCCCATGTGTGCCTGCTGGACATCCGGATGCCGCGGCTGGACGGCCTCGGCGCCGCCGCCGAACTGAACCGGGTGCTGCCGGAGACGGCGGTGATGATGCTGACGACCTTCTCCGAGGACGCGTACGTGGCCGGGGCCCTGGGCTCCGGCGCCAGCGGCTTCCTGCTGAAGACCGGCGACCCGCGCGAGCTGATCACCGGCGTACGGGCGGCCGCCGAGGGCGGCGCGTACCTCTCGCCGTCCGTGGCGCGGCGCGTGATCAGCCAGTTCGGCGGCGTGGCGCTGGGCAAGGCGGCCGCGGCGCGGTCCCGTACCGAGGAGCTGACCGAGCGCGAGCGCGAGGTGCTCGCCCTGGTGGGCGCGGGACTGTCGAACGCGGAGATCGCCGGGCGGCTGTTCGTCGTCGAGGGCACGGTCAAGGCGTACGTCAGCGCGATCCTGGCCCGGCTGGGCCTGAAGAACCGGGTGCAGGCGGCGATCCTCGCGTACGAGGCGGGGCTGGTGCGGGACGCGTGAGCCCGCCGGCGCCGCTTCCCGCACCGGGCCTTGCTTTCGGCAGGGGCGCCGGACCGGCCCGATCGGCGAAGCTGACGACATGCTCACTCGTCTGACGCGGTGCGCGCCGCCCGCCGCCGAACGCCCCCGGTGGGCGGCCCGGCTGCCGGACGCCTGTCTCTGGCTGGCACTGGCCGTGCCGCTCACCGCCGCCTTCGACGGAGTGCCGCAGGCACGGACGTGGACGGCGGCGCTCGGCGTCCCGCTGCTCGCGGGGGCGGTGGCGGTGAGCCGGAAGTGGCCGCTCGTGGCACTCGCCGTGCCCGTGGCGCTGGGGCTGGCGACGACCCGGGACCTGTTCACGTTCGAGTACACCGCCGCGCTGGCCGTCCTGGCGTACCTCGCCGGGGTACGGCTCGAACGGGCCCGCGCCCCGCTCTGGTTCTTCGCGGGTGTCGCAGCCGTCAGCCTGCCGCTGAGCGTCGTCGTCGTCCGCAACATGTGGCCCTGGTTCACCGCCGTTCTCACCCTGCTCTTCAACATCGTCCTGCCGTGGCTGCTCGGCCGCTACCGCCGCCAGTACGCGGCACTGGTCCGCTCGGGCTGGCAGCTCGCCGCGCGGCTGGAGCACGAACAGCAGGCGGTCGCCGACCGTACCCGGCTGCGCGAACGGGCCCGCATCGCCGGGGACATGCACGACTCGCTCGGCCACGAACTGGCGCTGCTCACCCTGCGGGCCGGGGCCCTGGAGGTCGATCCGCGGCTGGCGCCCGACCAGCGGGCGGCCGTCGGCGAGCTGCGGGCGGCAGCGGGCACGGCCGCCGAACACCTGCGGGACATCATCGGCGTCCTGCGCACCGACGACCGGCCCGCGCCCTCCCGGGTGCCCGCGGACGACAGCGTCGAGGCGCTCGTCGAACGCGCCCGGTCCGCCGGCCTCACCGTCTCGCTGCGGCGGGACGGCGCGGTGGAGGCGGGCCAGGGGACCGTGCCGGTGATGGCCGGGCGGGCGGTGTACCGCGTGGTGCAGGAGGGGCTGACCAACGCCGCCAAGCACGCGCCGGGCGCGCCGGTGGACGTACGGCTGACCGGCGACGGGCGGCGGCTGGACGTGACGGTGACCAACGCCTCGCCGCCGCCCGGCACCGCGCCGGTGCCGGACTCCGGCCCGGGCGGCAGCGGTCTGGTGGGGCTGGACGAACGGGTCCGGCTCGCGGGCGGTGAACTGCGTGCCGGGCCCACCCCCGAGGGCGGGTTCGAGGTCGCGGCCCGGCTGCCGACGACCGGCCGGGCACCGGTACGCGGCCCCGGCGACCACGCCCGGTGGAGCCGGTCAAAGAGGGAACTGGCGTCCGCCCGGCAGCAGGTGCGGCGGCGGCTGGTGCAGACGGTGACCGTGCCCGCGGCACTGTTCACCGGGCTGCTGCTGCTCATGGGGATCTTCGCGCTGGTCAGCCCGTCCTGGTCGGTCCTGGACCGCGGGACGTACGACCGGATACGGACCGGTGACGCCCGGGAGGCGGTGGAGTCGCGGCTGCCGTTCTTCTCCCTGGACGTACCGCCGGACGGCACCCCCGAACCGCCGCCGGGGCACACGTGCCGGTACTACTACACCCGCCCGTACGCGGAAGCCGTGGCCTACCAGCTCTGCTTCGCGGACGGCCGGCTGGCGTCCAAGGGCGTCGTCCACCGCCGGGACCGGCCGCCGCCCGGCTGAGCGGGCCGCTGCGTCGTCACTTCACCTCAAGCACGATCTTTCCCTGGGTGCGGCCGCTCTCGCCCATCTCGTGCGCCTTCGCGGCCTGCTCCAGCGGGAACGTCGCGGCGATGTGCGCCCGCAGCGCGCCGGACCCGGCCAGGGCGGCGATCTCGCGCATGCCCGCCTGGTCGGCCTCGACGATCAGCAGCGCGAGGCGGACCCCGCGCTCCGCGGCCTTCGCGGTGTCCTCCGGAGCGCTGCGGGCGAGGATCGAGACGACGGTGCCGCCCTCGCGCACCACGCCCAGGGAGCGGGTGAGGGTGTCGCCGCCGATGGTGTCCAGGACGACGTCGACCGGACCGGCGGCCTCGGCGAAGTCGGTCTCCCGGTAGTCGATCACCTCGTCGGCGCCGAGGGAGCGCAGGAAGTCGTGCTTGGCGGCGCTGGCCGTGCCGATCACGTGGGCGCCCCTGGCCTTGGCGATCTGTACGGCGAGGTGGCCGACCCCGCCCGCCGCCGCGTGGATCAGGACGCGCTGTCCGGGCTGTACGTCCGCGGTGTCCACCAGCGCCTGGTACGCGGTGAGCGCGGCCAGCGGCAGGGCGCCCGCCTGGACGTGGTCGAGGGCGGCGGGCTTGGGCACGAAGGCCCGCGCGGGGCCGGTGACGTACTCGGCGTGGGTACCGACGCCGTACGGGTACGGGACCATGCCGAAGACCTCGTCGCCCGGCTGGTGCAGGGTGACCCCCATACCGACCGCCACGACGACGCCGGACACGTCCCAGCCCAGGACGCGCGGCAGCGTCCGGACGAAGAGGCCGTCCGCGCGGTGCTTCCAGTCGGTGGGGTTGACCCCGGCGGCACGGACCGCGATCAGTATCTGGCCGACGCCCGGTTCGGGCCGCGGCAGTTCGGTCTCCTTCAGGACCTCGGGTCCGCCGGTGACGTCCTGGCTGATGGCACGCATGGTGTGTTCGCTCATGCCGTCCAGCATCACCGGGCCCGACGGGTGCGACAATGGCACGATGGCCATCATTCGATAGGATCGTGCCATGCAGCCTCATCGTGTGGTGGTCCTGGCCCTGGACGGCGTCTACCCCTTCGAACTGGGCATCCCCGCCCGGGTCTTCCATGCCGCCGACGGCCGGTACGAGGTCCTGACCTGCTCGGCCGACGGGCGCCCGGTGCGCAGCGGCGCCGACTTCTCGGTCGTGGTGGAGCACGGCCCCGAGATCCTGCGCACCGCCGGCACCGTGGTGATCCCGTCCATCGCCCCGGACCGCGTCCCCACCGGGCTGTCCGAACCGGTGCGGGCCGCACTGGCGACGATCCGGCCCGGTACGCGCCTCGTCTCCATCTGCACCGGCGCGTACGTGCTGGCCGCCGCCGGGCTGCTGGACGGCCGCCCGGCCACCACCCACTGGCAGCTCAGCGACCACTTCCGCCGCCTGTATCCGCAGGTCAGGCTCACCCCCGACGTGCTCTTCGTCGACGACGGGGACGTCCTCACCTCGTCCGGCGCCGCGTCCGGCATCGACGTCTGCCTGCACATCGTGCGCGCCGACCACGGCGGCGCGGTCGCCAACCACGCGGCCCGCGCCTGTGTCATGCCGCCGTTCCGTGACGGCGGCCAGGCCCAGTACGTCGAGCAGCCGGTGCCCGCGCCGACCGCGACCGGCACCGCGGCCACCCAGCAGTGGGCCCTGGAGCACCTGGACGAACCGCTGACGCTGACCCGGCTGGCCCAGCACGCCGGGATGAGCCTGCGCACCTTCAACCGCCGCTTCCGCGACGAGACCGGTCTGAGCCCCGGCCGGTGGCTCATCCAGCAGCGCCTGCTGCGCGCCCGCCAACTGCTGGAGACCAGCGACCTGCCGGTGGACCTGGTCGCCGGCCGGGTCGGCTTCGCCGGCGGCGCGTCCCTGCGCCAGCACCTGCACGCCGCGATCGGCGTCTCGCCGCAGGCGTACCGGCGTACGTTCCGGGCTCCGCGCGCGGCGGAGGACCGGCCGGCGGTCCGCGCGGGCTGATTCCGCACGTCACGCACGACGGACGGCTGTACGGAGCCGCGCGGCCGGTCTAGCTTCGGCCTGTACGGAGACGTACCCCAGGAAAGGGACACCGTCATGGCATTCGGTTTCGTCGCCTTCCACTACCCGGCCCCCGAGCACGTCGAGGAGTTCGTCGGCCAGTGCCACCAGGTCGCCGAGGCGGCGCGGTCGCAGCCGGGCTTCCTGTCCGTCGGGGTCTGGGTCACGCCGGACGGCGAAGCCGTCGTCACCACCGGCGCCTTCGCGTCCGAGGAGACCTTCCGCGCGGCGGCCGAGGTCGCCCGCGAGCTGGGCGCGACGCCCGAGGGCCTGAGCGACCTGGAGGTCCGGCCCCGCCAGGTCCACTTCCTGCTGTCCCGCTGACCGGAGCGGCCGGGGCACCGCACGCCGTACGTGCGAAGCCCCGGCCGCCTACAGGGGGACGCCCGCCCTTCAGCGCATCAGTACCCCGGCCTCCTCCCCCGTCGCTTCCGACGGCACCGCCAACAGCCCCATCTCGGCGGCGGTGACCAGCAGCCGGTGGGCCGGGAGGACGCGGACCGTGTAGCCGAAGGAGCCGGTGCGGTCGAGGGCGAGCGGACCCTCGTAGAGCCAGCGGCCCTCCAGGTCGGGGCCGCCGGTCGGTTTGAGCGGCACGGTCGTGGCGTCCGTGATCCGGTCGGACTCGTCCACCCGGCCCGAGACGACCTGGACCTCCACGTCGTCCGGGGCGAGGTCGCCGAGGGCGACGCGGACCCGCAGTGCCAGGGTGGCGCCCAGTTCGGCGCTGCCGTTGGGCGGGGCGCCCGGCACTCCGGCGGGCTCCGCGCGGTCCACCACCAGGGCCCCGGTCTCCACGTGGTCCACCGCGACCCGCGGCCACGCGGCCCGTACCCGGGTCTTCCAGGCGGCCAGTTCGGTCGCGGCCTGCGGGGTCAGCGCGCGCTGGGAGCGGGCGGCGGGCGCGTACAGCCGCTCCACGTACTCGCGCACCATGCGGCCCGCCAGCACCTTCGGCCCCAGGTTGACCAGGGTCTGCCGGACCATCTCGACCCAGCGCTGCGGGACCCCGGCCTCGTCGCGGTCGTAGAAACGCGGCGCGACCCGCTGCTCCAGCAGCTCGTACAGGGCGTTGGCCTCCAGTTCGTCGCGCCGGTTCTCGTCGGTGGCGTGGCCGTCGGCCGTCGGGATGGACCAGCCGAAGTCCGGCTCGTACCACTCGTCCCACCAGCCGTCCAGGACGGAGAGGTTCAGGCAGCCGTTGAGCGCCGCCTTCATGCCGGAGGTGCCGCACGCCTCCAGCGGGCGGAGCGGGTTGTTGAGCCAGACGTCGCAGCCGGGGTAGAGCTTCTGCGCCATGGCCATGCCGTAGTCGGGCAGGAAGACCAGCCGCTGCCGTACGCGCGGGTCGTCGGCGAAGCGGACCAGTTCCTGTACGAGGCGCTTGCCGCCGTCGTCGGCCGGGTGGGCCTTGCCCGCCACCACGATCTGGACCGGCCGCTCGGGGTGCAGCAGCAGGTCCATCAGGCGGTCGCGGTCGCGCAGCATCAGGGTGAGCCGCTTGTAGGAGGGCACCCTGCGGGCGAACCCGATGGTGAGCACCTCCGGGTCCAGTACGCCGTCGATCCAGCCCAGTTCGGCGGCCCCGGCGCCGCGCTGCCGCCAGGAGACGCGCAGCCGCCGCCGTACTTCCTCGACGAGTTGTTCGCGCAGCACCCGCCGCAGGTCCCAGACGTCCGCGTCCGGGATGTCGGCCACCGCCGACCAGCGCCGGGAGTCGCCGACGGACAGCGCGTCCTCGGTCCGGCCGGCCCCGATCTGGCGGGCGCCCAGCCGGAAGACCTCGGGCGCCACCCAGGTGGGCGCGTGCACCCCGTTGGTGACCGATGTGATCGGTACGTCCTCCGGGTCGAAGCCCGGCCACAGCCCGGCGAACATCTCCCGGCTGACACGGCCGTGCAGGGTGGAGACGCCGTTGGCGCGCTGGGCCAGCCGCAGTCCCATCACCGCCATGTTGAAGCAGTTGGGCTCGCCGCCGGGGTAGGTCTCCAGGCCGAGCGCGAGGATGCGCTCGACGTCGATGCCGGGCAGTTCCGCCGCCTCGCCGAAGTGCCGGGCGACCAGTTCGCGGTCGAAGCGGTCGATGCCCGCGGGGACGGGGGTGTGGGTGGTGAAGACCGTACCGGCGCGTACGGTCTCCAGGGCGCCGTCGAAGTCCAGCCCGACCGGTCCGCCCGCCTCGCCGGGGCCGCCCTCGCGGCCGGCCTCCGCCAGCTCGCGGATGCGCTCCAGACCGAGGAAGCCCGCGTGTCCCTCGTTCGTGTGGAACACCTCGGGCGCGGCGTGACCGGTGAGCCGGCAGTACGTCCGTACGGCCCGTACCCCGCCGATCCCCAGCAGCATCTCCTGCAACAGGCGGTGCTCGCTGCCCCCGCCGTACAGCCGGTCGGTCACGTCCCGCTCGCCCGGCCCGTTCTCCTCCACGTCGGAGTCCAGGAGCAGCAGCGGCACGCGGCCGACCCGCGCCACCCAGACGACCGACCGGAGCTGCCGCCCGCCGGGCAGCGCGAGGGCGACCTGGGCGGGTGTCCCGTCGGCCTCCCGCAGCAGGTCCAGCGGCAGCTCGTTGGGGTCCAGCACCGGGTAGTGCTCCTGCTGCCAGCCCTCACGGGAGAGCGACTGGCGGAAGTAGCCGTGCCGGTAGAGCAGCCCCACCCCGATGAGCGGTACGCCGAGGTCGCTGGCCGCCTTGAGGTGGTCGCCGGCGAGGATGCCCAGGCCGCCCGAGTACTGCGGCAGCGCGGCGGTGATGCCGAACTCCGGCGAGAAGTAGGCGACGGCCTCGGGCAGCCGGCCGTCCCGGCCACCCTGCTGGACGCTCTGGTACCAGCGCTGACCGGAGAGGTAGTCCTGCAGGTCGTCGGCGGCCGCGCCGAGCCGGCGCAGGAACCTGCGGTCCCCGGCCAGCTCCGCGAGCCGCTCGGCGGAGACGGTGCCCAGCAGCCGTACGGGGTCCAGTCCCGCCCGGCGCCGGCCGGCGGGGGCTATGGCGTGGAACAGTTCGCGGGTCTCGGGGTGCCAGGACCAGCGCAGATTGCGCGCCAGGTCGCTGAGGGGTCGCAGGGGCTCCGGGAGGACGGGGCGCACGGTGAACCGACGAATGGCCTTCACGCTACGACGGTAGCGGCGCACCGCCGCCCGATTCGCCCGGTAGCCCGGAATCCGGTCGGATCCGGACGCCAACTGCCATGATCGGTACGCTTCTTGGCCCGTCACCCGTTCGGCCGAGCCGGTCACCCGCAGGGCGCCTTCCGGCCACTCGGGAGCGCGGCGCGGCGCACCAGGACGGCGGAATCCGGCCCGCCCCTCCCCCGCTCTCCCACCGCACCGCGCGGCCGATATGGCCGGTTCCCCACCCCCGCGCACTCTTGTTCGAGTCCGCGCCGGGCGAAAGGCTGCCGGGTGGCGCCGCCGGCCCGGGTGCGGCACCCGCCCCCACCACCCGCGACTCCGACGGCCTCGGCCCGAGTTGAGGAGGGGGGCGGGACCGATGCCAGGCATATGCGCCGGGACTCCGGCGGGCGGCATGCCCCAACTGGCGTTCGGCGTCTCCCTGTTCGCGCCGGGGTGTGGACATCACGTCGGCGTGGAACTCGGGAGACACTGCGGTACGGCCCCGCCGCGGCACGTCCACGGCCGCACCGCACGCAGCCGGCACGGCTGCGCTCCATCTGCCGCCCCACCGGCGGGCCGGACCGAAGGAGGTGCGGAACGTGCCGGCCGCCGCGGCGGCCGGGCAACGGACCACTGCGGCGAGCACCGGCTCGCCGACCGCGTCGTTGCAGGTCAGCGACGGCCGATGAGTGCGGAACGGCACCGCACCGTAAGACCCCGTAGCGCGTGCGGGCGGGGCGGGAGCCGGGCGCCCGGGAGCGTGCGCGCCGCCGCGCGTACCCGTCCGGAGCCCCGGTCATATTCCGTTCCGCGGTTACGTGCCGGTAGTGCGCGGACGGCCGGATTGCCCGCCCGCGCGGCACGGGAAGGCTTGTGCGGTACCGCTCTTGCGCCCCGGCGCGCCGCACGGCTTCCCGCCCCGCCCCCCATCCGCCAACCGAGTGAAAGCGGACAGGAGAGCCCATGCCCGCAGCCCGTCCATCCGTCACAAAAACGATAGAAAGGACAGAATCCGGTAACACCTCCCAACCTTCAGGTGACCCCATGATCGGCCGCATCCCCGTGCTGGACCTCCATCCGCTGATCGACTGCGGCCGTCGCCCGGCGAAAGCGGTGGTCGGCGAGACCTTCGAGATCTCGGCCACCGTCTTCCGTGAGGGCCATGACGCGGTCGCCGCCAACGTCGTCCTGCGCGATCCGCTGGGCCGTCCCGGCCCCTGGACGCCGATGCGTGAACTGGCGCCCGGTACGGACCGCTGGGGCGCCGAGGTCACCCCGGACGTGGAGGGCCGGTGGACGTACGGCGTCGAGGGCTGGTCGGACCCGGTCGGCACCTGGCGCCACCACGCCGGCATCAAGATCCCGGCCGGCATCGACACCGAACTGGTCCTCGCCGAGGGCGCCGCGCTGCACGAACGCGCCGCCGAGGGGGTGCCCAAGAGAGACGGCCGGGAAGCGGTGCTGGCCGCCGCGGACGCCCTGCGCGACCCGCAGTTGCCCGCCGCCACCCGGCTCGCCGCCGCGCTCGCCCCCGAGGTCACCGCCGCGCTCGCCCGCCACCCGCTGCGCGAACTGGTCACCGCCTCGCGGACGGTGCCGCTGCTGGTCGAGCGCCGCCGGGCCCTGTTCGGGTCGTGGTACGAGCTGTTCCCGCGTTCGGAGGGCGCGGTGGTGCGCAAGGGCGCGGCACCGGTCAGCGGCACGTTCCGGACGGCCGCCGAACGGCTGCCGGCGGTCGCGGCCATGGGGTTCGACGTGGTCTATCTGCCGCCCGTGCACCCCATCGGCGCCTCCTACCGCAAGGGCCCCAACAACGCGCTCTCCGCGGGCCCGCACGACGTGGGGTCGCCGTGGGCCATCGGCTCACCCGAGGGCGGTCACGACGCGCTGCACCCGGACCTCGGCACCTTCGAGGACTTCGCGCACTTCGTCCGTACGGCACACGACCTGCGCATGGAGGTGGCGCTGGACTTCGCCCTCCAGTGCTCGCCGGACCACCCCTGGGTCACCGAGCACCCCGAGTGGTTCCACCACCGGGCGGACGGCTCCATCGCCTACGCCGAGAACCCGCCGAAGAAGTACCAGGACATCTACCCGCTGGCGTTCGACGCGGACCTGAACGGCCTGGTGCGGGAGACGGAACGGCTGCTGCGCTTCTGGATGGAGCGCGGGGTGCGCATCTTCCGGGTCGACAATCCGCACACCAAGCCGGTGCTCTTCTGGGAGAAGGTCATCGCCGACGTCAACCGCACGGATCCGGACGTCGTCTTCCTGGCCGAGGCGTTCACCCGGCCTGCGATGATGCGCACCCTGGCGCAGATCGGGTTCCAGCAGTCGTACACCTATTTCACCTGGCGCAACGGCAAGCACGAGCTCATCGAGTACCTCACCGAACTGTCGCGGGAATCATCCTCGTACATGCGGCCGAATTTTTTCGTCAATACGCCGGACATCCTCCACGCCTATCTGCAGGACGGCGGGCGGCCCGCGTTCGAGGTGCGTGCCGTACTGGCCGCCACCCTCTCCCCGTCGTGGGGCGTCTACGCCGGATTCGAGCTGTGCGAGTCGACACCGGTACGAAGTGGCAGCGAGGAGTACCTGGATTCCGAGAAGTACCAACTCAGGCCCCGGGACTGGGAGACAGCGGCGCGCGAGGGACGTACGATCGCACCTCTCATCACCACGCTGAACCGCTTGCGACGCCGCCACCCGGCACTCCAGCAGCTGCGCGACCTCCATTTCCACCACGCCGACAACGACGCCGTCCTCGCCTATTCCAAACGGGCCGGGAACGGCGCCGGGGCCGACACGGTGCTCACCGTCGTCAACCTCGACCCGCACCACACCCACGAGGCGACGGTGTCGTTGGACATGCCGGAACTCGGCCTCGATTGGCACGATTCCGTCCCGGTGCGCGACGAGCTCACCGGCGAGACCTACCACTGGGGCAGGGACAACTATGTGCGCCTCGACCCGGGCCGCTCTCCGGCGCCCGCGCACCTGTTCTCCCTGCGACCGTCCTCACCGATCGGAGGGTCACCCAATTGATCGTCAACGAGCCCGTCCCCGACAAGTTCGAGGACACGCCGGCCAAGGACCGCGATCCCGACTGGTTCAAACGGGCCGTCTTCTACGAGGTCCTGGTGCGTTCCTTCCAGGACAGCAACGGTGACGGGGTCGGCGACCTCAAGGGCATCACGGCCAAACTGGACTATCTCCAGTGGCTGGGCGTGGACTGTCTGTGGCTGCCGCCGTTCTTCAAGTCGCCGCTGCGGGACGGTGGTTACGACGTCTCGGACTACACGGCCGTGCTCCCGGAATTCGGCGACCTGGCCGACTTCGTGGAGTTCGTGGACGCCGCGCACCAGCGCGGGATGCGGGTGATCATCGACTTCGTCATGAACCACACCAGCGACCAGCACCCGTGGTTCCAGGAGTCGCGCACCGACCCGGAGGGCCCGTACGGCGATTACTACGTCTGGGCCGACGACGACAAGCAGTACCAGGACGCGCGCATCATCTTCGTCGACACCGAGGCGTCCAACTGGACCTTCGACCCGGTGCGCAAGCAGTACTTCTGGCACCGCTTCTTCTCCCACCAGCCGGACCTGAACTACGAGAACCCGGCCGTGCAGGAGGAGATGCTGTCCGCCCTGCGCTTCTGGCTCGACCTGGGCATCGACGGGTTCCGGCTGGACGCCGTCCCGTACCTGTACGCCGAGGAGGGCACCAACTGCGAGAACCTGCCCGCCTCGCACGCCTTCCTCAAGCACGTACGGGCGGAGATCGACGCGCATTACCCCGACACCGTGCTGCTGGCCGAGGCCAACCAGTGGCCGGAGGACGTCGTCGACTATTTCGGCGACTACTCCAAGGGCGGGGACGAATGCCACATGGCGTTCCATTTCCCGGTCATGCCACGCATCTTCATGGCGGTCCGCCGGGAATCGCGCTACCCGGTCTCGGAAATCCTGGCCAAGACCCCGGAGATTCCGGCCAACTGCCAGTGGGGCATCTTCCTGCGCAACCACGACGAGCTGACGCTCGAAATGGTCACGGACGAAGAGCGTGACTATATGTACGCGGAATATGCCAAGGACCCGCGCATGCGGGCCAATATCGGCATCCGCCGCCGACTGGCCCCGCTGCTCGACAACGACCGCAACCAGATCGAGCTGTTCACCGCCCTGCTGCTGTCCCTGCCGGGCTCGCCGATCCTGTATTACGGCGACGAGGTCGGCATGGGCGACAACATCTGGCTGGGCGACCGGGACGCGGTCCGCACACCGATGCAGTGGACGCCCGACCGGAACGCCGGTTTCTCCTCCTGCGACCCCGGCCGGCTCTTCCTGCCGACCATCATGGACCCGGTCTACGGCTATCAGGTCACCAACGTCGAGGCGTCGATGTCCTCGCCGTCGTCGCTGCTCCACTGGACCCGAC
Organism: Streptomyces sp. NPDC045470; assembly: GCF_040646595.1. Lineage (NCBI taxonomy): Bacteria > Bacillati > Actinomycetota > Actinomycetes > Kitasatosporales > Streptomycetaceae > Streptomyces > Streptomyces sp. NPDC045470. The sequence goes on from NZ_JBEZAN010000002.1 coordinate 424,130, forward strand.
GCATGATCGAGATCCGGAAGCAGAACCCGGCCTTCGGCCTCGGCACCTACACCGAACTCCCCTCGTCCAACCCCGCGGTGCTGGCCTTCCTGCGCGAATACCAGGACGACCTGGTGCTCTGCGTGCACAATTTCTCGCGTTTCGCGCAGCCCACCGAACTGGATCTGCGTACATTCAACGGGCGGCATCCGGTCGAGCTGATCGGCGGCGTCCGTTTCCCGCCCATCGGCGAATGGCCCTATCTGCTGACCCTGGCGGGTCACGGCTTCTATTGGTTCCGGCTGCGGAGGGGGGCGGTCTAGGGACCGTACCGGCGCACGTGCAGGGCGGCGGAAAACCGCCGCCCGTATCCGCCCGCGATACGGGTACGGGCGTTTTCCGACCGCCCCCACGGGCAGTCTCCCTACTACCGCACGGGCCGGGTGAGCCAGCGCCGAAACCCCGGTGTCAGGGGTAATCCCCACGGACGCCGCTGCCGTACGGACGATCCTCACCCGACACGTCCCGCACCGCCGCACAGTCAAGGCCGCATTCCGGGACACTCTGCCCTATCTGTCGTGTGCCCGGGGAAAGGACGCGACGCCATGTCGGAGACCGCCTCGACCCGTGCCATCCGCAGTTCGCATGACCGCCTCTCGACCACCGCGCCCGCGCTGTTGTCCTCGCTCGTCCCCCTGCTCAGCGAATGGCTGCCGCGGCAGCGGTGGTTCGCCGGCAAAGGGCGGCCGATCACGGGCTTCGAGCTGGTGTCGGCGACCGAGTTGCTGCCGTGCGCGGCGGGTGGCGCCACACCGGGGCTGCTGCACCTGCTCGTACGGGCTCAGCAGTCGGCGGCACCCCCCGGGGCCCCGCATCCGGTGCCACCGGAGGGCCCGGCCGAGCCGGCCACCGCGCCGACCGCGGGCCCGGTGGCGAACGGGGACTGCTACCAGCTCCTGCTCGGCGTGCACAGCGCCCTGCCGCCGCAGCTCGCCCCCGCCGTGATCGGCCGCCCGGCCGGCGGCCCGCTGCACGGGCGCACGGTCTACGACGCCCTGCTGGACAACCGGCTGTGCGCCCTCCTGCTGGAGCGGCTGCGGGTGCCGGGGCGGCTCGGCGGGCTGCGGTTCTGCCGGGTGGCCGACAGCACCATCTCCTCCGGGCTGCCCGCCCGCCCGGTCACCGCCGAACAGACCAACTCCTCGGTGGTCTACGGCGATTCGTACATCCTCAAGGTGTTCCGGCGCACCGCGCCCGGCCTCAACCCCGACCTGGAACTGCCGCTGGCGCTGGCCCGCGCCAAGTGCGGACGGGTCCCGGCGCCCGCCGCATGGTTCGAGACCGACCCGGAGGCGGGCGAGGGCGAGCCGGTGACGCTCGGCGTGCTCCAGCCCTACCTGAGCGGCTCCGCCGACGGCTGGCAGCTCGCCCTGAACGCGCTCGCCGTGCAGGCCGACTTCACCAGCTCCGCGCGGGCCCTCGGGCACGCCACCGCCGAGGTGCACACCGCGCTGGCCGAGACGCTGCCCACCACCGAGCTGCGCCGCCCGCAACTCGACGCGGTCGCCGCCCAGATGAACGAGCGGCTGGTGGCCACCGCGCGCGTGGTGCCCGCCCTGCGGCCGTACTGCGCGCGGCTGCGCACCGCCTTCGACGACCTCGCGGCGCTCGGCCACGACGGCCGCGCCTGGTCCGCCCAGCGCATCCACGGCGACCTGCACCTGGGCCAGACGCTGCGGACCGCCGACGAGGGCCGCTGGTCGCTGATCGACTTCGAGGGCGAGCCGTCCCGGCCGCTGGCCGAGCGGCGCCGCCCGCAGCCCGCGGTGCGCGACGTGGCGGCCATGCTGCGCTCGTTCGACTACGCGGCACGCAGCGGACCTTCGGGCGGCGACCCGTGGTCGCTGGAGTGGGCCCGGCGTACCCGGGCCGCCTACTGCCTCGGGTACGCGGAGGCCGGCGGGCTCGATCCGCGCTCGGCGCCCGAGCTGATGCGGGCGTACGAGACGGACAAGGCCGTCTACGAAGTGCTGTACGAGGCCCGCCACCGGCCGAACTGGCTGCCCGTACCGATGGCCGCGGTGCGGCGGCTGGCCAGGACGCACGCGTCCCGGGACGCGGCCGGCGCGGACCCCGGGGCCGGCCCGGACCTGGACGGGTCCGATGGGCGCGCATGAAACCGCGGGAGCGGGCCACCCGGAGCGGTACGGAGCACCGGCACCGGTGTGCGCGGCCCCGGTCCGTCCCGCGGGCGCGCGCCCGGTGCGCACCAGACCCCCGCATCACAGACAACCCTGATCGCTGACATCTGGCCGAGGAGGCTCCTCTCGTGACCGCCCGTTCGTCGTCCCGCCACCCATCGCAAGAACCCGCGCCCGCCCGTGGCACGGCCGTCCGGGGCGCGCCCCCGGAGGCATCCGCCGGCCGGTCCGGTGTCCCGGCGACCTTCCTGCCGGGGCGTGATGAGCCTGCCGGGCCCGGCGGGGCCGCCTCGCCCTCCGCTCCCTCCGCCGCCGAAACCGACACCGGAGCCGAAACCGGAGCCGAAACCGCCACGTCCACCGGCACCGAAACCCCGTCGTCCGCCGAGCGGCCGCCGCACCAGCGGGACCACGGCGAACCCCTGCCGGAGCGGGCCCGGCGCGCCCGGCCCGGCGGCAGGCAGTCCGGTACGCCGACCGACGGCGCGCCGCCCGACCCCGCCCCGGAGCCCAGTGGCGGCAGCCACGGCGTACGGACCGCGCCGCCGCTCGGCGCCGAGGACCGCGACCGGCTGCTGGCCGGCGCGCATCACGACCCGCACGGGCTGCTCGGCGCGCACCCGGTGCGCGGCGGTGTGCTCTTCCGCGTGCTGCGCCCGTACGCGCAGGCCGTCACCGTCCTCGCCAAGGGCCTGCGGGCGGACCTGCACGACGAGGGCGACGGCCTGTTCGGCGGGGTGCTGCCGCTGTCCGCGGTGCCCGAGTACGAGCTGCTGGTCTCGTACGAGGACAACGACGTGACCGTGCACGACCCGTACCGCTTCCTGCCCGCCGTCGGCGAACTGGACCTGTACCTGTTCGGCGAGGGCCGCCACGAGGAGCTGTGGCAGGCGATGGGCGCCTGGCCCATGGTGCACCAGGAGGTGACCGGCACCCGCTTCACCGTCTGGGCGCCGAACGCCCGGGGCGTGCGCGTCGTCGGCAACTTCAACTACTGGGACGGCACCGGCTTCCCGATGCGCTCGCTCGGCTCGTCCGGCGTGTGGGAGCTGTTCCTGCCCGGGCTGGGCGAGGGTGAGCTGTACAAGTTCGAGATCACCCGGCCGGACGGCTCGAAGACGCTGCGCGCCGACCCGATGGCCCGCCGTACGGAGTGCCCGCCCGCCAACGCCTCCGTCGTGCACGCCTCGCACCACCGGTGGCAGGACGCGGCGTGGATGGAGCGGCGGGCCGAGCGCCCGGTGCACGCGGCGCCGTTCTCCGTCTACGAGGTGCACCTGGCGTCCTGGCGCCCCGGGCTCACGTACCGGCAGCTCGCCCAGCAGCTTCCCGCCTACGTCAAGGACCTGGGCTTCACGCACGTCGAGCTGATGCCGGTCGCCGAGCACCCCTTCGGCGGCTCCTGGGGCTACCAGGTCACCGGCTTCTACGCGCCGACCGCCCGGATGGGCACCCCCGACGACTTCAAGTACCTGGTCGACGCGCTGCACCGGGCCGGGATCGGCGTGCTGATGGACTGGGTGCCGGCGCACTTCCCGCGCGACGCGTGGGCGCTGGCGGAGTTCGACGGGCGGCCGCTGTACGAGCACGAGGACCCGGCGCGGGCCGCGCACCCCGACTGGGGCACGCTGGAGTTCGACTACGGCCGCGCCGAGGTGCGCAACTTCCTGGTCGCCAACGCGGTGTACTGGTGCGAGGAGTTCCACATCGACGGGCTGCGGGTGGACGCGGTCGCCTCGATGCTCTACCTCGACTACTCCCGGGAGAGCGGCGAGTGGACGCCCAACGTGCACGGCGGGCGGGAGAACCTGGACGCGGTGGCCTTCCTCCAGGAGATGAACGCCACCGTCTACCGGCGCTGCCCCGGCGTCGTCACCGTCGCCGAGGAGTCCACCGCCTGGGACGGCGTCACCCGCGCCACCCATCACGTGGGGCCCGGCGGCTTCGGCGGGCTGGGTTTCGGGCTGAAGTGGAACATGGGCTGGATGCACGACTCGCTGGGCTACGTCGGCAAGGAGCCGGTGCACCGCAAGTACCACCACAACGAGATGACGTTCTCGATGGTGTACGCGTACTCGGAGAACTACGTCCTGCCGATCTCGCACGACGAGGTGGTGCACGGCAAGCGCTCGCTGGTCTCCAAGATGCCCGGCGACTGGTGGCAGCAGCGGGCCACCCAGCGGGCGTACCTCGGGTACATGTGGGGCCATCCGGGCAAGCAGCTGCTGTTCATGGGGCAGGAGTTCGCTCAGGGGGCCGAGTGGGCGGAGGGTCACGGCCCCGACTGGTGGCTGCTGGACCCGTCGTACTCCGCCGAGCCCGACCACCGGGGCGTACGGGACCTGGTCCGCGACCTGAACCGCCGCTACACGGACACCCCCGCGCTGTGGGAGCAGGACACCGTCCCGGAGGGTTTCTCCTGGATCGTCGGCGACGCCAGTGAGGACAACGTCTTCGCCTTCCTGCGGTACGGCACGGACGGCACCCCGCTGCTGGCGGTCTCGAACTTCTCGCCGGTGGTGCGGCACGCGTACCCGATCGGGGTGCCGGCGGACGTGGCGGCGTGGCGGGAGGTGCTGAACACGGACGAGGTGCGGTACGGCGGGAGCGGGGTGGGCAACCCCGACCCGCTGAAGCCCGACGCGTCGGTGCCGTGGCACGGGCGGCCGGCGTCGATCACACCGGTGCTGCCGCCGCTGGCGACGCTCTGGCTGCGGCCGGTGTGAGGAGGCCGGGGCACTTCACGGGCCGGTGCCGGGGCCGGTGCCCCGGCCCGTGCCCCTGTCAGCCGCCCATGGCCCGCTTCCAGCCGTCCAGGAAGGGCGCCTCGGCCGGGTCCGGGCGGTCGGTGGCGTTCATGACGCGGTGCCAGTACGGGTAGTAGGCGGGCAACTGGGAGAGCTCGGTGAGGCGGGCGGTCTCGGCATCGGTCAGCCGCAGCTCGGTGGCGGCGAGGTCGTCGCGCAACTGCTCCTCGTTGCGGGCGCCGATCACCAGGCCGGTGACGCCGGGGCGGCCGAGCAGCCAGGCGAGCACGACCCGCGGGACCGAGGTGCCGTGCGCCTCGGCGATCCCGGCGAGGCACTCGATGATGTCGTAGGCCCGCTCCTTGTCGACCACGTGCGGTTCGGGCCAGTCGGTACCCTGGCGGGTGGTGGGCGGTACCGGCTGCCCGCGCCGGACCTTGCCGCTGAGCAGCCCCTCCCCCAGCGGGCTCCAGACCAGGGTGCCCAGGCCCTGGTCCAGGGCGGCCGGGAGGATCTCGTACTCCGCCTCGCGGGCTTCGGGGGTGTAGTAGACCTGCTGGGCCACCGGCGCGACCAGGCGGTGCAGCCGCGCGGTGTACAGCGTCTTCGTGATCTGCCAGCCGTTGAAGTTCGAGACGCCGACATAGCGGACCTTGCCGTCGGCGACCAGCCGGTCCAGCGCGGTCAGGGTCTCCTCGACGGGCGTCTGGCCGTCCCACTGGTGCAGGTAGAGCAGGTCCAGATGGTCGGTCTGGAGACGGCGCAGACTGCGCTCGACCTCGCGCAGGACGCTGTACGCCGACGAGCCGCCCTCGTTGGGCCCGTCGCCGACCTGCATCCGGACCTTGGAGGCGAGCAGGACGTCGTCGCGACGGCCGCGCAGCGCCTCGCCGGTGATCTCCTCGGCCTGGCCGAAGGAGTACATGTTCGCGGTGTCGATCATGTTCACGCCGGCGTCCAGCGCGATGTCGAACAGCCGGCGGGCCTCGTCCGTACCGAGCCCGCCGATCTGCGCGAACTGCTCGCGCGCGCCCACGTTGAGGGTGCCGAGCACGAGCCGGGACACCTTCAGGCCCGACCGTCCGAGCGTGCGGTACTCCACGGTTCCTCCTCGGTCGCCGGTGCGGGTGACGCCCGCGATCAACCGTAGGCGCGGGACCGGCGAGACGCACGGCAGGCCGGGCAGGGCGGTGGCGTGGCCCCTGCGGGGCGCCCGGCCGGGGCTGTGCCGCGGGCTCTCAGTCCGGGTCCCCGGTCAGCTCGGCGCGCAGCCGGGACAGGTGGGCCGGCCACTCCCGGCCGCCGTCCGACGCGTCCCACAGCTCGGCCAGCTCGGAGTCGGGCGCGAGCACCCGGTCCAGGGCGTGCGCCGCGAGCACGGCGAGTCGGCGCGGCGGCTCGGGGACCGTCAGGCCGGGGGCGGGCACGGGGCCGGCCGGGGGTGTGCCGCCCGCGCGGGCGGCGGCTATCAGGGCCGCGGCGGCCACGGCCATCTGGCCTTCCGGGGCTTCGAGATAGTCCCGTTCGGCGGCGGCGCTGGACAGTACGCCCCGCAGGGCGCCGAGCCGCCGGTCCTCCGGCATGGCGACCAGGTCGTCCAGCAGATCCGCCGCCCCGTCGTTGTCGAACAGCCCCGTGCCCCAGGTCCCCATCAGCGTCCGCCCCTCACTCGTCACCACCCACGCGCCCGAACCACCACCGGGCCGATTGCATCGTGGCATCTGCCACTGACAATCGACCCGGTGGTGCGGTGCCGGACCGCGCGGGGGCGGCTCAGCCACGCGTGGACGCGCCGCCGCTGCCCGCCGCGACCTGTTCACGGGCGGCCTCCGGAGCGGCCTCCGAACCGGCGCCCGGCTGCTGCGTACGGCGGCGGCGCGGCAGCAGTACGGCGACCAGCAGCGTCCCCACGCCGAGCACGACGGCGCCGATCAGGCTGGTGTGCGCCACCGCGTCGGAGAACGCCCCGCGCACCGCGTCCGCGACCGCCTGGGCCTGCTGGAGGCCGAGCGCCTGCGCTTTCTCCGGACCCGCCTCGGGCGCAGCGCCCTGGGCGACCTGCTTGCCGACCTCCTTGGCGACCGCCAGTCCGGCGCCCACCGAATCCTGTGCGGTGGACAGGGCGTCGCCGGGCAGCTTCGGGCCGCCGTGCGCCGCCGCGGACGCCGCCGCGTCGGACAGCTTGGAGGAGTAGGCGCTCGCCAGGACGGAGCCCAGGACGGCGATGCCGAGCGAGCCGCCCAGTTCGATGGAGGTGTCGTTGACCGCGCCGCCGACGCCGAGCTGGTCCTCGGGGAAGGCGCCCATGATGGCGTCCGTGCACGGCGACAGGGACAGGCCGATGGCCAGGCCCAGCACGATGAGCGGGGCGAGGAAGTCGCCGTACGAGGAACCGGCGTCCACCCGGGTGAGCAGGGCGAGGGCGACCGTGCCGCCCACCATGCCGGTGGTCACCGTGACCTTCATGCCCAGCCGCGGCGTCAGGAAGCCGGTCAGCGCGGCGCCCACGAAGACCGCGCCGGCCAGCGGCAGCATCCGTATGCCGGTGTCCAGCGGGGAGTAGCCCAGGACGAACTGGAGGTGCTGGGTGAGGTAGTAGAACGCGCCGAAGACCGCGAGGAAGAAGAGGGCGACGGCGAGGTTGGCGCCGGCGAAGCCGCGGTGGGCGAAGCGGCGTACGTCCAGGACCGGGCGCGGGTGGCGCAGCTCCCAGACGACGAACAGGACCAGGCCGACACCGGCGGCGACCGCGGCGCCGACGGCGCGGGCGTCCCAGCCGAAGTGCGGGCCCTGGATGAGCATGTAGATCAGCGAGCCGACCCAGACGACGGACAGCAGGCCGCCGACGTAGTCGAGGCGGTCACGGTGGCCCGCCTTGGAGGCCGGGACGACCAGCAGCGCTCCGACGATGCCGAGCGCGGCGACCGGCACGTTGATCAGGAAGGACGAGGACCAGCCGTGGTCCTCCAGCAGCGCGCCGGCGACGAGCGGGCCGACGGCGATGGCGAGTCCGGCGGTCGCGGTCCAGATGGTGATGGCGAGCGCGCGTTCGCGGCGCGGGAAGGTGGCGGCCAGCAGGGACAGCGTGGCCGGCATGATCATGGCCGCGCCCACGCCCATCACGGCACGCGCCGCGATGACGCCGCCGGAGCTGTCCACCAGGGCGCCCGCGACCGAGCCGCCCGCGAAGACCAGCAGGCCGAGGACGAGGGCACCGCGGCGGCTGTACTTGTCGCCGACGGCACCGAGCATCAGCATCAGCGCGGCGTACGGGACGGTGTAGGCGTCGATGACCCACTGCAGGTCGGAGCTGCTCAGGCCCAGGTCGGCGGTCATGTCGGGGGCCGCGACGGTGAGCGAGGTGTTCGCCATCACGATGATCAGCAGGCTCAGGCACAGCACGCCCAGGGCCCACCAGCGCTTCGTATAGGGCCGGTCCGTGTCCTGGACCGGCCGGGTCTCCGTAGGAGCCACCCGATTCACCCCTGTCTCTCCCCATGCTTCCGGTGGCGCGCGTCCACGCGCACGATCTTGCACATGGCTGTGCAATTACACAGCCGTGTGCAATTTACGTCGCTGCACAGCGATGTGCAAAATGAGAGGAGAGCGGGACCGTGACCGCACGCGTCCGCCGACCGAGGAGCCGCCGCGCCATGACCGCACTCACCAGCCGGGCCCACGCCAACCGCCGCCGGATCATGGACATCGCGCTGGCCGAACTGCTGCGGCACCCGGACGCGACCATGGACCAGATCGCCCGCGCCGCCGGGGTGGTGCGGCGCACCGTCTACGGCCACTTCCCGAGCCGGGAGGCGCTGATCACCGCCCTGACGGACGCCGCCGTCGAGGACGTGACGACCGCCTTCGCCGACGGCGCGGCCGACCCGTCCGAGCCCGCCGACGTGGCGCTGGCCCGGGCCACCCTCGCCACCTGGGCGTGCGCCGACCGCTACCGGCTGCTGGTCTCGCTCGCCCAGTGCAGCGTCACGGACGCGGGCATCCGGGTCCGCCTGGAGCCCGTACGACGCCGGGCGACAACCATCCTGACGCGCGGCCTGGAAGCAGGACTGTTCCGCTCACCGCTCACGCCACGCGCGCTCGCGCACGTACACGAGCACATGCTGTTCGGGTTGATGCAGGCGGTCAACGACGGCGACCTGCGCGCCGAGGCGGCGGGCCACGCGGCGGCGGAGACCGTGCTGGCGGCGGCGGGGGTGCCGGCCGGGCGGGTGGCGGAAGCGGTACGGGAGGCGGAGGCGTCGCCGACGGTGGCTGACTGAGAACCCGGCCGCATCGCGAGAGTTCCCGGCCCGCCCGACAGCCAGGCCCCGTACGACTCCCGAAAGAAAAGCACAGCGCCTACGTGCCGCGCGCGCCGGCCCAGGGGCTGCCTCCGGCACGTCGCGCCCATACGCGTACGGGCGGTGCGCACGGAAAACCCGTACGCACCGCCCATGGTGACGCATCGCGTGCCGAACGGCCGCGGCCCGGATCAGACCTTCGCGGGTTCCTTGGAGCCGCCCGTGGGCCGGGCCGCCGGGCCGGCCGCCGCGGTGCCGTCCGGACCGTGCCCGTCCGCACTCAGCGTCCGCTCGTCGAACGGGAGGCGGCCGCCGAGCACCTCGCCCACCCGGGACTTGTCGATCTCCTTGGTCCAGGTGCCGACCAGGACGGTGGCCACCGCGTTGCCCGCGAAGTTGGTCAGGGCGCGGGCCTCGCTCATGAAGCGGTCGATGCCGACGATCAGGCCGACGCCGTCGACCAGTTCCGGGCGGTGCGACTGGAGGCCGCCGGCCAGCGTCGCCAGTCCGGCGCCCGTGACGCCGGCCGCCCCCTTGGACGCGATGATCATGAAGACGAGCAGCGAGACCTGCTGGCCGATGGAGAGCGGGCTGCCCATCGCCTCCGCGATGAACAGCGAGGACATCGTCAGGTAGATGGCGGTGCCGTCCAGGTTGAAGCTGTAGCCGGTCGGCACGGTGATGCCGACGACCGGCTTGCTGACGCCCAGGTGCTCCATCTTCGCGATCAGCCGCGGCAGCGCGGACTCGGAGGAGGAGGTGGACAGGATCAGCAGGAACTCCCGGCCCAGGTACTTCAGGAGGGAGAAGATGTTCACCCCGGCGATCAGGCGCAGCAGCGTGCCGAGCACGACCAGGACGAACAGCAGACAGGTCACGTAGAAGCCGACCATGATGACGGCGAGCGACTTCAGCGCGTCCACGCCGGTCGCGCCGACCACCGCGGCCATCGCGCCGAACGCACCCACCGGCGCGGCCCACATGATCATGGACAGGACGCGGAAGACCAGGCGCTGGAGGTGCCCGATGCCGCGCAGCACGGGCTCGCCGGAGGCGCCCATGGCCTGGAGGCCGAAGCCGACGAGCAGCGCCACCAGCAGCGTCTGGAGCACCTGGCCGTGGGTGAGCGCGGAGACCAGCGTCTCCGGGATGATGCCGAGCAGGAAGTCCGTGGTCGACTCGGCGCCACCCTTGGTCTGGGCCTGTCCCGCGTGCCGCAGCGACTCGGTCAGGTGCAGACCGGAGCCCGGCTCCAGGATGTTGCCGACCACCAGGCCGATGCCCAGCGCGACCGTGGACATCACCATGAAGTAGCCCAGTGCCAGACCGCCGACCGCGCCGACCTTGGCGGCCTTGCGGACCGAGCCGACACCCAGCACGATCGTGCAGAAGATCACCGGCGAGATCATCATCTTGATCAGGTTCACGAAGCCGGTGCCCAGCGGCTTCAGCCCGACGGCGAAGCCGGGGGCGGCGAAGCCCACGGCGATGCCGGCGAGCACGGCGACGATCACGGCGATGTAGAGGTAATGCGTCCGGTCCCGCTTCTGCTGCGGTGCGGTCTCCTCGGTCGTCCCCCCGGGCGGTGGGGTGTGTGCGGCCACGGCTGACTCCTCGGTCTTCGGTCCTGCGCCGGTCTGCGGCTCTGCAACCCGTACGCGGCCCGTGTCGTGCCGGTACGCGGCCCGTACGCAGAACAGTCCCGGTGACTATGCACGGCGTTGTGGCGCCCGTCACCCTTGCGTGCATTTCGTTCACGCGTCAAGGAACGGGCAGACTGTCGGCCATGCCACGTTCCCGACGGGGGGATCCGCCGCGCAGCGCGCGCCCAGCACCTGGTGCGACGGGCGCGCGCCGCCCTCGCGTCCGGTGGCCGCGCAGCCTGGCCGGGCAGTTGTTCGCCGTGCAGGTGGCGCTGGTCGGCGTGGTGGTGGCGGGGTACGCCGCTTTCGCGTACGTCAGCGCCGGGCGGCAGGCCGAGAAGACCGCGCGGCGGCAGACGACGGCGGTGGCCGCCGCGGTCGCCGACGCGCCCGCGGTGGCGCGCGCGGTGCGCTCGGCCGATCCCACCGCGGAACTCCAGCCGTACACCGAGCGGCTGCGGCGGGCCGCCGGGGTCGACTTCATCGTGGTCATGGACCCGGCGGGCAGGCGGTGGACGCACCCCGAGCCGTCCGCCATCGGCCGCACCTACCTGGGACGCACCGAGGAGGCGCGGGCGGGCCGGACCTACACCGAGACGCACCGGGGCCGGCTCGGCCCTTCCGTACGGGTGATCACGCCGGTGCGGGACCGGGAGGACGGCGGGCGCATCGTCGCCCTGGTCAGCTCCGGCATCACCGTCGAGGCGATCAGCGACGGGCTGCGGCGGGAGGTGCTGGCGCTGTCCGCCGTCGCGGCCGGGGCGCTCGCGCTGGGCGGACTCGGCACGTACCTCGTCAACGCGCGGCTGCGCCGGCACACCCACGGCATGAACGCCGCGGAGATCGGCCGCCTGCACGACTACCACGAGGCGACGCTGCACGCGGTGCGCGAGGGGCTGCTGATGCTGGACGGGCAGCGGCGGGTGGCGCTCCTCAACGACGGGGCGCGCGAACTCCTCGGCCTGCGCGGCGACCCCGTCGGGCGGCCCGTCACCGGGCTCGGCCTGCCCGCGCCCCTCACCGGCACCCTCCTCTCCCCTGCCCCGCACACCGACGAACTCCACCTCACCGACGACCGGGTGCTGGTCGTCAACACCTCGCCGGTCTCCGGCGGCGAACGGCGCGGCACCGTCGTCACCCTCCGCGACCACACCGAACTCCAGGCCCTCTCCGGCGAGCTGGACTCCGTGCGCGGGGTCACCCGGGCGCTGCGCTCGCAGGCGCACGAGGCCGCCAACCGGCTGCACACCGTCGTCTCCCTGGTCGAGCTGGGCCGTACGGACGAGGCCGTGGAGTTCGCCACCGCCGAACTGGAGCTGGCCCAGGCCCTGACCGACCAGGTCGTCGGCGCGGTCGCCGAACCCGTCCTCGCCGCCCTGCTCCTCGGCAAGGCCGCGCAGGCCCACGAGCACGGCGTCGAGCTGGAGCTGACCGCCGACAGCCGGATCGACGACGGCGTACTGCCCGCGTCCCTGCCGCCGCGCGACCTGGTCACGGTCCTCGGCAACCTCCTGGACAACGCGATCGAGGCGGCGCCGGAGGGCGCCCGGGTGCGGGTCACCGCGCTGGCCGACGGCGGGGAACTGCTGCTGCGGGTGGCGGACAACGGCGGCGGCGTACGGGGAGCGGCGGACGCGGAGGACGTGTTCCGGTGGGGGTGGAGCACGAAGGGCGGCGCGGGCCGCGGGCTGGGACTGGCGCTCGTACGGCAGGCCGTGCGGCGGCACGGCGGGACCGTACGGGTGGGTGCGGCGCCCGAGGGCGGCGCCGAGTTCACGGTACGTCTGCCGCTGCCCGCCCCGGCCGGGGCGGGCACCGCCGGATGACCGGGCCGCACACGGAAGCCGCGCCGCCGCTGCGGGTGCTCGTCGTCGAGGACGACCCGGTGGCGGCGGACGCCCATGCCCTGTACGTGGGCCGGGTGCCGGGGTTCGCCGTGTCGGGGACGGTGCGTTCCGTCGCCGGGGCCCGGCGGCACCTGGACCGGCACCGCGTCGACCTGATCCTGCTGGACCTCTTCCTGCCGGACGGGCACGGCCTGGCGTTCGTCCGGTCGCTGCGGGCGGCCGGGTACGGCGCCGACGTCATCGCCGTCACCTCGGCGCGTGATCTGGCCGTCGTCCGGGAGGGTGTCTCGCTCGGCGTCGTGCAGTACGTGCTGAAGCCGTTCACGTTCGCCACGCTGCGCGACCGGCTGCTGCGGTACGCCGCCTTCCGCGCGACCGCCGGCGAGGCCAGCGGGCAGGACGAGGTGGACCGGGCCCTCGCGGCCCTGCGCGCGCCGCAGCCCGCCGCGCTGCCCAAGGGGCTGACCGCGGCGACCCTGCGCCTGGTGACCGACGCGCTGCGCGCCGCCCCCGGCGGCCTCGGCGCCACCGCGGCCGCCGAACAGATCGGCATCTCCCGTATCACGGCCCGCCGTTACCTCGAACATCTCGTCGACACGGGCCGGGCCGCCCGCTCCCCGCAGTACGGTCAGGTGGGCCGTCCCGAATTGCGGTACCGCTGGATGGGGCATTGACCTCCCTTTATCCCTGACTTACGGTCACCGGGCAGACTGCCGTGGCTAGTTGGAGGTCATGCCGTGCGCCGCACCGCTCCGATGGCTCTGCTCACCTCCGCCGTGCTGGCCGCCGGCGCGCTCACCGCCTGCGGCGGCTCGGGAGGTGACAAGAACACCGTCGAGGTCGCGTTCATCAAGGACACCAACAACAAGGTGACGGTCCGGGACGACTACATCGAGGCGGTGGCCCGCGCGTTCGAGAAGGCCCACCCCGGCAAAAAGGTCAAGCTGCTTCCGATCCAGGCGTCCGAGAACGACTACTACGCCAAGATCCAGCAGATGATGCGCTCCCCGAAGACCGCCCCCGACCTGGTCTACGAGGACACCTTTCTGATCAACTCGGACATCACCGCCGGGCTGCTGCGCCCGCTGGACGACCACCTCGCCACGTGGGCGGACTGGAAACAGTTCGAACCGGCCGCGAAGGCCGCCGCGCGGGCGCAGGACGGCAGGACGTACGGCGTACCGGACGGCACGGACACCCGCGGTCTGTGGTTCAACAAGAAGATCTTCAAGAAAGCCGGACTCCCGCAGAACTGGCAGCCGAAGACCTGGGACGAGGTGCTGGACGCGGCCCGCACCGTAAAGCGCGAGGTCCCCGGCGTCATCCCGCTGAACGTCTACACCGGCAAGGGCGCGGGCGAGGCCGCCGTGATGCAGGGCTTCGAGATGCTGCTGTACGGCACCGGCAAGGACCAGCTCTACGACCCGGCGGCGAAGAAGTGGGTCACCGGGAGCAAGGGTTTCCGGGACAGTCTGGAGTTCATCCGCACCGTGTACGCGGAGAAGCTGGGTCCCGACGTGTCCGACGCGCTCAGCCCCAACATCCAGACCAACGTCGCCACCGAGCTGATGCCCGAGGAGAAGCTCGCGATCAACCTGGACGGCTCGTGGCTGGGCCAGCAGTGGCAGCCGAAGGGCGGCGGCAAGCCGTGGCCCGAGTGGCCGACGACGCTGGGCCGGACGGCGTTCCCCACCCAGAACGGCGCGGCACCCGGCCGGGTCAGCCTGGCGGGCGGCTGGACCTGGTCGGTACCGCGGCAGGCGCAACAGCCCGACCTGGCGTGGAAGCTGATCGAGACGTTCCAGACGCGGCGCAACGCGCTGGAGTGGTGTGTGCGCGGCGCCCAGATCGCCGTACGCAAGGACGTGGCGGCGGACCCCGCGTACCTGAAGTCCCTCCCGGGCATCGACTTCTTCACCGACCTGGTGCGGGTCAGCCACTACCGTCCGGCGCTGCCCGTCTACCCCAAGGTGTCGGCGGCGATCGGCGAGGCGATGGAGGCGGTCACCTCCGGTGACGCGACGCCGCGGAAGGCAGCAGCGGACTACGACGAGCAGTTGAAGTCCGTCGTGGACGGACAGGTCGTCGCCAAGCCATGAGCCGGTCCGCCACCACGGCCAGCGCGCACGGCACGGCGGGCCGCGGTGCACGGCCCCGCCGTACGGCCCTGCTGCGCTGGACACCGCTGGCCCCCGCGACCGTCCTGCTGCTGCTCTTCCTCGCCGGGCCCATCGGCTACTGCGTCTACATCGCCTTCACCGACACGCAGCTGACCGGCCAGGAGTCCGCCTCCTTCGTGGGTCTGGACAACTTCCGGCACGCCTTCGGCGACCCCGCGTTCCTGAACGCCGTCGTCCTGACCCTGGTCTTCACCCTGATCTCGTCGGTCCTGGGCCAGAACACCCTCGGCCTGGCACTCGCCGCGCTGATGCGGCGCGCCTCCAAGACCGTCCGCACGGTCACCGGCGCGGTCGTCCTCACCGCCTGGGTGCTGCCGGAGATCGTCGCGGGCTTCCTGCTGTACACGTTCTTCGAGCGGCGCGGCACACTCAACGCGATCCTGGACTGGCTGCACCTGCCGTCGCAGAACTGGCTGTTCACGCTGCCGATCCTGGCCGTGTCGTGCGCCAACGTCTGGCGGGGCACGGCCTTCTCGATGCTGATCTACTCGGCCGCGCTCTCCGAAATCCCCCAGGAGGTCACCGAGTCCGCCGAGGTGGACGGGGCGAGCGGCCGGCAGCGGCTGTGGCACGTGACGCTGCCGATGATCCGCCGCTCCATCGGCACCAACCTGATGCTCAACACCCTCCAGACCCTCTCCGTGTTCGGGCTGATCTGGGCCATGACCCGCGGTGGGCCCGGCAACCGCAGCCAGACCCTGCCGGTGTTCATGTACGACCAGGCGTTCCTGAAGTCGCTGATCGGGTACGGCACCGCCGTCGCCCTGCTGCTGCTCGTGGTGGGCGCCCTCTTCTCCGTCGTCTACCTGCGTCTGCTGCGCGAGGAGGTGTGACGCGGTTGCCCGCCTCCCGTGCCCGGCCACTGCTGACCCGCCGCACCCGGCACCGCCTCGCCGCCGACGCGGCGCTGTTCGCCGTGACCGCCGCCTTCGCCGTACCGCTGGCCTGGCTGGTGCTCGCCTCGCTGGACACCGAGGCGACGCTGCGGGTCCGCGTACCGGGATCACCGTCGCTGGACAACTTCTCGGCGGTCCTGACGGACGAGATCACCTTCACGCCGATGCGCAACAGCCTGGTGCTGTGCGGCAGCGCCACCGCCCTGACGGTCGCCTGCGCGGCGCTGGCGGCCTATCCGCTGTCCCGCTACCGCTCCCGGTTCAGCCGCCCGTACCTGCTGACCGTCCTGTTCGCCACCTGCCTGCCCGTCACCGCGGTCATGGTCCCGGTGTACGCGCTGTTCGTCCAGGTCGATCTGATCGACACCGTGTACGGCACCGCGCTGTTCCTCGCCGCCTCCCAGCTCCCGTTCGCCATCTGGCTGATGAAGAACTTCATGGACGGCATCCCCAAGGTCCTCGAAGAGGCCGCCTGGACCGACGGCGCGTCCTGGTTCCAGACGCTGTGGCGGGTGATCCTGCCGCTGATGGGGCCGGGTGTCACGGTCGTGACCGTCTACACCTTCGCCATCATGTGGGGCAACTTCTTCGTCCCGTTCCTGCTGCTCCTGTCCCCCGGGCAACTGCCCGCCTCCGTCAGCATCTTCACCTTCTTCGGCAACTACGGCGCCATCGCCTTCGGCCAACTGGCGGCGTTCTCGATCCTGTACTCGACGCCGGTCGTCCTGCTGTACGTGCTGATCTCGCGCCGGCTGGGCGGCGGGTTCGCGCTGGGCGGCGCGGTGAAGGGCTGACCCGTCCCTCCCGAGGAGGAATCGTGAGACCGAGACCCGTCGCCGTGCTCCGTTCCCTGACCGTGCTGACCGCTGCCGCGGTGGCTGCCCTGTCCACCGTGCCGACAGCGGCTGCCGCCCCGACGGCGGTCCGCGGCGGCAACGTCCTGTACAGCGCGTCCGGCCGCTGCACCGTCGGCTTCAACGCCACCAAGGGCGGCAGCTATTACGCGATCATGGAGGGCCGGTGTGCGGGCGGCGCCCAGGACTGGTACGCCGACGCGGCCCGTACCGTCCACGTCGGCGTCACCGAGGCCGTGCGCTTCCCCGGCGAGGACTACGCCCTCGTCCGCTACACCAGCCCGGCCGTCTCCTACCCCGGCGAGGTCGACCTCGGCGGCGGCCGGTACCTCGACGTCACCGGCGCCGCCCGGCCCGTCGTCGGCCGGTCGGTGTGCCTGCCCGGTTCCGCGACCGGGCAGCACTGCGGGCGGGTGGACGCCGTGAACGTCAGCGTGAACCACCCGGAGGGCACCGTGTACGGGCTCGTCCGGACGTCGGCCTGCACCGAGCCGGGTACGGCCGCGGGCCGCCCCGCCGTCTCCGGCAGCACCGCCGTCGGCCTCGCCACGGGCGGCAGCGGCACCTGCGCCTCCGGCGGCACCACCTACCTCCAGCCGGTCGTCCCGGTCCTCCAGGCGTTCGGCCTCACCCTGCACTGAGGGAACGCCGCGCCGGCGCGGTCCCGGCGGCTCACCGGCAGTACCAGTCGGACGGCACGCCCCGCGCCGTCTGCCCCCAGTGGCCCTCCCGGCTCAGCCGGCAGATGCTCTCGGCCGTCGCACCGACATCGACGGACCACTCCCGCACCGTGCCGTCCGCGCTGCCGCTGACCAGCGACCGGCCGCCGGGCCAGTACGACAGGGACAGCACACTGCCGGTGTGCCCGGACAGCACGGCCGTCGTACTGCGGGCGGCCACGTCCCACAGGCGTACGGTGTCGTCGTCCCCGCCCGAGGCCAGGAAGCGGCTGTCCGGACTGAAGGCCAGCGAGGCGACGCTGCTGGAGTGACCGCGCAGCGTGGCGGCCAGGCGGCGCCCCGGGACGTCCCACAGCAGGATGTCGTGGTCCGTGCCGGACGTGGCCAGGGTCTTGCCGTCGTCGGCGAAGGCGGCGGCGAAGACCGGGTAGGAACGGCCGGTGAACCGGGCGACCTCTTCGAGGGTGACCGTGTCCCACAGCCGTACGACGCCCCGGTTGTGGGCGTTCTCGGTGACCGCCAGGTTCCTGCCGTCCGGCGAGAAGGTGACGGTGGAGCCGCTGCCCGAGAGCTGGCGCGCGGCCGTACGCCGGTGACGCGCCACGTCCCACAGGAACAGGTGGCGGTCGTCCCCGACGCTGGCCAGCCGCTTGCCGTCCTTCGAGAAGGCCACCTGCCGTACGGTGTTGGTGTGCCCGCGCAGCGCGGCGAGCATCCGGCCGGAGCGCACGTCCCACAGCCGGACCGTACGGTCGGCGTGCACGGACGCGAAGACATCACCCCTCGGTGAGAACTCCAGACTGGTGATCGCCCCGGGCGGTGCGGCGAGCGACCGCAGCGGCCGCGGCCGGTCGGCGGACCACAGCGTCAGCTCGCTGCCCGCGGCGGCGATGGTCCGGCCGTCCGGGGACACCGCGACCGAGGTGATCCCGCCCTCCCGGCCGCCGAGCCGCTCCCGGCCGTGGCCGGCGGCGCGCCACAGCCGGACCGTGCCGGTGTCGTCGTCCGCCGGCGCGGCCAGGGCGGTGCCGTTGCGCGCGTAGGACAGCGCGCTCGCCGACTCCACGCGCGCCGTGAACTTCTCCCGCGCGTGCCGGCGGTTCACGTCCCACAGCCGGACGATGCCGTCGTAGCTGCCCACGGCGAGGGTACGGCGGTCCGGCGACCAGGCCAGGGCGGTGACCCGGTCGGCCGTACCGGTGAGTTCGCCCGCCCGGCGCCGGCTCGCGACGTCCCACAGCCGTACCGTACGGTCCCCGCCTCCGCTGGCGAGGCTCCGCCCGTCCGGGCTGAAGGCCAGCGCGAACACCGGCTGGACGTGTCCGGTGAGGGTGGCCAGCGGCCGGTGGGTGCGCGCGTCCCACAGCCGGACCGTACGGTCGTCACCGGCCGACGCCAGGACCTTCCCGTCCGGCGAGAAGGACACCGCCGTCACATTGCCCTGGTGCCCGGTGAGGTCGGCGACCGGGCGCCGCGAGGCGACGTCCCACAGCCGGACCGCCTCGCCCGTACTGCCGGACGCGAGGGTGCGGCTGTCCTGGGAGAAGGACAGCGACATCACCCGTCCCGAAGGGCCGTCCAGCACGCCGAGCAGGCGGCGGTTCGCGACGTCCCACAGCCGTACGGTGGTGTCGTCCCCGGCGCTCGCGAGGTACCGGCCGTCCGGGCTGAAGGCGAGGGCGTAGACCGGGCCGATGTGGCCGATCAAGGTGCCGCGCAGCCGGTCGGTGGCGGTGTCCCACAGCTTGACCGTACGGTCCACCGAGCCGGTGGCCAGGGTGCGGCCGTCCGGGCTGAAGGCCACGGCCGTCACGACGCCGGTGTGGCCGGTGAACTGGTTGGCGCGGAACGCGCCGTAGGCGCTCAGCAGACTGCCCCGCGCCTCGACCGTCGCCGCCTGCCGGTAGCCGTACAGCGCGGTCAGTGCCGCCGCCTGGGGCTGCTCCCGGCGCAGCTCGGCGGCCTCCGCCGCGTACTGCCGGGACACCGCGATCCGGCGCTGCGCCTCGGCGTCCGCCCGCTGTTCGAAGGCGATGCCCGCGGCGATCAGGGCGAGCACGAGCAGGGTGCCGAGCGACGCGGTGAGCCAGCGGGCACGGCGGCCGCGACGCCGGTCGGCGCCGGTGGCGCTGCGCAGGAAGTCCCGTTCCAGGGCGTTGAGCGCGGCGCCGTGCGCCCGCGCCCAGGCCTGCGCGCCGGCCAACTGCGCGCCCCGGTACAACGCGCCCGCGTCGCGGCCCAGTTCGTGCCACGCCTCGGCGGCCGTGGTGAGCCTGCGGTGGGTCCGCAGCGCCTCCCGGTCCTCGTCGAGCCAGTGCCGCAGCCGGGGCCACGCCCGGATCACGGCCTCGTGGGCGACCTCGACCGTCCCCTCGGACAGCACCACCAGCCGGGCGGCGGCCAGCTTGCGCAGCAGCCCGTCGATCTCCTGCGGCTCGGCCAGACCGTCCAGTTCGCGGCGGGCCAGCCGACGCCGGGTGTCCTCCGTCCCCTCGCCGAGCGCGGTCAGCCGCAGGAACACCGCCCGCAGCACGTCCCGCTGCCGGGGCGCGGCCTCCTCGTACATCCGCTCGGCGGTCTGCGCGACGGCGCCCCGCATCCCGCCGGTGGCGCGGTAGTCGGCCAGCCGCAGGGTGTCGCCGCTCCGCCGCTGCCACGCCTCCCGCATCGCGTGCCCGACCAGCGGCAGCGCGCCCGGCTGGCCGGCCGCCTCGGCGAGCACCGCCTCCACCAGGTCGGCGTCCACCTGGACGCCGGACCGGACGGCGGGCTCGGCGATGATGTCCCGCAACTCGGCCCGGCTGGGCGGCCCGACGGGTAGCTGGGCGGCCGTACGCAACACGGCGACCAGTCCCGGGTGGACGAAGCAGCGCGCGTAGAAGTCGGCCCGGATGCCGACGGCCAGCCGGATCCGCCGGTCGTCGGAGCGGGCCAGGTCGGCCACCGCGCCGAGGAAGGCGGTGCGTTCGGCCTCGTCGGCGCAGAGCGTGAAGACCTCCTCGAACTGGTCGACGACCAGCAGCGCGCGGGCGGAGTCGGGCCGCGCGGCGAGCCAGGTGCGCAAGGCCAGGTCGAGCGCGGCGGGGTCGTCGTCCATGCTGCGGCGGAGGGGGGTGGCGGGGGTTTCGGGGGCGGGGGCTTCCGGGGTGGAGGTCTCGGGGGCGGGGGTTTCGGGGGTGGGGGTTTCGGGAGTGGGGGTTTCGGGGGTGAGGGCTTCGGGGGCGGGAGTGGGGCCGACGTCCGTACGCGCCTGCTCGTCCGTACGCGCCTGCTCGTCCGTATCCGCGGCCCTGCCCGCCCCCGTCCCCCCTTCGGCCCCGGCCCCGGCCTCCGCCCCCGCGGCCCCCACCGCCGCGGCCGCCTCGCCCACCGCGGGAACCGTGTCGGCGGCCGGGCCTCCGCCGCCCGGCGGGCCGGGTTCCGCCACCAGGCGGGCCACCGCCGCCGCCAGGGCGGTGAGCGGCCGCTCTCCCGGAGTCAGCAGTACGGGGTGCCAGTGCGCGCCGAGGTGGGGCAGCAGCCCGGCCCGCAGCAAGGAGGACTTGCCGCTTCCGGAGGCGCCGAAGACCACGGTGAGCGCGTGCTGTTCGACGCGTCCGGACAGTTCCTTGATGAGGGTCGCCCGGCCGAAGTACTCGGCGGCGTTGGCCGCCTCGAAGGCGGCCAGCCCCGGGTACGGGCACCGGGCCGTGAGCGGTTCGTCGCCGCCGGCCCCGGCGGCCGCCCGCCACCGCGCCTCCCACTCGGCACGCTCCCCGCCGCACGCCTGGGCGTAGGCCAGCACGACGTCCAGCGTCGCCAGCCGCTCCCCCTTGGCCGCCTCCGCCAGGGTGCTGGCCGAATAGTGCGCCGTTTTGGCGAGCGTGCGGTAGCTCGGCGTCCCGGCCCGCTGCCGCAGTTGCCGGAGTTCCCAGGCCAGCCGCTCCACCGGCCCGGCCTGCGGATCCACCGGCCGTTCGGGCCGTCCCAGCCGGGGCTTGTGCTGTCCTCCCCCTGCGATCCCCGCCACCTTCTTCCTGCGCCGGGGCCGCCCCCCGCGGCCCGATCTCCCATTGTCCGACTTGTTTGTCCCGGGCGAGCTGCACTTTCGGACAACTCCGCGGCGTTGCACAGTCGATGTCTCCGGCGCCGTCGGGGTGGCAAACGGGGGTGGTGCGAGTACCGCGCGTCCTCGCGCCGCAAGCACCCCGACGCGCCGGACATCCAGAACCCGGTGTCCAGCGCCCGGGGTGAGCGGGGCGGACTCCGAGCCGCCGTAGCTTCCTACGACTTCGCTTCCTGTACCTCCGCACCATAGGTGCGCCGGTGCCGCCGCCCCTACCGTGTGCCGGTGACCACGCCCCCCACCGGCGGACCGCCCGGGCCGCCGTTCGACGCCGCGGCGGCGCGGCGGCTGCGCGAGGCGCTCGGCATGACGCACGCGCATGTCGCGTACGGGCTCTGGGCGGCGTACGGGCTACGGGTGCCGCCCGCGGCCGTGGCCGCCTGGGAGCGGGGCGAGGCGTCCCCTTCGGAAGCCGAGCTGGCCGCGCTGGCCGGGGCCCTGTGGTGCGCGCCGGGCGAACTGCTCGCGGCGCCGCGCACCTTGCGCGAACACCGGCTCGCGCGCGGCCTGGCGGCGGACGACCTGGCGCTGCGCATCGGGATGGACCCCGCCACGTACGCGCGGACGGAGGCGGCCGGGACCTGGTCCGGCAACGACCGGCAGGCGGCCGGGCTGGCCGAGGCGCTGCGGCTGCCGCCCCGCGCGCTGATCCGGCTGACCGGCCGGGACGCCCGGCTCACCGAACTGCTGCGCAGTGCCACGACCACCCGCTGGCAGGCGTACGTACGGCCGGTCGCCAAGCTCGTCCCGCTGCCGAGGCCGCGTGTGCAGGCGGCACTCCGGGGGCTGCACGGCGACTACCAAGGGCTGATGGCCGCTTCGCTGAACTGGGGCGGTGGCGGGAGCGCCGACGCATCGGGGCACGCCGGGCAGACGTTCCTCGATGGCATCCTGGAGACGTTCTGGGCGCGCACCGGCGGTGGCTGACCGCGTCCGGTCCCGACGACGGGGAGGGCACAGGTGGACGGGACGGCGGGCGGGACGCCGGGCCGGGCGGCGGAGGCGGTGACGTGGGCGGCGGCCGACGGCTCCGGGGTCACCGCGGACTTCTGGTTCGACCCGGTCTGTCCGTACACCTGGATCGCCGCGCAGTGGCTCCGGGAAGTGACCCGGGTCCGCCCGGTCGGGGTACGGCTGCGGCTGATGAGCCTCCAAGTGCTCAACGAGGGCCGTGAGGTCAACCCCGAGGACCCGGACGGCGAGTGGGGCGCGTACCTGTGGGCGCCGGTACGGGCCTGCGCGGCGGTGGAACAGCGGTACGGGCACGAGGCGCTGGGCCGCTTCTACCGGGCGCTCGGCGTCCGGCTGCACCACCGGGGCGAGTGGGACGGGATCGAGCGCGCGCTGTCGGACGCGGGACTGCCGCGCGAGGTGGCCGCGGCGGCGTGGACCACGGAGTACGACGCGGCGGTCCGGGCCTCGCACGCGCGCGCCGTCGCCCTGGTCGGAACGGACGTCGGCACGCCGGTCGTCGCGGTGGGCGGGGTGGCCTTCTTCGGACCGGTGGTCTCCCCCGCACCCCGGGGAGAGGCGGCGGGACGGCTGTGGGACGGTCTCCTGAAGCTCGCTTCCGTACCGGGCTTTCACGAGCTGCGCCGCCCGGCCGCCGCACCGGACTTCGGGCCCGGACCGGCCGCCGGGGCCTCTCCTCGTGTCGGCCACAAGTCGGACGTCCGTCCCCCCACGGGATGACGGCTCCCGCCCGGGTCGGACTTCCGGCCGGTACCGCTTTCACCACTTCGGACTGAGGCATCGGGGCCCCGGACCACGAAGAATGGGACTGCACCACCCACCTGGCTCCCGGGCCCCTTCCGGCCCCGCGAGACCGGTGTTCCGCCGGGGCCCGACCGCCCCGGCGGCCCCGCCCGTCCCCTTCCCAGGAGTTCACCCGTGTCCCACGCGGCCGCTTTCCCCGCCCCCGCCCGAGCCACCGCGGCCGTCGCCGCCCGTGCCACGGACCTGAGCAAGGTCTACGGGCAGGGGGAGACCCAGGTGGTCGCGCTGGACCAGGTGTCCGTCGAGTTCGGCCGGGGCCGCTTCACCGCGATCATGGGGCCGTCCGGTTCCGGCAAGTCCACGCTGATGCACTGCATGGCGGGCCTGGACTCCATATCGTCCGGCTCGGCCCTGATCGGGGACACCGAGCTGACCGGTCTGAACGACAAGAAGCTCACCCAGCTCCGCCGCGACAAGATCGGCTTCATCTTCCAGGCGTTCAACCTGCTGCCGACGCTGACCGCGCTGGAGAACATCACGCTGCCGATGGACATCGCGGGCCGCAGGCCCGACCGGGACTGGCTGGACCGCATCGTGCAGACCGTCGGCCTGTCCGGGCGGCTCAAGCACCGGCCCGCGCAGCTCTCCGGCGGCCAGCAGCAGCGCGTCGCGGTGGCCCGCGCGCTCGCCTCCCAGCCCGAGATCATCTTCGCCGACGAGCCGACCGGCAACCTCGACTCCCGCTCCGGCGCCGAGGTGCTCGGCTTCCTGCGCGAATCCGTACGGGCGATGCAGCAGACCGTCGTCATGGTCACCCACGACCCGGTCGCCGCCGCCTACGCGGACCGGGTGATCTTCCTCGCCGACGGCCGCATCGTCGAGGAGCTGTACGAGCCGACCGCCGACGCCGTCCTGGACCGGATGCGGCTGTTCGACGCCAAGAACCGTACGAGCTGACCCGCCGCCGACACCTCACCCCAGGACTGACACCACCACCATGTTCCGAACCGCCCTGCGCAACGTGCTCGCGCACAAAGCCCGCCTGATGATGACCGCCCTCGCGGTCCTCCTCGGCGTGGCCTTCGTCTCCGGCACCCTGGTCTTCAGCGACACGGTCGGCGAGGCCGTCAAGAAGGCTTCGGCCAAGAGCTTCAAGGACGTGGCCGTCTCCGTACAGGCCACCTCGGGCGACGCGCCGCCCATCCCCGAGGACGGGCAGAACCGCACGACCCTGCTCACCGACCGGCTGGCCGACCAGGTCCGCGCGCTGCCGGGCGTGGCCGCCGTGCACGCCAACGTCAGCGGCCGCGCCACCGTCGCCGACAAGGACAACCAGCCGATCGGCAACGACTGGCAGAATGTGGCCACCAACTACCAGCCGGGCGCGGGCGGCAAGGACAGCCGTTACCCGGTCGTCCAGGGCCGCGGCCCGGCCTCGGCCGGCGAGATCGCCCTCGACGAGGCCACCGCCGAGAAGGGCGGCCTGAAGCTCGGCGACACCGTGCGCTTCGCCACCGACGGACCGGCCCTGCACAAGAAGCTCGTCGGTATCGTCCACTCCGAGGACCCGCAGGTCACCGCGGGCGGCAGCCTCGCGCTGTTCGACACCGCCACCGCCCAGAAGCTGTTCGTGCACCCCGGCCAGTACGACGAACTCGTGGTGGCCGCCAAGCCCGGCACCGACGAGAAGGCGCTGACCACCGCGGTCGAGAAGCTGCTGCCGAAGGACCGCGCGACGGCCACCAGCGGCGCCGTGCTCGCCGCCGAGCAGGCCAAGATGGTCGAGCAGAGCAACCAGGCGATGAGCAAGACACTGCTGGTCTTCGCCGGTATCGCGCTGTTCGTCGGCATCTTCATCATCGCCAACACCTTCACCATGCTCATCTCCCAGCGCAGCCGCGAGATCGCGCTGATGCGGGCGATCGGCGCCTCCCGCCGCCAGGTGGTGCGCTCGGTGCTCGCCGAGGCGGGCCTGCTCGGCCTGGTCTCCTCCGTCGTCGGCTTCGCCCTCGGCACCGGCATCGCGGTCACCATGCGCGCCGTGCTCAACGCCAACGGCGCCGGCTTCCCCGACGGCCCGCTGGTCATCAGCCCCAACTCCGTACTGTCCGCGCTCGGCGTCGGCGTGCTGGTGACCGTACTGGCCGCCTGGCTGCCCTCCCGCAAGGCCGCGAAGATCGCCCCGGTCGAGGCGCTGAACACCGTGGACGCGGCGCCCAGGCTGCGCGGCCTGGTCGTCCGCAACACCATCGGCGCGGTCGTCACCGCCGCCGGCGTCGCGATCATGCTCTATGTGTCCACCCTGAAGGACGCCGAGGACATCACGCCCGCCATGGCGGGCTCGGCGCTCACCCTGGTCGGCGTCATCATCCTCGCGCCGCTGCTGTCCCGGCCGCTGGTCTCGCTGGTCGGCAAGGTCACCACCCGGGTCTTCGGCGTCAGCGGCAAGCTGGCCAAGGAGAACGCGCTGCGCAACCCGCGCCGCACCGCCGCCACCGCCTCCGCGCTGATGATCGGCCTCACCCTGATCACCGGCATGACGGTCGCCGGCGTCTCGGGCCAGCGGGCCTCGGACGAGATGGCCGCCCAGGGCCTGACCGCGGACTACCAGGTCACCACGGCCAACTTCCGCGGCCTGGAGCCCGAACTGACGAAGAAGGCCGCGCGGCTGCCCGGCGTGCAGGCGGCGGTGCCCTTCCGTTCGGCCGCCTTCGAGACGGACGGCGGCAGCGGCTACGGCTCGATCACCGGCACCGACCTCGCGCACCTCGACAAGGTCACCGACCTCACGTTCGTCAGCGGATCGATGGACGCCGTGCGCGACGGCGGGGTCGCGGTCTCCCGCAGCCGGGCGGAGAAGCTGCACTGGAAGACGGGCGAGACCCACGAGGTGGGCTTCTTCACCGGCACGGAGAAGAAGGAGAAGGCCCGGCTGAAGGTCGCCGGCGTCTACGAGGACAACGCCACCGTCGGCGACCTGTTCGGCTCCACCGCGCTGGTCGACCCGCACAACAAGCCCGTCAAGGACGAGAAGGTCCTGGTCAAGACGGCCGACGGGCCCGACGCCGGGCTGGAGAAGGAGATCCGCAAGGCCCTCGGCGACAGCCCGCTGCTCAAGGTCCAGGACAAGGACGCGCTGCGCAAGGAGAACGCCGGCAGCATCGACACCGTCCTGAACATGGTCTACGGACTGCTCGGCATGGCTGTGATCATCGCGGTGGTGGGTGTCGTCAACACCCTGGCCATGTCGGTCTTCGAACGCACCCGTGAGATCGGGATGCTGCGCGCCATCGGCCTCGCCCGCAGCGGCATCAAGCAGATGGTCCGCCTGGAGTCCGTCGTCATCTCCCTGTTCGGCGCGGTGCTCGGCATCGGCGTGGGCGTCTTCCTCGCCTGGGCCGGCGGCAAGATGGCGGCCGGCGCGATGCCGACGTACGAGATGATCCTGCCGTGGGAGCGCCTCGGCATCTTCCTGGCGATCGCCCTGGTCGTCGGCGTCCTCGCCGCCGCCTGGCCGGCCCGCCGCGCCGCCCGTCTGAACATGCTGGAGTCCATCGGCGCCCAGTGACCCCGAAGGCGCCTGCTCGGCCCGCCCGTCCGCCCCGTCCCTCTTCCCCCAGGGACGGGGCGGACGTCTTCGTGCACCGGGGACTGCGCCGAAGAAGGGTTCGGCCGCCCCGAAAGGGCAACTCGCAGCGGCATGGCAGCCGAATCCTCGTCCGAGAAACCCACCACGCTGATGGCCCACTCGTGGTGGTCCGTACTGCGGCGTACGGTCAAGGAGTTCGTGGACGACGAGCTCCACGACCGCGCCGCGGGCCTCACGTACTACGGGGTGCTCTCCCTCTTCCCCGCGCTGCTGGTGCTGGTCTCGATGCTCGGGGTGATCGGGAAGTCGGCGACCGACGCCGTGCTCGGCACCCTTGAGGAGATCACGCCGGACGCCGCTCAGCAGATCCTGAGCGGCGCGGTGCGCCAGCTCCAGAACGGGCCCGGTACGGGCAGTGTGCTGGCCGTGCTGGGGCTGCTGGCCGCGCTGTGGTCGGCCTCCAGCTACATCGCGGCCTTCATCCGGGCCGCCAACGCCGTCTACGACCTGCCGGAGGGGCGGCCGGCGTGGAAGACCCTGCCACTGCGGCTGGGTGTGACAGTGGTGCTGATGGTGCTGCTGGCCGCCAGTGCGGTGATCGTGGTCTTCACCGGCTCGCTGGCCCGGCAGGCGGGCCGCGGCCTGGGCATCGGTGACACCGGTCTGGCGGTCTGGTCGGTCGCCAAGTGGCCCGTCCTGGTCCTGCTCGTGGTGCTGATGATCACCATCCTGTACCGCGCCACGCCGAACGTGCGGAACCAGGGGCTGCGGTGGCTGACCCCCGGCAGTTTCCTGGCCGTCGCCCTGTGGCTGGCCGCCTCGGCGGGCTTCGCGCTGTACGTCGCGAACTTCGGCTCGTACAACAAGACGTACGGCACCCTGGCGGGCGTCGTGATCTTCCTGGTCTGGCTGTGGCTGTCGAACCTGGCGGTCCTGCTGGGTCTGGAGTTCGACGCCGAGCTGGCCCGGCAGCGGGCGATCACCGAGGGGCACCCGTCGCGGGAGGAGCCGTACGTGGAGCCGCGGGACACCCGTACCTGGCCGGACCGCCTGCGCCGGCCGCACCGGCGCCACCGTACGGGGCGGGAGCCGTCGCCGGACCACTGAGAACGCGCCCCGGCGGCACTGCCCCAAAAAGGTGAGCGTCCGCACCACCGACGCCCCAGTGGGTACCTCTGTCCTTCCGGGGCCCCACCCACGGCGCAGACCCGAGCGCCTTTCGAGTGCTGAAGGAAACCGAGAGCAGTGACAGACGTAGCAAGCCAGGGACCGGCACCCGGCGACGACCGCCCGGTGCTCACCAACCGGCAAGGCCACCCGGTCTACGACAACCAGAACCAGCGGACGGTCGGCGCGCGCGGGCCGGCCACGCTGGAGAACTACCAGTTCATCGAGAAGATCAGCCACTTCGACCGGGAGCGCATCCCCGAGCGGGTCGTGCACGCGCGTGGCGTGACCGCGTACGGGTACTTCGAGAGCTACGGGAAGTGGGGTGACGAGCCGATCGGCCGCTTCACCCGGGCCAGGCTGTTCCAGGAGGCCGGCCGGCGCACCGAGGTCGCCGTGCGGTTCTCCACCGTGATCGGCGGCCGGGACTCCTCCGAGGCGGCCCGCGACCCGCGCGGCTTCGCGGTGAAGTTCTACACCGAGGACGGCAACTGGGACCTGGTCGGCAACAACCTGGGCGTCTTCTTCATCCGGGACGCCATCAAGTTCCCCGACGTCATCCACGCCCTCAAGCCCGACCCGGTCTCGCACGAGCAGAAGCCGGCCCGCATCTTCGACTTCATGTCGCAGACACCGGAGTCGATGCACATGCTGGTCAACCTCTTCAGCCCGCGCGGCATCCCGGCCGACTACCGGCACATGCAGGGCTTCGGCGTCAACACCTACAAATGGGTGAACGAGGCGGGGGACACCGTCCTGGTCAAGTACCACTGGCTGCCCAAGCAGGGCGTACGCAGCATGACCGCGGCGGACGCCGCCGCCGTCCAGGCCGGGGAGCTGGGCCACGCGACGAAGGACCTGTACGAGGCGGTCCGGCGGGGCGACCACCCCGAGTGGGAACTGGTCGTCCAGATGATGAGCGACGACGACCACCCGGAGCTGGACTTCGACCCGCTGGACGACACCAAGACCTGGCCGGAGCAGGACTTCCCGCCCCGCCCGGTGGGCCGGATGGTGCTCGACCGGATGCCGGACAACTACTTCGCCGAGAACGAGCAGATCTCCTTCGGCACCGGCGTCCTCGTCGACGGCCTGGACTTCTCCGACGACAAGATGCTCGTCGGCCGGACCTTCTCCTACAGCGACACCCAGCGCTACCGCGTCGGCCCGAACTACCTCCAGCTCCCGGTCAACCGCGCCAAGCACGCCGCCGTCCACACCAACCAGCGCGACGGTCTGATGGCGTACGAGCAGGACCGGCACGGGCAGAACCCGGAGGTCAACTACGAGCCGTCGATCACCGGCGGCCTGCGGGAGGGCACCTACCCGACCCACGACGAGCAGGGGCCGGAGATCCGTGGCCGGCTCACCCGCAAGCGCATCCCGCGCACCAACGACTACCTCCAGGCGGGCCAGCGCTTCCGGCTCATGGAGGACTGGGAGCGCGACGACCTCGTCAAGAACCTCACCGACCTGATCTCCCAGGCCGACCAGCCGGTGCAGGAGCGGATGGTGTGGCACTTCCTGCTGGTCGAGAACGAGCTGGGGCTGCGGGTCGGCGAGGGGCTGGGCATCGGCCCGAAGGACGTCGCCCATCTGGAGCCGCTGGCGAGTCAGGACCTGACGGACGAGGACCGGGAGCGGCTGTCGCGCCTCGGCGACAATCCGCCGCGGGACGTGTCCGGGCTGACCATGACCCACTGCGTACCCGACGCGCGGCATACCGTCGCCTCCTGACGGGCACGGTGAACGCACGGACGACGCCCTGCGGCACGGCCCTGCCGGCGATCCGGCGGGGCCGTGCCGCGTGTGCACCGAGGTGGTCCCCCGCGCCTCCCGCGCGCGGGGCGCCACGGGAGGAGGAACGATCGGGCATGGCAGCGGCGAAGCGGTACGCGGTCGCGGGATCGGGCCAGTGGGTGGGCGACGAGGACGGGCGCCGGCTGCCGGCGGGCGAGGTGCACGCCTGGGAGCAGGGGCTGAACCAGACCGTGTGCGGTCTCTCGCTCAGCCGCTCGCAACTGGCGCGGTTCCCGCACATCGCCTGGCCCGACATCCTGCCCGAGTCCGGCGGGGCCGCGGACCGCGTCCAGCGGGTGTGCCCCCGCTGCGCGTCCGTCGCCGGCCGCCGGGGCGGTGACGCCCGCCCCCGCTGGCACCGCACCGATCCCCGGCCGTGACGGGGGCGGCGCCGCCGCCGTGCGGAGGTACGGCCGGGTTGCACGCGGGCGTACGGAACGGCGCCGCCGCGTGGACCTGCCGCGCGGCGGCGCCGGGGCGGCTACGGCGTACGGGGGCCGGGCCCCCGGGCGCTCAGCCCGGCCAGGTGCCGGTGGCCTTGCGGACGGCCACCGCGCCGCTGCGGTCCACGGCCGCCTTGACCACCGCGAGCGTCGCGCCCTGGAGCGCGGCGGCGGGCAGCACCTCACGCCAGCGGCGTTCCTCGTCCGTGGCGTTCGGCGCGTCCTCCTCGCCGCCGACCAGCTTCCACAGGCGCTTGAACAGGGCACCGGCCAGCACCCCGCCGAGGACGCCGAACGCCATCCCCAGGGGCTTGTAGAGAAGTTTGATCATCAGTGGTGTCCTTTGCTCCGGCAGGCCCGCCGGGCCTTGGTGCCCGCCTTGGCGAGCGGGCGCTGGCTCTTCTTCCTCGTCCGCAGCTCCTTACGCAGTGTCGTACGCAGCGGATACGGGCGCACCCGGGACCGGGCGCGGCGGCGCAGCACCAGGACGCCGGCCAGCAGCGCGCCGCCCGCGACGGCGGCCGTGCGGACGGCGGGGGAACCGGCCATCCGGTCCGTGACCGCCGCGGTCCGGTGCAGCGTCCGGTCCTTGACGCGGGCCGCCTTCTCCTGGGCGCGGCTCTTCACATCGGCCTTGTCGGCGAGCGCGGCGACGGTGTCGCCCAGTTCCTGCCGGGTCTGCTCGATGCGGGCGCGCAGTTCCGCCGGGCTCGCGGTGCCGTCCTTGCCGGGGTCACGGGTCATCGCCGGGCCCTCTCCTTGATCGTCTCGATGTCCTGCCGGACGCTGCGTACGGCCTCCTCGGGCACCGGCGGGGTGGCCCGGCGGATCCGCTGCCGCCCCAGCAGCCCCAGGACCGCCGCCAGCACCAGCAGCACGCCCACGACCACCAGGCCCGCCGCCCACAGCGGCAGCACCAGCCCGAGCGCGATGATCGCGGTCGCCACCAGGGCCTGGGCCGCCAGGAACGCCACCGTGCCGGCGCCGCCGAGCAGTCCGCCGCCCACGCCGAAGCGCTTGCCCTTGCGGGCCAGTTCCGTCTGCGCCAGCCGCATCTCGTCGCGCACCAGGTCGGAGAGCTGTTCCGACGCCTGGGTGACCAGTTCGTTGACCGGCCTGCTGTCCGGCCGGGCCGTCCGGTGATCCACGAAATCGCTCATTCCGGTCACGCCTCCTTCCTCGTGCGCACCGGGTACCTCCTCACGGGCCGGTTAACCGGAATGCCGGCCCGTACGGGTGCCGAGGACGTACGCCGGGCGCCGGGAACTCGTCCCGGGCAAACGCGACGGCGCGCGCTCCCCCGGCGGGGAACGCGCGCCGTCAGATGCGGAGGCGGTGGGTCAGAAGACCGACTCGGTCTCGTCCATCCGGCTCACCGGCACGGTCTTCAGCTCGGTGACCGCGTCGGCCAGCGGGCTCATCACGATGTCGGTGCCGCGCAGGGCGGTCATCTGGCCGAAGTCGCCGCGGTGCGCGGCCTCGACGGCGTGCCAGCCGAAGCGGGTGGCCAGCACGCGGTCGTACGCGGTGGGCGTGCCGCCGCGCTGGACGTGGCCGAGGATGACCGGGCGGGCCTCCTTGCCGAGGCGGTGCTCCAGCTCGCGGGCGAGGGCGGTGCCGATGCCCTGGAAGCGCTCGTGGCCGTACTGGTCGATCTCACCGTGGCCGTAGTCCATCGTGCCTTCGGCGGGGTGGGCGCCCTCGGCGACGCAGACCACGGCGAACTTCTTGCCCCGGTCGAAGCGCTCCTCGACCATGGCGACCAGGTCGTTCACGTCGAAGGGGCGCTCCGGCAGGCAGATGCCGTGGGCGCCGCCGGCCATCCCGGACTCCAGCGCGATCCAGCCCGCGTGCCGGCCCATGACCTCGACGACCATGACCCGCTGGTGCGACTCGGCGGTCGTCTTCAGGCGGTCGATGGCCTCGGTGGCGACGCCGACGGCGGTGTCGAAGCCGAAGGTGCGGTCGGTGGCGGAGATGTCGTTGTCGATGGTCTTGGGCACACCGACGATCGGCAGGCCGGCGTCGGCGAGCATCGTCGACGCGGTGAGCGTGCCCTCGCCACCGATGGGAATGAGCACGTCAATGCCGTACTCGCGGGCCAGGTCCTTGCCGTTCTCGCACGCCTCGCGCAGCCGGGCGCGCTCCAGGCGGGCGGAGCCGAGGATGGTGCCGCCGCGGGCCAGGATGCCGCTGACGGCGTCCAGGTCCAGCTTGCGGTACCGGCCGTCCAGCAGTCCCTTGAATCCGTCCTCGAAACCGATGACCTCGTCGTCGTGGCCGGTGAGGGCGCGGTGCACCACCGAACGGATCACAGCGTTGAGGCCGGGGCAGTCGCCGCCCGCGGTGAGGACTCCGATACGCATGGTGCTGTGTCTCCTGTGCTCGCTGTTGGTTCTTGTGAGCCGGTCCGATTGTTTCACGGGCCGGCCGGCGTTGCGCTCACAGCGTCGGGCACCACTGCGGCCGCCCGCTGACACATGCGTAAAACTGGAGGGGCGGCTTAACCACAGCCGCAGGTATTGTCAAGAGGGGCAAGCTCACCATAACGGGAAATTTGACCTTGCGAAGCGACGGATGGATCGGAGAGCACGCGTGACGCGCAGCGTGTACGTGACCGGTATCGACCGCGGCGACGGCCGCCAGGTCGTCGAGCTGGGAGTCATGGAACTCCTGACCCGCCACGTGGACCGGGTGGGCGTCTTCCGCCCGCTGGTGCACGACGGGCCCGACCGCCTGTTCGAACTGCTGCGGGCCCGCTACCGGCTCTCCCAGCCCGCCGAGACCGTCTTCGGCCTCGGGTACGAGGAGGCCGCCCGCCTCCAGGCCGAGCAGGGCACCGACGAACTGGTCTCCCAGCTCGTCGAGCGCTTCCACCGGGTGGCCAAGGACCACGAGTACGTCCTGGTGCTCGGCTCCGACTACGCGGCCACCAGCCTGCCGGCCGAGCTGAACCTGAACGCGCGGCTGGCCAACGAGTTCGGCGCCGCCGTGCTGCCGGTCGTCGGCGGCCAGGGCCAGGAGGCCGAGTCGGTGCGCGCCGAGGCCCACAACGCCTACCGCGCCTACCACTCGCTGGGCTGCGACGTCGTCGCCCTGATCGTGAACCGGGTGGCCCCCGGGCAGCACTCGGCCGTCGCCGGGCAGCTCTCCGCCCACCTGCCCGTCCCCTGCTACGCGCTCCCCGAGGACGGCGCCCTCTCCGCGCCCACCGTCGGCCAGATCGTGCACGCGCTCGGCGCCGAGGTGCTGCTCGGCGACGACTCGGGGCTGGCCCGCGACGCCCGCGACTTCGTCTTCGGCGGCGCCATGCTGCCGACCTTCCTGAAGGCGCTGACCCCCGGCTGCCTGGTCGTGACCCCCGGCGACCGCGCCGACCTGGTCATCGGCGCGCTCGCCGCGCACAGCGCCGGCGCCCCGTCCATAGCGGGTGTACTGCTGACCCTGGACGAGCGTCCGGGGCCCGACATCATGGCGCTGGCCAACCGGCTCGCGCCCGGCACGCCGGTGGTCTCGGTCTCCGGCGGCTCCTTCCCGACCGCGGCGGAGCTGTTCGCCGTCGAGGGCAAGCTGAACGCCGCGGCGCCGCGCAAGGCGGAGACCGCGCTCGGCCTCTTCGAGCGGCATGTGGACACCGCCGAGCTGACGAACCGCATCTCCGTCGCCCGCTCCGGCCGCGTCACGCCGATGATGTTCGAACACGAGCTGATCGAGCGCTCCCGCACGGGCCGCCGCCGGGTCGTCCTGCCGGAGGGCAACGAGGAGCGGGTGCTGCGCGCCGCCGACGTCCTGCTGCGCCGCGACGTGTGCGATTTGACGCTGCTCGGCGAGGAGGCGGCGATCCGCAAGCGCGCCGCCGACCTCGCCATCGACCTGGACGGCGCGCAGATCATCGACCCCCAGGTCTCCCCGCTGCGCGAGCGCTTCGCCGAGCTGTACGGCAAGCTCCGCGCCCACAAGGGCGTCACGTACGAGCTGGCGTACGACGTGGTCGCGGACGTGTCCTACTTCGGCACGCTGATGGTGCAGGAGGGCCTGGCCGACGGCATGGTCTCCGGCGCGGTGCACTCCACCGCGGCCACCATCCGCCCCGCCTTCGAGATCATCAAGACCAGGCCGGGCGCGCAGATCGTCTCGTCCGTCTTCTTCATGTGCCTGGCCGACCGCGTCCTGGTCTACGGCGACTGCGCGGTCAACCCGGACCCGGACGCCGAGCAGCTCGCGGACATCGCCATCCAGTCGGCGGCCACCGCCGCCCAGTTCGGCGTCGAGCCGCGGATCGCGATGCTGTCGTACTCCACCGGCACCTCCGGCTCCGGCGCGGACGTCGACAAGGTGCGCAAGGCCACCGAGCTGGTCCGCGAGCGCCGCCCCGACCTGCTGGTCGAGGGCCCGATCCAGTACGACGCGGCCGTGGACGCCGCGGTGGCCAAGACGAAGCTGCCGGACTCCGAGGTCGCCGGGCGGGCCACCGTGCTGGTCTTCCCCGACCTGAACACCGGCAACAACACCTACAAGGCCGTGCAGCGCTCGGCCAACGCGGTCGCCGTCGGCCCGGTGCTCCAGGGCCTGCGCAAGCCGGTCAACGACCTGTCGCGCGGCGCGCTCGTCCAGGACATCGTCAACACCGTGGCCATCACCGCCATCCAGGCGCAGGGTGCGGCACCGGGCGGCTCGCCCGCCGCCGACGTCTGACACCCCCGCCGCCCGCCCCCCACAACCGACCGAAAGCTGCTTCATGACTGCCAACGCCACCCGCGTCCTCGTCCTCAACTCCGGCTCCTCCTCGGTGAAGTACCAGCTCCTCGACATGAAGGACGGCTCCCGGCTCGCCGTGGGCCTGGTCGAACGCATCGGTGAGGAGACCTCGCGCCTGTCCCACACCCCGCTGGCCGCCGGCGGGGACAAGCGCGAGCGCGAGGCCCGGATAGCCGACCACGAGGAGGCGCTGAAGGCGGTCGCCGACGAGCTGTCCGCGGACGGGCTCGGCCTGGACTCGCCCGAGCTGGCGGCGATCGGGCACCGGGTGGTGCACGGCGGCCTGAAGTTCACCGAGCCGACCGTGATCGACGACGCGGTGCTCAAGGAGATCGAGCGGCTGGTGCCGGTCGCGCCGCTGCACAACCCGGCGAACATCACCGGCATCAGGACCGCGCAGGCGCTCCGCCCCGACCTGCCGCAGGTCGCGGTCTTCGACACCGCCTTCCACACCACGATGCCGGAGCACGCGGCGCGCTACGCCATCGACGTGGAGACGGCCGACGCGCACCGCATCCGCCGGTACGGCTTCCACGGCACCTCGCACGCGTACGTCTCGCGCAAGACCGCCGAGCTGCTCGGCAAGGCGCCCGAGGACGTCAACGTCATCGTGCTGCACCTGGGCAACGGCGCCTCCGCCTCGGCGGTGGCCGGCGGCCGCTGCGTGGACACCTCCATGGGGCTGACGCCGCTGGAGGGCCTGGTCATGGGGACCCGGTCCGGTGACATCGACCCGGCCGTGGTCTTCCACCTCAAGCGGGTGGCGGGGATGGACGCGGACGAGGTCGACGAGCTGCTCAACAAGAAGAGCGGCCTGGTCGGGCTCTGCGGCGACAACGACATGCGGGAGATCCGCCGCCGGATCGACGAGGGCGACCAGCGGGCCGCGCTCGCCTTCGACATCTACATCCACCGGCTGAAGAAGTACATCGGCGCCTACAGCGCGGTGCTGGGCCGGGTGGACGCGGTGGCGTTCACCGCGGGCGTCGGCGAGAACGCCGCCCCGGTGCGCGAGGCCGCGGTCAAGGGCCTGGAGGAGCTGGGACTGGCGGTGGACGCCGACCTGAACGCCGTACGGTCCGACGCGGCGCGGCTGATATCGCCGGAGTACGCCCGGGTCGCGGTCGCCGTCGTCCCCACCGACGAGGAGCTGGAGATCGCCGGCCAGACATACGCCCTGGTCAGCAACTGACCTCCGGCACACCCGGCCGGCCGCAGCCGGTACCCGCGCCGCGGCCGGCCGACAGCACGCATCCGGGCACCCGAGCCCAAATAATTCCGCTCCGAAACAAACGATAGGATTGAGCCATGCGCCGTTCCAAAATCGTCTGCACCCTGGGCCCCGCCGTCGACTCCTACGACCAGCTGAAGACGCTGATCGAGGCCGGCATGAACGTGGCCCGATTCAACATGAGCCACGGCACCCACGCGGAGCACGAGGAGCGCTACCACCGCGTCCGCAAGGCCGCCGAGGAGACCGGCCGCGCCATCGGCGTGCTGGCCGACCTCCAGGGCCCCAAGATCCGCCTGGAGACCTTCGCCGACGGCCCCGTGGAGCTGGTGCGCGGTGACGAGTTCGTCATCACCACCGAGGACGTGCCCGGCGACAAGACCATCTGCGGCACGACCTACAAGGGCCTGCCCGCCGACGTCTCCAAGGGCGACCCGGTCCTGATCAACGACGGCAACGTCGCGCTCCAGGTCGTCGAGATCGACGGCCCCCGGGTGCGCTGCATCGTCATCGAGGGCGGCGTCATCTCCGACCACAAGGGCATCAACCTGCCCGGCGCGGCGGTCAACGTCCCGGCGCTGTCCGAGAAGGACATCGAGGACCTGAAGTTCGCCCTGAACATGGGCTGCGACCTGGTCGCCCTGTCCTTCGTGCGGGACGCCAAGGACGTCAACGACGTGCACCGCGTCATGGACGAGGTCGGCCGGCGCGTCCCGGTGATCGCCAAGGTGGAGAAGCCGCAGGCGGTCAACAACATGGAGGAGGTCGTCGCGGCCTTCGACGGCGTCATGGTGGCCCGTGGCGACCTGGCCGTCGAGTACCCCCTCGAAAAGGTCCCGATGGTGCAGAAGCGCCTGGTGGAGATGTGCCGGCGGAACGCCAAGCCGGTGATCGTGGCGACCCAGATGATGGAGTCGATGATCACCAACTCGCGGCCGACCCGCGCCGAGGCGTCCGACGTCGCCAACGCGATCCTGGACGGCGCCGACGCGGTCATGCTCTCCGCCGAGTCCTCGGTCGGCCAGTACCCGATCGAGACCGTCAAGACGATGTCGAAGATCGTCGAGGCGGCCGAGGAGGAGCTGCTGGCCAAGGGCCTGCAGCCGCTGGTCCCGGGCAAGAAGCCCCGTACGCAGGGCGGTGCGGTGGCCCGCGCGGCCGCCGAGATGGCCGACTTCCTCAACGGCAAGGCGCTGGTGGCCTTCACCAAGTCCGGTGACACCGCCCGCCGCCTGTCCCGCTACCGCTCGGCGCAGCCGATCCTGGCCTTCACCACGGACGCCGCCACCCGCAACCAGCTCGCGCTGAGCTGGGGCGTGGAGACCTTCGTCGTGCCGCACGTGGAGCACACCGACGAGATGGTCGACCTGGTCGACGCCGAACTGCTGAAGCTCCAGCGCTACAACGACGGCGACACCATGATCATCACCGCCGGCTCGCCCCCCGGCGTCCCCGGCACCACCAACATGGTCCGCGTCCACCACCT
The DNA here is from genome assembly GCF_040646595.1 of Streptomyces sp. NPDC045470. Classification (NCBI taxonomy): domain Bacteria; kingdom Bacillati; phylum Actinomycetota; class Actinomycetes; order Kitasatosporales; family Streptomycetaceae; genus Streptomyces; species Streptomyces sp. NPDC045470. Next base: position 461,753 of record NZ_JBEZAN010000002.1, read on the forward strand.
GGGCGGCGACCGCGGCTGACCGCGGGTGACCTGAGTACGGCGATGGGCCGCATCCGGTTGGGGATGCGGCCCATCGCCGTACGCGGACGCCTCGCCCCTGGGGCAGCAGCGGACACACCTCCAGCCAGCCGTCCAGCTCCCCTACGCGCGGCAGGCCGTCGAGCAAGGGGCGCATCATCCTGGCAGGAGCGGCGAGCAACTTGATCAACCGCAGGTCGACGATCTGATCGCGCGGCAGTTCCCGCCACCGCGGCCCGTCCAGTTCCGGGGCCGCCTCGATGGTGCGCGTCGCGAACATCCGGGCAGCGGCGGCCAGTCGTGGACGTCTCCCTGCGCCGTCCGGGAACCAGCGCCGGACGCGGCCGTCCAGATCGAGGGTCGCCGGACCGGTGAAGTGACAGGTCATCAGAACTGCCCTCCCGCCGCGGCGAAGGCGTCTCCGCTGGTCTCCAGGCTCAGCCGACGTGCTCGGCGTCGGCCACTGCTTCGCCACAAAAGGCTCATGGCCCGCCTTGCGGAAGGCGGGCCATGAGCCGTACGGCTCAACGGCACGCGAGGGCGGGGCGGCGGCCGTCACCCCGTGATCGAATGGTGCAGCCCCGGAATCGTCAGGGTGCCGCCGAACTGGCCCGCCTGGGTGATCTTCACCTTGGTGAAGTACGCGAAGGGGACGTTGAGGGGCGGCGGGTGCTCCGGGTCGAAGACGATCGGGATCAGGCCGAAGAGGTTGCCCTGGAGGCGTTCGGTGTACATGGTGACCTTGCCACCGCGGATCGTGGAGGTGGAGCCCGCGGCCGCCTGGACGTGGTACTTCTTTCCGGCCGGGCCGTCCACGGTCTGGTGGAGGTCGCCGATGTCGATGCTGTCGGCGGTGAACTTCAGCGCCTGCTTGGTACGGCCGTTGGGCATCGTGAGGTTGACGACGCCCTCGTAGTCCAGACCGCGCAGGGTCAGGCCGCTGGACTCCAGGTACCAGGGCTGGTTCGGGACGGTGGCCGGGGGCCGCTCGGCCTTGCCGGCGGCCTTCTTCTCCTCGACGCAGGGGAAGGGTTTCTTGCCGTCCGCGTCGGGGGCGTTCGGGTCGGCGGTGCCGCTGGGGGACGGGGACGGTGAGGCCGAGGGTGAAGCGTCGTCCGCCCTGTCCTTCGCGTCGTCGAGCGCCTTGCCCGCCTTGTCCTTCGCGTCGTCGGCAGCCTTGCCCAGCTTGTCGGTGGAGTCCTTGAGCCGGTCGGTGGCCTTGCCGCCGGGCTTGCCGGACGTGCCGCCGGAGCCGGAGCCCTTGTCCGCGGGTGCCGAGGAGGACGGGGACGGTGACGGGGACGTGCTCGGGGTGCCGGACTTGCCGTCGCCGGGGTGGAAGACGTCGTGCAGCTTCTTGCCCACGCCCAGCGGGTCGTACCAGGGGTTCTGCTCCGAGGGAGACGGGGAGGCGGAGGGGGACGGAGGGGTGGACCTGCCCGCGGACGGGGACGGAGCCGGGGCGGGCCCCGGGGGCGTGCCCTTCTTGTCCGGGGACGGGGAGGAGGCGCCGGGGGCGGGGGCGGTGTCCGTACCGGAGTTCCCGGAGCCGGAGCCCCGGTCCTTGCCGGACCCGTCCTCGGCCGCCTTGTCCTCGGCCGCTTTCTCCTTCTCGGCCTTCTCCTTCTCCGCCTTCTCCTTGGCTGCCTTCTCCTTGGCTGCCTTGTCCTTCGCCGCCTTGGCCTCGGCGTCCTGCTCCGTCTTGTCGGGGGCGCTGACGCACGGGCCGTTCCTGAAGGGGCTCTCCGGCGGCTGCGGCTTGGCCATCGCCAGTTGCGGTGTCAGGCCCATGCCCATCAGGACCGCGGTGGGCATCGCGGCGAGGGCGATCGCCTTGCCGGCCGGTACGTGCAGCCGGGTCAGCAGCGGTTTGCGCGGGGCCGCGTGGCGCGGCCCGGTTCTCGCGGCCGGGGCGGCCGCCCGCGTCTCGTGCTCGTCACCCGGCACTGTGCCTCCCGTTCGTCCCGGTGACCGGGCTCGCTCCTGACAGGTCGTCCGGTACGCCGCCCACGGGCCGGGCCGGTTCGCCCCCCTCGGGTGCGACGGGCTTGCCCGGCGCCCAGGAGACCGCCAGCGCGCCGCCGACCAGGCCCAGCGCGAAGCCGACCACGAAGGCGCCGAAGTTGGAGACCACCAGGGAGACCAGGGACAGCAGGATCGCCGCGACGCCCGCGAAGACGCGGGAGGCGGGCTGGAACCACATGGTCAGACCGAGCACGACCAGGAGTACGCCGATGATCAGCGAGCCGGCGCCCGCGGTCGTCGCCATCCGGACGGTCAGGGAGCCGATCGTGAGGTTCGCGTAGGGGATGTACATGATCGGGAATCCGGCCAGCAGCGTCAGCACCCCGCCCCAGAACGGGCGCTGACCTCGCCAGTCCCGGAACGAAGTGCGCTTGCGGCCGGTGTTCTCGTTCAGCCGTGGTCGCGTGTCGGCGCTCATGTCGTACAGCTCCTCGGGACTGGCTAATCGGTGGTACGTGAGCTGGAGTGCGTGGCGCGGTGGCCACCGGCGTACGGGTGCAGGGGCGCGCGGACGGCGGACCGCTCCGCCGCGCACGCCCCCGCCCCCGTGGGCTCAGTGCGTCAGTAGCACTCGTTCTTGCCGCGCTTGACGCTCATGTTCAGGCCACTGAGCTGGAACGTGCCGGCCGTGGTGGCCCAGGCGCGCTGCTTGACGTCCTTGAACAGGACATGGTCGGCCTGCTGGGCGAAGGAGCCGGGGAGGTAGGCACCTCTGCCGCCCTCGCCGGGCCGGGCCGGGCCGGGCGTCTTGCCGTTGGCGCCGGTGTCGTCCACCGAGACGCCGATGTCCACGTTGGTGAACGTCGCGTTGGTCCGCAGGTCGTCGGCGTCGATGTAGAGCTTCTTCGCCAGGACCTTGTCCTTGCCGGCGCCCGCCTCCAGCCGCATCGTCACATCGCCGAAGACCGGCACCGGCACGACGACCGACTGGCACAGTTTGGTGATCTTCGCGGAGTTCAGCCCCACCACGGCGACCGGGTGCTGGCCGTCCTTGCCCTTGTCGAGGGCGCCGTACTGGACGAACCCGTCACCGTCGAGTTCCGCCGCGGTGACCTTGAACTGCTGACCGGAGACGCTGAACGACGCTGCCAGCGCACCCTGCGCGATGGCGACTCCGATGGCAGCCGTCGCCGCGACGCTCGGCACCATGACAACGGCGAACCGCTTCCATCTGGTCCCGCCACGAGCCAGGGACTCCATGACTTTCCTCCTTCTCGGACGTACATCTCCGGTTACGGTCCGGATCTCGGGGAGACGGCGGCCGTACCTGGGATGGGAGAAGTGCTACGTCCTCGGGAAGGAGAGCGCCCGTACCGAAATGGCGTACAGGCGTACGGCGTTCCGATGCACCGGCGATCACCCCCGAGCGACAACCACTGGCCACGCTCGCGCGCGGCGCTTGTCGGACAGGCCCTGCCGGGTGGGCAGGAACCCCCCTGTCCGGGACCGGTGGCGGTGCCGCCGGCCACTCGGTGGGGACCCATGGACCCCGCGGCGCCGACCGGTTGCCGGGCGACGGGAATGGACCGAGCCCGGCCGATCGTGGTGCATCGGCGGCCGTCGCACAAGGGGTTCATTACTTGCGAGTAACGGAGAGATGAGCACGGCGCGACGGCGCGAAATCGGCCGGGCACCCAGGGTTGTCGCTGACGGTGAGGAAACAACGGGAAATCAGGGAGGAACGCTGACGAACCCCCTCACCCCTCTTACTCCAAGTAACAGCGGCCACGATTACCAAGATTTGGCAAAACGTGGCCGCTGCCGAGTGATGGGGTCCGCGCGCCTCAGGAGGCGCGGGTGACCGGACGCCAGGGAAACAGAGGGGGATCAGAGGGAGATCAGAACAGCACCCGCGCCAGGGCCGTTCGGGCCGAAATCACCCGCGGGTCGTCGGTGCCGATGACCTCGAAGAGCTCCAGCAGCCGTACCCGCGCGCTCTCGCGGTCGTCGCCCGCCGTGCGCCGGACGGTGTCCACCAGCCGCCCGAAGGCGTCCTCCACATGACCGCCGACCAGGTCCAGGTCGGCCGCCTTGATCTGCGCCTGCACGTCGGCGGGGTGGTCCGCCGCCGTCTTGCGCACCTCCTGCGGGTCCAGGTCCCGCACCCGGCGCAGCAGTTCGGCCTGCGCCAGGCCGAGCTTGGCCTCCGGGTTCGCCGGGTCGTCGGAGAGCACGTTCTTGTACGCCTGGACGGCGCCGTCGAGGTCACCGGCGTCCAGCGCCTGGTTCGCGGCCTCCAGCAGCGCGTCGTACGGGCCGACCGGCTCGGGGACGTCCTCCTGCGGCGCGGCGTCCGCCGGGTCGACGGGCGCGCCGACGATGCCGAACTGCTGCTCGGCGGCCTGGACGAGCTGGTCCAGCACCTGGCGGATCTGCGCCTCCGGGGCCGCGCCCTGGAACAGCGGGATCGGCTGGCCCGCGACGACCGCGAAGACCGCCGGGATGCCCTGCACGCCGAACTGCTGGAACAGCGCCTGGTTGGCGTCGACATCGATCTTGGCCAGGACGAACTTGCCGGCGTACTCCCCCGCCAGCCGTTCCAGCAGCGGGCCGAGCTGCTTGCACGGCTCGCACCACTCGGCCCAGAAGTCGATGACGACCGGCACCTCGGTGGAGCGCTGGAGGATGTCCTGCTGGAATCCCGCCTCGTCGACATCGAACACCAGGCGGGCACCCCCGCCGGCGGGCCGGCCCGTGCGGGCCGCCTCGGCGCGCGCCTGCTCCGCCTTCTGCTTCGCTTCCCCGGCCGCCTTCACCGCGGCGAGGTCGACGACTCCACTCATGGACATGTTGCGTGGCTGCATGGGCCTATCCTCCCCCCTTCCGCGGACCGTTGCGAAAAGCGGTGCCGAAAATTCACGGTGCGCGAAAAAGCACGCGGCGCCGGGTCCGTCCGTGCGGCCCGCCGGTGTGCCGGCGCAGGACGGAGGTGCCGCGCGCACCGGCCCGGGGCCGGTGCGGTACTGCGGTGGCCCCGGGTCCCCACCCGCGGCCTGTGGTTGTCGCGTCCGGCGCGGGCCGTGCCGGCCACACCCTTTCGCTACGACCCGTAGCGTAACTGTCCGGCGCCCCGGCCCGGCAACCCCTCCCGCGAACCGTACGGGTGATCTGCCTCACGAGGGCGGGCCCACCCGTGGCTACTGGCCGGTATGGTCGCCCCCATGCACCGCTGCCCCCTCACCGGCACCAGCTCCGCCGCGGGCCGTGCGGGCTCCCGGAGCCGTACGGGCCGGCCGCGCAGCGCCGAGGCGGACCGCGCGATCCTCGACGCCACCCGCGCCGCGCTGGTCGAGCTGGGCTGGGGCAAGCTCACGATGAGCGACGTGGCCGCCCGCGCCGGAGTCGCCAAGACCACCCTCTACCGCCGCTGGGCCAACAAGAACGAGCTGGTCCTGGACGCCGTGGCGGTCCTCTTCGACGAACTCGAACTCCCCGACCGGGGCTGTCTCCAGGCCGACATCGAGGGCGTCGTCCTGCAGTTCGCCTCGCTGCTGGCCCGTCCGGAGACCAAGACCGCGCTGATGGCCGTGGTCGCCGAGTCCACCACCGACGAGGCGCTGCGGGTCCGTATCCGCTCCGCCGTGGTCGAGCGGCAGAAGCGGCTGGTGGTCCTCGGGCGGGAGCGGGCCCAGGCGCGCGGGGAACTGCCGCCGGACCCGGCCGGCGAGGAGGGCGCGGCGGCCGCCGGACGGGCGGTGGGGCTGATCTTCGACGTGATCGCGGGCGCCGTCGTGCACCGGGCGCTGGTCAGCGCGGAACCGGTGGACGAACTGTGGGCGCAGCAGTTCAGCGCGCTGCTGCTGACCGGCCTGGCCGGACTCGCGGAAGCGGGCCCGGCCGGGGCGTGAGTCTCCCGGCGGGCCCGCTCCTGCGGCGGCTCGGTCCTGGGCCGGTCCGTCCCTCAGACCTGGTACCGGACGATCCGTCCCTCAGACCTGGTACCGGTCCGCCGCGAACAGGTGCACATGCTCCGCGACCCACTCCGACGTCCGCTTCAGGCCGTCCTCCAGGGACACCTCCGGCGTCCACCCGGCCCACTCGCGCGCCCGCGAATTGTCCGAAAGCAGTCGCTGGACCTCGCTCCCGGCGGGCCGCAGCCGGGTGCCCTCCACCACCACCTCGGCATCCCGTCCGGACGCGGCGATCAGGGACCGCGCCAGGTCGCCGATGGAGATCTCCTGTCCCGTACCGAGGTTGACGACCTCGCCCAGCGCCCGGTCGCAGTCGGCCATCGCCAGGAAGCCGGCCGCGGTGTCGGTGACGTAGGTGAAGTCGCGGGTCGGGGTGAGCGAGCCCAGCCGGATCTCCCGGGAGCCGGAGTGCAACTGCGCCAGGATGGTGGGGATGACGGCGCGCGCGGACTGGCGCGGGCCGTAGGTGTTGAACGGGCGGACGACCGTGACCGGCAGCTCGAAGGCGTGCCAGTGGGAGAGCGCCATCATGTCCGCGCCGATCTTCGAGGCGGAGTACGGGGACTGCGGCTGCAGCGGGTGGTCCTCACTGATCGGCGCGGTCAGCGCGGTGCCGTACACCTCGCTGGTGGAGGTGTGCACCAGGCGGCGTACGGAGTGCCGGCGGCACGCCTCGGCGATGTTCTCGGTGCCCACGACGTTGGTCTGCACGTAGGCGCCGGGCGAGTCGTAGCTGTACGGAATGCCGATGAGGGCGGCGAGGTGGAAGACCGTGTCGCAGCCGGCGACGGCGTCCGCCACCCGGCCGGCGTCCCGCACATCGCCCGCGATCATCTCGACCGGGCTGTCCGGGCCCAGGTAGCGGGCGAGGTGCCCCTTCTCGGCGTACGGCTTGTAGTGCACGAAGGCGCGCACCTTCGCGCCGTACCCGACGAGCTGGTCCACCAGCGTCGAGCCGATGAAGCCCTCGGCGCCGGTGACCAGGACGGTGCGGCCCTTCCAGCGGGCTTCCATGGTGGCGTGGCCGGTGGTGGCGTCGCCGGTGGTGGGGCGGTCGGTGGTGCTCATGCGGTCTCCCTCAGGTACGTGGTGGTGGGGTGGGCTGCGGGGTGGCCGGCCAGCTTCAGGACCTTGGCGGCCAGCAGGTCGGCGGCGCGCGCGTGGGTGCCCGGGTCGGCGGCCTGGCCCATGGCCGCCAGCCGGGCGGGATCGTCGAGCAGCGGGGTGACGAGCGCGTCCAGGCGTTCCGCGGTGGTCTCGGCGTCCGGCAGCAGGACGGCGGCGCCCGCGTCGGACAGCACCCGTGCGTTGTGCGTCTGGTGGTCGCCGGGCGCGTGCGGGTACGGGACCAGGACCGCCGGCATCCCGATCGTCGCCAGCTCGGCGACGGTCGCCGAACCGGCCCGGCACACCACGAGGTCGGCGGCGGCGTAGGCCAGGTCCATCCGGTCCAGGTACGGGACGGCCTCGGCGACCGCCGCGCCGCCCGTCGCCACCAGCCGCTCCCGGGTCTCCTCCAGGGCGGCGGGCCCGGTCTTGACCAGCAGCCGCAGGTCCGTACGGGTCCGGTACCGGGCCGCGAGGCCGACCGCGGCCTCGGTGAGCCGGGCCGCGCCCAGGCTGCCGCCGTTGACGAGCAGCAGCCGGGTGCCGTCCGGCACGCCCAGCTCGCGGCGCGCCCGCTCCCGCAGCGCGGTACGGTCCAGGTTCGCCAGCGGCCCGACCAGCGGCATCCCGACCGTCTCGGCGCGCTCGCCGCCCGCCAGGTGCGCGCGGCTGCGGTCGAAGGCGAGCGCGATGTGCGGGGTGAGCCGGGCGGCGAACTTGTTGGCCCGGCCGGGCACCGCGTTGGACTCGTGGACCAGGCTGGGCAGCCCGGCCAGCCGCGCCCCGACGATGACCGGCGCGCTCGGGTAGCCGCCCATGCCGACCGCGACCTGGGCTTCCTGGGCGCGCAGGATCGAGCGGCACTGGGCGCCCGATTTCAGCAGCGCGGCGGGCAGCAGATAGCGCTTGGCGCCGAGCGACGGGTCGAAGGGAATCATGTCCACGGTGTGCAGGCGGTATCCGGCCTGCGGGATGAGCCGCGTCTCCAGCCCGCGCTCCGTACCGACGAAGGAGACCACCGCGTCGGGCACGGCCCGGCGCAGGGCGTCCGCGAGGGCGAGCCCGGGGTAGATGTGACCGCCGGTACCGCCCGCACCGATGACGACTGAGAGTGGTGTGCGCATGGCCGCCACGCTCGTCAAGCGCCCTAAGAAGGTTCTAAGACGGAGGTTTGGCAGCCTGTGTGCATGCCGTCCTCGCCTGCACCGCACCCCGCGCCCCGGAGCGCCGCCCAGCAGCCCGCCGCCGCGTCCCCGCCGAAGATCCTCGTCGTCGACGACGAACCGGAGGTGCGGGCCGCCGTCGAGGACGGCCTCACCGTGGAGGGGTACGCGGTGCGCGGCGCCGCCGACGGGCTGGCCGCGCTCTCCGAGGTGGCCTCCTGGCAGCCGGACGCGATCGTGCTGGACGTGATGATGCCGGTCCTGGACGGCCTGGCGGTCTGCCGGCGGCTGCGCGCGCTGGACGACCGTACGCCGATCCTCGTGCTGACCGCGCTGGACTCGGTCAGCGAGCGGGTGGACGGGCTGGACGCGGGCGCCGACGACTATCTCGTCAAACCGTTCGCGCTGGACGAGCTGGTCGCGCGGGTGCGGGCGCTGTTGCGCCGCGCGTCGGCCGGCGCCGCCGACGACACCTCGCTGGCCTTCGCCGACCTGGTCGTCGATCCGGTGACCCGCACCGGCCACCGGGGCGGCCGGCCGCTGGAGTTCAGCCGTACGGAGTGGGCCCTGCTGGAACTGCTCCTGCTGCACCCCGGGCAGGTGATGCCGCGCGAGGTGATCCTGGAGCGGGTCTGGGGCCGCGACTTCGGGCCGGACTCCAACTCCCTCGCCGTGTACGTCGGTTACCTGCGCCGCAAGCTGGAGGCGGGCGGCGAGTCCCGGCTGGTGCACACCGTGCACGGCGTGGGCTACCGGATGGACGAGCCGGACCAGCCGGGCCGGGGCGGCAGAGCGGGACGGGCGTGAGCGGGCGGCGCGGCCTGGGCGCGCGCTGGCGGCGGCGCCGGCCGCTGCGGACCCGGCTGGCGATCGCCGCGTCCGCCGCCGTGGCGCTGGTGGCGGTCGGCATCTGCACGGCGGCGTTCTTCATCATCCGCTACCAGATGACCCGGCAGCTCGAACTGAACCTGGCCCAGACGGCGGCCCAGTACAGCGAGAAGTTCCGCTCGTGGGGCCCGACCGCGGGCGACACGAGCTGCCGTTTCCAGGCCGTGCCCTGCGTCCAGTCGGTCCCCGCCGACGAGTCCAGGGACCCGCGCGCCCCCTACGCGCTGCCGGTCGGCGACGCCACCCGCGCGGTCGCCGCCGGACGGCACGCGCCGTACTACGACGAGCTGACCGTGGCCGGATACCCGGTGCGGAGGTACACCGTGCGGCTGCGCGGCAAGGACGAGGCGCTCCAGGTGGCGCTGCGCACGGACACCGTGCAGCGCGGCGTCCAGAAGGCCGCGGTGGCGCTGGCGGGAGTCGGCGGCGCCGGTGTCCTGCTGGCCGCCGGGCTCGGCTACTGGGTGTCGCGCACCGGCCTGGCCCCGGTCGCCCGGCTCACCGCCACCGCGGAACGCATCGCCGCCACCCGCGACGCCCGGCACCGCATCGAACTGCCCGCCGGTCCGCCCGGCCGCGAGGACGAGGTCACCCGCCTCGCCGCCAGCTTCAACACCATGCTCGGCGAACTGGAACAGTCGGTCGCCGCGCAGCGCCGGCTGGTCGCGGACGCCTCCCACGAGTTGCGCACTCCGCTGACCGCGCTGCGCACCAACGCCGAACTGCTCGCCCGTGCCGACCGGCTGACCGACGCCCAGCGCGACCGCGCGTCCGGCGCCCTGGGTCGCCAACTGCGCGAGGTCACCACCCTCGTCAACGACCTGATCGAACTGGCCCGGGACGAGGAGCCGCAGCCGCTGGTGGAACAGGTGCGGCCGGCGGCGCTGCTGGAGCACGCGGTGGAGGCGGCGCGCGGTCACTGGCCGGAGATCACGTTCACCGTACGGGCCGACCGGGCGGCGCACGGCGTGACCGTCCCGGGTGTACCGGCGCGGCTGTCCCGGCTGCTCTCCAACCTGCTGGACAACGCGGCGAAGTTCTCGCCGCCCGGCGGCCCGGTCGAGACGGAACTGGCCGCCACCGCCGACGGCCTGGAGCTGACCGTCCGCGACCACGGCCCCGGCATCACGGCCGAGGACCTGCCGCACGTCTTCGACCGCTTCTACCGCGCCGAGACCGCCCGCGCGCTGCCCGGCTCCGGCCTCGGCCTGGCCATGGCCCGCCAGATCGCCCGCGCCCACCAGGCCGGACTGACGGCCGCGCAGGCACCGGGCGGCGGAGCGCTCTTCCGCCTCCGCTTCCCGGCGGGGTAGGACAGGACCGTACGGATTCCTGAACAGGGACGGCGTACTACCCTGGGCCGGAATCACGGCCGGGTACGGCCGATCGGGCGGACCGGGAGGGGCGGGCGGTGAGCGGACGAGCACGCCGTGCGCTGCCGGGCTTCCTGCCCCGCGCGCTGGCCGGGCTGTGGGCCGTCCTGCTGGTCCTGGCCGGGACGTCCGGGACGGCGGGTGCCGCCTCCGGCCCCCTGAGCGCCGTCACGGCAGCCACCGTTTCCGGTCCCGCCGGCATCGCTTCCCAGCCGTCCTCCGCCACCGCAGCCCAGGTGCTCACGGCACACACCGCGCCCGGCCCGCCCCGGGCCGACGCCCGGACCACCCCGGACCGGCCGGTGGCCCGCCAGACCGCCACCGCCCACGTCCAGGCCGTCCTCCCGCATCCGCGCTTCCCCGGCCTCCCGGGCGCGCTGCCCGCCGCGTCCCCGGCGCCCCGCCACTCCCCCTTCGAGTACGGCGAGACCGTCGGCCCGCGCCAGGAACGCGCGCCGCCCCGGGCCCGGTACTCCCCGCGCAGCCCGCGCGGACCCCCCTTCGTACGGAGTAGCTGACGCCCCAGGCGTACGGCGGCCCCGCAGCACCGGCATGGCCGGCGACGCCCCGACGCGTCGCCGCGGCCCCGTGCGCGCGGCCGGCCGGCGCCCCGCCTCCGTATCCCTGAAGGGGGAGACCCATGCCGTCCCGCGCTCCGTCGCGGCGGCCCTGGCGTGCGCTGATCGCGCTCGCCGTCGTCGCCGTGTCCCTGTTCTTCGCCCTGACCACCCCCGCCCGCCTCGGCCTCGACCTCCGTGGCGGCACCCAGATCGTCCTGGAGACGAAGGACTCGCCCACCACCCGTGCCGACTCCGCCGCCACCGACCGGGCCCTGGAGGTGCTGCGGCAGCGGATCGACGCGCTCGGCGTCTCCGAGCCGTCGCTGTCCCGCTCCGGCGAGAAACGCATCGTCGCCGAACTGCCCGGGGTGCGGGACCCGAAGCAGGCCGTCGAGGTCATCGGCCGTACCGCGCAGCTCACCTTCCACCCCGTGCTCGGCACCCTCCAGGACCCCAAGGGCACGCCGGAGCTGAAGGCCAAGGGCGACCGCACCCGCACCCTGGCCGACCCCGACACGCCCGGCCAGGCCCTGCGGCTCGGCGCGCCCGCACTGACCGGCGAGGGCGTCAAGGACGCGGAGGCCGTCTTCGACGCGCAGGGCGGGCGCGGCTGGACCGTCGACCTGTCCTTCCGCGGCGCCGCCGCGGACGCCTGGGCGCGGGTCACCGGCCAGGCGGCGTGCGCGGCGCCCGGCGATCCGGCCCGGCGGGTCGCGATCGTGCTGGACGACCGGGTGATCTCCGCCCCCGGCATGCAGCAGAGCGTGCCGTGCACGACCGGCATCGCCGGCGGCAACGCCCAGATCACCGGCGGATTCAGCGACACCGAGGCCCGCGACCTGGCGGCCCTCGTCAAGGGCGGCGCCCTGCCGGTGCCCGTCGAGGTCGTCGAGCAGCGCACCGTCGGCCCGACGCTGGGTGCCGACGCGATCAAGGCCAGTGCCACCGCCGCCGTCATCGGCCTGCTGTGCACCGGCGTGTTCGTCATCGTCGTCTACCGGCTGCTGGGCGCGCTGGCCACGATCGCGCTCGCCGCGTACGGACTGATCTCGTACGCCGTGCTCGTCGCCCTGGGCGCCACCCTGACCCTCCCCGGTCTCGCCGGTTTCGTCCTCGCGATCGGTATGGCGGTGGACGCCAACGTCCTCGTCTTCGAGCGGGCCAGGGAGGAGTACGCACGCCGCGCGGCCCGCTCCGGCGGCGATCTGCGGCGCCCGCTGCGCGAGGGCTTCGGCAAGGCGTGGAGCGCGATCCTGGACTCGAACGTCACCACGCTGCTCGCCGCGGGCCTGCTGTTCTTCTTCGCCACCGGACCGGTCAAGGGCTTCGGTGTCACCCTGTCCATCGGTGTGCTGGCCTCGATGGTCTCGGCGCTGGTCATCACCCGGGTGCTGGCGGGCTGGGCGGTGCGCCGGGGCTGCGTACGGCGGCGGCCCGCGATCACCGGCATGGCGTCCGAGGGGCGGGTACGGCGGTGGCTGGCACGCCGCCGGCCGCGGCTGATGCGGCGGCGCCGCACCTGGCTGGGCGTCGGCGCGGGCCTGCTGCTGCTCGCCGTCACCGGGATCGGCGTACGCGGTCTGGAGTTCGGCGTGGAGTTCACCGGCGGCCGGCTCGTCGAGTACAGCACCAGCCGCACGGTGGACGCCGAGACGGCGCGCGAGGCGGTCTCGGCGGCGGGCTTCCCGCGCGCGGTCGTCCAGGAGTCGGGCGACGGCGGCATCGCCGTACGGACCGAGCAGTTGACCGACGCCGAGCAGGACCGCATCCGTACGTCCCTCCAGAAGCCCGGCGGCACGGTCGAGGTCGAGCGGGACGAGAAGATCGGGCCCAGCATGGGCAGTGAGCTGCGCGGCAAGGCGCTGATCGCGCTGGGCATCGCGGTCGCCGCCCAGCTGATCTACCTGAGCGTCCGGTTCCGCTGGACGTTCGCGACGGCCGCGGTCCTCGCCATGATCCAGGACGTGGTGCTGGTGGTGGGCCTCTTCGCCTGGCTGGGCAAACCGGTGGACAGCGTCTTCCTCGCGGCGCTGCTGACCGTCGTCGGCTACTCCGTCAACGACACGGTGGTCCTCTTCGACCGCGTACGGGAACTGCGGCGCGGCGCCAAGGGCGACCGGGCCGCGCGCGGTCCGGAGGGGCTCGCGCTCCTCGCCGACCGGGCGATCGTCCAGACCGTGCCCCGCACGGTGAACACCGGCATGGGCGCCCTGTTCGTCCTGGCCGCCCTCGCGGTGCTGGGCGGCGACTCACTGGCCGACTTCTCCGTGGCGCTGCTCGCGGGCGTCCTGTTCGGCATCGCCTCGACGATCTTCACGGCGACCCCGGCCGCCGTCGTCCTGGAGAGCCGCCACCCGGGCCCGGAGGCACCCGCCGCGCGCCCGCGCGACAAGGCCGAGGCCGGAAACGGCGCGGTGGTCTGAGGGGTCCTGTTCGACACCGGGGGCGGGACCGCGCACAGTCCCGCCCCCGGTACGTACCGCCGTCAGAACCCCGCCGGCTCCGTGTACACGCCCCACTCCTCGCGCAGCACGTCACAGATCTCACCGAGCGTCGCCTCGGCCCGTACCGCCGCCAGCATCGGCTCGATCATGTTGCCGCCGTCGCGCGCCGCGTCCAGCATCGCCGCCAGCGACGAGCGCACCCGCGCGTCGTCCCGGGCCGCCTTGCGGTCCGCCAGGACCCGCACCTGCTCGCGCTCGACCTCGTGGCTGACCCGGAGGATCTCCAGGTCGCCGGTGACCGAGCCGTGGTGGCAGTTGACGCCGACGACCTTCTTCTCGCCCTTCTCCAGCGCCTGCTGGTAGCGGAAGGCGGACTCGGCGATCTCACCGGTGAACCAGCCGTCCTCGATGCCGCGCAGGATGCCGGAGGTCATCGGGCCGATCGGGTGGTGCCCGTCCGGCACCGCGCGCCTGCCACGCTCCTTGATCTGCTCGAAGATCTTCTCCGCATCGGCCTCGATCCGGTCGGTCAGCGACTCGATGAACCACGAGCCGCCCAGCGGGTCCGCGACGTTGGCGACGCCGGTCTCCTCCATGAGCACCTGCTGGGTGCGCAGCGCGATCTCCGCGGCCTGCTCGCTGGGCAGGGCGAGGGTCTCGTCCAGCGCGTTGGTGTGCAGGGAGTTCGTTCCGCCGAGGACCGCGGCGAGCGCCTCCACGGCCGTACGGACGACGTTGTTGTACGGCTGCTGGGCGGTCAGCGAGACGCCGGCGGTCTGCGTGTGGAAACGCAGCCACTGGGCCTTCTCGCTGGTCGCGCCGTACACGTCGCGCATCCAGCGGGCCCAGATCCGGCGGGCGGCCCGGAACTTCGCGATCTCCTCGAAGAAGTCCAGGTGGGCGTCGAAGAAGAAGGACAGCCCCGGCGCGAAGGTGTTCACGTCCAGGCCGCGGGAGAGCCCCAGCTCGACGTACCCGAAGCCGTCGGCGAGGGTGTACGCGAGCTCCTGCGCGGCCGTCGCGCCCGCCTCGCGGATGTGGTAGCCGGAGACCGAGAGCGGCTTGTACGCGGGGATGCCGCGCGCGCAGTGCTCCATCAGGTCGCCGATCAGGCGCAGGTGCGGCTCGGGCGGGAAGAGCCACTCCTTCTGGGCGATGTACTCCTTGAAGATGTCCGTCTGGAGCGTGCCGTTCAGGACGGCCGGGTCGACGCCCTGGCGCTCGGCGGCGACCAGGTACATGCAGAAGACCGGGACGGCCGGGCCGGAGATCGTCATCGAGGTCGTGACGTCGCCGAGCGGGATGCCCTGGAACAGGACCTCCATGTCGGCGGCCGAGTCGATGGCGACACCGCAGTGGCCGACCTCGCCGAGCGAACGCGGATCGTCGGAGTCCCGCCCCATCAGCGTCGGCATGTCGAAGGCCACGGAGAGACCGCCGCCCCCCGCCTTCAGGATCATCTTGTACCGCTCGTTGGTCTGCTCGGCGTTGCCGAAGCCCGCAAACTGGCGGATGGTCCACGTACGGCCGCGGTAGCCGGTCGGGTACAGGCCGCGGGTGAAGGGGTACTCCCCCGGCCAGCCGATGCGCTCGAAGCCGTCGACCGTGTCGCCCGGGCGTGGGCCGTACGCCGGCTCCACGGGATCGCCGGAGAGCGTGGTGAAGTCCGCGTCCCGCTTGCGGGCCGAGTCGTACCGGGCCTGCCAGCGGCGGCGGCCCTCTTCGATCGCGTCAGCGTCCATACGTTCAAATTTACTAGGACGTCCTACTAATTGTCGATGGCTGACGGCCGGAAAACGCCGCACGCCCCCCGTCTGCGCCCACGCGAAGGCCGCCGGGCGAACCCGGCGGCCCTGGACGACACCACGACGGCACGACGGCACGGCACCCACACAACCGCAGAACGTCCCTACGGCCGTACGACGCCCCTACGGCCGCCCGGTCACCTCACACCTTGGCCGGCTGCGGCGACCCCTCCGCGACCAGTGGCTCGACCTCGCGGACGACCTTGCGCTCGACGAAGAAGGCAGCGGTCGGGATGGTGCCGGAGATCAGCACCCACAGCAGCTTGCCGAACTTCCACTTCGCCTTGGACCCCAGGTCGAAGGCGAAGACGAGGTAGATGATGTAGAGCACGCCGTGGATCTGGGAGACCACGAGCGTCAGGTCCTTGCCCGTGTCGAAGCCGTACTTGGCCACCATGCAGGCGCACAGGACGAGGAGCATGACGGCGGTGACGTAGGCCATCACCCGGTATCGGGTCAGCACGCTGCGTTTCATGCTCCGAGCGTAACCGCCCGTTCCGGGGCGATCTTCGCCGCCCCTACCACGGTTCACTCGTCCTGGAAATCACCGGCCGCGACCCGCAGCGGCCGCAGCATCGCGAAGATCTCCCCGCACTCCTCGGCGTTGTAGGCCCCCAGCCCGAACTCCATCGCCATCAGGTCACGCGTCGCCTTGTCGCAGGTCACCCGTCCCTGCTCGGTGATGGACGCCAGCGTGCCGCGCCCGTCGTTCGGATTCGGCCGCTTGTCCACCAGACCGGACTTCACCAGCCGGTCGACGGTGTTGGTCACCGACGTCGGGTGGACCATCAGCCGCTCCCCGATCTTCGACATGGGCAGCTCACCCGCCTTGGAGAAGGTGAGCAGCACCAGCGCCTCGTACCGGGCGAACGTCAGCCCGTACGGCTTGAGCACCGCGTCCACCTCGGACAGCAGGATCTGATGGGCCCGCATGACCGAAGTGATCGCGGCCATGGACGGCACGGCTCCCCATCGTCGCTGCCACAGTTCGTCGGCACGGGCGATCGGATCGAAAGCAAGACTGAGCGGCTTCGGCACGCCATCGACCCTACCGGTCGGCCATATCGTGGTCAGCCCTGTCTCAGGGATCGGTACCCGGGTGGATCAGCTCTTGGCACCAGCGATCGCGCGGACTCAGCCGACCTGCTCGAAGACCATCGACCACCAGCTGTCCGGCTGCGCGAACGCGTACCGGTCACGGGTCCGCAAATACTCCACCAGTTGCTTCGTGTACGGGCTGCGATCCTGCGGCGCGGCATGCTCCAGATGCCTGGCACGCAGCGCGAAGCGGTACAGGAACTCGACGAAGTCGGCGAGGGTCCGGTTCACGATCTCTGCCTGCGGCTCCTCGCCGAACGACATGAGGATCACGTAGCCGCGCTCCATGTCCAGGCAGTACCGCATCGAGGGATCGTCGGTCGGACCGCCCAGCACGAGGATGCGGGTCTGCTCGCCGCCCGCGGCCACCGGGACCACGGTGAAGGGGTCGGGTCCTTCGTTCGCGGTGTCGAGAGTGAACAGTACGTCGACGAAGACCGGCACACCGACGTCGCACAGCACCTCGGCATCAGCCTCCGGCAGTCCGCGCTCCTCGGCGACGGCACGGTCCAGCGTGACCACCCGGTCCGCGCCGAACAGCTCCGTCATCTCGTCATGGGTGGCCATGCTTTCTCCGTATTCCCTTCGTCGTGCGTCCGTGTGCAGCGCTCTTCCGACCGCACCGGCGACTCAGCCGGTGAGACCGGCCCGCCGCAACAGCTTCAGCCAGTCGTCGTACTCCACCAATTCATCGTCGACCGACGCAAGCTGCGCGTACTCCGCAGTGGCCAGCCGATCCAGAAAGAACGCCTCCAGCCCGGGCGCGAGCTGCTCGAAGCGCTCGGCGTCGACCCAGTCGGCCCCTTCTTCCAGAGCGCCGAGGACGCTGTTGGTCGCGCGGTCGAGAAATACGGGCGCCTGGTTGATCATCCCTACGCAGAACAGCTTTTCCGGGGACAACGGCAACGGGGAGTCGACCACCGGCTCGCAGTGGAACTGGTTCTCTTCGGCCCCCTCCAGACCGAAGAGCTGCACGGTCGGCCCGCAGCTCGCACCGTCCAGCACACGGCAGAAGTCGAGGAACTCTCGCGGCGTCCCGTCGGCCTCCGCGGCGGCCGCCGTCTCCTCGTCGATCGTCCCGCCGAGCGTGAAGGAGAGCACGTCCGGGCTCTCCGCCAATGCTGTCCGCAGGGCATCCACCGTCGCGATCAAACGGGACGATCCGCGACTCGCGTCAGTCATCTGGCCACCACTTGATGTTGATTCTGATCGGATTGCCGTCCGGGAGATCCCTGATCTGCGGGCGTATCTGATGCCAGCCGATGTCCCGGTTCGTGAAATGGTCGAGCATCCGCAGATTGCGCCAGGCATCCGGGCCACCGGTCTGGAGCTCGTTGATGTGATCGGGCTCCATCTTACGGGCAGCTTCCGCAGCCTCCTTGGCGAACTCGGGGTCGTCCTTGTGGTTCCTGCGGATCAGCGCTTCCAATGCGCCCTTGTACTTCGCGGTGAGACTGCTGTCGCGATAGTCCTTGGTCTTGCCCTTGAACTTGAAGAGCTGCCCCTCCTCACCGAGCCGTTGCAGGGCCTTCGCCTTCCGCTCGAATGCCTGCTTGGGCATGCCTGGTTTCCACTCCAGGGTGACGGTGTGCGGCTCCTTCGTCGGGTCGAAGCGATCCTTGCCGATCCCACCGCCGTCGCGGACCTTGTCCTGTTTGCGGGAGGTGTTGACGATGCTGTTCAGCATCGTCTCGATGTTCTTGTCGTTGCGCGCGTGGTTCTCGCCCATGATCCGCACGCCCTTGGAGACGTCGTGCAGGTGCTTGTGCAGCTGCTCCTCGGCCTCCTCGATGGCCCGGAGGATCTTCTCCGCTCCGCTTTCGACGGCCGCCGCCATGCTGCCGCGGCCCCGCGTCCGGCCCAGCCCGGCACGGCTGCGGCGCAGGTGGGGACGGGCGCCGGACGCGTGCTCGTCAGCTTGGGAGGTGATCCGGTCGGCCAGCCGGTCGTGCAGGTCCTTGTCGTTGCGGACGGTGTCGCTCACGCGCTGCCTCCCCGCCCGGTGAATGACCCACCGACGGCGTCCAGGCCGTCGGAAAAGCCCTCACCGCCCGCCCGCAGTGTCTTGCCGGGGCTGTACCCGTCCTGAAGGCCGACGGCGTTGGCGCCGACCTGGATGACGAGATCGGTGGCCATACCGCCCAGTGCGGAAAAAACCGGGCCGGTGGCGACGGTCATGAGTTCCTCGACCAGAAGATGTTCCGCCTCCTTCAGCAGCCGTCGGACGATGACGCGGGTGGCCTGGGTAGCGCCGAGCGCACCGAGCTCGGAGAGCCCGAACGTGAACGGCGCGGCGGCCTGGGCAGCGATGATCTCCGCGGCCAGGATGCCCAGCTGGACGATGGCTGCCACCTTGGCGCCGGCCACCGCGACGGCCGCGCCGTCCAGAGCTGTCGCACCGAGATCGGCCGCCTGGGCGATGCGTTCCAGATGGGTGCCGCTGACCTTGCCCCAGTGCTTCTCGAAGGCCGCGGTCGCCAGACCCTCGCTGCCCTCCAGGAATTCGCGGACGACACCCTCTGTCGCGTTCTTGCCGTCCCGCATCTGGGCGGCGAAAGAGCGCAGACCATCGGCCATGTCGCGGTAATCGTCCTCGTCGACGTTGGGCCACTCGACACCGATGAGGTCCAGTACCCAGGCCGCCTCGTCGGGCAGCACGACTCCCATCCTGTTTCCCCCTCCACCTCGACGAGACGGTATGAGTCACTCGTGCGAAGGCCGAACACTACTACCCCGAAATAGGCGCCGATGGTAGCGAGATGACCGGCTGCGCAGTCAGGAGCCGTCGCTCAGCGGCTTCCGGGAAAGCCCCTTCAGGCGGGAACCTCTCTCGTCGCCCGGACCGCGTTGCGCCGCACCTCGCGCACCACCAACCCCACTGCCACCACCCCCACCACCCCTCCGGCCGGCATCACCACCCGCAGGGGTGCGTACTCGGCTGCGAGGCCCGCTGCGGCCATCCCCAGGCCCATGATCGTCATGCGGCCCGCCTGCATCACGGTCATCGCCTGGCCCAGGAGGGCGTCGGGGACGGCGGTCATGAACCAGCGGTCCACGCCGAAGTTGTAGGCGATGCCGGTGCCGGTCAGGACGAGGAGTGTCGCTGCCCAGCCGAGTGAGGGCTGCGTGGCGAAGCCCAGGGAGGGGAGGACGCAGACGATGCTCATCGGGAAGGTCAGGCGGGTGCGGGTCCGGGGGCCGAGGAAGGTGCCGGCCAGGGTTTCGGCGGTGATCGCGCCGACCGGCATGGCGCACATCAGCAGACCGGCCGCCGCCGGGCCCGCGCCGAGGAGGTCCGCGTACGGGACGAGCAGTGCCTCGGGGACGACGACGAAGGCCGGGGGCAGCCAGGTCAGCAGGAGGAGGGCTCGGATGCGGCGGTCGGACAGAAGCTGCCGGGTGCCGGTGAGTGAGGCGCCCAGCAGCGCTCCGGTGGAGGCGGTGCGTGCGGGGCGGGGGCGGGTGCCCAGGCGTAGGAGGAGGGCCGAACCGAGGAAGGTGCCGACGGTGACGGCCAGTACCGCGCCGGGGGTCACGGCGGCCAGGAGCAGTCCTCCGGCGGCGAAGCCGGCCAGTTGCGCGCCTTGGTTGACGATGCGGATCAGCGACCGTCCCAGGACGAACAGGTCGCCCTCCCCCAGCACGTCGCCCAGCGTCCCGGCCCGCGTACCGGCGAATACGGGGGCGATGGCGGCGGTCGCACAGCGCAGGGCCAGCAGTACGGCGACCGGTGTGCCCGGGACCAGCATCGCGGCGGCGCAGCCCGCGCACAGCAGGTCGCAGACGACGAGGACGCGGCGGGCCGGGTAGCGGTCGGCGACGGCGGAGAGCAGGGTGCCGCCGACGACGTACGGCAGCAGGCCGAGCGCGAACGTCAGCGCGCTCAGCAGGGGCGAGCCGGTGAGCCGGTAGACGAGTACGGAGAGCGCGATCTCGCAGACGACGACGCCGAGTGAGGAGAGGAGGTGTGCGGCGAAGACGGAGCGGAATTCAGGGTGGGAGAAGACGGCGCGGTAGCCGGATCGGGTGAGTGGCGGCGGCTCCGGGCGCGGTTCGGCGGGGCCCGTGGCGGCGGGCCCGGAGGGGGTGGCGGGCATGGGGGCAGCGTGCCGGGCCTGGCCTGCGCTCCCCAATCATTCGGCAGGGGGCGAATCCGTGACGGATGCGGCCGCCCGGTGGGAAGAGTGGGGGTATGAGGAGAGGGGGGCCTCGGCCATGCCGCTGGACATGCGCTTCGGCGCGGACGACCTGCTGCGCATCCGCTTCGCCATTTCGCCGCTCTGCGAGACCCACGAAGCCGTACGGACCCTGTTGCGCACCGACCGGCACGGCTACCACCTGCCCTGGCTGCGGCGGATGCGCACGGCGCTGGCCGGCCTGGACCTGTCCGCGCTGTGGCTCCTGATGCCGTCCCCGCGGCCCGGCTACACCCCCGACTTCCTGGGGCCGCCGCCGGAGTCGTCGCTCGCGCCCTTCGAGGAGGAGCTGGCGCGGGTGCGGGCCACGGACCCGGCCGTCGCCCACGCGGAGCTGGCCAAGTCGCTGGCCTGTACGCCGGGGGCCGCCGAGTCCCCGCGCGGCTGGGCGATGCTGACGGACCCGGCCGCCGCCGTGCAGGAGCTGGCCGACGCCACCGAACGGGCCTGGCACGCGCTGCTGGCCCCGGACTGGCCGCGACTGCGGGCCCTGCTGGAGGCCGAGGTCGCCTACCGGTCCCGGCAGCTTGCGAGCGACGGGCTGGAGAAGCTGTTCGCGGACCTCAGCCCGCGGATCACCTGGTCCGGCGGCACCCTCACGGTCCGTACCCGCGCGCGGTTCCTCCAGATCCAGGACCTGGACGGGCGGGGCGTCCTGCTGATGCCGAGCGTCTTCGTGTGGCCCGACGTGGTGAGCGCCTACGAGCCGCACTGGCAGCCCACCGTCCTCTACCCGGCGCGCGGCATCGGCGGGCTGTGGCAGGAGCCGGAGACCGGCCCGGCGCTGGCCCGGCTCCTCGGCGTGAACCGGGCGGCGGTGCTCGTCGCGCTGGACGAGCCGGCCTCGACCACGGCGCTGGCGCAGCGGCTGGGGCTGGCGCCGTCGTCGGTGTCGGCGCAGCTCTCGGTGCTGCGCGACGCCGGACTGCTGACCTCGCGCCGGCACGGGCACCAGGTGCTGTACGAGCGGACGCCGCTGGGCATCGCGCTCAGCGCGGGGAGTGCGGGCGGCACACCACCGCGCTGAGCGTGCCGGTCAGTCGCCGGGGCCCGCCGCGAGGTAGCGCTCGACGGTCTCGACCTTGGAGGTGAGGCCGTCGGTGACGGAGGGCCTGATGTCGGCCTTCAGGACGAGCGAGACCCGCCCGGCGCGCGCCTCGACGGCGGCCACGGCGCGCTTGACGACGTCCATGACCTCGTCCCACTCGCCCTCGATGGACGTGAACATGG
Organism: Streptomyces sp. NPDC045470; assembly: GCF_040646595.1. Classification (NCBI taxonomy): domain Bacteria; kingdom Bacillati; phylum Actinomycetota; class Actinomycetes; order Kitasatosporales; family Streptomycetaceae; genus Streptomyces; species Streptomyces sp. NPDC045470. The sequence goes on from NZ_JBEZAN010000002.1 coordinate 483,571, forward strand.
CGTCCGTACGGTTGGGCAGCCCGGACTCGCGGACCACCCGTACGGCGTCGGCGACGTACTCCCCGACGTCCTCGCCCACGCCCAGCGGGCTCACCGAGAAGGCGACGATCATGCGTTGACCACGCCTTCCCGGCGGGCGCGGGCAGCGATCACGGTGGCCTCGGCCTCCCGCTTGAGGCGGCGGTCGGCGATGAACCCGCCGGTCGGCACGATGGACAGGACGAAGTAGAGGGCGGCGGTCCCGAAGGACCACTTCGTGCGGTTCCAGGCGTCCAGCCAGAAGAGCACGTACAGGATGAACAGCACGCCGTGCACCGGGCCCAGGACCGGCACCGCGTTGAAGTCGGTCGTGTACTTCAGGATGGTGCAGACGATCAGCAGCAACCAAGAGGCGGCTTCGGGTACGGACGCCAGGCGGAGCCGGCGCAGGGCGGAAGCGGTCTTGATGTCCACGGGAACCTCGTTCGGGTGGCAGGTGGCGGCACGATGCGCTTGTGCGACATTTCACAAGGGCGTCCCCATTGTTGCAGGCCCGCAAAGGATCACTGTTCAGGGGTCGGTGCGCCGGTTACCTTCGATCCTGTGGCTCAGTTTCGGCTCCAGGGGAGCAAAGTGCTCGCCGTCGACATGACCGGCGATGCCGTCAAGGCGAAGAACGGCGCGATGGTCGCCTACGACGGCCGGATGACGTTCAAGAAGATGACCGGCGGCGGTGACGGGCTGCGCGGCATGGTCACCCGCCGGCTGACCGGTGAACAGATGGAAGTGATGGAGGTGAAAGGCCACGGCACCTGCTACTTCGCCGACCGCGCGAGCGAGATCAACCTCGTGCGGCTGCACGGCGAGAAGCTCTACGTGGAAGCCAGCAATCTGCTGTGCACGGACGCGTCGCTGCGCACTGGCACCACTTTCACCGGCCTGCGCGGCGCCTCGCAGGGCAACGGCCTGTTCACCACCACCGTCGAGGGCAGCGGCCAGGCCGCGATCGTCTCCGACGGGCCCGCCGTGGTGCTGCGCGTCACCAAGCAGTACCCGCTCCAGGTCGACCCGGGCGCGTACGTCGCGCACACCGGCGACCTCAAGCAGCACTTCCAGTCCGGGGTGAACTTCCGCACCTTCATGGGCGAGGGCTCCGGCGAGTCCTTCCAGATCCGCTTCGAGGGCGAGGGCCTGGTGTACGTACAGCCCAGCGAGCGCAACACCATCGGCGGGGAGGTCTGATGCCGTTCACCCTCGTCAACTCCCGCATGGTGCGTGCGCAGGTCGGCCCCGGGCAGCGGATGTACAGCCAGCGCGGCGCGATGCTCGCCTACCAGGGCGACGTCAGCTTCACCCCGAACATCCAGGGCGGCCAGGGCGGCATCGGCTCGATGATCGGGCGGCGGATCGCCAACGAGGCGACGCCCTTGATGACCGTGGAGGGCAGTGGCACCGTCCTCTTCGGGCACGGCGGCCACCACATCCACGTCGTCGACCTGACCGGCGAGACCCTGTACGTCGAGGCGGACCGGCTGCTCGCCTTCGACGGGACGCTCCAGCAGGGCACGATGTTCATGGGCTCGCAGGGCGGCGTGATGGGCATGGTGCGCGGCCAGGTCACCGGCCAGGGCCTGTTCACCACGACCCTCAAGGGGCAGGGCGCGGTGGCCGTGATGGCGCACGGCGGGGTCATCGAGCTGCCCATCACCCCGCAGGGGCCCGTCCACGTCGACCCGCAGGCGTACGTGGCGCACCGCGGCGACGTCCGCAACAAGCTCTCCACGGCCCTCGGCTGGCGCGACATGGTCGGCCGCGGCTCGGGTGAGGCGTTCCAGTTGGAGCTGTCCGGCCAGGGCACCGTCTACGTACAGGCGTCGGAGGAGAAACTGTGACCGGTCCCGTCGTTCTCGACCCCCACACGCTCCCCTCGGACGACAACGTCAACGAGTACACCTTCAGCGTGGACCTGAACGGCCAGTGGTTCCTGCAGAAGGGGAAGATGATCGCCTATTACGGGCGGATCGACTTCCAGGGCATCGGACACGGGGCTCTGGACCGCCTGGTGGCCCACAGCTTCCATTCGCCTTTGCACGCGGCGGACTGGGTCGTCGCCGAGGGCCAGGGCAAGATGCTCCTCGCCGACCGGGCGTTCGACGTCAATTCCTACGATCTCGAAGACGGCAACCTGACCATTCGCTCGGGCAACCTGCTCGCCTTTCAGCCATCTCTGTCGCTGAAGCAGTCGATCATTCCAGGGTTCCTCACGCTGATCGGCACGGGCAAGTTCGTGGCCGCCTCCAACGGGCCGGTGGTCTTCATGGAGCCGCCGATCCGGGTGGACCCGCAGGCCCTGGTGGGCTGGGCCGACTGCCCCTCGCCCTGCCACCACTACGACCACCAGTACCTGCGCGGGTTCCTGGGCGGCGTACGGGCGCACACGGGCCTGGGCGGGGTCTCCGGCGAGGAGCACCAGTTCGAGTTCGTCGGGGCGGGCACGGTGCTGCTCCAGTCCACCGAACAGCTGATGCCCGAGCTGGCGACGGGGGAGGTGGCGGCCGAGGCGGGGGTGCCGGGCGGGGGTGAGGCAACTCGCCAAAGTGGCTCACAACCGCCGCAGCTCCCGGGCGCCCTCGGGGGGCTCCAGCGCCGCTTCGGGCTGTGAGCGGTAGTCTGCGGACGGTGACCTCGAACGTCTGAGCAAGCGCCCGACCGAGCGCCTGAGCCATGTCACAGCCATGACTAATTCGATATTCAACTTTCACGGGTAGAATTCATTCATGACGACCGACAGCGACACTCCCTGGCTGACCGAGCAGGAGCAGCGAGCCTGGCGTACCCACCTGGACGTCAGCCGGCTGCTGATGCACCAGCTGGAGCGCGACCTGCAGCCGTTCGGACTGACCAACAACGACTACGAGATCCTGGTCAACCTCTCCGAGGCCGAGGACCGGCGGCTGCGCATGAGCGACCTGGCGGCCGCCACCCTGCAGTCCAAGAGCCGTCTGTCCCACCAGATCACCCGTATGGAGAACGCGGGCCTGGTGCGCCGGGAGAGCTGCGAGTCCGACCGCCGCGGCCTCTACGCGGTGCTCACGGACGACGGCTGGGACACCATGCGCCGGGTCGCGCCGCACCACGTCGCGTCCGTACGGCGGCACTTCATCGACCTGTTCGCCCCCGAGAACCTCGAATCCCTGCGGGCGTCCCTGACCCCGGTGGCCGAGCACCTGAGGGGCCGCCGCGGCAAGGTCTGACGGCTACGCCGCCGGGGGTACGGGCCCGGCCGTCGCGCACCACGGGCGGCCGCGGCCCCGGCCGCTACGCCGCCGGCAGCCGCAGTTCGAACACCGAGCCGTCGCGCACGGCCAGTGTGCCGCCGTGCCGTTCCGCCACGTCGCGGGCGATGGCGAGGCCGAGACCGGCCCCGCCGTCGTCCCGGCTGCGGGCGTCGTCGAGCCGTACGAACCGTTCGAAGATCCGCTCCCGCTCCTCCGGCGGCACCCCGGGCCCGTCGTCCTCGACCCGCAGCACGGCCCACCGCCCGTCGCGCACCACGCTCGCCCGTACGGTGCCCGCCGCGTGCCGCTCCGCGTTGTCCAGCAGGTTCCCCAGCACCCGCCCCACCTGGCTCCGCGACCCGGCCACCTCCACGCCCGCCAGGTCCCCCACCTGTACCGCGATCCGGTCCCCGACCCGCTGCGAGACCTCCTCCCGCACCAGCGCCGCCAGGTCGATCCGGGTGTCCGCGGGCCGCTCCCCCGCGTCCAGCCGCGCCAGCAGCAACAGGTCCGCCGCCAGGTTCTGCAGCCGTACGGCGTCCTCCACGGCGCCCTCGGCGTCCAACAGCTCCGGGTGGGCGATGCCCACCTCCAGTTGCGTCCGCAGGCTCGCGATCGGGCTGCGCAGCTCGTGCGAGGCGTCCGCGACGAACCGGCGCTGCCGCTCCACCGACTCCTGGAGCGCGCCCAGCGTCTCGTTGGTCGTACGGGCCAGCCGGTCGATCTCGTCCCGCGAGCCCGGCTCCGGCACCCGGCGCGACAGGTCCGTACTGGCCGTGATCGCCGCCATCTCCCGCCGGATGCCCTCCACCGGGCGCAGCGCCCGCCGCGTGACCAGCCAGGTCACCCCGGCCACGACCAGCAGCAGGCAGGGCAGCCCGATGAGCATCGCGGTGCGCACCGAGCCCACCGCCTCCCGCTCGGCCGCCAGCGGCGCCCCGGCCCGTACGACGGCCTTGTCGCCCTGCGTGTCCTTGGCCTCGACGGTGGCGAACCGGTAGTCCGCCGTCCGGTGCCCGACCGTGGCCGTACCACCGCTGTGCCGGGCCTTGTCCTCGACCTCGCCAGGCTTGATCTCCCGGTCGTCGTCATCGTCGTCGGAGCCGGAGCCGGACCCGTCCGGCTGCCGCGTCGCCGGCGGCTGCCGCTCCGTCACGGCCTTCCCGTCCACCGCCCGTACGTCGTCCCCCGCCGCCAGCACCCGCCCGTCCTCGGCCAGCACCACCACCGGACGGTCGTCCCCGTCCGGCAGGTCCAGCTTCTCGTACGGCTTGCCGGTCGCGATCTGCGTCGCGACCTCCCGCGCGGCGTTCTCCGCCTGCAGGTCCGCCTGTCCCACCAGGTTGTTCTTCAGCACCAGCAGCAGCGCCGTCCCCGCCGCGACCAGCGCGACCGCCACCACCAGCGAGGCGCCCGCCGCGGCCCGGACCCGGACCTTCCCGAAGACCCTACGCACCGGACACCAGCCGGTACCCGGCGCCGCGCACCGTCGCGATCGCCGCGGCGCCCAGCTTCCGGCGCAGCGCGCTCACGTACACCTCGACGATGTTGTTGTCGCCCTCGTACGCGAAGTCCCAGACGTGCTCCAGGATCTCCGCCTTCGACACCACGTCCCCCGCGCGCAGCGCCAGGTGCTCCAGCACGGCAAACTCCTTGGCGGTCAGGACGACTTCTTCCCCGGCACGCTCCACCCGCCGGGCCCCCTGGTCGATGCTCAGCTCCCCCACCCGCAAGACGGGCAACGCCGTGCGCCCGCGGCGGCGCAGCAGCGCCTTGATCCGGGCCACCAGCACCACGTACGAGAACGGCTTCGTCAGATAGTCGTCCGCGCCGGTGTCCAGCCCCTCGGCCTCGTCGTACTCCCCGTCCTTGGCCGTCAGCATCAGGATCGGCACGTCGTTCCCGGCGGCGCGCAGCGCCCCGCACACGCGGTAGCCGTTCATCCCCGGCAGCATGATGTCCAGCACGACCAGGTCGTAGGTGCCCTCACCCGCCCGGTGCAGGCCCTCCAGGCCGTCGTGCACCACATCGACCGCGTACCCCTCGGCCCTCAGACCCTTGGCCAGCGACAGGGCCAGCCGCTTCTCGTCCTCCACGATCAACAGGCGCATACGCACACGATGCCACCGCCCGCCTGAAGAACCCTTCAGGTGACTTCAGCCTGGCTTCAGCTTCCCCCGGCCACTGTGGAACACGTCATCGAGCAGCACCTCACCAACCGGGGAGAACGAACCGAGATGAAGCGCAACATCGTCATCGCCACCGTGGCCGCGGCCGCCCTCATCGGCGGCGGTACCGCTACCGCCGTCGCCTTCAGCGGCGACTCCGGGCAGGCGTCTTCGCCGTCGGCGTCTTCCACTCCGCGTTCCAGCGTCAGCGTCCCCGACGACGACGTGAACGAGGACGCACGGGAGGCCAGGGCGGCGACCGTCTCCGCCCCCGAGGCCGCCGCCGCGGCCCTGAAGGCCGCCCCCGGCACCGTCACCGGCATCGACCTCGACCAGGACCGGCCCGGTCTGGTCTGGGAGGTCGACGTCCTCGGCAAGGACGGCAAGTGGCACGAGGTCACCCTCGACGCCGGCAACGCGAAGGTCCTGAACCAGCACGTCGAGCACGAGGGTGACGACGACCACGGCGTCGATCACGCCCGCGCCGAGCTGAAGGGCACCACCGTCGACGCCACGGAGGCGGCCCGGAAGGCCGCTGCCCGGTACGGCACCGTCACCTCCGTCGACCTGGACGACGATCACCGGTCCAGTGCCGTGTGGGAGGTCGAAACCGTCAGCAAGGACGGCAAGGAGCACAAGCTCAACGTCGACCCGAAGAGCGGCAAGGTGACGGTTGCCCCGCGGGACGCGGATGACGACGACAACGGCGGCCAGGACGACTGAGGGCTCCACGGCCCGGCACGCATGAACGGAGGGGTTTCCCGCGCGCGGGAAGCCCCTCCGAGCCATGGCCTTCACTCAGCGCGAGCAGTCGCCGGCGCTCCCGGCGGCTTCGTCCTGCAGCCGCCGCCAGTCCGCTCCTCGGTCGCGCCAGGCAGGGCTCTCGTAGATCGCGCTCTTCGCTTCCGGGTGGGACATGCCGAACACGCGGGCCACGACGTAGATGGTCTCGACCGGAGACCTCCCCTGTTCCCGCAGTTCCCGGAACACCTGCTCTCGGTCAGGAGTCCCGCTCTCCTTCAGGCCGGACGCGAGCGCGTCCAGGGATGTGCGGTCCACGGGTCAGTCCTCCGCCTCCTCCCCCGTGACCCCCGCCACCAGCTCGTCCGCCGCCGCGTACGGGTCCAGCTCGCCGGCGACGATCCGCTCGGCGAGCACGGACAGCCGCCGGTCGCCCCGTAGATCGCCGATCCGCTCCCGCAGGCGGGTGACCGCGATCGTCTCGACCTCGCGGGCCGCGCGGGTGCGGCGGCGTTCCGCCAGGGTGCCGTGCTCTTCCGACCAGGCGCGGTGCTTTTCCAGGGCTTCGACGACCTCGTCGGTGCCCTGGCCCCGGGCGGCGACCGTCTTGACGATCGGTGGGCGCCAGTCGCCGGGGGCGCGGGACTCGCCGAGGCCGAGCATGTGGTTGAGCTCGCGGGCCGTCGCGTCGGCGCCGTCGCGGTCGGCCTTGTTGACGACGTAGACGTCGCCGATCTCCAGGATTCCGGCCTTGGCCGCCTGGATGCCGTCGCCCATGCCGGGGGCCAGCAGGACCATCGTGGTGTCGGCCTGGCCGGCGATGTCGACCTCGGACTGGCCGACGCCCACCGTCTCGACGAGGATCACGTCGCAGCCGGCCGCGTCCAGCACCCGGATGGCCTGGGGCGCGGCCCAGGCGAGGCCGCCCAGGTGGCCGCGGGTGGCCATGGAGCGGATGTAGACGCCGGGGTCGGACGCGTGGTCCGACATGCGGACGCGGTCGCCGAGGAGGGCGCCGCCGGAGAACGGGGAGGACGGGTCGACGGCGAGCACGCCCACCCGTTTGCCGGCCCGCCGGTAGGCGCTGACCAGGGCGGAGGTCGAGGTCGACTTGCCGACGCCGGGCGAGCCGGTGAGGCCGACGACGTACGCGCCGCCGGCCAGGGGGGCCAGCGCCGCCATCACCTCGCGCAGCTGCGGGGACGCGCCCTCCACCAGCGAGATCAGCCGGGCCACGGCCCGCGGCCGGCCCTGCCGTGCCTGTTCCACCAGTGCGGGGACGTCCACCACGGCCCAGCTCCTCCCAGCTCGGTTCTCACGTTCGCTTGGACACGCTGCGTGACGGGGCGGGCGGGTCCCGGCCCGCCCGGTCCGTCGCGCTCCGGCTACTTGCCCGGTACGCGGAGGATCAGCGCGTCGCCCTGACCACCGCCGCCGCACAGGGCCGCCACGCCGACACCGCCGCCGCGCCGCCGCAGTTCCAGGGCGAGGTGGAGCACGATGCGGGCGCCGGACATGCCGATCGGGTGACCCAGCGCAATGGCTCCGCCGTTGACGTTCACCTTTTCCGGCGACACCCCGAGATCCTTCATTGACTGCACGGCCACCGCGGCGAACGCCTCGTTGATCTCGATCAGGTCAAGATCCTCGACGGTGAGGCCGGCCTTGCCCAGAGCGTGCCGGATCGCGTTGCTCGGCTGGGACTGGAGGGAGTTGTCCGGGCCCGCCACGTTGCCGTGCGCGCCGATCTCGGCGATCCACTCCAGGCCCAGTTCCTCGGCCTTGGCCTTGCTCATGACGACCACCGCGGCGGCGCCGTCGGAGATCTGGGAGGAGGTGCCGGCGGTGATGGTGCCGTCCTTGGCGAAGGCGGGACGGAGTTTGGCGAGGGTTTCGGTGGTGGTCTCCCCGCGGATGCCCTCGTCCTTGCTGAAGACGACCGGCTCGCCCTTGCGCTGCGGGATCTCCACGGGGGTGATCTCGGCCTCGAAGAGGCCGTTCTTCTGGGCGGCGGCGGCCCGCTGGTGGGAGCGGGCGGCGATCTCGTCCTGCTCGGCGCGGCCGATGCCCAGGCGGGTGTTGTGCTTCTCGGTCGACTCGCCCATGGCGACGTTCTCGTACGCGTCGGTGAGGCCGTCGTGGGCCATCGAGTCGAGCATCTCGACGGCGCCGTACTTGAAGCCCTCGCGGGACTTGGGCAGCAGGTGGGGCGCGTTGGTCATGGACTCCTGGCCGCCGGCGACGACCACGTCGAACTCGCCGGCGCGGATCAGCTGGTCGGCGAGGGCGATGGCGTCCAGGCCGGAGAGGCAGACCTTGTTGACGGTCAGCGCCGGCACGCTCATCGGGATGCCGGCCTTGACGGCGGCCTGGCGGGCGGGGATCTGGCCCGCGCCGGCCTGCAGCACCTGACCCATGATCACGTACTCGACCTGGTCGCCGCCGATGCCCGCCCGGTCCAGCGCGGCCTTGATGGCGGCGCCGCCCAGGTCGGCGCCGGAGAAGCTGCGCAGGGATCCCAGCAGGCGGCCCATGGGGGTACGGGCGCCCGCGACGATCACGGAGGTGGTGCTGGACGTACCGTTCGCTGTCGACATCAGCGCGGCCCTTCCTGTACAGGGAGGTTAACGAGGGTTCCCGTCAATGTACTGAGCGGTAGACGCCGGGTCACCGGGCTGCGGGTGTGATCGCGCGCACGTTGCGTAACCACGCGTGCGGGCGGTGCACTGGAGCCATGCTGACGCGAATCGACCACATCGGGATCGCCTGCGAGAACCTCGACACGACCGTCGAGTTCTACCGCGCCACGTACGGCTTCGAGGTGTTCCACACCGAGGTCAACGAGGAGCAGGGCGTCCGCGAGGCCATGCTGAAGATCAACGATACGTCGGACGGCGGCGCCTCGTACCTCCAGCTCCTGGAACCCACCCGGGCGGACTCCGCGGTGGGCAAGTGGCTCGCCAAGAACGGTGAAGGGGTGCACCACATCGCCTTCGGTACGGCGGATGTGGACGGGGACGCCGGGGCCGTTCGGGAGAAGGGGGTCCGGGTGCTCTACGACGAGCCGCGCGTGGGCTCCATGGGGTCGCGGATCACCTTTCTGCATCCCAAGGACTGCCACGGCGTACTGACCGAACTGGTCACCGCGGCGCCCCACGAGGGAACCGCCGCCCCCGCTTCCACGTCTCCCTCCACGACAGAGCACTGACCTTTCCCTTCCCCGGCCGGTAGAGTGCACCTTCGGCCGGGGGCCGGGTCGGGGCCCGGTCCACACTCCGCCGATGATCTGACACCATTTCTTCGGAAGGGTCAGCTCCAGCACGCGCCCGGCACGAGGCATTTCGGGCTGCGGAACGCAGATGGGAGCCGGCCGCCACCATGACCAGGGGACGGATGGGACCGCGCAGTGCGGGGCAACGACCGCTACGAGGCTGACGACCACCTCTCGCAGTTCGAGGCCGAGATGGAGCGGCTGAAGACGGAGCGGGACAAGGCGGTCCAGCACGCCGACGACCTCGGGTACCAGGTCGAGGTGTTGCGAGCCAAGCTCCACGAGGCGCGGCGCACCATCGCGGCCCGCCCCGCCTACGACAACGTCAGCCACCAGGCCGAGCAGCTGCTGCGCAACGCCCAGATCCAGGCCGACCAGTTGCGCACCGACGCCGAGCGCGAGGTGCGCGAGGCCCGCGCCCAGACGCAGCGGCTGCTGCAGGAGCAGGCCGAGCGCCAGGCGCGCATGGAGGCCGACCTGCACGCCGAGGCGGTCGAACGGCGCCGTCGGCTGGACGAGGAGCTCAACGAGCGCCGCCAGACCGTCGAGTCGCACGTCAACGAGAACGTCGCCTGGGCGGAGCAGCTCCGCGCCCGTACGGAGTCGCAGGCGCGCCGTCTCATGGACGAGTCGCGGGCCGAGGCCGAGCAGGCGCTGAGCGCCGCCCGCGCCGAGGCGCAGCGGCTGGCCGAGCAGACCCGCGCCCGGCTGGGCAGCGAGGCCGAGCAGGCCCGTGCCGAGGCCGACGCGATCCTGCGCCGGGCCCGTACGGACGCCGAGCGGCTGCTGAACGCCGCCTCCAGCCAGGCCCAGGAGGCCACGGAGCAGGCCGAGCAGCTCCGTACGAGTGTCGGCACGGAGTCCGAGGAGGCGCGGCGGCAGGCCGCCGAGCTGACGAAGACCGCCGAGGCCCGGATGCAGGAGGCCGACCGCGCGCTGCGCGAGGCACGCGCCGAGGCGGAGAAGCTGGTCACCGAGGCGCAGGAGAGCGCGGCCAAGCGGCTGTCGGCCGCCGAGTCGGACCAGGAACAGCGGCTGCGGACCGCCAAGGCGGAGATCGCCCGGCTGGTCGCCGAGGCCACGAAGGAGGCCGACGCCCTCAAGGCGGAGGCCGAGCAGCTCCGCGCGGACGCCCGTGCGGAGACCGAGCGGCTGGTCGCCGAGGCGCAGGAGGCCGCCAGGTCCAAGGCGGCGGAGGACTCCGCGGCCCAGCTCGCGAAGGCCGCGCGCACCGCCGAGGAGGTGCTGACCAAGGCGTCGGAGGACGCCAAGGCCACCACGAAGGCCGCCGCCGAGGAGGCCGAGCGGGTCCGCCGGGAGGCCGAGGCCGAGGCGGACCGGCTGCGCGGTGAGGCGCACGACACCGCCGAGCAGCTCAAGGGCGCCGCCAAGGACGACACGAAGGAGTACCGCGCCAAGACCGTCGAGCTCCAGGAGGAGGCACGGCGGCTGCGCGGCGAGGCCGAGCAGCTTCGGTCCGAGGCCGTCGACGAGGGCGACCGGATCCGGGCCGAGGCGCGCCGCGAGGCGGTCCAGCAGATCGAGGAGGCGGCCGCCACCGCCGAGGAGCTGCTGGCCAAGGCGAAGTCGGACGCCGAGGAGACCCGTTCGGGCGCGAGCGCGGAGAGCGAGCGGGTCCGTACCGAGGCCATCGAGCGGGCCACGGCGCTGCGCAAGCAGGCCGAGGAGGCGCTGGAGCGCGCCCGCGCGGAGGCCGAGGAGCTGCGCGGCGAGGGCGAGGAGGCCGCCGCGGCGCTGAAGGCGGAGGCCGAGGAGGCCGCGCGGCAGCTGCGTACGGAGGCCGAGGAGGCCGCCGCCGAGCGCCGCACCGAGGTGCAGGAGGAGCTGGACCGGCTCCAGGCGGAGGCGGCCGAGAAGGTCACCGCGGCCGAGGAGGCGCTGCACGACGCCCGTGGCGAGGCCGAGAAGCTGCGCCGGGAGGCGCAGGAGGAGGCCGCCAAGCTCAAGGCGGAGTCGGCGGAGCGGCTGCGGGTGCTCCAGCAGCAGGCCGAGGACGAGGCCGAGCGGCTGCGTTCGGAGGCGGCGACCGACGCGTCCGCCGCGCGCGCCGAGGGCGAGTCCGTCGCCGTACGGCTGCGCAGTGACGCCGCCGCCGAGGCGGAGCGGCTGAAGACCGAGGCGCAGGAGACCGCGGACCGGGTGCGCGCGGAGGCCGCGGCCGCCGCGGAGCGCACCGGCACCGAGGCCGCCGAGGCGCTGGCCGCCGCCCAGGAGGAGGCGGCCCGCCGCCGCCGGGAGGCCGAGGAGCTGCTCGGCGAGGCCCGCGAGGAGGCCCACCAGGAGCGCACGGCCGCGCGCGAGCAGAGCGAGGAGCTGCTCGCCTCGGCCCGTAAGCGGGTGGCCGAGGCGCAGGAGGAGGCGGAGCGGCTGGTCGAGGAGGCGGACCGGCGCGCCGCCGAGCTGGTCGCCGCCGCGGAGCAGACCGCCCAGCAGGTGCGGGACGCGGTCGCCGGGCTGCACGAGCAGGCCGAGGAGGAGATCGCCGGGCTGCGCTCGGCGGCCGAGCACGCCGCGGACCGTACGCGGACCGAGGCGCAGGAGGAGGCCGACCGGGTACGGGCCGACGCCTACGCGGAGCGCGAGCGCGCCACCGAGGACGCGGGCCGCACCCGGCGCGAGGCCCAGGAGGAGGCCGAGGCCGCCAAGGCGCTGGCGGACCGCACGGTCGCGGAGGCCATCGCGGAGGCCGAGCGGCTGCGCACGGAGGCCGGCGCCGAGGCCGAGCGGCTGCGCGCGGAGGCCGACAGCACGCTGGACGAGGCGCGCGAGGCGGCCGGCCAGGTCCGTACGGACGCCGCCGAGCAGGCCGACAGTCTGATCTCGGAGGCGACCGCGCAGGCCGAGAAGCTGGTGTCGGACGCTTCCGCCAAGGCGCAGCAGATGCGTACGGACGCGTCCGACGCGCTGGCCTCGGCCGAGCAGGACGCCAACCGGGCCCGCGCGGAGGCCCGCAACGACGCCAACCGGATGCGTTCGGACGCCGCCGAACAGGTGGACCAGCTCCTCACCGAGGCGCGCGCGGAGGCCGAACGGATCGTCACCGAGGCGACCGAGCTGACCTCTTCGGCGCAGGACGACGCGGACCGCACGGTCCGCGAGGGCCAGGAGGCCGCCGAGCGGCTGCGGGCCGAGGGCGAGCAGCGGGCCGCGGAGCTGGTCGCGGAGGCGACCGCCGAGGCGGAGCGGCTGCGGGCCGAGGCCGCCGAGGCGCTGGAGACCGCGCGCCAGGAGGCCGAGCGGATCGGCGACGCGGCGCGCGAGGCGGCGAACAAGACCCGTTCGGACGCCGCCGAGCAGGCCGACCAGCTGATGTCCGAGGCCGGCAGCGAGGCCGAGAAGCTGCGCGCGGACGCGGCGGAGACCGTCGCGGGCGCCGAGCGGGACGCCGACCGCACCCGGGCGGACGCCCGCGAGCAGGCGGACCGGATGATCGCCGAGGCCACCGCGGAGGCGGACCGGCTGCGCGCGGAGGCGGCGGACACCGTCACCTCGGCGCAGGAGCACGCCACCCGGACGCGTGCCGAGTCCGAGCGGATCAAGGAGGCAGCGGAGGCGGAGGCCGACCGGCTGCGCACCGAGGCGCTGGAGGAGTCGGAGCAGACCGTCGACGCGGCCCGCAAGGACGCCGCGCAGCGCCGCGCGGACGCCGCCGAGCAGGCCGACCAACTGGTGGCCAAGGCCCAGGAGGAGGCGCTGAAGTCGGCGACCGCCGCCGAGGAGCAGGCCGACCGGATGGTGGGCGCGGCCCGCAAGGAGGCCGACCGGATCGTCGCCGAGGCCACCGCCGAGGGCAACGCGCGGGTCGAGAAGTCCCGTACGGACGCGGACGTCCTGCTGAGCGAGGCCCGCGGGGACGCCACCGCGATAAGGGACCGCGCCGAGGAGCTGCGGGCCCGGATCGAGAGCGAGGTCGAGGAGCTGCACGAGCGGGCCCGCCGCGAGTCCTCGGAGACGATGAAGAACGCCGGGGAGCGGGTCGACAAGCTGATCGCGCAGGCCACGCAGCAGCAGGCGGAGGCCGAGGAGAAGGCCAAGCGGATGGTGTCGGACGCCAGCAGCGAGGCCAGCAAGGTCCGGATCGCCGCGGTGAAGAAGGCGGAGGGGCTGCTCAAGGAGGCCGAGCAGAAGAAGGCCGAGGCCGTACGGGAGTCGGAGCGACTGCGCGCCGAGGCCCGGGCGGAGGCGGAGCAGATCGTGGCGGAGGGCAAGCGCGAGCTGGAGGTACTGGTGCGGCGCCGCAAGGACATCAACGCGGAGATCTCCCGTGTCCAGGACGTGCTGGAGGCGTTGGAGTCTTTCGAGGCCCCGGCCAACGGTGGTGGCAAGGACGGGGCGAAGGCCGCTGCGGGGGCGGGCGCAACTCGTTCGAGTGGCAAGCAGTCTGAGGGGTAGCCACCCGAATGAGGGGCCATTCTCCACTTCGAACGCGCAATGACTCGATGACACGCCGTTGCGGCCCCTAGGATTCCCTTTATCACCTCACCGGTCTCTTTCGACAGGAACCCCATGAGCGACACTTCCTCCCCCTACGGCTTCGAGCTCGTGCGGCGTGGGTACGACCGCGGTCAGGTGGACGACCGCATCTCGAAGCTGGTCGCCGACCGCGACAGCGCCCTGGCCCGTATCACCTCGCTGGAGAAGCGGATCGAGGAGCTGCACCTCGAAACGCAGAACGCCCAGGCCCAGGTCAACGACGCCGAACCGTCCTACGCGGGCCTCGGGGCGCGCGTGGAGAAGATCCTCCGGCTCGCGGAGGAAGAGGCGAAGGACCTGCGCGAGGAGGCCCGGCGGGCCGCCGAGCAGCACCGTGAGCTGGCCGAGTCGGCCGCCCAGCAGGTCCGTAACGACGCCGAGCAGTTCGCGACGGACCGCAAGGCCAAGGCCGAGGACGAGGGCGCCCGCATCGTCGAGAAGGCGCAGGGCGAGGCGACCGCGCTGCGCGCCGAGGCGCAGAAGGACGCGCAGTCCAAGCGGGAGGAGGCGGACTCCCTCTTCGAGGAGACCCGTGCCAAGGCCGCGCAGGCCGCCGCGGACTTCGAGACCAACCTCGCCAAGCGTCGCGAGCAGTCCGAACGGGACCTGGCCTCCCGTCAGGCCAAGGCCGAGAAGCGGCTGGCGGAGATCGAGCACCGGGCCGAGCAGCTTCGGCTGGAGGCCGAGAAGCTGCGGACGGACGCGGAGCGCCGGGCCCGCCAGACGGTGGAGACGGCGCAGCGCCAGGCCGAGGACATCGTGGCCGACGCGAACGCCAAGGCGGACCGGATCCGCAGCGAGTCCGAGCGGGAGCTGGCGGCGCTGACCAACCGCCGGGACTCGATCAACGCCCAGCTGACGAACGTCCGCGAGATGCTCGCGACGCTCACCGGCGCGGCGGTCGCCGCGGCCGGCACCCCGGCGGACGAGGAGCCCATCTCCCGCGGCGTCCCGGCGCAGCAGTCGCGCTGAGGCGCCGTTCGTCGTTGTGACGCCGGTGCGGCCGGTGGGTTCCCCCGGCCCGCTCCCGTGACGGCCGGTACCGCGCCCGACGGCGGCAGACGCGCTCCGCCCGCCCCGCCTCTCCCGGAGGCCGGGCGGGCGGAATGCTTTCAGCAGATGGACGGACCGTCGCACGAAGCCGTTCCGGCGACCGGCGGACCCGGTGCGCGATGTCCGGTACGCCCGAGATGCGGGGGCACCGGCCCCCGCTTAGCGTGCTGTACATGATCGAGAGCGAGGGGCTGACCAAGCGGTACGGCGACAAGCTCGCCGTGGACGGGCTGACCTTCACCGTGCGGCCCGGGATCGTCACCGGCTTCCTCGGCCCCAACGGCGCCGGCAAGTCCACGACCATGCGGATGATGCTCGATCTGGACCACCCGACGTCGGGACAGGTCCGTATCGACGGACGGCACTACCGGCAGTTGTCCGACCCCTTGAAACACATCGGCGCCCTCCTGGACGCCAAGGCCGTGCACGGCGGCCGGAGCGCCTTCAACCACCTGCTGTGCCTGGCCCAGAGCAACGGCATCCCGCGCGCCCGTGTCCACGAGGTGCTGGACACCGTCGGACTGACCGCGGTGGCCGGGAAACGCTCCAGCGGCTTCTCCCTGGGCATGGGCCAGCGCCTGGGCATCGCGGCCGCGCTGCTCGGCGACCCCGAGATCCTGATGTTCGACGAGCCGGTCAACGGACTCGACCCCGAGGGCATCCACTGGATCCGCAACCTGATGAAGGGTCTGGCCGCCCAGGGCCGTACCGTCTTCGTCTCCTCGCACCTGATGAGCGAGATGGCGCTGACCGCCGAACACCTCATCGTCATCGGCCAGGGGCGGCTGCTGGCGGACACCTCGATGGCGCAGTTCATCCGGGAGAACTCGCGCGCGTACGTACGGATGCGGTCGCCGGAGCGCGAGCGGCTGCTCGACGTGCTCAGGGACGCCGGGCACCCGGCCTCGCCGGCCGGCGAGGCGGTGGAGGTCGACGGGGTGAGCGCCGCCGACCTCGGCGAACTGGCCGCGCGGCACCGGATCGTCCTGCACGAACTGAGCCCGCAGCAGGCGTCCCTGGAGGAAGCGTTCATGCAGCTGACCGCAGGATCGGTGGAGTACCACGCGCACTCGGCGGCGCCGCGGCCCGCGGCGCCGGAGGACGGCCTGCCGGACGCTCCGCCGCCGCCCGGGGCCCCGGGAGCGCCGCCCCCGGACTCCCCGCCCGGCGGCTGGGGTGCCGGCTGGCGCGACCAGAAGCGGGGGTCCTGACGATGGCGGCCGTCTCCCAGGTCCTGAAGTCGGAGTGGACGAAGATCCGGTCGGTGCGGTCCACGGTGTGGACGCTGGGCATCGCGCTGGTCGTCACGGTCGCGCTGGGCGCGCTGATCTGCCTGCTCGCCTCGAACGACTTCGGCACCATGTCCCCCCGCGACCGGACCACCTTCGACCCCACGAACATCAGCTTCGCCGGGATGGGCCTGGGCCAGCTCGCGATGATCGTCTTCGGGGTGCTGGTGGTCTCCAACGAGTACAGCACCGGCATGATCCGTACCTCGCTCGCCGCCGTACCGCAGCGCGGCACCTTCCTCTTCAGCAAGGTCGCCGTCGCCGCCCTGCTCGCCCTCGCCGTCTCCTTCGTGACGGCCTTCCTCTCCTTCTTCATCGGGCAGGCGTTGCTCGACACGCACGCGGCCTCCCTCGGCGACCGGGGCGTCCTGCGGGCCGTGGTGGGCGGCGGGCTGTACATGACGCTGATCGCGGTGTTCTCGATGGGGGTGGCCACGATGCTGCGCAGCCCGATGCTGGCGCTGGGCATCCTGATGCCGTTCTTCTTCCTGATCTCCACCGTCCTGGGGAACGTCTCGGCCACCAAGAAGATCGGCTGGTACCTCCCCGACCAGGCCGGCCACAAGGTCATGCAGGTGGTGCCGCCGGCCGGCGACGCGGTGCCGTACGGGCCGTGGGGCGGGTTCGCCATCATGCTGGCGTGGACGGTGGCCGCCC
Source organism: Streptomyces sp. NPDC045470 (assembly GCF_040646595.1). Classification (NCBI taxonomy): domain Bacteria; kingdom Bacillati; phylum Actinomycetota; class Actinomycetes; order Kitasatosporales; family Streptomycetaceae; genus Streptomyces; species Streptomyces sp. NPDC045470. Next base: position 500,501 of record NZ_JBEZAN010000002.1, read on the forward strand.
TGCTGTGCGGGTACGTCCTGTTGAAGCGGCGCGACGCCTGAGGCCGGGGCCCCGGCGGCGGCCGTCCGACGCCGGCCGGCGGAGCCCCGTCCCTCCGCGCCGGCCCGCGTTTTGACGGGAACCGTCAGCCTGCGGATAACCTCCTAACCCTCACGGGGGTACGAGAGCACCTCTGCCCCGAACCATTTCTGAGGGGCGGAGAATGATCGAGGCATTCGGTCTGACGAAGCGCTACGGCGCCAAGACAGCCGTGCACAACCTGTCGTTCCAGGTGCGGCCGGGCACCGTCACCGGCTTCCTGGGCCCCAACGGCTCCGGCAAGTCCACGACGATGCGCATGATCCTGGGGCTGGACACCCCGACGAGCGGCCGCGTCACCATCGGCGGCATCCCGTTCCGTCAGGTGCCCAACGCCCCGCGGCACGTCGGCGCCCTGCTCGACGCCAAGGCGGTGCACGGCGGCCGCAGCGCGCGCCAGCACCTGCTCTGCCTCGCCCAGCTCTCCGGCATCCCGGCACGCCGCGTCGACGAAGTACTCGGCGTGGTCGGCCTCCAGGACGTCGCCCGCAAGCGCTCCAACGGCTTCTCGCTCGGCATGGGCCAGCGCCTGGGCATCGCGGCGGCGCTGCTCGGCGACCCGCAGGTGCTGCTCTTCGACGAGCCGGTCAACGGCCTGGACCCCGAAGGCATCCTGTGGGTCCGCAACCTGATGAAGCAGCTGGCCGCCGAGGGCCGTACGGTCTTCGTCTCCTCGCACCTGATGAGCGAGATGGCGCTGACCGCCGAACACCTGATCGTCATCGGCCGCGGCCAGTTGCTGGCCGACATGTCGGTCACGGACTTCATCTCGGCCAACTCCGCCGACTTCGCCCGGGTCCGTACGCCGGACACCGAGCCGGAGCTGCGCGAGAAGCTGGGCTCGCTGCTCGGCGAGGCAGGTGCCCGGGTCGTACCGGAGCAGGACGGCGCGCTGCGCGTCAGCGGGCTGCCGCTGCCCCGCATCAGCGACCTCGCGCACGACGCGGACATCCGCCTGTGGGAGCTGTCGCCGCATCAGGCGTCCCTGGAAGAGGCGTACATGCAGCTAACGCAGGGGGCCGTCGACTACCGCTCGACGACCGACCAGCGGGCCGGCCTCCAGCAGCAGGGGCCCGGTCACGCGCAGCAGGGCATGGGCGCGCCAGGGCAGCCGCCGCAGGGGTACGCGGCGCCGCAGCCGGGTCCGTACGGGCAGCCCGGCCACCCTGGGCAGCCGCACCCCGGGGCCCAGGGGCAGCCGAACCCGTACGCGCAGGCGCCCGGCGGCGCGCCGGGCCAGGGCTACCCGCCGCCGATGGCCGGCCAGGGCTCGCCGTACGGACAGCCGAACCCGTACGGACAGCCGCAGCCGGGCCCGCAGGCCGGCGCCCCGGCGCCGATGCCGCCCGCCGCCCCCGCCGACATCTCCGAGCCGCACACCGAGGACGCCCGATGACCAGCCCTCAGCAGCCGCAGCCACAGCCTGAGCCGCACGACACCGACGCTCCCGGCACCGGCCCGACGCCCCCGGCAGGGGCCCCGCGGCCACCCGCGCAGCAGGCCGCCCCGCAGCCGCCCGCCGAGCAGCCGGAGCCCCGGCCGCTGGCCGCGCACGCACCGCCGCAGCAGCAGGCGCAGCCCGCCGAGCAGCCCGCGCAGCGGCAGGCGCAGCCGCTCGCTCACGCGCCGCAGGCCGGACCGGCGCCGCAGCAGGCCCAGGCACCGCAGGCGGGCGCTCCGGCCCGTGAGCCCGGCACGATGACGCTCCAGGCCCAGCAGCCGTCCGCCACCGCGCCCGGCAAGGAAGCCGGGACGATGACGCTCCAGGCCCAGCCCGCACCGCAGGCTCCGCAGGCCGCGCCCCAGGCCCCGCAGAACGCACCGCACGCCCCCCAGGGCGCGCCCAAGGACGCGGGCACCATGACGCTCCAGGCCCAGCAGCCGCCCGCCGGTCCCCCGCCGCAGCAGGCGCCCTACCAGCAGCCGCACCAGCCCGCACAGCCTCAGCAGCCGCACCGGCAGCCTGCGCCTCAGCAGGCCCAGCAGCCGCCCCAACAGCAGCAGATCCCGGCCGCCTGGCAGGCCGCCGGTCCCGGCGGCACCGGCCCGGCCTACGTCTCGCCGATCCCGGTGCGCCGGACGACCCTGGGCCACGCGCTCGCCTCCGAGTGGACGAAGATCCGCTCGGTGCGCTCCACGATGTGGACGCTGGGCGTGCTGGTCCTGCTGAACGTCGGCATCGGCCTGCTGACGGCGCTGGCCCTGGCGGACCCGGACCGGGTGGTCGAGCCGGTGCTCGGCTTCGCCTGGTTCGGCCTGCTGCTGGGGACGCTGTGCGTGATCCCGCTCGGCGTGCTGGTGATCTCCTCGGAGTACGGCACCGGCATGATCCGTACGACGTTCACGGCCTGCCCCAGCCGCGCGCGGGTGCTGACCGCCAAGGCGATCGTCCTGTTCGCGCTGACGTTCGTCGTCACCACGGCCTCCAACGCGCTGGTCGCGGTGGCGCACGCCGGGATGCTCACCGGCCCGGCGCCCACCGGTGACGAGTGGCTGCGCGCCACCGTCGGCTCCGGTCTGTTCGTGGCCGTGCTGAGCCTGCTGTCCCTGGGGGCGGGCACGCTGCTGCGGCACTCGGCCGGCGCGATCAGCGCGATGACGGGCCTGGTCCTGCTGCCCATGCTGATGGCCGTGTTCATGATCACTTCGGAGAGCCTGCGCCCGTTCGCGACCAAGCTGATCGAGTACTCGATCCCGAACAACCTCGGCGCGCTCTACGGCCAGCCGTTCATGCCCGACGGCCCGACCGGCTGGCAGCCGCTGCTCGTCCTCCTGGCCGTCACCGCCGTCGTCCTCGGCGGCGCGTACGCGGCGCTGCACAAGCGCGACGTCTGACGGGGGCCGCTCAGTACCTCGGCGCGTTACGGGACCGCTGGAGCCGCGCGCTCCGGCGGTCCCGTGCGTTCCAGCACGCCTTGTGCCAGTGTCTGCGTTCGTCCACGTCGCCCTCCCGCGGCCAGGCGACGACATGCGGCACCCCCGGCGGGATCTCCTGGTCGCATCCCGGGCAGCGGTAGTGCTTGGCCGTCCCGCCGCCCCCCAGATGCCGTACGACCCACTCCTCGCCGCGCCATTCCTCGGTACGTTCCAGACCGTAGCGGCCCCCGCCCGCGTGGTCGGCTGGCTTCTCACCGCCGCGGGAGCGGTTTCGACGCGGAGACACTGGGCACCTCGGGAAATCTGCGGGGTCACGGGCCGTCACCACCCTACGCGGCTCCGTCATGGGGCGTAGTCGGCCGCCGCAATCCTGCGATCATCGGGAAACTTCGCCGCAGGCCGTGCCTTTGGCACGTGTCCCCCGTTGTTGCGTGTTAGGGGGATGTCGCGTCGGCTGCGAGGAGGCAGAAGAGCGATGCGTGTTGGGGCTTTCATTCTGGCCGCCCAGTTTCCCGGTCAGGGGCAGGGGGAGGCACTCCATCGGGCGGTGCGGTCGGCCGAAGTCGCGGAGGAGGCCGGGCTCGACGCCGTCTGGCTGGCGGAGCACCACTTCGTGCCGTACGGGGTCTGCCCGTCGGCGGCGACGCTGGCCGCGCTGCTGCTGGGCCGTACCGACCGGATCGGCGTCGGCACGTCCGTCAGCGTGCTGCCGACCCAGCATCCGGTCGCCCTCGGGGAGCAGGCGGCGCTGCTGCACCTGACCTCCGGCGGGCGGTTCACCCTCGGTGTCGGCCGCGGCGGACCCTGGGTGGACCTGGAGGTCTTCGGCTCGGGACTGGCCGCCTACGAACAGCACTTCCCCGAGTCGCTGGACCTGCTGCTGCGCTGGCTGCGCGAGCCGCGGGTCGGCGCCAGGGGGGAACGTCACTCCTTCCGGGAGGTGGCCGTCGTACCGCGCCCCGACGAGTCACTGGAGATGCCGTCCGGGCCGCCCGTGATCCTCGCCTGCACCTCGCCCGGGTCGGTGCGGCTGGCCGCCGAGCGCGGGCTGCCGATGCTGCTGGGGATGCACTGCGGGGACGAGGACAAGGCGGAGATGGTGGCGCTGTGGCGCCGGGTGGCGCTGGCGGCCGGGCGGGACCCGGCGCTGGTCGCGGCGGCGGAGCACGTCTCCGCCGGAGTGGTGCAGGTCGGCGACACCCGTCAGGGCGCGGCCGAGGTCCTCACGAAGGCGATGCCGGGCTGGCTGCGGCGCGGGCTGGCGGCCCATGAGACGGTCGACGGCCGCCACCGCCCCATGCGCGACCCGCTGGCGTACACGGAGCTGCTCTGCGACCTGCATCCGGTCGGGCCGCCGAAACAGTGCGCCGACCGGCTCGCGGCCTCGGCGGAGCGGACCGGCATCCGGCGCTTCGCGCTGCTCGTGGAGGGTTCCGGCGACCTGGCCGCCACCGAGGAGAACGTACGGCGGCTGGGCGCCGAGGTGGTGCCGCGGCTCGGCTGATCCGGAGCGGGGGCGGGCCTGCGCGGCGGACCGCCCGCGGTCCGCCACCGTCCGGCGTGCCGGTGCCGGTCTCCGGCCCCGCGGCCGGAGGGTGCCGTGCACGCCGCGCCGACGTCGCCTCACCGGCGCCGGGCCGGCCGATGCTGCCGCCGGCGCACCCTTGCCGTACGGCCTCCGTCGCGCATGCGCGGCGGCAGCGTCCTCGGTCAGCAGTCGCGCAGCTCCGGCGACTGGTTCAGAAGCTGGCCCCGGACGGAGGTGAAGGTGGCCAGCCTGTCGTCCACCGACGGATCGAGCGGGAAGACCGCGACCCGGTGGCAGTTCTGGAATGCCAGCCGCACACCGAAGTGACGTTCCAACGACCCGCGTATCGCGTCACTCGCCAGTGCTCGCAGCAGCTGACCGCGTGCCTGCTCGTCCGGCGGCGGCGTCCGGTTGTCGGCGAACTCGCCGCCGTCCACCTTGAGCTGGGCCACCAGGGAGCTGATCATCCCCCATGCGTAGGGCAAGGAGGTCCGGACGCAGTCGACAAATTCCGCTTCGTCGACCTCGCCTCGCTCGGCCTGTTCGAGGAGGGCCGGTGAGACGTCGAGCGACATGAGGTTCTCCTCTCGCGGCCCCGCCGGGACGGAGCCTCAGGGATGGGACCGGGGGGTTCCGCGACGGAGCGTGTCCGTACCACGACCCCCCGCTTCAACGGTATGCCGCGCACCCGGCGCGCACCAGAAGATTGCCGCGACTACCGGCCGCCGGCGGACCGGGCGGTTCAGGGGCGAATCGCGTCGGCGGCCTCCGGTCGAGTAGCGTGGCGCACCATGCGTCTCGTCATTGCCCGTTGCTCCGTGGACTACGCGGGCCGGCTCAGTGCCCACCTCCCGTCGGCCCCTCGCCTGATCCTCGTGAAGGCGGACGGTTCGGTCTCCATCCACGCGGACGACCGGGCCTACAAGCCCCTGAACTGGATGTCCCCGCCGTGCACCCTCAAGGAGGGCGACGGCAGTGTGTGGACGGTGGAGAACAAGGGGGGCGAGAAGCTCATCATCACCCTGGAAGAGGTGATGCACGACTCGGCGCACGAGCTGGGCGTGGACCCGGGTCTCATCAAGGACGGGGTGGAGGCGCACCTTCAGGAGCTGCTCGCCGACCGGATCGAGACCCTCGGCGAGGGCTATTCGCTCATCCGCCGTGAATACCCCACCGCCATCGGCCCGGTGGACATCCTGTGCCGGGACGCGGACGGCGCGACGGTCGCCGTGGAGATCAAGCGGCGCGGTGAGATCGACGGGGTCGAGCAGCTCACCCGTTATCTCGAACTCCTCAACCGTGACCCGCACTTGGCACCGGTGAAGGGCGTCTTCGCGGCCCAGGAGATCAAGCCGCAGGCACGGGTGCTGGCCACCGACCGCGGTATCGGCTGCGTCGTGCTGGACTACAACGCGCTGCGCGGCATCGAGGACGACAAGCTGCGGCTGTTCTGAGCGGCGGGCCCGGCCCGCTCCGGGCGAGCGGGCCGGGGGTGAGCCCGCCCGGCCCGCGGCACGGACCTCCGCCGGTACGGACGACGACGGCCCGGTACGGAACGCCCGCCCCTGAGGCGGACGGTTCCGTACCGGGCCGTCGTGCTGTGCTCAGGCGTCCGTGCCGCCCGTGCCGCCGGAGCCGGTGGCCGCCGAGCTGCTGCCGTTGGCGCTGCTGGGCGCCGGGTTGCCGGTGGTGCCGGTCGGTTCCTGGCTGGTCGGCTTGTCGGTGGGCTTGTCCGTGGGTTTGTCGGTCGGCTTGTCCGTCGGCTTGTCGGTGGGTTTGTCCGTCGGCTTGTCGGTCGGCTTGTCCGTGGGCCTGCCGGTGCCCGTTCCCGTGTCGGTGGGCCGGGTGGTCGGCTCGGTCGGGCGCGTCGTCGGGGTGGTCGGGTTCGTGCTGCCGTCCGTGGGCCGGCCGGTCGTCGGGTCCGTGGCGCCGGTGCTCGGAGCGGGCGTGCCGGTGCCCGGCTGTCCGCCGGTGCCGCGCGCCGTCGAGCCGGGGCCGCCCGTACCGGGCCGGCTGCCCTGGCCGGTGCGGGTGCTGCCGGTGCCCGGCTGGTCGGCGGGCATGCCGTCGCCGTCCCGGCCCGGCTCGGCGGACTGCTCGGTCTTGACCTTCTCGCCCGTGCCGTGGTCGGGCCCGGAGACCGCGCCCAGGGTGACGACGGTGCCCAGGACGGCGACGAGCAGGGCGCCCGCGCCCGCGGCGACCAGGTTGCGCCGGGCGCCGAGCACCAGGGCCTTGCGGCCGCCGGTCCTGGAGCCGCTCTTGCCGCCGCCGGGGACGGCGCGGGTGACCACGGTGGGCGCGGTCGCGTCGACGGCCGGGGCCGACGCGAGGGCGGCGGGCACCCCGCCGGGCGGCGAGGCCGACTCCTCCGTCCGCGCGTCCGGGATCTCCTCCCCGGCCGGTGTGGCCGTACCCGCGGGCGGGGTGAACGTGCCGGAGCGGTCGGCGACCAGGGCCAGCGCGCGCCGCCCCGCGACCGCGCCGCGCCGGTCGGAGAGCACACCGCGCAGCCCTATCGACGCCTCCAGCTCGGCCCGCGCCCGGTCCAGGTTGCCGGTGCACAGGGCGAGCACGCCCAGCTCGTGGTGGAAGTACGCCTCCTCGGCGACCTCCCCGGCGATGCGGGCGGCCTCGGCGCCGTGCCGCAGGCTGCGCTCCCAGGCGTTCCAGTGCAGGGCGGCGGCGAAGGCCGGGGCGGCCGTACGGGCCAGCAGGACGGCGGCGCTGGGGTGGCCGCTCTCCCGGCTGCCGGTCAGGACGTTCATCGCGGCGAGGATCGCGTCGGCCTCGGCGGCGGCCCGCTCGGGCGTGACCGAGGGGTGGCCGGCCCACCAGGCGTAGTGCTGGGCGGCGGTCAGGGCCCGCTCACCCGCGCCTTCGTCGTACCCGGCGGCCGTCAGCTGGTCCTCCACCGTCGCCGCGAGCCGGTAGTGGCCCCCGGCCGGGGTGATCAGCCCGCAGTCCAGCAGCGCGCCGAGGGCGGCGTCCGCGTGGGTGTCCTGGGCGAGCGCGGGCAGGTGTGCCTGGTGCGGCAGCTCGCCGCCCAGCGCGACCGCGAAGCGCAGCGTCTCGCGCGCCGCCTCGCTCAGGCCGGCGGCGATCAGCGGCGCGGGCGAGGCGGCCTCGGCGACGGTGGGCAGCGGTCCGGTGGTGCCGTCCTGGCCGGCACCGGCCGCGGCGGCGTCGTCGGAATGCTCTCCGTACGCGTCGAAGGTGTCCTGGTCGGTACGGAGCCGCTGCCGCAGCAGGGCACCGGCCTGGACGAAGCGCAGGGGCAGCCCCTCGGACTCGAACCACAGGTCGGCGGCCCAAGCGGCCTCGTCGTCGGTGAGCGGCCGGCCGACGACGCCCGCCAGCAGCTCGCGGCAGGCGTCGCGGCCGATGCCGCCGAGGAAGACCTCTTCGAGGTGGGAGCCGGGCGAGGGGGCGGCGACGTCGGGGGTGGCGGCGAACAGGAAGGCGCACTCGGGGGTGGCGCCCAGCAGTTCGTCCAGCGCGGCGCCGCCGAACTCCAGGTCGTCCAGGACGACGATGGCGCCGATCTCGCCGAGCAGGCGCAGCAGCTCGCCGCGGTCGGGGCGGTGCAGCGGGGCCCGGTGGACGGCGGCGAACAGCTCGTACAGCACGTCGGTGGGCGTGCGGCGGTATCCGGAGAGCCGCACGACGCCGTCGGGGGCCAGGCCCTCGCAGGCGGCGGCGACGGCGTCCAGCAGGCGGGTACGGCCCGATCCGGAGGGCCCGGTGACCCGTACGGATCTGCCGCGGGACAGCAGCCGCACCAGCCGGTCGGTCTCCTCGGCGCGCTCCAGGAGCGCGCCCTGGCGGCCGGCGGAGACCGGCAGGGCGGGCGGGGCGGCGGCGCGGGCCAGCTCGGCGCGCTCCTCGGGGCCGTGCTTGCCGGGGACGGCGGGCTGCTCGCCGGGCGGGCAGGGTTCGATCTCGCTGCCGTCGACCGGGTTGACGGTGAGCAGGTAGGGACCCGACACGAGCTGTACGGTGCGGGCGAGCCCGCCGGGGGCGGCCGCGGAGCCGCCGGCCGCGGGCGTCGGCGTCGCGGCAGGGGCGTCCTGCTCGCCGTACTCCTCAGGTCCCCGGTTGGTGTTCGGGTCCATGGTGAAATGCCCCCCAGATGCGCTTGGCGTGCCGACCGGCCGTTTGCGTCCCGGCCGTCCGCACTCCCCCAGCCTCCGGCCGGGGTGCTCCCCGGCCGCCGCTTCTGGTCCGGTGCCCGCCGTGCGGCGAACCGGACGGCGGAAAACCGAACCTTAGACCTTCGCCCAGTATCTACGAAGCGCCGGGGTCCGTTCCTGCCCGGAACGTCACAGTGTTGTGAGAATCCTTCGGGTATGCGGCTTTTTGATCTTGCCGGGGGCGCCGTCAGACCCGCGGCAGGGTCTCGGCCGCGATGCCGCCCTCGATGGCGAGGATGCGGTGCAGACGGGTGGCGACCAGCAGCCGCTGCATCTGCGGCGGTACGCCGCGCAGCACGAGCCGGCGGTTGGCCCGCCCGGCGCGGCGGTGCGCACCCATGATCACGCCGAGTCCGGTGGCGTCCCACGAGTCGAGTCCGGTCAGATCCAGCACGAGGTCGCCCTGGCCCGAGTCGACGGCGGAGTGCAGGACGGTTCGGGCGTCCGCCGCGCTGCGGACGTCGAGGCGGCCCCCGACGACCAGCTCGGCGTGGTCGCCCCTGATGTGCATATGCGCTCCCCGGGTGATGAGTGCTCGATCGTTACGTCTACAGAACTGACTGCCTCTCATGCGGCGAAGTTGCCGCCTGTAAGCGAACCGATACCGAATTCACCCCGGAGGATGACGGCACCGGACCCGTGCGCCTGGCGCGTCGGCCGCCTCGGGGGCGTGCCGCCGGCGGCCGGAGCCCCGGCCGCCGCGCTCCCGGCCGTGCCGGGAGCGGCGCCTGACGCTGCGACAGCGCGGTGCGGGGTCCGGGTCCGTCCGACGCGGAATCAGTGCTCGTAGAAGCCTTGCCCACTCTTGCGGCCGATATCGCCGGCATCGACCATCCGCCGCATGACCTCCGGCGGCGCGAACTTCTCGTCCTGCGACTCGGTGTAGATGTTGTCGGTGGCGTGCAGCAGGATGTCCACGCCGGTCAGGTCGGCGGTGGCCAGCGGCCCCATGGCGTGCCCGAAGCCCAGCTTGCAGGCGGTGTCGATGTCCTCGGCGCTGGCCACCCCGGACTCGTACAGCTTCGCCGCCTCCACGACCAGCGCCGAGATGAGACGGGTGGTCACGAAGCCGGCCACGTCCCGGTTGACGACGATGCAGGTCTTGCCGACGGACTCGGCGAACGCGCGGGCGGTGGCGAGGGTTTCGTCGCTGGTCTTGTAGCCGCGCACCAGTTCGCAGAGCTGCATCATCGGCACCGGCGAGAAGAAGTGCGTGCCCACCACCCGCTCGGGGCGCCCGGTGGCCGCGGCGATCTTGGTGATCGGGATGGCCGAGGTGTTGGAGGCGAGCACCGCCTCGTCCTTGACCAGCTTGTCCAGGTTCGTAAAGATCTCGCGCTTGACGTCGATCCGCTCGAAGACGGCCTCCACGACGATGTCCGCGTCGGCCGCCGCGTCCAGGTCGGTCGTGGTGGTGATCCGGGCCAGCGCCTGCTCGGCGTCGGCCGCGGCCAGCTTGCCCTTGCTCACGAACTTCTCGTACGAGGCCTCGATGCCGCCCTTGCCGCGGGCCAGCGCGCCTTCCGTCACATCGCGGAGGACGACCTCCCAGCCCGCCTGGGCCGAGACCTGCGCGATACCGGACCCCATGAGTCCGGCTCCGATGACGGCGAGCTTCTTTGCCACTTGCTGTCCCCTAACACGCTGTACACCTGACGGCTCTCGGCAGTGACGTTAGCGCCCGGCGGCGATCGATAGGAGGGTTAGAGATGCGCGTCACGTCTCAGATGACGGACATCACACCGCACGGGCTCACCGGCCGCCGCGCACGGCATAGTTGAGGACCTTTTCACCGAGCGCGTCCTCCAGGTCGTCGAGCAGCACGAGCGCCTCGCGTGACACCTCGTCGGGTGCGCGCCCGGCCATCATGGCGCGGGCGATGTGCGCCGTGAGCGTGGCGTGCACCCAGTTGAGCTGACCGGCCACCAGGAGCGGCAGCCAGTCGTCCGCCGCGGCGCCGGCCTCCTGGCGCAGGGTCTCCTCCAGGCGGGCGAGCTGTTCCTGCTGGAGGTGCCAGAGGCGGGCCTTGAGGGTGGCGGCGCCTTCGATGACGCGCAGGAAGCGGTCGTAGCCCTCGGTCAGTCCGACGGCGGGCGAGACCGCCTCCACCTGTTCGCGCAATTCGCGCAGGACGGCGGCGGCCGCCGACTCCCCCGCGTCCCGGCCGCGTACGTAGCGCGCGAGGCGGTCGACCAGCCCGGCACCGCGGTCCATGAAGAGGTCTTCCTTGGCCGGGAAGTAGTTGTAGACGGTGTTGACCGAGACCTCGCAGACCTCCGCGATCTCCGCGATGGTCACGTCGTCGAAGCCGCGCTCCAGGAACAGGCCGGTGGCCATGTCCGAGATGTGCTGGCGCGTCTGCCGCTTCTTGCGCTCCCTGAGCCCCTCTGCCATGCCTCGCATCGTACGCCTTCTTGGGGTCCTTGGATTTTTGGGTGGCTCATATTTTTGAGGCCATTGCAATTTTCCAGTGACTCTGTTTTTCTGTCCGGCATGGCAGTCATCACCGCGTCCGGCCTGGCCCGGACCTTCACCACCCGGCACGGCACCGTCGAAGCCGTACGCGGCATCGACCTCACCGTCGGGCACGGCGAGATCCTCGGCCTGCTCGGCCCCAACGGCGCCGGGAAGACCACCACCCTGCGGATGCTCACCACGCTCCTCGCCCCCACCGGCGGCAGCGCCACCGTCGCCGGCTGCGACCTGCTCCGCGACCCGGCCGGCGTCCGCCGCGCCACCGGCTACGTCGCCCAGTCCGGCGGCGTCGACCCGCACGTCTCCGTACGGGAGGAACTGGTGACCCAGGGGCGCCTGTACCGCCTGTCGAAGGCGCGGGCCGCGGCCCGCGCCGAGGAACTGGCGCACGACCTCGGACTCGACGGGCTGCTGGACCGCACGTGCGCGGCACTGTCCGGCGGGCAGCGCAGGCGGCTGGACATCGCGATGGGCCTGCCGCACCGGCCCGCGGTGCTCTTCCTGGACGAGCCGACGACCGGGCTCGACCCCGGCAGCCGGGCCGGCCTGTGGGACCTGGTCCGGCGGCTGCGGGCGGACTTCGGCACCACCGTCGTCCTGACCACCCACCACCTCGACGAGGCGGACGCACTCGCCGACCGCCTGGCGGTCGTGGACCACGGCGTGGTGGCCGCCGAAGGCACGCCGCGCGCGCTCAAGACCGCGTACGCCGGTTCGGCCGACGCGTCCCTCCAGGACGCCTTCCTCGCGATCACCGGGCGCGGCCCCGCGCCGGCGGACACCACCCCCGTAGCCGTCTGACCGCCCGACACCTCACGGAGACCCGCATGTCCCCCGTCCTGTCCGACACCGCCCTGATCTTCGGGCGCTACGCCCGGCAGACCCTGCGCTCCAAGGTGCAGATGCTCTTCGGCGTCCTGATGCCGCTGCTCTACCTGCTCTTCTTCGGGCCGCTGCTGACGAGGCTGCCACTGGCCGCCGAGGGCAGCTCCTGGCAGGTCCTGGTGCCCGGCCTGCTGCTGCAACTCGCGCTCTTCGGAGCGTCGTTCTGCGGCTTCGCCCTCATCCTCGAAAAGCAGTACGGCGTGGTGGAGCGGATGCGGGTGACGCCCGTCAGCCGGCTCGCGCTGCTGCTGGGGCGGGTACTGCGGGACACCGCGCTGCTCACGTTCCAGGCAGGGCTCCTGGTGCTGGTGGCACTGGTGATGGGGCTGCGGGCGCCGCTCGGCGGCATCCTCATCGGCTTCGCGTTCGTCGCCGCGACGGCCGTCGCCCTGTCCTCCCTGTCGTACGCGCTGGCCCTGAAGGTCGCCTCACCGCAGGAGTTCGGGCCCGTCGTCAACGCCGCCACCATGCCCACGATGCTGCTCTCCGGTCTGATGCTGCCGATGGCCCTGGCCCCCGGTTGGCTGGACGTCCTCTCCCGCTTCATGCCGCTGCGCCATCTCGTGGACGGTGTCCGCGCGGCCTACGTGGGCGACTACACCGGTACGTCCGTGCTGTACGGCGCGCTGACCGCCGCCGGACTCGCCGCGGTGGCCGCGGCGGTCTGCGCCCGCGCCTTCCGCAGGGCCGCGGCGTAGGCTCGCCCGTATGGTCAATCTGACGCGCATCTACACCCGTACCGGCGACAAGGGCACCACCGCCCTCGGTGACATGAGCCGTACCGCCAAGACCGACACGCGGATCGCGGCCTACGCGGACGCCAACGAGGCCAACGCGGCGATCGGCGTGGCCGTCGCGCTGGGCTCGCTGCCGGAGGACGTCGTCAAGGTCCTCGTCCGGGTGCAGAACGACCTCTTCGACGTGGGCGCCGACCTGTCGACGCCGGTGGTGGAGAACCCCGAGTTCCCGCCGCTGCGCGTGGAGCAGACCTACATCGACAAGCTGGAGGCGGACTGCGACCACTACCTGGAGAGCCTGGAGAAGCTGCGCAGCTTCATCCTGCCCGGCGGTACGGCGGGGGCCGCGCTGCTGCACCAGGCCTGCACGGTGGTCCGCCGCGCCGAGCGCTCCACCTGGGCGGCGCTGGAGACGCACGGCGACACCATGAACCATCTCACCGCCACCTACCTCAACCGCCTCTCCGACCTCCTTTTCATCCTGGCCCGCACGGCCAACAAGGAGCAGGGCGACGTGCTGTGGGTGCCGGGCGGTGAGCGGTAGGCGGACCGCCGGAGCGGCGAGCGGCAGGGCGGACCGCCAGGAAGGCCCCCGGCGGGCTACCAGGACGTGGGCGGGTCCGGCCGGCCGGACCCCTGGCCCGCCCCGACCTGGTCCCGGCCGTCCTCGCGGGCGCGCTCGTGGCCGTCCGCAGGGCGCGGGGGCGGGTCCCCCTCCGGCGCCTTCTTCGGCCACAGCGTGTAGCTCACCGCGATCACCAGGTTGATGCCGATGACGAGGAGCATCTTGGACTGCCAGTCGCGCAGCGAGGCGGTCTGGGCGGGGTCGCCCACGTACCAGGCCGCGAGCTGCAACAGGCCCATCGCGATGAGCGCGGCGAGGATCCAGCGGCCCGCCGACCGCCACTCGAAGACCGCGCGCTGCCTGCCGTACTTCGGCGCCGGTACCGGCGGCGGGCCGCCCGCGAACCGGTGGGCGAAGCGGGCGTCCGCCCACTTGATCATGCGGTGCCCCAGGGTGACCGAGAAGCCGATGTAGACCGCGGCGAGCCCGTGTTTCCAGTCGGCCTCCGCGCCGTTCTTCAGGTCGACGGCGGTGGCGACGAGGAGGACCAGTTCCAGCAGCGGTTCCAGCAGCAGGACGGCGATGCCGGCACGTGGCCTCTTCGCCAGGTACCGCAGGGCCAGCCCGCCGGCCAGCAGCACCCAGAAGCCGACCTCGCAGATGACGATCAGCGCAAGGATCACGGGACCCACCTCTTTTCGTTCCCTTCCAGGCTCACCCCGGAATCCGGCCGTCACCTCGTCACCCGCGATGATCCGGTGCTGCATCTTTCGATGTAGCGCGCGGCGCCACGGGCTCGGCCGGAGCGTGGAGGCGTCGGGCCGCGCCGCCGTGTTTGATGGAGGGGTGACCGCGAGACCCTTCGCCTCCCTGGCGCGCCCGCACCGTGACGACGTGTGCATCGCCGTCGCCGGTCTGCTCGGCGGCCTGCTGCTGTGGGGGCTGGGGCTGCACAGCAGCCCGCCGCTGCTGGACGTGCCCCCCTGGCTCGGCCTGGTGCCGCTGGCCGTCATCTCCGGCACCGAGTTGCTGCGCCGGACCGCCCCGCGGACCGCGCTGGGCCTGGCGACCGTCGCGCTCGTCGCGGACGTGTGCTCCGGCGGGCTGATCGCCACGATCGTGATGTTCACCGACATCGTCTACGCCGCGGTGCTGTACGGGCCCCCGGGCACCGCCCGGCGCGTGCCGGTCATCAGCGTCCTGCTCACCGTCGTCGCCACCATCGTCCCGGTGGCGGTCCTGCACGACCCGCAGGCCCTGCTGCTCGGTCTCGGCGTCGGTGTGATCACCATCAGTCCCGCCTGGACCGGGATCATCATCCGCGAACACCGCAACGCCGCCCGGGCCGCCCGCCTGGAGGCCGAACAGACCGCGCTGCTGGCCGAGATGGACCGTACGCAGGCCATCATCGCCGAGCGCGCCCGGATGGCCCGCGAACTGCACGACATGGTCGCCAACCACCTGTCCGCCATCGCCATCCACGCCACGGCCGCACAGTCCATCGACGACCCCGGCGCCAGCCGCGAGGCGCTCGGCGTCATCCGCGAGAACAGCGTCCAGGGCCTCGCCGAGATGCGGCGGCTGATCGGCCTGCTGCGGGACGCGAAGGACCCCGGCGGCACGGCGGAGGCGCAGGCCACCCCCACTCTGGACGGGCTCGACGCGCTGCTGGCCCAGGCCCGCTCCAACGGGGCGAGCAGTGGCCTGACGTTCACCCTGGAGGACGCCCGGGCGGACGGCGGCAGCGCGCGGCTACCCGCCCCGGTGGAGCTGGCCGCGTACCGCATCGTGCAGGAGTCCCTGACCAACGCCCTCAAGCACGCCGCGCCCGGCGATGTCGCGGTCCGTATCGCCCACGCCCCCGGCGGCCCGCTCACCGTCCGCGTCACCAGCCCCTTCGGCGACCGGCCCGGCCCGCGCGCGCCCGGCTCCGGTGCCGGCCTGGTCGGCATGCGGGAGCGGATCGAGCTGCTCGGCGGCCGGTTCGAGGCCGGGCCCGAGGACAGCGGCGGACACGGCAACGGCAAGGAATGGCGAGTACGGGCCGAACTGCCCGTCCGCGAGGAGGAAGAGGAACGATGACCGCTGTCACCGGCCGCCCGGTCCGGGTGCTGATCGCCGAGGACCAGTCCGCCGTACGGGCCGGGCTGGCGCTGATCCTGCGCTCCGCCCCCGACATCGACGTGGCCGGGGAGGCCGCGGACGGCGAGGAGGCGGTGCGACTGGCCCGCGAACTGCGGCCCGACCTGGTCCTGATGGATGTGCAGATGCCCAAGCTGGACGGTGTCTCGGCCACCCGGGCCATCGTCGACGAGCAGTTGGCCGACGTCCTGGTGCTGACCACCTTCGACCTGGACGAGTACGTCTTCGGGGCGCTGCGGGCAGGCGCCGCCGGTTTCCTGCTCAAGGACAGCGAGGCGGCGGCGCTGCTGGACGCGGTGCGCACGGTGGCCGCCGGGGACGGGATGATCGCTCCGGCCGTGACCCGGCGGCTGATCGCGGAGTTCGCCCGTCCCCGTACGGTACGGAGGCCCGCCGGTGCCTCGGCACCGGACCCGGCCGTCCTGGACGTGCTGACCCGCCGCGAACGCGAGGTGCTGGGCTGCCTCGGCCGGGGCCTGTCCAACGCCGACATCGCGGAGCACCTGGCGATGGCGGAGGCCACGGTGAAGACGCACGTCAGCCGCCTGCTGGGGAAGCTGGAGCTGCGCAGTCGGGTGCAAGCCGCGGTGTTGGCGCAGGAGTTGGGTGTCAGCGGGAGCCGGGAAGGGTAACGGCCGCTGCCGCGCCGGGCCGACCCGGCGGAGGATGCCACCCACTTTGGTCCAGACCTCTTGACCGTAGGTCTGGACCTTTTTACGCTCCCTTCACATCTTTGCGGTGAGCGCGCCCCACAGCGCTCACCGGGCGGCGCAGGTTCCCCCACCTCCACCCCCTTACCTGGGAGCATCCGTGACACCCGGAACCCTGACACGCACCACCCACGCCCGACGAAGAGCCCTCGCGGCCCTCACCGCACTCCTCCTGCCCGTGGCGGCGCTCATCGGCCTGGCCGGCGCCACCCCCGCGCACGCCGCCGAGTCGGCGACCGCCACGTACACCAAGGTCTCCGACTGGGGCACCGGCTTCCAGGGGCAGTGGACGGTGAAGAACACCGGCACCACCACCCTCAACGGCTGGACCGTCGAGTGGGACTTCCCCTCCGGCACCACCGTCGGCTCCGCCTGGGACGCCCAGGTCAGCGGCTCGAACGGGCACTACACGGCCAAGAACGTCAACTGGAACGGCACCATCACCCCCGGCGCCTCGGTCAGCTTCGGCTTCATCGGCACCGGCTCCGGCGGCGACGTGAGCGGCTGCAAGCTCAACGGCGGCCCCTGCGACGGTGCGCAGCCCGGTGACACCCCGCCGTCCGCGCCCGGCAAGCCCGTCGCCGGCGACGTCACCGACACCTCCGTACGGCTGACCTGGACCGCCGCCACCGAC
>NZ_JBEZAN010000002.1:517420-792870 GCF_040646595.1 Streptomyces sp. NPDC045470
ACCGTCGAAAAGCTCGCCTACACCGACAGCGGCCTGACCAAGGGCACCGACTACACCTACACCGTCGTCGCCCGCGACACCGCCGACCAGACCGGCCCCGCCAGCGAGCCCACCACCGTCCGCACCACCGGCGGCGGACAGCCCGGTGACACCCCGCCGTCCGCGCCCGGCAAGCCCGTCGCCGGCGACGTCACCGACACCTCCGTACGGCTGACCTGGACCGCCGCCACCGACGACAAGGGCGTCAAGAACTACGACGTGCTGCGGAACGGCACGAAGGTCGCCACCGTCGAAAAGCTCGCCTACACCGACAGCGGCCTGACCAAGGGCACCGACTACACCTACACCGTCGTCGCCCGCGACACCGCCGACCAGACCGGCCCGGCCAGTGCCGCCACCACCGTCCGCACCACCGGCGGCGGCGGACAGCCGGTCGACGCGGTCAAGCTGGGCTACTTCACCGAGTGGGGCGTCTACGACCGCAACTACCACGTGAAGAACCTGGTCACCTCGGGCTCCGCGAGCAAGCTGACGCACATCAACTACGCGTTCGGCAACGTCCAGGGCGGCCGGTGCACCATCGGCGACGCCTACGCGGCCACCGACAAGGCGTACACCGCCGACCAGAGCGTGGACGGCGTCGCCGACACCTGGGACCAGCCGCTGCGCGGCAACTTCAACCAGCTCAAGAAGCTCAAGGCGAAGTACCCGAACATCAAGCTCCTGTGGTCCTTCGGCGGCTGGACCTGGTCCGGCGGCTTCCCCGACGCCGTCAAGAACCCGGCGGCGTTCGCCGACTCCTGCTACCAACTGGTCAACGACCCGCGCTGGGCCGGCCTCTTCGACGGCATCGACCTGGACTGGGAGTACCCCAACGCCTGCGGTCTGACCTGCGACACCAGCGGTCCGGCGGCGTTCGCCGAGATGATGAAGGCGATGCGTGCCAAGTTCGGCAAGCAGCTGGTCACCGCCGCGATCACCGCCGACGGCTCGGACGGCGGCAAGATCGACGCGGCCGACTACGGCGGCGGCTCGCAGTACGCCGACTGGTACAACGTCATGACGTACGACTTCTTCGGCGCCTGGGACAAGACCGGCCCCACCGCCCCCCACTCGCCCCTGACGTCGTACCCCGGCCTTCCCAAGCAGGGCTTCACCACCGACGCGGCCCTGCAGAAGCTCAAGGCCAAGGGCGTCCCCGCGAAGAAGCTGCTGATCGGCATCGGCTTCTACGGACGCGGCTGGACCGGCGTCACCCAGGACGCCCCCGGCGGCACCGCCACCGGGCCGGCCCCCGGCAAGTACGAGGCGGGCATCGAGGACTACAAGATCCTCAAGGCGAGCTGTCCGTCCACCGGAACCGTCGCCGGCACCGCCTACGCCCGCTGCGGCAGCAACTGGTGGAGCTACGACACCCCGGCGACCATCGTCGGCAAGATGAACTACGCCAAGCAGCAGGGACTGGGCGGCGCGTTCTTCTGGGAGTTCAGCGGTGACACGGCCGACGGCGAACTGATGACGGCCATCGACAGCGGCCTGAAGTAACCCGGCTCACCACCCCCGGACCGGCCGGGGAGGCGGCGTCGCCCCCGCCTTCCCGGCCTTCCGGCCGTTCAGCAGCCGACCGACGGCCGGGCCTCGGGGCCCTAGGCCACATTCACTCTCTGCCCGGGAGGCGCCGCCTCCAGCCACGCCAGAAAACCGGTCAGGGCGTCCTCGCTCATGGCCAGCTCCAGCCTCGTACCGCGGTGGCGGCAGGCGAGCACGACGGAGTCGGAGAGCAGGGCCAGCTCTTCCTCGCCCTGCGGGGTACGGCGCTCCAGCACCTCGATGGCGAAGCGTTCCAGTTGACGGCGGGGGCGGGGCGCGTAGGAGAAGACGCGGAACCACTCCACCCGGTCACCGTTGTAGCGGGCGACACCGTAGATCCAGCCTTTGCCGCTGGGCTCGGCCTCCTCGTCGGGCACGTTCCAGCGCAGGCTGCAGTCGAAGGTGCCGCCGGAGCGCTGGATGAGCCGTCGCCGTAGACCGAAGACGAAGAGCCCCAGCAGCACCAGTACGACGACCGCGCCGCTCACGAGCAGAGCGAGGACCATCCGAACCGACCTCCTCGCCTCGATGGGGGGACCCGCGCGCCGGTTCGGGCGCGAGGGGGAAAACGCACCTGCATTGCCTCAGCCGCGGGCCGCCCTGGAGAATTCCAGCGCAGCCCGCGGCTGAGGGACGAACTCGTCGGTGGAGGGCTTCAGTGCACGCCCGCCACCGCACGCAGCCGGACATCGGCGCGGCGCTCGGCGGCCGCGTCGGCCTCCGACTTCGCCCGCTCCAAGGCCCGCTCCGCGCGTTGGACATCGATCTCGTCCGACAGCTCGGCGATCTCCGCGAGCAGAGACAGCTTGTTGTCGGCGAACGAGATGAAGCCGCCGTGCACGGCGGCGACGACGGTGCCGTCCCCGCCCTCGCCGGTCGTACGAATCGTCACCGGTCCGGACTCCAGCACGCCGAGCAGCGGCTGGTGCCCCGGCATGACGCCGATGTCGCCCGACGAGGTGCGCGCGACGACCAGGCTGGCCTCGCCCGACCAGACCTGACGGTCGGCGGCGACCAACTCGACGTGCAGCTCAGCCACGATGGCTCCTCGGGTCTCCACCTGCCGGGTGCGGCAGATGTTGGGTCAAATACTAGTGGTCGTACGGGCCGGGGGCGGCCAGGGCCGCCCCCGGAACGCGCCGGGCCTCAGGAGACGCCCAGCTCCTTGGCGTTCGCCTTCAGGTCCTCAAGGCCACCGCACATGAAGAACGCCTGCTCGGGGAAGTGGTCGTACTCACCGTCGGCGATCGCGTTGAACGCCGCGATGGACTCGTCCAGCGACACGTCCGAGCCGTCGACACCGGTGAACTGCTTCGCCACGTGGGTGTTCTGCGACAGGAAGCGCTCGATGCGGCGGGCGCGGTGGACGGTGAGCTTGTCCTCCTCGCCCAGCTCGTCGATACCGAGGATCGCGATGATGTCCTGCAGGTCCTTGTACTTCTGCAGGATCGTCTTGACCCGCGAGGCACAGCTGTAGTGGTCCTGCGAGATGTACCGCGGGTCCAGGATGCGGGACGTCGAGTCCAGCGGGTCCACCGCCGGGTAGATGCCCTTCTCCGAGATCGGACGCGACAGCACGGTCGTGGCGTCCAGGTGGGCGAAGGTGGTGGCCGGCGCCGGGTCGGTCAGGTCGTCCGCGGGGACGTAGATCGCCTGCATCGAGGTGATCGAGTGACCACGGGTCGAGGTGATGCGCTCCTGGAGGAGACCCATCTCGTCCGCCAGGTTCGGCTGGTAACCCACCGCGGACGGCATGCGGCCGAGCAGGGTGGACACCTCGGAACCCGCCTGGGTGTACCGGAAGATGTTGTCGATGAAGAAGAGGACGTCCTGCTTCTGGACGTCACGGAAGTACTCCGCCATCGTCAGACCGGCCAGCGCGACCCGCAGACGGGTGCCCGGGGGCTCGTCCATCTGGCCGAAGACCAGCGCGGTCTTGTCGATGACGCCGGAGTCCGTCATCTCCTCGATGAGGTCGTTGCCCTCACGGGTGCGCTCACCGACACCGGCGAACACCGACACACCGTCGTGGTTGTTGGCCACGCGGTAGATCATTTCCTGGATGAGGACGGTCTTGCCGACGCCCGCGCCGCCGAACAGACCGATCTTGCCGCCCTTGACGTACGGGGTCAGCAGGTCGATGACCTTGACGCCGGTCTCGAACATCTCGGTCTTGGACTCCAGCTGGTCGAAGCTGGGGGCCTTGCGGTGGATCGGCCAGCGCTCGTTGACCTCGACCGTGGCCGGGTCCACGTTCAGGATCTCGCCGAGGGTGTTGAACACCTTGCCCTTGGTGACGTCACCGACGGGCACGGTGATACCCGCGCCGGTGTCGGTCACCGAGGCCTGGCGGACCAGACCGTCGGTGGGCTGCATCGAGATCGCGCGGACCACGCCGTCACCCAGGTGCTGGGCGACCTCCAGGGTCAGCGTCTTGAGCTTGCCCTCTTCGGCCGGGTCGGCGACCTCGACGTGCAGCGCGTTGTAGATGTCCGGCATCGCGTCGACGGGGAACTCCACGTCGACGACCGGGCCGATGACCCGCGCGACGCGGCCCGTCGCCGTGGCCGTCTCAACAGTGGTGGTCATAGTTGTCAGTCACTCCCCGCGGTCGCGTCGGCCAGTGCGCTCGCGCCACCGACGATCTCGCTGATTTCCTGGGTGATTTCGGCCTGGCGGGCCGCGTTGGCAAGCCGCGAGAGCGACTTGATGAGTTCTTCCGCGTTGTCGGTCGCCGACTTCATCGCGCGCCGCGTGGCGGCGTGCTTGGAGGCGGCGGCCTGGAGCAGCGCGTTGTAGATGCGCGACTCCACGTACCGCGGCAGCAGGGCGTCCAGGACGTCCTCCGCCGACGGCTCGAAGTCGAACAGCGGCAGGATCTCGCCCTTGGACGACGCCTGCGCCTCCTCGGCCGTCTCTTCGAGGCTGAGCGGCAGCAGCCGGTTGTCGACCGGCGTCTGCGTCATCATCGAGACGAACTCGGTGTAGACGATGTGCAGCTCGTCCACGCCGCCCTCGGCCGTGTCCTGCTGGACGGCGGCGATCAGCGGCCCGGCGACGGCCTTGGCGTCCGCGTACGTCGGGCTGTCGGTGAAGCCGGTCCACGACTCCGTGACCTTGCGCTCACGGAAGCCGTAGTACGAGACACCCTTGCGGCCGACGATGTAGGTGTCGACCTCCTTGCCCTCGGCCTTGAGCCGCTCGGTGAGCTGCTCGGCGGCCTTGATGGCGTTGGAGGAGTAGCCGCCGGCCAGACCGCGGTCGCTCGTGATGAGCAGTACCGCGGCCCGCGTCGGGTTGTCCGCCTCGGTCGTCAGGGCGTGCTTGGTGTTCGAACCGGTGGCAACCGCCGTCACCGCGCGGGTGAGCTCACTCGCGTACGGCGTCGATGCCGCCACCTGGCGCTGCGCCTTGACGATGCGCGAGGCGGCGATCATCTCCATCGCCTTGGTGATCTTCTTGGTCGCGGTGACGGAGCGGATGCGACGCTTGTAGACCCGGAGCTTGGCTCCCATGGATCAGGTCCCTTCCGTCGTCACTTGCTCGTGCTGACCGGAGCGTCCTCACCGAGAAGCTTGCCGTCCGAGGTCTCGAACTGCTGCTTGAAGGTGGAGACCGTGTCGGTGAGCGCCTGGATGGTGTCGTCGGACATCTTGGCGCCCTCGGCGATGCTGGTGAGCAGCTCCTTCTTCTCGCGGCCCATCCAATCCAGCAGCTCGCGCTCGAAGCGGCGGATGTCCTGGACCGGGACGTCGTCCATCTTGCCGGTGGTACCGGCCCAGATGGAGACGACCTGCTCCTCGACGGGCATCGGCTGGTACTGGCCCTGCTTGAGCAGCTCGGTCATGCGCTGACCACGGGCGAGCTGGGCCTTGGACGCCGCGTCCAGGTCGGAACCGAAGGCGGCGAACGCCTCCAGCTCACGGAACTGGGCGAGGTCCACGCGGAGCCGGCCGGAGACCTGGCGCATCGCCTTGTGCTGGGCGGAGCCACCGACGCGGGAGACGGAGATACCGACGTTCAGCGCCGGGCGCTGGCCCGCGTTGAACAGGTCGGACTCCAGGAAGCACTGGCCGTCGGTGATGGAGATGACGTTGGTCGGGATGAACGCCGACACGTCGTTCGCCTTGGTCTCGACGATCGGCAGACCCGTCATCGAACCGGCACCGAGGTCGTCGGAGAGCTTCGCGCAGCGCTCCAGCAGGCGGGAGTGCAGGTAGAAGACGTCACCCGGGTACGCCTCACGGCCCGGCGGGCGGCGCAGCAGCAGGGACACGGCGCGGTAGGCGTCGGCCTGCTTCGAGAGGTCGTCGAAGATGATCAGGACGTGCTTGCCCTGGTACATCCAGTGCTGGCCGATGGCCGAGCCGGTGTAGGGCGCCAGGTACTTGAAGCCCGCCGGGTCGGACGCCGGGGCGGCGACGATGGTCGTGTACTCCAGGGCACCGGCCTCCTCCAGCGCGCCGCGCACGGACGCGATGGTGGAGCCCTTCTGGCCGATGGCGACGTAGATGCAGCGGACCTGCTTCTTCGGGTCGCCGGAGCGCCAGTTGTCACGCTGGTTGATGATCGTGTCGACGGCCAGGGCGGTCTTGCCCGTCTGGCGGTCGCCGATGATCAGCTGACGCTGGCCACGGCCGATCGGCACCATCGAGTCGACGGCCTTGTAGCCGGTCTGCATCGGCTCGTGGACCGACTTGCGGACCATGACGCCCGGAGCCTGGAGCTCCAGGGCGCGGCGGCCCTCGGACTCGATCTCGCCGAGGCCGTCGACCGGGTTGCCCAGCGGGTCGACGACGCGGCCGAGGTAGCCCTCGCCCACGGCGACCGAGAGCACCTCACCGGTGCGGCGCACCGGCTGGCCCTCCTCGATACCGCTGAACTCACCGAGGACCACCGCACCGATCTCGCGCTCTTCCAGGTTCAGCGCAAGACCGAGCGTGCCGTCCTCGAACTTCAGCAGCTCGTTCGCCATCGCCGAGGGAAGACCCTCGACCTTCGCGATGCCGTCACCGGCCTCGCTGACCGTCCCGACCTCCTCGCGCGAGGCCGCGTCCGGCTTGTACGCCTGGACGAAGTTCTCCAGCGCGTCCCGGATCTCCTCCGGCCGGATCGTGAGCTCCGCCATCTGGGTTCCCTGCTCTCCTTGTTGGGCCCGTCGTCGTTTACGGGGGGCTGTGCGTCCCCCGCCGCAGGCAGGGGCGGTTGCCCCCGTGATGTCACTGCGTCCACGGCCCAACTCGGGCCGCCGTACTACTTCTTGAGTTGGTGGGTGGGTCAGCCGGCCATCCGCCGGGACGCCTCTTCGAGGCGTGCCGCGATGCTGCCGTTGATGACCTCGTCGCCGATCCGGACCTGGACTCCGCCGAGGACCTCGGGGTCCACGTCGAGGTTCAGGTGGACCTGCCGTCCGTACACCGCCGCCAGGGCCGCGCCGAGGCGCTGCCGCTGGGTGTCGCCGAGCGGCACCGCGGAGGTGACCACGGCGACCATCCGGTCCCGGCGCGCCGCGGCCAGCTTGGACAGGGCGTCCAGCCCTGCTTCCAGGCTACGGCCCCGCGGCTGTGCGACAAGCCGGACC
Organism: Streptomyces sp. NPDC045470; assembly: GCF_040646595.1. Classification (NCBI taxonomy): domain Bacteria; kingdom Bacillati; phylum Actinomycetota; class Actinomycetes; order Kitasatosporales; family Streptomycetaceae; genus Streptomyces; species Streptomyces sp. NPDC045470. The sequence continues at coordinate 524,592 of NZ_JBEZAN010000002.1, forward strand.
ACGACGCGCTCGGTGACCGGGTGGGCCCGGCCGCCCAGCAGCGAGCGCAGCAGCTCGGCCTTGGCCGGGCCCTGCGCGGTGCGGTCGGTCAGTGCCGCGCGCAGTTCGTGCGACGAGGCGACGATCCGGCTGAACCGGAACAGCTCGTCCTCGACGTCGTCGAGGGCGCCCGCCCGCTGGGCCGCGACGAGGTCGGCGCCGTACGCCAGCTCCTCGGTCGCGTCCGCCAGGTCGCGCGAGCGCGACCAGCGGGAGCGGACCATGCCGGAGAGCAGGTCGACGGTCTCGCCGCCGACCTGGCCGCCGAACAGACGCCCGGCCAGCTCGGCCTTGGCCTCGCCGGCCTGCGCCGGGTCGGTGAGGACCCGACGCAGCGACACCTCGCGGTCGAGCAGAGCGGTGACGGCAGCCAGCTCCTCGGCGAGCTTCGCGGCGTCGACGGACGTGTTGTCCGTCAGCGCGTCGAGCTGCTCGCGTGCGGAGGCGAGTGCCTCGCGGCTCGCTCCATTCATCGGCCGGCCTCTGCCTTCGTCGGGTCCGACGCCGCCTTGGCCTCGAGCTCGTCGAGGAAGCGGTCGATGGTCCGGCTCTGGCGGGCGTGGTCCTCCAGGGACTCACCGACCAGCTTGCCCGCCAGCTCCGTGGCGAGCTTGCCCACGTCCTGGCGCAGCGACTGCGCGGCCTGCTTGCGGTCCGCCTCGATCTGGGCGTGGCCGGCCGCGATGATCTCCTCGCGCTGCCGCTGGCCCTCGGCACGCATCTCGGCGATCAGGGTCGCTCCCTGCTCCTGCGCCTCCTGGCGCAGCCGGGCGGCCTCGTGGCGCGCGTCGGCGAGCTGGGACCGGTAGTCCTCCAGGACCTGCTGAGCTTCGGCCTGTAGGGCATCCGCCTTCTCGATGCCGCCTTCGATCTTCTCGCGGCGCTCGTCCAGAACCTTGTTGACGTTCGGGAGGAGCTTCTTGGCGAGGAAGCCGAAGACGATGAAGAAAGCGATCAGGCCGATGACCAGCTCTGGAATCGGCGGGACGAGGGGGTTCTCAGGAACCTCCGCCGCCATGTTCACCAGGGCGCTCACATCAATGCCTTCCGTCTAAGTGGCGTCGTCGATCGGTCCGTGATCAGGCCGACGGGTACGCGTAACCCATGACGATGCCGATGAGGGCGAGCGCCTCGCAGAAGGCGAAGCCCATGATCTGGTTGGTGCGGATCAGGCCGGCGGCCTCGGGCTGACGGGCCAGGGCCTGGGTGCCGTTGCCGAAGATGATGCCGACGCCGACGCCGGGGCCGATGGCGGCGAGGCCGTAGCCGATCGAAGCGACGTTGCCAGTGAGGCCGGCGGCGAGTTCGAGAGTCGCGGACATGCCGTGTCTTCCTTCTCTTTCATGGACCGGTGGGGGTTGGCCACCGGACGTCTGGTGGGACTGCTGGGTTCCTGGGGGCTCAGTGGTGCTCGGCGAGCGCGCCCTGGATGTAGTTACAGGCCAGGAGCACGAAGATGTACGCCTGAATGGCCTGGATGAAGAGCTCGAAGGCCGTCATCACGATGGTCATGACGAACGAGACGCCCGCGTAGGCGATGCCGATGCCGTTCAGCAGGTACCAGCTGGCGACGGTGAACATCAGGATGAGCATGTGGCCCGCGAACATGTTCGCGAACAGCCGGACCGCGTGCGTGAAGGGCCGGATGATCAGGTGCTGCAGCAGTTCCAGGAACATGATCAGCGGGAGGACCCAGCCGAGCGACTTGTCGTAGCCGGTGAGGTTCTTCAGACCGCCGACGAAGCCCTGCCTCTTGAACGTCAGCACGAGCCAGGTGATGTAGACCACCAGGGCCAGACCCATGGGGAACGCGATGACCGATGTCACCGGGAACTGGGCGACCGGGATGATCGACCAGAGGTTCATGATCCACACGAAGAAGAACAGCGCGACCATGAAGGGGACGAACTTCTCGCCCTCCTTCTTGCCGAGCGCGTCGTAGACGAGCCCGCGGCGCACGAAGTCGTAACCCGCCTCACCGATCATCTGCAGCTTGCCGGGCACCACCTTGGCGCGGCCGAAGGCGGCCCAGAAGAACGCCACGATGATCACCGTGCTGACCAGGGCCAGCAGCATCGGCTTGTTGAACTCGTAGCCACCGATGGTGAAAAGGGGCTCGAAGACGAACGAATGAAGGCCCGGGGCCTCGAAGCCACACCCCGGGATGAAGAGGTGGCACTCCGTGTCGAGGGCGAGCATCGTTTCAGCACTCACCGCGAGCTCCTTCAGCGTGGCGCATGGGTACGGCAACCTCGTTGTGTCGGCGCGGCATTGAGCCACGGTGCGGCACTGGACTGGTCTTACGGATTGGGGGGCGGCTGATCGGCGCGGGGCCGGATCGGGTCACAGGCATCGGCCGGACGTGCAACCGGTTCCCTGACTCGGAACCTGGAGGCTCAGCCGCCTGCGCCGACTGCGCCGCAGTTGGCACCGGACGATAGCAGGCTCTCGCGTGGGCTTTTATTCCGGCCCTACGGCTCACGTCCGCGACCCCGTGGTTTCCGCCTTCTCGGAGTCGGCGGATTCGGGATTCACGTAGAGAACCTTTGCCTTCATATAGCTGCGGGCCTGGAAGGCGATCCACACCAGGACGGTCGCGAGCAGGGTGAAGGCGAACGCCCTGACGTTGAAGAGCGTGGTGTCCTTGAAGACGATCATGAAGACCGCGACCGCCAGGATCTGCACCGCGTACAGCAGCAGTCCCATCATCTGGAACAGATCCGGGAGGCGCTTCGCGGTCTGCTGGAGAACCACCAGACCCGACCCCATCAGCAGCAGCACCAGCGCCGTTCCGATGGCAGCACCGATCGCGCCCGGCCCGCCCGCGACCACAGCGCTGACCACGACGCCGACGGCGCCGGTGGCAAGCGAGGGTACGGAGACATTGGCAAGTAGGCGGGCGTCAGTGGACTGCATGGCGGCGCTCCGGCAAAAAATGGGGGTGGTGTCGTCAAGGACGAGCGTAGACCCGGCCTGAGGGAGAACCTGAGGCCGAAAGACCGTCGCACTTCGGTCCTTCGGCTCTGTCGCCGGGTTTCGTGAACGGTATCACAAACTATTTGATGAGGTCTTTACCTGCTCGGTGTGCTACCCGTCACACGTGAGCAGTAATCCGCGCGTAGGAGCGCGACACGGCGACACTCTGTCTGCTATGTAACCCAATGAGGGGATTTTCGAGCATCGCTCGTACGAGCGAAAACTCGCCTCAGCGGTGACTTCCGGCCTTACGCCGGTCGGTGAACCGCGACCGGTCACCGATCGCGGTGGCCCCGTTGACGCCCGCCGGCACCGGCCGCCGCTCCCGCTCCGGAGCGCTCTCGCCGTCCGCCGTCCGTCCCCCACCGAGCTGCCCGGCCTCGTCGACCGCCGCGCTCTCCTCGGCGGCCGCGGCGACGGCCGCCGCCTGCACGCTGCGCCGGTACCGCGGCGGCACCATCCACTCCATCCAGCGCGGCGCGCGCGGCGTGAAGCGCGGCAGCAGCAGGAGGACCAGCCCGATCGCACTCAGCAGCACGATGCCCAACACGACCCACACACTCGCGTTGTTGACCGAGTACGCCACGGCGCCGAAGGCGATCAGCGCGGACCAGAAGTACATGATCAGGACGGCGCGGCTGTGCGAGTGGCCGATCTCCAGCAGCCGGTGGTGCAGGTGGCCGCGGTCGGCGGCGAACGGCGACTGGCCCTTCCACGTACGGCGCACGATGGCCAGCACCAGGTCGGCCACCGGCACCGCGATGATCGTCAGCGGCAGCAGCAGCGGGATGTAGACCGGCACCATCGCGTGGGTGGCCTCGCGGACGCTGCCCGCCTTCAGGTTGAGCAGGTCCGGGTCGACCTGGCCGGTCACCGAGACCGCGCCGGCCGCCATGACCAGCCCGATCAGCATCGAGCCCGAGTCGCCCATGAAGATCCGCGCCGGGTGCATGTTGTGCGGCAGGAAGCCCAGGCACATGCCCATCAGGACGACCGAGAACAGCGTCGCGGGCGCGGCCGCCTCGATGCCGTACCCGAACCACATCCGGTACGCGTACATGAAGAACGCCGCGGCGGCGATGCACACCATGCCGGAGGCCAGCCCGTCCAGGCCGTCCACGAAGTTGACGGCGTTGATGGTGATGACGACCAGAGCCACCGTCAGCAGCGTGCCCTGCCACGGGCTCAGCGAGACCGTGCCGATGCCCGGCACCGGGATCCACAGGATCGTCAGCCCCTGAAGGACCATCACACCGGCGGCGATCATCTGCCCGCCGAGCTTGACCAGCGCGTCCACGCCCCACTTGTCGTCCAGCACGCCCAGCACCCAGATCAGCGCGGCGCCCGACAGCAGCGCGCGCGGCTCGTTGGAGTGCTCGAAGACGGACTTGAGGTTGCTGAGATGGGCCGCGACCAGCAGTCCCGCGCACAGCCCGCCGAACATGGCGATGCCGCCGAGGCGCGGGGTGGGTTCGCGGTGCACGTCGCGCGCGCGGATCTCCGGCATCGCGCCGGCCGCGATGGCGAATTTCCGTACCGGCCCGGTCAGCAGGTAAGTGACCGCGGCCGTGACGCACAGCGTCAGCAGGTATTCACGCACGGGCTGCCCCATTGGTATCGCTGGCCATCACAGCCACACACCATATGCGTGTCCGCCCCCTATCCGTGAACGTAAGGGAAGACACCCCCGTCCCGCGCATGGTTCCAGAGCTCAGCCCGGATGGGGATATGGGGGAAAGCGCCGGACCAATGCCATGGTCGCCGCGCGGGCCCCCGGGTCCTCCCGTACCGCCGCCGCGATCAGCGCGCCGACCCGCACCGCCTCCTCCTCGCCCATGCCCTGGGTGGTCAGGGCGGCAGCCCCCAGCCGCAGCCCCGGGCGGCGTCCTGACGGGTCCTCGGGGCACGGCAGGGCGCAGGTGTCCAGCACGATGCCCGCCGCCGCGCAACGCCCCCTGGCCGTACGGGCGTCCGCCCCCAGCGGCGCCGGGTCGGCGGTGATCAGGTGGGTGTCCGTACCGCCGGTGGTGACCGGCAGGCCCTCCTCGGCCAGCGATCCGGCCAGCGCTCGCGCGTTGGCGACGACCTGCCGCGCGTAGGCGGCGAAGGCGTCGGTGGCGGCCTCGCCGAAGGCGACGGCCTTGGCGGCGACCGCGTTCATCTGGGCGCCGCCCTGGGTGAACGGGAAGACCGCCCGGTCGATGCGCTCGGCCAGCTCGGCACCGCACAGGATCATGCCGCCCCGGGGGCCGCGCAGCACCTTGTGGGTGGTCGCGCACACCACGTCCGCGTACGGCACCGGGCTGGGCGCCAGGCCCGCGGCGATCAGCCCGATGGGGTGGGCAGCGTCCGCGACGAGGTACGCGCCCACCTCGTCGGCGATCTCCCGGAAGGCGGCGTAGTCCAGATGCCGCGGATAGCAGATCGACCCGCAGACGATGGCCTTGGGCCGGTGCCGGCGGGCCAGCGCGCGCACCTCGTCGTAGTCCAGCAGGCCGGTGTGCGGATCGACGCCGTACCCGGCGAAGTCGAACCAGCGGCCGGAGAAATTGGCCGGGGAGCCGTGCGTCAGGTGTCCGCCGTGCGGCAGCGCCATGGCCAGGACGGTGTCGCCGGGGCGCAGCAGGGCGGCATACGCGGCCAGCACGGCCGACGACCCGGAGTGCGGCTGGACGTTGGCGTGCTCGGCGCCGAACAGGACTTTGGCACGTTCCACGGCGAGCCGCTCGGCGAGATCCACGACCTCGCATCCGCCGTGGTGCCGGGCGCCCGGATAGCCCTCGGCGTACTTGTTGGCGAGCGGGGAGCCCAAGGCGGCCAGCACGGCCCGGGAGGCGAAGTTCTCGGCGGCGACGAGCTGCAGCCCGTCCCCCTGCCGGGCCGCCTCGGCGAGCAGCACCCCGGCGATCTCGGGGTCCTGCTCCAGCAGCTCCGCGAAGTCGGGCGTCCAGGCAGGCGGCGGGTACCCGCCGTGCCCCTCCCCTGCCCCGGCCGCCTCCTTCCGGGCAGCCGTGATGTCGCTCCGGGATGACGTGGTGGTGGCGGGCATGGCGCGCTCCGGACCTCGGACGGGGACGTGGTCCCAATGTAGGCGCGGTGCGGGGTTGGGGCGCGGTGGAGGGAGCGGGTGGGGGGGAGGGTGGCGGGCGGAGCCGGGCCGGAGGCGGGGCCGCTCGCCTTACGGGGCGGCAGCGCACATTCCCCCACCGGGGGCCTACCCAAGCGCAGCCACACCGAAGCTCGCACACCCGCGCCGAGCCGAACCGAGTCGAGGCCGGCCCGGGCCAAACCGAGGCCGGGCCGCACCGAGCCGAGGCCGCGCCGAACCGCCCGCCTTACGGGGCGACCGCGCACATTCCCCCACCGGGGGCCTACCCAAGCGCAGCCACACCGAAGCGCGCACACCCGAGCCGAGCCGAACCGAGTCGAGGCCGGACCGGGCCAAACCGAGGCCGGACCGCCCGCCTTACGGGACGGCTGCCCGCATCCCCCACCGGGGGCCTACCCGAAGCGGACCGGAACGAAGCGCACCGGAACACAGCACACCGGAACGAAGCCCCAGCCCCAGCACCCCCAAGAGCCCCCAAGAGCCCTAGAAGCCCCGTTCCCACCCCCGCACAACCCGGAGGCCGCCCAGACCCCTCAAGCGCGCGCCGGAACCCCCGTCAGCGCCGTCACGACGGGGTCCAGGGCCTGGTTGATCTCGTCGCCGATGGAGCGGAAGAACGTGATGGGCGCGCCGTACGGGTCGTAGACCTCGTCCGCCTCCGGGTTCGGTGCCAGCAGCCAGCCGCGCAGCGCCGCCGCGGCGCCGACCAGGGCGCGGGCGCGTTCGACCAGCCCGCCGCCGGGCAGCGCCGGATCGGGCTCGGGGAGCGTGGCCGGGTCTATGGCCCGTACGAGGCGGTTGAACTCCTTCAGCGTGAAGGTGCGCAGCCCCGCCGAGTGGCCCATGGAGATGACCTGGGCGCGGTGGTCGCGGGTGGCGGTCAGCACGAGGTCGGCCCGGATGACGTGCTCGTCCAGCAGCTCTCGGCCGGTGAAGTCGGCCGGATCGGCCCCGTAGTCGGCCAGAACCGTGGCGGCGTGGGTCTCCATGGGCGCGCCTTCGTGGCCCCAGGTGCCGGCGCTCTCCACGACCAGGCCGCCGCGGTCCGCGCCCAGCCGCAGGTCGAGGGCGTGCCGGTGCAGCCGCTCGGTGATGGGCGAGCGGCAGACGTTGCCGGTGCTGACGTGGAGGATGCGGAACGTGCGGTAGCTGTCCTCGCCGGGTCCCGCTATGCCACGCCCGAGGGGCGCAATCAATTCGCCACCTCAAGCCCGGGAGCCACCTTGCGCAGCTCCTCCGCGCTGATCGCGCCCTCGCGCAGCAGCAGCGGCGTCGGCCCGGTGACGTCCACGATCGAGGACGGCACGGCGGCGGGGGTCGGGCCGCCGTCCAGGTAGACGGAGACGGAGTCGCCGAGCATCTCCTGGGCCGCGTCGCAGTCCTGCGGCGACGGGTGCCCGGTGAGGTTGGCGCTGGAGACGGCCATCGGGCCGAACTCGGTCAGCAGCTCGATGGCGACCGGGTGCAGCGGCATGCGGACCGCGACCGTGCCGCGGGTCTCCCCGAGGTCCCAGGTCAGCGACGGCTGGTGGGTGGCGACCAGGGTCAGCGCGCCGGGCCAGAAGGCGTCGACCAGCTCCCATGCCTGCTCGGAGAAGTCCGTGACGAGCCCGTGGAGGGTGTTCGGGGAGCCGACGAGCACCGGGGACGGCATGCCGCGCCCGCGCCCCTTGGCCTCCAGCAGGTCACCGACGGCCTCGGCACTGAACGCGTCCGCGCCGATGCCGTAGACGGTGTCGGTCGGCAGCACGACCAGCTCGCCGCGACGGACGGCCGATGCGGCCTCGCGCAGACCGGTCGCGCGGTCGGTCGCGTCGCTGCAGTCGTATCGCCGTGCCATTTAACGGACCTCCTCGTGCGGAACGTACAGATGACTCGTGGGGGCCGGGCTCGTCATGGCGTCGCCCTGCGCGCGGTGGCGAAGCGGGGCCGGTTGTTCAGGTCGGGGTGGTCGGCCGCGTCGGCCCAGCCCCGCTCCTCGGTGAAGATCCACGGAACCTGGCCGCCCTGGGTGTCGGCGTGCTCGATGACCACGACGCCGCCGGGCCGCAGCAGGCGGTGCGCGGTCCGCTCGATGCCGCGGATGGTGTCCAGGCCGTCCTGGCCCGAGAACAGCGCGAGCTCGGGGTCGTGGTCGCGTGCCTCGGGTGCGACGTACTCCCACTCGGTCAGCGGGATGTACGGCGGGTTGGAGATGACCAGGTCCACCTGGCCGTCCAGCTCGGGAAGCGCGGTCAGCGCGTCGCCCTGCTGGAGAACGACGCGGGACCCCTCGACGTTCTTGCGGGCCCACTGCATGGCCTCGTCGGACAGCTCGACGGCGTGCACCCGGGAGCGGGGCACCTCCTGCGCCAGGGCGAGCGCGATGGCTCCGGAGCCCGTGCACAGGTCCACGATGAGCGGTTCGACGACGTCCATGGCCCGTACCGCGTCTATCGCCCAGCCGACGACCGACTCGGTCTCCGGGCGGGGTACGAAGACGCCGGGGCCGACGTGCAGCTCCAGGTAGCGGAAGAAGGCCCGGCCGGTGATGTGCTGGAGCGGCTCGCGGGCCTCGCGGCGGGCGACGGCCTCCCAGTAACGGGCGTCGAAGTCCGCGTCGGGGACCCGGTGCAGTTCACCGCGCTTGACGCCGTGGACGTGGGCGGCGAGTTCCTCGGCGTCGAAGCGCGGTGAGGGTACGCCGGCGTCGGCCAGCCGCTGGGTGGCCTGGGCCACCTCGGCGAGCAGCACGGTGCGGGGGTTGGGCCCGCGGCGGGGCCGCTGGGGGTCGTGACCCCCGGAAGGCGACGGCACGCTGTTCCTCCGGCTCGTTCTACGGGCGTTTTACGGGCGTTCCACGGGCTTACTGGGCGGCGGCCAGCTTGGCGGCCGAGTCGGCGTCCACGCACGCCTGGATGACCGGATCGAGCTCGCCGTCGAGGACCTGGTCCAGGTTGTACGCCTTGAAGCCGACACGGTGGTCCGAAATGCGGTTCTCCGGGAAGTTGTACGTCCGGATGCGCTCGGAGCGGTCGACGGTGCGGACCTGGCTGCGCCGGGCGTCCGACGCCTCCTTCTCGGCCTCCTCCTGGGCGGCGGCCAGCAGCCGCGACCGCAGGATGCGCAGGGCCTGCTCCTTGTTCTGGAGCTGGCTCTTCTCGTTCTGGCAGGAGACGACGATGCCGGTGGGCAGGTGGGTGATGCGTACGGCGGAGTCGGTGGTGTTGACCGACTGGCCGCCGGGGCCCGACGAGCGGTAGACGTCGATGCGCAGGTCGTTCGGGCCGATCTCGACCTCGACCTCCTCGGCCTCCGGCGTGACGAGCACGCCGGCCGCCGAGGTGTGGATACGGCCCTGGGACTCGGTGGCGGGCACCCGCTGCACGCGGTGCACACCGCCCTCGTACTTCAGGCGGGCCCACACGCCCTGGCCGGGCTCGGTGGCGCCGTTGCCGCCCTTGGTCTTCACGGCGACCTGGACGTCCTTGTAGCCGCCGAGGTCGGACTCGTTGGCGTCGAGGATCTCGGTCTTCCAGCCGACCCGCTCGGCGTAGCGCAGGTACATGCGCAGCAGGTCGCCGGCGAACAGCGCGGACTCCTCGCCGCCCTCGCCCGCCTTGACCTCCAGGATGACGTCCTTGTCGTCGCTGGGGTCGCGCGGGACGAGCAGCAGCCGCAGCTTCTCGGTGAGCTCCTCGCGGCGCGCTTCGAGGTCCTTGACCTCGTCGGCGAAGTCCGGGTCGTCGGCGGCCAGTTCGCGGGCCGTACCGATGTCGTCGCCGGTCTGCTTCCAGGCGCGGTACGTCGTGATGATCGGGGTCAGCTCGAAATAGCGCTTGTTGAGCCGCTTGGCCTCGCGCTGGTCGGCGTGGACCGCGGGGTCGGCCAGTCGCTTCTCAAGGTCGGCGTGCTCGCCGATCAGTTCCTCGACCGCCTCGAACATCGTGGGGGTTCCTCACCTGGCTGTGTCTTCCGGGATCCGGGGGTTCCCGGCTGCCGGTTGCCGGCACGTGTGCGGCGGGGCCGCGGGCCCCTGGGACCTCCGGCGGGGTCCGTGGCCTGGACGACAAAACGCCGGTCCGCCGCCCCTTCCCAGGGGCGAGACGGAACCGGCGCCTTGCGGGTCGCTACTTCTTGGCGGCGCCGGCGCCCTTGCCGAAGCGGGCCTCGAAGCGGGCCACACGGCCACCGGTGTCGAGGATCTTCTGCTTGCCCGTGTAGAACGGGTGGCACTCGGAGCAGATGTCGGCACGGATGGTGCCGCCGGCCACGGTGCTACGGGTGGTGAACGACGCGCCACAGGTGCAGCTGACCTGGGTCTCGACGTACTCCGGGTGGATGTCGCGCTTCAAGGGAATCTCCTAGGTTCGGGAGGGCTCCGGGTCGTTCCGCGGATTGCGTCACGTGAACCGGGGCCGACGGTCCAGTCTGCCAGGACTGGCCTCATCTCCCAAAACCGGGGTGCTCCGGATTTTGTTCCCGGGCGGTCCACGGCGGCGGGACATGAGGTGAAGAAACGGTTCCGCTACTTGACGTAGCTATCCGTTCCACCCTTGTCACCTGCGGAATCCTTGATCGCTTCCTTGGGGATGTCCCGGTCCTGGCGCAGCGCGTCCCAGACCTGCCGGGACTGCTTCTCCAGCGGCAGCACGCGGGAAGGATTCTTCGGGTCGTACGTGACGGGCAGCGTGACCATGTCGATGTGGTCCGACTCGATGCCGCCCATGTCCTTGGCGAGCCCCATCAGCGCGTTGACGGAGTTCAGGTCGCTGTCGGTGGTGATGGCCTTGGTGGCGGTGTCGGCGATGCCGTAGAGCTTCGTCGGGTTGGAGAGCAGCCCGATGCTCTTCACCTGTTTCATCAGTGCCTTGATGAAGGTCTGCTGGAGCTGGATGCGGCCCAGGTCGCTGCCGTCGCCGCCGGGCACGCCGTGCCGGGTCCGTACGAGGCCGAGGGCGTCCTCACCGTTGAGGGTGTGCTTGCCGGGCTCCAGGTTCAGGTGGCTCTTGTTGTCGTGGATGGGCTTGGTGGTGGTGATGTCCACGCCGCCCAGGGCGTCGATGAGCTTCTTGAAGCCGTTGAAGTCGACCTCGACGAAGTGGTCCATGCGGATGCCGCTCATCGCCTCGACGGTCTTGACCGCGCAGGCCGGGCCGCCGACCTCGAAGGCGGTGTTGAACATGGCCTTGCGCTGGCCCGGTACGTTCTTGCCGTCCTTGGTGCAGTCGGGGCGCTGGACCAGGGTGTCGCGCGGGACGCTGACGACGCTGGCCTTCTTGTGGCCCTTGAAGATGTGCACGATCATCGCGGTGTCGGAGCGGGCGCCGCCCTCGTCGGTGCCGTACTCCCCGTTCTTTCCCGCCCGGGAGTCGGAGCCCATGACGAGGATGTCCATCGATCCGTCGTCGTTGTCCTTGGGCCGGTTCTTGCCCAGGGCGGCGTTGATGTCGACGCCCTTCAGGTTGCCGTTGAGTTTGAAGTAGACGTAACCGAGTCCCGCGCCACCGAGCAGTACGCAGCTGACCAGCGCGCACACGGTGATCGTCAGGGCGCGGCGGCGCCGGGTCGGACCCTTGCGCCGGCGGCCCGTGGCACGTATGCCGCGGGAACGGCTCTTGGCCGGGTTCGCGGCCCTGCTGTCGTCCGCCATCTGCTCCTCAGTCCTCGTTCTCTCGGCTGCCCCTCGCCGCCACCGTTCAGCCTCCGGCCACGGTTTGTTGCTCCTTGAAAGACGGGGGGCAGACCGGAAGGGTTGCACAACGGGATTGAGAGCCATTCTTAGAAACCGGCCCGCCCGCACTCCGGCCAAAAGTCGACTTTTACCGGGGTGACCAGGGCTTTCGCCCGGAGGCGGAAAGCGGAGTGACGGCCTCCGGGAGCGCCGCGCGTGTGCGCAAGGCAACAATCTGCGGGTTTCCGCCGACAGCACGAAGCCCTCCCGGTCACCGATGTGACCGGGAGGGCTCAGCCGTGCGGCTACGGCCGTGTCCGGCGCCGTTACGGGCGCCGGCGGGCCGTTCGTACGGGGCCGGCGTCAGTCGTTGCCGTTGCCGTTGCCCATACCGGGCGTCGTCTTCTGGATCTGGAGCAGGAACTCCGCGTTGGACTTCGTCTGCTTCATCTTGTCCAGCAGCAGCTCGATGGCCTGCTGCTGGTCCAGGGCGTGCAGCACCCGGCGCAGCTTCCAGACGACGGCCAGCTCGTCGCTGCCCATCAGGATCTCTTCCTTACGGGTGCTGGACGCGTCCACGTCCACCGCCGGGAAGATGCGCTTGTCCGAGAGCTTCCGGTCGAGCTTGAGCTCCATGTTGCCGGTGCCCTTGAACTCCTCGAAGATCACCTCGTCCATCCGCGAGCCGGTCTCGACCAGCGCGGTGGCCAGGATGGTCAGCGAGCCGCCGTCCTCGATGTTGCGCGCGGCGCCGAAGAACTTCTTCGGCGGGTACAGCGCGGTCGAGTCGACACCACCGGACAGGATGCGGCCCGACGCCGGGGCGGCGAGGTTGTACGCACGGCCCAGACGGGTGATGGAGTCCAGCAGGACGACCACGTCGTGGCCCAGCTCCACCAGCCGCTTGGCGCGCTCGATGGCCAGCTCGGCGACGGTGGTGTGGTCCTCGGCCGGGCGGTCGAAGGTCGAGGAGATGACCTCGCCCTTGACCGACCGCTGCATGTCGGTGACCTCTTCCGGACGCTCGTCGACCAGGACGACCATCAGGTGGCACTCGGGGCTGTTGCGGGTGATCGAGTTGGCGATCGCCTGCATGATCATGGTCTTGCCGGTCTTCGGCGGCGCCACGATCAGACCGCGCTGGCCCTTGCCGATCGGCGCGACCAGGTCGATGATGCGCGGCGTCAGCGCGCCGGGCTCACCTTCCAGGCGCAGCCGCTCCTGCGGGTAAAGGGGCGTCAGCTTGCCGAACTCCGGGCGGCCGCGGCCCTGTTCGGGCGAGACGCTGTTGACGGTGTCCAGGCGCACCAGCGCGTTGAACTTCTCGCGGCGCTCGCCCTCGCGGGGCTGGCGGACCGCGCCGGTGACGTGGTCACCCTTGCGCAGACCGTTCTTGCGGACCTGGGCGAGCGAGACGTACACGTCGTTCGGGCCGGGCAGGTAGCCGGAGGTCCGGATGAACGCGTAGTTGTCGAGGATGTCGAGGATGCCCGCGACGGGGATCAGCACGTCGTCCTCGGACACCTGCGGCTCGTTGCCGAAGCCCTCGTCGCGGCCACGGCGGCCACGGCGGTCCCGGTAACGGCCGCGGCGCCCGCGGCGCCCGCCCTCGAAGTCGTCGCCGTCCTCGTCGGCCCGGCGGTTGTCGCGGTTGTCGCGCTGGCGGTTGCCGCCGCCCTGCTGGTTGCCGCCGTCACCGTCGTTGTTCTTGTTGCGGCGGTCGCGCTGGCCGCGTTCGCCCCGCTCCCCGCGCTCGCCCCGCTCACCGCGGTTCTGGCGGTCGCCCTTCTGGCCGCGGTCCTGGCGGTCCCCGCGGTCCTGGCGGTCGCCCTTGCCCTGGCGGCCCTCGGCGTTGTCCGCCGCGGCCTCGGCCTTGGCGTCCTCGCGCCGGTCGGTGCGGGTGTCGGCCTTCGCCTCGGCCTTGCCCTCGGCCTTCGCCTCACCGGCGCCGTCGGGGCTGCCCGCGGCGGCGGTGGCGCGACGCCGGCGGCGCTCGCCGGCCGGCTGCTCGTCGCTGGGCTGGCCCGGGATGTCGATCTGCTGCTGGCCGGCGCCCTTGTCGGCGGTGGCCTTGTCGTCCGCCTTGCCCGCGGCCTTGGCGTCGCCGTCCTCGCCCGTACGGGCCTTGGAGGTCGCCCGGCGCTTGGGCTTGGTCTCGGTCTCTGCGGGCGCGTCGCCCTTGGCGGCGGCGCCGGAACCGGAGCCGGCGGCCTGCTTCTCCTTGATGACCTCGATCAGCTGGCTCTTGCGCATCCGCGCGGTGCCCTTGATACCGAGGCTGGAGGCGACCTGCTGCAGCTCTGCCAGGACCATGCCGTCCAGGCCGGTGCCGGAACGGCGGCGCCGCGCAGGCGCGGCGGGAGCGTCCGTGGCGGGCGCGGTGGCACTGCCATCGGTGCGTACGCCCATCAGATCGGTGGTGTCGCTCACGAAGGGTCCTTCCCTGGAGCGGGCGTCGGCCTGTCTGGCTCGGCGACCGGTTGTGCTGTCCGGCTGCGGTCCCGTACTCGCGGACCTGGCCGGGGCGGTGGTCCCGCCGGAAATGGCGGAGAGATCAGTTCATGGTTCCGGCGCGAGGAGATGTCTGTGACTCATGTCCGTCACGCCGATTCCGGAGCGTGCTCGCTTCTGCTCAGGCAACTGCTCCAAGCAGTTTGGGAGGCTCCCGGAAGAAAGGTGGTCCCGATGGGGGACACGGAGTACCGCGCCGCAGAGGCGTCACGTACTCACTTGAGGTTAACACTACCGGATCCAACAAACATTCCCCCTCTCGAAGACCGGCAATCGTCGATCACCCGGCGAGCGGCAGCACCGAGGTGCCCGCCGCGTCGAGGGCCAGCCGGTTGGCCGCCCACCCCTCGCCCGCGAGGCCGGCGACCTTGTCGGCCGCGTCCTCCTGGACCAGCGCGAGGACCGTCGGGCCCGCGCCGGAGACGACCGCGGGGACGCCGTCCGCCCGCAGTCGGTTCACCAGGGCCACGCTCTCGGGCATCGCGGGAGCACGGTACTCCTGGTGAAGTCGGTCCTCGGTCGCGGCCAGCAGCAGCTCGGGGCGCCTGGTCAGGGCCTCGACGAGCAGTGCGGCGCGGCCGGCGTTGGCCGCCGCGTCCACGTGCGGGACGGTCCGCGGCAGCAGGCCCCGCGCGGTCTCGGTGAGCACCGGCTTGCCCGGTACGAAGACCACCGGAACGATGGAATCGGCGGGATCCATCCTGATCGCGCGCGCCGATCCGGTATCGGTCCAGGCCAGCGTGAAGCCGCCGAGCAGGCAGGCGGCGACGTTGTCCGGATGTCCCTCGATCTCGGTGGCCAGTTCCAGCAGCGCCGCGTCGTCCAGCTTCTGTTCGGCGCCTATGGTCACCGCTCGGGCGGCCATGATGCCCGCGCAGATGGCGGCGGAGGAGGAGCCCAGGCCGCGGCCGTGCGGGATGCGGTTGGCGCAGACGATCTCCAGGCCGCGCGGCTGCCCGCCGAGCAGGTCGAAGGCGGCGCGCAGGGACCGTACGAGCAGGTGGCTCTCGTCGCGCGGCAGGGTCTCGGCGCCCTCGCCCGCGATGTCGACGTGCAGGCCGGAGTCGGCCACCCGCACCACGACGTCGTCGTACAGGCCCAGGGACAGCCCGAGGGCGTCGAAGCCGGGACCGAGATTGGCGCTGGTCGCGGGGGTGCGCACCCGGACGGCGGCGGCGCGGAACGCTGGACCGGCCATCGCTCGATGACTCTCCTTGATGTGATGCTGCGGCACTGCCCCGGAGCGCCGCGGCACCTGGGTGCCCGGCCGGCTCGTGGGGACCGTTCTGACCTGCCCTGCACACCACTGCGACATGCCGTGGGGAGGGGAGTTGGCTGCCAGCCTATCGAAGGAAGGTTCTGTGGCGACATAGGGCGCACAGGAGGCGCACGATGCGTGTCGCGCGCTGCCCACGCCCCAGGGACGCCTTTGCAGCCTTTGCAGGGTTTGCTGCGTCCGAGGTTACGGGGTTCCTGCGGGCTCCGTAACCCCTTTTCGCGCGGTGTCGCACGTTCGGGGCGCGCAGCCGGCCGCGGGGAACCGCGGCCGGGTGCGTCGCATCCTTCGGGGGCGTACTACGCCAGACCGAGGCGCTCGGCCGCGGCGTCCGCGTCGACCGGGACGGTGACCGGCTGCGGGGCGCCCGCGACGGCCCAGTCCGGGTCCTTGAGGCCGTTGCCGGTGACCGTGCAGACGATGCGCTGGCCCGGGTCGACCTTGCCCTCGTCGGCCGCCTTGAGCAGACCGGCCACCGAGGCGGCCGAGGCGGGCTCAACGAAGACACCCTCCTGGGAGGCCAGCAGCCGGTAGGCGGCCAGGATCTGACGGTCGGTCACCTCGTCGATGGCGCCGCCGGACTCGTCCCGGGCGCGCTCGGCGAACTGCCAGGAGGCGGGGTTGCCGATCCGGATGGCCGTCGCGATCGTGTGCGGATCCTTGACGACTTCGCCACGTACGATCGGCGCGCTGCCGGACGCCTGGAAGCCCCACATGCGCGGGGTGCGCGCGGCGATACCGTCGGCGGCGTACTCCTGGTACCCCTTCCAGTACGCGGTGATGTTGCCCGCGTTGCCGACCGGCAGCACATGGAGGTCCGGCGCGTCGCCCAGCATGTCGACGATCTCGAAGGCGGCGGTCTTCTGGCCCTCGATCCGTACCGGGTTGACGGAGTTCACAAGTGCGACGGGGTACCGCTCGGAGAGGCCGCGGGCCAGCGTCAGACAGTCGTCGAAATTCCCGTCGACCTGGAGGATCTTGGCGCCGTGCACCAGCGCCTGGCCCATCTTGCCGAGCGCGATCTTGCCCTGCGGGACGAGAACGGCGCACACCATCCCGGCCCGTACGGCGTACGCGGCGGCCGAGGCGGAGGTGTTGCCGGTGGAGGCGCAGATGACGGCCTTCGCGCCTTCCTCCTTCGCCCGGGTGATGGCCATCGTCATGCCGCGGTCCTTGAAGGACCCGGTGGGGTTGGCGCCCTCTACCTTGAGATGCACCTCACAGCCCGTGCGCTCGGAGAGCACCTGGGCGGGCACCAGCGGCGTGCCGCCCTCACGGAGCGTGACGACCTCGGTGGACTCGCCGACCGGCAGCCGGTCCCGGTACTCCTCGATGATTCCGCGCCACTGACGGCTCGCGGTGGAAATGGCAGACATGGGTTCCTTTACTCCCCTTCGACCCGCATGATGCTGGCGACGCCCCGGACGGTGTCCAGGTCGCGCAGCGCGCCGACGGTCGACGACAGGGCGGCGTCGGCCGCCCGGTGCGTGACGACGACGAGGGACGCCTCTCCCCCGTCGACGGTCTCTCCGGAGCGGGCGGCACCCCCGTCCTTGCTCTGCTGGCGGACCGTGTCGATGGACACGCCGTGCTCGGCGAAGACCGTGGCGACCTGGGCGAGCACACCGGGCTTGTCGGCCACGTCCAGGCTGATGTGGTAGCGGGTGACCACGTCACCCATGGGGCCGACCGGCAGTTGCGTGTACGCGGACTCGCCCGGCCCGGTGGTCTCGGCCAGCTTGTTGCGGCAGACCGCCACCAGGTCGCCGAGGACCGCGGAGGCGGTCGGCGAGCCGCCCGCGCCGGGGCCGTAGAACATCAGCTGGCCGGCGGCCTCGGACTCGACGAACACCGCGTTGTACGCCTCGCGCACGGAGGCCAGCGGGTGGGTCAGCGGAATCATCGCCGGGTGCACGCGCGCGGTGACCGAAGCCCCGTCGGCGGCCCGCTCGCAGATCGCGAGCAGCTTGACCGTGCAGCCCATCCGCTTGGCGGAGGCGATGTCGGAGGCGGTGACCTCGGTCAGCCCCTCGCGGTGCACGTCGTCGATGGTCACCCGGGTGTGGAAGGCGATACCGGCCAGGATGGCGGCCTTGGCGGCCGCGTCGAAGCCCTCGACGTCGGCCGTCGGGTCGGCCTCCGCGTACCCGAGCGCCGTGGCCTCGTCCAGCGCCTCGGAGTACCCCGCCCCCGTGCTGTCCATCTTGTCCAGGATGAAGTTCGTCGTCCCGTTGACGATGCCCAGCACCCGGTTGACCTTGTCGCCGGCCAGCGACTCGCGCAGCGGCCGGACCAGCGGGATCGCGCCGGCCACGGCGGCCTCGTAGTACAGGTCCGCGCCGTTGGCCTCGGCGGCGGCGTGCAGCGCGGCACCGTCCGCCGCGACCAGCGCCTTGTTGGCCGACACCACGCTGGCGCCGTGCTCGAACGCGGTGGTGATCAGCGTACGGGCGGGCTCGATGCCACCGATGACCTCGACGACCACGTCGATGTCATCCCGTTTGACCAGCTCTTTCGCGTCCGTGGTGATCAGCTCGGCGGGAATGCCCGCGCGTACCCGGTCCGGGCGGCGCACCGCGATACCGGCCAGCTCGACCGGCGCGCCGATGCGGGCCGTGAGGTCGTCGGCGTGCGTCGTCATGATGCGCGCCACCTCTGAGCCGACCACTCCACAGCCCAGCAGCGCCACCTTCAGCGGACGCGTACGCATCATTCCGACCTCTTTCGCTTTCCCTGCTCGGTCTGCACCAGTCTCACGCACCGGACCGGGAATTCCGGCCCCGGTCCGGATGCCGAGACATCTGTTCCACCATTGTCGGTCACCCGGCGGATACGTCCGCCACCGGGCGGCGGGCGGTTCGCGGGCGGGGCGGGCGGGGGCCGTCGGCGCCGGGCGGGCGGGGGAAGCTCCCGCCGCTACCCGCCGCACGTCCTCCGCGGCCTGCCCGCCGTACCGTCCTCACCCGACGTCGAGACGCAGCAGGTCCTCCTCCGTCTCACGCCGGACGATGACCCGTCCTTCGCCCGCCCGCACCGCGACCACCGGCGGACGCAGCGCGTGGTTGTAGTTGCTCGCCATCGACCGGCAGTACGCACCGGTCGCGGGCACGGCGAGCAGGTCGCCGGGGGCCACGTCGGCGGGCAGGAACGCGTCCCGTACGACGATGTCGCCGCTCTCGCAGTGCTTGCCGACCACCCGCGAGAGCATCGGCGGCGCGTCCGAGGCGCGCGAGGCCAGCGCCACGCTGTACTCGGCGTCGTACAGGGCCGTACGGATGTTGTCCGACATGCCACCGTCGACGGAGACGTAGGTGCGCAGCCCGTCCAGCTCCTTGACCGTGCCCACCTCGTACAGGGTAAAGGCGGTCGGCCCGACGATGGCGCGGCCCGGCTCCACCGACAGGCGCGGCACGCCGAGCCCGGCCGCCGCGCACTCCCGCGTCACGATGTCGCCCAGCGCCTTCGCGATCTCGTGCGGCTCGCGCGGGTCGTCGTCCGAGGTGTACGCGATGCCGAGCCCGCCTCCCAGGTCGATCTCCGGCAGCTCGACGCCGTGCTCGTCCCGTACCTCGGTCAGCAGCTGCACCACGCGCCGTGCCGACACCTCGAAACCGGCCATGTCGAAGATCTGCGACCCGATGTGCGAGTGGATGCCGGTCAGCTCCAGGCCGTCCAGCTTCAGCACCCGCCGTACGGCCTCCGCGGCCTGCCCGCCGGCCAGCGCGATCCCGAACTTCTGGTCCTCGTGCGCGGTGGCGATGAACTCGTGCGTATGGGCCTCCACGCCCACCGTCACCCGGATCTGCACCCGCTGCCGCTTGCCCAGCCGGTCCGCGACGTGCGCCACCCGCACGATCTCCTGGAAGGAGTCGAGCACGATCCGCCCGACCCCCGCCTCCACGGCTCGGGTGATCTCCCCGATGCTCTTGTTGTTCCCGTGCAGCGCGATCCGCTCGGCCGGCATCCCCGCCGCGAGCGCCGTGGCCAGCTCCCCGCCACTGCACACGTCGAGATTCATCCCTTCTTCCGCCAGCCACCGCACCACGGCCCGCGAGAGGAAGGCCTTCCCGGCGTAGAAGACGTCCGCCCCCTCCCCGAAGGCCTCCTTCCAGGCCCGGCACCGGCCCCGGAAGTCGTCCTCGTCCAGGAAGTAGGCAGGCGTCCCGAACTCTTCGGCGAGCGCGGTCACGTCCACCCCGCCCACGGTGACCACCCCGTCGGCGGAGCGCTCGACCGTACGGGACCACACCCGCGGGTCGAGGCTGTTGAGGTCGGTGGGCGGAGCGGTGTAGTGCCCCTCGGGCAGCACGTCACCGTGACGGGGTCCTGCGGGGTGTGCGGAGCGGCTCATGGCGTGGAGGTTCCCCTCGGGTACGGGTGTGGCGTCGCCGCGCGTACGGCGCCGCCGGATGGATCACAGACGTTCGGCGGTCGCGGACGGCCGGGACGGTCGTGGACGGTCTCGGCCGATCGCTTCGTCACAGTCGTTCGGGCGTGGAGATGCCGAGCAGGTGCAGGCCGTTGGCGAGCACCGTTCCGACGGCTTCGGCGAGGGCCAGCCGGGCACGGTGCACGGCCGAGGGTTTCTCCTCCCCGACGGGCAGCGGCGGACACACGTCATGACATCGCAGCCAGGCGTCGGCGGTCACTTCCAGATGCCGCGCGACCCGATCGGGCGCCCGGTGCCGCGCGGCGGCCTCGACGACGCCGGGGTACTCGGCAAGCGCAGCCCAGACTTCCCGGACCTCCCGGACACCCCATCCGCCCGCGACGCCCCCCACGTCCCCCGGCTCGGCCGCGAAGCCCAACTCCCGGGCGTTACGCGTCATCGCACACGTACGCGCATACGCGTACTGCACCCGGAACCGCCCGTTGCTCTCCCGCTGCACCGGCTTTTCGGGAAGCCGCACCACATCGTGCTGCGCGGCCCGCAACAGCACCCAGCGGGCTTCGTCGGGGCCCAGGCGGGCGGTCAGGGCGCGCCATTCCCGGGGGGCGGCAGTGGAGGCGTCAGCGGCAGCAGACGCCTCCGGAACCCCCGCAGCCTCCGCGGTGCCCACAATCCCCACGTACGAGAAGCCCCCCTCGGAAGCTGTGCTCACAGCTCCCGCGTACGAGGAGTCCTCCTCGGAAGCCGTGCCCACAACCCCCGCGTACGAGGAGCCCCCCTCGAAAGAGACCTCCACCGGCCGGGGGCGAATCACCTCGACCCGCGGCTCCCCCACCTCAGCCCCGCTCCGGCCCTCCACGCCCCCCGCGAGCAGAATCCGCCCCAACGCCTCGACCACCACCGCGGCCCGCACTCCCCTCGCAGCCCGCAAAGCCACCGCCGTACCCCCGGCCCCCGGTGCCGGCGACTCCCCCCGCTCGCCCCGCTCCCCCATCTCTCCCCGCTCCCGCACGCTCCACACGAGCGCGGCGCGGGCGGGCCCGGTCAACGTCACGTTCAAGAATCCGGCCCCGGCGATCTCCACTCCCGCGATCCCGGGCACCCCCACCAACCGCCGCCGCAGCACCTCCGCCACCTCGCGCGGTGGCCGCCCGGCGTCCTTGGCGATCTTCAGCGCGATATTGCACGCGAGATCGGTCTCGCCGCCCCCGCCTTCCCCCGGCATGGGCGCACGCACGACAACCCGCTCCGGAACCGTCACGGAGAGTTCCCCGGCGGCCACAGCGCCACGTACGGCGCGCAGGACGGCGCGGGAGAAGTCAGCGGGGGTCACATCCCCAGCGTATGGGAGAAACGGTCCCCCACCGCCACCACGTTTCACCCACCGGACACCCCGGCGGCCCCACACCCTCCGTCACCGTCCGGCCCCTCAGCCGGCCGGCCGCACCACCGACTCCGCATCCCCACCGGCATCGGCCTCGGTCTCGGCCTCGACATCCACCTCTCCGCCCACCTCACCCTCCGCCTCATCCGCCCCCTCGGCCCCCGGCTCCTCCCCTCCGCGACTCATCAGCCGCCGCACCGTACGCACGAGGTCCATGGGCTCGAACGGCTTCGCCAGGAACGCGTCCACCCCCGCCGCCTGCCCGCTCTCCACCTCCGCCGGCGTACACCCGGAGACCACGGCGAGCGGAATCCCCCGCGTCCGCGGATCGGCGCGCAGCCGCGCCGCCGTCTGCAACCCGTCGAGCCGGGGCATCACCACATCGAGCGTCACCACATCCGGCGCGACCCGATGCACGATGTCCAGGCACTCGGCACCATCAGCCGCGGTCACGACCTCGAAGCCCTCCAGCTCGAGATTGACCCTGATCAACTGCCGGATGACCTTGTTGTCGTCGACCACAAGGACCCGGCCGGACAAGCCAGGCACACCTTGAGACTAGGTGCGCACCTCCGGCTGCGTCCGGGTTTTCCCCACTTCCGCCCCCGTGCGAGGGACCTTTCCCCGACCACCTCCACCCCCACTCCCCCATGCGATACGCCACCCTCCCTCAACCCGTTCATGAACACCCCGTCGGAGCTGGTAGTGTTCTACCCGTCGCCGCAAGCAGCGGCCGACACGCCCCCGTAGCTCAGGGGATAGAGCAACGGCCTCCGGAGCCGTGTGCGCAGGTTCGAATCCTGCCGGGGGCACTCGCCGGACCACCTGCCAAAGTTGGTATGTGACCAGGGCGGATGCCGACAGAAGAGGGCGGGAGTCAGTCTCACTGACTCCCGCCCTCTCTCGTTGTCTCTCACGGTTCGCGTGTGAGGAGCGTGTGAGCCACATGCTCCTCGCTGCGGTTACCCGCGCCCCTACGTCGCCAGCTGTTGTCAGTGCTGCCATCTACGATCCCGCCATGCCTGACAACCGCCCCGCAGTGCCACGCCAGTTAGCCCGCGACCTGCTGGTCGAGGCCGGGCACAGGTGCGCTATCCCCACCTGTCGTGCCAGCACGCTCGAACTCGCCCACATCACCCCCTGGGCCAAGACTCGGGCGCATGACTTCGACAACATGATCACCCTCTGCCCTAATTGCCACACTCGCTTCGACAGGGGGGAGATCGATCGGCTATCGATGCTTCAGTACAAGGCGCATCTAGGTTCCGGAGGCGCACGAGCAAGAACTCTCGGCGCGTACCGTGTGTTGCGAGCAGCTCTGGATCGCTGGGGTGAATCTATTGCGATTCTGGCACACGCCCATGTGGCTTCCGCCCCTGATCTCGACTTCATTCAGCAGGCTCGAAGTGAATGCGAGCGGGAAGCAGGACTGACGCACGCAGCGGTTGCAGATCTACAGTCCGTCGGCGATGACACAATCGAACTACTCACTGACTTCATTTACGATTGGTTCGTTGACCGAGCAATCAGCACAGTTGATATGAAATGCCCAGACTACCTCCAGCCGAGAGAGGAACGGGATGAAGCAAGGAGAATTATCCGTGAGGCCTTTCTTGAGCTTCACTTGGCTGTCGCCGACGCGCTCGGACTGGGCTTCGATGAGTTACCCTTCCAGGAGGAGCCTTCCCCTTCGCCACCACCGCGCCCGCTAGGCGGAGATTTCCGGAATTACCATGCTACCGACGGAAAGGACGGAAGCCGGATTCGCCGACTTCCACCTTCTCTCTAGCTATATCGTGGCCACACAGGGCCCCCAGGTTTGGGCCACGCCCGACTTTCCGTGCCGCTTGAACCGTGTCCTACGTGGTGAGGCGGACGAGTCGTTTGTAACAGCACAGGGCGGCGGCGAGGCCGAGGAAGGCCAGGTAGTTGCGGGGGTTGCGCTCGAAGCGGGGGCTGAGGCGGCGGTAGCCGGACAGCCAGGACAGGGTGCGCTCGATGACCCGCCGGCGGCGTCCCAATCGTTCGCTGGACTCGATTCCCTTCCGGGCTATGCGCACGCCGATGTGCTTTCCCCACAGCCATCTCCGCAGGTGGGGCACGTCGAACGCCTTGTCCGCATGCAGTCGCTGAGCCTTGAAGTACCGACACCGTCTAAGTGCCAGAGTCGGCGGAGAGCCCAGGGATTGGCGACACATCTGGCAAGCGGTCATGCACGTTCGCCAGTTTCTGAAGCAGGTAGAGAGCAACTGACGGAACCCTTTCTCGCTTCGGCTTTGCAAGCTGTTCCGTCAGGCGACAAATGAGCGATTCAACATCATTCGTTCGCACGCATTGATCATCTCCACTTAGGACATTTGTTTGCCGAATGGCAACTAGTACCAGCTCAAGACGGCGCACCAGAACGTCGGATTTTCCGCTCTCTTCGAATGAGGAGTACATAACTAGCGTGTTCCGAATCGCCATGCGGAGCACCACGCCAAACGCAACTTCATGATGACGACCCCCAGCGACCCTCACCGAGTACTCCGCTGGCATGAAGGCGAAGGCAGGCAACACCGGGAAGAGGGTACGCGCTTCGTCCCAGACAGGGAACATAGCATCCAGCGCCGGGCGGCTTACCACGACCGGAACTGATTCGGAGCCGCGAATACTTACAGCGACTTCTTTTAGATTCTCCAGAAAACGGGAGGTCCACATTGCCGCCTGAAGACCAGGATAAAAAGAGTCCATCCCCCAGCGGTCCAGCACCACTTCAAGGCGACCGCGCTCATAGCACCAATCGTGGACCGAGAGCCCGCTACTACCGAAAGCGTTGAGAGCATTCCTCTCGCGCAGCGCACGGACTCCCTGCGGCGGATCGCTCTCGTCAAGGAAGCGCGCAAGTTCTGGCATCTCGGCTCGAAGCGCCATCAATGCACAGTCGAACCCCACCATGAATGCGTACGCCCGCTCGATTCCATCAGCAAGATCTTCAACCGCAGCGGTGTCCTCGCCTACACAAATTAGCTCGCGGTCTTCATCCCATTCGAAGTCTTCGTGAGCGGCTCCGTTTCGGACAGCCGGCAGTATCGCCTGTGCTGCATCCTGAAGGACTGGATGCCCATCAGCAACTAGCTGATCGCGCAATGATGCAATCTCGGGCAGTCTTCCAGATCGCCCTCGCAGCTCAAGGACCGTCCATGCACAAGGTCGGAGCTGGCCCTCGACCACCCTGCGATAGATGTCGAGCATGCAGAAGGCCCGCTGCTGAGCAGTTGATGCATTCCTGAGGTTCTGCTGGGCTTGAACGATCCCCTGGTGGTTAGCCGCGCTTCGGTCGGTCCGCGCCCTCAGGCGCCTAATCGGCTCTGCGAAAAACGGGTCTGCCGAAAATCCGCTTCTTACGATGCACGAAGCAAAGAATGCCGAGCGCAGCACCAACAGGGGCCTTCCACTCTGTGTATAGGCCCACGCGAGATCGACTGCACTTTCGACTTCCAGTGGCTTCTTCGCCAGCTCGGAAAGCACAGAAGATAGGCGCTCATAGAGCACACCAATACGCTCCCGATAGTTCGCCAGAAGGCGCGACGGCAAAAATATCCCTCGTTGATCACAGATTTCATCGCGCGCAACGCCAAAGATCTGAACGCACGTTTCACTCGGCAGACTTGGCGTGACGCTTGTGATCGAGTCCAACTTGGCCTGCAGCTCATCCACACGCCGCAGGCCATCAGGAAATCCACAAGCAGCATCATCAAGAACTTGGATCGCAAAATCATGCAAGCACTCTCGCAAGTGCAGTACTTCCTGCGAGAGTCCAGATTTGAGCACGGCCAAGTACCACAGATTTTCTTCTCGCGACTTTACGTCATGCACAAAGTCGAGCGCGCGTTTCTTGATATCCTTAGCGTTCCCCTCCGAAACAGCGGTCGCCAGCGCATCCATTGGGCCACCGAGAAGCCACTCCTCTTCACAGAGCCCTGAATCCCACAGGGACTGCTCCCAGTCGTCCTGGGCCACGGGAACACTGGCCCGCGGCGGTTCAGTCAGCTGACCGAGTTCGTTTCTCGCTGCCTGCAGGATGCGCGCCAAGGCTTCTGTCGGGAGAGACATGGCTTCATGGTCTCGAAGCTTGCCGTTCCGAGCCATCGGTTTGTGGTCACGTCAGACTGAAGGTGTAGGCGGCAACGGGCTGTTGGCCTGGACAGGCATACCCTCAAACTGTCTGATGTGACTGATCTTGAGGACGCATACACGAGCTGGCTCGCCTCCCTTCATCGCCTGGTCTCGGATCCACCGAGCCTCGCTCAGTGGCAGGACCGGCGGTTTGCCTTCGCCCATCAGGTGGGTGACTTGCTGACGCGCGCGAACGGCCGGCGCTCCCCAGTGACCGGGCCTGTCCTGTACGGGGTCTTCACCAGTGGCGGGCTGTGCTACGTCGGTCAAACTCAAGAGGGGGAACGGCGGCTTCGTGATCTCCCTGTCGGAGAGAGTCACCACGTCGCCAACACCGTCCCTCCGGAACTCTGGGAAAGCGTCGTCGTGCTGCGGTGGCCGGAGCTGCTGGCACATATCAGCGCGTCGGAACGTCTGACCGCGTCTGCACTCGGGCCCGTTGTCTGCGGCTTGGTCCTCGAGCACCGTCTTCAAGTAGCCACATCGCCGCCGCTCAACAGTCGGCGCAGAGACAGCCGCGGTGGGTGGCGTGCAAGGAATCATGTGGCCAGTCGGTCACGGGGCGCCGTTCACGCGGCGTCCCTACCAGAGTTGTGGCAGTGCACTTGGGAGGCATGGACCACACTGGCCAACCTCGATGCCCCGGGCCTCAACCTCTTTCGCGCGGATGCGGGAGCGGGGCACATAGTGTTTCCCGGGGCGCTGCACAGAAACCAATCGAACACGTCCTGACGACGGGTTCTCCGCTTGGACTGGGCATGGCGCCGCACGGCCATCGTGTGAGGGGCGTGCGGATCGGGGGAGCGTGCGATCTTCCCGAAGGATTCGTGCAGGTCAGAGCAGTATTTCGACACTGCGGGATCACGCTCTCCGGAGCCGTGTGCGCAGGTTCGAATCCTGCCGGGGGCACCGGAAAATAAGGCCCTGACCAGCGGAAACGCCGGTCTGGGCCTTTTTGTGCATGCCGAAAGGAACACGGTTACTCGGCGTTGCACTTCCTGTGCCACCCGAGCGCAGCCGCAGCCCCCCGATCAGCCACCGAGCCTCGATGGGTGGGCGAGGCGAACCCCACTTGACGGGCGCTCAGCACCGTCATGGGTTCCGGCGGCAGCGGCACCGGACGCGTGCCCCCTGACGGGCGCCCCTTCGGGCCACGCTCGTCATGGGCCTGATCACTGTCCGTCCACTGCTTGCCGGTCTGCGGCCGGGGGACGGGCGGCGCCGCCCGCTTGCGGCCCTCGTGACGTCCCGGGGCCGCCAACCGCGCGGTCTCCCGGAACTGACGGGAATGGTTCCCCGGATAAACCGCCCAGCCCTGAAGTGGACGCTCCCCGCCTGGTCGTGAACCGGTCACCGAGCCGATCGCCCGGCACGCTGCCGCGCTGCTCGTTGCCTGGGTTCGGTGGTTGGCACCGCAGCGCCCCGCGTGGTCCGGCGGCGCCTTCGCCGACCCGGCTGCAGGCGCTGCGTAGGTGACGTCGATGACGACCGCTGTCACGGCGCCGCCGCAAGGGGGCCTGTCCCGGTCCCGGCAGAACCCGCTTCGGAGGCTGGGCGAACACGGGTGCTCGGGCCCCGGCCGGGGGCTCCGGACGGGGGTGCCGCCCCGTGCGGCAGGATGTCCGCCCATGACCATACGGGTGTTGATTGCCGACGATCAGGAGATGGTTCGTCGTGGGATGCGGCGGATTGTGGAGAGCCAGGCGGACATGGAGGTGGTCGGGGAGGCGGGGGACGGGGTTGAGGCTGTGGAGTTGGCGCGGGGGCTGGCGCCGGATGTGGTGTTGGTGGATGTGCGGATGCCGCGGATGGACGGGTTGGAGGTGACGCGGCTGCTGGCCGGGGGTGGGTCGGGGTGGCAGACGAGGGTGGTTGTGGTGACCACGTTTGATCTGGACGAGTATGTGTATCCGGCGTTGCGTTACGGGGCTTCGGGGTTTCTGCTCAAGCGGGCGGGGCCGGCGTTGTTGGTGGAGGCGGTGCGGGCGGCGGTGTCGGGGGACAGTTTGATCAGTCCGGAGGTGACGGTGCGGTTGCTTCGGCATGTTCAGGGGGCTGACACGAAGAGGAGGAAGGGGAGTTCGCCGTTGACTGGACGCGAGGTCGAGGTGGCCGCGTTGGTGGGTGAGGGGAAGACCAATGCTGATATTGCCGCGGAGCTGTTCATTTCGGCCGGGACGGTCAAGACGCATGTGGCCAGCATTCAGCGGAAGTTCGGGGTGCGTAATCGGGTGGGGGTGGCGGTGCGGGCTTGGGAGTTGGGGTATGTGGAGGGTCGCGGCAAGAGGTGATGGGCGCAGCTGCGCCGGGGGGTGCGGGTCGGGTGCGTAGCCTCGGGCGGATGGATGGTGACGTGAGATCGTCGGGGCGTAAGCGCCGCGTGTGGTGTGCGGTGCTTGTGGTGATGGTGTTGTTTCCTGCGCTGGGCACCTCGGTCGGCGCGCTTCCCCTGGCGCTCTGTGCGGCAGTGGCCGTGGCGGCCGCGATGCTGGGGCGGCCGACGGGACGTGTCTCCCTCGTCCGGGCGTCGGGTTTCACCGCCGTTCTGTCGCTGGTGCTGGACTTCGGGTATGTCGGCGATCCGAAGCCGGTGGGGTTCTGGCTTCCCTTTGAGGGGGTGGCTTTGTGGGTTCTGCTGTACCGGGTGGTGCGGCGGGAGCCCGTACCCCGGGTCCTGTGGGGCGGCGGGCTGGTGGGGGCCGCGACGGTCTGCCTGTTGTTGCGGATCACTTTGCATGTGCCGGAACAAGGTTGGCGGGAGTCGGTTTTCGCGGTGTTGCTGGGGTTCTTCCCTGCTGCGTGTGTGGCCGGTGTCGGGCTCTACCTGAGATCGCTGGACGGGCGGCGGGCGCGGGCGGTGGCGCAGGCGCTGCGGGAGCAGCGGCTGGAAGTCGCGCGGGACCTGCACGACTTCGTCGCGCACGAGGTGACGGGCATGGTGTTGGAGGCTCAGGCGGCTCAGTTGGACGGGGGTGCGCCGACAGAGGCTCGTGAGCTGTTCGAGCGTATTGAGGGGGCGGGACTGCGGGCGCTGGATTCGATGGACCAGACGGTGTCGGCCCTGCGTCAGGTGGATGGGGCCGGGCGGGCGGTCGGGAAGGGGTGGGCGGAGGCGCCGTCGACCCGGGTGTACGGGTTGGCCGATCTGGGCGAGCTGGTGGGCCGTTTTTCGGCGATGTCGCGCGCGGGCGCGCAGTTGTCGCAGGAGGAGGGGCTGGGCGGAACGCTGTCCCGGGAGGCTGAGGACGCCGCGTACCGCGTGGTGCTGGAGTCGTTGACCAATGTCCGGCGGCATGCCCCGCACGCCACTCGGGTCGTGGTGGAGGTACGCCGTACCGCCGAGGGCTCGGTCGAGGTGACGGTCGCCGATGACGGGGGTGGGGTGCCAGGCGGTACCCGGAGTGGCGGCGGCACGGGGCTGGCCGGGCTGGCGGAGCGGGTCGACGCGCTGGGCGGATCGTTCCGGGCCGGGCCGCGGGACGAGGGCTGGCGGGTCGGCTGCGTGCTTCCGGCCGCGAAGGCGCGGTAGCGGCGATACGGCCGGCCACGGATATCTGCCATTCGGCAGATGTGCCGGCTGCGCACCGGCCGGGAGACTCCGTTCCAGTTGCGGAACGTGGTTCTTCGGAGGGGCGGAGCAGATGGCCGACGGTGTGGTGGCTGCGCAGGTCGGTGGCCAGGTGACGGCTGAGCCAAGAAGTGGCCGGGTGGTGCCTGAGCAGAGCGGTGACCGGGCGGCGGTCAAGCGGAACGGTGGCCGGGCGGCGGCCAAGCCGAGCAGTGCCCCGGCGGTGGCTGTGCCGAGCTGTGGGCGGATGGTGGCCGTCCTGGCGGTGGTCGTGGGGTTGGGGGTGGGGGTGGCCGGGTGTTCGGTGGATGCTTCGCAGGCGACGCCTGAGTCGAAGGTTTTCCCTTTCCAGGGCAAGAGCCTCGACGTCAGAACGCATGAGATCGCCACCGATCTGGTCGCGGTGGACCGTAGGGACGTCAAGGTCACCCGCTGGTTCGACGCCGCGGCCGGCAGTGAGCATCTGTCGTGGGAGTTGAAGGGCGGCGTGCTGGACATCGATGCCGGGTGCAGTGGCCTCGCGATCTGTGATGCCAAGTTCCGGGTCGAGGTGCCCGAGGGCGTCACCGTGCTGCGGGACGGCCGGAAGACCGGGCTGCGGGGCGGGAGCTGAAAATGACCGTGCTTCAGCTTTCCGGGATCAGCAAGGTGTACAGGGGCGGCAAGCGCGCTGTCGATGACATGACTCTGCACTTGGGGCCGGGCATGGTGGGGCTGCTGGGGCCGAATGGCGCCGGTAAGTCCTCACTCATGCGGATCGCCGCCACCGTCACCCGTCCCACCAGCGGCAGGGTCTTCTTTCACGGGGACGACGTGGTGGCCAGGCCGGACGGGCTGCGCAGGGTGCTCGGATATCTGCCACAGGATTTTGGTGTCTACCCGCATCTCACCTCGCGCGAGTTCCTGATGTACCTGGCTGCCGCCAAGGGGGTGTCGGCCAAGTCGGCCAAGGCTCGTATCGACGAGCTGTTGGATCTGGTCAATCTGACCGCGGCGGTCAAGCGGCCGCTGGGCACGTACTCCGGCGGGATGCTGCGCCGGGTGGGGATCGCACAGGTGCTGCTCGGCGATCCGCAGGTCATCGTCGTGGACGAGCCGACGGCCGGGCTGGATCCGGAGGAGCGGGTGCGGTTCCGCAATCTGCTCAGCGATCTCGCGTCGGACAAGGTGGTGCTGTTCTCCACCCACATCGTTTCCGACGTGGAGTCGGTGGCGTCCGACATCGCGGTGGTGGCGGCCGGGCGGTTGCTGCGCCGCGGCACGCCGGAGGCGCTGCTGGGCGAGGTGGACGGGCTGGTGTGGGAGGCACTGGTCGACCCCGCCGCCGTCCCCCAGGTGCAGGCGCGGTTCGTGGTCAGCCGGATGGTGCGTACCGGGCAGGGCGTGAAGGTGCGTCTGCTGTCACCGGGCCGACCGTATGAGGGCGCCGTGCAACTCGCCCCCGATCTGGAGGACGCGTATCTCCACGTCGTCAACGGAGCGGTCGGGTACGGGGGTTCCGACCGCATCCGGCCGGGGCGCGCCGTGGGCGCGGGCGGTGTGAGCCGATGACGCGTGTGCTCTCCGGTCTGGCGGTGGCCGACTTCAAGGACCGGGTACGGCGGCCCGCCTACGGGGTGACGCTGGCCGCCGCCGTGGCCCTGGGATACGTGGCGGTGCCGGACTCGGGCGCCAGGTGGGTCGTCATGCAGCTCGGTGACTACCGCGGCGTCTACAACAGCGCGTACGTCGGTACGGCGACCGCACTGGCTTGCGGGCTGTGGATTTCGCTCGGCGGCTTCTACGTCGTCCGGGACTCCATCGGGCGCGACCGTCGTACCGGGGTGGGACAGTTGCTCGCCGCGACCCCGGTGCGGACCTGGGCCTACCTGGCGGGGAAGTTCCTGAGCAATCTCCTGGTGCTCGCCTCCATGGTGGGCGTGCTCGCGCTGACCGCGCTGGTGATGCAGCTCGTGCGCGGCGAGGACAGGAGTGTGGACCTGGTCGCGCTCTGGCGGCCGTTTCTGTTGCTCGCGGTGCCGCTGGTGGCGTTGGCCGCCGCCTTCGCGCTGTTCTTCGAGGCGCTGCCGCTGCTGCGCGGCGGGCTGGGCAACATCGTGTGGTTCTGCATGTGGGTGGTGCTGGCCGTCGGGGGGCAGGGGCCCGGCCTGCCGTTGGGCGGTATCGGTGTGAACGGTGTCGCCGTGTCGATGTACGAGGACATGCTGGCGCAACGGGCCGAGGTGGACGGCGCGTTCAGTCTGGGTCTGACGTACCTGGACGAGCCGCTGCGGGTGTTCGACTGGCACGGCTTCACGCCGGATGCCGGTTATGTCCTGGCCCGGTTGGCGTTCGTCGGCATCGCGGTGGCCGTCGCGCTGCTGCCCGCGCTGTGGTTCCACCGCTTCGACCCGGCTCGCGCCAAGCACTCGGCCGAGCGCCCGCAAGAGCGGGATCAGGCGGCGGGCGGGGGCCCGGCTGTGTTCGTGGACGGGATGCCGCGCCCGGCCGGTGACCGGCGGATTTCCGCCGCCGTGCTGAGGACTCCCCCGCGGCCCGGCCGCGTCCTGCTGCGTCTGTGGGGCGGTGAGCTGCGCATCCTGCTCCAAGGCGTGTCGAAATGGTGGTGGTGGGGTGCCGGGTTCTGGGTGTTTCTCGGCGTCTGCTCGCCGATGCCGGGCGCGACGCGGCTGATGCTGCCGGTGTCCTGGCTCTGGCCGGTCCTGGTCTGGTCGCGGCTGGGCACCCAGCGTTACGAGCACGGTGTCGCGGGCATCCTCGGCGCCTACCCGTCGGCGTACCGCAGGGTGGTCGCGGAGTGGGCGGCGGGCGCCACGCTCACCGCGGCGGTGGGCCTGGGCCCGCTGGTCCGGCTGGTCGTCGAAGGTGACGTCACGGGGGTCACCTGCTGGGCCGCCGGCGCGCTGTTCGTCCCGTCGCTGGCGCTGGCCCTGGGCACCCTCAGCCGTACGCACCGTCTCTTCCAGGCGGTCTACCTGCCGCTCTGGTACACGGTCGCCAACGGTCTGCCGGTCTTCGACTTCATGGGCGCCATCCGGATCGAAGGGCAGCCGGCAGGGCTGCCCCCGGCGGTGGTGCTGACGGCGTCGGCGGTGCTGGTC
This sequence comes from Streptomyces sp. NPDC045470, assembly GCF_040646595.1. Lineage (NCBI taxonomy): Bacteria > Bacillati > Actinomycetota > Actinomycetes > Kitasatosporales > Streptomycetaceae > Streptomyces > Streptomyces sp. NPDC045470. Next base: position 556,757 of record NZ_JBEZAN010000002.1, read on the forward strand.
GCGGTGGTCTTCCTGACGGGGGCGATGCGGCGGCTCAATACCGGGGCGGCGCGGCGGCTCAGCCGGGGCTGATGCCCGGTGCCGGCCCCAGTGAGATGCGCTGCACGCGCCGAGAGGAGAATCATGCGGCCCAAGTGCCGAACGTTCATCAGGGGGCCGATCGCCGGCCTCCTCACGGCGGCGGTGCTCGTCGCCACCGGAGGCTGCTCCACCGCTCCCTCCCCCACCCCCCGCTCCGCATCCCCCGGCCACGCAGCCCAGGCGGCCCCACACTGGACGGCGACCTGGGGAGCCTCGATGCAGCAGGCCGTCCCCGACACCCTGGACGAGGAACCCAACTGGTCCGAGGAGGGTTTCGACGACCAGACCGTACGGCAGGTGGTACGCGTCAGCACCGGCGGGACCACGCTGCGCTTCCGGCTGTCGAACGCGTACGGCAGCGGGCCGCTGAGGATCGCCGGGGCCGCCGTGGCCCGGTCCGACGGCGGTGCCAAGACCAAGCCGGGCAGTACCCGACCGCTGACCTTCGGCGGCTCCCGCGCCACCACGGTCCCGGCGGGCAAGGACGCCGTGAGCGACCCGGTGCCGCTGACCGTCGCGAACCTGGAGAAGCTGGCGGTCTCCCTGCGGTTCGCCGGGCCGACCGGACCCGCCACCTTCCACCGCTTCACCACGGCCACGTCCTACCGCGCGGACGGTGATCGGCTCGCCGACGTGGGCAGCGGCGCGTACACCGAGTCCGTCAGGTCCTGGTACTACCTCAGCGCCGTCGATGTGCGGGTAAGGTCTGCCCGGTCCCGTAACGCCGTACTGGTCTTCGGCGACTCCCTGGTCGACGGTGTGGGGGCGAGCCCCGGTGCCGAGGGCCGCTTCTCCGACAAGCTCGCGGAGCGGCTGGCCGGTGCCCGCCGTCCGTCCGGCGTGGTCAACGCCGGACTCGCCGGTGGCCGGCTGCTGGCTGCCTCCCCCTGCTTCGGGGAGCGGGCCGCCGTCCGTTTCGAGCGGGAACTGGAGCAACGGCCGGGGGTGCGGACCGCCCTCGTCCACCTGGGCGCCAACGACCTGGCCGTCGCGATGCCCGGCAGCCCCTGTGCGGCCGACGGCCCCCGGCCCACGCTCCGGCAGCTGACCGACGGTCACCGGGCGCTCGTCAAGCTCGCCCACGACCGGGGCGTCAAGGCCGTGGGGATGACCGTGGTGCCCGTCAGGGGTGCCGTCTTCCCCTTTGCGGACAGCGCCGGTGACCGTCTCCGCCGTCAGCTCAACGACTGGATCCGGGACTCCGGCGCGTACGACTCGGTGCTCGACGCGGACCGGCTCCTGGCGGACCCCGCTCGGCCGGACCGTCCGAGTCCGTCCTATGTGTCGGAGGACGGGCTGCACCCCAATGACACCGGATACTTCGCGGTCGCCTCGGCGGTCGCCCTCGGTCTGCTGTGACTGCGGCGGCCGGGTCAGGTCTCCTTCTGCCCCGTCCCCCGGTCGGACGACGGCCACACGTACGGCAGGCCTTCCGGGACGTCGGGGAAGAGGGTGCGGTAGTGCTCGGGGGCCTTGGTGACCAGGGCGGACCGGTGGCTGCGGTGGAAGGCCGGGTCGCCCAGCCAGTTCGGGAGGTCGCCGGCTTCGGAGAGTTCGGTGTAGGTGCGGACGGGGACGCGGGGGTGGTGGGCGGTGAAGTCCTGGGTGAGGGTCGTGGCGCAGGTGTCCTGGCGGCCGGTGGCGGTCCATTCGCGGCACATTTCGAGGCCGTACCGGACCAGGGCCTCCTCGTAGCCGGCCCACATGCGGACGGCCGGGTGGTGCCGCCAGCCGTAGCCGGGGACGGTGAGTCCGCGCAGGACCTGGAGGGTTTCCACCCGCTGCTTGCCGAGTCGGCGCGCGTCGAGGACGGCGGCGGAGGCCGCGAAGTCGGGGTACGGGAGGAAGGTCTGCATGGGGACAGGTGTAGCCCCTGCACGGGGACCGTGCAGGGGCGGTTGCTTCGTCTGGCCCAGCGGCCGGGCCCAGCGACGGCCCAGCGGCCGGGCGCGGTGACCGGGCCCAGCGGCCGGGCGCGCGGGTCCGGCCGCCGGGTACGTGCTACGGCAGCAGCCCGGACAGCGGGGTGTCCGGGGCGGTGACGGCTGCGGTGAGCAGGGTGATCAGGGACGCCGCCAGGTCCTCCACCGTCTTCCGTTCGAAGAGGTCCGTGTTGTATTCGACGAAGCCGTCGAGGCCGTTCGGGGTGCCTTGGGGGGCGCGCTGTTCGGTGAGGCCGATGGAGAGGTCGAAGTGGGCGACGTGCAGGTCGACGGGTTCGGGGCGGGCGTGGTGGCCGCCGAGGGTGAAGTGGCGTTCGGGGGCGTTGTCGAGGGTGAGGAGGGTCTGGAAGAGGGGGTGGCGGGCGGTGGAGCGGGCCGGGTTGAGGGCTTCGACGAGTTGTTCGAAGGGGAGGTCCTGGTGGGCCCAGGCCGCGAGGTCGGTGGCGCGGACGCGGGTGAGGAGGTCGCGGAAGGTGGGGTCGCCCGAGGTGTCCGTACGGAGGACGAGGGTGTTGACGAAGAAGCCGACGAGGTCGTCCAGGGCCTGGTCGGTGCGGCCGGCGACGGGGCTGCCCAGGGGGATGTCGGTGCCGGCGCCGAGGTGGGTGAGGAGGGTGGCGACGCCGGCCTGGACGACCATGTAGAGGCTGGTGCCGGTGTCGCCGGCCAGGGTGTGCAGGCCCTGGTGGAGGTCGGCGGGGAGGTGGATGGGGAACATGTCGCCGCGGTAGGTGGTGACGTCCGGGCGGGGGTGGTCGAGCGGGAGGGGGATTTCGGCGGGGAGGCCGGCGAGTTGGGTGCGCCAGAAGGCCAGTTGCCGGTTGTACGTGCTGTCGGGGTCCGCCGGGTCGCCGAGGAAGTTCTGCTGCCAGAGGGTGTAGTCGGCGTACTGGACGGGAAGCGGGGACCACTGCGGCTCTTCGCCCGCGCTGCGCGCGTCGTAGGCGGCGGCGAGGTCGCGGGAGAGCGGTGCCATGGACCAGCCGTCGCCCGCGATGTGGTGCAGGAGCAGGAGGAGGACGTGCTCGTCCGGGCCGGTCGCGAAGAGGGTGGCCCGCAGGGGGTGTTCGGTGGTGATGTCGAAGGAGCGGGTGGCGGCTTCGTGCAGGGCGGGGGCCAGGCCGTCGGGGTCCGTCTCGACGACGGTGAGCAGGTCGCGGCCGGAGTCGGGCGGCAGGATGATCTGCTGGGCGGCGCGGGCGCGGCGGGGGAAGACGGTGCGCAGGCTCTCGTGCCGGGCGACGAGGTCGCCGAGGGCGGCCCGTAGGGCGTCGTGGTCGAGTTTGCCGGAGAAGCGCAGGGCGAGCGGGATGTTGTAGGTGGGGCTGGGGCCTTCGAGGCGGTGCAGGAACCAGAGCCGGCGCTGGGCGTAGGAGAGGGGGACGGCGGCCGGGCGGATCGCGGGCTTGACCGGCGGGCGGGTCTGGGCGGTGGCGGAGTCGATGCGCCGGACGAGGGCCGCGACGGTGGGGGCCTCGAAGAGAGCGCCGATGGGCAGTTCGACGTCGAGGGCGGTGCGGATGCGGCTGATCAGGCGGGTCGCCATCAGGGAGTGGCCGCCGAGGACGAAGAAGCTGTCGTCGATGCCGACGCGGGGGACGCGCAGCACGTCGGCGTACAGCCCGCAGAGGATCTCTTCCTTCGGGGAGCGGGGACCGCGGCCGCCGAGTTCGGAACGGGGGTCGGGGGCGGGCAGGGCCTTGCGGTCCACCTTGCCGTTCGGGGTGAGCGGCAGGGTGTCGAGCGCCACGAGGGCGGTCGGCACCATGTAGGCGGGGAGGCGGTCGCGCAGGTGGCGGCGGAGGGCGGTGGCGTCGAAGGCTTCCCTGGAGACAGGGACGAGGTGGGCGACCAGGCGGGCGTCGCCCGGGGTGAGCTCGCGCAGGTTGACGGTGGCCCGGGCGACCGCGGGGTGGGAGACCAGGACGGTCTCGATCTCGCCGAGCTCGATGCGGAAGCCGCGCATCTTGATCTGGGAGTCGGCGCGGCCGATGTAGTCGAGTTGTCCGTCCGCGGTCCAGCGGACCAGGTCGCCGGTGCGGTACATGCGGGCGCCGGGGGCGCCGAAGGGGTCGGCGACGAAGCGTTCGGCGGTGAGGCCGGGGCGGTTGAGGTAGCCGCGGGCGGGGCCGGTGCCGCCGACGTACAGTTCGCCGGTGACCGAGGGGGCGACGGGGCGCAGGGCGCTGTCGAGGACGTAGACACGCATGTTGTCCATGGGGCGTCCGATGGGGACGGTTCCGGCGATCCGCCGCGGTGCGCGCATCGCGTGGTACGTGGCCGACATGGTGACCTCGGTGGGCCCGTAGACATTGCAGACGCGGGTGTCGGGGCAGGCGTCGAGGATCTTCTGTACGGCGGACGGGGAGGCGGCCTCGCCGCCCGTCCAGACCTGCCGGACGCCCGTGAGCGCGCCGGGGCACTCCTCGGCGAGCAGGTTGAACAGGGCGGTGGTGAGGAGGACCGCGGTGATGTGGTGGGTGGTGAGCAGGGTGCGGTAGTCGTCGGGGGTGAGGTCGCCGGGCGGGGCCATGACGAGGTGGCCGCCGTTGAGGAGCGGTACCCACAGGTCGAAGGTGGAGGCGTCGAACGCGGTGGAGGCGTGGCCGAGCACGGTGTGCCGGGCGCCGTCGGGGCCGTCCTCGCCCCAGCAGTGGTCGGCGGCCAGGGCCACCACGTCGCCCTGGGTGACGGCGATGCCCTTGGGCGCGCCGGTCGAGCCGGAGGTGTACATGACGTATGCGACGGAGTCGGCGTACGCCGTGGGCCCGGCGGGGTCCCGGTCCGGCAGGTCCGTCGCCGTCTCCGCCCAGGCGTCGACGGCCAGGGCCGGGACGCCGGGGAGGTAGGCGGCGGCCGGCAGGTCCTGCTGGGTGAGGACGACGACGGCCTCGGTCTCGGCCGCGATCAGCCGCATCCGGGCGGCCGGGTAGCGCTTGTCGAGCGGTACGTACACGCCGCCCGCCTTGAGGACGGCGAGGATCGCGACGACCAGGTCGGCGGAGCGGTCCAGCAGGACGGCGACGCGGCTCTCGGCGCCGACGCCGTACGCGCCGGCCAGGTGCCGGGCGAGGCGGTCGGCGCGGGCGTCCAGTTCGGCGTAGGTGAGGGTGGTGTCCTGGAAGGTGAGGGCGGGGGCGTCCGGTGTTTCGGCCGCCCTGGCTTCGAACGCCGCCGCGAGGGAGGTGCGCCGCAGCGGCCGGTCGGTGGCGTTGACCTCGCCGAGCAGCAGGGCGCGCTCGTCGGCGGTCAGCACGTCGAGGCGGGCGAGCGGCTGGTCGGGGTCGGCGGTCACCGCGTCGAGCAGGGCGACGAACCGGGCGGCCAGCGCCTCGACCGTACGCCGGTCGAAGAGGTCGGTGCTGTACTCGATCGCGCCGTCCATGCCCGGCCGTTCGCCGTGCGCGCCGCGCCGTTCGGTCAGGAAGACGGACAGGTCGAAGCGGGAGGCGTCGACGTGGACGGGCTCGGTGCGGGCGGGGTGGCCGCCGAGCGTGAACTCGCCTTCGGGCGCGTTGTCGAGGGTGAGCATGGTCTGGAAGAGGGAGTTGCGGGCCGCCGAGCGGACCGGGTTGAGGGCTTCGACGAGCTGCTCGAACGGGAGGTCCTGGTGGGCCCAGCCGGTGAGGGCGGTGCTCCGTACGCGCTGGAGCAGTGCGCGGAAGGTCGGGTCGCCGGAGGTGTCCGTACGCAGCACGAGGGTGTTGACGAAGAAGCCGATGTGATCGTCGAGGGCCTGGTCGGTGCGGCCCGCGACGGGGCTGCCGAGCGGGATGTCGGTGCCGGCGCCGAGGCGGGTGAACAGGGTGGCCAGTCCGGCCTGGAGCACCATGTAGAGGCTGGTGCCGGTCTCGCCCGCGAGGGCGTGCAGGCGCTGGTGCAGCGGCGCGGGGATCTCCCAGGTGATCGAGTCGCCGCGGAAGGAGGCGCGCTGCGGCCGCGGGCGGTCGAAGGGCAGGGCGATCTCCTCGGGGAGGCCCGCCAGTTGCTCGCGCCAGTAGGCGATCTGCTGTCCGTAGACACTGCCGGGGTCCTCGGGGTCGCCGAGGAAGTCCCGCTGCCACAGGGTGTAGTCGGCGTACTGGACGGGGAGCGGCGCCCACCGCGGGGCCTGTCCGGCGCGGCGCGCGTCGTACGCGGTCGCCACGTCGCGGGAGAGCGGCGCCATCGACCAGCCGTCACCGGCGACGTGGTGGAGCAGCAGGAGCAGGACGTTCTCGTCCGGGCCGACGCGGAAGAGCTTCACGTGCAGCGGCAGGTCGGCGGTCAGGTCGAAGCGGTGCCGGGCGCCTTCCTTGAGGAGCGCACGGAACGCCTCCGGGTCGCCGGGGACGTCGTCGGTGACGGTGAGGATGTCGAAGGCGGCCGGGTCGGCGGCCGGGTCGAGGACGACCTGCTGCGGGGTGCCGCCGGTCTCGCGGAAGACGGTGCGCAGGCTCTCGTGCCGGGCGAGCAGGTCGCCGAGGGCGGCGCGCAGCGCTTCCTCGTCCACCGGGCCCTCGATGCGCAGCATGAGGGGGATGTTGTAGGTGGGGCTGGGGCCTTCGAGGCGGTACTGGAACCACAGGCGGCGCTGGGCGTAGGACAGCGGCAGCGCCTCGGGGCGCGGCATGGGCCGCAGGGCGCCGCGGGTGCGCGCGGTGGACAGGCCGAGGCGTTCGACCAGGGCTTCGACGGTGGGGGCCTCGAAGAGGGCGGCGACGGGCAGTTCCACGCCGAGGACCGCGCGGATGCGGCTGACCAGGCGGGTGGCGAGCAGGGAGTGGCCGCCGAGGGCGAAGAAGCTGTCGTCGATGCCGACGTTCGTGACGCCGAGGAGGTCGGCGTACAGCTCGCACAGGATCTCCTCCTGCGGCGAGCGCGGCGCCCGGCCGCCCGCGTCGGCGCCGGTGCGGGCCGGGTCGGGGGCGGGCAGGGCCTTGCGGTCCACCTTGCCGTTCGGGGTCAGCGGCAGCGCGTCGAGGACCGTGATGACGGACGGCACCAGGTACGCGGGCAGCCGGGCGAGCAGGTCGCGGCGGAGGTCGGCGGCGAGGGTCTGCCGGGCGGCGTCCTCGGCGGGTACGACGTAGCCGGTCAGGCGGAGGTCGCCGGTGCGGTCGGCGCGCGCCGCCACGGCGGCCTGCCGTACCGCCGGGTGGGCGCCGAGCGCCTGCTCGACCTCGCCCGGCTCGATGCGGTGGCCGCGTACCTTGACCTGGTCGTCGACGCGGCCGACGAACTCCAGCTCGCCGTCGCTCCGGCGCCGTACCAGGTCGCCGGTGCGGTACATCCGCGCGCCCGCCGGGCCGAACGGGCAGGCCACGAACCGCTCGGCGGTCGGCGCGGAGCGGCCGAGGTAGCCGCGGGCCAGACCGGAGCCCGCGAGGTAGAGCTCTCCCGCGCCACCGTCCGGCACCGGCCGCAGCAGCGCGTCGAGCACGAACAGCCGTACGTCGCCGATCGGCGCGCCCAGCGCGGGCAGCGTCCGGCCGGACAGCGGTTCGCCGACGGTGGCGCACACGGTGGCTTCGGTCGGGCCGTACGCGTTGACCATGCGGCGGCCGGCCGACCAGCGTTCCACGAGGTCGACGGGGCAGGCCTCGCCCGCCACGACCAGCGAGACGACGCCGGGCAGCGTCTCCTGGGGCGGCAGGGCGGCCAGCACCGACGGCGGCAGGGTGGCGTGGGTGACGCGCTGCGCGGCGAGCAGGTCCTCCAGGCCGGCTCCCGGCAGCAGCCGCTCCCCCGGCGCCATGACCAGGGCGGCGCCCGCCAGCCACGTCACGCACATCTCGGAGACCGACGCGTCGAAGCTCGGTGAGGCGAACTGCAGCACGCGGCTCTCCCCCGTCACCGCGAACCGCTCGGCCTGCGCGGCGGCCAGCGCGGCGAGGCCGGTGTGGGAGACCACGACGCCCTTCGGGGTGCCCGTCGAGCCGGAGGTGTGGATGACGTACGCCGGGTGGGCCGGGCGCAGGCCGGTGGCGGGGTCGGTGTCCGGATACGCCGACAGGTCCGCCAGGTCCCGGCGCAGCGCGGCGGCGTCCAGGACGAGGGCGGGCGCGGTGTCGGCGAGGACGAAGGCGCGCCGCTCGGCCGGGTAGTCCGGGTCCACGGGTACGTAGGCGCCGCCCGCCTTCAGGACGGCGAGCAGCGCGACCGCCAGTTCCGCCGAGCGCGGCAGCGCCACGGCCACCAGCGTCTCCGGGCCCACGCCCTGGCCGGTCAGCCAGTGCGCGAGGCGGTTGGCGCGGGCGTTCAGCTCGCCGTAGGTGAGCGAGACGTCCTCGAAGACCAGTGCCGTGGCGTCCGGTGTACGGGCCGCCTGCTCGGCGAACAGTTCGGGCAGGGTGCTGTGCCGCACCGCCGGGCGGGCGGCCGACGCGGCCTGCCGTAGCCGCCCGTGCTCCTCGCCGGTCAGCACGTCGAGGTGGGCGAGCGGCACGTCGGGGGTGGCGACGGCCGTCTCCAGGACGCGCACGAGCCGGGCGGCGAGCGTGGCGACCGTGGAGCGGTCGAAGAGGTCGGTGCTGAACTCGACGAAGCCGTCCAGGCCGCGCGGTTCGCCCTGCGGGCCCTGGCGCTCCCAGAGGCTGAGGAAGAGGTCGTACTTGGCGGTGCCGGTGCTGACCAGCTCGGTGCGGGTGCGGACGCCGAGCCGGTCGAAGCCGCCCTCGGGGGCGTTCTGCACGGCGGCGACCACCTGGAACAGGGGCTGCCGGCCCGCCGACCGCACCGGGTTGAGGGCCTCGACGAGCTGCTCGAAGGGCAGGTCCTGGTGGGACCAGGCGGCGAGGTCGGTGTCGCGGACGCGGCGCAGCAGGTCGCGGAAGGTCGGGTTGCCGGAGGTGTCCGTCCGCAGCACGAGGGTGTTGACGAAGAAGCCCACCAGGTCGTCCAGGGCCTGGTCGGTGCGGCCGGCGACGGGGCTGCCGAGCGGGATGTCGGTGCCGGCGCCGAGGCGGGTGAGCAGGGCCGCCAGGCCCGCCTGCACGATCATGAACAGGCTGGTGCCGGTGTCGCGTGCCAGGGCGTGCAGGTTCGCGTGCAGTGCGGCGGACAGGGTGAGGTCGAGCGCGTCGCCCCGGTAGGTGGCGTGCCGGGGGCGCGGGCGGTCGTACGGCAGCGCGATCTCCTCGGGGAGGCCGGTCAACTGCCGTTTCCAGTAATCGAGTTCCCGCGCTTGGACACTGGACGGGTCCCGCGGGTCGCCGAGGAAGTCCCGCTGCCAGAGGGTGTAGTCGGCGTACTGGACCGGCAGCGGGGCCCACTGCGGGGCCCGGCCCTGGCGGCGCGCGTCGTACGCCGCCGCCAGGTCGCGTGAGAGCGGTGCCGCCGACCAGCCGTCACCCGCGATGTGGTGCAGCAGCAGGAGCAGCACGTGTTCGTCGGGCCCGGTGCGGAACAGCGTGGCGCGCAGCGGCAGTTCGGCGGCGATGTCGAAGGTGTGGCGGGTGGCCTCGCGGAGCAGGCGCCGTACGTCGTCGGGGCCGGTCCGCACCACGGAGAGCACGGACGGCATTCCGGCCACGTCGTCCGGTCCGAGGACGACCTGGTGCGGGGTGCCGTCGGCCGTCTCGTGGAAGACCGTGCGCAGGCTCTCGTGCCGGGCTAGCAGATCGCCCAGCGCGGCGCGCAGTGCTTCGTGGTCCAGTTCGCCGGACAGGTGCAGCGCCGTCGGGACGTTGTACGTGGCGCTCGGCCCCTCCAGCCGGTGCAGGAACCACAGGCGGCGCTGGGCGTACGACAGCGGCAGCACGTCGGGGCGCGGGACCGGCCGCAGGGCCGGGCGGCCCCCGGAGGCGGCGGCGTCGACGTGCCCGGCGAGCGCGGCGACCGTGGGCGCCTCGAACACGGCGGTGATCGGCAGGTCCACGTCCAGGGCGGTGCGGATGCGGCCGATCAGGCGGGTGGCGAGCAGCGAGTGGCCGCCCAGGGTGAAGAAGTTGTCGTCGATGCCGACCCGCGGCACGCCGAGGACGTCGGCGTACAGCTCGCACAGCACGCCCTCGCGCGGGGTGCGCGGGGCCCGGCCGCCGGTTCCGTCGCCGAGGTGGGTCAGGCCGGGCGCGGGCAGTGCCGCGCGGTCGACCTTGCCGTTGGGGGTCAGGGGCAGGGTGTCCAGCGCGACGAGGGCGGACGGGACGAGGTGGGCGGGCAGCCGGTCGCGCAGGTGCCGGTGGAGGGCGGTGACCAGGGCGGCGGTGGTCAGGGCCGCGCCGGGGTCGGTGGTGTGGGCGGCGAGCGGGCCGGTGAGGTCGCCGGCCGGACGGCAGAGGCCGACGGCGGCCGCCGAGGCGAGGTCTTCCCGCGGTGCGAACAGGACGTCGTACCGGCATCGGCCTTCCGGGCTGTCCGGCGCCCAGGTGGCGGCCGCCCACAGGCCGAGGCGGGTGCCCAGTCCGGTGAGCTGCTCGGGTTCGGCTCCGGCGGTGGTGCCGGGGGCGGCCAGCCGGGAGCGCGCCTCGTCCACCGGCAGGCCCGCCGTGACGGCCGCCTCGGCCGCCGCTTCGCCCGCCAGGCGCGGGTTGGGCACCCCGGTCAGGCGCAGCCGCTGTCCGGGCCGGCCGCGCAGGGCCTGTTCGAGGGTGGTCGCGTCGGTGACGTCCCGGCCCCAGACCAGGCTCGGTACGTCGGCGAAGGAGACCGTGCGGGCGGGCCGCTTGTACAGGACGGCGTCGTAGCGGTGGCGGGTCAGCTCGTTGTGGTGGCGGGTGCCCTTGAGCTGGAGTTCGGCGCCCGTCACGTCCGGCAGTGCGGCGGGCAGTGCGGCGAAGAAGTCGGGGTCGACCAGGAGTTCCTTCTCCAGGCGGACGCTCTGGTCGACGGCCGCGCCGAGGGCGCCCGGTTCGGTGTCCGCTCCGGCGCGGTGCAGTTCGACGGCCGTACGGAAGAGCCGCAGCAGGCGCCGGTTGCGGATGTCGCCGACGAAGACCCGGCCGCCGGGGGCCAGCAGGTCCACGGCGTTGCGCAGGACGCGCAGGAAGTAGGCGGCGTTGGGGAAGTACTGGGTGACCGAGTTGATCACGATGGTGTCGAAGTACCCGGTGGGCAGGCCCTCGGTCACGTCGGCGGGCCGGCAGCTCAGCTCGACCTTGCCGGCCAGCTCCGGTACGGCGGCGACCTGGCGGCGCAGCCGCTCGACGGCCGGGGCGGAGAAGTCCGCTCCCCAGTACGCCTCGCAGGCGGGCGCCACCTGCGAGAGCAGCAGGCCGCTGCCGACGCCCGTCTCCAGCACCCGGCGGGGCTTCAGGGCGAGGATGCGCCGGACGGTCTCGGCGCGCCAGTCGCGCATCTCCGCGACGGGGATCGGGGTGCCGTCGTAGCTGCTGTTCCAGCCGCCGAAGTCCTCGCCGAACGGCGGCTCGTCGTCCTGCGCCTTTGCCTCGTCGGCGTAGACCAGGTCGTGCATCTCCTGCCACTCGCCGACCTGGTGCGCGTCGGCCCCGGCGTCCGGCGCGGGGCCGTCGGCCGGTACGACGTAGCCGACCAGGCGGGCGTCGCCGGGCCGGTCCTCGCGGGCGGTGACCACGGCCTGTCCGACCGCCGGGTGGGCGCCGAGCACCTGCTCGACCTCGCCCGGCTCGACGCGGTGGCCGCGTACCTTGACCTGGTCGTCGGCGCGGCCGACGAACTCCAGCGCGCCGTCGGTCCGGCGGCGCACCACGTCGCCGGTGCGGTACATCCGCGCGTCCGCCGGGCCGAACGGGCAGGCCACGAAGCGCTCCGCCGTCAGCCCGGAGCGGCCGAGGTAGCCACGCGCCAGGCCGGTGCCGGTGACGTACAGCTCGCCGGTGCCGCCGTCCGGGACGGGGCGCAGCGCCGCGTCGAGCACGTACAGGCGCACGTCGGCGACCGGTGTGCCGAGGCCGGGCACCACGCGGCCGGACAGCGGCGCGCTCACCGTCGCGCAGACCGTGGTCTCCGTCGGGCCGTACGCGTTGACCAGGCGCCGTCCGGCCGACCAGCGTTCGGCCACGTCGGGCGGGCACGCCTCGCCCGCCACCGCCAGCGCGGTGATCTGCGGCAGGGTGGTGTGCGGCGGGAGGGCGGCCAGGACGGACGGCGGCAGGGTGGCGTGGGTGACGCGCTGTTCGGCGACCAGTTCGGCGAGGCCCGCGCCGGGCAGCAGGCGGGCGGCGGGCGCCATGACGAGGGTGGCGCCGGTCAGCCAGGCGCCGCAGATCTCCGCGACGGACGCGTCGAAGCTGGGTGACGCGAACTGCAGGACCCGGCTCCCGGGCGTCACCGCGAACCGTTCGGCCTGCGCGGCCGCCAGCCCGGCGAGGCCCGCGTGCGGGACGACGACGCCCTTGGGCACGCCCGTCGAGCCGGAGGTGTGGATGACGTACGCGGCGTGGCCGGGCGTGAGGCGCGCGCCGGGGTCGGTCGCGGGGTGGCCGGACAGGTCGCGGGGCAGGGTCTCCTCGTCGAGGACGAGGACGGGGGCCGTGTCGTCGAGGAGGAAGGCGCGGCGGGCCCGCGGGTACTCCGGGTCGACGGGTACGTACGCGCCGCCCGCCTTCAGGACGGCGAGCAGGGCCACGGCCAGCTCCACCGAACGCGGCAGGACCAGCGCCACGCGGGTCTCCGGGCCCACGCCCCGCCCGGTGAGCCAGTGCGCCAGGCGGTTGGCCCGCGCGTCCAGCTCGCGGTACGACAGGGTGGTGTCCTCGAAGGCCAGCGCCGTGGCGTCCGGAGTCCGGGCCGCCTGCCGGGCGAAGAGTGCCGGGAAGGGTTCGGCGGAAACCGTCGCCTGCGTCATGTCGTTCACTGGTCCTCCACTCGTCGGCCGACGCCTGGAGCGGGCCGTTCAACAGATGCGAATGCGCTGATGGGGGTGGCTTGCCCGGGCCGTGGCCGCACTGGAAAGGTGCTCTCCGTGACGGGGACGGACGGGCAGCCGACGGCGGTGGTGGCGGGTACGGACGAGGTGCTGGGGTGGGTCCCGGCGTACGGGCGGCTGCTCACCGGCGTGGAGCGGCGGCGTGCTGACGCGTTCCTCACCCCGGCGCTGCGGGCCGACTTCATCGCCGCGCACGTCCTGGTGCGGCTCTGCGCCGCCAAGCTGCTGGACCGGGCGGCGGACTCCCTCGTACTGGAGCAGCACTGCCCCGGCTGCGGCTCCGACGAGCACGGCAGGCCGGGCCTCGCCGGGCTGCCGCAGGTGTACGTGAGCCTGTCGCACACGACGGGCGTGGTGGCCGCCGCGGTGGGCCACGAGCCGGTCGGCGTGGATGTCGAGCGGCGGGCGCTGCCGGACAGCGTGCGGGGCGCGGGGGACCGGGTGCTGAGCGCGGCCGAGCGGGCGGCGATGCGCGAACACGCCGACCCCGACGCGTACTTCCTGCGCCAGTGGGTCCGCAAGGAGTGCTTCGTCAAGCTGGGCAGGACCACGCTGGGCGGGCTGGCCGCCCTGGACCTCTCGGGCCTGCCCGACCGGAGCGGCGCCCCGTCCCGCCACGGCAGCCCGTCCCGCCACGGCGACCTGTACGTGCTCGACCACACGGACGTACGCCGGGACGCCGTGGCGGCCGTGGTGAGCACGGCGCGGCCCCGCATCGGCGCGGCGGTCCCGCACACCGGCCCGGAACCCCCCGCCGACCCGGCACGCCGGAGCACCTGACCGCCGCCCCTCACGCCAGCAGCTCGGCGAGCCGCTGCCGGTCGAGCTTGCCGTTGTCGTTGTGCGGCAGCTCCTCCAGGCGCCGGATGCGGCGCGGCACCATGTGCAGCGGCACGTGCTGCCGCAGCCAGTGGCCGAACTCGAGCGCCCGTATCTCCTTGCCCAGGTAGGCGGCCAGCAGACGCACCTCGTCCTTGACCGTGACGGCCACCACGGCCGCCTCGGTCACCTCGGGGTGGCGCCGCATCGCGGCCTCCACCTCGCCCAGCTCCACCCGGTGCCCCATGATCTTGACCTGGTTGTCCAGCCGGCCGCGGTGCACCAGCAGGCCGTCCTCGCGGCGCACCCGGTCGCCGGTGCGGTACCAGTGGTCGCGGGTGAGCGGTCCGGTGCCGTCGTACGGGGCGGCGGGCGCGCCGGGTTCGTACCGGACGAAGCGCCCGGCGTTGTCGGCCGGGTCCAGGTAGCCGTCGAAGCGCTGGGCGCCGCGCACGCACAGTTCACCGTCGTCGCAGGGCCGCCCCGCCTCGTCCAGGAGGACCGCCTCCATGTGCGGGTACGGGCGTCCGATGGGCACTGTGCCGTTGGCACTGCCCGTCGCGGCGGTCCCGCCGCCGGCGAGTTCGTGGTCGGTGCAGGTGATGGTCAGTTCGGTCGGCCCGTACAGGTTGTGGATACGACTGCCGGGCGCGACCTCGTGCCAGCGCGCGGTCAGCCGCGCGGTGACCGGCTCGGCGCTGAAGCAACTGTGGCGCAGCGTGGTGACCCGGCCGGGCGGCAGGTTGCCGTACCGCTCGGCGGTGGTGACCAGCGACGGTACGGAGAACCAGTGGGTGAGGCGGCGGCGCACCACGTAGTCCACGGGCCGGTACAGCTCGTCCTTGTCCGGTACGACGACGGTGGCGCCGGAGCCCCACGCGACGAACAGGTCGTACACGGACGGGTCGAAGGTCAGGCCGAACGTCTGCGACATGCGGCAGCCGGGTCCCGCCTCGTAGCGGGCGATGTTGTACGCCACGTACGGGGAGACGTTGCGGTGGCGGACCGGCACGCCCTTGGGGCGGCCGGTGGAGCCGGAGGTGAACAGCAGGTACGCCTCGGCCTCCGGGTCGCCGGGATGGGCGGGCAGGGCGTCGGCGGGCGGCTCCGGGAGGCCGTCGGCGTCGTCCGGTACGACGGTCACCGGCGGCCGGAAGTCCGCGGGCAGCCCGGCGAACGTGTCGCGGTGCTCCTCGCCGACGAGGACGGCGCCGACCCCGGCGCGGCGCGCGATGTCGAGGGTGCGGGGCAGCGGGTGGTCGGCGTTGAGGGGGACGGCGCAGGAGCCGAGGCGCTGCACGGCCAGGTACGCCACGTACGCGGCCACGGTCCGGGTGGTGATCAGCGCGATCCGGGCCGGCGGACGGGCCGGGCCGTCGCCCGCGGGCTGCCCGGCGAGGACGCGGGCCGCCAGGGCCAGCACCCGGCGGTGCAGTGCGCCGTAGGTCAGGGTCTGCTCGCCCAGTTCGAGGGCCGGGGCGTCCGGCCACCGGCGGGCCGAGTCGGCGAACCACTGGTAGAGGGTGCGGTCTTCCAAGGCGGGCTCCTGGCGTACGGGGTCCTCGGTGGGCGGGACGGGAGGGGTGCCGACGGCGCGCGTGCGGTTCACGAGGCGGCCTCCGCCGGTGCGTCCGGGGCCCCGGCGCAGCGCTCCTGCGCCGTCCCCATCCGGACGACCGGGCGCGCGACCACCGCGAACAGCAGCAGCACCACGGCTCCGGCGGCCGTGTACGGGACGTTGACCTCGACCGCCTTGGCGAGCGCGCCGCCCGCCAGCGCGCCCAGCGGGATGGTGCCGGTGCCCACCAGCCGGTAGACGCCGTTGAGCCGGCCGAGCTGGTCGGGCGGGGTGGTGGCCTGGCGGAAGGAGACGGTCAGCGCCTGGTAGACGGCGGCGCCGAGCGCCATCAGGGCGAAGCCGGCGGCCGCGACGAACGCGTGGTGCACCAGGCCGGTCAGCAGCATCGCGACGCCCATCAGGACCATGCCGCCGAGGGCCGCCGGGAAGGTGCCGAACCGGTCCGCCAAGCGCGCGTTGAGCAGTCCGCCGACGATGCCGCCGAGCGCGCCGACGGCCAGGAACACGCCGAAGGCGGCTTCCGGGAGGCCGAGCCAGCGCACGACGTAGAGGACTTCGAGGGTGCCGGTGACGGCCATGCAGAAGTTCAGCGCCCCGAGCATGCCCGCCAGGGTGGCCAGCAGCCGGTCGGCGCGCAGCAGGCGCACGCCGTCCAGGATCATGGTGCGCCATCGCGGCGCGGCGCCCGGCTCGGCGGGCCCGGCGGACGGTCCGGGCGAGCGCGGGAGGGTGACCAGCAGGGCCACGCCGAACAGGAACGACACCCCGTCGATCAGGAACGGCAGGCCCGCCCCGGCGACGAAGGCGAGACTGCCGAGCGGCTGTCCGGCGGAGTCGCGGAAGATGAGCTGGGCCACGTGCAGCCGCCCGTTGGCGGCGGCGAGCCGGGAGGTGTCCACCACCATCGGCAGGTACGACTGGGACGCCACGATGTGCACCGTCTCGCCCAGCCCGAGCACCGCCGCCACCGCGCAGACCACCGGCAGGCTCACCACGCCGGTCACCACCGTCAGCGTGAGGGCCAGGACCGCGGCCGCGCGCATCAGGTCGACGCCGATGAGCAGCGCGCGCCGGTCGGCCAGGTCCGCCCAGACTCCGGCCAGCGGCGACAGCAGCAGCGGCAGCCAGTTGGCGACCGTCACCAGGGAGATCAGCAGTGGGTCGGTGGTGAGCGAGAGGGCGAGCAGCGGCAGGGCGGTCAGCCGTACGCCGTCGCCCAGCGCGGAGACCGCGGTGGACGCCCACAGCCGTCCGAAGGCGCCCCGGCCGGGGCCCGCCACGGCCCCGCCCGTCATGCCCACGGTTTCCCGGTGCCGTCGCCGGACCACAGGGCGGGGCCGGTGACGGTCAGGGTCGTCGGTGCGGTCTGCCGCCGCGGGACCAGGTGCAGGCGCTGGACGTCCGCCGGGGTTCCGGCAGCCGCCTCCCGGCCGTCCTCCTGGCACGCGCACGGCTTCGCGTCGAAGCCCGCGAACCGGTACGCGACCTCCATGATCCGGTTGCGGTCGGTGCGCCGGAAGTCGGCCTCCAGGTGGACTCCGGCCCGGGTGGCCTGGTCGGCGGTCCAGCGCAGCAGCTGCGTACCGATGCCGAAGTTGACCACCCGGCAGGAGGTGGCGAGCAGCTTCAGGCGCCAGCGGCCCGGCTGCCGCTCCAGCAGGGCGACGCCGACCGCGCCGTGCGAGCCGAAGCGGTCCTCGACGGTCGTGATCAGCACCTCGTGGTCCGGGTCGGTGAGCAGGGCGCGCAGGTCGGCGTCGGAGTAGTGCACGCCGGTCGCGTTCATCTGGCTGGTGCGCAGGGTCAGTTCCTCGACGCGGGCGAGGTCGTCCTCGTGGGCGCGGGCGATGCGCATCCGCATGTCCAGGGAGCGCAGGAAGTCCTCGTCCGGGCCGTTGAACTCGCTCTGGGCGGTCTCGCGCCGGAACTTCTCCTGGTACACGGCCCGGCGGCGGCGGGCGTCGGCGGTGACGGTGGGCGCGAAGTCCGGCAGGTCCGGCAGCCCGGCCGCCGCGGGAGCGTCGTAGCAGCGCACGTCCGGCAGGTGGTGGGCGACCTCGGCGCGCTCGGTGCGCTGGTCGTCGATGAACGCGAGGGTGTTCTGTGCGAAGTTCAGCCGTTCGGCGACGGCGCGTACGGCGTCGGACTTGCGGCCCCAGCCGATGTGCGGCAGGACGAAGTACTCGGCGACGCCGAGGCTCTCCAGCCGGGTCCAGGCGTCGTCGTACTCGTTGCGGCTGGCCACCGACTGGAGGATGCCACGCTCGTCCAGGGCCTTCAGCGTCTCCAGGACGCCGGGCCGCAGGACGAGTTCGTCGTGCTCCAGCAGGGTCCCCTGCCACAGGGTGTTGTCCAGGTCCCAGACCAGGCACTTCACCGCGGGACGTACGGCGGCCTCCGCCGCGTCCGTGGGGGTGCCGGTCTCCGCCGTCTCGGTGGCCGCCATGCCGGTCATACCTCCCAGAGGGTCACGGCCCAGGCCGCGACGGGGCTGTTGTTCAGGACGAGGACGAGGTCGCCCGGGGCCAGGTCGCCGCGGGCCAGCAGCCGGTCGAGGTTGAGCACCACGTCCATGGCGCCGGTGTGGCCGTACGCCTGGAGGTTCTCGCCGCACACCGGGTGGACCGGCAGGCCGAGCAGGGTCTCGTAGAACTGGAAGGCCGGCGCGGTGACGTTCTGCATGAGGGTGGCGGCGATCCGCTGCCGCTCCACACCCGCGTCGTCCAGCACCTGCCCGACCAGGCGCTTGAGGTGCTGCTGGCTGTGCAGGGCCAGTTCGAAGCGGTAGCGGTCGGCGGAGCTGACCTCCTCGCGCCACTCGTACCAGGGGGCGTTCTTGTAGTCGACCTGGAGGAGGTCGTGGAACCGGCCGTCGGTGTGCTGGCGGTGGGCACGCAGTACGGGTCGGCCGCCGCGCACCAGGGTCATGGCGAAGGCGCCGTCGCCGACGACGGTGACCGGGTGGCGTACCCGGTCCAGGGCGACCGGGCGGCTGGCGTGCGCGATCATCACGGACTGCCGGGCCGGGTCGGCGACGAGGAGGTCCCTGGCCAGGGCCCAGGCCGCGCTGGAGCCCGTACAGCCCAGGCCGTCCAGGACGAAGGAGAACGACGGGGTGAGCCCGGCCTCGTGCGCGACGTGGCCGGAACCGGAGCCGAGCAGCACCTCGGGGGCGCGGGCGCCGACGACCACCAGGATGTCGGGGTCCGGGGCGGCCGGGTCCTTCGCGCGCAGTTCCCGTACGGCCTGGGCGGCGAGCCCCGCGGCCGTCGCCCCGTCGTCGAACCGGCCGACCGTGCGGATGCCGCAGTCGCGCGCGAACTCGGCCTCCTCGCGCGGCAGTCCGGCGATCTCGTCCAGCTTCCCGACGGGCACCGGCTCGCCGGGCAGGAGGCAGTGCACCGCCCCCACCCCGACGGCCGTGTCCGCGCTGCTGCCCGTGTCCGTCGTCGTCATCCCCGGCCCGTCCGTACGTGGTCCGCGAGGAGCAGCTGGCTGATCTCCGTGCTGCCCTCGATGATCTCCATGAGTTTGGCGTCGCGGTAGGCCCGCGCCACCGGGTGGCCGTCGCGGGCGCCGCGGGAGGCCAGCACCTGGACGGCCGTGGCGGCGCCCCGGGTGGCTTCCCGGGAGGCGACGTACTTGGCGACGACGGCCTGGGTGCCCAGCTCCGGCCGGTTCTCGTCCCAGCAGGCGCTGGCGTGCTCGCAGCACCGGAGGGCGACCTGCTCGGCGACGGCCAGTTCGGCCAGGTGCCGGGCGACGAGCTGGTGGTCGGCGAGCGGCTTGCCGAACTGTTCCCGGGTGCGGGTGTGCGCCGCCGTGCTGTCCAGGCACGCGCGCAGGATGCCCGCGCAGCCCCAGGCGACCGAGAGCCGCCCGTAGGTGAGCGCGGCGGTGGCGAGCAGGGCGACCGGCAGGCCGGCGCCGGACAGCAGGTGGCCGGCCGGTACGCGGACGCCGTCGAGGTCCACGTCGGCGTGGCCGGCGGCCCGGCAGCCCATCGGGTCCGGCACCCGGTCGATCCGTACGCCCGGGGCGTCGGCGGGCACCACGACGACGGCGGCCCCGTCCCCGTAGGTCCCGAAGACCACCAGCAGGCTCGCGTAGGCGGCGCCGGTCACCCAGACCTTCGCGCCGGTGACGTGCACGGTGTCACCGTCCCGGCGGATCTCCGTGCGCATCGCCGACAGGTCGCTGCCCGCGCCGCTCTCGGAGAACGCGACGCCGGCCGTCTCTCCTCCGGTGAGCCGGGGCAGGAACGTGCCGCGCTGCGCGGCGGTGCCGAAGCGCTGCACGGTCCAGGCGGCCATGCCCTGCGAGGTCATCAGGGACCGCAGGGAACCGCACAGGGACCCGGCGTGCGCGGTCAGTTCGCCGTTGGCCCGGCTGTCCAGGCCCAGGCCGCCGTGTTCCGCGGCGACCTGGGCGCACAGCAGGCCGCGCCGGGACGCCTCCCGTACCGTCTCCCCGGGAATCCGGCCGGCCAGGTCCCACTCCTCGGCGCGGTCGCCGACGAGGTCGCCGAGCGCGGTGCGGGCGTCCGCGGTCGCCTGTGCCGTCACTGCCCCGCCGCTCCTTCGCCGCGCAGCCGCCGCACCAGGGCGGTGATGGCCGGCACGGTACGGAAGTTGTCCAGGGTCAGGTCGTCGCCCTCGACGGTGACCTGGAACTCCTGCTCGACGTGCTGGAGCAGTTCCAGGGAGAACAGCGAGGAGAACGCTCCGGAGGCGAACAGGTCCTGGTCCACGGCCCAGTCACCGCCGGTACGGGAGCCGAGGAACGCCACCAGGCGCTGCTGGACGTCTCCGGCGCCGGGCCCGGTCGCCGCGTCGGCCTGGTTGTCGACGGTGGTCATGCGCGCGTTCCTCCGTAGGAGTAGAAGCCGTTGCCGGTCTTGTGGCCGAAGTCGCCGGCCCGCACCTTGTCCAGGAGCAGGTCGCAGGCGAGGTATCCGTCGTCGCCGGTGCGGTCGTGCAGCACCTTGAGGGTGTCGACGATGTTGTCCAGGCCGATCAGGTCCGCGGTGGCCAGCGGCCCCGTACGGTGCCCGAAGCAGCCGGTGAAGACGCGGTCCACGGACTCGGCGGCGGCGCGGCCCTCGGCGACCAGCCGGGCCGCGTCGTTGATCACCCGCATCAGGATGCGGTTGGAGACGAAGCCGGGTCCGTCGCCGACGACGACGGCCTCCCGGTCCAGGGCGCTCAGCAGCCGGTCCAGGGCCGCCATGGCCGCGTCGCCGGTGCGCGGGCCGCGGATCACCTCGACCGCCCGGATCAGGTAGGGCGGGTTCATGAAGTGGGTGCCGACGACGTCCGCCGGGCGCTGGGTGTAGCCCGCCAGCTCGTCGACCGGTACGGCCGAGGTGTTGGAGGCGATCAGCGTGCCGGGGCGTACCGCCGCCGAGACGGCGCCCAGCGCCTCGACCTTGGCGTCGGTGGTCTCGGTGACCGCCTCGACGACGGCCGCCGCGGTGTCCAGCCGCGCGTACGAGGTGCTCAGGGTCAGTTCGCCGTCCGGGCCCTTGGGCAGCTTGCCCAGCAGCCGGGCGTGCCGCAGTTGCCGGCGCACCGTGCCGCGGGCGCGCTCCAACTGCGCATCGGACACGTCGATCAGCAGGACCGGAAGGCCGCGGCCCACGGCGAGCGTGGCCAGCGCGGTGCCCATGACCCCGGCGCCGACTACGGCCAGCCGGCCGTCGCCCCACCCGTCGTCCTGTCCGTCGTCCTGTCCGTCGTCCCTCGTCGTCCCGTCTGTCGTCGCTGTCGTCGCATCGGTGGACACGTCGGTGGTCCCGTCGGTGGTCACTGGGTCAGACGCCTTCCGTCACATCGGTCAACAAGCCCGCGAAAGTGGGGTTCTCGGCGAGGTGGCGTACGGCCTGAAGGGCCCGCCCGCCGTCCAGGCGGGGGTCCAGACCGTGCTCGTCCAGCCACTCCCCCCACAGCCGGCCCTCCACGTCCACCCGCGGCGTGTCCAGATCGTGGGTCTCGTACAGGGCCATCGTCGACAGCACCGGGTCGCCGGTCTCCAGCGCCCGCCGGCCGGCCAGCCGCGCCCACTCGGCGACCGGGACGGGGCGGGTCGGCGCGCCGAGCGCGCCCAGTTCGGCGAAGAGCGCGGCGAACGTGGTGGCCTCCTCGCCGACCAGGTGGTACGCGCGGCCCGCCGAGCCGGGCTCCCGGCCGAGCTGGACGACCGCGCGGGCCACCAGATCGATCGGTGCCACCGGCAGCGGCATGTCGTCCGCCGGGTGGGCGCCGACGGCCAGGCACGCGGCCACCAGCCGCCAGAGCATGTCCAGGTCGTTGCAGGCACCGGTGGCGGTGTCGCCGCCGATCAGGCCGGGGCGGAAGACCCGTACCCGCATCCCGTCCCGTTCGGCCTTGTCCAGGAGGCGTTCGCTGACCCACTTGGAGATGCCGTAGCCGCCTGCCTCGGGGTCCAGGGGCTGCTCCCGGCGCTCCAGCAGCCGGCCTTCGGAGCCGAGGGCCTGGCCGCAGGCGGCGAGGGTGGAGATGTAACTGATGTCGGTGATGCCGTGGCGGCGCATCCAGCCGAGGAGGTGGTACGTGGCCAGGGTGTTGGCCGGGCGCAGCACCTCGTACGGCTCGGTGAAGACGACGTGGGCGCCGCAGTGCACGACGTGGCGGGTGCGGCGGGCCAGTTCGCCGTCACGGTAGGTCTCGCACACCTCGGCGACGTCCCGCAGGTCGCCGGGGACGACGTGGACGCGTTCCGGGTCGGGCTCGGGGAGCCGGAAGCGTGCGGCGGTCTCACGCAGGCGCCGGTGGCCGTGGTCCTCGTCGTCGGCGCGGACCAGGCAGTAGACGCGGCTGTCGCGGTGGCCGGGGTCCTGGAGGAGTTCGTGCAGGAGGAAGGCGCCGACGAAGCCGGTGGCGCCGGTGAGCAGCACGTCGGTGCCGGGCGGGGTGGCGCGCGGGGCGAGGGGCGGGAGTTCGAGGGCGAGGTCGGCGTCGATGAGGGCGGCGTCGGAGGGGTGGGTGCCGGGCGTCTCACCGGTGGTGGGGCCGGTGGCCGTACCACCGGCGGCGCCTTGCGTCTCCGTACGGCCGGACGCGCCGCGGATCGCTTCGGCGACGCGGGTGACGGTGGCCCGGCTGCCGCCGGTGCGGTGGAGGTTGAGCAGAGTGCCGTACCGCTCCTGCACCTCCAGCGTCATCCGCAGGCCGAGCAGGGACGTGCCGCCGAGGGCGCCGAACTCGTCGTGCGGGCCGATGCCGTCGATCCCGAACAGTTCCTCCCAGAGGGCGGCCAGTTCGCCTTCGAGGCCGGTGGGCGCGTCGGCGGGCGCGGCAGCCGCACTGCGGGCCGCGGGCTGTTCGGTGGTGGTGCTGCCCGGCACGGTGAAGACCGAGTCGTCCAGCGCGGAGCAGCGGCGCCGGGTGTACGGGTACGTGGGCAGCGGGACGCGGCGGCCCGTCCCGTCGTCGAGCGCGCGGGCGTCCACCGGGACGCCGTGCAGCCAGGCGTCGGCGAGCGCGGCGGCGATCCGGTCGCCGGGGCCGGCGCCGTCCGCTGCCGGGATCACGTACCGGCCGGGGCCGCTCTCCCCCTCGCCGACGACGATCAGGTAGGCGTCGGCGGGCAGGGCGGCGGGCACGGTGTCGTGCTGCTCGGTACGGCTGCCGAGGGCCGCCAGCAGCGTGGTGCGCACCGCCTCCGCGCGCTCACCGTCCGCCGTGACGGCCAGGACGGGGCGGCGCGTTGCGGCGCGGACCGTACGGGCGGCGGGCGGCCGGGGCAGACGCAGGGCGGCGGCCAGCCGGTCGGGGGCCGCCGTGACCACCCGGCGCTCGGCGAAGTCCTGCCGTCCGACGCGCAGGGTGTGGGCGATGTCCCCGGGCGCCGCGCGGTCCTGGTCGATCTCGTCGGCCAGGCTGCGGGAGAGCGCGTCGAGTTCGGTGCGGGTCCGGGCGGAGAGCTGGAGCCGTACGACGGGCCGGGCGGGCGCGGACGGGCGCACCGGCTCCGGCGGCGGGGCGAGGACGACGCAGGCGTTGGCGCCGCCCAGGCCCATCGAGTTCACCAGCACCCGGCGGCCGGCGTCGGTGCACCGTTCCAGCTCGGTGGGGACGCGGAAGGGGCTGTCGGCGAGCACGCCGGGGTCCCGGGCGTGCTCGAACATCGGGTGCGGCACCAGGTGGCCGGTGCGCACGACGTGGATCGCCTTGATCAGCCCGGCGATGCCGGCGGCCGACCCGGCGTGCCCGATGTTCGCCTTGACCGTGCCGAGCGCGCAGTGGCCGCGGTCGGACGCGCGGGCGCCCGCCGCGCGCAGCCCGTCGATCAGGCCGCGCAGTTCGACCTGGTCGCCCAGGGGCGTGCCGGAGCCGTGCGCCTCGGCGTAGCGCAGGTCCGCCGGGTCGGTCCCGGCCACCGTGAGCGCGGCGGCGACGACCGAGGCCAGGCCGTCCGGACTGGGCGCGGTGAAGCCGGGCCGGCGGGCGCCGTCGTTGCCGACCGCGCTGCCGCCGATCACCGCGAGCACCGGGTCGCCGTCGGCGAGCGCGTCGGCGAGGCGGCGCAGCACGACGACGCCGATGCCGGAGCCCGCGCCGGTGCCGGTGGAGCGGATGTCGAAGGCGCGGCAGAAGCCGTCCTCGGAGAGCACGCCGCCGGGCTGGTACTGGTAGCCGACGGACGGGTACGACAGTCCGCTGCCGCCCGCCAGGGCGATGTCGCACTCCTCCGACAGCAGGCTCAGGACCGCGTAGTGCACGGCGGTCAGCGAGGAGGAGCAGGCGGTCTGCACGGCCAGGGACGGGCCGCGCAGACCGAGCTTGTACGAGACCCGGGGGGCCATGAAGTCGATGCCGCCGCCCAGTTGGGTGGCCAGGTCGTCGAAGGCGGCGGGGCCTTCCGTACGGGCGCGGGCGTACTGGAGCAGCGTGTTGTACGTGCTGTTGCTCGCCCCGGCGAACACGCCGACCTGCGGCCCGTGCTCACCGTTGGGCAGGTGCCCGGCGCGCTCCAGGCCGTCCCGGCAGGCCTCCAGGAAGAGGCGCTGCTGCGGGTCGATCAGCTCGGCCTCGACGGGGGTGTGGCCGAAGAACTCGGCGGCGAACAGCTCCGGGTCGGCGAGCCGGCCGGACCGGGTCACGAAGCCCGGCGCGGCGGCCGTCTCCGGTGACACACCGCAGCGGCGCAGTTCCTCGGCGGGGATGTCGCGGAGCGAGACCACGCCCTTGTCGAGGTTGCTCCAGAACTCCTCCGGGGTGGCGGCCTCCGGGAACCGGCAGCCGACGCCCACCACCGCTACGGCGGTCTCGCTGTTCATCGCGCGGCGGACCCTTCCGGCTGCTGCGGGCCGGCCGCGTCCGCGGTGTCCGTACGGCCGCGGCGGGCGCTGCCGAGCAGCCGGCCGCGGCCGGCCGGGGCCGCCGCGGCGGGGGCCGGCGGCTCGGGCTCGTCCGACGGGTCCAGCAGCCGGGCCTGGGCGCGCACCGTGTCGTGCCGGAACAGCTCGGCGACCTCCAGCTCGCGGCCGGTCCGGTCGGACAGTTCGTCGCTGAGCATCACCAGCAGCATCGAGTTGCCGCCCGCGTCGAAGAAGCCGGTGTCCAGCGGCACCTCGTCGGTGCCCAGGACGTCCCGCCACGCCTGGCGGACGAGCTGGAGCGGGTCCGCGGGTATGGACGCGCTGTCTTCGGGGTTCGCCACGGGGTCCTCCGGGAGGGTTTCGGTGTCAGACACGCCGCGCCGCCGCGGTGTCGAAGAAGTCGCGGGACCGGGCCATGGCCCGGCCGACCTTGTCGTAGGCGTTCTCCGGGTCGGCGAACGGGCCGACCTCGACGCCGATCCAGGCGGCGTCGACGGCGAGCAGTTGGTCGGTGAAGGCGGCCATGTCCGCGACGCCCTCGCCCGGCACCAGGTGCTCGTGGTACGTGCCGTTGGAGTCGGAGTAGTCGACGCTGTTGACCCGGCCGGGCAGCCGTCCCACCTCGGAGGCGGCCACACCGGCGACGACGAGGTGGGAGACGTCGACGTTGGCCCGCAGGGCCGGGGAGGCGACGTCGTCCAGCAGCCGTACGAGGTCGTCGACGTCGGTGACCAGGGAGGTCTCCATCGGCTCGGGCTTGACGCTGAGCGCGATGCCGCGCGCCTCGGCGTAGTCGGCGAGCCGCCGGACCGAGGCGGCGAGCAACTGCCACTGCGCCTCCTCGGGCCACATGGCGCGCCAGAACCAGTCGCCGAGGAGCAGTTTCATGACCTCGCCGCCCAGTTCCCTGGTGAGGTCGACATGGGCTTCGGCGCGCTTGAGGTGGAATTCCCGCACGACGTCGCGGAAATCGCTGAGGCCGAATGCGTGACAGGCCGTCAGGCTGATGGGCAGGCCCACCGCGTCGGCGTCGTCGCGGAATTGCAGCAGCCGTTCCGGCGCCATTTCCATCGCCTCTTCGACGATGCAGATCCATTCGGCGCCCAGTTCGGCGGCGGCCCGCCACGCGTCCTTGCCCTGGTACGGGGAACCGTAGAACGCCTGGTCCACCAGCAGCCCGAGGCTGATTTGACTGGTCATGGATGGTTCCGCTCCTAGTCGGTGCGTGTCCCGCCCGCGGGGCCGGAAGAGCTTCGGTCTTCTTCCGCGGAAAGGACCCGGCGCGACATTCCGTGGTCCGCAGTGGTGGTCGAGCCGTGACGGGCGCACGGTGCGGGTGCGGAGCGGCCTTTCCTGCTTTCTGCCGCGCCGCGCACCGGTGCGCGTGCCGGCCGCTGCCGTTCCGGGCAGGGCACGGTCCGCTCACGGGAGGGAAGGCTGTCGGTGATCCGGTCGGGAGGGGCGGTCCGGGGCCCTACGAGGCGGTGGCCGCCGGGCGGCGTGGTGGTGCGGTACGGCGGCCGGTCGCACACCGGATCGCGCCGTCGAAGCGGGCACCGGTGCCGGGCACCGCGTCCGCTCTCTCGTCGATTGCCATCATTCGCGCCCCCGTCGGCCAACGATCCTGACGACCTTGTTCCGGCCCTGTCGAACACCGGGATGCTAGCACGCGCCGCTGAGCGCACCGTATGGCGAAATGTCGCCTGATGCCGTCGCGTCCGACCACGTAGTCCCAGCTCAGAGGGGGTAGTTGGACGAAGCGACCGAAAGCGGGAGCGGGTGGTCCGAACGGGCCGGACGGGCCGGGCGGACGGCGTGGACAGCACGGCGGCGCACGCCCGGCGGACACGGCGCGGAGCCGTCCGCCCGCGGGCGGCACCGGCGCACCGCACCGGCAACGGCCGCCGGGCGCGCACCGGGTCACGCCCCTCGTCGCCGTCGGCGCCGATGCCCCGAAGTCCGCCGGCCGGCGCGGGGCAGCACACCACGGAGAGGCGTCGCCCAGGGCTCGGGCAGGTGACGGGAACCGGGGCTGCGGAAATGGCCCGGGAATACCTCGCGGCGATTTACCGCACCCGTCGGCCGGACGTGCTGCGGGGAAACGGAGTCCGGCGGCGGAGTGCGTCCAGGGACTCCGGCCACGACCTCCGCCGCCACGCGGCGAGTTGCTACTGTGCGAATGCGGAGCGGCCGCCTGGGCGACTCCGGCCGAAGAGCCCAAGGAGCAGGGGGAATCCATGCCCAGCCGCATCATGCTGAGCCCGGGGGACATAGCGACGCTGGACCTGACGGACCCGCGTACCCACGCCGAGTACGACCTGAGCGAGGTCTGGCGCCACCTGCGCAGGACGCAGCCGTTCTACTGGCACCCCTCCGTCGGCGGAGCACCGGGATTCTGGGTCGTTTCCCGGCACGCGGACGTCTCCGAAATCTACCGGGACGACAAGCGGTTCACGTCCGAGAAGGGAAATGTCCTCACCACGCTGCTGATGGGCGGGGATTCCGCCGCGGGCATGATGGCCGCGGTGACGGACGGACCGCGGCACGCCGACATCCGCAAGATTCTGCTCAAGGCGTTCTCGCCGCGCGCGCTGGAAGGCGTGGTGGACCACATCAGGCAGTCCACCCGCACACTGCTCCGCGACGCGGTGGCCCGCGAGGAGTGCGACTTCGCCCGGGACGTCGCGGCGGACATCCCGCTCACCGCGATCTGCGACCTGATGGGCGTGCCCGAGGCGGACCGCGCGAAGGTGCTGGAGCTGACCGCGACGGCCCTCGGCAACGACGGCGCCGCCCAGTCGCCCGTCGCGGCCTGGCAGGCGCGCAACGACATCCTGGCGTACTTCGGCACGCTGGCCGAGGAGCGGCGCAGGAACCCGGGTGACGACGCGGTCAGCGTGCTGGCCACCGGTCTCATCGAGGGCCGGCCGCTGACCATGGACGAGATCGTGGTCAACTGCTACAGCCTGATCATCGGCGGTGACGAGACCAGCCGGATGTCGATGACCGGCGGGGTGCTCGCCCTCGTCGAACACCCCGCCCAGTGGCGGGCCCTGAAGAGCGGCGAGGCGGACATCGCCACCGCCGTCGACGAGATCCTGCGCTGGACGACGCCCGCGCTGCACTTCGGCCGTACGGCCCTGGAGGACGTCCCGGTCGGCGGGCAGGGGCAGGTGATCAGGGCCGGGGACGTCGTCACGCTGTGGAGCGACTCGGCCAACATGGACGAGGAGGTCTTCGACGCCCCGGAGCGGTTCCTGCTCGGCCGCACCCCCAACAAGCACCTGTCCTTCGGGTACGGCCCGCACTTCTGCCTCGGCGCCTACCTCGGCCGGGCGGAGATCGCCGCCATGCTGACCGGTCTGCGCGAGCTCGTCGCCTCGGTGGAACTGCGCGGCGACACCCGCCGCAACTACTCCAACCTGCTGAGCGGCGTCACGAGCCTGCCGGTGGCCCTGCGGGCGGAGTGAGACCGGGGACGGGCGGAGTACTTCCGCCTGCCGGGAGACGAAGCGCGACGACCGGGCCCTCGGCCTTGCGGCCGGGTGCCCGGTCGTCGCGGACAGTCGTTTACGGGAAATATGCGATTGTCGAAGCAGTGAATTGCGCTGCACCGGAAGGGCGGAATCTCGCCCTTCCGGCGAAGCAGGTGAAGCGGAGGAAACGCGCTGAATCCGACTAAGCGTGCAAGGCGCGGAAAACCCGGCTCAGCCGTCGACGCGGACCGGCAGCGACTCGATCCCGTACACGATCGACAGCTTGCGGAACGCCAGTTCCTCGGGCCGCACCGCGAGGCGCATGGCGGGGAAGCGCCGCACCAGCGCCGGGTAGGCGGCGCGCAGCTCCATCTTGGCCAGCTCGGCGCCGACGCAGCGGTGGATGCCGTAGCCGAAGGCGAGGTGCGAGGGCACGTTGCGGGACGGGTCGAAGCGCTCCATGTCGGGGCCCAGCTTGCCGTCCCGGTCGGCACCGCTCAGCGAGCACAGCACCACGTCGCCCTTGGCGATCGGCACGCCGGCGATCTCCAGGTCCTCGCGCGCGAACCGGGGGAAGGCCACCTGCACGACGGTGAGGTAGCGCAGCAGCTCCTCCACGTAGCGGTCGGCCGCCTCGTCGCCGTCCTTGAGGGCCGCGAAGTGCGAGTCGTCCTGGAGGAGCACCAGGGCGCCCAGCGCGAGCATGCTGGCGGTCGTCTCGAAGCCGCCGGTCAGGACGCCGTCGGCCAGGCCCGCCAGCTCCTCGTCGCTGACCGAGTCGCCGTGTTCCTTGACGATCATGCCGAGCAGGCCGTCGCCCGGGTTCTGCCGCTGCTTCTTGACCACCTCACGGAAATACGAGAGCGATTCCGATATGGCGCCGAAGGAGGCGTTGGCGCCGCTGAAAAGGTCGAAGCGGGCGGCGCTCAGCCGCTCGAAGTCCGCGCGGTCCTCGTACGGAACTCCGAGGAGTTCGCAAATGACCAGCGAGGGAATGGGCAGGGCGAACATCTCCACCAGGTCGACCGGGTCGCCGGAGGCGCCGGCCTTCTCCATGGCGTCCAGCCGCTCCTCCACGATCTCGTGGATACGGGGCGTGAGCCGGTTGAGGCGGCGCATGGTGAATTCGGGCGTCAGCAGACGGCGCAGCCGGGTGTGCACCGGCGGGTCGGCGAAACCGAGGCCGCCGGGGTTCTGGTCGGTGCTGGCGCCGGCCTGCCCGATGAGGTTGGTGAAGTCGGAGCTGAAGGCGTTGCCCTTGCCCAGGACGGCCTTGACCTCGTCGTAACCGGTGACCAGCCACACATTGGCGGCGATCGGCACCGGCAGCTTGCTGATGGGCTCCTTCTCCCGCACCGTGGCCAGCTCGCCCACCGGGTCCAGTCCGTCCCGCCGCAGCGGCATCAACACAGACTCGGGCAAGAAAGACATCCGAGACAGGTCGAAGCCCTTCTTCCGTGTCCTTGCCATATACAGGCGGCCGGCCCAGGCGATGATCCGGGAACGGAGAGTCGTCATGACGCTAATACTGCCTTTCGTCGAGGGGGACGGTCACCCGCCCTCGGCGGGCCCCGGTAAGGGCTGCCGAACGCCGGGACATCCGCTCGGCGTTCGCGGATGTGACGTGCGCCATGGACCGGTCGGCCGCATCCAGCGTGACGAGCTCAGCCTTGTATATGTGTGCGCGTGGTCTTGAGGGCGAGTTTACAAACTGCCATTGCGCGCAATCACGGAACAACCCCTGTTCGCCCCCTAGGGGCTTCCCCGGAGGCGGCCGCGGCACGGCCCGGTCCGCGCGAACCGGCCCTGCTCGCGGGCCAGTAGGCCGCCGCGCCACGACGCGCCGCCGGGGTCGTGAAGCTGCCGGGCGTCATGGATGAAAGCCAACCGTACGCGGGGTGCGCGGCCCACCGTTTCCGTCACGGGCGAACGAGGCAACCCGCGCACCGTTCCACGCGTCCACCCCGCCCGGCCGGGGAGGTGGCCGGACACCACCGGGCCCGTCCGACGCCGTACGGCCGCGGAAACCGTACCCGCCCGGCCCCGGCATCGTGCCCGCCCGCCCCCGCGGCCCGGGGCGCCGCCGGGCCCGCTCTCCGGGCGACCGCGCCCGTACGCCCCTTGCGCACAGCCGTGCGCGCGACTCCTGCCCACCCACCACTCCCCCGGTCGGCGGACACGACCCACCGACCGGCGGCCACGCCGCACCACACCCACCCCGCCCAACCCGACATAAAGGACATAAGCCCCAACGCTTGCTACGTTGCCTGTCATGACCGCACCCACGGCGGACGCTCCCCCACCGGGCCTGAGGATGCCCGGACGCCGGGGCACCGAACTGGCCCTCCTCGCCGGCGCCGTCCTGATCAGCGTCTGCGGGTACATCGACGTCGGGCTCGCCCGGCAGAACGCCGTCCCGGGCGACGCCGCGAGCTACGGGGCGGGCCTGGCCGCGCTGGCCCTCCTGGGTCACCTCGCCGTCAGGTTCCGCGCACCGTACGCCGACCCCCTGCTGCTCCCCATCGCCATCCTGCTGAACGGGCTCGGACTGCTGCTGATCTTCCGGCTCGACCTGGAGACGCCCGCGGACCGGGCCTCCCCCACCCAGCTCGTCTGGTCCGCACTCGGCGTCGGCCTGTTCGCCGCCGTCGTCCTGCTGCTGCGGGACCACCGCACTCTCCAGCGCTACGCCTATGTGTCGGTCGCCGCCGGCCTGGCCCTGATGGTCGTCCCGATCTTCTTCCCCGCCGTGAACGGGGCCAAGATCTGGATCCGGGTGGCGGGCTTCTCCTTCCAGCCCGGCGAGTTCGCGAAGATCCTCATCACCGTCTTCTTCGCCGCGTACCTGGCGGCCAACCGCAACGCCCTCGCCCACACGGGCAAGCGGATGTGGAAGCTCCAGTTCCCCACCGGCCGGGTGCTCGGCCCGGTCGTCGCCGTCTGGCTGGTCAGCGTCGGCGTCCTGGTCCTCGAACGCGACCTGGGCACCTCGCTCCTCTTCTTCGGCGTCTTCGTCGTCCTGCTGTACGTGGCCACCGGCCGCACCGGCTGGATCGCGGTGGGCCTGCTGCTCGCCGCCGCCGGTGCCGCCGCCGTCGGTGTCCTCGAACCGCATGTGCACAGCCGGGTCGCGGACTGGCTGCACCCGTTCGCGAGCATCACGGCGGGCCGGGGCGCGAGCCAGCTCGCCCAGTCGCTGTTCGCCTTCGCCGCCGGCGGCCTGCTCGGCACCGGCCTGGGCGAGGGCCACTCCGCCCTCATCGGCTTCGCCATGAAGTCGGACTTCATCCTGGCCACCTACGGCGAGGAACTGGGCCTGACCGGCCTCACCGCCCTCTTCCTCCTCTACGCGCTCCTGGTGGCCCGCGGCTTCCGGGCCGGACTGGCGCTGCGCGACCCGTTCGGCCGGCTGCTGGCCGTGGGCCTCGCCTCCCTCCTGGCCGTCCAGGTCTTCGTCATCGCGGGCGGCGTGATGGGCCTGATCCCGCTGACCGGCATGGCGATGCCGTTCCTCGCCCAGGGCGGCTCGTCCGTCGTCACCAACTGGGTCATCGTGGCGCTGCTCATCCGGGTCAGCGACAGCGCCCGCAGACCGCACCCGGACGCCACGGAGACCGGGGTGATCGCGGCGGCGGGCCCCGCAGGCGCCCGGACCGGCGCCTCCGCCCCACCGTGCGAGGAGGACGACCTCCCGTACGGATACGGATACAGGGGCGGCGGCGGAGCCGAGGACGACCGCGACGACACCCCCGACGCCCCCGATGACCAAGACGCCTCCGACGACCAAGGCAGCCACCGGTGAACCGCTACATCCGCCGCGCCAGCGTCTTCTGCCTGATCCTGCTCGTGGCGCTGCTCCTGAACGCCGCCCGCGTCCAGGTCTTCGAGGCCGGGCGCTACGACGACAATCCCGCCAACCGGCGCGCCGCGCTGGCCCGTTACAGCCAGCCGCGCGGGGACATCCTCGTCGACGGCGAGCCGGTGACCGGCTCGCGCGACAGCGGCGGACAGCTACGGTACGAGCGGACGTACGCCGAGGGGCCGCTGTACGCGCCCGTCACCGGCTATGCCTCCCAGGTCTACGGCACCTCGCTGCTGGAGAACGCCGAGGACGACGTGCTGTCCGGCACCGACCCGCAGCTCGCGCCGGTCCCGCTGTGGACCGACATCAGCCGCGCGCAGCAGCCGGGCGGGGACGTGGTCAGCACGGTCGACGCGGCGGTGCAGCAGGCCGGGTTCGAGGGGCTGGGCGGCAAGAAGGGCGCGGTGGCCGCCGTGCAGCCGCGCACCGGCAAGATCCTCGCGCTGGTCAGCACGCCGTCGTACGACCCGAACGACCTGTCCGGCACCGAGCGGTCCGTGGCCGACACCTGGAACCGGCTCAACCGGAGCGACCGCCAGCCGATGATCAACCGGGCCCTGAAGCAGACGTACCCGCCGGGCTCCACCTTCAAGGTGGTCACGGCCGCGGCGGCGCTGGACCACCGGAAGGTCACCGACATCGACGCGGCCACCGGCGCTCCGGACCCGTACACCCTTCCGGGGACGTCGACCCGGCTCACCAACGAGGCGGGCGGCTGCGCGAACGCGTCGCTGCGGCACGCCTTCGAGGTCTCCTGCAACACCGTCTTCGCCCGCCTGGGCGTGGCCGTCGGTCTGGACGGCATGGCCGGGACCGCGGAGAAGTTCGGCTTCAACGACGCGGACCTGAAGATCCCCTCCACCGCGGCCCGCAGCGTCTTCGACACCGACATGGACGACGCGCAGCTGGCCCTCTCGGCCATCGGCCAGTACGACACGACGGCCACCCCGCTCCAGATGGCGATGGTCGCCGCGGCCGTGGCCAACGACGGCGAGGTCAGATCCCCCTATCTGGTGGACAAGGTGACCGACGCGCACGGCGCCACGGTCTCCGTCACCCGGCAGAAGACCTTGCACCGGGCCATGAGCCGCGGCACCGCGCGGCACCTCCAGGAGATGATGACCGGCGTGGTCACGCGGGGTACCGGCACCGGCGCCGCGATCGACGGCGCCACGGTCGGCGGCAAGACCGGCACCGCCCAGCACGGGGTGGACAACAAGGGCACGCCGTACGCCTGGTTCGTCTCCTGGGCGAAGAAGGACGGCGCGGCCGACCCGGCGGTGGCCGTGGCGGTGGTCGTCGAGGACGCGGCCGCCGACCGCGCGGACATCAGCGGCGGCGGCAGCGCGGCGCCGATCGCCCGCGCGGTGATGCGGGCCGCGCTACGGTGACGTACGGGGGCGTACGGGAACGCACGGGAGCGCGCGGAAAGCCGAAGCCACGATGCGCAGGGGGACGCATGGGACAGCCGGGACACGCACGTCCAGGACAGCCGGGACACCGACAGCGGGCCGGTGACCGGGCCCTCCTGACGCTCACCGAGGTGGAGGCGCTGGCCCGCCGGGCCCACGAGGGGCAGACGGACAAGGCCGGCCGCCCGTACGCGGAGCACCTCGCGGCGGTGGCCGCGGGCGTACGGGCGCGCGGCGGCAGCGACGAGCAGGTTGCCGCAGCCTGGCTGCACGACGCGGTCGAGGACGGCGCGCTCACGCCCGCGTGGCTGGCCGGCGCCGCGCTCACCGCGCGCACCAAGGCGATGGTCCGCGCGGTGACCAAGCGACCGGGGGAACCGGTCGAGGCGTACACGGCCCGCATCCTGGCCACGCCGGGCGCGCTGCTGATCAAGGAAGCGGACCTGGCGCACAACGCGGACCCGGCGCGGCTCGCGGTGCTGGACGCCGCGACGCGGGAGCGGCTGACCGTGAAGTACCGCCGGGTCCGGGGGCTGCTGGGGCTGGCGTGAGGCGCCGCCGGGGTGCCCGGGGCCGGCTCCCGGCGTCGGCGCGAGACGCCACCGGCGCCGCCCGGCCCGCCCCCGGTCCACACCCCGGACACCACCCCCACAAAGCTGCCCCCTACAGCTAGCCTGCCCGCCATGACCACCTCGGAGCCCTCGGACCCCACCGCCCCCACCACTCCCTCGGCCCCTTCAGCCCCCTCGGCCCCTTCAGCCCCCTCGGCCCCCGGAAGCCGGGTCGTCGCGGCCCTCCACGACGCGAGCGTCCGCCGTCTCACCACCGGGCAGGTCATCCTCGACAGCATCGACTGGACCGTACGCACCGGCGAGCACTGGGCCCTGCTCGGCGCCAACGGCGCGGGCAAGACCACCGTCCTGCGGCTGGTCGGCGCGCTGATGTTCCCCACGACCGGTGCGGTCGAGGTGCTCGGCCACCGCCTCGGCACCGTCGACGTACGCGAACTGCGCGCCGCGATCGGCCTGGTGTCCAGCGCGCAGAAGGTGCCTCAGGACGCGGCCGGCCACACCGTGGTGCTGACCGGTGCGACCGGCACCGTGCAGCCGCTCTGGGGGAAGTACGACGACACCACCCGTGAGCGCGCGCACGAACTGCTGGCCGAGCTGGAGTGCAAGGATCTGGCGGACCGGCCGTACGGTGTGTGTTCCGGCGGCCAGCGGGCCCGTCTCCTCATCGCCCGTGCGCTGATGGCCGACCCGTCGCTGCTCCTCCTGGACGAGCCGTTCAACGCACTCGACCTGCCGTCCCGGGAGGACCTGATCGACACCATGCACCGCCTGGCCGAAGGCCGCCCCGGCCTGTCGACGGTCACCGTCACCCACCACTTGGAGGAGCTCTCCCCCGCCATCGGCCACGCACTGCTGCTGCGCGAGGGCCGCGTGCAGGCACAGGGCCCGGTGGCGGACGTCCTCACCGGCGAGCGCATGACGGCGTGCTTCGGCCGGCCCGTGGAGGTGACCCGCCACGACGGCCGGTGGCTGGCGCGCTCGGGGCGCCGCTGACCGTCCAACTGAGCAGCCTTGACAGCGCGGCGCGGTACGCGGCCGGGCCGCGCTCTCAGGCCGGGTCCCCGTCTTCCCCTTCCTCCCCCCGTGCGATCGTCTCCGTCACCTCACCGGCCCGCGCGCGCTCCTCCTCCGCGAAGCGCTCCGCGTCGAGCCGTTCGGCCAGTTCCTCGTCCTGGGCCATCAGCTGATCCAGGTTGGAGTCACCGAGGTCGAAGACGCCCATGTCCACGTACGCGCGCTGGAGGCGTTCGCCCCACAGGCCGATGTCCTTGACGCACGGGACGATGCGGCTGAAGAGCAGTTTGCGGAAGAGGTGGAGGAATTCCGAGTTCTCGGTGAGGTCGGCGGCTTCCCGGCGGGGGACGCCGAAGTTCTCCAGGACTTCCAGGCCGCGCAGCCGGTCGCGCATCAAGTAGCAGCCCTCGATGACGAATTCCTCGCGTTCGCGCAGTTCGGCGTCGGAGAGCTGCTTGTAGTAGTCGCGCAGTGCCAGCCGCCCGAAGGCGACGTGCCGGGCCTCGTCCTGCATGACATAGGTCAGGATCTGCCGGGGGAGCGGCTGGGTGGTGGTGTCGCGGATCATGCCGAAGGCGGCCAGCGCGAGGCCCTCGATCAGTACCTGCATCCCGAGGTAGGGCATGTCCCAGCGGGAGTCCCTGAGGGTGTCGCCCAGGAGCGCCTGGAGGTTGTCGTTGACCGGGTAGAGCATCCCGATCTTGTCCTTGAGGAAACGGCTGTAGATCTCGGCGTGCCGGGCCTCGTCCATGGTCTGGGTCGCGGAGTAGAACTTCGCGTCGAGGTCGGGGACGGTCTCCACGATCCGCGCGGCGCAGACCATCGCGCCCTGCTCACCGTGCAGGAACTGGCTGAACTGCCAGGCCGCGTAGTGCTGCCGCAGTTCACCGCGTTCCTTGTCCGACATCCGGTCCCAGTACGGCGTGCCGTACAGGGAAACCGATTCGTCCGGGGTACCGAGCGGGTCGTACGGGTCCACCTCCTGCGCCCAGTCGATGCGCAGGCCGGCGTCCCACTGCTTGTCCTTGCCCTTCTGGTAGAGGGCCAGCAGCCGCTCGCGGCCGTCGTCGTACTCCCAGCTCAGACGGGCCGGACTGCCCGCCGGTACGGTCCACCGCTCCGCGCCCGGGTCCTGTGTGTACAGCTCGCGGCTCGACACCTGTGCCTCCTCGCTTCGCTTCCCGGCCCCCGTACCGGAGACGGTCGTTGGCAGGCTCACACGGACTTACCGGCGGGTCAACAATTCGCGCGCAGGGGATTGACGGGCTTGCTGACAAGCAGTCTCATAAGACGTGACCGCGGGTAACCCACGAGCGAGGTAGCCACAGCCATGACGACCGTGACGACAGCGAACACCGTGACGGAGCCGGACGTCCTCCGGGACGCCCTCGGGCTGCTCAAGGACCGCGAGCAGGTGGCGGAACGACTGCTCGACTCCTCCGCGAAGCACTCCTTCGACCCGGACACCGAACTCGACTGGGACGCGCCCCTGGAAGAGGGCAAGTGGTTCTGGCCGCCGGAGCTGGTGTCCCTCTACGACACCCCGATGTGGAAGAAGATGTCCGAGGAGCAGCGGATGGAGCTGTCCCGGCACGAGGCCGCCTCCCTGGCCTCGCTGGGCATCTGGTTCGAGATCATCCTGATGCAGCTACTGGTACGGCACATCTACGACAAGTCCGTCACCAGCGCACACGTCCGCTACGCCCTGACCGAGATAGCCGACGAGTGCCGGCACTCGAAGATGTTCGCGCGCATGATCCAGAAGGGCGAGGCGCCCGCGTACCCCGTCTCCCGCCTCAACCACAATCTCGCGCGCATCCTCAAGACGGTCTCCACGACGCCCGGTTCGTTCGCCTGCACGCTGCTCGGCGAGGAGATCCTGGACTGGATGCAGCGGCTGACCTTCCCGGACGAGCGGGTCCAGACGATCGTGCGCGGCGTCACCCGCATCCACGTCGTCGAGGAGGCCCGTCACGTCCGGTACGCCCGCGAGGAACTGCGCCGCCAGATGGTCACCGCGCCGCGCTGGGAGCAGGAACTGACCCGCGTCAGCTGCGGCGAGGCGGCCCGCGTCTTCTCCATCGCCTTCGTCAACCCGCAGGTCTACACGAACGTCGGGCTGGACCGGCGGGAGGCGGTCGCCCAGGTGAAGGCCAGCGGCCACCGCCGCGAGGTGATGCAGTCCGGCGCGGGCCGGCTGACGGAGTTCCTCGACGACATCGGCGTCCTGCGCGGCGTGGGCCGCAAGCTCTGGAAGAGTTCGGGGCTGCTGGCGTAACCGCCGGACCGCGGCGGCGATTCGGGCCGGAGCGCCCGGCGCCGCACCGGCGTGCCCCGGGTCCGGTGCGGGCCCGGGGCGCACCGGCGCGACGCGGACCGCGCACGCGGACGCACCCGGCCCCCCGTACCCGCCCCGGCGCTTTCCCCGCAGGCCGGTTACGCTGCTGGAATGAACGGCAGCGGCACCGCCCCAGCAGTACCCCGACCCGCCTACCGCAGGCTCAGCGTCGAGCAGCGCCGCTCCCAACTCCTGACCGCCGCCCTGAGCCTGTTCGCCCAGCGTGCCCCCGAGGACGTGTCGCTGGACGACGTGGCGGCCGCCGCGCAGGTGTCCCGGCCGCTGGTCTACCGCTACTTCCCCGGCGGCAAACAGCAGTTGTACGAGGCCGCCCTGCGCAGCGCGGCCGACATACTGGAGGGCTGCTTCGACGAGCCGGAGGACGGTCCGCTGACCCGACGCCTCGGGCGGGCGCTCGACCGCTATCTGGCGTTCGTCGACGAGCACGACGCGGGGTTCAGCGCCCTCCTCCAGGGCGGCAGCGTCGTCGAGACGGCCCGGACGTCCGCGATCGTCGACGAGGTGCGGCGCACCGCCGCCGAGCAGATCCTGCACCACCTCGGCGCCGCGTCCCCCTCGCCCCGGCTGCGGATGGCGGTCCGTACGTGGATCACGGCCGTCGAGGCCGCCTCCCTGATCTGGCTGGACGAGGACAAGCAGCCGCCGCTGGACGAACTGCGGGACTGGCTCGTCGACCACTTCGTCGCGCTGCTGACCGCGACGGCGGCCACCGACGAGCAGGCCGCGCGGGTGGCGCGGTCGGCGCTGGCGATGGAGACCGCCGAGGGGCCGGTCGGCGAGCTGGCCCGGCGGATCCTGCCGATCGTGGCCGACGCGGCCCATCTCCTGTGAGCCGGGGCCACTCCGGCGCGTTTCCGCTCCGGCTGGCCTGACCTGCGCTTTCACCGGGCTGTCCATCGATGTGAGACTGGTGGGGTGAGAAGCGAGAACACCCCGTTCGTCGGCGGCCCGCTGGACGGGCGGGTGCTGCCGGTCCTCGTCGGCGCGACCGGCCAGCCGCCGAAGACGTACGAGATCCCGGTACCGAACGACGACGGCCGCCCGCCGACGGTGCACCTGTACCGGCGTGCGCCGGGCCGGGTGGGGCGGCTGGGCCTGCCCCGGGGCTGGAAGTACGAGTACGACCCGGCGGGCCGGCCGCCGGGCGGCCCGAAGTGGCCGTGGACGAGGCGTCGTTGACCGCACGGCCGACGCGCACCGGCCGTACGGGGCGGTAACCTCGGCCGCCCGCCACCCCCACTTGGTCCGGACCATTGACACTACTGGTCTAGTCCTGTTTGCTGCCTGCCCAGGGGGAGCCGCTTCTGCGCCTCCCTGGCAAGGCCCCACCCCGCAGGGGCGGCCCCCTCCAGCACCTTCGGCATCCGCGTACGTCCCCTCCGTACCGCCGTCGACAAGGAGCCCCCATGTGCCGCAGCCGTACCCGCAGTCCCGGACCCGGCCCGTCCAGGAGACCGCTGACCGCCACCCTCGCCGCCGCGGCCGCCGGTCTCCTCGGCGCCACGGCCCTGTTCGTCACCCCCGCCCAGGCCGGCCCGCCGCCCGCAGCGGCCGCCACCGCCGCACCGGCCGCCCGCACCCAGGCCCTCCCCGAGCACGCCCTCGTCGGCTACCTCCACGCGAGCTTCGCCAACGGCTCCGGGTACACCCGCCTGGCCGACGTCCCGGACAGTTGGGACGTCGTCAACCTCGCCTTCGGCGAGCCGACCTCCGTCACCTCCGGCGACATCCGCTTCTCGCTCTGCCCGAAGACCGAGTGTCCGGGCGTGGAGACCGAGGCCGAGTTCACGGCCGCGGTCAAAACGAAGCAGGCCGCGGGCAAGAAGGTGCAGATCTCGATCGGCGGGCAGAACGGGCAGGTGCAGCTCACCACCGCCGCCGCCCGCGACCGGTTCGTCCAGTCGGTCGGCGCGATCATCGACCGGTACGGGCTGGACGGTCTGGACATCGACTTCGAGGGCCACTCCCTCTCACTGGCCACCGGCGACACCGACTTCAAGCACCCGAAGACCCCCTCGATCGTCAACCTGATCTCGGCGGTCAAGACCCTCAAGGCCCGGTACGGCGCCGGGTTCACCCTGACCATGGCGCCGGAGACCTTCTTCGTCCAGCTCGGCTACCAGTTCTACGGTTCGGGGCCCTGGGGCGGCCAGGACCCGCGCGCCGGCGCGTACCTGCCCGTCGTCCACGCCCTGCGGGACGACCTGACCCTGCTGCACGTACAGGACTACAACTCCGGCCCGGTCATGGGCCTGGACAACCAGTACCACTTCATGGGCAGCGCGGACTTCCACATCGCGATGACCGACATGCTGCTGACCGGCTTCCCGGTGGCCGGCAACCAGAACAACGTCTTCCCCGCGCTCAAGCCGTCCCAGGTCGCCATCGGCCTGCCCGCCTCCCCGTACGCGGGCAACGGGTACACCGCCCCCGCCGAGGTCACCAAGGCCCTCAACTGCCTCACCCGGGGCACCGACTGCGGCAGCTACCGGACCCACGGCCGCTGGCCCGGCATGCGCGGCCTGATGACCTGGTCCGTCAACTGGGACCGGTTCGGCAGGTGGGAGTTCCAGAGGAACTTCGACGCGTATTACGGGCGCTGACAGCCCCTCAGCAGCACGTCCGTGCCGCCACCGGGCGCCGGGACACGCCCCCGGCCGCCGATCGGGTGACCGTACCGCTCCGGTGGCCCCACCCCCACGGCGAAGATACGACCACCGTGGCACGATCCGAACGAACCGGGCGGCGGACCGCGGGTCCGCCGGAGTCGTAGCTGTCCGTCGGAGGTGGGTTCGTGTCGCAGCGGTGCACGTCGGAGCGGTCCGGGCCGGGACGGGCCGGGCACGATCGGTCCGGCCCGGGGCGGCCGGGACCTTGGCGGCCGGGGCCGTCCCGGCTCGTACGGTCGGTCTGCGCGACGGCGCTGGCGGGCGCGGTCGCCCTGGCCCTGCCCGCCGCGCCCGTGCACGCCGTACCGGAACCGGACCCGGCCGCGACCGGAGCCCTGGAACTGCCGGACGGACCGGACACACCGGACGGACCAGCCGCCCCGGATTCACCCGTCGGACCGGACGGACCGGACGGACCCGAGGACCCTGAAGCAACCGACTCCGGCGAGGACCCGTCTCTCCGTCGCCTGCTGACCCGCCTCCAGGACCTGTACCGGCGGACCGAGCAGGCCACCGAGGCGTACAACGCCACCGAGGAGGACCTCAAGGCCCAGCGCAAGGAGTCGCAGGACCTCAACGTCCGGCTGGCCCGGGCCCGGACCCGGCTCGCCGACGGTCAGGCCGACGCGGGACGGCTCGCCCGCCAGCAGTACCAGGGCGGCGCCGCCGCCGGACTCTCCACGTACCTGCGCATGCTGCTCTCCGCCGACCCGCGGGAGGTACTGGAGGAGGGCCACCTCTTCAAGGAGGCGGCCGGCAGCCAGGCCGCCACCGTCGCCCGGCTCACCGGCAACGAGAAGCGGGCCGACGAGCTGGCGAAGGCGGCACGCGCCGCGCTGGACGAGCAGCAGGTGCTCACCGAGCGGCGCCGCCGGCAGCGGGACGCGGTCGAGGGCCGCCTCAAGGAGGTCGAGGAACTGCTCTCCACGCTCTCCGAGGACCAGCTCGCCGAACTGGGCCGGATGGAACAGCAGGGCACGGACGAGGCACAGCGCAGCCTGCTGTCCTCCGGGGAGCTGAGCGGGTCCCGGGCACCGTCGGCGCACGGCGACCGGGCCGTGCGGTACGGCCTCCGGCAGGTCGGCAAGCCGTACGTCTGGGGAGCGCAGGGCCCCGGCTCCTTCGACTGCTCCGGCCTCACCTCGCAGGCATGGTCACACGCCGGGCGTCCCATCCCGCGCACCAGCCAGGAACAGTGGCGGCGGCTGCCGCACGTACCGCTGCGGGCGCTGCGCCCGGGCGACCTGGTGATCTACTTCCCCGGTGCCACGCACGTCGCGATGTACCTGGGCGACGGCATGGTGGTCCAGGCGCCCCGCCCCGGCGCCCGGGTCAAGGTCTCCCCCGTCGCGTCGAACCCCCTGCTGGGCGCCGTCCGCCCGGACCGCGGCGCTTCGCCCCTGCGCGCCTACGCCCCGCCGCCGCTGCCGGACGACGCGACGGCGGGCAGCGACACGGGCTACGGCTCGGCGACGGGCCCGGCCTGACCGAGCGGGCACGGGCGCAGCACGCCCGTACGCGCCCCCGAGGAGGAACGACGACCCGGACGCGGGCGGGCGAGCGGTTGCACGACGCCTACACCTTTGCAGCCAATCGGTCATCCAGAGGGCACCGTGCGCGCACATTCCCGCCGTGAACTTGCCCCATGGCTTCGAATCCCACAGCTCCCCCGATCGCTGCCCCCGCCGATGCCTCCGCCTCCGTGACCGCCCCCGTACCCGCTCCCGCCAGGCCCGGCGGCCCACTCCTTCGAGGGCTGCCCCGCACCGTCGTCACCCTCGCCACGGGCACCGCCGCAGGCGCCCTGTCCGCCTACATCGCCATCGCCGGCGACGGGGACGGCATGACCGTCGACGCCGCTTCCCGCCTGGCCTCCGGCTACCTCCCGTACGCGGTGATCGTCTTCGTGCTCGGCGTCACCGCCCCCGGCGCCGTACACGCCGTGGCCCGGGCGACGCTCTCCCAGGTGATCATGGTCCTGGCCTACTACACGTGGAAGCCGATGATCTCCTTCAGCAGGACCCCCACCATGGCCACGCACTACGCCCAGCAGTGGCTCCTCGTGGCCGTCACTGCCGTCCCACTGGCCGCACTCGCGTCCTACGCACTCCGCAGAGCGCTGAAAACTCTTCTCTGAGAGGAGAAGGCGAGGACGCGCTGCGCGACGTTCTCTTCACCGGCTTCGGCCCGGGGCAGGCACAGGGCGGGGGCGCCGAGGGTTCGCCGGGCGCCCTCGCCCTGTTGCCGGCCAGGGACCCGTCAGGCTCCGGTCACCGAAGCCAGGTACGCCTCCGCCTTCTCCGGCTCGAAGAAGAAGTTGTCGAAGTCCGCCGGGTCGTTGAAGCCGTTCGCGAAGCGGTCGGCGACGGGCTGGAGTTGGCCCGCTGCCCCGATCAGGTTGAGTACGTGCTCGGGCGGCGGCGCCAGCATCGCGTTGGTCCACCTGGTGACGTGCCGGGCGGTCTGCCAGTAGCGGTCGAAGGCGGTCTGCATCCACTCCGCGTCGAAGGGGCGGTCGCCGTGCTCGATGATGGAGGCGAGGTAGGAAGCGGCGCACTTGGACGCCGAGTTGGAGCCCTGGCCGGTGATCGGGTCGTTGGCGACGACGACGTCCGCGACGCCGAGGACCAGGCCGCCGGAGGGGAGCCGGCCGACGGGGTTGCGCACGGTGGGGGCGTACCGCCCGGCCAGGGTGCCGTTGGCGTCGGTCAGCTCGACCTTGGTGGCGCGCGCGTACTCCCAGGGGGTGAAGCGCTCCATGAGTTCCAGGGTCGTCGCCAGGTGCTCGTCGGGGTCCCGCACGCCCGCGAAGACGTCCAGCGGGCCGCCGGGTATGCCCTCCCAGAAGAGGATGTCGGCGCGGCCGGAGTTGGTCAGCGTCGGCATGATGAACAGCTCGCCGACGCCCGGTACGAGGTTGCAGCGCACCGCGTCGAAGTCGGGGTGCTCGGGGCGGGGGGCCAGGCCGTGCACGTACGCGACGGACAGCGCGCGCTGCGGGGCGTCGTAGGGGGAACGGGAGGCGTCCCGGCCGAACATCGACACCAGTTCGCCCTTGCCGGCGGAGACCAGCGTCAGGTCGTAGCGGCTCGCGAAGAAGTCGAGGTCGGAGACGGCGGCCCCGTGGATGACCAACTGCCCGCCGCGCTGTGCGAAGGTCTCCATCCAGCCGGCCATCTTCAGGCGCTGGTCGACGGACTGGGCGTAGCCGTCCAGCTTGCCGACCCAGTCGACGGCGCGCTGGGTGCCGCCGGGCTCCGCGTGGCTTCCGGGGGCGGCCACCGAGACGCCGAGGCCCTCGATGCGCGGGGCCTGGCTCTCCCAGAAGTTCAGCGCGAGGTCGCGCTCGTGCTGGAGCGCGGTGTGGAACATGCACTGCGTGGACATGACCCGGCCGGAGCGGATCTCGTCCGCGGTGCGGTTGGACATGAGGGTGACCTCATAGCCCTGGGCCTGGAGCCCGAGGGCGAGCTGGAGACCGGACTGGCCGGCTCCGACGATGAGTATCTTCCGCATGGTGGTGCTCTCTTCCCAGATACGGGGGGCGGCGGTACGGGGGCGGCTCGGGGGCTATTCGGGAGTGGCTTCGAGGGCGTGGGCGACGAGGGCGAGCAGCGACTCGACGACCGTGATCCGCCGACGCGCGTCCATGACCACGACGGGCACGTGCGGCGGCACGGTCAGCGCCTCGCGCACGTCCTCGACGGCGTACGCGGCCGTCCCCTCGAAGTGGTTGACGGCGACGATGTACGGCAGGCCGCAGCTCTCGAAGTAGTCGAGCGCGGGGAAGCAGTCGTCCAGCCGGCGGGTGTCGGCCATCACGACGGCGCCGATCGCGCCGCGCACCAGGTCGTCCCACATGAACCAGAACCGCTGCTGCCCCGGCGTACCGAACAGGTACAGCACCAGGTCGGAGTCGAGCGTGATCCGCCCGAAGTCCATCGCGACCGTGGTGGTGGTCTTGTGCGGGGTGGCGGACAGATCGTCCGTCCCCTCGCTGGCCTGCGTCATCACCGCTTCGGTCTGCAGGGGGGTGATCTCCGAGACCGAGCCCACGAACGTCGTCTTGCCCACGCCGAAGCCGCCCGCCACCACGATCTTGGTCGCGATGGGGGCGCGGGAACGATCCGTCTGCCAGCTCTGCAGCCCCGCCTCGTCGTCGACGGCGGGCGCCCCGGCCCCGGCGGATTCACGCGGCGCTCCGGCCACCCCGGCCGTACCGGCCGTCATCGTGTCAGAGCCTGCGAAGTCCACCCAATACCCTTTCGAGCAGCGCGCGGTCCGGCCGGCCGGTGCCGTGCCCGGTGCCGTAGACGCGGATCTTTCCTTGGTCGGCG
This sequence comes from Streptomyces sp. NPDC045470, assembly GCF_040646595.1. Classification (NCBI taxonomy): domain Bacteria; kingdom Bacillati; phylum Actinomycetota; class Actinomycetes; order Kitasatosporales; family Streptomycetaceae; genus Streptomyces; species Streptomyces sp. NPDC045470. The sequence continues at coordinate 601,051 of NZ_JBEZAN010000002.1, forward strand.
AGGTCGCTGAGCAGGACGCGGACCACGCCCAGCGGCATCTTGAGCAGCGCGGAGATCTCCGCCACCGAACGCATCCGGCGGCACAGCTCCACGATCGCCCGCATCTCCGGCATCACCCGGTCGCCCCAGCCGCCGGACGTCAGCTCCCGCCGCTCCTCGGGAGCGTCCAGCGCCGCCACGAACGTCTCCACGAGCAGGACGTGGCCGAAGCGGGTGCGCCCGCCGGTCAGCGAGTACGGGCGCACGCGCGAGGGTTTCCGGTCCCCGCCGCGTACCGGGAGCTGGGGTGCGGTGCTCACTGGGCGCTCTCCATCGACTTGCGCAGCTCGCTGCGGAGTTCGGGGGTCAGGACGTGGCCGGCCCGGCCGACGAACAGCGCCATGTGGTAGGCGATGACGCTCATGTCGCAGTCCGGCGTGGCGTGCACCCCGAGCAGCGAGCCGTCGCTGACCGACATGACGAAGAGGCTGCCCTCCTCCATCGCGACCATGGTCTGCTTGACCGTTCCGCCGTCCATCAGCCTGGCGGCACCCGTGGTGAGGCTGCCCAGCCCGGAGACGATGGTCGCCAGGTCCGCGCTGGACCCGCGGGGACCCGCCGGGGCACCGGGCCGTCCGGCCGGGGCGGCCGCCGAGGCCGCTCCCGGGTCGGAGGAGAGCAGCAGCAGCCCGTCGGAGGAGACCACGGCCACCGAGCGGATGCCCGGCACCTCGTCGACCAGGTTGGTCAGCAACCAGTGCAGATTCCGTGCCTCACTGCTCAGTCCGTAAGCAGTCGGCGCTTGCGCCTTCAATCGCGTGCCTCCTCGACAACGTGGCTCTGTCCCGGGGCCCCCGCTCCGTCGGTGTCCGTCTGTGGGATGGTCTGCTCCGCTGTACGTTCCGCGATCTCGGCCTCGACGTCGCGCCGGCCGTCCCGCGCCCCCTGCTGGAAGCCGCCGAGCCGGGCCCGCAGCGACTCGGCGGTGGCCGCCGCGTTGCCCGTACGGGGGGTGGCGGGCGGCTTCCGCGCCACGATGCGCGGTGTGCGCTTGGGCAGGCCCTGGTCGGTCAACCGGGGCCGGCGCGGTGCGTCGGCGCTCTCGTCCTCGGCGGGTGCGGCGCCGGGCCGGGCGTGCTCGCCGGTTCCGGTGGCGTACGGGACGGCCGTGCCGGGGCCGCCGGTCGTGTCCGAGGCCGGGGCCGCGACGCCGGAAGGTGCCGCTCCGGGCGCCTGGGGCGCCGCTTCCGCGGGCCGGTCGTGCTCCGCGGTCTCCTTGGCGTACGGGCCGGGCGACCGCGGACCGTACGGGCTGGTCGCGGGCGCCTGGGCGTCGCCCGCCACAGGGTCGTCACCCGGTGCGGTGCCTGCGGGCGTCCCGGAGCCGGTGGGCACGTCGGTGCCTGCGGGCGCCTCGGGACCGGCGGGCACACCGGTGCCGATGGACGCCTCGGGACCGGTGCTCGAACCGGTGCCCGCGGGCGCCTCGGGCGTGGCCGCCCCCACCGCGCGTTCCGCCGCCTCGACCAAGGGGTCGTCCGCGTTCGCGCCCGTGCCGGCGTGCGGCCGCCCGGCGTCCCTACCGCCCTGTTCCAGGCGCGGCAGCCGCGTCTGGAGCGTGTTGGAGTTGGCCTCGGCGACCGAGCCCGGCAGGTTCTGGACGGCCTCGCCGGGCGGCGGAGGCGCGACGGAGCCCGGCGCGGGGCGGGTGGGCAGGATGGCGGCGGGCAGCACGACGACGGCCGTGATCCCGCCCTGCTTCTGGTCGCGCAGTTGTACGCGTACACCGTGGCGGGCGGCGAGCCGTACGACGACGTACAGGCCGAGGCCCAGCGTCTCGTCCGCCGTGTCCAGGCTGTCGCCGCTCCCGGACCCGTCCGCGAGGCGGCCGTTCAGCTCCGCCAGCCGGTCCGCGGTCATCCCTATGCCCTCGTCCTGCACGGAGAGCATGACCTCGCCGCTCTCCAGCAGCCAGCCGGACAGCTCGACATGGGCGTCCGGCGGGGAGAACGCGGTGGCGTTCTCCAGGAGTTCCGCGACGAGGTGGCTGATGTCGTCGGCGGCGAACCCGGCGACCTGGGAGTGCGGCGGCAGCGACTGGACGCGCACCCGCTCGTACTGCTCGATCTCGCTGATCGACGCGCGCAGCACGTCCAGCAGCGGCACCGGCCCCGGCTGCCCGGCGCTGTGCTCCGTACCGGCCAGGACCAGCAGGTTCTCGCTGTTGCGCCGCATCCGGGCGGCGAAGTGGTCCAGCTTGAAGAGGGTCTCCAGGCGGTCCGGGTCCTGTTCCTTCTGCTCCAGCGACTCGATGACGGTCAGCTGGCGCTCGACGAGGTTCAGGGTGCGCAGCGCGAGGTTGACGAACCGGCCGTGCACACCGGTGCGCAGGGCCGCCATCCGCTCGGTGAGGTCCGCGACCTCCTGGCGCAGCGACTCCCGCTCCTCCTGGAGCACCTCGCGCTCGGCGGCCAGCCGCTTGCGCCCGCCGACCAGCCGGGCGCGTTCGCCCTCCAGTTCGGCGGCCCGGCGGGCGGCCTCGCCCACCTGGGCGTGCAGGGCGTTGACGGACCGTACGGCGTCGGCGAACTCGTCGTTGCGGCCCTTGAAGGTGACCGGCGGCTCGCCCGCCGGGTCGGCCGCCACCCGCCCGGCGCCCAACCGCAGCGCCGCGAGCGGCCGGGTCACCGAGCGCCATGCGGAGACGCTGGCGCCGACCGCCAGCAGCAGGCAGACGCCGACCAGGGCGATACGGATCTCCATCGCCGTCACGTCGTCGTCGCGCAGCGCGCTCAGCCGGTCGATGTCGGCGGTGGCCATCGACGCCTCGACGCCGCGCATCAGGCCGATCCGGGCGGTGAGCGCGGTCTTCACGCGGGCGCTGCTCAGCCGCTGGTCGTCGGCGTCCAGGCGGGGCTGGTCGGTGAGCTTGGCGAGGTAGCTGTCGGCGGCGTTCACGTCGCCGCCGTTGACGGTGCGGTCGTAGGCGTCCCGGGCCTTGGTGCTCGCGGACTGCTTGAACGCGGCCAGCGCGGCCTGTTCCCGTACGTACGCCTGCTGTGCGGCGGCGGTCAGCCGGGCCTGCGGACCGCCGGCGGCGAGGGCCGGGACGAGCAGGGCGCGGGTCGCGGCGGCCTGGTCGGTGGCGCGGCCGAGCTGCGGCAGGGCCCGTACGTCCGGGGCGACGTCGCTCGCGCGGGCGGGCAGGTCGCGGGCGATGGCGTCGGAGAGCGCGCCGAGCGCCTGGACGGCGGCCGTGTAGGCGCCGAAGGTCTCGGTGACCTGGCCCGGCCCGGACAGCGCCTTCTGGCGGGTCTGCGGCAGCGCGGCGAGGAGCTTGTCGGCCGCCCGGTACGTCTCGGTGGCGCCGGCGGCGCCGTGGGACGCGGCCCGCAGTTCGGCGATCTGCCGGTCCACCCGGGCCCGCTGGGCCTCCGGGAGCCCGGCGCCGCCGGACTTGGCGGAGCGGCCGCCCGCGACGTACTCGGTCATCGCGTCGCGCTCGTCGGCCAGGGAGTGGGCGAGGGTGACCGCGTGCGCGTTCAGGCCGGCCAGGTCGACCAGCTGCTGGGAGTCGTGGACGTCGTCCAGGGCGGAGACGACGGCGGGCGCGCCGGCCCCGAGGACGGCGAGCGCGGCGACGGCCACGGCGCCCACGAGCCGGTTGCGCACGCGCGCGCGCCGGCCGGCCGGGGCGGGAGCGGGGGCAGGGACGGTGGAGGCAGGGACCGCCGGGGCCTTCTTCGGGGCGTTCCCGGGGTGGTTGTCAGGGGTGCGCGCCGGGCCGGCCGTGTCGGTCATGGCGTCGGTCACAGGGGGCGTCGTGGCCGTCCCGGGAGGCGCACCGGCCCCCGGCGGCACGCCCGGTCCCGCGCCCGGCGCCGTACCCGAGAACGAACCGGCCGGTGTTCCCGGCCCGACCGCGCCGTCCCGAAGCCGCTTCTTCCGCACCGCTGCTCGCATTCCTGTCTCGCCTGCCCACACCGTGTGGTCCCGCGGACCCGGTTCGCTCTCGCTCGCGGCGCGTACCTGTGCGAAAACCGCAGCGATTCACACGTCCGCGAGGGAAGCAGCCCGGCTCTGCGCGTCGCGACGAGTGAGCTGGCGCCTCCCATGATCCGGGCCACGACCATTCCACCGGCATCGCGCAGCGGCCCGGCAACGTACACCCGGCCACTCGAATGAGTGAACATCAATCGGAAGTTGACCATCAACTTCCGATCACGGCCGCTCCGGGATGCAACCTCGCGCAACCCCCGAGCGGGTTTGGAGAACCGTGCGGCTCCTGGAAAGATGCCCGCCCGCACCCCGGGAGACCGCGATTTTCAGCCCCACCTCACGCCTCTGACCTGCTGATACACCCCGGAGCCCGGCGAAGTCCGCACACCGCGGGAAACCGGACGCGCTGCGGCAGACTTGCCGCCATGCGCATCGAACTGGCCACCGAGCCGGGAGACCCCCAACACCCGAACGAGGACTACGCGTCCGTCGCCCTGCCCGCCTCCGGCCAGGGCGGAGTCATGGTCCTCCTGGACGGCGTGACCCCGCCCCCGGACGGGACCGGCTGCACGCACGGGGTGCCGTGGTACACCGCGCGGCTCGGCGGAGCCATGCTCGAACTGTCCGGTTCGTTCCGGGATATGACGCTCCCTGAGGTGCTTTCGGCCGCCATCTCCCGGACGGCCGAAGTTCACCGGTCAGGCTGTGACCTTTCTCACCCCCGTACACCGCAGGCAACCGTGGTGGCCGTCCGGTGGTCGCCGGCCACCGTCGAGTACCTGGTGCTGTCCGATTCCGTCCTGCTCGCCGAGCATCCGGACGGTACGGTACGGCCGATTCTGGACACCCGCCTCGACGAACTGCCGCCCGCCGTGCAGGCCCTGCGCGACACCGTACGGGCCCTGCCACGCGGCTCCGCCGAACGCGTCGCCGCAGGCCGCGAGTACGGAGCGGCCGTGGAAGCGCTGCGCAACGCCGAGGGCGGGTTCTTCACCGCCGCGGCCGACCCGGCGGTGGCGGCGCGCGCGGTCACCGGCTCCCTGCCACGCACCGGAGTACGGGCGCTGACCGCGCTCAGTGACGGCGCGTCACGATGGGTCGAGGTGTTCGGCGAAGGCACGTGGGCGGACTGCTTCGCGGTGGTGCGCAAGGAGGGGCCGCAAGCGCTGGTCGACCGGGTGCGGGCACTGGAGGACACCGATCCGCACGGCGCGCGTTTCCCTCGCGGCAAGTCCCGGGACGACGCGACGGTGGTACTGGTCGAGCCGTGATCCGGCCGGTCGGGGCGGCAGTTGCCGCAGGCCCTCCCGTACGGCTGGAAAGGGCCTGTCACGGTGGGCGCCGTCCGGCCTAGCTTCGACTACGTGACCAGTTTCGACATCTGGTCACGCAGTCAGGAGGAGCCGTGCAGGCCGACGAACGCGCGGAACGGGGCGAGCGCATCCTGGACGCCGCGTGCGAGCTGCTGCTCGCCTGGGGCTACCGCCGCGTGACCGCCGACGAGATCGCCCGCCGGGCGGACGTCGGCAAAGGCACGGTCTACCTGCACTGGAAGAACAAGGACGCGCTGCTGCTGGCCGTGGTGCTCCGCGCCAAGGCGACGTACCACCGCAGGCAGTTGGACCGGATGCGGACCGACAACCGCTGCATCCTGCCCAGCCGGGCGCTGCGCGGGTCCCTCCTGGACTTCATGGACGACCCGGTGCTGCGCGCCCTCCACCTCGACGACTCCGACATCCTCGGGCGCCTGAACGACGTCGCCAAGAAAGAACTCGTGGAACTGATGGAGGCGAGCCACGAGACGCTGCGCTCGCAACTGTCCACCCTGCGCGCCCACGGCCTGGTGCGCGAAGACCTCAGCGTCGACCAGCAGATATACGTCTGCATGGCGACGGTCAACGGTTACGTCCAGGCCGAGGTGCTGCTTCCCGACCGCGCTCCGGGCGCTCCGGAGGAGCGGGCCGACCTGCTGTGCCACACGGTCCGCACCGCGCTGGAGCCGGCCGGCGACCCCGACCCGGAGGCCCTCACCGCGGCGGCCCCCGCCGTCATCACGCGCTACGCGCGTCTGGAGGAGCTGAGCCGACAGGAAGTACGGCGCCGGCTCCGTCCGTGACCCCGGTCACACCTGATCAGGAGGAGAACGCACGATGACCACATCGCCCGCCGAGTCCCGAGCGGCCACCCCGCCCGACTCCACCGCCTCCCCCTCGACCGCTTCCGCCCCGGCCGCCACCCCTTCGGCCGCCACCCCTTCGGTCACCACCGACGGCACCACGCTGCCCTCCTACGTCGGCCTCCACCCGGGCGAGCCGAACCTGATGGAACCGGAACTGCTGGACGACCCGTACACCGGCTACGGCGCACTGCGTGAGCAGGCCCCGCTCGTCCGCGCCCGGTTCCTCGACGACTCGCCCATCTGGCTGGTGACCCGCTTCGACGTGGTGCGCGAGGTGATGCGTGACCCGCGGTTCGTCAACAACCCGACCCTGGTGCCCGGTATCGGCGTGGGCCAGGACCCGCGCGCCCGGCTGATGGAGCTGTTCGGCATCCCCGAGCGCCTGACCCCGTACCTCGCCGACACCATCCTCACCAGCGACCCGCCGGACCACACCCGGCTGCGCCGCCTGGTCTCGCGCGCCTTCACCGCACGCCGTATCCAGGACTTGCGGCCGCGCGTCGAGCGGATCACCGACGAGCTGCTGGAGCAGTTGCCGGGCCACGCCGAGGACGGCGTCGTCGACCTCGTCGAGCACTTCGCGTACCCGCTGCCCATCACGGTCATCTGCGAGCTGGTCGGCATCGACGAGGAGGACCGGACGCTGTGGCGGCGGTTCGGTACCGACCTCGCCTCGCTGAACCCCAAGCGCATCGGCGCCACCATGCCGGAGATGATCGCGCACATCCACGAGGTGATCGACGAGCGGCGCGGTGCCCTGCGGGACGACCTGCTCAGCGGGCTCATCCGGGCGCACGACGACGACGGCGGCCGGCTGAGCGACGTCGAGATGGTCACCATGGTCCTGACCCTGGTGCTGGCCGGTCACGAGACCACCGCCCACCTCATCAGCAACGGCACCCTCGCCCTGCTCACCCACCCCGACCAGCGGCGGCTGCTCGACGAGGACCCGGCGCTGCTGTCGCGCGCGGTCCACGAGCTGATGCGCTGGTGCGGGCCGATCCAGGCCACCCAGTTGCGGTACGCCACCGAGGACACCGAGGTCGCCGGTGTGCAGGTCCGCCAAGGCGACGCCCTGATGTTCAGCCTCGTCGCGGCCAACCACGACCCGCGGCACTACACCGGGCCGGAGCGGCTCGACCTGACGCGGCAGCCGGCCGGCCGCGCCGAGGATCACGTCGGCTTCGGGCACGGGATGCACTACTGCCTGGGTGCCTCCCTCGCCCGGCAGGAGGCCGAGGTGGCCTTCGGCAAGCTGCTCACCCGCTACCCGGACCTGGCCCTCGCCCTCACGCCGGAACAGTTGGAGGAGCAGGAACGCCTGCGGCAGCCCGGCGCCTGGCGCCTGCGGCGGCTGCCGCTGAGGCTGCATGCGGAGAGCTGAGCCGTACGGAGAGCCGGTACGGAGCGTCCTGCACGGAGAGGCGCGCACGGGAAGGCCCGTGCGGGGAGGCCCGTGCGGGGAGGCCCGTGCGGAGGGTCCCGTACACGCTGCCGGCCGCCCGCGGAGGAGGCGGCCGCCACGGACGGCCGGCTGAGCGCCGGCGCGCGGCCCCGCCCCGCGGCGCGCGCGGGGGCCCCCCGGGCGGCCCCGGGGGCCCGCCCGGCGCGGCGCGCCTGCCGGCCCCCCGCCCCCGCGCCCGCCGCCCGGCGCGGCGCGCCCGCCCCCGGCCCGCCGGCGCTCAGCCGTTCCCGCCCTTGCCGCCGCGCTCGCCCCTGGCGGCCGCCCCGCACCCCTCTTCCGCGTCCTGCTCCGCGTTCAACCGGTGGAGCAGGCGCGCCAGTTCCGCGACCTCGCGGCGGTCCCAGGAGGCGAGCCGCCGCGCGTACTGGGCGCGGCGGCTGTTGCGTACCCGGCCGAACCGGTCGTGCCCCTCGTCGGTGAGGCGGACCAGCACGGCCCGGCCGTCGGCCGGGTCCGGCTCGCGGTCGATCAGACCGAGGTCCTCCAGGGCGCGCAGTTGCCGGCTCATGGTCGCCTTGCCCACGCCGAAGTAACCGGCCAGTTCGGTGGCGCGCTGCTGCCCCGCGTCGGCGAGGCGGACGAGCAGGCCGTACGCGGCCGCCTCCAGCTCCGGGTGCACCTCCCGGGCCAGCTCGCCGGAGGTGGCCCGGGCACGGCGCAGGAAGACCGCCAGCTCCCGCTCCAGGGAGAGGAACACCTGGTCCACACCACCGGGTTCGTCCGTCCCTGCCACGCTGTCGGGTCTGGTGTTGTGCACGTCGGCGCCCTCTCCCGCTTTCCGTACCGTGAAAGTTTCCTGCGGCGGCGGCCGAAGCCGCAGCTTGTCCAGTATTTCGCAGGATTAGACCAACGGAAGCCCGGCTCCCCTCTTTGCCCTGTGCATCTACGCGCGTACCGTCAGCGGCACGTTCTTGGCATGCTCACACCACACAGCCCGGTACGGCCGCGCCACTCCCCTCGTTTCCCCCCGTTCGGCTCCGCGCGCCCCGCGGCGCGCCGTGGCCCGCCCGGCCGGCCCCCTCAGGTCAGTTCACCGAGATGCTCGGAGGCACGTATGCCCGTGCACAGATCCGGCCGCCCCGCCGTCCGCCGCCCGCGCTCCTTCGCGGCCCTGGCGGGGACGTTCCTCACCGTCGCCGCCCTCCTCCTCGGGCTGCCGGGCACCGCCGGCGCCGCCCCGTACGGCGCCGTCCCCGAACCCGCCCACCCCGGCCTGGACTGGGCCGGCTCCCAGGTCGCCCGCCACGAGGGCGACGCGCCGGGCGAGGCGCCACCGCCCACCCTCGCCTCCGTCGAAGGTGTCGACGTCAGCAGCCACAACGGCAACGTCCCCTGGCAGACCCTGTGGGACTCCGGGGTCCGCTTCGCCTACGTGAAGGCCACCGAGTCCACCGGCTACACCAACCCGTACTTCGCCCAGCAGTACAACGGCTCCTACGACGTCGGCATGATCCGCGGCGCGTACCACTTCGCCACCCCGGACACCTCCGGCGGCGCCGCCCAGGCCGACCACTTCGTGGACCACGGCGGCGGCTGGTCCAAGGACGGCCGCACCCTGCCCGGCGCCCTCGACATGGAGTACAACCCGTACGGCTCCACCTGCTACGGCAAGAGCGCGGCCGGCCTGGTCGGCTGGATCAAGGACTTCTTCGCCACCTACAAGGCACGCACCGGCAGGGACGCCCTCATCTACACCTCCACCACCTGGTGGAAACAGTGCACCGGCAACTACGCCGGCTTCGGCTCCGTCAACCCCCTGTGGATCCCCCGCTACGGCTCCTCGGCCGGCGAACTCCCGGCGGGCTGGGCCTTCCACACCGTCTGGCAGTACACGTCGTCGGGCCCCACGGTCGGCGACCGGAACCGGTTCAACGGGTCGTACGAGCGGCTGAGGGCGCTGGCTGACGGATGAGGCGGTGGGTCCCGGGGCGGGATACCGCCGGGGCCCCTTCATCGCCGGCAGCCCCGGGGAAACCCGTCGGTTTCCAACGTCAGCCCGAGTGCCGTGCTCGTCAGGCCGACGGGAGCGCCGAATTCCCCGCTCAGCCGCGACCGGTACGCGCCGTTCTCGGGGAGGGCGTGGAGGTGCCACTTCGCGGTGTACGGGGGTCCACGATCAGGTGGACGGGGACATGGCCCTCGGCACAGGCGGCTCTCTTCGGCCCGTAATCGTAGGGCCCGGTTTCACGAGAGATGACCTCAAGGACGAATTCGACGTCCCGATAACGCCAATGCCCTTCGCCGTCCGGCTCCGCCCCGTCCGACAGCTTGAAGCGCGGTCGCTGCCGTCACCCGGCTCATGCGTCGATGCGCCGTCACTCCCGGCCGGATTCCGCCTGTCCAGCGAGAGGCCGACGACCGTGTCGGTCAGGTCGACCGGGTCGCCGGACTTGATGGCCGGACCGAGGCGGTAGGTGCCGTCCTTGGGGGCCGTGTAAAGGTGGCACTGCCCCAGGTACGGATCGGCAATGAGGTGGACGGGCACTCCCGCCATGGCGTAAGCGTCCTTCTTGGGGCCATGGACGTTGCGCGACGTGTCCCTGGAGATGACTTCGGCGACGAATTCGATGTCCTGGTACCGCCAGCGCCCCTTGTCGTCCTTCTCCGCACCGTCCCGCAGCGCGACCACGTCGCAAGCGAAACCGTTGAGGTGGCCGGGGAAGTCCAAGCGGGCACCGGACTTCACTCGCTTCCGCGGGTGGTGGGACCTCAATTGATCGTGAATCGCGGCGATGATGTCCCAGTGGTTGTCCCCTTGCGGCGACATGAAAACGGCCCCCTCGACGATCTCTGCCTTGTAGCCCTCGGGGACGGGCATCCGCTCCAGCCAGTCGAACATCATGTCCGGGCTGAGCACGTCGCTGTCGGCCATCTCGATCTCGATCCTGTTGTCGGTCAGCTCGACGGTCACCGTGCGCTCCTCCCCACCGCCGCGATGTGCGGGCAGTCGCGCAGTACGACGTTACGCACGGTGACCGGGACACGCGCGGCCCGGCGCCCCGTGTCAGGGGCTCCGGGCCGCTGTGGCCGATCGCGTCCGTCACGCCGCGACCGGGACCTCCGGGGCGGCCGGGGCCGAGGCCGGGGTCAGGGCCAGGTCGAGGACCTGGCGGACGTCGGAGACCGGGTGGACGTCCAGCTTCTCCAGGATCTCGGCGGGGACGTCGTCCAGGTCCGGCTCGTTGCGCTTGGGGATGACCACGGTCGTGATGCCCGCCCGGTGCGCCGCGAGCAGCTTCTGCTTGACGCCGCCGATCGGCAGTACCCGCCCGGTCAGTGAGACCTCGCCGGTCATCGCCACGTCCGGGCGCACCTGCCGCCCGGAGAGCAGCGAGGCCAGCGCCGTCGTCATCGTCACGCCCGCGCTCGGGCCGTCCTTCGGTACCGCGCCCGCCGGTACGTGCAGGTGGACGCCGCGCTCCTTCAAGTCACCGACCGGCAGCTCCAGTTCCGCGCCGTGCGAGCGCAGGAAGGACAGCGCGATGTGCGCGGACTCCTTCATCACGTCGCCCAACTGGCCGGTGAGCTGGAGCCCGGACGCGCCGGTCTCCGGGTCGGCGAGCGAGGCTTCCACGTACAGCACGTCGCCGCCCGCGCCGGTGACCGCGAGGCCGGTGACCACGCCGGGTACGGACGTGCGCCGTTCGGCGGGGTCCTGCGCCGACTCGGGGGTGTGGTGCGGGCGCCCGATCAGCGGGCGCAGTTCGTCCACGCCGACCGTGAAGGGCAGCTCGCGCTCGCCCAGTTCGCTCTGGGCCGCGACCTTGCGCAGCAGCCGCCCGACGGCCCGCTCCAGGTTCCGTACGCCCGCCTCGCGGGTGTACTCACCGGCGAGCTTGTGCAGCGCCTCGTCCGTGAACGTGACCTCGTCGGGCTCCAGCCCGGCCCGCTCCAGTTGGCGCGGCAGCAGATGATCGCGGGCGATGACGACCTTCTCGTCCTGGGTGTAACCGTCGAGCCGGACCAGCTCCATGCGGTCGAGCAGCGGCTCCGGTATGGCCTCCAGGACGTTGGCGGTGGCCAGGAAGACCACGTCGCTCAGGTCGAGCTCGACCTCCAGGTAATGGTCCCGGAAGGTGTGGTTCTGCGCCGGGTCGAGGACTTCGAGGAGGGCGGCGGCCGGGTCGCCCCGGAAGTCCGAGCCGACCTTGTCGATCTCGTCGAGCAGGACGACCGGGTTCATCGAGCCGGCCTCCTTGATCGCCCGCACGATGCGGCCGGGCAGCGCGCCGACGTACGTACGCCGGTGGCCGCGGATCTCCGCCTCGTCCCGTACGCCGCCGAGCGCGACCCGGACGAACTTGCGCCCCATGGAACGGGCCACGGACTCGCCCAGCGACGTCTTGCCGACGCCGGGCGGCCCGACCAGCGCCAGCACGGCGCCGCCCGCCCGTCGCCCACCGCCACCCTTGCCGGAATCGCTGCGCGATGCCCCTGCTGCCGGCCCGCCGACCAGGCCCGGACCACGGTCCGCGCGCCGCTTGCGCACGGCCAGGTACTCGGTGATGCGCTCCTTGACGTCCTCCAGACCGGCGTGGTCGGCGTCCAGGACCTCCTTGGCGCCGGGGATGTCGTACGCGTCCTCCGTGCGCTCGTTCCACGGCAGCTCCAGCACCGTGTCCAGCCAGGTCCTGATCCAGCTTCCCTCGGGGCTCTGGTCGCTGGACCGCTCCAGCTTGTCGACCTCCTTGAGGGCCGCCTTGCGGACGTCCTCGGGCAGCCGGGCCGCCTCGACGCGGGCGCGGTAGTCCTCGCCCTCGTCCTCCGGGTCGCCGTTCAGCTCGGCCAGCTCCTTGCGGACGGCCTCCATCTGGCGGCGCAGCAGGAACTCGCGCTGCTGCTTGTCGACGCCCTCCTGGACGTCCTTGGCGATGGCCTCCGCCACGTCCTGCTCGGCGAGGTGCTCGCGCAGCGCTTCGGTGGCCTGCTTCAGGCGGGCCACCGGGTCGGTGGTCTCCAGCAGCCGCACCTTCTGCTCGGTGCTCAGGAACGGCGAGTAACCGGAGTTGTCCGCGAGCTGCGACACGTCCTCGATCTGCTGGACGCGGTCCACGACCTGCCAGGCGCCGCGCTTCTTGAGCCAGTCGGTGGCCAGCGCCTTGTACTCCTTGACCAGCTCGGTGACCGCCCCGGGCAGGGGCTCGGGCGCCGTCTCGTCGACGGTGGTGCCCTCCACCCACAGGGCGGCGCCGGGGCCGGTGGTCCCGGCGCCGATCTTCACGCGGCCGAGCCCGCGGATGAGCGCGCCGGGGTCGCCGTCGGACAGCCGTCCGACCTGCTCGACGCGGCCGAGCACACCGATCGCCGCGTACGCGCCGTCGATCCGCGGCACAAGAAGCACGCGCGGCTTGTTACCCGGTGAGGCGGCGGACTGCGCGGCCTCGACCGCGGCCCGTACGTCCGCCTCGGAAAGGTCCAGCGGCACCACCATGCCGGGCAGCACGACCTCGTCGTCGAGGGGCAGCACGGGCAGAGTGAGCGAGGTGGACGTCGAAGCCATGATCTCCCCTTCGGCAGGCAAGTTGAGCAATACCCACTCAATGCTTGGGGGTGCGCGGATGTTCCCTGGTCCCTGTTCGCTGTGAGCGATCACTCTCGCGGCGTTGTGGCTGGGGTTCCTGTTGTCCTCAATCGCCGGACGGGCTTGGGGTGGCGCTGCCGGGCCCTTTGGTGGGGGCTGGTGGGGTGCGCGTCGTGCGCGATGGGGCCGGAGGGTGGGGGCTCGGGGCCACTCCGGGGTCACTCTCCCCCAGCCTCCGGCCGGGGGAGAGATGGCAACCAATGCGAGCCGTGCGTCAGCACAAAACCTCGCGCGAAGCGCGCCCGCGCGCGCTCAGCCCTGAGCCATGTGCATGAACTCCCAGACGTGCCCGTCAGGGTCCTGGAAGCTGACGCCGTACATGGGCCCCGCTTCCATCACCGGCTTCCACGCACTCGCGCCGGCGGCCAACGCCTTGGCCAGGGTGGCGTCGGCCTCTTCCCGGCTGTCGCAGGACAGACACGTGAGGACTTCCTTCGTCTTCGCGGCGTCGCTGATGTCGCCGTTGATGAAGTCCCGGAAGCGGTCCTCCTGGAGGAGCATGACGCAGATGTTCTCCTCGACGACCATGCACAGGGTGTGCTCGTCGGAGAAGTCGGGGTTGAAGGCGAAGCCGAGGCGGGTGAAGAACTCGCGGGACACGGCGATGTCCTTGACCGGCAGGTTCACGAAGATCATGCGCATGACGGATGCCTCTTCCTGACGGAGCGGGGCCCCGGCCTCCGCGGCCGGGTGCAACCCTCGCTCCACCTCCCCGTGAAGCCGTGGAGAAGCGTGCTCAGGAAGCTAGCAACGCCCACTGTCAATCGCCGCCGGGCGAGGCCCGCGGGAGCGTCGCAGGAGGGGCCGGGTGAGGGTTCCGAGGACGAGGGCGAGGAAGTGGCCCGAGTCGCTGACGGGGTCGCCGGAGAGCAGCAGATTGCTGACGGCGAACCAGGTCACGCCTGCCAGGAGCGGCCACCGGACCCAGCCGGGCAGCAGGCCCGCCAGCGCGCCGGTACAGGCCATCACGCCGAAGCTGATGCCGTAGTCGAGGCGTTGCAGCGAGTCGACGGGGAGGTGGCCGAGGGCGACCGCGGCACCGACCGGGAGTTCGGTGGCGAGCGTCGCGACCACGTGGCCGCCGAAGAAGACCGCGGCCGTCCGCAGGGCGCCGGCCCGGCGCTCCAGGGCCGTCAGGACGACCAGGAAGGCGACGGCGTACGCGGAGGTCGGACCGCCGGCGATCCACAGGGCGCTGGCGACGAGCACCAGCAGGGGCGCCTGCGCCAGGTGCTCGACGTCCGTACTGGAGGCCTGGAGCAGGCTGTGGACCAGTTCCGGGTCGGCGTGCTCGGCGAAGAGCGAGGTCGCGACGAGGAGGAGGGTGTAGCCGAAGGTGAAGGGGGTGGCGAGGGGGCCGGGGAGCAGGCGCCAGGGCTTGGGCCACCGGCTCGGGCTCCGGCCGGGCCACGTCGGCCGCGACACCGGAACGGGCCCCGTCGCCGGCGCGGAACCGGCGGGTGGCACACCCCCGGAAGCCGGTACGGAATCGGCGGACGGCACCCCACCGGAGACCGGCGCGGGACGGGCGACCGCCGCAGCCCCGGCGCCGACGCCACCGCCCGCCCCGGCCCTCGCCCCCTGCCTGGGCACCCCCTCCAGCGGCACCCCTTCCAGCGGCGCCGCCTCATCGGCCCCGCCTCCCGCGAAAGGGGCCGTTCGGGCAGTGGGGGCTCCCTCGTCGGGTGGCGTCTTTGCGGAGGCTGCTGCCGTGTTCACCCGGCTCACTGGTGGCTGGCCCCTTCCGTCCGTGGCTGTCGGCGCCGTCGGGGCGTCCGCCACTGAGGATCTACGTACGGGACAGCCTGCACGTTCAACCCATGAGCGAGCTGTGCCCGTGACCTGCGTCACGGGCGGCGCGGCCCGGTCCGGTCCGTAAACCGGTTGGACCCGTCCCGCCCCGGTTGGCCAGGATGGCCGCCATGTCTCATCCCGCGCACGCCATGCCCGACCACCCCGTGCACGTGTCCGGCCCGCCCGCGCCCGGCGGCGGACCGCGGGTCCTCGACCGCCGAGAGGGCCCGTACGGGGAGGTGGTGCTGCGGCAGCGGGGCGAGCACTTCGAGATCATCGCCAACGGGTGTTTTCTGATGGACACCTCGGACGGGCGGTCCGAACGGCTGCTGGTGGACGCGGCACTGGCGGAGCTGGGGGGCACGGAGGCACCGCACCGTGTGCTGATCGGCGGGCTCGGGGTCGGGTTCTCCCTGGTCAGGGCGGCGGAGGAGGCCCGATGGGGCCAGATCACGGTGGTGGAGCGGGAGGCCGCGGTCATCGACTGGCACCGTGCCGGGCCGCTGTCGGCGGTGTCCGGGGCGGCGCTCGCCGATCCCCGTACCGAGATCGTCGCCGCCGACCTGGTCGCGTACGTGCGCGAGGGCGCCGGGCCGCGCACGTTCGACGCGCTGTGCCTGGACATCGACAACGGGCCGGAGTGGACCGTCACGGAGGACAACGGCGGCCTCTACTCCCCCGCCGGTCTGGCGGCCTGCCGGGCGCGCCTGACGCCCGGCGGCGTGCTCGCGGTGTGGTCGGCGCAGCCGTCGTCCGCGTTCGAAGAAGCGCTGCGAAATGCCGGGTTCACCGGCGTACGTACCGAAGAGATCCCCGTTGTCCGAGGCGTCCCCGACGTGGTGCACCTCGCGCGCAAGGGCGCGTAGCCGATGGTCATACCCTGCCCTTACGCTGCTGCCCAGCAGTACGCGACCATGCAGCACGGGGACACGCAGGGGCGGGCGATGGATCAGACGCAGACCACCCAGGGCGGCACCGCCGCGGCCACGCCCGGCGCCCAGCGCCGGATCCTCGTCGTGGAGGACGACCCGACGATCGTCGACGCCATCGCGGCCCGGCTGCGCGCCGAGGGCTTCCAGGTGCAGACGGCCACCGACGGCCCGGCCGCGGTGGACACCGCCGAGGCGTGGCAGCCGGACCTGCTGGTCCTGGACGTGATGCTGCCGGGCTTCGACGGGCTGGAGGTGTGCCGCCGGGTGCAGGCGCGGCGCCCGGTGCCCGTCATGATGCTCACCGCGCGGGACGACGAGACGGACATGCTGGTCGGTCTCGGGGTCGGCGCGGACGACTACATGACCAAACCGTTCTCCATGCGGGAGCTGGCGGCCCGGGTGCATGTGCTGCTGCGCCGCGTGGAGCGGGCGGCGCTGGCCGCGCACACCCCGCGCAGCGGCATCCTGCGCCTGGGCGAGCTGGAGATCGACCACGCGCAGCGCCGGGTGCGGGTGCGCGGCACCGACGTGCACCTGACACCGACCGAGTTCGACCTGCTGGTGTGTCTGGCCAACACGCCGCGCGCGGTGCTCTCCCGTGAGCAGTTGCTGGCCGAGGTGTGGGACTGGGCGGACGCCTCCGGCACCCGTACGGTCGACAGCCACATCAAGGCGCTGCGCCGCAAGATCGGTGCGGAGCGCATCCGTACGGTGCACGGTGTCGGGTACGCGCTGGAGACCCCGCCGGTATGACGGCCCCCACCCGCCGCCGGCCGGCCGCCGAGAAGGAGCGGGCCGGACGCCAGGCCCGCGACCGGGCCAGGGAGAGTCTGCGGGACGGTCCGGCCGCCCTGCGGGAGCGGGTCTGGGTCCCGTTCTGGCGGCGGGTCTGGGAGGGGCTGCGCCCGCTGGACCCGTACCGCTCGGTCAAGGCGGCGCTCGGCGCGCTGGTCATCGTCTCGGTGATCATCACCACGCTGCTGGTGTTCGTCGCCATCCACTCCGACACCGAGCTGCGGGTCATCACGGTCTTCTCGATCATCGCCTCGCTGCTGGTCACCCAGTTCGTCGCGCAGGGTCTGACGGCGCCGCTGGACGACATGACGGACGTGACCCGGGCGATGGCGGACGGCGACTACACCCGGCGGGTGCGCGGCGGGCGGCGCGACGAGTTCGGCGACCTGGCCGACGCGTTCAACCGGATGGCCGCCGATCTGGAGGCGGTGGACACCCACCGCAAGGAGTTGGTCGCCAACGTCTCGCACGAGCTGCGCACCCCGATAGCGGCCCTGCGCGCCGTCCTGGAGAACGTGGTGGACGGGGTCTGCGAGCCCGATCCGGAGACGATGCGGACGGCCCTGAAGCAGACGGAGCGGCTGGGGCGGCTGGTGGAGCACCTGCTGGACCTGTCGCGGCTGGACAACGGCGTGGTGCCGCTGCACGCCCGCCGCTTCGAGGTGTGGCCGTACCTGTCGGGGGTGCTCAAGGAGGCCAACATGAGCCGCGGCGCCTCCACGCTCCGGGGGCTCGCCGGCTCCGGCACCCACACCCGTACGGACGTCCATCTGCACCTGGACGTCTCGCCGCCGGAACTGGCCGCGTACGCGGACGCCGAGCGGCTCCACCAGGTCGTGGCGAACCTGATCGACAACGCCATCAAGCACAGCCCGCGGCACGGCCGGGTCACGGTGCTGGCACGGGGCGGCGAGACGCCCGGGGGCCTGGAGCTGGAGGTGCAGGACGAGGGCCCGGGCATCCCGGAATCCGAGCGGCACCACGTCTTCGAACGGTTCAACCGGGGCGACCCGGCGGCGTCGGGTCCGGGCAGCGACGGCGGTACGGGGCTGGGCCTGGCGATCGCGCGCTGGGCGGTGGATCTGCACGGGGGACGGATCCGGGTGGCCGAATCGCCGCGCGGCTGCCGTATCCGCGTCACCCTTCCGGGAAGCGACTCCGTTCGAGGTTGACGCCGGGTGTCGTAGGGTCGGTGGTGGAAGCACACACTCCGTGGGTGCGGCGGCGATGCCGCGTACCCGAACGCAGGCAAACCTGGTGTGTTTCCCGTCGAGTCATGCCTCGAAACCCCTTGCCGAATGTGACGTGCACGACGACTGACGGCCCCGGACTGCACCAAAGGTCCCGAGAGGCGTAGCCTTTATTCCCGCTGTCCACCACCTTAGGAAGCGGAAGAGGGCGGTTGCCGCCGTGTCGCCACAGTCCCCCAACAGTTCGAGCACTTCGACTGACCAAGAGGGGCAGGGTAAGAACCCTGCTGCCGCGTTCGGTCCGAACGAGTGGCTCGTCGACGAGATCTACCAGCAGTACCTCCAGGACCCGAACTCGGTAGACCGAGCCTGGTGGGACTTCTTCGCCGACTACAAGCCGGGAGCGGGCGCCGCCGCGTCGGCCCCGGCGAGTGACGGCAGCCCCGCCACTCCCGCCGCCGGAACGGCCCAGGCCGCCCCCGCGGCGCCGAGCACGCCGGCGGCCCCCGCCGCGCCACAGCCCGCCGCCGCGCAGCCCGCCGCTCCGGCCCGGCCTGCCGCGAGCGCCCCGGCGCCCGCCAAGGCCGCCCCGGCGAAGGCCGAACCCGCGAAGCCCGCTCAGCCCACCGCCAAGCCCGCTGCCAAGAAGGACGATGTGAAGCCCGACGAGGCGCCCGCAGGCCCGGAACTGGTCACCCTCCGTGGCCCCTCCGCCGCCGTGGCGAAGAACATGAACGCCTCTCTGGAGCTGCCCACGGCCACGTCCGTGCGCGCCGTCCCGGTGAAGCTGCTGTTCGACAACCGCATCGTCATCAACAACCACCTCAAGCGCGCCCGTGGCGGGAAGGTCTCCTTCACCCACCTCATCGGGTACGCGATGGTGCAGGCCCTCAAGGCCATGCCGTCGATGAACTACTCCTTCCAGGAGAAGGACGGCAAGCCGACCCTGGTCAAGCCCGAGCACGTCAACCTGGGCCTGGCCATCGACCTGGTGAAGCCCAACGGTGACCGCCAGCTCGTCGTCGCCGCCATCAAGAAGGCGGAGACGCTCAGCTTCTTCGAGTTCTGGCAGGCGTACGAGGACATCGTCCGCCGCGCCCGCAACAACAAGCTGACGATGGACGACTTCACCGGAGTCACCGCGTCGCTGACCAACCCGGGCGGCATCGGCACCGTCCACTCCGTGCCCCGCCTGATGCCCGGCCAGGGCCTCATCATCGGCGTCGGCGCGATGGACTACCCGGCCGAGTTCCAGGGCACCTCGCAGGACACCCTGAACAAGCTGGGCATCGCCAAGGTCATGACGCTGACCAGCACGTACGACCACCGCGTGATCCAGGGCGCCGCCTCCGGCGAGTTCCTGCGCATCATGAACCAGCTGCTGCTCGGCGAGAACGACTTCTTCGACGACATCTTCAAGTCGCTGCGCATCCCCTACGAGCCGGTGCGCTGGCTGCGCGACATCGACGTCAGCCACGACGACGACGTCACCAAGGCGGCCCGGGTCTTCGACCTGATCCACGCCTACCGGGTGCGCGGCCACGTCATGGCCGACACCGACCCGCTGGAGTACGAGCAGCGCAAGCACCCCGACCTCGACATCATCGAGCACGGGCTGACGCTGTGGGACCTGGAGCGCGAGTTCGCCGTCGGCGGCTTCGCCGGCAAGACCATGATGAAGCTGCGCGACATCCTGGGCGTGCTGCGCGACTCGTACTGCCGCACCACCGGCATCGAGTTCATGCACATCCAGGACCCCAAGCAGCGCAAGTGGATCCAGGACCGGGTCGAGCGCGGGCACTCCAAGCCGGAGCGCGAGGAGCAGCTGCGCATCCTGCGCCGGCTGAACTCCGCCGAGGCGTTCGAGACGTTCCTCCAGACGAAGTACGTCGGCCAGAAGCGGTTCTCCCTGGAGGGCGGCGAGTCCGTCATCCCGCTGCTGGACGCGGTCATCGACTCGGCCGCCGAGTCGCGCCTGGACGAGGTCGTCATCGGCATGGCCCACCGCGGCCGTCTGAACGTGCTCGCCAACATCGTCGGCAAGTCGTACGCGCAGATCTTCCGCGAGTTCGAGGGCAACCTCGACCCGAAGTCGATGCACGGCTCCGGCGACGTGAAGTACCACCTGGGCGCCGAGGGCACCTTCACCGGCCTGGACGGCGAGCAGATCAAGGTCTCGCTGGCCGCCAACCCCTCGCACCTCGAAGCGGTCGACCCGATCGTCGAGGGCATCGCCCGCGCCAAGCAGGACATCATCGGCAAGGGCGGCACGGACTTCACCGTCCTGCCGGTCCAGCTCCACGGCGACGCGGCCTTCGCGGGCCAGGGTGTGGTCGCCGAGACGCTGAACATGTCGCAGCTGCGCGGCTACCGCACCGGCGGCACGGTGCACATCGTCATCAACAACCAGGTCGGCTTCACCGCCGCGCCGGAGTCGGCCCGCTCCTCCATGTACGCCACGGACGTGGCCCGCATGATCGAGGCGCCGATCTTCCACGTGAACGGTGACGACCCGGAGGCCGTGGTGCGGGTCGCGCGGCTCGCCTTCGAGTTCCGCCAGGCGTTCAACAAGGACGTCGTCATCGACCTGATCTGCTACCGGCGCCGCGGTCACAACGAGACCGACAACCCGGGCTTCACGCAGCCGCTGATGTACGACCTGATCGACAAGAAGCGCTCGGTGCGCAAGCTCTACACCGAGTCGCTGATCGGCCGCGGCGACATCACGCTGGAGGAGGCCGAGCAGGCCCTCCAGGACTTCCAGGGCCAGTTGGAGAAGGTCTTCACGGAGGTCCGCGAGGCCACCACCGCCCCGGCCGCCCCCGAGGTGCCGGAGCCGCAGGCCGAGTTCCCGGTCGCCGTGGACACCGCGATCTCCCAGGAGGTCGTCAAGCGGATCGCCGAGTCCCAGGTCAACATCCCGGAGCGGGTCACCGTCCACCCGCGCCTGCTGCCGCAGTTGCAGCGCCGCGCGGCCCAGGTGGAGGACGACACCATCGACTGGGGTACGGGCGAGACCCTCGCCTTCGGCTCCCTGCTGATGGAGGGCACCCCGGTCCGCCTCTCGGGCCAGGACTCCCGCCGCGGCACCTTCGGCCAGCGCCACGCGGTGCTGGTGGACCGGGAGACCGGCGAGGACTACACCCCGCTGCTCTACCTGTCCGAGGACCAGGCGCGCTTCAACGTCTACGACTCGCTGCTGAGCGAGTACGCGGCGATGGGCTTCGAGTACGGCTACTCGCTCGCCCGTCCCGAGGCGCTGGTCATGTGGGAGGCGCAGTTCGGTGACTTCGTCAACGGCGCGCAGACCATCGTCGACGAGTTCATCTCCTCGGCGGAGCAGAAGTGGGGCCAGACCTCCGGCGTCACGCTGCTGCTGCCGCACGGCTACGAGGGCCAGGGCCCGGACCACTCCTCGGCCCGTATCGAGCGCTTCCTCCAGCTGTGCGCGCAGAACAACATGACCGTCGCCATGCCGACGCTCCCGTCGAACTACTTCCACCTGCTGCGCTGGCAGGTGCACAACCCGCACCACAAGCCGCTGGTCGTCTTCACCCCGAAGTCGATGCTGCGTCTGAAGGCCGCGGCGTCGAAGACGGCGGAGTTCACCACGGGCGGCTTCCGTCCGGTGATCTCGGACGACGCGGCGAAGGCCGCGGACGTCACCAAGGTCGTCTTCTGCTCCGGCAAGGTCTACTACGACCTGGAGGCGGAGCGGGTCAAGCGCGGCGCGTTCGACACGGCGCTGGTCCGTATCGAGCGGCTGTACCCGCTGCCCGGCAAGGAGCTCCAGGCGGAGATCGCCAAGTACCCGAACGCGGGCAAGTACCTGTGGGTGCAGGAGGAGCCGGCGAACCAGGGTGCGTGGCCGTTCCTGGGTCTGAACCTGATCGACCACCTCGACCTGTCCGTCGGCGCCGACGTGCCGCACGGTGAGCGGCTGCGCCGCATCTCGCGGCCGCACTCCTCGTCGCCGGCCGTGGGTTCCGCCAAGCGCCACCAGGCCGAGCAGGCCGCGCTGATCGCCGAGGCGTTCGACGCGTAACCCGTACGCACGGGTGTGACGGCCCGGGGCCCCGCCGCGAACGACCGACGTTCGCTGCGGGGCCCCGGGCCGTTCCGTGCGGCGGGGTCAGACCGGCTGGGGTTCGAAGTCCCAGTACGGGCGGCGCCTGCGGCGGGCGGAGAGGGTGTGCGGGTGTTCGGCCCCCAGCGTCTCCCTGAGCTGCTGTACGGCCTGCTGCTCCAGCTTGGAGGCTTCCTGGCCGCGCCGCAGCGCCCGCAGGTCGTCGGCGAGCGCCGTCTTGGCGGAGAGCGTCAGCGGGTGGGTGTCGCCGAGCACCCGCTTGGCGCGCTCCAGGGTCTCCCGGCTGAGCTGTGCGGCGCTCTCCTCGTCGTCGACGCGGTTGCGGGCGCCGGCGGCGTTCAGGGCGCAGCCCAGCGTCCAGGGGTGGTCGGCGCCCACCGCCCGGGTCATGCCCCGGAGCGCCTCCTCAGCGATGGCCAGCGCGTTGTCCCGCTCGCCGAACTCCCAGCACACCAGTCCGGTGTTGCCGAGCGTGCCGACCGCGAACGGATGGGCCTCGCCGACCAGGGTGCGGTACCGCTCGGCGGCCTCCTCGCCCAGTTCCCTGGCCTTGCCGAGGTCGCCGTGCTCGCGCAGGAACGTGGCGTAGTTGGCCTGCATCATGAGCGTCTCCGGGTGCCGGGGGCCGTGCACCCGGCGGGAGCGCTCGACGACGTCGCCCATCAGGGCGTCGGCCTGGGTGACGGCGCCGGAGCGGCGCAGGCACAGCGCGAGGTTGTGCTCGGCGCGCAGGGTCAGCGGGGTGTGCTTGCCCATGATCTGCCGGTAGAGCCGTACGTTCAGCTCCTGGCGGGACAGTGCGTCGGTGTAGCGGCCGAGCAGGCGCAGCATCCGGGCGTAGGAGTAGGCGGCGCCGAGGGTGAGGTGGTGGCGGGCGCGCAGTTCGCGTTCCCAGACGAGCAGCACTTCGCCGAAGAGTTCGAGGGCGTCCTGGTAGCGGCCCAGGGCACTGAGCGCCGAGGCGAGGTTGCTGCGTGAGGAGAGGGTGAGCGGCGCCTCGGGCCCGAGGAGTTCCGTACGGCCCCGGACGACCGCCTCGAACATCTCCAGCGCCTGCCCGTAGGACCCCAGCGCCATCAGGGTGCCGGCGAGGCCGTCCTGGGCGCGCAGCAGCGCGCCGTCGCCCGGCTCCCGTTCGGCGGCCAGTTCCTCGACGATGGCGCTGCCGACCGCTTCGGCCTCGCGGTAGCGGCCCAGCCTGCGCAGCATGTTGGCGTGCTGGTGGGTGACGACGAGCATGGTGCGCTGGGTGGGGGCGATGCGGTTGCGCCAGCGGGAGAGGAACTGTTCGCACAGCCGCAGGCCGATGCGGTACTCGCCGCGGACCCGCAGGTACTCGACGCAGTTCAGCAGCAGTTCCTGAACGGCGGTCTCCGGGCTGTCCAGGACACCGGCCGGCTCCAGGTGCGGGATGAGGGCGGCGTACTGCTCCCAGGTCCGGGTGTCGGAGGGGCTCTGCGGGTCGGCGGTGGCCAGCACCCGGCAGGCCGTGGCGGACATCGCGTCCCGCTCGTCCTCCGCCATGTCGCTGCGCAGGAAGCGGTGGTAGAGCCGGTGCATCTGCGCGATCTCCACGGCGGGGTCCGTGGTGGTCTGCGCGACCTGGTAGTCCAGGCGTACGGCGGTGGACTCGGTGAGCCGGCGCAGGGCGGTGTTCCAGGCGATGGGCTCGGCGGCGAGGTCGGCGAGGTATTCGGGCAGGTCGCCGCGGCGGGCGCGGGCGAGCATCGGCACCGGGATCGCGTCCGGTGCGAAGAACGCGAACAGTTTGAGCAGTTCGACGGCGGCGGGGCTGCGTTCGCGCAGCGTGTTCAGCGTTATGGCCCAACTGGTCTGGAAGGCCATCGGGTAGTCGGTGGAGATGCGGATGCCGACCAGGCTCGGCTCACCGCGGCGGATCAGCTCGATGTACTCCTTGGGCGCCATCGGGTTGGCGTCCAGCCAGGCGGCGGTCTGGGCGAGCAGCAGCGGCAGGTCCTGCACGGCGTCGGCGAGCAGGTCGGCTTCCATGGTGGTCAGCCGGGGCGCGCGCCGCCGTGCGTAGGCGACGGACTCGATCCGGGCGAAGGGCAGCACCTCGATCTCCTGGGCGCTGCCGGAGCCGGACCAGTCGCGGGTGAGGGTGGTGATCAGGACGTGGCCGCGGCCGTCCGGCACCAGGTCCTCGATCTGCTCCATGTCGTCGGCGCTGTCGAAGATCAGCAGCCAGCGGCGGTACGGGCGGCCGATCCGCAGCGCCTCGTGGACGGCGCGGATGCGGTCGCCCAGTTCCTGGCCGACCGGCAGCCCGAGACGGGTGGCCAGCTCGGCGAGCTGTTCGCGGGCCGCGCCCCGGTTGGTGGCGCTGATCCACCACACGACGTCGTAGTCGTTGCCGAAGCGGTGGGCGTACTCGGCGGCGATCTGGCTCTTGCCGACGCCGGAGATGCCGTACAGGGCGATCCGGGTCTCCAGCGGCTGGCCGCTGCCGGGCACCGGGCCCGCCAGCTTGCCGTGCAGCTCCTCCAGCGCGGTGTCGCGGCCGGTGAAGCGGTTGTTGCGGCGGGGGATGTTCCAGATCTCGGGCGGGTCGTTGGGGAAGCGCGGCGCGTTGGCGGCGGGCTCGGCGGGGCGGCGGGCGCCGGCCGGGACGCCGAGGCGGTTCAGGACGCGGCGGTTGGCCTCGACGGCGTCCAGGTCGCGCAGGTCGGCGGGGCGCAGCACGGAGGCGGTGGCGGGCAGCCGCTGGGTGGCGACGCTGACGGCGGCGAACCGGTCGGCGTGGTCCGGTACGACCTCCTGGAGGGCGGTCGTCCACTCGTCGTGCGTCTTGGGGCCGAGTTTGAAGTACCAGTCGTCCAGCACCATCAGCAGGCGGCCCTCGGCCGCGAGCAGACCGGCCAGCTCCTCGGTGAGGGGGCTGTCGGCCGGGGGGTCCCAGCGCAGCATGGTGGTGCCGTGGCCGAGCTGTTCCAGCTGGTGCGAAATCCACGCCGCCCACGGCCGGTTGAAGCCCGCATAGCTGATGGTGATGTGCTCTGCGGAGCCGGTGTTACCGGACTGATCGACCATGCGACCGTCTCCTCGGTATGCGGTGGTTCGCGCGGGCGCGAGCTGGCTGTTCGGCACGATAGCCCAAGTATCGCCCCGCACGGCGACGCCACGTCAGGTCTTGTTCGCCGTACGCCAGTTGACGGACACGGCGGTCGGCGCGGGGACCGGTGGGGCCGGTCGGCCCGCACGGACCTCGGCGTCCAGCCGGGCGGCGATGTGCCGGATCACCCGTTCCAGGTCGGCGCAGTACACGGACGGGTTACGGAAGCCGCTGCCGCCGGCCCGGTAGCGGTGGGCGTAGTTGCCGCCGCCGCAGACCGCCATCAGCGCGCAGCCGCGGCACCGGTCGCACAGGCCGTCCGCACCCAGCCGCCGGGCGGTCATCCCGGGGTGGCGGAGCGCCTCGTCGAAGCTGTTGCGGAAGACGTCCAGGCCGGTGGCGGCGGCGCCCTCGTACGCCGATTTGAGGGAGTCGACCTGCTCGATGGCGCCGTCGGTGTCGACGATGAGCGCGACGACGGGTGACAGGCCGACCGCCTCGCTGGTGCTGGGGCGGCCCAGCAGCAGTCCGATGATCTCGGTGAAGAGGCGGACGCGGGGCGCCGGCTCCCGCTCGGCCCACCACAGGTCGAAGACGGTGCACAGCCAGTCGCCGTACGGGGTGGGGCCCGCCGGGCCGGGCGGCAGCGGCGGGCGGCTGGTCCAGTTGGCGTGCGGGAGGAGGAAGTCGAGCATCGGCGGGCCGAGTGCGCGCAGCGTGCCGTAGACCCGGGCGGGGTCGGAGGTGAGGTCGACGGTGCACAGGATGCCGGCGAAGACGCCGGGGCGGCCGGCCAGCAACCGGGCGGCGCGGGACGCCGCGGGCCAGGAGGGGCGGCCCGCGTGGTCGACGCGGCGGCGGTTGAGGCCGGGGGTACCGCCGTCCAGGCTGAGGCCGACACGGAAGCCCGCGCCGGCCAGGGTGTCGAGGGCCGCCGGGGTGAGGAGGGTGCCGTTGGTCTGTACGCCCAGGTGCGCGCGGCAGCCGGCGGGAAGCTCGGCGCGCAGCGCGGCCGCCTGGTCGAGGAGCGGCCCCGGGCCGGTGAGCAGGGGCTCGCCGCCGTGCAGGTCGATGCGTATCTCGTCCAGGCCGTGGGCGCGCACGTGTTCCGCTATGCGCCGGGCGGTCTGGCGTACGGTGCCGGGCGGGGCGTGCGGCGGGCGCTCGCGCCAGCTGCGGTCCGGGCTCGTGTAGATGTAGCAGTAGGTGCAGGCGAGGTTGCAGCGGCTGTGCGTCTTGAGGACGAACTGCCGGAAGGGGATCGCGGCCCGCTCAAGGCTCTGGCACACCACGACGCCGCCCCCCTGCCCGCGTCCGACATCCGGGCACCCCGGAGCCGGCCCGCTGTCGCCATACATGGCTCGGCCGCCGGGAGACATGCACAGGGCATCGACAACTGGCCGGATACGCGGCCTGGTTGTCCGGATACCGCTGCTCAGGCGCGGTCGGCGCACGCCTCTCAGCGGTCGTCTTCGGGGTCCCCCGGGCCGTCGTCGTAGTACGCCACCGCCCGCTCGGCGGGGACCCAGGTGCGCAGCAGGAGGGCCGTCACCTCCCCCAGCACCCGGTGGTCCGTCCCTGCGGCCACCGCGGCCACATCGACACCGCCGAAGTCCGGCAGTGGCTCGGCCGACGGGCCGGACGGCTCGGCCGGTGCGGCCGGGGCCGTACCGGTGACGGGGACTGTCGCCACGCTGTTCTCCTCTGGTCCGGGTGGACGGGTGTTTCCCGCGCGTCCGGGAACGGAAACACCCGGACCGGCCGGGTCAGCCGGTCATTCGGACGGGACCAGGGCGTGCATCCGCTCCCTCGTGCGCCGGGCCTCGGGGCCGTTCTCCTCGGACGCGTGCTGCCACTGTTCCCAGCTCTCCCGGTACGCCACCAGGGCTGCCTGCGGTCCGGCCGTGTCCTCCAGCACCCCGGCCCGCCGGTGGTGGGCGCGCGCCGCCAGCAGGGGGCTGCCCGCGCGGTCGGCGTCGGCCGCGGCCCGGCGGTAGCAGGCGGCGGCGCGGTCGTGCCGCTCCCGGGAGCCGAAGCGCCGGTCGAGCGCGAGCTGGACGTCACCGACCTCCAGCCAGGCCTCGGCGGCGACGGCCGGGTCGGGCGAGCTGCGCGCGGCCAGCTCCAGGACCCAGTCGGCCTCGTGCAGGTCGGCCAGCGAGGGCTGCCGGTCGTGGCGCAGCCGCAGGGCACGGCCGAACAGCAGCCGGTGGGAGCCCAGTTCGGGGTCGTTCGGGGCGACCCGGCCGAGCGCTTCGCGCAGGACGTGCACCGCCTCGTTCGCCAGCCGTTTGCCCTGTTCGCCGGAGGACTCCAGCCGGGCGCGCAGCAGCAGGGCCGCGCCGCGCTCGGCCAGCAGGGAGCTGTGTTCGGGCGAGTCGGGGGTGGTCAGGCGCAGTGCGGCGGCCAGCGCCTCGATCGCCTTGTCCAGGGCGCCGGCGTCGCCGGTGCGGGTGTGCACGGCGCGGTGCGCGGCGGCCGTACGGCTCAGGCTCTCCGCCTCCAGGGCCGGGTCGCGCAGTTCGCGGGCGAGGGCGCGGGCCCGTGCGAGGACGGGCAGGACGGCGTCCGGCCCGGTGCCGGCGCCGAGCAGCGAGCGGGCCTGGGCCAGCTCCAGCAGCGTCTCGCAGACCTTGCGGTCGGCGGTGCCGCCCTTGCGCCGCAGCAGGACCGTGGCGGTGTCCAGGTCGGCGGTGGCGCGCAGGGCGAGCGCACCGGTGTACGCCTCGGTGCCGGTGTCCGTGCCGGCGGCGCGGCGCGCCTGGTCCAGCAGGACACCGCCGCGGGCGGCGTAGATCTCGCCGGGCACCTGTTCGCCGCTGGGCCACTGTTCGAGGAGGGTGGTCAGGGCGTGCTCGGCCTCGTCGAGCGGGTCGCCGGGGCGCCCGGCGGCTCCGGTGGCCGGGGGCAGCGCGGCCAGCCGCCGCAGCACTTCGGTACGCAGCACCATGCTCTCCAATACGCGGGGGTCCAGCAGGCCCATCAGCCCGCAGGCGGCGTCCAGGTGGCGCGCGGCGTCCTCCAGCGCGCTCCGTTCACCGTCCGGGTACCCCGCGGCGCCGCGTTCCTGCGCGCCGGCGTAGCGCACCCGGGCGAGCACGATCAGGGCTCTGACGCGTGCGTCGCCGTCCCCGTCCGGCGTCCGTGCCGGGTCGTCGCCGCCGACGGCTTCCGCCGCCGCCCGGACCGACCGTTCCGCCTCTTCCAGGGCGTCCGGCTGCCGCCACTCCGCCCAGCCGTGCAGCAGCGCGCGGGCGAGGTCGGTGCCCGCGGCGGGCAGTTGCCGGGTCGCGGCGCGCAGCAGGCGCACCGCTTCGATCAAGTCGCGTACCGTGCCGCCCTGTTCGTAGCGGTCCAGCAGCGCGGCGCCCTCGGCGGCGGGCCCGTCGGGCGCGTACGGCGGCGGGACGGGCGTCCTGAGGGCCGGTTCGAACCGGCGCAGGACCCGTTCGGAGATCCGCGCGAACGGCTCGGGCACGGCACGCTGCCCGGTGGCCGGCTCCCGGCCGCTGCCGGAGAGCATGGCGACCGCCACGGCCGGGAAGTTCCGGGCACTGCGGCCGAACGTGCGCTCGATGTACAGGGAGCAGTGCTTGAGGACGAGGGCCGCCTCACCGGCGCTCAGGCGGCTCAGCAGCTCGTCCCGTACGCCGGGTGCGAACTCGTACCAGGGGCCGCCGGCCGCGCCGTCACGGGCGGACCCGCCCGGCGGGTCGGGCAGCTGCTCGACCAGGCCGCTGAGCAGCACCTCCGCCAGTTCGGCGGGGCCGGTCTGGGGCAGCATGGCGCGCTGGACGAGCTGGATGACGGGCAGGGCGAGCGGTACGGCCGACAGGTGCACGGCCAGGTGCCGGGCGTCCGGGGAGGCGATCTGCTCGAAGTCGCTCACCAGGCGGCCGGGTTCGGGTCGTTCGGCGCGGTGGGCGAGGTCCGTACCGAGGCCGTGGTCGCAGCGGACGACGGCGGCGGCGCCGCGCAGCGAGAGGCCCGACTCTGCCGCGGCCAGCCGGGCCCAGGAGCCGAGGGCGGCGGGCGCGGCCGACAGGACCGGCACGGCGCGCTCGCGTACGTCGCCCTGCGGGTGCCCGCTCGGGGACGGGGCGCGGCGGCGGCGCCGGGCGGGCCGGAAGCCGAGGGCGCTGTACGGGCCCTGGCGCCGCACGAGGGTGCCCGCGACGGCCGGGAGCAGGGTGCGGGCCCACATCCGCTGCGGCAGCGGCTGCACCACGGCGAGCGGCGCGTCGGCCGCCCAGCGGTACAGCAGCCGCTGGATGCGTCCGTCGCGCCACAGCGGGCCCGCGCAGTCGCTGACGACGAGGGTGAGGTGGTGGCCCGTGGGGTCGTGCAGTTGGTCGGCGGGGCGCAGCGGGGCGTCCCGGCCGGGGCCGGCGGCGACGCCGACCTCGTCGCCGTGCGGGTGGAGGTAGTGCACCGTGACGTCGCGGAAGGCGCCGACCCGTTCGCAGACCTGCCGCAGGTCGTGCAGCATCTGCTCCCACACGGCCATGGAGGAGGAGCCGTCCATCAGCAGCCGCAGGCTCGCCGCGCGGCGGCGGACGCCGCGCAGCACCGGGATGATCAGTTCGGCGTGTGCGGAGAGGTCGGCGGTGGCGTCCTCGTCCAGCTCCTGGCGGGCCGGGGCGACCGGTGGGTGGTAGCGCTGGACCGGCCGCAGGGCGCGCTGCAGCGGCAGCAGTCCGGGGAAGGCGGAGGCGACGGGAATGCCGACCTCGCCCAGCCGCCCCTGGCCGGGGCCGAGGGCACGGTCGTCCTGCGCGGGCAGCAGGTCCACCTCCGGGCGGCGGGGGCGGTCACGCGCGGCGGGCTCCGTACGGGTCGGCGTGTCGCGGGCCGGCTCGCGGCTGCGGGGGTCCACGGAGAATGTGGCTGGTTTTGGCCTCTGCGTGGCGGCCGGAACGGTCCCGTCGGCGGGTTCCTCGTCGCCCCCGGAGGGCGCGGGGGTGATCCACCGGGCCAGCCAGAGCGCGTCCGCCATGGAGCGGGCGTCGGCGGGCAGCCCGGCCGCGCGCAGCCGCGCGACGATCTCACCGAGAGGGCCGAAGCCCGGTCCGCCGGCCGGCACCGCGGGTCACCTGGTCCGATCCAGGGGCCGCAGCAGTTCGGCCGTCAGGCGCCGCCGCGTCTCCTCCTCGTCCTCGTCCGCCCAGCCGGCCTTCTGCGTCAGGTGGATGGCGTTGAGCAGCTGGTCGACGGCGCGCACGTCGCCGGGCTCGCGGTCCAGGAAGCGGTCGATCAGCGACGCGTAGTCGGCGGCCGCGCTCTCACCGAAGTGCGCCCGGACCATGTCGGCGAGCCGTTCCCGGTCCGGCGTGGGGATGTTCAGATGGATGCAGCGGCGCAGCAGGGGGGCCGGGAAGTCCCGTTCCCCGTTGCTGGTCAGGACGATGAACGGGAAGGCGCGACAGCGCACCCGGCCGTCGCGGACGGTGACCTGGCCGCCGTCGTCGCTGAGCACCGGCACCTCGGGGGCGGATCCGGCCAGCCGTTCCAGCTCCGGAATCCTGAACTCCCCTTCCTCCAGGACGTTGAGCAGGTCGTTCGGCAGGTCGATGTCGCTCTTGTCCAGCTCGTCGACGAGCAGGACGCGGGGCTTCTCGGCGGGCAGCAGGGCCGTGCCGAGCGGGCCGAGGCGGATGTAGCGGCCGATGCCGCCGCCCGGCTCGTCCGGTGTGCGCGGGCGTCCCTCGGCCGGGCCGGGGCCGGGCTGCGGCTGGGCGGCGCGGGCGATCTGGAGGTCCTGGAGGCGGCCGATGGCGTCGTACTCGTACAGCCCGTCGCGCAGCGAACTGCGGCTGACGATGGACCAGTTCAGCACCCGGCCCAGGCCCAGCTCGTAGGCGACCGAATGCGCGAGGGTGGACTTGCCGCTGCCCGGGGCGCCGGTGACCAGCAGCGGACGGCGCAGGTAGAGCGCGGCGTTGACCAGCTCGCGCTCGGTCTCGCCCGGCCGGTGGTAGCTGGCCTCGCGGCGCTGCACGCCGAGCCTGCGCTCGGAGGCGTGGTCGAGGGCGGCGGGCGGCGCCACCGGCGGGCCGCCGTCGAAATCCCGCCAGGGAGGGGGCGGTGGTAACTGCTCGATGCCGTCGTGCGGAGCCCCCGCGCCACGGTAGATGAGCCAGTCGCTCACGTCGGAACTCCTCGTCGCCGGCCGGCCATCGGGCAGGGGCGAAGGGGCCGCGGAAGAGCATTCCCGGCAAGCGTCGGCATCCGCTTCCCACCCTCCCCCGGACCCGTCCCCCTAGCAATCTCTCACGACGCTAGGACAGTAGCCAGCCGGACGGAAGGATGCGGGGCGTTTTCCGGTCTCGGGGGACGTCATGGGGGCGACAATTGCGTGGTGCTGGAGAAGAGTTGGGGTATCGGGTTGTCCGGGTCGTCGTAGAGGAGCACGAGGTCACGGGCCCAGGAGACGCCGCCCTCGGCAGCCTTGGCCCGCAGCTCCCGCACCAGTTCGGGGATCTCGGCGACCGACTTCGGCGCGCCGAGCAGTTGGGACACCTCACGGTGGAACTCGTCGCACACCCGGTCGCAGTCCCGCTCGCCGTGGCCCTCCGCGAGCCACAGCGCGACCGGGTGGCCGGTGTCCAGGGTCCAGCCGACGGCCTCCAGCCCCGTACCGTCCGCCACCGACCGGCACAGCGCCGGTACCGCGCCCTCGTCCGCCTCCTCCAGCAGCCGTGACAGCCCCGACACCGAGGCGCGGGGACCGGCCGGCACCCGCAGCGCGGTCAGCCGCCCGGCCGCGGCCAGGCCCTGCCAGCGCCGCAGCCAGGCCGGGTCCACCTCCTGGCGGCGCCCCTGGTCGCGCAGCACCACCGCGCGTGCCGGGCCCAGCGGGCGCAGGCGCGCGGCCCGGCGCGTCGAGGCCGGTACGCGCCAGCGGTCCGCCGGCGTGTGCCAGCGCTCCTCCGGCACCGCGACCTCCAGACGCACCCGTGCGCCGCCCGCCGCGTCGTCGGCGCGCAGCAGCCGGGGGCCGAGTCGTTGCAGTACCTGGTCACATGCCTGCTCGAAGGGCACACCGTCCCGCGACTCCTGGATCTCGACGCGCTGCCACCGGCCCTGCCCGTATCCCTCGCTGACCGACCAGTTGAAGAGCTGCCGGCCGCCCGCGTCGTCGTAGAACAGCGGCTCGAACTCCACCAGCAGCGCGTCGGGGCGGCGCCGTACCGGTCCGATGCGCTCCCGGTCCCTGGGCAGCAGGACGACCGCCTTGGCCGTCACGAACAGTTCCAGCCGCTCGGCCGCCGTGCGGAGCGCGACGCCCTCGTCACCGGGGACCTCCCGCGCCTCGTCGGCCGTGCGCTGCGCGACGATGCGCAGATAGTGCACGAAGGCGCACAGCTCCGTGTACGGGTCGCTGCCCTGGTAGAGCGCCCCGTGCCCGTCCCGCCAGGTGCGCAGCGTCCACGGCCCGGCCCGGCCGGTACGGCCCCGGGGGTCCGCGCGGCCCAGCGCCTCGGCGACCGCGGCGGCCACCACCAGCGGGTCCCGGGGCGCGGGCAGCGACGCCAGCAGGTCGAGCGCCTGCAAGCGCTCCTGCACGCCCCACAGCCGGCCGCGCCCCGACATGATCGCGTGCTGGGCGTCGAACCAGGTGGGCTCGCCCGGCCCGCCGAGGTCCTGCCCGGCCCAGTGCCAGCGGTCGTGCAGGCCCGTCAGCGCGTGGTACGGGTCGTCGCCGAGCCCGGTGGCGCCCGGCACGAGGTGGTGCGGCGCCAGCCCGCGCAGCTCGGTGACCGGCACCGCGAGGCCGAGCCGGTCCTCGCGGTGGCTGCCCTTGACGATGCCGACGACCTCGCCGCGGTCGCAGTCCAGCAGCGGTCCGCCGGACGCGCCCGGCGTCACGCGGACGTCGGTGCCGAACTGGAGGCCGCGGGCGTCGCGGGCGCCGAAGCGGACGGCGATGAAAGGGTGGACCGGGGTGGCGCCCGGGTCGGGCGTGGCGCCCGGGACGTGGGCGGCGCCCGGGACGGGGCCGGAACCGGGGCCGCGACCGGCGTCGTACGGGGCCCCCGCCGCGCCGGGCGGGTACTGGTCGTGGCCGCGGAAGATGAACGCGTCCTCCAGGAGCGCGGCCGGCTGATCGCTGAGCCAGGCGCACGGGTGCGGGACCTCCGGGTCGAGGAGCCGCAGGAGGGCCAGGTCCACGCGGGGGCCCGGAGCGGGCGGCGGGCCGCTCCCGGCGGCCGCCTCCCGGCCGGCGCCCAAGGCTTCCGGGGTTCCCGGGGCTTCGCGGGTTCCCGGGGCTCCCGGTCTCTCCTCCCCGGCTGCCCGTACGGGCGCCGGCCGGCTCAGGTCGTACTCCAGGCGCGCGGCGACCACCCGGCCGTCGAACGCCACGCCGATCTCCCCGTCCGGACCGGTGGCGCGGCGCCGCCCGTCGCCGCTGGTGAGCACGTGGGCGCAGGTCAGCACCCAGCCGGGGGCGACGAAGACCCCGCTGCCCCACAACGGCGCCGGGGTCACACCGGGCGCCGGACGGATGGCGACGGTCGCCCGGCCGGCGTGCCCGAGGAGGCGCGCGTACTTCTCGCGGTCCGCGCGGTCCCCCCGTCCGGGCCCGTGGCCGCCTTCCGGGGCCGCCATCACTCACCCGGGTCGTGCGGCCCTCGGCCGTCGGCGCGGCCGTCCTCCCCCGGGACGGGGCCGGCCTCGGGCGTCTCCCGCTTCCGCCACGTGAGCGTCACCGACAGGTTCGCCTTGGCCTCGCCGTCCGCGAGCAGCGCCACCGCCCGGCCGGGCTTGGCCGCCACCTCGACGCCGAAGGTCACACTGGTCTCGTCCGGCGCCACCCGTTCGGTCGCCTCGCGCAGGCTCGCCGCGACCCCGCCGACCAGGTCCCGCAGCCCCTCGACGCGCGCGCCGAGCGCGTCCCACGCCCCCACGTCGTCGTATTCCTCGTCCGCTCCCCCGGCGACGTCCAGCCGGGAGACCCGGGCCCAGACCGCCGTACCGTCGGGCAGCTCGATGAGATGTGCGCGATCGCGCATCACGGCCTCCTGCTCCCCCTGAGCGGCAGAGTCCCACTGCCCCAGGGCCGTTGACAGGTGATCAGGTTATCCCCAGGGTGCGAGTGACGCGAGGGGTCGCGACGCCTGCCTATCCTGGCCGGGAACGTCCCGAAAACCTGGTGGAGAGCACGTGTATTTCACGGATCGCGGTATCGAGGAGCTGGAGAGCCGGCGCGGCGAGGAGGAGGTCACCCTCGGCTGGGTCGCCGAACAGCTCCGTACTTTCGTCGACCTCAACCCCGACTTCGAGGTTCCCGTCGAGCGGCTGGCCACCTGGCTGGCGCGGCTGGACGACGAGGACGACGACTGACCCCGCACCCTACGGGCTGCGAACTGCCCGCTGCCCGCCCGTGCCCGGCCGTCCGGCGATCTGCCCGCCGTACCGGCCGGGCACTTCTACGTGGCCCGGCGCCCGGAGCCCTGCCCTTGGACACACCCCCGAGCGCGATATATCGTGTCGGAAGACACGCGATATGTTGCGTCGCCGTCATGCCAGGGAGGCCAGGACATGTCAGATCGGGCCGAGTGGTCGGTCGCCGAGCCGCGCACGCTGGAGATCGAGGGCGCCGTCACCGCACTGGAGGTGCGGGTGGTCGGCGGGACCGTCAATGTCGTCGGCACCACGGACGGCGGCGCGGCGCGGGTGGAGATCAGCGAGGTCTCCGGGCCGCCGCTGACCGTCCGGCGGGAGGCGGGGACGCTCACCGTCACGTACGAGGACCTGCCCTGGAAGGGCCTGCTGAAGATGATCGGCCGCGGGACCTGGCAGCGCACCGCGGTCGTCTCGGTCACCGTGCCCGCCGCGACCCGCGTCGAGGTCGGCACGGTGGGCGCGAGCGCGGTGGTCTCGGGGATCTCCGGGCGTACCGAGCTGCGCGGGGTCACCGGCGACAGCACCCTGGTCGGCCTGACCGGGCCCGTGCGGGCCGAGACCGTGTCGGGCGGGGTCGAGGGGCAGGCCGTCACGGGGGACCTCAGCTTCAACTCCGTCTCCGGCGACCTGACGCTCCTGGAAGGGTCCGGCGGCTCCGTACGGGCCGAGTCGGTCAGCGGTGACATGGCCCTGGACCTCGATCCGTCGGCCGAGGGCGCGGACGTGCGGCTGACCACGGTCTCCGGTGAGGTCGCCATCCGGCTGCCCGCGCCGGGCGACATCCGGGTCGACGCGAACACCACCAGCGGCACGGTCGCCAACGCCTTCGAGGACCTGCGGGTCAGCGGCCGGTGGGGAGCCAAGCGGATCACCGGCCGGCTCGGCTCGGGCAACGGCACGCTGAAGGTCACCACGGTCTCCGGGGGCCTGGCCCTGCTGCGCCGCCCGCCGACCGGGACCCCTGACGACTCCCCCGGCGACAGCGCCGGTCAGGCCGACAAGAAGGTGCTCTGAAAGCCATGCCCCCCGTCTTCGCCCACGGCCGCCTCCGCCTCTACCTCCTCAAGCTGCTGGACGAGGCCCCGCGGCACGGTTACGAGATCATCCGGCTCCTGGAGGAGCGCTTCCAGGGGCTCTACGCGCCGTCCGCCGGGACGGTCTACCCGCGGCTGGCCAAGCTGGCGGCCGAGGGTCTGGTCACCCACACCACCGAGGGCGGCCGCAAGGTCTACGCGATCACCGCGGCGGGCCGCGCCGAACTGGCGGACCGGGGCGGCGAACTGGCCGACCTGGAGCTGGAGATCCGCGAGTCGGTCGCGGCGCTGGCCTCCGACATCCGGGAGGACGTGAGCGGCTCGGCGCGGAACCTGCGCCGCGAGATGCGCGAGGCGGCGCAGCAGGCCCGCGAGGGCCGGCGGGGCGCCGCCGAGGGCGACGGTGCCGAGCACGGTTTCCCCGACGCCGCCGAGTACTTCGAGGGCCGCTTCGGCGACAAGGAGGGCTGGCGGCAGGCGAAGGAGGAGTTCCGGCGCGCCAAGGAGGAGTGGAAGGAACAGGCGCGGCGGGCCAAGGAGGAGAGCCGGCGCGCGAAACAGGACGCGCAGCGGGCCCGCAAACAGGCCAGGGACGCGCAGTCGTTCGTGCGGGACGAGGTGCAGCAGGCCATCAGGCGCGTACAGGAACAGGCCCAGGAGCACGTACGTACCGGGGACTGGGCGGGGGCGCTGCGCGAGGCGCTGTCGGAAGTCTCGCGCGAGATGGGCCGCTTCGGCGCCGGACCGGAGCCGGCCGGGGACGGCCCGGCGGACGCGGACCGCCCCGGCGGCGCGGGCGGGCGGGGCCCGTCGGACGCGCCGGGTGCCCGCCTCACCAAGGAAGACGCCGCGGCGGGAGCCGGTGGGACGGACGGCTCGCGGGCGGCGCGCACGGAGAGCGGCGGCCGGGCGCCCGCCGAGCCCGCGTGGGCGTCCGAGACCGGAACCGGCGACCCGGCCCGGGACTTCGACCGGCTGCTGGACCGCTTCCGGGACGACCTGCGGGACGCGGCGCGCGACCACGGCGTCAGCGCCGAGCAGCTCACGGACGTACGCCGCCGTCTGGCGTCGACTGCTGCGCACGTCGGAGCACTGCTGCGTGACCCGGAGGCATATGCGGCCGGGCAGGAACCACCGCACTGACCGCTCCGGCAGATCGCCCGTCCGTCACGCACAGTTGTCTGCGAGGGTCTGGATTCACCGCGCGTAATCGGGGAACTCAGACCCTCGCACGGCTTTTTGCCCGACGACGGGTTCTGCCGGAGGAAATCGCAGACCTGTGGCCGTGTCCGCCCTTACATTCAACTCTCCTTGTCTGAACGGATCTTGAAGGCCAAGAGGTAAGCGATGTCGGAATACCCTGCCGTGGCCCGCCGGATGTGGCGCCAACTGGAGCCCGTCCACGCCATTCTCTACTTCGCGCCCGAGGCGTTCGAGGAGGCGGCGGCACTCGGTTACGACACCGATTCCCGCTGGCCCAGCTACTTCGCCTGGCGCACGGCGCCGCTCGGCGCGGCGGGTCCCGAGCTGGTGGCCGCGACGTTCTACAGCTTCAGTCCGCGGATGATCGCCCGGTACGTGCCGGCGATCTGGTCGACGGCGGCGCCCGGCAAGGTCCTGGACGCCCGGCTACAGGCGGTGGACCGCATAATGACCGGCCTGACGAGAGCCGCCCGGATGTCCGCCGCGCAGCTCGCCGAGGCGGCCCGGCTGGCCCGGCAGGCCGCCGAGAACGCCTCGACGGCCGCCCGCCCGCTGGCCGCCGCCAACCGCGACCTGCCCTGGCCGGACGCCCCGCACCTGGCGCTCTGGCACGCCGTCACGGTGCTGCGCGAGCACCGCGGCGACGGGCATCTGGCGGCCCTGCTGACCTACGACCTCGAACCGTGCGAGGCGCTGGTGTCGTTCGCCGCGATCGGTGCCGTGCCGAAGGCCAACTTCAAGGGACGCGGCTGGACGTCGCAGGAGTGGAGCGCCGCGCACGACCGGCTCGCCGCGCGCGGCTGGATCGACCCGGCCGGGCGGCCGACGGACCGGGCGCGTGAGGGGCGGGACGACGTCGAGCGCATGACGGACCGGCTGGCCGCCGCGCCCTGGCGGGCGCTGGGCCGGTCCCGCGCGGAACGGCTCGCCCAGCTTCTCAACCCGCTGCTGGGCGCGGTCTCCGAGGCCGGGCTGCTGCCGCGGCACGGCACGTCGGGGATCGGTGCGGTGAAGGTCGCGTACCCGTAGCGGGCGGCGGCCTTTCCACGCCCGCCCCCCACGCCCGCCCCACACCCGCCCGTCACACCACCGCGGCGGGCCCGCTCACCCCGCCGCGGCCCGCTCCCCCAGCGCCCGTACGACATCGGCGTGCTCGACGCCGTGTTCGGCCAGTACGGACGCGGCGAGGCCCGGGCCGGACACCATGGCGAGCAGCAGGTGCTCGTCGCCGATGTGCTTGTCGCCGCGGCCGAGCGCGACGCGCAGCGACCGTTCCAGTACGGCCTTGGCCTCCGGGCGGAACGGCCCGCGCAACGAGCGTCCGCGGCGCTCCCTCGGCGCGGAGGCGGAGTCCAGCGCGCCGACGCCGTGCGCCCGTTCCACCCGGGTGACGATCTCCGTCACGTCGATGCCGAGCCCGGCCAGTGCCTCCGCGTCGGCGGCCGTCAGGCCGCCCCGCCGTCGGGCCTCGTCCAGCGAGCGTTCCACGGATGCCCGGCGCTCGCGCACCCCCAGGGCGGCGAGCGCCTCGGCGCCGGGGGAGCCCCGGCCGTCCAGCAGGGCGAGCAGCAGTTCGCCCTCGCCGACCGTGCCTGGGCCCGGCCGGACCGCGTGGGCGGGCGCGCCGCGCACCACGTCGCGGGCGCTCGCCGTGAACCGTTCGAACATCAACGCCTCCCGTACTTCTTGTGGACCGCCTGCCTGCTGACCCCCAGCTCGGCGGCGATGTCCTGCCACGACCAGCCCTTCACCCGGGCACTGCGCACCTGTACGGCTTCCAACTGCTCCAACAGCCGGCGGAGCGCGGCCACCGCACGCAGGCCGATCCGGGGGTCCTGGTCGCCCGCCCGCTCGGCGAGCTTCGTTGCTTCGCTCATGCCGTCAATGTAGGTTGACACACACCGCGTGTCAACGGTGGTTGACGATCGACCGCGGTCCGCCACCGTGGACGGACGACGACACGCGCCGGGAACGCACCCGCCATCGACACCCCACCGCCGTCATCCATGGCGATGAGTCGATTCCCGATATCTGCCGGCCCGAGACGACCCGATACGGGCACCACCGCGGCTACGCCACCCGGCGGACCCCCGGGTGACACCCCGGCCGACTCAGGCGAAGATCCGGTCGAGGTGATAGTCGATGGTGCGCTGGACCTCGGCCATCGTGCGGCGTCCGTGCAGTACGTCGAGGCCCAGCCCGGAGACGCCCGACACCAGCAGGTCGGCCTCGCGCGCGGGATCGACGCCGGGCCGCACGCCGCCGGCCTCCCGGATCAGGGTGGCGACCAGGGACTCCACCACCTGCTCGCCGTGCAGGAAGACCTCGGCCATCGCCGGGTCGGTCAGGCTGCGGACGAAGTAGGCGGTGAACACGCGGAGCGCCAGCGCGCGTTGCGCGTCCAGCGGCAGGAACTCGACCAGAACGGCGCGCAGTACGGCCCGCAGGTCACCGGCGTCGTACAGGTCCGCCATGCGCGCGCGGGCGCGGCGGTCGTTCTCTTCGTGCAGCAGGCGCAGCGACTCGACCAGCAACCGGTGCTTACTGCC
The DNA here is from genome assembly GCF_040646595.1 of Streptomyces sp. NPDC045470. Classification (NCBI taxonomy): domain Bacteria; kingdom Bacillati; phylum Actinomycetota; class Actinomycetes; order Kitasatosporales; family Streptomycetaceae; genus Streptomyces; species Streptomyces sp. NPDC045470. The sequence continues at coordinate 640,319 of NZ_JBEZAN010000002.1, forward strand.
GAAGTAGTACTGCACCACCCGCAGCGAGACCCCGGCCTCCGCCGCGACCTCGCGCATACTTGCCGACTCCAGGCCGCGCGCCGCCGCGATCCGCCAGACGGCTTCAGCGACCTCGCGCCGCCGCCGCTCCCGCGCGCCGCCGACGGGCGACCGAGGCGCCTCTACGGGAGAGGACACGGAGGGCTCGGAGGGCTCCTCCACGGCCGTACGGGCCGCCTTCTTGCGCCGCCGGTACGCCTTCGCCTGGCAGCTCCGCGAACAGTACGCGGGCGGGCGGCCGCGGACCGCCTCGGGCAGCCCGGCACCGCAGATCCGGCACTCGGCCATCTTTTCGTCACGCACAGGAAGAGCGTACCGCGCCACGGAAAGCGTGACGAATATCAGGTCCGACAAGGATAGTCAAGGCGCCCGGGGCGAAACTTTGATACGGTCGTATCCACGAACGGAGAAATACCGGCACGGAACGGGGAGACGACCATGAATGAAGCCTGGTACCGACTGCTGTCCATCCTGGTGTTCACCGCGGGCTTCTGGGAGGGCCCGGCGGCCATCCTCTACCGGATCGTCGGCGACGACCACGGCCACCCCATGCGGCCCGTCAACTACCTTGACGCACCCTGGAACTTCGTGGCCTCGGGCGCGGCGATCGTCATCACCGTCGCCCTGCTCGCCGTACTGGACAAGGGGCGCGAGAAGGCGCTCGCCCGCGAGCGCGACGCCGGGGCCACCCGCGCCCACGCGGGCACGCACACGGGCTGAGCACCCCCGCCCGCGCCCGCGGGTCCGCCGCCCGGCCGTCACACCGGCTCGTAGACCTGCCCGGTCTGCCCGCCCTCGACCGACCGCACGTATGCCGCGGCCACCTGCGCCAGGCCGACCGGCTGGACGCCGGGGAAGAAGTCCCCGTACTCCGCGAGGGATTCGGTGACCACGGTCGGGCTCACGGCGTTCACCCGCTGCGGGGCGATGTCGAGCGCGGCGGCCCGCACGAACGCCTCCACCGCGCCGTTGGCCATCGCCGCCGCACTGCCGGTGGGGACGGGGTCGCGGGAGAGCACCCCGGCGATCAGGGTGAAGGAGCCCCGTCGGGCGATACGGGCGGTGCCCTGGCGCACCAGCTCGATCTGGCTGAGCACCTTGCCGCGGAAGCCCGCCACGTAGTCCTCCGTGGCCATCCCGGCGACGGGCTCGAACGGGGTGTCGCCGGCCGCGCTCACCACCGCGTCCAGGGTGCCGGCCCGGTCGTACGCCTCGGTGACCTGCGCCGGGTCGGAGATGTCCAGCCGCAGGTCGCCGCCGCTGCGGCCGACCGTGATGATCTCGTGGCCGCGTCCGGCCAGCGTCTCGTGTACGGCGGCGCCCAGTCGTCCGGTCGCGCCGATCAGCAGAATCCTCATGCCGCCGACGCTAGGCCGGGCCGTCCGGCGGAGGGAAATACCTTCTGTACGGGATTTATGCTCGGGGGTCATGAATGGTGAACGGGGCGCGGGCGGGCAGCCCGGCCGGGGTGCGGACGGAGACGTGCGGTGAACGTGGAGTTGCGGCATCTGCGGGCGCTGGCCGCCATCGGGGACGAGGGCACGATCACCGGCGCGGCGGCGGTGCTGCGCGTCAGCCAGCCCGCCCTCTCGCGCACCCTGGAGCAGTTGGAGAGCCGCCTGGGCACCTCACTGGTCGAGCGGACCACCCGCCGGCTGCGGCTCACCCCGGCGGGACGGCGGCTGCACGAGCACGCCCACCGCATCCTCGCCCAGCTCGACGACGCGCTCGCCGAGGCGGTCGCCGGGCCGCGCCCGCTGCGGGTCGGCTTCGCCTGGGCCGCGCTCGGCCGGCACACCGTGCCGCTGCTGCGCGAGTGGCGGCACGAACACCCCGGCGAGCCCGTAGAGGTGCACCGGCTCGACGACGCGGAGGCGGCGCTGCGCCGTGGCACCGTCGATCTCGCCTTCCTGCGGACGGTCCCGGCGGACGACGGGATGCTGGACACCGTGGCGCTGTACCGCGAGCGCCGGATCGCCGCGCTGTGCGAGAGCGACCCGCTGGCCGGGCGGACGGCGGTCTCGCTGGCCGACCTGACGCACCACGCCATCGCCCTGTGCGCCACCGCGTGCACCACCAGCGCCGCGCTGTGGCCCGCCGGACAGCGGCCGAGCAGCACCTTCGAGGTCGCCAACGTCGACGAGTGGCTGACCATGATCGCGACCGGGGCGGCGGCCGGGGTGACGGCCGAGGCCACCGTGCACAGCCATCCGCACCCGGGTGTCCGTTACGTACCGATCACCGACGCCGGCCCGGTCACGGTCCTGCTGGCCCGCCCCCGGGCGGCCACCCACCCCGCCACCGACGCCTTCACCACCCACGCGCGGCACACCCTGCGCCGCACCGGCGCGACCGGCATCCCGGTCACGGACGCCGCGCGGACTCCCCCGGCCGCCGGGCGCCGCGACGCATCCGGCCAGGACGGTTCCGCCGCCGGTCCGGTGAGTCGGACCGCGTAGCGGCGGCCGCGCGGACCGGGCCGGCGGTGGGGACCAACCGGTGGCCGGCGGCCTGTTCAGACCGTGCGGGCACCGGGCGCCGCCGTCCGTACGGTGAGGGTGACGACGGCCGTGACACCGTCGGCGTGCAGCGATACGCCCGCGTCCGCGGGCATGAGGGCGGCGTCGTGCCGCTCCAGCGTGAGGGTGCGGCCGAGATCGGGGCCGGACAGCCGCGTACGGCCGGACAGCGCGACCACCAGCCGCGTCCGCCGCTCCCCGGGCGCGTCCCCGGCGTCCCGCGGCCGCGGCTCGGCGACGTGGTTCCCGCGGGCCATCTCCACGGTCGCCGCCGAACGCCCGCGCCGCAGCATGACGTTGAAGTTGACGACCGGTCCGTCCAGGAGGCGGCAGCCGGTCGGGGCGTCACCGGGGAAGGCGAACGGGCGGTACGGGCCGGGCAGTACGTGGCGGGTGCCGTCGACGGTCAGTTCCAGTCCGGCGCCGTCGGCCACCGTCAGGACGCGGTCCACGCCGGGCAGCGCGGAGTACGGGCCGTCACGGCCCACTTCGGCCAGGCTCACCCGCCAGTCGAAGGTGTCCCAGCCCGCGCCCGGCGGCGCGGCGGCGATCTCCCGCGTCACCCCGCCGCCGTTGCTCCAGGCCGTCGCCGTACGCCCGGCCGCGCGCAGCACCCGCAACCTCTCCGCCTCTCCCGGTGTCTCCCGTGCTCCCGCGCCCCGGACCGTCGGGGTCTCAGACCGTCAGGACGACCTTGCCGAACATCTCGCCCTCGGCCAGCTTCGCGAAGCCCTCGCGCGCCCGGTCCAGCGGCAGGGTGGTGTCGATGACGGGCCGGACGTCCTTGGCCGCGCAGAAGTTCAGCAGCGAGGCCAGTTCGTCCTTGCTGCCCATGGTCGAGCCGACGACCTTCAGCTCCAGGAAGAAGATGCGGTTGAGCTCCGTGCGCTCGGGGTGGAAGCCGCTGGTGGCGCCCGAGATGACGAGCGTGCCGCCGGGCTTGAGCGACTTCACCGAGTGCGACCAGGTGGCGGCGCCGACCGTCTCGATCACCGCGTCCACCCGCTCGGGCAGCCGCTCACCGCTGGGCAGCGCGGCCTCGGCGCCCAGTTCCACGGCGCGCTTGCGCTTGTCCTCGCTGCGGCTGGTGGCGAAGACCCGCAGCCCGGCCGCCGCGCCCAGCACGATCGCCGCGGTGGCCACACCGCCGCCCGCGCCCTGGACGAGCACGCTGTCGCCGGGCCGTACCCCGGCGTTGGTGAACAGCATCCGGTACGCGGTCAGCCAGGCGGTCGGCAGGCACGCGGCCTCGGCGAAGGACAGCTCCTTCGGCTTGGGCAGCACGTTCCAGGCGGGGACGGTGACCTGTTCGGCGAAGGTGCCCTGGTAGCGCTCGGTGAGGATGGAGCGCGGCTCGTCCGGGCCGACGCCGTGGCCGCTCTGGCCGATCACCGAGTGCAGCACGACCTCGTTGCCGTCCTCGTCGGTGCCGGCCGCGTCACAGCCGAGAATCATGGGCAGCGCCTCCTCACCCAGGCCCACGCCGCGCAGCGACCACAGGTCGTGGTGGTTGAGGGAGGCGGCCTTGACGTTGACGGTCGTCCAGCCGGGGCGTGCGCCGGGGGCCGGGCGCTCCCCCAGTTCGAGGCCGTTCAGCGGCTGGTCGCGGTCGATGCGGGCGGCGTAGGCAGCAAACATGATCCCAACGTAGGGCGCACGGGGGCCGGGCGGTACCGGACCGCGGTGTGACACGCGCCGCGCCGCCGACCGCCGTCGGGTCCCCTGGCCGCCGTCAGGCCCGCTCGCCGACGTCAGGCCCCTTGCGCGGACTCCCGCCACCGCGCCGCCCGGTCCCGGCGGCGGCCGCGCACCGCGGCGGCCGGCGCGCAGCAGGTCAGTACGGCGGTGAGCGCGACGCAGGACCGGAACAGCGGGTTGACGTAGCCCGGCACCAGGTCGTACGCGGCGTCGCACTTGTTGCTGAACAGCGGGAGGACGTGCTTCTGCTGGAGGGCGGCATCGGAACGGACGTCAGGGTCGTACGGATGCCCGAGCAGTTCGCAGGTCTCCCTCATGTCCCAGGCGGACGCCTCCCGCAGCCCCCAGGCGAAGGCCAGTACCGTGAACTCCCCGCGAAGGCCGCTGCCTCGGCCCAGGGCCGCGTCGCGCGGCGGAAGGTGCCCGCGCAGAAGAGGTGGATGTACAGCGCGGTCACCGCCACCGGGGCGATGACCGTGAGGAGCGCGAAGGCCCACGTGAACAGGCACGTCATGGCTACCGGAGCCGCCTTCCCCAAGGTTCGGCGCAGCGAAAAGGCCCCACCCGGAGGCGGGGCCTTCCCACGGACGCGATGTCAGCGGCGCGCGACGCCCTCCGCGCGGGCGGCGGCCGCGACCGCCGAGGTGACCGCCGGGGCGACCCGCTCGTCGAACGGCGACGGGATGACGCACTCGGCGCTCAGGTCGTCGGCGACCACCGAGGCCAGCGCCTCGGCGGCGGCCAGCTTCATGCCCTCGGTGATCCGGCTGGCGCGCACCTGGAGGGCGCCGGCGAAGATGCCGGGGAAGGCCAGCACGTTGTTGATCTGGTTCGGGTAGTCGCTGCGGCCGGTGGCGACGACGGCCGCGTACTTGTGCGCGACGTCCGGGTGGATCTCCGGGTTCGGGTTGGCCATCGCGAAGATCAGCGCGTCCTTCGCCATCTTGGAGACCGCCTCCTCCGGCACCGTGCCGCCGGAGACGCCGATGAAGACGTCCGCACCGTCCAGGGCCGACTCCAGGGAGCCGGTCAGCCCGGCCTTGTTGGTGAAGGAGGCCAGCTCGCGCTTGACGTCGGTGAGGTGCTCGTCGCGGTCGGCGGTGACGACGCCCTTGCGGTCGCACACCGCGACGTCGCCGATACCGGCCTCCACGAGGATCTTGGCGATGGCGAACCCGGCCGCGCCGGCGCCGGAGATGACGGCGCGCAGTTGTCCGAGCGAACGGTTCGTCAGCTGGGCGGCGTTGCGCAGCGCGGCCAGCGTGACCACGGCGGTGCCGTGCTGGTCGTCGTGGAAGACCGGGATGTCCAGGCGTTCCTGGAGCTTGCGCTCGATCTCGAAGCAGCGCGGCGCGGAGATGTCCTCCAGGTTGACGCCGCCGAAGGACGGCGCCATCCGCACGACGGTGTCGACGATCTCGTCGGCGTCGGTCGTCGCCAGGGCGATCGGCACCGCGTCCACGCCGCCGAACTGCTTGAAGAGGATGGCCTTGCCCTCCATCACGGGCAGCGATGCCTCGGCCCCGATGTCACCGAGGCCCAGCACCGCGGTGCCGTCCGTGACGACGGCCACGACCTGGGACTTCCAGGTGTAGTCGTGCACCAGCTCGGGTTCTTCGGCGATGGCGCTGCACACCTTGGCGACGCCGGGTGTGTAGGCGAGGGAGAGGTCCTCGCTGTCGCGCACCGGAACAGTCGCCTGGATCGCCATCTTGCCGCCGCGGTGCAGGAGGAAGGCGGGGTCCTGGCACTGCTCCCCGCCGTCCGGTCCGGAGCCGGGCGTGCCCTGGGCGTCCGTGTCCGCGTGCTCGGGCGTCTTGCCGCCGTCGTGGGCCTGGGCGGTCTTGGCTGTCACTGGTTCAACCCCTTTGTTCGTCAATCAGTTGAGGGTGTCCACTCCCTGGTCAAGGGGTGGGCGGGCACCGCGTCCGTGCCCTGCGCGACGGATGGCCGTCCCGCGGGGGGAGGTACGGACGCCGGGCGCGCCGCACGCGCGCCCTGAGCCCCGGATGAGGGGTGTAACGAACCTTTCTACCGGACGGGCGTGCGCCCCGACGAGTCGGATTCGTTACCCATGAGTCACCTCTGGGGTCACAACCTCGGCATCAGGGGTGAACAGCGCGAACCGTCGGAAGTTCCCCGTGCGGTGTCCGTACTGCGAGACGCGGGCCCGTCCGGCCGGGCGCTCTGCCGGTCACTTGGCGCGTTCTCCCCAAGGGACACCTGGGATGTACGGCTTCGTCCCCGTCCGTTATCCGATTTTGACCTGGACGGCAGTCCGGATAGCGGTGTCCGGATGGCAGGATTCCGTCACCGAACGAGGTCGCGACGCCCGAAGGTGTGTGCCCGGCCCCTGCTCAGTCGGCTTCTCCCTCATCCGCAGGAGGATCAGCATGACCGCACGCCCCACCCGTCGCCCGGCCCCCGGCAGGTCTCGTTCAGCCGTGGCCGCCGCGACCGCGGTCGCGGCCTCGCTGCTGCTGCTCAGCGCCTGCGGTGACCAGACCGACGCGGCGATCGCCAAGCGCGAGGCTGCCAAGAACCGCAACCCGGACGCCCCGCTGTTCAAGCTCCTGCCCAAGGAGATCCAGGACAAGGCGATGATCCAGGTCGGTTCGGACATCACCTACAAGCCGGTGGAGTTCCGTACCGACGGCAAGGTCACCGGCATCGACCCGGACCTCGCCGAAGCGCTGGGCGAGGAGTTGGGCGTCAAGCTCAACTTCAACAACGCCACCTTCGACACCCTCATGGGCGGCATGAAGTCCAAGCGCTACGACATCGCCATGTCGGCGATGACCGACACCAAGGACCGCCAGCAGGGCGTGGACAGCACCACCGGCAAGAAGGTCAGCGACGGTGTCGACTTCATCGACTACCTCGACGTCGGCGTCTCGATCTACACGCAGAAGGGCAAGACCCAGGGGATCGACGGCTGGGAAGCGCTGTGCGGCAAGAAGATCGCGGTGCAGCGCGGCACCGTCTCGCACGACCTGGCCAAGGACCAGACGAAGAAGTGCGAGGAGTCCGGCACGGACGCGATCTCCATCGAGGCGTTCGACAACGACACCGAGGCACAGACGCGGCTGCGTACCGGCGGTGTGGACGCGGTCTCCAGCGACTACCCGGTCGCGGCGTACGCGGTCAAGACCTCCGGTGGCGGCAACGACTTCCAGTTGGTCGGCGGCGCGCCGGTCAAGGCCGCCCCGTACGGCATCGCGGTGCCCAAGGACAGCCCGAAGCTGCGCGACGCCCTCAAGGCGGCCATGGAGGCCATCGTCAAGAAGGGCAGCTACGCGCAGGTGCTCAAGAAGTGGAACGTCACGGACGCCGCGGTCAAGGAAGTGAAGCTCAACGGCGGCAGCTGAGCGCCTGCCCGAGCCCCGCCCGCCCGCGTGCCCGCCCGGCCGCGCACGGCCCGTCCCTCCCGCCGAACGCTGAAAGGCAACACCCGTGTCAGTTGACGTCGACAAGCCGGCCCAGCCGCCGGCGGACGCCCCGCCGCCCGCTCCCGAGCCGATCAAGGCCATTCCCGTCCGGCACTACGGGCGCTGGGTGGCGGCGCTGGTCGTTCTCGCGCTGCTCGTCCTGCTCGTGCGGGCCTTCGCCGCCGGCAAGGTCAACTGGGGCGCGATACCCGACTACATGTTCAACGCGGACATCCTGCGGGGTCTGCGCAACACCCTGCTGATCACGGTACTGTCGATGGTCATCGGCATCGTCCTCGGCGTCGTCCTGGCCGTGATGCGGCAGTCGAAGAACCCGGTGACCTCGACGGTCGCGTGGTTCTACGTCTGGTTCTTCCGCGGTACGCCGGTCTACGTCCAGTTGTTCCTCTGGTTCAACCTGGGCCTGGTCTTCCAGTACATCGACATCATGCCGATCTACAAGGACGAGTGGTCGGACTTCATGACCCCGTTCCTGTGCGCGCTGCTGGGCCTCGGTCTCAACGAGGCCGCGTACATGGCGGAGATCTGCCGCGGCGGCCTGCTCGCCGTCGACGAGGGCCAGACCGAGGCGGCGCACGCGCTGGGCATGAGCCACGGCAAGACGCTGCGCCGGATCGTCGTGCCGCAGGCGATGCGGGTGATCGTGCCGCCGACCGGCAACGAGGTCATCAACATGCTCAAGACCTCGTCGCTGGTCATCGCGGTGCAGTACTACGACCTGCTGCAATCGGCGCAGAACGTGGGCCGTGACGCCGGCCCCGTGGTGGAGATGCTCATCCTCGCCGCGGTCTGGTACCTGATCGCCACTTCGGTGCTCAGCGTCGGCCAGTACTACCTGGAGCGCTACTACGCCCGCGGCGCCAGCCGCCAACTGCCGCCCACGCCGGTCCAGCGGCTGCGGGCCCGGCTGTCCGGCGGCGCGAACCGTTCGTCGGCCGGAGGTGCCGCATGACCAGCAAGCCCACCCCCATGGTCAAGGCCGAGGGCGTCCACAAGTCCTTCGGCACGGCCCACATCCTCAAGGGCATCGACCTGGAGGTCGCGCCCCGTGAGGTGTTCTGCCTGATCGGCCCGTCCGGCTCCGGCAAGTCGACGTTCCTGCGCTGCATCAACCACCTGGAGAAGATCAACGCCGGCCGACTGTCGGTCGACGGCGAGCTGGTCGGCTACCGGGAGGCCAACGGCAAGCTGTACGAGCTGCGCGACCGCGAGGTGGCCGCGCGCCGCCGTGACATCGGCATGGTCTTCCAGCGCTTCAACCTCTTCCCGCACATGACGGCGCTGGAGAACATCATGGAGGCGCCGGTCCAGGTGAAGGGCGAGTCCAAGGCGACCGCCCGGGAGCGCGCGGGCAAGCTGCTGGACCGGGTCGGCCTGGCCGACAAGGCCGGCAACTACCCGTCGCAGCTCTCCGGCGGCCAGCAGCAGCGCGTCGCGATCGCCCGCGCGCTGGCCATGGAGCCGAAGCTGATGCTCTTCGACGAGCCGACCTCGGCGCTCGACCCGGAGCTGGTGGGCGATGTGCTGGACGTGATGAAGGACCTGGCGTCGGACGGCATGACGATGATCGTCGTCACGCACGAGATGGGCTTCGCGCGCGAGGTCGGCGACTCGCTGGTCTTCATGGACGACGGTGTGGTGGTCGAGTCCGGGCACCCGCGCGACGTGCTGGGCAAGCCGCAGCACGAGCGCACCAAGTCGTTCCTGTCGAAGGTGCTCTGACCCGGCGGGCACGGCCGTACGACACACGACGGACGGTACGTACGGGCGCGGCAGGCGCCCAGTACGTACCGCCCGGCCGTCGGACGAACCGTACGCGCGCTACTTCAGCCCGAGGACCAGCGCGTCCGAGGGCGAGCGCCACACCGCACGTGCCTCACCGAAACCGGACTCGCGCAGCACCTCGCAGTGCCACGTCACCGAAGGGGTGTCACCCTCGGCGTGCTCGCCGTAGATCGCGAAGTGCTCGGCGGTCGGCCCGGCGAGCACCGGGTCGGCGGCGGCCTTGTCCCACCAGCCACGCCAGTCCAGGGCGCCCGCCGCCTTGGCCTCGTCCTGGCGCGCGTGCCGGAAGGCGCGCTCGGCGGCGTCGATGCGCGGGGTGTCCCCTTCGGGCATGTGGTCGGCGTTCATGAAGACACCGCCCTCCCTGACGAGCCCGCCGAGCTGCCCGTACAGCCCGCGCAGCGGCCCGGTGTGCATCCAGTGCAGGGCGGTGGCGGTGAGCACGGCGTCGTACGAGTCGTGGGGCAGGGCGTCGGTCCACCGGGGGTCCTTGAGGTCCGCGCGGACGAACGTCACCCGGTCGTCGCCGGCGAAGTGTCCGCCGGCGATGGCCAGCAGGGCCGGGTCGAGGTCCACGCCCACGCTGACGGCCTTGGGGAAGCGCTTGAGCAGCCGGTCGGAGATACTGCCCGTGCCACAGGCCAGGTCCAGCACCCGGGGCTCGGTGCCCACCAGCGCCTCGACCATGTCGAGCATCACGCGGAACCGCTCCTCGCGGTCCGGCATGTACCACTCCTGCTGGCGGTCCCAACTGTCCTGCCAGCCCTGCCAGTCAGTACCGACGACAGTCTCGGTCATACCGTTACCTCCAGGCCGTAATACCCTCGTAGCAACAACACCTATTACGAACACTAGACCGCGCCCGTAAGGACTACAAGTGGAACTGGCCTATTACTCGGACTATGCCGTTCGCCTGGTCAACACCGAGCAGCCCGAGCGCGGCGGCGACACCCTGACCTCGGTGGAGGCCGTCCGCGAGCTGTTCGGGCCCGCCCAGCAGATGGCCCGCCGGGCCAACGAGAGCGACGTGACCCGCCTGCGCGGCGTACGGGCCCGGCTGCGCGCCGTCTTCGAGGCGGCGGACGAGGGCGACGAGGTCCGGGCGGTGGACCTGCTCAACGCGCTGATGATGGAGTTCCCGGTGAGCCCGCAGGTCTCCGGGCACGAGTTCCGCGACGAGGACGGGCGCCCCAAGTGGCACCTGCACATCGCCGACCACGCGGCCAACGCCACCGCCGGCTACACCGCCACCGCCTCCATGGGCCTGGCCTTCCAGCTCACCGAGCTGGGCGTCGACCGGCTCGGCATCTGCCAGGCACGCCCGTGCCGCAACGCCTACCTCGACACCTCGACCAACCGCTCCCGGCGCTACTGCTCGGACCGCTGCGCGACCCGCGCCAACGTCGCGGCCTACCGGGCCCGCAAGCGCCTGGACAGCGAGCGGTCGGCCCGTACCGGACGCACCGCGGAGACCGCCCAGGACAGCGCGCCCGACAGCGAGCGCTGAACACCGCGCGGCGGCCGCACCCGCACCCAGGCGCGCGCGATCACCAGCTCGTCGGGCACCACCCCGAACTCGCGGCTGTCGTTCTCCACGAACGGATTGTCCCCCTGGACCCACCAGCCGCCGTCGCGCCGCTCGACGGCCCGTTTGACGATCAGCAGGTCCTGCCGGAACGGGTGCCGCAGCACGACCACGTCACCCGCCCGCACCACCGCCCCGTACTGCACCACCAACTGGTCGCCGGGCCGCAGCGTCGGCACCATCGACGGGTTGTAGACCTCGGCGAGGCCGAAGGCCCGCAGCAGTCCGCCGCGCTCCCGCCCGTGCTCCTCACCCTGCTCCGGCCCGCGCTCTTCCACCCGCTCCGGCATCCCCGTCACACCTCCCGGTCCCAGCCCGGTGACCACCACGGCCCGGTCGTCCGTCACCGGTCCCATCCTCCATCAGACCCGGCCCGGAACCGGCCTTTTGCCCTAAGACCCCGAGCCACCCGAGAAAAGCCTTCCCCCGGCGAGTAATCTCGCACCTGAGAAGACGATCACGAGGAAGGACTGAACATGCTTTCCCGCCTGTTCGCCCCCAAGGTGAAGGTCAGCGCCCACTGCGACCTGCCGTGCGGCGTGTACGACCCGGCCCAGGCCCGTATCGAGGCCGAATCGGTCAAGGCCGTCCAGGAGAAGTACCAGGCCAACGAGGACGCGGACTTCCGTACCCGCGCCGTCCTCATCAAGGAGCAGCGCGCGGAGCTGGCCAAGCACCACGTCTCGGTGCTGTGGAGCGACTACTTCAAGCCGCCGCACTTCGAGAAGTACCCGGAGCTGCACCAGCTGGTCAACGACACCCTCAAGGCGCTGAGCGGCGCGAAGGGCTCCAACGACCCGGCGACCGGTCAGAAGGCCCTGGACTACATCGCCCAGATCGACAAGATCTTCTGGGAGACCAAGCAGGGCTGACCCGCCCCGCGCCACGGCGGCCGCGCGTCCCGACCGGGACGCGCGGCCGCTCCGGTACGCACCGCCGCCCCCGGCCTGCCGGGCGCCGTCCGCCGGCGCCCGGCAGGCCGGGGGCGGTTGTTTCCGCACGTCGGCAGCTCCGCGCCCCCGCCGCCGCGCCCGGCTTTCGATAGGCTCGGAACGTGACGACAGACCGCGGCGCAGCGGGCCGCTTCGAGGTCGTGGCCCTCGCGTCGTCCGCGGGCGGCATCAAGGCCCTGACCACGGTCCTCGGCGGCCTCGGGCCGGACCTGCCGGTTCCGGTCCTGGTGGTCCAGCACCTCGACCCCCGGCACCGCACCGTCATCGCCGAGGTGATCGGCCGGCGTACCGCGCTGCGGGTCAAGCTGGCCGAGGACGGCGAGCGGGCCCGGCCCGGCACGGTCTGCATCGCGCCCCCCGACCGGCACCTCCTGGTGGGCCCCGGAGGTACGCTGACGCTCTCCGGGAGCGAACTGGTCCACTTCCTGCGTCCCTCCGCCGACCTGCTCTTCGAGTCGGTCGCCGGGGCCTACGGGGCGCAGGCGATCGCCTGTGTGCTGACCGGGACCGGCAGCGACGGCGCCATGGGGGTGGACGCCGTCAGGTCACGCGGCGGCACGGTGATCGCGGAAGATCCCCTTACCGCCGAGTTCAAGGGAATGCCAGAGGCAGCGGTGAGCACGGGATCGGTGGACTTCGTGCTGCCTCTGGAGGAGATCGCCGCGGTGATCCGCGGTCTTGTCGAGGCCAAGAGGCAGTGATGGGTCACGTTCGGGATGTCGAGACCGACGAGGAGCTGGAGCGGCTGCTCGGCTTCCTGAGGGACGCCCGCGGATTCGACTTCACCGGCTACAAGCGTTCGTCGCTGGGCCGGCGCATCCGCAAGCGGATGGCGGATGTCGAGACCGAGACCTACGCGGACTACCGCGACCGCCTGGAGACGAACGCCGAGGAGTTCAACGCGCTCTTCAACACCATTCTGATCAATGTGACGTCCTTCTTCCGCGACCCGGACGCCTGGACGTTCCTGCAGCGCGAGGTGGTGCCCGAGCTGCTCGCGGACACCGCCGCCGACGAGGAGATCCGGGTCTGGAGCGCGGGCTGCTCCAGCGGCGAGGAGGCGTACTCCCTCGCCATCATGTTCGCCGAGGCGATGGGCGTGGAGGAGGCCCTGAACCGGGTCAAGATCTACGCCACCGACGTGGACGAGGAGGCCCTGCGCGACGCCCGCTCCGGTCTGTACACGGCGAAGGCGCTGGAGCCGCTCTCCCCCGAGCTGCGCGACACCTACTTCGAGCAGAACGGGACCCGCTTCACCTTCCGCACCGACCTGCGCCGCCGGGTCATCTTCGGGCGGCACGACATCACCCGCGACGCCCCGATCTCCCGGCTGGACCTGCTGGTCTGCCGCAACGCCCTGATGTACTTCAACGTCGAGGCGCAACGGCAGATCATCGACCGGTTCCACTTCGCGCTGCGCGAGCGCGGCTTCCTCTTCCTCGGCAAGGCCGAGATGCTGCTCAACGACGCCGAGCGGTTCGAAGTGCTCAGCATGCGCCAGCGCGCCTTCCGGCGGCGCCCCGGGGACGCCGGACCGCCGTACCACTCCGCACCCGCGAAGATCCGGGTCGGGGCGGGCACCGAGAAGCTGACCAACGCGGCCCGCAGCCGGCAGCTACGCGACCTGATCCTGGACGCCAACCCCGCCCCGGCCATCGCGGTCGACGGCGAGGGCACCGCGGTGCTGATCAACGGCCAGGCGCGGGCCCAGTTCGGCCTGAGCTCCAACGACATCGGCCGGCCCTTCCAGGACCTGGAGATCTCCTACCGCCCCGTCGAACTGCGCTCCCTCATCGAGCAGGCCACCCACGAGCGCCGCACCCTGCGGGTCAACGGCGCCGAGCGACGGGTCGGCGAGGAGATCCAGTACTTCGACATCCTCATCCAGCCGCTGACGGGCTCCAACGGGCTGCTGGCCGCCACCAACATCACCTTCACCGACGTCACCGTCGCCACCCAGCTCAAGTCGGAGAACAAGCGGGTCCGCGAGGACCTGGAGACGGCGTACGAGGAACTCCAGTCCACCAACGAGGAGCTGGAGACCACCAACGAAGAGCTCCAGTCGAGCATCGAGGAACTGGAGACCACCAACGAGGAACTCCAGTCGGGCAACGAAGAGCTGGAGACCACCAACGAAGAACTCCAGTCGGGCAACGAGGAACTGGAGACGATGAACGAGGAGATGCGTACCCGCACCGAGGAGCTGGACGAGGCCCGTGCCTTCCTCGAAGGGGTCGTCACCTCCATCGCAGCGGGCGTGGTCGTCCTCGACAAGGAGCTGAGGGTCAAGAGCTGGAACCGCGGCGCGGTGGACATGTGGGGGCTGCGCCCGGACGAGGTGATCGACGAACCGTTCTTCGCGCTGGACTTCGGCCTGCCCACCGAGACGCTGCTCCCGGCCGTGGAGAAGTGCCTGGAGTCCGGCAAGCGGACGGCGCCCTCGCGGGTCTCGGCCGTCAACCGGATCGGACGGCCCATCACCTGCAACGTGCTCTGTTCCCCGTTCGACCGGCACAACGGCGGAGTCGTCCTGCTGCTGGAAGCGGACCGCGGCGACAACGGCGACTGAGCGCCACCATGGGCGTACGCTGAGAACATGGTTCGGGGCCAACGCAGGGACGTCCAGGCACAGCTTGCGCGTCGCCGTGCGGCCAGGGCACGCCAGCGCGCCGAACACGCCGTCGCGTGCGCCGAACAACAGGAGATCTTGGCGGCCTCGGCCGACGGAGGCCTCCATCTCCATCTCGCGAACGCCTACCGGCGGTCGGCGGAGTGCCACCTGTCCTCGGCCCGCATCCAGGACGCCTACGCCGAACGTCTGTCCGCATGGGGCGGGGACGAGACCAGCCGCCCGCGCTTCATGACCGGCGTCGCGGAAGCGTGCGGGACGGCCAGCGTGGCGCTCACCCTGACGGGCCCCGACCACGGCCAGCTCTCCGTCGCCTCGTCGGACGAGCCTTCCCGGGCCGCGCAGGACCTGGAATTCGTGCTCGGCGAAGGGCCGGCGCACGACGCCTCGGTGGGCGGCTGCCTGATCTCGGCGGCCGGCCGGGCCATCGAGAGCCGCTGGCCCGCGTACGGTCCCGCGCTGACCTCCCTGGGCATCCACGAGGTGCTCACCGCTCCGCTGCGTACCGAAGGAAGCTGTATCGGCGCGCTCGCGGCCTTCGACCCCGGCGACGGCCCGGTCGCCGCCGAGACGCTCACGGTGATCGCCGACGCACTGACCCGTACGGTGCTCCTCGGTCCCGACGCCGACCCCGAGCTGTACGAGGACGCCGACCACCGGGACTGTGTCCAGCAGGCCGCCGGAATACTCTCCGTCCAGGCCGGCCGCCGGGTGCAGGACGCGCTCGCCATGATCAAAGCACGCGCCTTCGCCGACGGGCAGCCGCCGGACGCCATCGCCGTACAGATCCTGCGCGGCACGCTGAAACTCGCCCAGGGCAGCTGAACGCACCGAGGGGATCTCCACCCATGACCACAGCTCCGCACCATCTCGCCTCCGTCTTCGTGGAGCTGGCGGGCGGCGGAGGGCAGGGGCCGCCCGGCGTCCCCGCGCTGCTGGACCGGCTCACCGACCGCAGCAAGGAACTGCTCGCGGTCCGGGCGACCGCCGTGACCTTCTCTCCCCGAGCCTGCTCCGCCCCCCGGGTGGCGGCCTCCGACGCCGACGTACGCCGCCTCGAAACGGACGCGGTCGCCTGGGGCGAAGGCCCCGGCCCCGCCTGCTGCCGCACCGGCCGGGCGCTCGGCGGCACGGCCCTGAGCGGGGCGGTGGCCCGGCAGCGCTGGCCGCGCTACGCGCCCCGCGCGCTCGCCCTGGGCTGCACCCACGCCGCCGCCCTGCCGATACGGGGTCACACCGGACCGGTCGGCGCCCTGGTCCTGCTCGCCACCCGCCGGACCGAGCTGACCGGTGACCTGATGGTGCTGGGCCAGCCGCTCGCGGACTTCGCCGCCGTGACGCTGCTGCGCGAGCACGAGGTGGAGGCGAGCCGTACCCTCGCCGCCCAACTGGAGCACGCCCTGAGCACCCGCCTCGTCATCGAACAGGCCAAGGGAGCGCTCACCGCACGCCACAACCTCTCCCCCGACGCCGCCTTCACCGTCCTGCGCGGCTACGCCCGCTCCCACCGGCGGCTGCTGACCGACGTCGCCCGCGAGGTGGTCGAGGGCCGGCTCGACCCGAAGTGACGCCACGCGTGGTCGCGGCGGGCGAAGCCGCCTGACCGGAGGTCACGCGCGGCGCGCACGGCCGCACGGCCGGGTCCCGCCCCGCCTCACGTCCCGATCGGCAACGGCCCGTCGTGCCGTACGAGCCACTCGCGGTACGCCGTGCTCTCCCAGGCCACCTCCATGTACGAGGCGGTAAGGTCGGCGAAGAGGGCGTCGGCGGGGGCGGCCGGGGCGGCGCCGGGGCGGTGGGCCATGAAGAGCCGGACGGCCAGCGGGTCGCCGCGCAGCGGGCGGATGGCCATGCCGTGCCGGGGCCGGGACGTCGGCTGGCAGGGGGCGACCACCTCGCCCGCCGCGACCAGGTCGGCCGCCGTGAGGTAGTCCCCGTGCACCACCCGGGGGTCCAGCCCCGCGGCCGCGAAGACCCGGCGCAGCCCCGTCCACTCACCGTCCACCGACGGGTCGACCATCCACTGGTCACCGGCCAGCTCGGCCAGTTCGACCACCGGGTGGCGGGCCGCCGGGTGGTCGGCCGCCAGGGCGACGAACTGCGGCTCCCGGGCGATCAGTTCCCGCTCGACGAGGCCGTCCGGCCGGCGCAGCGGCGCGCCCTCCACCTCGTGCACGAAGGCGACGTCGAGCTGCCCCATCGCCACCATCTGCAACAGCGCGTTGGCGGACACGTCGATACGGATGGCGGTGTCCGTGTCGGGCAGCCTGGCCCGCAGCCGTCGCAGCCAGCCCGCCACCGCCCGGCTGCTGGTGCTGCCGATGCACAGCCGTGCGCCGTCGGCCCGCAGGGAGGCGGAGGCGATCTCGTCGACCAGCGCCCGCATGTCGGCCACTATCGGCCGGGCCCGGCTCAGCACCGAGTGCCCCAGCGGCGTCGGCCGGCTGCCGGTCCGCTCGCGGAAGAACAACTGGCCGCCCAGGGCGTTCTCGATGCGGCGGAGCTGGGTCGTCAGGGAAGGCTGGGTCATGCCCAGTTGTCGCGCGGCCTTGCGTACGCTGCCCGCGTCGGCGATCGCGCACAGCGCACGAAGGTGCCTCACTTCGAGCTCCACGACCGGAGCATAACGACGTTTGCGCACGTCACACCAGACTCTTCGGACACGCTCGGGCCGGCTTCCCCTCGGGGTATCCCCTGGTGCTATCGCCACCTGCCATCTCCGCGCCCCGGGATCTTCTCGAACAGACTCTCCGCCACCAAGAGTTCCTCCGCAGGGCCCCGGCCGCCGCCCCACACGGCGACCGTACGGCCCCACGGACGATAAGGAGTCCCCCCACCATGAGATCTCCCAAGACGGCACTGTCGGCAACCCTCGGCCTGGGCCTCGTCGCCACGCTGGCCGCCGCGGTCCCCGCGACGGCGGCCTCCGCCTCCTCCGCACTCCAGACCCACCGGGTCACCGCCGCGTACGCCGGTTCGGCCGCCGAGCAGGCCGACACCAAGGCGTTCTTCCAGGCCGTCATGGAGTCGGTCAAGGCCAAGCAGGCGGCCCACCCGAACCTCAAGGTCGTCACCGTCACCTACGACGCGAGCGCGGCCCCCACGTTCAAGAGCCAGATAGCCCGGAGCGCCCAGATCTGGAACGGCGCGGTGCAGAACGTGAAGCTGCAGGAAGGCAGCGGCGGCGACTTCCAGTACCGCGAGGGTGACGACGCGCGCGGCTCCTACGCCAGCACCGACGGCCACGGCAAGGGCTTCGTCTTCCTGGACTACAAGCAGAACAAGGAGTACGACTCGACCCGCGTGACCACGCACGAGACCGGCCACGTGCTGGGTCTGCCGGACCACTACGAGGGCCCGTGCAGCGAGCTGATGTCCGGCGGCGGCCCCGGCCCGTCCTGCACGAACTCGCAGCCGGACCAGACCGAGCGGGCCAAGGTCGACCAGCTCTGGGCCAACGGACTCAAGGGCGTACGTCCCTGACGGGCCTCTCCCCGGCGGGTCCGGCACGGCGTGACAACGCCACGGATCCGGGACACCACGGCGCGCGGGCGCCGCGGTCCGACAACGTCTACGCGCGCGGCGGGCTCCTCGGAGCCCTGCCGCGCGCGTACGCGTTCCGCGCCGCGCGCCCGGCCCTGGTCGTACCGTTGCGCCGTTCCTCAGTGCGCCAGCTCCCGGCTCCACGCCTCCAGTTCCGGCTCTCCGTCCTCGGACCGGCGCAGCCGGCCCGTGGGCTGCCACCCCCACGCCCGTACCGCGGAGCGCGCCGCGCCGTTCGCCGTCTCGACGAGGGTGACGACCGCCGTGGCGTTGCTGCGGATCAGCAGGGTCTCCTGGAGCCGGGTGGCGACGTGGCCGCGCCGGTGCGCGGGCAGCACCATCAGCTCGGCGACGACGAACACCCGGCCCGAGGCGGTCAGTTCCTCCAGCTCACGCGGTACCTGCCCGTTGAACCCCTGCCACCACCGGCCGTCCCGCTCGGCGGGGAATCCATAGGCGCAGCCGACCAGTGCCGGGCCGCTGGCGATCACCATCTCGAAGCCGGGACGCTGGACGTGCTCCGCGAACCGCTGCAGAAAGGCCCCCCGTCCGCGGAACTCCTCGCCCGAGGGGCCGCGGTACGCCTCGACGTACAGGTCGGCGACGGCCTCGCGTTGTGCCTCGGCCTGCCACCTGCTCAGGCGCCGCAAGAAGACTTCTGCCATCCGGTCCTCCACAGGATCCAGGAAATCACCTTCGGTTGAGGAAGTACTCCATGACGAGGCCGCTGTCGAGCGTGCCGTCGACGACCTGGCGGGCCAGGTCCGGCAGCCGCCGGCGGTGGGCGCGGGCATAGGCGCGGAAGACCGTGAACGCCTCGTCCACGCTCGTCGTCCAGCGTTCGGCGAGCATGCCCTTGGCCTGTTCGATGACGACGCGGGAGCTGAGCGCGTGCCGCAGCTGTGTCCGCTCGGCGTGGCTGCGTTCCAGGATCTCGCGCTGTACGGCGGCGACGGCCAGCAGGTCGGCCAGGGAGCGGGCGAAAGCGCCGGTCTGCTCGCCGAGCGGTGCGGCGGTCCCGGAGAAGAGCGCCAGGACGCCGACGGTCCGCGAGCGCAGGCGCATCGGCAGGGCGTGTGCCGTCACATGGCCCCGCTCCCGCGCGAGGGCGGTGAAGTGCGGCCAGCGTGCGGCGGTGCGCGGGTCGGTCAGGGCGATGTCCGTCTCGGCGGTGCCGCTGCGGTAGCAGTCGGCGTACGGGTCGCAGGCTTCCTGCGGCCCGTCCGGTCCCAGCAGGCGGGCGGTGTCTCCGTACTCGGCGACCGCCCGAAGCCGGTGGTGCGCGTCGGCGAGGAGGACGACGGCCGCGGTGGCGCCGAGCAGGCCGGCGCAGTCCGCGGACAGGCAGCGCAGCAGCTCCGCGCAGTCGACGTCGCCGAGGAGTCCTTCGGGTAAGTCCGCCCGCGATTGGGGCAGGGGTTCTTCACGGGCCATGGCAACCATCCCTTTCCACCGTCGTCCGGTCGTGGCCCGTGTCCATCGTCTCTCGGATCGAAGCCGCACGGCTACTATGCCTCCGGCAAGCCTCCGGCGGGAGACCGTCTGCACCGTGATCCCCGGGTCCGGCGGCCGGAACCCGGCGGGGGTCGGACACCCGGTCTACGGCGAGCAGTTCGCGAGCTGGTCGCGGCGCGCGTCCCGTACGCTCGCGTAGCGGGGGAAGCGGCCGGTCAGCCGGGTCGCCCTGAGCAGGATGGCGATACCGCGGTGGGCGTGCACGACGCGCAGCCAGCCGCCTTGCTCGACGGCCCAGTTCTGCGCGGCGCACAGCTCCCGCAGCGCGGAGCAGTCCATGAAGGTCACCGCGCCGAGATCGACGATCACCCGGGGCGGACCGACGGCGCGACTGTGCCCACACCGCAGCAGGGCGCGCAGGCGCGGGGCGGTCATGAGGTCCAACTCCCCTTCGGGCCGCACGACGTTGATCTTGTTGACACGGATCCGGTGGTGAAGGTCCATAGCGATACCGCCCCTGAATTCAAACATGCCGCACTGACTGTCCTTCGTGCGAACCGGGGTCCGGGGCACCGCGGCCATCAGCGTATTCCGGCTGGGCGTCGGGCGGCGGTGAAGAAAGGTTCCGTTCGAAACTCGACCTCATTCGTTCACTCGCACGGGGGCCGCATCGCACGGGCGCGCCCACCCGTCCCGTACGGTCACCCCTGTACCGCTCCGGGCCCGCTCGGCCCCGTTCAGACCCACAGCGCTTCGGCGAGGGCCACACCGGCGAACACCGCGGCGAGACCGGCGGCCACACTCGCCGCCGCGTTCGCAGCGGCACGCCACCGCGCTCCGTCGGCGGCCAGCCGCAGCGTCTCGTACGAGAAGGTCGAGTACGTCGTCAGCGCTCCGCACAGACCGGTCCCGAGCAGGAGGTGCAGGGACGAGGGAGCGGCGCCCGCCGCCACCGCACCGGTGACCAGACCCAGCACCAGCGAACCCACGACATTGACCGTGAACGTCCCCCAGGGGAAGGCCGTGCCGAGCCGGGACTGCACGAAGCGGTCCGTCAGGAAGCGCAGCGGTGCGCCGGCCATCCCGCCGGCCACCACGAGCAGCCAGTTCACCGCGCACCTCCGCGCCGGGCCAGTGCGTACCGGGTGCCCGCGTGCGCGGCCCACACGGCCGCCAGCGCGGCGAGCAGGGTGGCCGCCAGGTAGGCCAGGCCGAGGGCGAGCCGTCCGGTGTCCGTCAGGTGCCGGATGTCCGCGGTGTACGTGGAGAAGGTCGTGAACCCGCCGAGGACACCGGTGCCGAGGAACGGGCGCAGCAGCGGGTGGGGTGCCCCCCGTTCGCCGATCAGTGCCATCAGGACGCCCATCAGCGCGCAGCCGACGACATTGACCAGGAAGACCGTCACGGGGAACGTCCCGGGGGCGGTGGGCCACAGCAGCGTGGCTCCGTACCGGAGGACCGCGCCGATGCCGCCGCCGAGCGCGACCGCGCCGACGGCGGGCCACTGCCCCTGCCAGGGCGGCTGCGCACGGGAGGGGGCCGACTGCGCTCCGGAGGACTCGGCGGTGCGCGGTGCGGCCGGGCGGGCCGTGGCGGCGGCCGTCGCCGGGCGGGGGGCTCCGGTGGTCATACGTCTCCTACTCGCGCGGTGCGTGCGTACTGCGTTCCGCTCTGCAAGCAGGGACCGTTGGCGGCCTCGGCAGGCCGCGGTTCGGGTCCGGCGGGCCCCACCGCCGTGCCGTGATCGCGGGATCTCCGGCGGTCCCAGGCTAACCCCGGCTGTTTGACACCGCCAAACATGGGATGTTCCTATCACCGGTGGAATCGAGAGGGAGGACGGCGTCCATGCCGCTGCGCAGCACCGCCCGCACCAGCCTGGTGGACCTGGTCATCGAGCAGATGGAACAGCTCATCACCGACGGCGAGTGGCAGGTCGGCGGGAAGATCCCCGCGGAACCCGTCCTCGTCGAGACGCTCGACGTGGGCCGCAACACCGTCCGCGAGGCGGTCCGCGCCCTCGTGCACACCGGGATGCTGGAACCGAGACAGGGCGACGGGACGTACGTACGGGCCAACAGCGACTTCGGCGCGGCCGTACAGCGCCGGCTGCGCCGGGCCGCCGACCTGGAGGCGTACGAGGTCCGGGCGTCCCTGGAGCGCGACGCGGCCCGCTACGCGGCGCTGCGCCGCACCGACGACGACCTCGCGGCGCTGCGGGCCGCCCTCGCCGAGCGCGACCGCGCCTGGGAGAACAGCGACGTCACCGCGTTCATCGACGCGGACATGCGCTTCCACCGGACCGTCGCGGCCGCAGCGCACAACAGTGTCCTCGCGGAGCTGTACGAGCACTTCAGCGACGCCCTGCGCGCCACGCTCCAGGCGGTCATCGGCAGGCCGCTGCCCGATTCCGTCCGGCACCAGTTCGACGCGCACACCGCCATCGTCGACGCCATCGAGGCGCGAGACCCGGACGCCGCCGAGCAGGCCGCGCTGGCCCACCTGACCGAGGCCATGGACGCGCTGCGCGCCACCCGGCCCGACGACGAGGCTCCGGCGGCCCCCCGAGCACGCGAAGCAAGCCCAGGAGAAGAAGACCATGCATGACCACGGACCGGCCGCCACCCTGAGCGCCCCCGGCACCGGCGGCGCCGCGCGGCCGGACACACCCACTGACGCACCTACCGGGGAGGCCTCCCCGCCCGCCCCGGCGCCGGGTGCCACCGGGCGCCGCGCCCTCTACCTGGGCGCCGGCGTCATCCTCCTCGCGCTCAACCTGCGTCCCGCCCTCGTCGCCGTGTCCCCGCTGGCCGGCACCATCCGCGACGAGAGCGGCATGTCGGCCGCGGCCACCAGCCTGCTGACCGCGCTGCCGTTGCTCTGCTTCGGCCTGCTCGCCCCGATCGCGCCGCGGCTCGGCCGCCGCTTCGGCATGGAACGCTCGCTGCTCGGCACCATGGCGCTGATCTGCGCGGGTACGGCGCTGCGACTGCTGGACTCGGTGGTGGCGCTGTTCGCCGGGACGATCGTCATCGGCGCGGGCATAGCCGTCGCCAACGTCCTGCTGCCGGGCCTGATCAAGCGCGACTTCGCGGCCAGGTCCGGACTGATGACCGGGCTGTACTCGATGTCGCTGTTCGGCGGCGCGGCCCTGGCGGCCGGTGTCACCGTGCCGGTGCAGCGCGCGGCCGGGCTCAGTTGGCAGGCCACGCTGGCGTGCTGGGGCTCGCTGGCGGTCATCGCGCTGGTGGTGTGGCTGCCGCAGACCCGCAGTCGTACGCGGATTTCCGCCTCCGCCGCCCGTGAGGCGGCCCACCCCGTGCGCGGTCTGTGGCGCTCCCCGCTGGCCTGGCAGGTCACCGCGTACATGGGCCTCCAGTCGCTCAGCTACTACGCGGCGGCCGCCTGGCTGCCGACCATGCTCACCGACGCCGGGATGAGCGCGGGCGACGCGGGCTGGATGCTGTCGTTCTCCTCGCTGCTGGGCATCGTGGGCTCCTTCCTCGCCCCGGTGATCGTCGGCCGTCGCCTGCCGGCCGGTGCGCTGGCCACGGTCGGCGCGGTGCTCTGCGCGGCCGGTTTCGCCGGGATGCTGGCCGCGCCGGCCGGCGGCGCGTACGTGTGGATGACGCTGCTGGGCCTCGGCCAGGGCGCGGCGATCAGCCTGGCCCTGCTGTTCATCGTCCAGCGCGCCCCGGACATCCGGCACACCGCGCAGTTGTCCAGCATGGCCCAGTGCTTCGGCTACATCCTGGCGGCCACCGGGCCCGCGGTGCTGGGCGCCGTGCACGACGCCTCGGGCGGCTGGACGGTGCCGGTGGTCGTGCTGCTCGTCCTGCTCGTCCCGCAGGTCGTCATGGGCCTCGGCGCCGCGCGTCCGCGGCACGTCGCCGGACGCTGACCCCGGCACGTCGGCGGGGGCCGGCCCCGGCACGCCGCCGGACGCCAGCCCCGGCACGCCGCCGGACGCCAGCCCCGGCACGTCGCCGGGCGCCGCCGCGGCCGTCGCCGGGTCCCGGCCCGGGCCGCGGCCCGGGCCCACCCCGCCGGCCCCGGTACGTCCGGCCGTCCCCGGTACACCCGGCTGATCCTGGTACGTCCGAGCCGATCCCGGTACGCCCGGGCCACCCTCGGAGTCCACCCAGTCGATCCGGGTACGTCCGGGCCGTCCTCGGAGTCCACCCAGCCGATCCGGGGCCCCCGGCCGATCCTGGTACGCCAGGGCCGACCCGGTACGTCCGGGCCGTCCCCGGCACGTCCGGGGGCCAGCCCGGCATCCCCGGAGGCCGACCCGGCATCCCCGGAGGCCGACCCGGCATCCCCGGAGGCCGCCCCGGCATCCCCGGAGGCCGCCCCGGTACGTCCCCCGGTACGTCCGGGGGCCGACCCGGTGCGGACGCGCCGGAGTGGGCCGGCCCGTACGGGCGGGAGGGATGTGGAGCCGCCGACACGCCTCCCGCCCCGCCGTACGGCCGGTCCATACTGGTGCGGTGTCGGTGATCAGCAACCTTCGTAAAGCGGTCCGGCTGCCGCAGCAGCAGCGCCGTGGTGTCGACCTCAGCCACCCCGCCCGGTCACCGCTGGGCACTGCCGTGGTGAACTGCGCCGTCTACGAGCACGGGGTCCGGCAGCCCGGCGACCACCCGGCCGACGACGCCCTCCGGCGGGTCCGCGACTCCGGCGACGGCTTCGTGTGGATCGGACTGCACGAGCCGTCGGAGAAGGAGTTCGCCGGCATCGCCGAACTGTTCGGGCTGCACCCGCTGGCCGTCGAGGACGCGGTGCACGCCCATCAGCGGCCGAAGCTGGAACGCTACGACAACGCGCTGTTCACGGTGTTCAAGACGGTCTGTTACGTGGACCACGACCGGCTCACCGAGTCCAGCGAGGTGGTGGACACCGGCGAGATCATGGTCTTCACCGGCGCCGACTTCGTCATCACGGTCCGGCACGGCGGCCACGGCTCGCTGGGCCCGCTGCGCGAACAACTGGAGGCGGACCCGGAGCAACTGGCCGTCGGCCCCTCGGCGGTGCTGCACGCCATCGCGGACCTGGTCGTGGACGACTATCTGGACGTCACCGCCGCCGTGCAGGACGACATCGACGACGTCGAGAGCGAGGTCTTCGCCGCGAGCCCGCGCCGTAGCGGCAGTGAGGAACGGCGCGGCGGCACCAAGGGCTCCGGCACCGGCGCGGGCCGGATCTACCAGCTCAAGCGGGAACTCCTGGAGCTGAAACGGGCGGTGGCGCCCCTGGCCCGCCCACTCCAGGCCCTGGCCACCCAGCCGATGGCCCTGGTGGACCCGCACATCACCACGTACTTCCGCGACGTGTCGGACCACCTGGAGCGGGTCACCGAGCAGATCAACGCCTTCGACGAACTGCTCAACTCCATACTCCAGGCGCACCTCGCGCAGATCACCGTGGCGCAGAACGAGGACATGCGGCGTATCAGCGCCTGGGTGGCGATCCTCGCCGTCCCGACCATGGTGTGCGGCATCTACGGCATGAACTTTGAGCACATGCCGGAGAAACACTGGACCTTCGGCTACCCCCTGGTCATGGCCGTCACGCTCACGCTCTGCTTCCTCATCCACCGGGGCTTCAAGCGGAACGGGTGGCTGTAGGGCCTGGCACCTCCTCTCATGACACGGACCTCTCAGGCCAGATAGCCGTCCGGGCGGACCAGGAAGGTGTCGCCGGACGCCGCCGCATAACCCGCGAAGGCGTGGCCCTCGGCATCGACGACATACCGTCCGCGGCCGGGACGCCCGTCGCCGGGTATCTCGCCGCCGGGCTCCTCGCCGGGTCGCAGCACAGCGTAGGCATGCTCCTCGTCCGGGGCGGGCGCGCCGAAGACCAGCCGGGTGAAGTGCGGGCCGCGGAAGAGGTCGAAGAGGCGGACGTGTTTGCCGTCCGCGTCGAGCAGCGGGGCGTCCGGGGCGCGGTCGCCGGTGACGAGGGCACCGGTGGCGTCCGGGGCCCGGTAGGTGATGTCGAGGCCGAAGTTCTCCTCGCCGCGCTTGTGGGCGTCGGCGCTGCCCGCGACGTACTTCTCCAGCAGGCCGGT
The DNA here is from genome assembly GCF_040646595.1 of Streptomyces sp. NPDC045470. Classification (NCBI taxonomy): domain Bacteria; kingdom Bacillati; phylum Actinomycetota; class Actinomycetes; order Kitasatosporales; family Streptomycetaceae; genus Streptomyces; species Streptomyces sp. NPDC045470. The sequence goes on from NZ_JBEZAN010000002.1 coordinate 666,041, forward strand.
GCTGACGCCGAGGACACGGGCCGCGACGGCCCGCCGCTCGGTCTCGTAGCTGTCCAGCGCGGTCTCCGCGGCCAGCTTCCAGCCCAGGTTGTAGGCGTCCTGCACGCCGGTGTTCAGGCCCTGTCCGCCGGTCGGCGGGTGGACGTGCGCGGCGTCGCCGGCCAGGAAGACGCGCCCGGCCCTGTACCGCTCGGCCAGCCGTACGTTCGGCCGCCACACCGTCGACCAGCCGTGTCCGGTCAGACGCACACCGGCCGAGAACCGGTCGAGGGCGGCCTGCATCGTCTCCAGAGAGGCGTCGTCGCCCTCGCCCAGGGGGGAGATGAACTGGAACCGCCCGGTGCCGGGCAGCGGGGTCAGCGCGACACCGAACACCGGGTTGTCCGGCCCGGCGAACCAGTGGCCGACCGCCGGGTCGAGACCGGGCGCGGACACGTCGCCCACCAGCACCCGGAAGGTCTCGTCGGTGGTGCCGGGAAAGTCCACGCCGATCGCCTTGCGGACAAAACTGGCGCCGCCGTCGGCGCCGACGAGGTAGTCGAACCGGGCCTCCTCACCCGTGGCGAGCCGCGCGGTCACCCCGTCCGCGTCCTGCTCCAGGCCGACCAGCGCGGTGCCCAGCTCGACCCGTACGCCGAACTCCAGCAGCCGCGCCCGCAGGATCTCCTCGGTCTGCGACTGCCCCAGCACCCACCCGTTCGGATACGGCACCCCGGGCAGGGGCTCGCGCAATTCGGCCATCCAGTGCTCGCCCACGTACCGGCCGTCGACGTGCACACGGAGCGGCCCGGGCGGCGCACCGGCGGCCCGTACGGCGTCCAGCACGCCCAGATCGTCGAAGACCTCCAGCGTGCGCGGCTGGAGGCCGTCGCCGCGCGAGCCGTCGAAGTACGCGGTCGCCTTGTCGACGACCCGCACTCCGACGCCGCGCCGGGCCAGTTCGATCCCCAGGGTCAGCCCGGTCGGGCCGCCGCCCACCACAAGCACTCGCATGATGAATCCCCATTCGCTGAATGTGTATTCATCGTGAGGCTGCTAGCGTGCGATGTCAAGAGAGCTGGAGGAGACGTGAAGCGCGCGGAGCAGGCGGTCGAGACGAGGGCGGCGCTGATCGAGGCGGCCAAGCGCCTGTTCGCCGACCGCGGCTACCTGAACACCAAGATCACTGACATCACGACGGAGGCCGGCCGGGCCGCGGGCTCCTTCTACCGCCACTTCACGAGCAAGGAAGACCTGCTCAGGGCGCTGCTGGACGAACTGTCCGCGGCGAACGACGCCTACGCCGCGACCGATCAGCACAAGTCGGACTTCACCGACCCGGAAGCGATCCGCTACCACGTGGCCAGTTACTGGCGCGTGCACCAGGAGCATGCGGCGACCATGGTCGCGCTCCGCCAGGCAGCGCTCGTCAGTGAGGACTTCACCCGCACCTTCGACCAGTTCCGCCGCGCCCAGCTCGACGACCTGGCCGACCACCTGGAACACGTACAGAACCTGCCGGCCTCCCCCGAGACCACCCTGCTGATGATGAGCGCGATGCTGGACGCGCCCGCGCAACCGTGGCCCGGGATGACCGAGGAGGAGGCCATCGAGGCGACCACCCGGTTCCTCTACCGGGCCCTGAACGGCAGGGATTACCCGCCGGAGGCGTAGACGCCCCGCGACGGACGGCCCGACCGGCCCGTGTCAGCGGGTCAGGACCCGTTCCACTGCTCCGTTCTCCCGCGGCTCTCCGCTCGTTCGCGGCCCGTCGCCCCTCCCCGCCGTACGCGGCTTCCCCGGCATCAGGAACAGCAGCAGGAAGACGACCGCCAAGCCGGCCGCCACCCACCACAGCGAGGTGACCGTCGCGTCGACGACCGTCGCCCTCGGGTCCCGCCCGGCCGCTCCGTCGAGGACGCCGAAGAAGGCCACCGACGACAGGCCGAGGCCGAACGCCATGCCCAGTTGGCTCGTGGTGTTGAAGACCCCGGACGCCGATCCGGAGTGTTCCGGCGGTACCTCCGAAAGGGCCGCGTCGGTGATCGGGGCGACGATCAGGCCCATGCCACCGCCCATCAGCAGCAGGGCGGGCACCATCTGCCAGGACGTCAAGTCCGTGCCGTACCGCGTGGCTTCGGCGATGTAGAGCAGCACACCGGAGAGCATGATCAGCGCTCCGGCCTGCATCACCTTGCGCCCGAACCGGGGCACCAGCTTCTGTACGGAGACACCGGCCGCCGCCGAGCAGGCGACCGAGAACGGCACCCCGGTCAGCCCGGCGCGCAGCGGGCTCCAGCCCAGGCCGAGCTGCATGCACAGGGTCCAGACGAGGAAGAACAGGCCCGAGAGCGCCCCGAAGGTGAGCTGCACACCGGCGCCCGCGACGAACGTCCGGAGCTTGAAGAGGGAGAGTTCGACGAGCGGTGAGCCGTCCTTGCGGGCCTTGGCGCGCTCGTACCGTACGAAGGCGGCGAAGACGAGCGGGCTCGCGGCCATCGACACGAACCCCCGGGCGGGCCAGCCCGTCTCGCGGCCCTGGGTGAGCGGGTGGAGCACCATCAGGAGGGCGAGCGCGACGAGGACCATGCCGCCGAGGTCCAGGCGCAGCGCCTTGGGAGCGCGCGACTCGGCGATGAAACGGCGCCCGAGGACGATGCCGGCGATGCCGACCGGGAGGTTGATCAGGAAGATCGGGCGCCACTGGAGACCGAGGATGTCCCACTGCGTCAGCAGCGCGCCGATCAGCGGACCGCAGACCGCGCCCAGCCCTATGACGGCGCCGAACATGCCGAAGACCTTGCCGCGTTCGTGTGCGGGGAAGGTGACGTGGATGATCGCCAGCACCTGCGGCACCATCAGCGCGGCCATCGCGCCCTGAAGGACGCGGGCGGCGATCAGCAGCCCCGGGTCGGCGGCGATGCCGCACAGCGCGGAGGCGACGGTGAACCCGCCCATACCTAGCAGGAAGAGCCGCCGACGACCGTGGATGTCGCCGAGCCGGCCGCCGGTGATCAGGCCGACGGCGAAGGCCAGCGCATAGCCGGCGGTGATCCACTGGACGGCACCGAACGAGGCGCCGGTGTCCCGCTGGATGCTGGGCACGGCGATGTTGACGATGGTCGTGTCCACCAGGTCCATGAAGGCGGCGGTCAGCACGACGGCGAGCGCGAACCAGCGTCTGCGGCCGGTCGCGTCGGCTGCACCGGTCGCGTCGGCCGGGTCGGACGCGCCGGGGGTGGTCGTGGGCGGGGTGGGCATGGCGGTGACTCCTGGGATGCTTCAGGACGGGAGCGGCAGGTCCGGGCTTCACAGGCTCCGGCACTCCGCGAAGAGCCCCGGCTCCGGGGCTCGGGGACAGATCTCGACCCTACGGTCCATAGAGGACAGCCCCGGTCCTACTGAGCCCGGCATCATCGACGGCATGAGTGAGACCTCGGCCCGCCTGCTGAACCTGCTGTCCCTCCTCCAGACACCCCGCGAATGGCCCGGGAGCGAACTGGCCGACCGCCTGCGGGTCACCACCCGCACCGTCCGCCGCGACATCGAGCGGCTGCGCCACCTCGGGTACCCGGTGCACGCCACGATGGGCGCGGAAGGCGGCTACCGGCTCGCGGCGGGCACCGCGATGCCCCCGCTGCTGCTGGACGACGAGGAGGCGGTGGCCATCGCCGTCGGACTGCGCTCGGCGGCCGGGCACACCGTCGACGGCATCGAGGAGGCGTCCGTACGGGCCCTCGCCAAGCTGGAACAGGTCCTGCCGTCCCGGCTGCGGCGGCGGGTGGGCACGCTGGGCACCGCCACCGTACCGATGCCCGCCGGGGACGGCCCGACGGTCGATCCCGCGCACCTGACCGCCCTCGCCGCGGCCGTCGCCAACCGGGAGCGGCTGCGCTTCACCTACCGGGCGGGCGACGGCGTCCGCTCCAAGCGGCTGGTGGAGCCGCACCGGCTGGTCGCGGCGGGGCGCCGCTGGTACCTGGTGGCGTACGACGACGAGCGGGAGGACTGGCGGATCTTCCGTGTGGACCGGCTGAGCGAGCCGTACCCCACCGGGGTACGGACGCCGCCGCGCGAGCTGCCCGCCGAGGATGCCGCCACGTTCGTCAGGGAGCGGATGCAGGGCATGGGGCCCGGCTGCGCCGCGGTGGTCACGGTGCAGACGCCCGCCACCGAGGTGTGCGATCGGCTGGGGCGCGCGGTGGTCGCGGTGGAGCCGCTGGGCGAAGGGGCGTGCCGGGTACGCACCCGGCCCGATTCGCTGGAGTGGACGGCGTTCCGGCTGGCGATGCTCGGCAGCGAGTTCACCGTCCACGAGCCGCCGGAGCTGGCGGAGCACCTGCGGCGGCTGGGCGGGCGGGTGCTACGGGCGGTCTCGGACGGGTCAGGCGAGGTTGCGCCGTCGCATACCGGGGAGGGGTAGCACTCATACCCCCTAGGGGTATAAAGTTCTGGCAGTGGACGACGGCGGCCGCCCCTGCCGTCACCCCCGCCTCCCGAAGGAGCAGCCATGACCACCACCGTCGACGAGCGCGGCATCGAGCTGGAGATCGGCGGCATGACCTGCGCCTCCTGCGCCGCCCGTATCGAGAAGAAGCTCAACCGGATGGACGGCGTCACCGCCACCGTCAACTACGCGACGGAGAAGGCGAAGGTCACCTACGAGGACGGCGCCGACGTCGAGGTCGCCGATCTGATCGCCACCGTCGAGAAGACCGGTTACACGGCCACCGTCCCGGAGCCCCCTGCCCCCGCCCCGCCGCCACCGGATCCCGGCACGGCCCCGGCCACGGCGCCCGAGCCGGGCGCCGCCGACCCGCTCGCCCCGCTGCGGCAGCGCCTGACCGTCTCGGTGCTGCTGGCCGTACCGGTGATCCTGATGGCGATGGTCCCGGCGCTGCAGTTCACCAACTGGCAGTGGCTGTCGCTGACCCTGGCGGCGCCGGTCGTGGCGTACGGCGCCTGGCCGTTCCACAAGGCCGCCTGGACCAACCTGCGGCACGGTACGGCGACCATGGACACCCTGGTCTCCATGGGCACGCTCGCCGCGCTCAGCTGGTCCCTGTGGGCCCTGTTCTTCGGCCACGCCGGGATGCCCGGTATGACCCACCCGTTCACGCTGACCATCGAACGCGGCGACGGCGGCAGCAACATCTATCTGGAGGCCGCCGCCGGGGTGACCGCCTTCATCCTGGCCGGACGCTACTTCGAGGCGCGCTCCAAGCGGCGGGCCGGGGCCGCGCTGAAGTCGCTGCTGGAGCTGGGCGCCAAGGACGTGGCGGTGCTGCGGGGCGGGCGCGAGGTACGCGTACCGGTGGGTGAGCTGGCGGTCGGCGACCGGTTCGTGGTCCGTCCCGGCGAGAAGATCGCCACCGACGGTACGGTCGTGGACGGGTCCTCCGCCGTGGACGCCTCGATGCTCACCGGCGAGTCCGTGCCCGTCGAGGTCTCCCCCGGCGACCCGGTCACCGGCGCCACCGTCAACGCGGGCGGCCGGATCGTCGTCGAGGCGACCCGGATCGGCGCGGACACCCAGCTTTCCCGGATGGCGCGGCTGGTCGAGGACGCGCAGAACGGGAAGGCCGCCGCCCAGCGCCTGGCCGACCGGATCTCCGCCGTCTTCGTCCCGGTCGTCATCGCGCTGGCCCTCGGCACCCTGGGCTACTGGCTGGCCACCGGTGCGGGCGCGGTCGCCGCGTTCACCGCCGCGGTCGCCGTACTGATCATCGCCTGCCCGTGCGCCCTGGGTCTGGCCACGCCGACCGCGCTCATGGTCGGCACCGGCCGCGGCGCCCAGCTCGGCATCCTGATCAAGGGGCCCGAGGTGCTGGAGACGACCCGCCGCGTCGACACCGTCGTCCTGGACAAGACCGGCACGGTCACCACCGGCGCGATGACCCTCACCGCCGTCCACCTCGCCGACGGCGTGTCCGAGACCGAGGCGCTGCGCCTGGCCGGCGCCCTGGAGCACTCCTCCGAGCACCCCGTCGCCCGCGCCGTCGCGACCGCGGCGGACGAGCGTACGGGCGGGCTGCCCGGCCCGGAGGACTTCGCGAACGTACCCGGCCGCGGTGTCCGGGGCGTCGTCGAGGGCCACGCCGTCCTCGTCGGCCGTACCTCGCTCCTCGCCGAGTGGGCCATCGAGCTGCCCGCCACCCTGGCGGACGCCAAGGCCGCCGCCGAGGAGGCCGGGCACACCGCGGTCGCCGTCGCGTGGGACGGGGAGGCGCGCGCCGTGCTCGTCGTCGCCGACGCGGTCAAGCCCACCAGTGCCGAGGCGATCCGGCGGCTGCGCGCCCTCGGCCTCACCCCGGTGCTGCTCACCGGCGACAACACGGCCGTCGCCCGCTCGGTCGCCGCCGAGGTCGGCATCGACGCGGAACATGTCGTCGCGGAGGTGCTGCCCGAGGACAAGGTCGCGGTCGTCAAGCGACTCCAGGCGGAGGGCAAGTCGGTCGCCATGGTCGGCGACGGCGTCAACGACGCGGCCGCGCTCGCCCAGGCCGACCTGGGCCTGGCGATGGGCACCGGCACGGACGCCGCCATCGAGGCGGGCGACCTGACGCTGGTACGGGGCGACCTGCGCGCCGCCGCGGACGCCATCCGCCTCGCCCGCCGCACCCTCGGCACCATCAAGGCCAACCTCTTCTGGGCCTTCGGCTACAACGTCGCCGCGTTGCCGCTGGCCGCCGCCGGGCTGCTCAACCCGATGATCGCCGGGGCCGCGATGGCCTTCTCCTCGGTCTTCGTGGTGGCCAACAGCCTCCGGCTGCGCCGCTTCAAGCCGCTCGGCTGAGCGGCGGGCACCCACCCTCGGCGCGGCCCGTGCAGCACTCCGCTGTACGGGCCGCGCCGACGTCGTACGCGAGGTCTGGACCGACGGCGTACGCGGGATCCGGACCGACGTCGTGCACGCGTCCCGGACCGACATCGTGCGCGCGCCCCGAGCCGACATCGTGCGCGAGATCACGGCCTCCGCCCGACAGCCGCCGGAAGCATCCGTTCCGCATAGTCCGTGATTTCCCTCCAGTTCTCGTCCCCGAAGATTGGCGGTTCTCGCAACGTCCTCGGCACCCACACCCCCAACACTGGACAGACACCGTCCGCACACGCTCAGGGGATCCCATGACGGGCTCACGCGTCCTGTCTCTCGGCCACTACCAGCCCTCCGAGGTGCTCACCAACGACGACCTCGCGAAGATCGTCGACACCGACGACGCCTGGATCAGCAGCCGTGTCGGCATCCGCACCCGGCACGTCGCGGCCCCCGACGAGAGCGTGGACGCGATGGCGGCGGCCGCGGCGGCCAAGGCGCTCGCCGCCAGCGGTCTGACCGCCCAGGACATCGATCTCGTCCTGGTGGCCACCTGCACAGCCGTCGACCGCAGCCCCAACACCGCGGCACGGGTCGCCGCCCGGCTCGGCCTGCCGGCCCCCGCCGCCATGGACCTCAACGTGGTCTGCGCGGGCTTCACCCACGCGCTGGCCACCGCCGACCACGCCATCCGGGCCGGTTCGGCCGTCAACGCGCTGGTCGTCGGCGCCGAGAAGTTCACCGACGTGGTCGACTGGACGGACCGCTCGACCTGCGTGCTCGTCGGGGACGGCGCGGGCGCCGCGGTCGTCACGGCGGCGTCGGAGCCGGAGATCGGCCCGGTGCTGTGGGGTTCGGTCCCGGAGATGGGCGATGCCGTCCGCATCGAGGGCACCCCGGCCCGGTTCTCCCAGGAGGGCCAGACCGTCTACCGCTGGGCGACCACCCGGCTCCCGGCCATCGCCCGCCAGGTGTGCGAGCGCTCCGGCATCCAGCCGGAGGACCTCGCCGGAGTCGTGCTCCACCAGGCCAACCTGCGGCTGATCGAGCCGCTCGCGGAACGCATCGGCGCGGTCAACGCGGTGATCGCGCGCGATGTCGTCGAGTCCGGCAACACCTCGGCCGCCTCCGTACCGCTGGCCCTGTCCAAGCTGGTGGAACGGCGGGAGATCCAGCCCGGCGCCCCTGTGCTGCTCTTCGGGTTCGGCGGCAACCTGTCGTACGCGGGGCAGGTCATCCGGTGCCCGTGAAGCCGCCGCCTCCCGTGCCGTAGCGGTGCCCGTCCCCTGTCCACAGCGGTGCCCGTCCCGTACCGGTGTCCGATTCGTTCAAGACCAGGCCACGCGGCGCTCCCTACGCTCCCCGTATGAGCAACGAAACGCACCCCACCCCCGGAACCACGACACCGCGCCTGGCGGCGATCGGCATCGTCGTCGCCGACATGGCGGCCTCCCTCGCCTTCTACCGCCGCCTGGGCCTGCCGGTCCCGGCGGAGGCCGACACCGCCCCGCACGCCGAGGCGACACTGCCCGGCGGTCTGCGCCTGATGTGGGACACGTACGCCGTCGCGCGCTCCATCGACCCCGAGTGGACGCCGCCGGGGGCCGGCACCCCGACGGGCCTGGCCTTCGAGTGTGCGGACCCGGCCGGGGTCGACAAGGTCTACGCGGAGCTGACCGCCGCCGGGTACACCGGCGAGAAGGAACCGTGGGACGCGCCCTGGGGGCAGCGGTACGCGATGGTCCGGGACCCGGACGGGCACGGAGTGGACCTGTTCGCGGCGCTGGCGTAGGCGCGCGGGACAGGCACGGGTACGGATACGCGGGTATGGATACGGATGCGAGCCCTCTTGAGGCCCGCCGCCGGGGCTACGGCACCTCGCGCAGGTACAGCGCCCCGCAGGAGTGGCAGAAAGGTTCGGCCGCGGCCGTGCCCCAGACGTCCGCGGACTGCACCGCCGCGTCCGGTCGCAGTTCGCGGCCGCACATCGACCGGGTACCGTCCAGCCGCACCATGTGCCACAGCTTCACCGGGTCGTGCGTCTGCGGCGAACCTGCCTCCGCGTCCGCAGTGCCCGCAGCGTCCTCGGCGTACTCGGCGCGCATCTCGTGCTCCATGGCGACGCACCTCCTCGCCCCCACGATGCGCCCGGGGAAGCACCGCCCGCCACCGGGCGGCCGGCTCAGAACACCGACCAGCCGGTCAGCGACGTGAAGTGGTCCAGCGCCGCCGCGCCCGCGACCGAGTTGCCGCGGCTGTCCAGGCCGGGGCTCCACACGCACAGCGTGCAGCGGCCCGGTACGACCGCGACGATCCCGCCGCCGACGCCGCTCTTGGCGGGCAGCCCCACCCGGTACGCGAACTCGCCGGCCGCGTCGTAGGTGCCGCAGGTCAGCATCACCGCGTTGATCCGCTTGGCCTCGCGCGCCTCCAGCAGGCGGCTGCCGTCGGCGCGCAGTCCGTGCCGGGCCAGGAACCCGCCGGCCGCCGCCAGGTCGCGGCAGCTCATCTCGATCGAGCACTGCCAGAAGTAGTGCTCGATGACGCTGGGGACGGGGTTCTCCAGGTTGCCGAAGCTGGCCATGAAGTGGGCGAGCGCCGCGTTGCGGTCGCCGTGCTCCGCCTCGGAGTCCGCCACGGCCTGGTCGAAGGCGAGGTCCGGGTTGCCGCTCTCCTCGCGCAGGAAGTGCAGCATCGTGGTGCTGGCGTCGCCGGTCAGCGTCTGCAGCCGGTCGGTGACGACGAGCGCGCCCGCGTTGATGAAGGGATTGCGCGGTACGCCGTTCTCCCACTCCAGTTGCACCAGCGAATTGAACGGCGTGCCCGACGGCTCGCGGCCGACCCGCTTCCAGATGTCCTCGCTGTCGTTGGCCATGACCAGCGCCAGCGAGAAGGTCTTCGATATGGACTGGACGGAGAACGGGACCTCCCAGTCCCCCACCCCGTACACCTCACCGTTGATGTCGGCCACCGCTATGCCGAAGCGGTCCGTCGGCACCTTCTCCAGCGCCGGTATGTAATCGGCAACCTGCCCATGTCCGACATACGGCCTCGCATAGGCCGCTACCTCCTCAAGAACGGCCTGGTAGTCCATGACGGACAAGCTACCTCGGGGCCACGATCACCCCCAGCGGGGCCCCCGCCAGCGCTTTCACCTCACGCGCCAGATGCGCCTGGTCCGCGTACCCGGCGCGGGCCGCCACCTCCGCGTACGGCGTCCCGCCGCGGGCCAGTTCCAGCGCGCGGCCGAGGCGCAGCACCCTGGCCAGCATCTTGGGACCGTACCCGAACGCCTCCAGGCACCGGCGGTGCAGCTGCCGCTCGCCGATGCCCACGGCCCGGGCGGCCTCCGCCACGGACCGGCCGCGGCCGAGCGCCGCGGCGATCGCGCTGTGCGCGGGGTCGGCCGGGCCGGCGGCCTCCCGGAGGCGGTGTACGGCGATCTCCTCCAGCACCCGTCCGGGTGAATCGGTCCCGGCCACCGTTCCGGCCAGCCGGTCCACCAGGCCCCGGGGCCACAGCTCCTCCAGCGGCACCCGCTGATCGCGCAGCGTGTGGGCCGGCACGCCGAAGACGGCGGGCCCCTGGCCGGGGGCGAAGCGCAGTCCGACAACGATCTCGCCCGGCCGCGCGGCGGGGGTGTGCGCGGTGGTGTCCGGCCCGGCCACGGTCAGCCGGCCGCCCCACCAGATCAGGTCCGTGCAGCCGTCGGGCAGCACCCGCTGCGGCGCCGGGCCGCCGGGCGTCCGCTTCTCCCAGACGACCGCGCCGGGCAGCCGCGCGGCCCGCTCCCGGTACCCGCCCGGGTCCGCGGCCGCGTCCCGGTCCGGGCCCGGTTCCAAGCCCGGGTCCGCGCCCGGTTTCCCGTCCGGTTCTTCGTCCGCGGTCCCCTCCGTACCCCTGTCCACCTCCCCAGCCTGGCACGGGAACGCGGGTAACGTCCGGTCCGTTGATCCGGTACGGCACCGCGACGGCAGCGGGGCCGTCCGCCCCTCCCCCAACCTCACCGGAGGCAGCAATGGCAGGCTTTCTCGACCGCGCCAAGGAGCAGGCACAGAGCGCGCTCAACCAGGGCAAGCAGAAGGTCGACGAGGTCCAGCAGCAGCGGGCCGGCAACGACCTGCTGAAGAAGCTGGGCGCGGCCTACTATGCGGAACGTCGCGGCAACGGCACCGCCGACGCCACCCAGGAGGCGCTGAGCGCGCTGGAGGCTCACATCGCCACGCACGGTGACGGTTTCCTGCGCGGCTGAAAGGCGGTGCTTCCCACGGCTGAAAGCGGTGGAAAGCGGCTGAAACCGCTCGCTCATCCGCTCGTACACGCGACGAACGGCTGGTCTGTGACCTGACGTTCCAGTACAAGCGTTTTATGAGGCGGTGCGCGGTCGGCGGCCGCCGCGCACCGAACGGAGTCGGCCATGGCCCCACCCATGTCCGCGAACACCTTCATCAAGGCCCTCAGAGACGAGGGCCTGGAGATCGTCGAGGTCGGCGAGTGGCGTACGCACAACCGCGACGGCCACGGTGACTGGGGCCCGGTGCACGGTGTGGTGATCCACCACACCGTCACGTCCGGGACGGAGAGCACGGTCCGCCTGTGTTACCACGGCACCTCGGCGCTGCCGGGGCCGCTGTGCCACGGCGTGATCACCAAGGACGGCCGGGTGCACCTGGTCGGCTGCGGGCGCACCAACCACGCGGGCAGCGGCGACCGCGACGTCCTGAACGCCGTGATCGCCGAGCGGAAGCAGCTGCCCCCCACCAACCAGTACAACGCCGACGGCAACGTCCACTTCTACGGCTTCGAGTGCGAGAACATGGGCGACGGCAAGGACCCGTGGCCCGAGGCCCAGCTGGAGGCCATCGAGAAGGCCGCGGCGGCGCTGTGCCGGGTCCATGGCTGGAACGAGTACTCGGTCGTCGGCCACCTGGAATGGCGCGCGGACAAGATAGACCCCAAGGGCTTCACGATGAAGGACATGCGCGCCCGCATCGGCGCCCGCCTCAAGTAGCACCCGCGGCACCCGTCCCGCCCGTAGGGCCTGACGGCGGGTGAAGCAGCGCCCGCCGGCACGCGACAATGGCCGGGTGACCTCCGCCGTCCCCGACCTCGCCGCACTGCGGCCGCGCCTGCCGTCCCCCCTCCAGCACGTCGAGGACGGGCGGTTCGCGCGCCGCGGTGTGCGGCTGTTGCTCAAACGGGACGACCTGATCCACCCCGAGCTGCCCGGCAACAAGTGGCGCAAGCTGGAGCTGAACCTGCGGGCGGCGGCCGAGGCCGGTGAGCACACGCTGCTCACGTTCGGCGGCGCGTACTCCAACCATCTGCGCGCCACCGCCGCGGCCGGTCGTCTCCTGGGGTTCGCGACGGTCGGCGTCATACGCGGCGCGGAACTGGCGGACAAGCCGCTGAACCCGTCCCTGGCACGCTGCGCCGCCGACGGCATGCGCCTGCACTTCGTCGACCGCGCCGCATACCGCCGCAAGGCCGAGCCGGAGACCGCCGCCGCATTCCGGGAACGCTTCGGACCGCACTACGCCGTACCGGAAGGGGGCAGCAACGCCCTCGCCGTCCAGGGCTGCACGGCCCTGGGCCGGGAACTGCACGGCGCGTCGGACGTCGTCGCCGTCGCCTGCGGCACCGGCGGCACACTGGCTGGCCTGGCCGCCGGACTGGCGCCGGACCAGCGGGCCCTCGGCATACCCGTCCTCAAGGGCGGCACACCGCACTTCCTCGCCGCGGAGACCGAACGCCTCCAGTACGCGGCCTTCGGCGGCCGGCGCGGCACCTGGGACCTGGACGACCGCTTCCACTGCGGCGGATACGCCCGCCGTACCCCCGAACTGGACGCCTTCGCCGCCGACTTCGAGGACCGGCACGGCATACCCCTGGAACGCCTCTACGTCGCCAAGCTCCTCCTGGGGCTGACGACCCTGGCCCAGGAGGGCGCCTTCCCGCCCGGCAGCACCGTCACGGCGGTCGTGACAGGGGCTCCGACTCCGTGATGCGCGGCCCTCGGACCCACGCCCCGTAATCCGCGGCCCCCGGACCCACGCCCCCGTGGTCCGCGGTCCTCAAGCCGCGGCCCGTAGGGCGACGCCCCGAGCCCGCCGCCCTAGTCGGCCCCCTCCCGGTACGCCGCGGCCTCCTCCAGATCCAGCCGCTTCAGCAGCACGCTCATCATCTCGTCGTCGATCCGCCGCTCGTCCCGCAGCCGTACGAACACCTTGCGCTCGGCGTCGATCATCTCCCGCGCCAGCCGCCGGTACGTGTCGTCCGCCGACTCCCCCGTCGCCTCGTGGACCGTGCCCAGCCGCTCCCACACCGCGTTGCGCCGCCGCTCCATGACCGTGCGCAGCCGGTCGGCCAGCGGGCCCGGCAGCGCGTTGCGCTCGTCCTCCAGCAGTTCGGCCAGCCGCTGCTCCGCGGCCCGTGACGCCTCGTTCTGGGCCTGTGCCTCGGCGAGCGTCTCGCCCTGTACGTCCCGTGGGGGCAGCCGCAGCGCGCGGATCAGGGGCGGCAGCGTCAGCCCCTGGACGGCGAGGGTGCCGATGACGGTCGTGAAGGTCAGGAAGAGCACCAGGTTGCGCGCCGGGAACCCGTCGCCGGAGTCCTGGACGGTCACCGGGATCGAGAAGGCGATCGCCAGCGACACCACGCCGCGCATCCCGGCCCACCCGACGATCACCGGCGCCTTCCAGTTCGTGCCGGGTTCGCGGGTGCGGATGCGTTCGGACAGCATGCGCGGCAGGAACGTCGCGGGGAAGACCCAGACGAAGCGCGTGAGCACCACCACCAGGAAGACCAGGACGGCGTACCAGGCGGCCTGGACGCCGCTGAACTCACCGAGCCCGCGCAGTACGACCGGCAGTTGCAGACCGATCAGCGCGAACACCGACGACTCCAGCACGAAGGAGACCATCTTCCACACGGCCTCCTCCTGGAGGCGCGTCTCGAAGTCGACCTGCCAGGAGCGGTGTCCGAGGTAGAGCGCGACCACGACGACCGCCAGCACACCGGACGCCCCGAATTCCTCGGCGACCTGATAGGCCACGAACGGGATGAGCAGCGACAGGGTGTTCTCCAGCAGCGGCGCGTCCCGCAGCCGGCAGCGCAGCCAGTGCAGCGGGATCATCAGCACCACTCCGACGCCGATGCCGCCGAGCGCCGCGACCGCGAACGCGCGGATGCCGTCGGTCCAGGTCGCGCCCACCCCCGCGGCGGCGGCCACCGCCACCTTGTACGCGGTGATCGCGGTGGCGTCGTTGACCAGCGACTCGCCCTGGAGGATCGTCGTGATCCGGTTCGGCAGGCGCAGTCTGCGGGCGATGGCGGTGGCGGCCACGGCGTCCGGCGGCGCGACCACCGCGCCGAGGACGAGCGCCGCCGCCAGCGGAAGGTCCGGGACGACCAGGTAGGCGACGTACCCGACGGCGACCGTCGCGAAGAGCACGTAGCCGACCGACAGCAGCGCCACCGGCCGCAGGTTGGCCCGCAGGTCCAGGTAGGAGCTCTCCAGTGCCGCGGTGTGCAGCAGCGGGGGCAACAACAGCGGCAGCACGATGTGCGGATCGAGCGTGTAGTCCGGTACGCCCGGGATGTAGGCCGCCGCCAGGCCGGTGGCGACGAGCAGCAGCGGTCCCGGTACGGGCGTGCGCCGGGCGGCCCCGGCGACCGCCGCGCTCCCCGCGACCAGCAGCAGTAGTGGCATCACATCCATCGGTCCCGACCGTCCTGTCCTGTTCCACCGTGGCCGGCCCGTGCCGCCCCGGTCGCCGTCGCGGCCGCCCGTGCCGCGCCCGCTCCGGCGATCTAACCTGGCAATCATGAGCGAGTGCCCGCATGTTCCCGGTCTGCCGCGCCCCGAACCCGCCGCGCTGAGCGCCACCTGCCCCGAGTGCGAGGCGGTCGGCAGCCACCCCGTGCAGCTACGGCTGTGCCTGGTGTGCGGCCACGTCGGCTGCTGCGACTCCTCGCCGTTCCGGCATGCGACGGCGCACTTCGCGGCGACCGGCCACGCGGTGATGCGCTCGTACGAGCCGGGCGAGAGCTGGCGGTGGTGCTTCGTCGACGAGACCGTCGTCTGAGCCGGCGACGGGACCGTCGACCGGGCCGGCGGACGGCGAGGGCCGAGGGACCGCGCGAGCCGACGGACCGCGAGCCGAGGGCCCCCGAGAGCCGACAGGCCGTGCGAGCCGACGAGGCCCCGTCCGCGCAGCCACCATGACACCTTCCGTCCCCTTTGGGTGCCTTGCGCAGGCCCGGCCCGGCGGGATCACCGCACCCCGGGGCCGGATGTCAGTGCCGCCCGCTAGCCTTCAGGCATGATCCGCACCGCGACGGTCGACGACGTACCCGTCATCCACACGATGATCCGCGAGCTGGCCGAGTACGAGCGCGCCCGGGAGTCCGCGAAGGCCACCGAGGCGCAGTTGCGCGAGGCGCTCTTCGGCGCACATCCGGCGGCGTTCGCGCTCATAGCGGAGGACGCCGAGGGCCCGGTCGGCTTCGCCCTGTGGTTCCGGAACTTCTCGACGTGGACGGGCACGCACGGTGTCTATCTGGAGGATCTCTACGTCCGTCCGGAGGCGCGCGGCGGCGGCCACGGCAAGGCGCTCCTCTCGGCGCTCGCGGAGATCTGCACGGAGCGCGGCTACGAGCGTTTCGAGTGGTCAGTCCTGGATTGGAACGAACCGTCCATCGGTTTTTACCGGTCCATCGGCGCCGAACCCATGGACGGATGGACCGTCTTCCGGCTCACTGGAGATGCGCTGTACAACCTCGCGGGCGTCTCGAACGTCAACGCAGCGTAACTGGTTCCGATTTGGCAGTGCAGACCCCTAGCCACTGTCCGTACCCGTAGGCTTACAATGAGTGACAGTCGTGGGACTGCGGGACGCTGTGAGTCCAGCCGTCGTACCGGAAGCCGGCGCTGCCTCTTCCGGGCGACATCGCCCCGCAGATCGCGATAGCGTCGCAGGCGAACCATGTGCCGCGCCGGATCGTTCTCCTCTTGTCACGAGAGGGGCCGCGACCGGCGCGAATATCAGCTCAACCAGCTTGTGTCACCTTGGAGGTGAGGGTGTCCCAGATCGCAGGCGAGCCCGGGACCCAGGACTTCGTGGAAGTCCGGCTGCCCGCTGCGGGTGCCTACCTGTCGGTGCTGCGTACGGCCACGGCCGGACTCGCAGCCCGCTTGGACTTCACCCTCGACGAGATCGAGGATCTGCGGATCGCCGTGGACGAGGCGTGCGCGATTCTTCTGCAACAGGCTGTGCCGGGCTCCGTGCTGAGCTGCGTCTTCCGCCTGATCGACGACGCGCTGCAGGTGACCGTCTCGGCCCCGACGACCGACGGCCGCGCCCCCGAGCGCGACACCTTCGCCTGGACGGTGCTCTCCGCGCTGGCCGGCAAGGTCGACTCCACCGTCGCCGAGGACCGTACGGTCACCATCAGCCTGTACAAGGAGCGCGGCGCCGGTCCCGGACCGTCATGACCGAACAGGGGGCCCCGTGAAGGATCTTGAAAGCGGCACGCGGATGGCGCCCGTCACGGCCATCCCCGAGCAGCATCATGCCCGGCCGCAACCGGTGGGCGCGGATGACCACGGCGGCCGTTTGGACGCGGCGGAGCAGGCAGAGCGGGCGGACCACATGGACCAGAGCGAGAACAAGCGGAACGAGCGCGATCCGCACACCCCGCACCACCCCCATGACCCTCACGACCCCCATGACCGCAGCGGCGCGCGGGCGATGTTCTACGAGCTCCGCAAGCTGCCCGACGGATCGGCGGAGCGCGCCGAGCTGCGCAACACGCTCGTGCGGATGCATCTGCCGCTCGTCGAGCACCTGGCCCGGCGCTTCCGCAACCGCGGCGAGCCGCTGGACGACCTGACCCAGGTCGCCACCATCGGCCTGATCAAGTCCGTGGACCGCTTCGACCCCGACCGCGGCGTGGAGTTCTCCACGTACGCCACGCCCACGGTCGTCGGCGAGATCAAGCGGCACTTCCGCGACAAGGGCTGGGCGGTCCGGGTGCCCCGCCGCCTCCAGGAGCTGCGGCTGTCGCTGACCACCGCGACCGCCGAGCTCTCGCAGCGCCACGGCCGCTCCCCCACGGTCCACGAGCTGGCCGAGCATCTCGCGATCTCCGAGGAGGAGGTCCTGGAGGGCCTGGAGTCGGCCAACGCGTACAGCACGCTGTCGCTGGACGTGCCGGACACCGACGACGAGTCGCCGGCCGTCGCCGACACCCTGGGCGCCGAGGACGAGGCGCTGGAGGGCGTCGAGTACCGCGAGTCGCTCAAGCCGCTGCTGGAGGACCTGCCGCCGCGGGAGAAGAAGATCCTGCTGCTGCGCTTCTTCGGCAACATGACCCAGTCGCAGATCGCCCAGGAGGTCGGCATCTCCCAGATGCACGTCTCCCGCCTGCTGGCCCGCACCCTGGCCCAGCTCCGCGACAAGCTCCTGGTGGAGGAGTAGCCCGGCAGCACCGGCACCTGTGCCTGCACCACCGCCACCGCCCCGGCCTCGGTATCGAGCCCGGGGCGTCGTGCATGGGGCGTCCGTCGTGCGGCGGCGTGGGCATCACGCGAGGGACGCCGAGTGGCCGAACCGCGCGCGGGATGTCGTACGACACACGTGCCGTACGGGGCCCCGTGCGGGCCACTCCGCACCCCCAGGAGCAGACCCGCGCTTACCACCCGGGCCGGTGGCCGGGAACCGGCGTCCGGTCGCCCACAGCCACCCTGGGCGCACTCCCCAGCCGGCCGCGGGGGCCGGGCCCCGGCCCCGTCCTCACTCCCTGGGAGTGATCCCCAGCGCCTCGGTGGCCGTCGGGTTCACCAGCAGTCCGAGTACGGCGACCGCGACCACCGCCAGGCCGACACCGGCCGCGATCAGCGCGCCGCCACCGTTGATCAGCGTCCAGGCCACCGGGAACGCCACGATCTGGGTGATCAGCGAGGGGCCGCGACTCCAGCGGCGCCGCAGCCACAGTCCGCGCGCCGCGACCAGCGGCAGCACCGCCAGCGCGATCACGGTCAGGCCGCCCGTCTCCGCCTGGCGGGGACTGTCGGGCGAGCCGGTCAGCCCGTCGATGAGCATGTAGACGCCGAGGGCGGCCAGCGCCAGGCCTTCGACGGCGGTGAGCACCGCGGCGGCGGTGAGCCGGGCCGGCCGCGGCCCGCTCGGCGCGGGAGAGGCGGTGGCGCCGCCCTTGCCGTCCGGCCTCTGCCCGGTCGCCTTGCCGCCCTTCCCAGACTTCTCGGTCCTCCCGGACTTTCCGCCCGATCCGGCCTTCGTGCCCCCGGCCTGCGCGTTCCGCCGGTCCGGCTTGCTGCCCCGCGTCGCCTCGGCCCGCCGGGAGGGCTTGGCCGCCTCGGCCGCCGGCCGTTTCTGCTCACTGCTCACCCCAGCAGGGTAGCCCCGGGACCCCCTCCGCACGGCGGGCAGGGAGTGGGTCGGGTACCGGCAGGTAGGTACCCTGCTGCACATGCGCGCACTTCTCGTGGTCAATCCCGCAGCTACCACCACCAGTGCGCGTACGCGTGAAGTCCTCACCCACGCGCTGGCCAGCGACCTGAAGCTGGAGGTCGCCGAGACCCGCTACCGCGGACACGCCCGGGACCTGGCCCGGCAGGCGGCCGAGGGCGGTCAGATCGAGCTGGTCGTCGCGCTCGGCGGCGACGGCACGGTGAACGAGGTCGTCAACGGTCTGCTGACGCACGGCCCCGCCCCCGAATCCCTCCCGCGCCTGGCCGTCGTCCCCGGCGGCTCCACCAACGTCTTCGCCCGGGCCCTCGGCCTGCCCAACGATGTCGTCGAGGCGACCGGCGCCCTTCTGGACGCGCTGCGTGACGGCAGCGAACGCACCGTCGGCCTGGGCCTGGCCGCCGGCACGCCCGGCACGGAGGACGAGGGCGTACCGGCTCGCTGGTTCACGTTCTGCGCGGGCTTCGGCTTCGACGCGGGTGTGGTCGGCCGGGTCGAACAGCAGCGGGAGCGGGGCAAGCGTTCGACGCACTCGCTCTACATGCGGCAGGTGCTGCGCCAGTACGTCGGCGAGTCGAACCGCCGGCACGGCACGATCACGCTGGAGCGCCCGGGCGAGGACCCGGTGGAACAGCTCGTCATGTCGATAATCTGCAACACCGCCCCTTGGACCTACCTGGGCAATCGCCCGGTCTACCCGGCCCCGGCGGCCTCCTTCGACACGGCGCTCGACGTGTTCGCCCTGTCCAAACTGTCCGCATCTGCGGTGACCCGCTACGCGACCCAGCTCCTGGCGTCAACACCGGAGCGCGGCCCCCGGGGCAAGCACGTGGTCTCGCTCCATGACTTGACGGACTTCACCTTGCATTCGCAGGCGCCACTGCCCTTCCAGATGGACGGTGACCACCTAGGACTCCGTACGAGCGTGACGTTCACAGGCGTTCGCCGTGCACTGCGTGTGATTGTGTGAGCAGTAGGGCCTAAAGTCCTTTCAGTCGAACGTTTAGGCTGACTTCCACCCCCTAGAAGTACGGCTGTGACCTAGGCGACACCAAGGAATCAAAAAAAAGTTTCCGGAAGGGGTTGTATCCGCCGCCGAGGTTTGCGAGTCTCTTCATGGCGATCGGGACGGCCGTTTCTACCGGCCCCCTTGAGAGCCCGAATCCTCCTCCTCATTCTTCAGGACCGCACCAGTTCTCAACTGGGGTTCGGCCCTTCCCTTGTGGAGGGATTCGTGAAAGCGTTCACATTCACAAGCAACGATCCCGTCACACGAGGAGATGGAGCAGCCATGGACTGGCGTCACCGCGCCGTTTGCCGCGAGGAAGACCCCGAGCTCTTCTTCCCCATCGGCAACACCGGTCCTGCGCTGCTGCAGATCGAGGAAGCCAAGGCCGTCTGCCGCCGCTGCCCCGTCATGGAGCAGTGCCTGCAGTGGGCGCTTGAGTCCGGCCAGGACTCCGGCGTCTGGGGTGGTCTCAGCGAAGACGAGCGCCGCGCCATGAAGCGCCGTGCAGCTCGCAACCGGGCGCGCAACGCCAGCGCCTGACCGCCAGACGCCCCGTGGCCCCCGAGCCGCAGCGCGCAGTACCCCCGATGCTCCCCCAGCGCCCCGGGCGCCTGGGAGCTCCCCACGCAACGTGAGCTTTGAGCCCCGGACCGAATGGGTCCGGGGCTTACTGCTGTCCGGACCCGCTGCGGCCGCCGACGCCTCACCACCGGCCGGCCACCCCGAGCTCCCTCAGCACGCCCCTCACCCGGTCTCCGTTCTCGCCTCACAAAGGTCCGGACCTTCATCTCCCGGACGACCCTGGTGACTTACCCCTCCCAGCCGTTGTCCATTCACCGTCCCCGCCGTCACTCTTCCGTTACCTCGTTCTGCTGTACGGCCATTCGGCGGGCCGGGTGCACCGTGCGGGCTTTCCGCCGGATTTCCCGAATTTCACACTTCCGCCGCTCACTTGATGAGCGGCTCCTTCATCAGTGCTTCTCGGCGCGTACGGGAATGTCGAGAATCACCTGGGTACCCCGTTCGGCTCCCGGCACCATGTCGAACTTTCCACCCAACTCACCCTCGACGAGCGTGCGTACGATCTGCAGCCCGAGATTCCCGGTCCGGTGCGGGTCGAACCCGTCCGGGAGGCCGCGGCCGTTGTCCTGGACCGTGACCAGCAGGCGGGGTTCCGTACGGCTGCCGCCGCGGACCGCGCCCACCTCGACGGACCCCTGGTCACCCGGCACGAAGGCGTGTTCGAGGGCGTTCTGCAGGACCTCCGTGAGGACCATGGAGAGCGGGGTGGCGACCTCGGCGTCGAGTATGCCGAAGCGGCCCGTACGGCGAGTGGTCACGGCGCCTGGCGCGATCTCGGCGACCATGGCCAGCACCCGGTCGGCGATCTCGTCGAACTCGACGCGCTCGTCCAGGTTCTGGGACAGCGTCTCGTGCACGATCGCGATCGAACCGACCCTGCGTACGGCCTCGTTGAGCGCCTCGCGCCCCTGTTCGGAGTCCATCCGGCGGGACTGGAGACGCAGCAGGGCGGCGACGGTCTGAAGGTTGTTCTTCACCCGGTGGTGGATCTCCCGGATGGTGGCGTCCTTGGTGATCAGTTCCCGTTCGCGGCGCCGGAGTTCGGTGACGTCGCGCAGCAGGACCAGCGAACCGATGTGCGTGCCCTTGGGCTTGAGCGGAATGGCGCGCAGTTGGATCACCCCGTCCTCGCCCTCCACCTCGAACTCCCGGGGCGCCCAGCCGCTGGCCAGCTTGACCAGCGCCTCGTCGACGGGACCGCGCGCGGGCGCCAGTTCGGCGGTGGTCTGGCCCAGGTGGTGACCCACGAGGTCGGCGGCGAGGCCGAGGCGGTGGTAGGCGGAGAGCGCGTTCGGGCTGGCGTACTGGACGATGCCGTCCGCGTCCAGCCTGATCAGCCCGTCCCCGGCCCGCGGCGAGGCGTCCATGTCGACCTGCTGGCCGGGAAAGGGAAAGGATCCTGCGGCGATCATCTGGGCGAGGTCCGAGGCGCTCTGGAGGTACGTGAGTTCCAGCCGGCTCGGCGTCCGTACCGTCAGCAGGTTCGTGTTCCGCGCGATCACGCCCAGCACCCGGCCCTCGCGGCGCACCGGGATCGACTCGACGCGTACCGGCACCTCCTCGCGCCACTCGGGGTCGCCCTCCCGTACGATCCGTCCCTCGTCCAGGGCGGAATCGAGCATCGGGCGGCGGCCCCGCGGGACGAGGTGGCCGACCATGTCGTCCTGGTAGGAGGTCGGCCCCGTGTTGGGCCGCATCTGGGCGACGGACACGTACCGCGTGCCGTCGAGGGTGGGCACCCACAGCACCAGGTCGGCGAAGGACAGGTCGGAGAGCAGTTGCCACTCCGAGACCAGCAGGTGCAGCCACTCCAGGTCGGAGTCGCTGAGGGCAGTGTGCTGGCGTACGAGATCGTTCATGGAGGGCACGCCTTGGAGCCTACCGGCGTACGGTGTAGGTGTTGTCCTCGCAAGGCCATGGACAGATCTGATTGGTCTAGTCCACAATGAGTCGGTACCGCACCCCGCGAGGGACGGCCCCCGGGCCCGCGGGACCGGCACGAAGACTTCGCGAACCTCCAGAAACCTCCGTTCTCCCCGCACAGGAGAGCGGAAAGAGGCCCGAGCGCTCTCTGCCCTGACTGCGCGACGGCCTCCGGTCGACCGGCCTCTGGGCAGGCGGATGTTCCTACCGCACGTGGGACGCCTCCTGCCGCCGGGCCGGCCGATGAAGCTCCGGGCTGCGGTGCCGGACAGGTTGAGGGTCCTGTCCCGGCGCCGCGGCCCGCGGGTGTCCCCGGCCCGACCGGGCTCCCCGCTTCCCTCCCGCTACCCTTCCGGCGCCAAGTCGCCCTCCCCTCCGGCCCCCTCCCCTCCGCCATCGCTCCGACCGACGGGCCAGGCGGCCATCGCGAGTTCGGCGACCCGCTCCAGGGTCGTACGGTCCGCACCGTCCCGCGCCTGCTGTGACATGCCCTGGAGCACGGTCGCACCGTAGGTCGCGAGCGAGTGCGCGTCGATGGCGCCGGGCAGCTCGCCGCTCCGGATGTCGTCCCGGATCCGCCCTTCGAGCAGTTCCACGGTCTGCGCACGGCGCTCCTGAAGGCTGCGCACGACCTCTTCGGACTGCACCGTGCAGTTGGTGGCGGCCGTGATGATCATGCAGCCACGCGGATAGCCCGGCAGGGTGTGAAAGGCCGCTGCCTCGCGCAGCATCCGCGCCACGGCCCGGCGCGCCGTCGGCTCCTCGGCGAGGGCGCGGCCGGAGAAGGCGCCGATGTCCCGGACGTACGCCTCGACCGCCTCCTCGAAGAGCGTCCGCTTGTCCCCGAACGCCGCGTACAGGCTCGGCGCCTTGATGCCCATGGTCTCGGTGAGGTCGGCGATCGAGACGGCTTCGTAGCCGTGCTCCCAGAAGGCCCGCATCGCCTGCTCCAGGGCCGTCTCGCGGTCGAAGGACCGGGGCCGCCCGCGCTGTGCGCGCTGTTTCGTCGCCATCCCCCAATTCTATAGCGCTCGCTACGGAATCTCTGCTACGGTCTTTCTGTAGTCATCGATACAGAAAAGGGGGGCGCGGCCATGGGCGTGCTCACGGGCAAGACGGCGCTGGTCACGGGCGGCAGCAGGGGCATCGGCCGGGCGATCGCCGAGCGGCTGGGGCGGGACGGTGCGCTGGTCGCGGTGCATTACGGACGCGACGAGGCAGCGGCGAAGGAGACGGTGACGTCGATCGAGGAGGCGGGCGGCCGGGCCTTCGCCCTCCGTGCCGAACTGGGCGTGCCGGGTGACGCGGCGGCACTGTGGTCCGCGTTCGACGCGCAGGCGGACGGCGTGGACATCCTGGTCAACAACGCCGGCATCGTCGCCCGGCGCGATCCGCTGGCGGGCGTCACGGAGGAGGACTTCGACCGCGTCTTCGCGGTCAACACGAAGGCTCCGTTCTTCGTCACCCAGTTGGGTCTGGAACGGATGCGTGACGGCGGCCGTGTCATCAACATCTCCACGGTCCTCACCCGTGGCGCCGCCGCGCCCGAGCTGATCACCTACTCGATGACCAAGGGCGCGCTCGACGTCTTCACCTCGACCCTCGCCAAGGACCTGGGCCCCCGCGGCATCACGGTCAACGCGATCGCCCCGGGTGTGGTCGACACCGACATGAACGCGGGCTGGCTGCGCAACGATCCCGAGGCCTGGCGGACGTCCGCGGAGATATCCCCCCTGGGCCGAGTGGGCGAGCCCCGCGACATCAGCGACATCGCCGCCTTCCTCGCCTCGGACGACAGCCGCTGGGTCACCGGCCAGTGGATCGACGCAACGGGGGGTGCGCTGCTCTGAGACAGCGGGAGGGGGCAGGCAGTGGGGTGGGTCAGTGGGTTTTGGTGACCTTGGCCAGGGAGCGAGGGGCGTCGGGGTCCTGACCTCGGGCGAGGGTCACTTCGTACGCGAGCATCTGGAGGGGGAGGATTTCGAGGACCGGCTGGAGTTCCTCGGCCACGCCTTCGGTCGGCAGCGCGAAGCCCGCCGCGGCCCGGTCGACCTCGGCGGGGCTGCCGATGACCACCAGGTCGGCGCCCCGGTCGCGCAGACGCTCCAGTACGGGCCGCAGCGCCTCGCCGCCCTTGCCGTCGGTGACGATCGCGATCACCGGGGAGATGTTGTCCACCATGGCGAGCGGGCCGTGCAGGAGGTCCGCTCCGGAGTAGGAGAGGGCGGGGATGTAGCTGGTCTCCATGAGTTTCAGGGCGGCTTCCTTGGCCGTCGGGTAGCCGTATCCACGGGAGGTGAGCACCATGCGCTCCGCGAAGCGGTAGCGGGCAGCGAGGGCCTTGACCTCGGCGTGGCGGGCGAGGACGGACTCGGCCAGGTCCGGCAGTGGCTTCGCGGCCAGGTCGCCCGCGGCGTGCGGGCCCGGGTGGCCCCAACTGTCGCGCAGGCCGTCGACGAAGAGGTAGAGGGCGAGGAGTTCGGCCGTGTAGGTCTTCGTGGCGGGCAGGGCGCGTTCCGGGCCGGCCAGGATGTCGAGGTGGAACTCGCTGACGCCGGCGAGCGCCGAGCCGGCGTTGTTGGTCACCGCGAGGGTGATCGCGCCGCCCTCGCGGGCGGCCCGGGTCGAGGCGACGAGGTCGGGTGACCCACCGGACTGGCTGACCGTGACGACCAGGCAGTCCCTGAGATCGGGCCGCGCGCCGTAGGCGGTGGTCGTGGACATGGAGGTGAGACCGCAGGGCATGCCGAGCCGCACTTCGAACAGGTACTTGGCGTAGAGGGCCGCGTTGTCCGACGTACCGCGCGCGGTGAACAGGACGAACCGCGGCCGGCGGGCGGCGACCTGCTCGGCGACGCCACGGATGCGGGACGCGCCCTCGGCGAGGATGCGGCGCAGGACGTCGGGCTGTTCGGCCATCTCGGCGGCCATGTGGCGGCCGGGGCGTTCGTCGGAGTTGTCGTGCAGCGTGCGGTTCACCGTGCGGGGCATCCTGGCCGCCTCCTGTGGTCTGCCGTGCCCGCGTGCCGTTCGCGCGGCGCCCGGCGGAACTCCTGTGCGCGTCCGTCGCGCACCTGTCACGTATCGCGTAACCCTGAAGTGGCCGCCGCACCCGTAGCGGTCGCCTTGGCTGCGATGGCCGCCGCACCCGTAGCGGTCGCCTTGGCTGCGATGGCCGTCGCACCCGTAGCGGTCGTAACGGCCGTGGATGGCCGCCGCACCCGCAGCGGTCGTAACGGCCGTGGCGGCCGTGGCCGCCTTAACGGCCGTGGTCGCCGGATCAGGTGCGGAAGCCGCGGTGTCCGACGCCAGTCGACCACGCGTGCCCCCGTCCCCGCCACCGCACCCGCGCCGCCCGGCCATCCCGCCCGGTCGCCCCGCACCGCACCCCCGGTTGGCCCGCTGTTCAGTTGCGGGTCGCCTGATGTCTCCGGGGGTGATGGGGCGGGCTCTGGTAGATTGGTCTATACCACACGAGTCCATTCTCCAGATCGGCAGGCACAGCGTGGAAGTTGTCATCGTCCCGGACGCCAAGGCAGGCGGCGAGCTGATCGCGGAGGCCATCGCCGCCTTGGTGCGCCGTAAGCCCGAGGCGCTGTTGGGTGTGGCCACTGGATCGACTCCGCTGCCCGTCTACGAAGCGCTGGCGGGCACGGTCCGCGACGGTGGCGTGGACGTCTCGCGTGCCCGCATCTGCCAGCTCGACGAGTACGTCGGGCTGCCGGCCGGGCACCCCGAGTCGTACCGCTCCGTGGTGCTGCGCGAGGTCGTGGAGCCGCTGGGGCTCGGCGAGGACGCCTTCATGGGGCCGGACGGCGCCGCGGAGGACGTGCAGGCGGCCTGCGAGGCGTACGACCGTGCGCTGAGCGAGGCCAGCGGCGTGGACCTCCAGCTCCTGGGCATCGGTACCGACGGGCACATCGGCTTCAACGAGCCGTGCTCCTCGCTCGCGTCCCGCACGCGCATCAAGACGCTGACGCAGCAGACCCGGGAGGACAACGCCCGGTTCTTCGACAGCCTGGAGGAGGTGCCGCACCACGTCATCACCCAGGGCATCGGCACCATCCTGGAGGCCCGCCACCTGGTGCTGCTGGCCACCGGCGAGGGCAAGGCGGACGCCGTCGCGCAGTCCGTCGAGGGCCCGGTCTCGGCGCTGGTGCCGGCCTCCGCGCTCCAGCTGCACCCGCACGCCACGGTCGTGGTCGACGAAGCCGCCGCGTCCAAGCTCAAGCTGGCCGACTACTTCCGCGCCACGTACGCCGCCAAGCCGGAGTGGCAGGGCCTGTGAGCCGCCTCAGGGCCTGTGCGCGGGCTCAGGGCCTGTAAGCGGACCGAGGGCTGAGGCCCACGGGCCGCACGCGACTCGGCCGGGGTTCCCCTCACTGGGGCGCCCCGGCCGAGTCGCGTCGTACGCCGGTACGACGTTCCCGCCGGGCCGCGGCTCCCCTTCCGCGGCCCGGCGGGGGTTCAGCCACCCGCGATGACCTCCGCGGCGGCGCGGCCGCAGACGCGGGCCGCGCCATGGGTGGCGATGTGCAGGGCGCCGCGCGGTGGCGCCTGTGGCAGGCCCATCTCGACGACCACCGTGTCCGGGCGGGCGTCGAGCAGGGCGTCCAGGGCCGCCGCCATCCAGGCGTGCCGGTGGACGTCACGGACGACGGCGACGATCCGCCGCTCCCCCGCCGCCCGCAGCACCTCCGCGATCTGCGCGGACACCCCGGACGCGCCATCACTTCCGGACGCGCCAGTACTCCCGGCCCCACCGATATCCCTGGTCTCGCTGACACCTCTGGTCCCGTCGGCACCTCCGGTCCCGCTGTCGCTCCCGGACGTGCCGCCAGCCCCGGCCCCACCAGTGCCTCCGGACCCGGCGGCACGCCCGCCCCCGCTCCCATACGTACCGGTCTCCGTACCCGGAACCAGGCGGGTCAGTTCGGCGGCGACGCCCCAGGGGGTCTCGTCGCCGACGGCGATGTTGGCGACGGGTGTGAAGGCGGCGACGTAGGCGGGCGCGGTGAGCGGTTCGTACGGGCCGTTGCGGGTGACGCGCAGCGCCCGGCGGGCCGCGACGAGGCCGGCCTCGGGTGCGGGCGCGACCCCTCGCTCCCCAGGGAGGGCCCCCTGTGTCGCGCCCGCACTCCGGGTCCACCGCGCCAGGGCGCGGACCCGTGCTGCCGCGTCGGCGAGCCGCTTCTCCGACAGCTCTCCGTCGCGTACCGCCCGCACCAAGGCGTCGCGCAGCCGCAGCACGGTGGCTTCGTCGGCCAGTCCCCCGCCGACACAGATGGCGTCCGCTCCGGCGCCGATGGCCAGGACGCTGCCCCGTTCGATGCCGTAAGTGGCGGAGATGGCCTGCATCTCCATGCCGTCGGTGACGATCAGGCCGTCGAAGCCGAGGCCGCCCTCGGAGGCGGGAGCGCGCAGCAGGCCGGTGAGCACGTTGCGGCTCAGGGTGGCGGGCAGCGTGCCGTCCAGGGCCGGGAGCAGGATGTGCGCGCTCATGACGGCCTTGGTGCCGGCGGCGATGGCGGCCCGGAAGGGCACCAGTTCGCGTTCCTGGAGGGTGCGCAGTTCGGCGGCGATGTGCGGCACGTCGTGGTGGGAGTCGACGGCGGTGTCGCCGTGGCCGGGGAAGTGCTTGGCACAGGCGGCGACGCCGGCGGACTGGAGTCCTTCGACGTACGCGGCGGTGTGCCGGGCCACCAGGAGGGGGTCGGCGCCGAAGGAGCGGACGCCGATGACCGGGTTGGACGGGTTGGAGTTGACGTCGGCGGACGGCGCCCAGTTCAGGTTGACACCGCACTCGGCGAGGCGGCGGCCGAGTTCGCGGGCCACGTCGTGGGTGAGCCGGGTGTCGTCGACCGCGCCCAGGGCGAGGTTGCCGGGAAACGAGGAGCCGCCGCGTACTTCGAGGCGGGTGACGTCGCCGCCCTCCTCGTCGATGGCGACGAGGACGTCGTCGCGCTCGGCCCGTAGCTGGGCGGTGAGCGCGGCGAGCTGTTCGGGCGAGGCGACATTGCGTCCGAACAGGCCCACGGAGGCGAGGCCCTCGCCGAGCCGGCGCAGCAGCCAGTCGGGCGCCGAAGTGCCGGTGAAGCCGGGCTGGAGGACGGTGAGCGCGTCGCGGGTGAGGGTGTCGGCCGGGTGTACGAGTGTCGTCATGGCGCGCGTCATCCCTTCACTGCGCCGGCGGTCAGTCCGCTGACCGCCTTGCGCTGCAGGAACAGGAACAGGACCAGGATCGGTACGGCGAAGATGGAGGCGGCGGCCATCGTGGCGCCCCAGTCGTCGCCGAACTGGCTCTGGAACTGCGAGAGCCACAGCGGCAGCGTGCCCTTGTCCGGCTCCTTGTTGAGAACCAGCACCAGCGGGAATTCGTTCCAGGCGGTGATGAAGCCGAACAGCGAGGTGGCCATCAGGCCGGGTGCCAGCAGCGGGAAGATGATCTTCACGAACGCCTGCCGGCGGGTGCAGCCGTCGACCATCGCGGACTCCTCCAGCTCCTTGGGCACGGCGGCGACGTAGCCGCGCAGCGTCAGGAGGGTGAAGGGCAGCACCATGAGCATGTAGAAGAAGGTCAGCGGCACCAGGCTGTTCAGCATGTCGGCGTCGCGCACGATCATGTAGACCGAGATGACCAGGACCTCCCAGGGCGCCATCTGGGCGACCATGAAGGTCAGGATGATGCCCTTGCGGCCCTTGAAGCGCATCCGGGCGATGGCGAAGGAGCCGCACAGGGCGATCAGCAGCGAGAGTCCGACCGCCAGCACGGTGACGGTGACGGAGTTGCCCACCAGGGTCCAGAAGTTCGGCGCGTTCACGGCGGTCGTGAAGTGCTCGAAGGTGCCGTGGAACGGGAACCACACCGGGTCCTCGGTGATGATGTCACTGTTCGGCTTGAAGGCCGTGGTGAACATCCAGTACACGGGGAAGACGAATCCGAGGGCGAGCACGATCGCCGTCGCGTTGGGCCAGATGCGGCCGAGCAGTGAGCGGTTCACAGCTCGTCCTCCTCTTGCTTCAGGGTCAGTCGCAGGTAGTACGCGGTCATGGCGAGCAGGACGACGATGGTCAGCAGCGAGATGGCCGCGCCCATGCCGAAGTGGAGGTTGCCGACGCCTTCGGTGAAGGCGTAGATCGGCAGGGTCTCGGTGAGCCGGTCGGGGCCGCCCTCGTTGATCGCGAAGATCTGCGGGAACGCCTTGAAGACCCAGATGACCTCAAGGAACGTCGTCGCCAGGAAGAACGGCTTGAGGAAGGGGAAGGTGACGCTGGTGAAGACCTTCCAGGTGCCGGCGCCGTCCATCCGGGCGGCCTCGTACAGCTCCTTGGGGATGGTCGTGGTCGCGGCGTAGAGGTTCAGGGCCACGAACGGCAGCGACTGCCAGACGATCAGTACGGTGATGACGAAGAAGGTGGACAACTGGCTGCCGACCCAGTCGAAGCGGGCCATGGAGTGCCAGCCCAGCGCGTCCAGCACCCAGTTGACGACGCCGTAGCGGGCGTCGAACAGCCACTGGAAGACGGTGGTGGCGGCGATGGCGGGCATCGCCCAGGTCAGCACGAGCGCGACGGACAGCGTCAGGCGCATCTTCTTGCCGAGCCGGGCCAGCAGGAGGCCGATCAGGACGCCCAGCACCATGATCAGGGTGACGTTGACGGCGGTGAAGACGATGGTGCGGAGGGTGACCCGCCAGAACTGCTCGCCGCCCAGGACCTCCGCGTAGTTGTCGAAGCCGCGCCACTCGGTGAGGTGCTGGATCAGCTGCTTCATGTTCAGGTTCTGGAACGAGATGATCAGGTTCCGCACCATGGGCCAGCCCAGGAAGACCGCGGTGGCGGCCAGGGCCGGGATCAGCAGCAGGTAGGGGGCGCTTCTGGCGGCCCGGCCCGGCTTCCGGCCGCGCCGGGGCGGCGGGGCGCCGCCCTTGCCGATCCGCGGCGCGGAGTCTCGAACCGCGTCCTCGATCTGCACTGACATGTCCCGCTCCCCATCACCTGGTCGTGCTCACGCTGGTCGGTTCCGTACGGGGACCGGGACGGCCGGCTCCCGTACGGAACCCGTACGGTGTGGCGGCCCCCGCGGCTGGCGCCGCCGCGGGGACCGCGTTACTGGTGCCGAGGCGCGCCGCGCGGGTCCGTACGGACCGGACCTCGGGGCACGCCGTCGGTCACTGCTTCTGGGCCAGCCGCTTGTTGATCTCGCCTTCGACGTCCTTGGCGGCGTCCGCGGGGGCCTTGCCGTTGAGCACCGCGGTCATGTAGGCCTTGATCGGGTTCGGGGTGTTCTCGACCTGGGCCCACTCGGGGATCAGCGGGGTGGTGCCGCTGGACTTGGCGGCGCCGGGCGCGGCGGCCTCGGCGGCCGGGTTGCCCTTGGCGGCGGAGGCGAGGTCGGGGGACTTCGGGCTCCAGCCGACCTCCTTGACCATCTGTCCGTCGTTCTTCTTGGACAGTGCGACCTTCAGGAACTCCTTGGCCAGTTCCTGGTTCTGGCCGCCGCCCGCGACGGCGAAGTTGGAGCCGCCGAGGAAGACGCCCTCGGGCTTGTCGGCGGTCTCGCCCGGGATGGGGAAGAAGCCGATGTCGTCCTTGACGGCCGGGTTGGCCTTGACGGCGGTGGGGCCCTCGTAGCCCATGGCGATGATGGCGCCGGTCTTGCCCTTGGAGAAGATCTCGGCCTGCTGCGGGGTGGCCTCGTCCTTGTTCTTCGGGGCGGTGCTGAACGCCTGGTACTGCTTGTAGATGTCCATGGCCTTGGAGACCTTGGGGTCACCGAGGTTGGAGATCCACTTGCCGCCTTCCTTCTTGACCAGGTCGGCGCCGGTCCCGATGGTGAGGCCGTCGAAGAAGTACCAGTTCTGGCCGGGGAGGTAGAGCGGCTCGGCGTCGGTCTTCTGCTTGATGGTGTCGAACGCCTTGAAGAGTTCGGCGCGGGTCTTGGGCAGTTCCTTGATGCCCGCCTGCGCCCAGATCTTCTTGTTGTACATCACCACGCGGTTGCCCGCGTACCAGGGGAGGGCGTACTGCTTGCCGTCGGCCATGGCGGCCTTGTTGAAGGAGTCGGTCCAGTCGGCACCGATCTCCTTCTTCAGGTCGCCCAGGTCCGCGAGGGCGCCGGCCTTGGCGTACGCGGCGGTCTGGGTGTTGCCGATCTCGACGACGTCGGGCGGGCTGCTCTCGGAGAGGGCGGTGGTCAGCTTCTGCTGGATGCCGTTCCACTGCTGGACGCGGAACTCGACCGTGGCGCCGGTCTTCTTCTTGAAGTCCTCGGAGACCTGCTTGGTCCACTGCGTCGGGTTGGAGCCGTCCATGACCCAGACGATGAGCTTCTTGCCCTTGAAGTCCGAGGCGCCCGCCGTCTTGCTGTCGCTGGACCCACAGGCAGCGACACTCACCAACATTCCCGCGACTGCCGTCGCCGCTATGAGTCCACGCTTCATTGCGCTCTCCCCTGAAAACCGTGAGTGGTCTTTAATGGTTTAGACCAGTGCCCGCAGCTTGGCCTAGACCTTTTGGGGTGTCAAGGGTGTATAAGAGTCGCT
The DNA here is from genome assembly GCF_040646595.1 of Streptomyces sp. NPDC045470. Lineage (NCBI taxonomy): Bacteria > Bacillati > Actinomycetota > Actinomycetes > Kitasatosporales > Streptomycetaceae > Streptomyces > Streptomyces sp. NPDC045470. The sequence goes on from NZ_JBEZAN010000002.1 coordinate 697,385, forward strand.
GTCAGGTCCGTTACCGGACCGACATCTGGGGCCTGTCGCCGCTACGGCGGCGTCCGTCCGCAGGGCAGACGCTACGTTGGCGTCAGGCCCCGCGAGCGGGCACGGACCAGCAAGGGAGCACCGGGACCCCACCCGTGCCACGATGAGCCGCTACGTACGGAGGAGCCGGTGACGGCAGCGCGACAGGAGTCGGAGAGGCGGGTCATGGAGACCGACGGGGGCAGTGCGGACAACGGCGGCGGCGCACGCACCGCCCGTGTGCCCAAGTACTACCGCCTCAAGCGCCACTTGCTGGAGATCACCGAGACGCTGCCCCCGGGCACGCCGGTCCCGCCGGAGCGGACCCTGGCGGCGGAGTTCGACACCTCCCGCACCACGGTACGCCAGGCCCTCCAGGAACTGGTCGTCGAAGGCCGGCTGGAACGTATCCAGGGCAAGGGCACGTTCGTGGCCAAACCCAAGGTGTCGCAGGCCCTGCAACTGACCTCGTACACCGAGGACATGCGGGCCCAGGGCCTGGAGCCGGCCTCGCAGTTGCTCGACATCGGCTATGTCACGGCCGACGACCGCCTGGCCGGGCTGCTGGACATAACGGCCGGCGGCCGGGTGCTGCGCATCGAACGGCTGCGGCTGGCCAGCGGCGAGCCGATGGCCATCGAGACCACCCACCTCTCGGCGAAGCGCTTCCCCGCGCTGCGCCGTAACCTGGTCAAGTACACCTCGCTCTACACGGCGCTGTCCGAGGTCTACGACGTCCGGCCGGCCGAGGCCGAGGAGACCATCGAGACCTCGCTGGCCACACCGCGCGAGGCCGGACTGCTCGGTACGGACGTGGGCCTGCCGATGCTGATGCTCTCCCGGCACTCCCTCGACGCCGAGGGCGCGCCGGTGGAGTGGGTGCGCTCGGTCTACCGCGGCGACCGCTACAAGTTCGTGGCCCGGCTGCGGCGGCCGGCCGACTGACCGCCCGGCTGCGGGGCGGACCGTACGGGCGTCCCGCCCGGGGCGGACCGCGTCGGCGCCCCGCCACGCCCGCGGGGGTATGGCGCGATCCGCCCCGTTGCCTCTACGGTCCTTCCGTCGTCGCGTCGACGGGAGGACGTACAGGTGCGCCCAGCAGGCAGACCTCGAAGTGCCGCCAACCCCCGGAAGATCGCACTGTGGACGGCCGTGGCGCTGGTCGGTGCCGCCGGCTGGACGCTGCTCGCGCTGTCCCGCGGCGAGGAGGTCTCGGCCGCCTGGATGGTGGCCGCCGCCCTCGGCTCGTACGCCATCGGCTACCGCTTCTACGCGCGGTTCATCGCGACCCGCGTACTGAAGTTCGACCGGACCCGCGCCACGCCCGCCGAGCGGCTGAACGACGGCGTGGACTTCCACCCCACCGACCGGCGGGTGCTGCTCGGGCACCATTTCGCGGCCATCGCGGGCGCCGGGCCGCTGGTCGGGCCGGTGCTCGCCGCCCAGATGGGGTATCTGCCCGGCACCATCTGGATCATCGTCGGCGTGGTCTTCGCGGGCGCCGTGCAGGACATGGTGGTGCTGTTCTTCTCCACCCGGCGCGACGGCCGGTCACTGGGGCAGATGGCGCGCGAGGAGATCGGCGTGGTCGGCGGGGCCGCCGCGCTGCTCGCCGCCTTCGCCATCATGATCATCCTGCTGGGCGTGCTGGCACTGATCATCGTCAACGCGCTGGCGGAGTCCCCCTGGGGCACCTTCTCCATCGGCATGACGATCCCCATCGCCCTGCTGATGGGTTTCTACCTGCGGGTCCTGCGCCCCGGCCGGGTCACCGAGGTCTCCCTGATCGGCGTCGCGCTGCTGCTGCTCGCCCTGGTCGCGGGCCGCTGGGTCGCTGACTCCTCCTGGGCCGACACCTTCACGCTGGAGCCGGGGACGCTGGTCGTCTGGCTCGTGGTGTACGGGTTCATCGCCTCCGTCCTGCCCGTGTGGACGCTGCTCGCGCCGCGCGACTACCTCTCCACCTTCATGAAGATCGGCACGATCGGGCTGCTGGCGGTCGGGGTGCTGGTCACGGTGCCCCGTCTGAAGATGGACGCGGTCACGGACTTCGCCGGGCGCGGGGACGGCCCGGTCTTCGCCGGGTCGCTCTTCCCGTTCGTCTTCATCACCATCGCCTGCGGCGCGCTCTCCGGCTTCCACGCGCTGATCTCCTCCGGCACCACGCCCAAGATGGTGCAGAAGGAGACCCAGATCCGCATGATCGGTTACGGCTCGATGCTCATGGAGTCGTTCGTCGCGGTGATGGCCCTGGTGGCGGCGTCGATCATCGACCCGGGACTGTACTTCGCGATGAACGCGCCGGCCGGGGTGATCGGCGACACCGTGCAGTCGGCCTCCCAGGCCGTCGCCCAGTTCGGATACAGCATCTCCCCCGACCAGTTGGCGGCCGCGGCCAAGGCCGTGGAGGAGCACACCCTGCTGTCCCGTACGGGCGGCGCGCCCACCCTCGCCGTCGGGGTCGCGGACATCTTCTCGCAGGTCTTCGGCGGCGCCGGGATGAAGGCGTTCTGGTACCACTTCGCCATCATGTTCGAGGCGCTGTTCATCCTCACGGCGCTGGACGCGGGAACCCGGGTCGGCCGGTTCATGCTCCAGGACATGCTGGGGAACATCTACAAGCCGTTCCGCAGGGTGAGTTGGAAGCCGGGCCTGGTGTTGTGCAGCGCGGCCGTGGTGGCGCTGTGGGGTTACTTCCTGTGGGTCGGCGTGCACGAGCCGCTCGGCGGCATCAACCAGCTCTTCCCGGTCTTCGGCATCGCCAACCAGCTTCTGGCGGCGGTCGCGTTGACCGTCTGCACGACCCTGCTGGTGAAGTCCGGCCGCCTCAAGTGGGCCTGGATCACAGGCGTGCCGCTCGCCTGGGACGCCACCGTGACACTCACCGCGAGCTGGCAGAAGGTCTTCTCCGGTGACCCCAAGGTCGGTTTCTTCACCCAGCGTTCGGCCTATCAGGACGCCATCGACGCCGGGAAGGTGCTGCCGCCCGCCAAGAGCATGGACGACATGCACACGGTGGTCACCAACTCGACGGTGGACGGCGTGCTGTCGGCGGTGCTCGCCCTGCTGATCGTGGCGGTGATCGCGGATGCCGCCCGGGTCTGCGTGCGCCACCTGCGCCGTCCCGAGGCGTCCCGGCTCAGCGAGGCCCCGTACGTGAGGTCGGCGATCGTCGCGCCCGCCGGGCTGGTGGCCTCCAAGGAGGAGAAGGCGGAGCTGGCTGCCGCGGAACGGAGCGGGCCGTGAGCGCGGCACCGGCCGTGGCGGCGGCCCGGCGCGGGCTGCGCTGGATCCGCTGGTACGTACGGGAATTGACCGGCGAGAGCGCGTACGAGCGGTACGTCGCGCATGTCCGGCACCACACACCCGACGCGCCGGTGCCCGGCCGCCGTGAGTTCGAGCGGCGACGGGCCGACGCGCGCGAGGACGACCCCCGCTCCGGCTTCCGCTGCTGCTGAGGCGGCGGGGCCCGCCGCGGCGGAGGCGGCGTACGTCGTTGCCGTACCGATATGCGGACAGGTAGTGACGCGTACAACTTCCCTGGCTTAGATTTCCTGCCCATTGCACGCGTGATCACCAAGGGACCGCCAGGGAACGGAGCCACGGCCATGCCAGAGCCGTCCGAATCAGCCGGAACACCAGCGGACAGAGCCGCCCCGGTCGTCACGCCCAGCCGCGTGATCGCCGGGCTGTGCCTGGTCGCGCCCTTCGTGGCGATGCTGTGGGTGGGCTCGTACGCCAAGGTGGAGCCGACGCTCATCGGCATCCCGTTCTTCTACTGGTACCAGATGCTGTGGGTGCTGATCTCGACCGCGCTCACGATGATCGCCTACAAGCTGGTCCAGCGTGAACAGCGGCTGCGCAAGGGGGGTGCGACGCGGTGAAGGACGGCGTGAACGGCGTCGCGCTCGCCGTCTTCATCTTCTTCTTCGTGGCCGTCACGGTCATGGGCTTCCTGGCGGCGCGCTGGCGCAGGGCCGCGCAGTCCGACAACCTCGACGAATGGGGCCTGGGCGGCCGCAGCTTCGGCACCTGGGTGACGTGGTTCCTGCTCGGCGGCGACCTGTACACCGCGTACACCTTCGTCGCCGTACCCGCGGCGATCTACGCGGCGGGCGCGGCCGGGTTCTTCGCGGTCCCGTACACGATCCTCGTCTACCCGCTGATCTTCACCTTCCTGCCCCGCCTGTGGTCGGTCTCGCACAAGCACGGGTACGTCACCACCTCCGACTTCGTCCGCGGCCGGTTCGGCTCGAAGGGGCTGTCGCTGGCCGTGGCGCTCACCGGCATCCTCGCCACGATGCCGTACATCGCGCTGCAACTCGTCGGCATCCAGGCGGTGCTGGACGTGATGGGCGTCGGCGGCGGCGCGAACACCCACTGGTTCGTCAAGGACCTTCCGCTGCTGATCGCTTTCGGTGTGCTCGCGGCGTACACCTACTCGTCCGGGCTGCGGGCGCCCGCGCTGATCGCGTTCGTCAAGGACGGGCTGATCTACCTGGTCATCGTCGTCGCGATCATCTACATCCCGATCAAGCTGGGCGGCTTCGACCACATCTTCGCGGTGGCCCAGGACGCCTTCGCACAGAAGAACCCGGCTACCGGCAAGCCGCGCGGGGAGCTGGCCAGCGGGCCGAACGCGCAGTGGGCGTACGCGACGCTGGCACTCGGCTCGGCGCTCGCGCTGTTCATGTACCCGCACTCGATCACCGCGACGCTGTCCTCCCGCAGCCGCAACGTGATCCGCCGCAACACCACCATCCTGCCGCTGTACTCCCTGATGCTGGGGCTGCTCGCGCTGCTCGGCTTCATGGCGGTGGCGGCCGGGATCAAGGTGCAGAACGGGCAGCTGGCGATCCCGCAGCTTTTCGAGGACATGTTCCCCGACTGGTTCACGGGCGTGGCGTTCGCCGCGATCGGGATCGGCGCCCTCGTCCCCGCCGCGATCATGTCCATCGCCGCGGCGAACCTCTTCACCCGCAACATCTACAAGGACTTCCTCAGGCCCGGTGCCACGCCCGCACAGGAGCACAAGGTTGCCAAGCTGGTGTCGCTGCTGGTCAAGGTCGGCGCGCTGGTCTTCGTCCTGACGATGGACAAGACCGTCGCGATCAACTTCCAGCTACTGGGCGGCATCTGGATCCTCCAGACCATGCCCGCCCTGGTCGGCGGCCTGTTCACCCGCTGGTTCCACCGCTGGGCGCTGCTGGCCGGCTGGGCGGTCGGCATGGTCTACGGCACGCTCGCGGCGTACGGGGTGGCCAGCCCCACGCAGAAGCACTTCGGCGGCTCCAGCGCGGAGATCCCCGGCATCGGCGAGATCGGTTACATCGGACTGACCGCGTTCGTCCTGAACGTCCTGGTCACCGTGGTCCTCACGGTGGTATTGCGCGCCACCGAGGCCCCGGACGGCATCGACGAGACGTCGCCGGAGGACTACACGGCGGACGTGGGCGACAAGGGCGTCCAGGTCGAGCTGCCGCCGGCCACGGCGGGGGTTCCGGCGGGGCACTGAAGCGGGGCGCAGGTGTGCCGGGGGAGGCGTTGTCACACCCCCGGTGCACACTTGCCTCATGGACATCACGATCAGGGCCGCACGGCCGGCGGAGTTCGACGCGATCGGTGAACTCCTCGTGGCGGCCTATGCGGCGGACGGGCTGCTGGCGTTCGGGGCCGACGACCCGTATGCGGGCAAGCTGCGCGATGTCGCGCACCGGGCCGGACACGCCGAGGTGCTGACGGCGGTCGACGCCGACGGCGCGGTACTGGGGGCGGTGACCTTCGCCGCTCCCGGCAGCCCGTACGCCGAGATAGCCGGTCCCGACGAGGGCGAGTTCCGGATGCTGGCCGTCGCCCCCGCCGGCCGCGGGCGCGGCACCGGCGAAGCGCTGGTGCGCGCCTGTATGGACCGCGCCCGCTCCCTCGGCCTGTCCCGCATGGTGCTCTCCGCCATGCCGCAGATCAAGAACGCCCACCGTATGTACGAGCGCATCGGGTTCACCCGCATACCCGAGCGGGACTGGGAGCCGGTGCCGGGCATCGAGCTGTGGGCGTTCACCTGTGAACTGGGCGAGGCGTCCTAGAAGCGACGGCCGGGGCGGGGGCCGCCGGGGCCGGGCTGGGAGGTTACGGCCCCACCCGCCGCACGAACACGTCGGAGACCCCGTTCGTGTCACCCGGGACCAGGTTGGCCGCGTCGGAGTCGAAGGCGACGAGGCGGCCCCTGGCGTCGGTGGAGGCGTTGGAGGACCAGGCCAGGGCCTGGGTGCCGTCGGCGGCGACGCTGGCCCGTTCGACGGTGCCGGTGCGCATGTCGCGGACGAAGACGTCCTGCGCGTCGTTGGTGTCCCCCGGCACCAGGTCCGGGGAGGAGGACTGGAAGTACAGGCGGCGGTTGTCGGCGGACAGCACGCCCAGGCCGGAGGACCCGGACAGCGGCTGCTTGCCGTCGTGGGTGAGGCTCATCTGCTCCGTCGTGCCTTTGACGAGGTCGCGGACGAACAGGTCCGGGCGGCCCGTCGGATGGCCGGGCACCACCTCACCGTACTGGCTGGAGAAGACCGCGTGGCGGCCGTCGGGGCTGAGCGAGGCGTTCCAGGCGCCCACCGTCTCGCCGGCCGAGCTGAGGCTCGCCACGCTCGTGCGGCCGGTGTCCAGGTCGTGCAGGAAGAACGGGTAGCTGTGCGGTCGGCGCGGGTCGGCCTCCGGGCGAGCGGCCCGGGTGGACTTCGGGGGGAGATTGGCCGCCTTGGAGATGAAGCCGACCTTGCGGCCGTCGTAGCTGATCACCGGGTTGGCGGAGGGGCCGGTGGCCTGCTCGCCGCCGGTGACGGAGACGCTGACCCGCGTCACGCTGCCGGTCCTGCGGTCGCGTACGAAGATGTCCTGGGCGCCGTTGGTGTCGCCGGGCACCAGGTCCTCGCGGCTGGAGGCGAACGCCACGTACCGGCCGTTGGCGCTGATCACCGGCGCCTGGGCACCCTGCTTGCCCTGCGGGGGCCGCCCGTCGAGGGTGACGCTCTCGGTCCGTCCGGTCCTGCGGTCGTGGACGAAGATGTCGGTGTCGGCGTTGGTGTCGCCCGGCACGAGGTCGGCCGCGTCGGAGGCGAAGGCGACGTATCGCCCGTCGGCGCTGAGGGAGGGGGTGGACGACCAGGAGCCGGCCTGGGTGCCGTCGCTCGCCACGTTGACGCGCTGGACGGTGCCCGTCCGCAGGTCCTTCACGAACACGTCCGACTGCCCGTTGGTGTCACCGGGCACCAGGTCGCTCGCGTCGGAGTCGAAGGCGACGTACCGGCCGTCGGCACTGATCGCCGAGCCGGACGAGCCGCCGTTGGCCTGCGCCCCCTCGGCGGTGACGCTGGCCCGCTCCGTGTCGGACGGCGGCGCGGTACGGGCGCCGGCCGTGGTCGCGGGCAGCAGCGCGGCGAGCGCGCACACGCCCGTCACGGCGGCGAGTCTCCGGGCGGTGGTGCGGGTGGTCCTCATGTTCGGTTCCCCTCCTGGTCGGTGCGCCGGTGTCCGGGTGGTGCCGATGCGCCGCTGCGCCGTACGCCCGTTCCGGCCGGGCGCCCCGGCGTCGGTGCGTCGGTCGGTACATGCGTCAGTGCGTCAGTGCTCCAGCCGCCGGACGAACACGTCGCCCGTCCCGTTCGTGTCCCCGGGCACCAGCCCCTCGTCGCGCGAGTCGAAGGCCGCCAGCCGTCCGGTGGCGTCGGGTGCCGCGGTGTTCGTCCAGGACGCCGACTGGCCGCCGTCCGCACCGACGTTGATCCGCTCGACGTGCCCGGTGCGCAGGTCGCGGACGAAGCCGTCCACCTGGCCGTTGGTGTCGCCGGGCACCAGGTTGGTGGCCGCGGAGGTGAAGAAGATCCGCCGGTTGTCGGCGCTGAGCCGCCCGGCGGAGGACCAGCCATTGCCCTGGGCGCCGTCGTACGCGCGGGACAGCAGCCGGGTGGTGCCGCGCTCCAGGTCGCGGGCGAAGAGGTCGTACGTGCCGTTGGTGTCGTCCGGCACCACGTCCGCGGCCAGGGCGGAGAAGACCGCGTACCGGCCGTCGGGGCTGAGCCGGGGGGACGGCGACACGCCGACCACGGCGCCCGTGGTGCTCAGGCTCGCCGCACGGGTGCGCCCGGTGGCGATGTCGTGGACGTACAGGGGGTCCTGCGGCGGCGGGCGGCGGAAGCCGGGGCCGGCGGGGGTGAGGTTGGTCGCCTTCGAGGTGAACGCGATCCGGCGGCCGCCGGCGCTGATCGACGGGAAGGCGGACGGGGCGTTCGCCTGGGTGCCGTCGCTCGCCACGCTGACCCGTCGCGTCGTTCCCTTCTGCACATCGTGGACGAAGATGTCCAGGCGCTCGTTGGTGTCGCCGGGCACCAGGTCCGGGCGGTAGGAGCCGAAGGCGAGGCGGTGGCCGTCGCCGCTGAGGGCGAAGTTCTGCACCCCGTATCCGTACGGGGACCTCCCGGCGCCCGCGGTGGGACTCACGGTGCGCACGGTGCGGCGGTCGTGGACGAAGACGTCGCCCTCGCCGTTGGTGTCGCCGGGGACCAGGTTCGCCGCGCCGGAGTAGAAGGCCACATACCGTCCGTCGGCGCTGATCCCGGGCGATCCGGAGAGGGCGTCACCGGGCGTGCCGTCACCGGCGACGCTGACCAGGTCGACCTTTCCCGTCCGTAAATCCTTGACGTAGACGTCCTGCTGGCCGTTGGTGTCCGTGGGCCCCAGATCGGTGGCTTCCGAGGTGAATGCCACGAACCGCCCGTTCGCGCTGAGCTCCGGATCGCCCGAAAAACCGTTTCCCTGCGTCCCGTCCATGGCAACACCGACCCGCTCGGTGGCCGGAGCCGCCCGCCCCGCGGCGGCTGCCGGTGACGCCGTCAGCACCCCTGCCACGACGCACGCCCCCGCCATCAGCCCCACGACGCGCACGGCGCCGCGCGCCGCACCGGTTCCTCGCATGTTCCCCCTCGCACAAGGCCCCCACCCGCCCCGCCGACCGACGGAGCAGACAAGGAGCCAATACGCTCCAGGAGCCCCGGTCAACGCGTCAGGGGCATTCCGCGCCACCAATACGCCCCCTGCATCAGCCCCCGTCCAGGCCGCGGCGGACGGCCCGGCGAACGGCCGGGCGGATGGCCCGGCGAACGGCCCCGGCCCCCGGGAACAGCCCCGGAGCCACCGCGTGGCACCCTCTCGGAGGCCCCGGAAAACCCCGGGAAACCGCCCCGGAACGGCCGTCGAATACCACGGCTCCGGACATCCCCGCGCCAACGCGACACAAGATATGGGGGTGGGTGCACGAGGCAGCACAAGATGTATGCTCGTGCTCGCTGTCGTCGCAGGGGAATCCGGTGCGAATCCGGAACTGTCCCGCAACGGTGTACGAAGTGCGTCAATCCGCACCCGTGAGTCCGAAGACCTGCCCACAGTACGCCCGCGCCAGGACCGGCGCGGACGTCGATACGTCCGGGTCTCGCGGGTTGGACCGGTGGACGCTGCGCGGTGTGCCCGCGCGCCCCTTGCCGTACCGGGGGTGCCGCACGCCCGTACGCGCCCCGTGCCCTCCCCAGGCCCCCGCCGAGTGAGGGAGAGCAGCACGTGACCATCGCGCCAACGGAGCCCGCAGCAGCCGAGCAGGTCGTGCAGCCCGCGAAGGACACGCAGCCCCGGCAGGGCCACGGCGGCCAGGCCACGGACGGCCCCGGCGCCGCCCTGCTGCACACGCTGACCGACCTCACCGTCGACCTGCCCGCCACCGACCCGGGCAAGATCGCCGCCGCCGCGCTGCGCGGCCGCCACCCCGGTTCCGACGAGGCCGAGCTGCGCTCGCTGGCCATGGAGGCCGCGGCCGGCCTGATCGGCGACGAGCCGCAGTACTCCAAGCTGGCCGCCCGCCTGCTGACCCGCGCCATCGCGGAGGAGGCGGCCGCGGAGGGGGCGGTCGCCTTCTCCGCCTCCGTCGCCGTCGGCCACCGCGAGGGCCTGATCGCCGACAGCACGGCGGAGTTCGTACGGACCCACGCGGACCGCCTGGACGAGCTGGTGGAGCGCGCGCTGACGGACGGCGCCGACGACCGGTTCGGCTACTTCGGCCTGCGTACCCTGCACTCCCGCTACCTGCTGCGCCACCCGATCTCCCGCCAGGTGATCGAGACCCCGCAGCACTTCCTGCTGCGGGTGGCCTGCGGCCTGGCCGAGGACCACAGCGAGCGGGCACTCGCCGACGTCGCCGAGCTGTACCGGCTGACCAGCACGCTGTCGTACCTGCCCTCCTCGCCCACCCTGTTCAACTCCGGTACCCGGCACCCGCAGATGTCCTCCTGCTACCTGCTGGACTCCCCGCTGGACGAGCTGGACTCGATCTACGACCGCTACCACCAGGTGGCCCGGCTGTCGAAGCACGCCGGCGGCATCGGCCTGTCGTACTCCCGGGTCCGCGCCCGCGGCTCGCTGATCCGCGGCACCAACGGCCACTCCAACGGCATCGTGCCGTTCCTGCGCACCCTGGACGCCTCGGTCGCGGCCGTGAACCAGGGCGGCCGGCGCAAGGGCGCCGCCTGCGTCTACCTGGAGACCTGGCACGCGGACCTGGAGGAGTTCCTGGAGCTGCGCGACAACACGGGCGAGGAGGCCCGGCGCACCCACAACCTGAACATCGCGCACTGGATCCCCGACGAGTTCATGCGCCGCGTCGAGGCGGACGCCGACTGGTCGCTGTTCTCCCCCAGCGACGCGCCCGAGCTGGTGGATCTGTACGGCGACGAGTTCGACGCCGCGTACCGCAAGGCGGAGGCCGAGGGCCGCGCCGTCAAGCAGGTCCCGGCCCGGGTCCTGTACTCGCGGATGATGCGCACCCTCGCGCAGACCGGCAACGGCTGGATGACCTTCAAGGACGCCGCCAACCGCACCGCGAACCAGACCGCCGAGCCCGGCAAGGTCGTGCACTCCTCGAACCTGTGCACCGAGATCCTGGAGGTCACCGACGACGGCGAGACCGCCGTCTGCAACCTCGGCTCGGTCAACCTCGCCGCCCACCTGGGTGACAACGGCGAGATGGACTGGGAGCGGCTGGACGCCACGGTCCGCACCGCGGTGACCTTCCTCGACCGCGTGGTGGACATCAACTTCTACCCGACCGAGCAGGCCGGCACCTCCAACTCCCGCTGGCGCCCGGTGGGCCTGGGCCTGATGGGCCTCCAGGACGTCTTCTTCCGGCTGCGGCTGGGCTTCGACTCGCCCGAGGCGCGCGAGCTGTCCACCCGTATCTCCGAGCGGATCATGCTCGCGGCGTACGAGGCGTCCGCCGGCCTCGCCGAGCGGCACGGCCCGCACCCGGCCTGGTCCGCGACGCGTACGGCCCGGGGCGTCCTGCACCCGGACCACTACCCGAACGCCGAGCCGCGCTGGGCGGACCGGTGGGCGGCGCTGCGCGCCCGTATCGCGAAGACCGGTATGCGCAACTCGCTGCTGCTGGCCATCGCGCCGACCGCCACCATCGCCTCCATCGCGGGCGTGTACGAGTGCATCGAGCCGCAGGTCTCGAACCTGTTCAAGCGCGAGACGCTGTCGGGCGAGTTCCTCCAGGTCAACGCGTACCTGATCGAGGAGCTGAAGGCGCTGGGCCTGTGGGACGCCCGCACCCGTGACGCACTGCGCGAGGCCAACGGCTCGGTGCAGGAGCTGGACTGGATTCCCGCCGAGACCCGCGCGCTGTACCGCACGGCATGGGAGATCCCGCAGCGCGCGCTGATCGACATGGCGGCGGACCGTACGCCCTACCTCGACCAGAGCCAGTCGCTGAACCTGTTCATGGCGTCCCCGACCATCGGCAAGCTCAGCTCGATGTACGCGTACGCCTGGAAGCGCGGCATCAAGACCACCTACTACCTCCGCTCGCGGCCGGCGACCCGTATCGCCCAGTCCGCGCGCGGTACGGGCGGGGGCGCGCAGACCGCTCCCGTCCCCGCCCAGGCGGCCGACCCCGAGGCCGTCGCCTGCTCCCTGGAAAACCCCGAGTCCTGCGAGGCATGCCAGTAATCATGACGACCGCACCCGAAAAGAACGAGACGACGTCCGCTGCCGCCTCGCACACCGCCACCACCGGCAGCAAGAACCTGCTCGACCCGGGCTTCGAGCTGACCCTGCGCCCGATGCGCTACCCGGACTTCTACGACCGCTACCGGGACGCGATCAAGAACACCTGGACCGTGGAGGAGGTCGACCTCCACTCCGACGTGGCCGACCTCGCCAAGCTGTCGCCCGGCGAGCAGCACATGATCGGCCGGCTCGTCGCGTTCTTCGCGACCGGTGACTCGATCGTGGCGAACAACCTGGTCCTGACGCTCTACAAGCACATCAACTCCCCCGAGGCGCGGCTCTACCTGAGCCGGCAGCTCTTCGAGGAGGCCGTGCACGTCCAGTTCTATCTGACGCTGCTGGACACCTACCTGCCCGATCCGGAGGACCGCGCGGCCGCGTTCGCCGCCGTGGAGAACATCCCCTCCATCCGCGAGAAGGCCGAGTTCTGCTTCAAGTGGATGGACTCGGTCGAGTCCATCGACCGGCTGGAGTCGAAGGCCGACCGCCGCCGCTTCCTGCTGAACCTGATCTGCTTCGCGGCCTGCATCGAGGGCCTCTTCTTCTACGGCGCCTTCGCGTACGTGTACTGGTTCCGCTCGCGCGGTCTGCTGCACGGCCTGGCGACCGGCACCAACTGGGTCTTCCGCGACGAGACCATGCACATGGAGTTCGCGTTCTCGGTCGTGGACACAGTGCGCGAGGAGGAGCCCGACCTCTTCGACGACGAGCTGGAGGGCCAGGTCACCGACATGCTCAAGGAGGCCGTCGAGGCCGAGCTCCAGTTCGGCCGTGACCTGTGCGGCGAGGGGCTGCCGGGCATGAACACCGAGTCGATGCGCGAGTACCTCCAGTGCGTCGCCGACCAGCGTCTGCAGCGCCTCGGCTTCGCGCCGGTGTACGGCTCGGAGAACCCGTTCTCCTTCATGGAGCTGCAGAACGTCCAGGAGCTGACCAACTTCTTCGAGCGGCGCGCCTCGGCCTACCAGGTCGCAGTCGAGGGTTCGGTCTCCTTCGACGACGAGTTCTGATCCGGTTCTGACCCGGCGGGTCGAGCAACCGGGCGGTGCCGGTCCACGACGGCGGACCGGCACCGCCCGTATTCTTTATGTCCGACGAATCCGGATCGGATTTGATGAGTCGATGACAACGTGCGGGCGACGGCAACCCTGCCCCGGCCCGCCAGCTCTCCCCTTGCATGAAGGGCAGCGAGCAACCGAGGAAACGGTTCATCGACTATCCCCGCCAGGGCCGCGGCGGCCGGCGCCGCTGGCTGCCGTCCTGGAGACAGCAGCTCGGCGCCGCCGCCGTCGGCGCGGCCGGTCTCGCCGGGCTCTTCCTCATCGTCTACGCACAGGTCGACATCCCGGACGAGAACGCCGCCTCGCGCCAGGAAGCCACCGTCTACTACTGGGCGGACGGCAGCCAGATGGTCAGCGAGGGCGCCGTCAACCGGCAGAACGTCACCCTCGCCCAGGTGCCCGACCCTGTCGAACACGCCGTCATCGCCGCCGAGAACGCGAGTTTCTACTCCGATTCCGGCGTCTCGCTCTCCGGTATCGCCCGCGCCGCGGTGAACATGGCCAAGGGCCAGGATGCCCAGGGCGGTTCCACCATCACCCAGCAGTTCGTGAAGAACACGTACCTCTCGCAGGACCAGACCCTCAAGCGCAAGGTGAAGGAATTCTTCATCGCGCTGAAGCTGGACCACCGCAAGTCCAAGTCGGAGATCCTGCAGGGCTACCTCAACACCAGCTATTTCGGGCGGAATTCGTTCGGCATCCAGGCCGCCGCGAACGCCTACTACGGCATTCCCGCCAAGAGCCTCGACCCCAGCCAGGGCGCGGCGCTGGCCGCGCTGCTCAAGGGCGCCGAGCAGTACGATCCGGCGCTGAGCGACGCCAACCACGAGCGGGCGGTGGAGCGTTGGAAGTGGATTCTGGACCGCGAAGTGGAGACCGGTCTGATGAGCCGGGAGGAGCGCGCCCGCTACACGACGTTCCCGGAGCCGCGCGAACCGGTCACACCGACCAGTCAGAAAGGCCAGACCGGTTATCTCGTCGACGCCGCGAAGAAATACCTCAGGAGCCGTACGGACCTGACCGACCGCGATCTGGCCCGCGGCGGCTACCGCGTCCACACCACCTTCGAGAAGGACAAGGTGGCGCGGCTGGCGAAAGCCGTGGAGGACGAACGGCGCCGCGGCATCGACCCGAAGAAGCGTGCCGCCGACGCGTACGTGGAATGCGGTGCCGCCTCCGTACGGCCCCGGGACGGCGCGGTCGTCGCGCTCTACGGCGGCCCGGACGCGACGAAGCACTTCGCGAACAACGCCGACACCGCGGGCGTGCCGGCGGGCTCGGCCTTCAAGCCGTTCGTGCTGGCCACCGCCCTGCGCGAGGGCAGCGCCGAGGCCGCGGAGGCGGTTCCCGGCGCCGGCGGCCCGTCGTCGGCCGTCGCCCTGCCGTCCGCGCTGTACGAGGGTCTGGTGACCTCCGCCCACCCGCCGTTCGTCAGCGCGGGCAAGCGCCTCGGGCTGGAGAAGATCCGGGATCTGGCCCTCGAAGCGGGCCTGCACAAGACCAGCCTGGCCCGGCTGGAGCCCACGTTCCCGCTGGGCACCTCCACGCCCAGCGCCATCCGGCTGGCTGGCGCGTACGCGCTGTTCAGCAACGACGGCAACCGGGCCGAGCCGTACTCGGTGACCAAGGTCGTGCACGACGGCAAGCCGCTGCCGGGCCTGGAGCCGCCGGAGCCGCGCCGCGTGCTGGCCCCGGAGGCGGCGCGCGGCGTCACCTTCGCGCTGCGGTCCTTCGCCTGGAAGTCGCTGCCCCAGGAGACCGTCGCCAAGCTGCCGCAAGGCGTCGCCGCGGGCGGCACCGGCCCCGACGACCGCATGCGCTCGGCATGGTTCATCGGCAACGACGGCGGGTCCCGCGGCGGGCTGACCACCGCCGTCACCGTCTTCCGTGCCAAGCCGGGCGCGCCGCGGCTGCTGCCCATGGAGGGCGTGGGCGGCGACGCCCGGCTGTTCGGCAACGGGATACCGCCCCGGATCTGGGGCGCGTTCGCCACCGGCACGGCGAAGTGAGCGGGGCCGGGCCGGGCCGCGGCTCAGTCGTTGGCGACGACGGGGTAGCGCGGCTCGCGCTCGGCCATCTGCTTCAGCGCGTCCTTGCGGTCGCGCTTGGAGAGCCGGTCGATGTACAGGTAGCCGTACAGGTGGTCGGTCTCGTGCTGGAGGCAGCGCGCGAAGTAACCGGTGCCCTGGACCACGATCGGGTTGCCCTCGGTGTCCTGGCCGCGGACGACGGCGTAGTCCGGACGGGCCAGCTCCGCGTACGCGCCGGGCACCGACAGGCAGCCCTCGTTCGAGTCGTCCAGCACCCGCCGCTCGACCGGCAGGTCGTCCAGGACCGGGTTGCAGACCACGCCGACGTGCCGTACGCCCTCGTCGTCCAGGCAGTCGTAGACGAAGACCTTCAGGTCCACGCCGATCTGGTTGGCGGCCAGGCCCACGCCCTCGGCCGTGCGCTGGCTGGCGAACATGTCGTCGACGAGCTGGGCCAGCTTGTCGTCGAACTCGGTGACGTCCTTGCACTCCTTGTGCAGCACCGGGTTGCCGACAACGGTGATCGGGCGGGACGTGCCGCGCCCGCGGTGCGCCTCCTCCCGCTCCGCCGCGTCGGTGACGTCGTCGACGAAGCCCTCCGCCGCCCGCTCCTCGTTGTGGTCAAAAACAGGCTGTTGCGCCATCTCCGCCGTACGCCTTCCTAGAAACCTGGAAACCCGAAATATTCGCCCTCCAGCCTACGCGGGGCGTCCTGCGGGCTCTCGGAGACCGCGTCCGGTTCCGGCCGGGAGGCGCGCCGGGAGCGCGTGGAAAGCCGGGCGCCGGGCGCGCACGGGATGCCGGGCGCCGGGCGCGTGCTGGACGCCGGGCGCCGGTACGGGCGGTGCCCCGCCCCGGTCCGCGCGGCCTCAGGTTGTCAGCAGACCTCTTCGAGGTCCCGCCACTCACGCGTGTCCGGGCTGTCCGCGACCCAGCCGTCCAGCAGGCCGCGCACCAGCCCGGCGGGGGCCGCGATGCCGCACTCGCGCTCCGGCACCCACAGTGAGCCGGAGCCCGCCGTACGGTGGCCCAGCGGCCCCGGGTGGCCCGGTTCGCTGTGGTCGTGCGGGTCCAGGTGCTCGCCCTCGCCCTCGTCGCTGGGCATCCGGCTCTCCGAGCACGTACGGCACAGCAGGCGTACGGACGACGACCAGTCCTCGGCGGCGAAGCCCGCGTCGGCGGCCAGCCGCTCCAGGGCGTCCCGGTCGGCCTCCGTGGCGGCCTCCAGGAGCACCACCCAGGTGGGGACCGGGGAGGGCGCCCACAGCTCGATCTCGTCGAACACCGGGAAGGACGGGCCGGCCGCGGTCGTCCGCTCGCCGTTCGGCACGCCGTCGTGCAGCACCACCTCGCCCCAGCGCCGCCCGGAGGACGGCAGCGGGATGGAGAGCACCTCGATCCGGGCCGGGTCCAGCCGGCGGCCCCAGACCACCTCGGCCTCGCCCTCGGGCGAGAGGCGCACCGCGGCGCTGCCCAGCTCCATGCCGACCGGCTCGGCGGACGGCGCCCCCTCGCCGGGGACCTTCAGGCCGTAGGCCTGCCAGGCCCGCCGGGCCAGCGGCCAGTCCTGCAGGGCGGTGGCGGCGATACCCACGTTCCACCAGTCGGGGGCGCCGGCCTCGCGGTCCAGCAGGGCGACCGCGCGCAGTCCGGCGGCGCGCGCCTGCTCCCAGTCGTGCCGGAACTTGTGCAGCAGCGCGAGGTTGAACCAGGACTCCGACAGCCACGGCTCCATGTCGGCCGCCCGCGTCAGCAGCGCGCCCGCGTCCTCGTAACGGCCGTCACCGATCAGCGTGAAAGCGCGGTCGGTCGCCTGCCGCCACGAGGCGGAGGGCCGGTGCCGTACCTTGCCGAAGATCTTCACGATTCCCGCCTGCTGGTTGCTTCCTGAATGCCGCCCCGGACGGAGGCCGGGGCCGTTCGAGGGCCTACTCGACAACCTGCCACAGATTGCCGCCGGGCTCAGCCCGGTTGCCGCGCCGCCCGCGGCCCGCCGCCGTCCCCCTCACCGGCTCCTTGCCTTTCGCCGACCCCCTGAATCCCCGTTCGTGGGGGTTCCTTCGCATCCAACCATGCCCATCTCCGGGGCCGCTCATTACCCATCGGTTCCATGACCTTGCGCGGGCCTTTGCGGGGATCTGTACGTGGATCTGTAGCTGGAGCAGAGAGATCCGCAGATGCCTGTAGGCGGATCGGTAAGCAGGTCTGCAAGCAGGTCTGTAAGTGGATCTGCCGACAGATCCGTACAAGCTCGTACATGGATCCGTCCCGGAACGGAGCGGCAAGGAGCGGTGCGGAGCCGTGCGGGAGTCCGGGAGCGGGGCCCTCCCGGCCCGGGCGGCTCTGCCGGGGAGGCCGCCGAGGCGTGCGCCAGGGCATACGGGACGGCGGTCTGCCGTACGGGAACGACGGTCCGGTACAGGGAAGTTGATCCCCGGGCGCAGCCGGTGGGCGGCGGAGCCGCGACGGCCCGGCGGTGACCGGGCGGATCAGTGGATCGGGCGGGACGAAGCGTCCCGCCCCTCACCCCTTGGGGTGATACGCCGCGCTATTCGGCCCGCGCGGTCTCACCACGCGCGTCGAGCGTGGTGTCCGGACCGGGCCCGGACGCCTGCTCGGGGGCCTTGGCGGCCGCGGCGGCGCGGGCCGCCGCCTGCTCCTGCTTGGCCTGTTCGAGCACGCTCTGCTCGGGCACGGCCTCGCCCGCGCGGATCAGGTCGATCCGGCCCATCACCTTCGACCGCAGGTCGACCGGGACGTCGTCGTGGCCGCAGCAACGCTTGACGAGCTTCTTGACGGCCTGCTCCAGCCCGTACTTCTCCAGGCAGGGCGAGCATTCGTCGAAGTGCTCCTGGAACTTCTCGCACTCACCGGCCGGCATCTCCCGGTCGAGGTACTCGTACAGGTGGTCGAGGACCTCTGAGCAGTCCTTCTCGTGCGGCTCTCCGCAGCTCATGATCCCGAGCCTTTCCGATCGTGCGACTGCGACGACTGCGCGGACGCAGCGCCTGCCCCGGCGGGGACCAGCCCACGCTCACGGGCGTAATCCTCCAGCATGCCGCGCAGTTGGCGCCGGCCGCGGTGCAGACGGGACATCACCGTGCCGATGGGTGTACCCATGATGTCGGCGATCTCCTTGTACGCAAAGCCCTCGACGTCCGCGAGATAGACCGCGATACGGAACTCCTCCGGGATGGCCTGGAGCGCGGCCTTCACGTCGGAGTCGGGCAGGTGGTCCAGCGCCTGGGACTCCGCGGACCGCAGCCCCGTGGACATGTGCGACTCGGCGCGCGCAAGCTGCCAGTCCTCGATCTCCTCGGCGGCACTGCGCTGAGGTTCGCGCTGCTTCTTGCGGTAGGAGTTGATGAAGGTGTTCGTGAGGATGCGGTACAGCCACGCCTTGAGGTTCGTTCCCTCACGGAACTGGTGGAAGGACGCGTACGCCTTCGCATACGTCTCCTGAACCAGGTCCTCCGCATCGGCCGGGTTGCGCGTCATGCGCAGCGCGGCCGAATACATCTGGTCCAGGAAGGTGAGCGCGTCCCGCTCGAAGCGCGCGTTGCGCTCGGCGTCCGTCTCCCGCTTCCCCTGGCCAGCGTGCTCCTCTGCCGTGCCGTCGGTCCCTGCGTCGGTACCGCTGACCGGACCCACCTCCTCCAACACCGTGACGGATCCGGACGCGGACCCGCTCGATTCGGAGAATAGACGACGATCCGGTATCGCCGCCGCTCCAGCCATGGCGGCCTGGGCGCCCCTCAGCGTTGACCACTGCAGGTCAGCGGCCTGCGGGCGGGCTGGGCAAGCGATTCCCATGCGGCGGACTCCACTTCCTCGAAGATTCCCTCAGCGTTCCTACAACCGGCACAACAGCCGCACCCCGCACGTCATTCCCGCCCTGCGGAGCCGTCCCGTGAGCAGGGCCACGGAGCCCCCGGGGCCGGACCGGACGGACCGGACGACCTTGACAAAACCGCTTGCCGCTTCAGCAATGAAGAGATGGACGACAAGACGTACGAACGGGTGCTGACGAACGTGGGGCCGCGGCTGCGGCGGCTGCGGCAGGACAGAGGGGTCACGCTCACCGCCCTCTCGGAGACGACGGGCATCTCGGTGAGCACCCTCTCCCGCCTCGAATCGGGCGGCCGCAAAGCCACGCTCGAACTGCTGCTGCCGCTCGCCCAGGCGCATCAGGTGCCGCTGGACGAGCTGGTCGGCGCGCCCGAGGTGGGCGATCCGCGGGTGCGCGCGGTGCCGCAGCGCAGGGCGCACATGACGTTCGTGCCGCTGACCCGGCAGCCCGGCGGACTCCAGGCGTACAAGATGATCATCGATCCGGTGGCGGGCGAGCCCGACCTGCGCACCCATGAGGGCTACGAGTGGCTGTACGTGCTCTCCGGGCGGCTGCGGCTGCTGCTCGCGGACCGGGACGTGGTGCTGCGGTCCGGCGAGGCGGCGGAGTTCGACACCCGGCTGCCGCACTGGTTCGGTCCGGCGGGCGGCGAACCGGTGGAGGTGCTCAGCCTCTTCGGGCGGCAGGGGGAGCGGATGCACGTACGTGCCCGGCCGCGCGGCCGGGACAGGGAGGAGCACTGAAGGGGGACCGGCAGGAGCGCGGGGGTCGCGCGCGAGGGGGCGTCGGCCGCCGCCGGTCCCCGCCCGTCAGGCGAACAGTCCGTCCAGCCACTCCCCCGCCGCGTCCGTGATCACGGCCATCGCCGCCGGCTCGTCGAGGTCCGCCTTCTTCGGCACGGCGAAACCGTGGTCCCCGTACGGCACCTCGACGACGCGGGTGCCCTCCGGGAACTCCGCCGGCCGCCCGAACGGGTCCCGGCCGCCCTGCACCACCAGCGTCGGCAGCCCGGCCCCGGTCAGCTCGTCCGCGCGCGACTTCTCCGGCTTGCCCGGCGGGTGCAGCGGAAAGCTCAACGCCAGTACGCCGTGCGCGCCCAGACCGCGCGCCGTGCGGCACGCCACGCGCGCCCCGGCGCTGCGCCCGCCGGCCACGACCGGCAGGCCGGGCTTCTCCAGGGCGGGCCAGAGTGCGGTCCAGGCGGTGTCCAGCGTCTTGGGGGACGGCGCCAGCTTCTTGCCGGCCACCCGCCACGGCTGCTCGACCAGCGCCACGGTGTAGCCGCGCGCGGGCAGCTCCGCCGCGAGCGCGCGCAGGTCGCGTGCTTCGATGCCGCCGCCGGCGCCGTGGCCGACGGCGAGGACGGCCCGCGCGTCCGCCGCCCGGTGCCAGGTGACGCGCGCCTCACCCACAGGGGTCTCAACTGTTTCGCTCACGGGTTCATCCTGCCGCCCTGCCCACCCGGAGCCGTACGGGGGCGCGCGGCGGACCCGCGGGCGTGCGGCGCTGGGCGCGCGCCCGCCCAGCGGCACGGCAGCCCAGGAACACGACAGCCCGGCTGTCCGGCTGTCCGGCTGTCCGGCTGTCCGGCTGTCCGGCTGTCCGGCTGTCCGGCCTCAGAACAGCGTGCCCACCTCCGGCGCCGCCAGCTCCTTGACCAGCTCCGGCCCGTTGTTGCGGACGTTGCTCACTTCAGTGGGGACCGGGTACGCGCGCATCAGCCCGGCGGGGGGCGGCGCGAGCAGCGGCAGCAGGTCGGCCACGTCCGTACGGGCCGGGTCGAGCCAGGCGTCCCACTTGTCGGGCGTCATGACCAGCGGCATGCGGGGATGGATGTCGGCGAGCGTCTGCGGGCCCTCGCCGCCGTCCGCGTTCGCCAGCGGGGTGGTCTCGGCCTCGGTGGTGACGACCGTGCAGGTCACCCACCATGCCTGCGGGTGGTCGTCGGGCAGGGTGCGGTCGCGCCAGAACTCGTAGAGCCCGGCCAGCGCCATCACCTGGCCGTCCGCCGGTGTGACGAAGTACGGCTGCTTGCGGGGCCGCTTCTTCTTGCCCTGCTCCTCCAGTTGCCGTTCGGCCGCGGCGGTGACCCACTCGTAGTAGCCGTCGCCGGGCAGCAGGCAGCGGCGGGCCGCGAACGGCCGCCGGAACGAGGGCTTCTCGTGCACCGTTTCCGCCCGCGCGTTGATCATCTTGACCCCGACATCGGGCGATTTCGCCCAGGACGGGACCAGTCCCCAGGTCAGTCTGCGCAACTGGCGAACCGGACGACGGTCTTCCGCGTCTTTAAGGGGACGTTCGAGCACCGCGTGGACGTTCTTCGTCGGGGCGATGTTCCAGTCGGGCGCCAGGGTCTCTTCCGGCTCCCACTTCTCGACCTCGAAGAGCCCCGCCAGATCCTCGGGGCCGCGACTCGCTGCATACCGTCCGCACATGTATGCCACAGTGCCACGCCACACCAAGGGGAGAGATGGACACCGGTCATATCACCGACGTATGGGACAGGGTTTTCGGCATCCAGCCCGACCCGCCGCCCTGGCTCGTCCTCGTCACCGCGGTGCTCGCCCTCGGCGCCATCGTCCCGTACCGCGCCTGGCGGCTGTCCCGTAACGCCATCACCATCGCCCACGAGGGCGGTCACGGGCTCGTCGCCCTGCTCAGCGGCCGCCGGCTGTCCGGCATCCGGCTGCACTCGGACACCTCGGGGCTGACGGTCTCGCGTGGCAGGCCGACCGGCCTCGGCATGATCCTCACCGCGGCCGCCGGGTACGTCACGCCGTCCCTGCTGGGGCTCCTCGGCGCCTGGCTGCTGGCCTCCGGGCACATCACGGCGCTGCTGTGGGGCGCGGTCGCGCTGCTCGCCGCGATGCTGCTGATGATCCGCAACGCGTACGGCGTGCTGACCGTCGTGCTCTCCGGGGCCGCCTTCTTCCTCGTCTCCTGGCTGACCACTCCCGACGTGCAGGCGGCGTTCGCGTACGCGGTGGTGTGGTTCCTGCTGCTGGGCGGCGTGCGGCCGCCCTTCGAGCTCCAGGGCAAGCGGCGCCGCGGCCGGGCCGGGGACTCCGACCCCGACCAGTTGGCCCGGCTCACCCGGGTACCGGCGGCCGTCTGGCTGGGGCTCTTCCACCTCGTGACGCTGTGCTCGCTGGCCGGCGGCGGCCGGTGGCTGCTGAATCTCTGAGCCGGTACGAGCCGCGCGCGCCCGAGCCCGCCCCGGGCGCGCGCCGAGCGCCGGTGCCCGCCTTCCGGGCGCGGGCCGCGCCCTCGCGCCCGTACGGTACGGGCGGGGCGCCGGTGCCCTCGGGATGCGCCCCGGAGCGCGTCCCCGGGAGCGCGGCGCCGGACAGTGACCCGGCCTGCACTATCAGTGCCGTGTTTCCTGCAGGTTGCGCCACTTTTGATCAAGATCTGCACTCCGGTCCAGCCATTAAAGTGAGGGACATGACCGAGAGCCCCGTGCATCCCGCCCTCTGGCCCGCCCCCGTCGCTGCCGGAGCGGTCGACGCCACCGTCACCGTGCCCGGCTCCAAATCGGTCACCAACCGTGGCCTCGTCCTTGCCGCCCTGTCCTCCGAACCCGGCTGGCTGCGCCGGCCGCTGCGCTCCCGGGACACCCTGCTGATGGCCGAGGCGCTGCGCACGATGGGCGTCGGCATCGAGGAGACCGCCCCCTCCAGCGCCGCCTCGACGGCCGGCGCGGACGGCGGCGGCGGCGAGGCGTGGCGGGTGATCCCGGCCGGCCTGCACGGCCCGGCCACCGTCGACGTCGGCAACGCCGGCACGGTCATGCGCTTCCTGCCCCCGGTCGCGGCCCTGGCCGACGGCGCCATCCGCTTCGACGGCGACCCGCGCTCCTACGAGCGCCCGCTCGACGGCGTGATCAACGCGCTGCGCTCGCTCGGTGCCCGGATCGACGACGACGGCCGCGGCGCGCTGCCCATGACGGTGTTCGGCGGCGGTGCCCTGGAGGGCGGCGCCGTGGAGATCGACGCCTCCTCCTCGTCCCAGTTCGTCAGCGCGCTGCTGCTGTCGGCGCCGCGCTTCAACCAGGGCGTCGAGGTACGGCACGTCGGCTCGGCGCTGCCCTCGATGCCGCACATCCGGATGACCGTCGACATGCTGCGCAGCGTCGGCGCCCAGGTGGACACCCCCGAGTCCGGCGGCGAGGCGAACGTCTGGCGGGTCACCCCCGGCGCCCTGCTGGGCCGGGACCTGATCGTCGAGCCGGACCTGTCCAACGCCCAGCCGTTCCTGGCGGCGGCGCTGGTCACCGGCGGCCGGGTCACCATTCCCGACTGGCCCGAGCGCACCACCCAGCCCGGTGACGCGCTGCGGGAGATCTTCACCGCCATGGGCGGTTCCTGCGAGCTGACCGAGCGCGGTCTGACCTTCTCCGGCACCGGCCGCGTCCAGGGCATCGACGTGGACCTGAGCGAGGTCGGCGAGCTGACCCCCGGCATCGCCGCGGTGGCCGCCCTCGCCGACTCCCCCTCCACCCTGCGCGGCGTCGCCCACCTGCGCCTGCACGAGACCGACCGGCTGGCGGCGCTCACCAAGGAGATCAACGAGCTGGGCGGCGACGTCACGGAGACCGAGGACGGCCTGCACATCCGGCCGCGTCCGCTGCACGGCGGCATCTTCCACACGTACGAGGACCATCGGCTGGCCACCGCCGCGGCGGTCATCGGGCTGGCCGTCCCGGGCGTGCAGGTCGAGAACGTGGCGACGACCGCCAAGACACTCCCCGACTTCCCCGCCCTGTGGACCGGCATGCTCGGCGAGGCCACGGCCCCCGCGCGGAGAGGCTGAGGCTCTTTCGACCATGCGTCGCTACGGCAAGAACCCCGACGAGGACGACATCCGCGTCCGCCCCAACCGCAAGGGCAACCGCCCCCGTACGAACATCCGGCCCAAGCACGAGGACGCCAGCGAGGGCCTGGTCCTGACCGTCGACCGGGGCCGGCTCACCTGCCTCATCGAGGACCGCACGGTCACCGCGATGAAGGCACGCGAACTGGGCCGCAAGTCCGCCGTCGTCGGCGACCGGGTCGCGGTCGTCGGCGACCTGACCGGCGCGAAGGACACCCTGGCGCGGATCGTCCGGGTCGAGCCGCGCAGCTCCACCCTGCGGCGCACGGCGGACGACGACGACCCGTTCGAGCGGGTGGTCGTGGCCAACGCCGACCAGCTCGCGATCGTCACCGCGCTCGCCGACCCGGAGCCGCGGCCGCGGCTGATCGACCGCTGTCTGGTCGCCGCGTACGACGCGGGCCTGGACCCGCTGCTGGTCCTGACCAAGTCCGACCTGGCCTCCCCCGACGCCCTCCTGGAGTCGTACGGCACGATCGGCGTCCCGTACCTCGTCACCAACCGGGACGAACTCACCGACGGCACCGCCGCGGACCGGGTGCGCGAACGGCTGCGCGGGCACATGACCGCGTTCGTCGGGCACTCCGGCGTCGGCAAGACCACGCTCGTCAACGCGCTGGTGCCGGACCGCACACGGGCCACCGGCCACGTCAACGCGGTCACCGGCCGCGGCCGGCACACCACGACCTCCGCCCTCGCGCTGCCGCTGCCCGACGACTCGGGCTGGGTCATCGACACCCCCGGCGTCCGCTCCTTCGGCCTGCACCACGTGGACCCGGCCCGGGTCATTCTCGCCTTCCCCGACCTGGTCCCCGGCACCGCCGACTGCCCGCGCGCGTGCAGCCACGACGAGCCGGACTGCGCCCTGGACCAGTGGGTGGCCGACGGCCACGCGGACCCGGCGCGGCTGTACTCGCTACGCCGTCTGCTGGCCACCCGGGAGCGACGCGAGGGGGACTGATCGCTCAAGTTTGCCTCCCCGCCGTCGAGGTAAATGCATAATCACACCAAGGCTGGCGAAGCGGTCACGGACCGTACGGAGGCAATGGACATGGCGTGGCTGCTCGTCGTGGTGGCAGGGCTCCTGGAGACGGGATTCGCGGTCTGCCTCAAGCTCTCCCACGGCTTCACCCGGCTCTGGCCCACCATCGCCTTCGCCTGCTTCGCCCTCGGCAGCTTCGGCCTGCTCACCCTCTCGCTGAAGAAGCTGGACGTGGGCCCGGCCTACGCGGTGTGGACCGGCATCGGCGCCGCCGGCACCGCGATCTACGGCATGGTCTTCCTCGGCGACCTGGTCTCCACCCTCAAGCTGGTCTCCATCGCCTTCGTCATCGTCGGCGTGATCGGGCTTCAGCTCTCGGGGTCGGCACACTAGTCGTGCTTCTCAGGCTCCGGCCGTGATCGGTGGTCAGGTGCGGTGGGCGGCGTGGGCGAAGGCCCTGTGGAGCTGGCGGGTGAGGTCCTCCGGTTCGGCGGGGGCGACGACGTACGACAGGGTGAGGCGGGCCGCGGTGGCGCAGGCGGTGCCCAGCTCGGGGAGGTTCTCCTTGGGCCAGTCGGCCTCCAGCGCCGCCATCGCGCAGTCGCTGAACCGGCTCACCAGGTCGGTCGGCCCCGGCGGGAGCCCGTCCGCGCGCGCCCCCGGCTGGCTGCTCGCGCCGCCGGGGTACGGTCCGCGCCGTCCCGGTATTCCGCCCGCCGGTGCCGGCAGGCGCTCGCTCCAGCAGCCCGTGAGCGCCGCCCGTACGAGCGGGTTGGTCCGTGCGGCCCGTACGGTCCACGCGGCCGCGGCCACCACCCGGGCCTCCACGTCGCCGCCCGCCCCTCCCGGCCCGGCGCCCGGTTGCGCCAGGGCCCGGGTGACCCCGGCGATGTAGCCCTCCGTCTCCCGCCGCACCAAGGCCCTGGCCAGGCCCTCCTTGCTGCCGAACTCGTTGTAGAGGGTCTGCCGGGACACCCCGGCCTCGGCCGCGACATCGACCATCCGGACGCCCGCCCACGGCCTGGCCGCGAGCGCCGCGTAGGCGGCGTCCAGCAGGGACTCACGCGCTGTAGGCATCGTCGCCTCCCAGGCCGCCGGCCCAGATGGCCGGTGTGCCGCACAGAATTGACTCGCCGCCAGGGGCTGTCAAGGGTCCGTACGCGCCGGGCAACCGGCGTCATGTGGCTCACGCCGGAGACCAGTCGATACTGTTCGCACATGCCCGACTATCACGATGACCTCCGCCTCGGCCACGTCCTGGCGGACGCCGCCGACGCCGCGACCATGGAGCGGTTCAAGGCACTCGACCTCAAGGTCGAGACCAAACCGGACATGACTCCGGTGAGCGAGGCCGACAAGGCGGCCGAGGAACTGATCCGTGGTCATCTGCAGCGCGCCCGTCCGCGCGACGCCGTCCTGGGCGAGGAGTTCGGCAGCGAGGGCTCGGGCCCGCGCCGCTGGATCATCGATCCCATCGACGGCACCAAGAACTATGTGCGCGGGGTGCCGGTCTGGGCCACGCTCATCGCCCTGATGGAGCGCGGCGAGGGCGGCGACCGCCCGGTGGTCGGCGTCGTCTCCGCGCCCGCCCTCAACCGCCGCTGGTGGGCCGCGGAGGGCCTCGGCGCGTACACCGGCCGCAGCCTGACCTCCGCCACCCGGCTCCAGGCTTCGCGGGTGAGCCGCCTCCAGGACGCTTCGTTCGGGTACTCCTCCCTCACCGGCTGGGAGGAGCAGGGCCGCCTGCCGGGGTTCCTCGAACTGTCCCGGGACTGCTGGCGCACCCGTGGCTACGGCGACTTCTGGCCGTACATGATGGTCGCCGAGGGCTCGGTCGACATCTGCGCGGAGCCGGAGCTGTCGCTGTGGGACATGGCGGCCTGCGCCGTCGTCGTGCAGGAGGCGGGCGGCCGGTTCACCGGCCTGGACGGTGTGCCGGGGCCGCACAGCGGAAACGCCGCGGCCTCCAACGGCCTGCTGCACGAGGAGCTGCTCAGCTACATCGGCGACGAGCGCCGCTGAGGCCCCGTCCGTCCTGAACTCGTATACGAACCGGCACCCGGGGGCGTGAGAACGGAAACCGTCCGTTCCGCGCCCCTTGTTGCACCCCCAGGCGCATGTGAACATGAGAACACCGAAGCTTGTGAACTTGTGAATCGATTCGCAAGGTGCACTCCACAAGCGACAAGGGAGGTGGCTCCATTCCATGCCCATGTACGTGCGCAACGCCATGAGCACGGTGGTCCTCACCATCGGGCCCGCCCACACCCTGCGCCAGGCAGCCCGTCTGATGGCGGCGCGGCGCATCGGCGCGGCCGTCGTCCTGGACACCGACACCAGCGGGCTCGGCATCCTCACCGAGCGCGACATCCTCAACTCCCTGGGCGCGGGAGAGGACCCGGACCGGGAGACCGCGCAGGCCCACACGACCTCGGACGTGGTCTTCGCCGCTCCGGAGTGGACGCTCGACGAGGCCGCCGCCGCCATGGTGCACGGCGGCTTCCGGCATCTCATCGTGCTCGACGACCTGGAGCCGGTGGGGATCGTGTCGGTCCGCGACATCATCCGGTGCCGGGCCTCGGTCCCGGAGCCGCGCGAGGAGCGGGTCAGCCCCGTACCGGCATGAAGGGCCTCGAACCGGCGTGAGCAGCCTCGTGCCGACATGAGCGGCCTCGCGTCGGCGTGACCGGCCCTTGCGCCGGCGTGACGGCTTGCGCCCGGTGTCACGGCTTGTGCCGATGTCACGGCTTGTGCCGGTGTCACGGCGCGGGCGTACTTCGGCCGTGCGGCCGGAACGCGGCCGCACACTCCCCGCGCGCACGCGAAGAGGCCGGAGCCCATTGGCGTCCGGCCTCTTCGGTGTTACGGCAAGGGAAGGGTCAGCCGCGCAGGGCCTGGACCGCGGCCTCCAGCCGCTTGCCGTAGTCGGGGTCCGCCTTGCGGAAGTTCTCGATCGCGCGCTGGGCTATGTCGTCGCGCGAGACCTTGGAGATGAAGCCGGCCAGGTTGCCGACCAGACGCTCCTTCTCCTCCTCCGTCATCAGGCGGTACAGGTTGCCGGCCTGCACGAAGTCGTTGTCCTCGGCGTGCGAGGGAGCCTCCGACTCACCGGTCGTGCCGCTCACCGCGATCGGCTGCCACATCGCCCGGCCGGTCTCCACCGGGCCGCCGAAGCTGTTCGGCTCGTAGTTCTTCGCGCCGCCGTGCCGGCCGTCGTAGAGCGCGCCGTCGCGGCCGTGCGAGCGGGCCTCGGTGGCGTGCGGGCGGTTGACCGGCAGGTGGTCGGCGTTGATGCCGACGCGGTAGCGGTGCGCGTCGCCGTACGCGAACAGCCGGCCCTGGAGCATCTTGTCGGGGGACGGGCCGATGCCCGGCACGAAGTGGTGCGGGGAGAAGATCGACTGCTCGACCTCGGCGAAGACGTTCTCCGGGTTGCGGTTGAGCTCCAGCTTGCCGATCTCGATCGGCGGGTAGTCCGCGTGCGGCCAGACCTTGGTCAGGTCGAACGGGTTGAAGCGGTACGTCGCCGCGTCGGCGGCCGGCATGATCTGCACCTGGACGGTCCAGCTCGGGAACTCGCCCCGCTCGATGGCCTCGCGCAGGTCGCGCTGGTGGCTGTCCGGGTCCTCACCGGCGAGCTTGTCGGCCTCCGGCTGGGTCAGGCACTTGATGCCCTGGTCGGTCTTGAAGTGGTACTTGACCCAGAAGACCTCGCCGGCCTCGTTGTTCCACTGGTAGGTGTGCGAGCCGAAGCCGTCCATGTGGCGGTAGGACGCCGGGATGCCGCGGTCACCGAAGAGCCAGGTCACCTGGTGGGTGGACTCGGGCGACAGGCCCCAGAAGTCCCAGACGTTGTCCGCCTCCTGCGAGCCGGTGTACGGGTCGCGCTTCTGGGTGTGGATGAAGTCGGGGAACTTGATGGCGTCCTTGATGAAGAACACCGGCGTGTTGTTGCCGACGAGGTCGTAGTTGCCCTCTTCGGTGTAGAACTTCAGCGCGAAGCCGCGCGGGTCGCGCACCGCGTCGGCGGAGCCGAGGTTGCCGGCGACCGTGGAGAACCGCAGGAACGTCTCGGTCTGCTTGCCGACCTCGGAGAGGAACTTGGCGCGGGTGTACCGCGAGACGTCCGCGGTCAGCGTGAACGTGCCGTAGGCGCCGGCGCCGCGGGCGTGCACCACGCGCTCCGGGATGCGCTCGCGGTTGAAGTGCGCGAGCTTCTCCATCAGGAGCTGGTCCTGGATGAGTCCGGGGCCGCCGATGCCGGCCGTCTCGCTGTTCTGGTTGTCCGCGACCGGTGCCCCGGCCTCCGTGGTCAGCGGTCCGGTGCTGCTCTGTACCGACACGTGCGCCTCCTGAGTCATGAACCTGCCCTTGGCTTGCGCCGAAACCGATCCTACATTGGACAATGTCTAAGTCAAGAAGAACCCGAAACCCGTACCGGATCCGGTGATGGACGAGCCACTGCTACCCTTGCCTTATCTGACTGATAGGTGATTGGCATGAGTGACCTGCTGGAACGACTCCGGGGACGCGGCTGGCGGCTGACCGCGCAGCGACGCGTCGTCGCCGAGGTCCTCGACGGGGACCACGTCCACTACACCGCCGACGAAGTGCACGCGCGGGCGACCGAGCGGCTGCCGGAGATCTCCCGCGCGACCGTGTACAACACGCTCGGTGAGCTGGTCTCGCTCGGCGAGGTGCTGGAGGTCAGCACGGACGGGCGCGCCAAGCGGTACGACCCCAACGCCCACCACGACCACCAGCACCTGGTGTGCTCGCGGTGCGGGACCATAAGGGACGTACACCTGGACAGCGACCCGCTCGCGGCCCTGCCGGTGCCGGAACGCTTCGGCTTCCAGGTCTCCGAGGTGTCGGTGACGTACCGGGGCATCTGCCCGAACTGCCACTCCCACGGCTGACCCGGGCGTCGGCCGTGCCACCGCCGCCGACCCGCCCACGAAAAGAGCCCGCACCGGCCGACGCGGGCTCTTCGGCATGCCAGCCCCTCCCCCGACGCCTCCGGCACACCCCGGTACGGGCGTTTTCGCCCGGCCTGCCGGGGCACCCAGGGCCCAGGAGGTGGTCACCGTGCCCGAGCCCGGCAGCAAGGACTACGACAAGCGCCGCGCCCGGCTCCGCAAGGACGCCGAGAACAGCGGTAACAACGATCAGCAGGCCGACGAGGAAGCCAACGCGATCCTCCAGAACGAGGAGGGCCGACGCAGCCGAGGCCCGCGCACCGAGCGCGGCCGGGGCCCGAAGGGCGAACGCACCGGCGAATGACGCTCCGGACACCCATACGACGAAGGCCCGGATTCCTGGGAATCCGGGCCTTCGTCTTTTCAGTAGCGGGGACAGGATTTGAACCTGCGACCTCTGGGTTATGAGCCCAGCGAGCTACCGAGCTGCTCCACCCCGCGCCGTTGTGTGTCTACTGTAACCGCACCGCGCCGACCAGCGCAAATCACGTTCCGTCGCCTTGGGGCCAGCGGCGCCCGCGGGGCCGTACGGGGCGGGTCCGCGCCACCCCGTACGACGCGCGTCACGCCGTCAGCTCCTCCTGGAGCGCCTCGCGCAGCCGTGCCGCGCGCTCCGCGACCTCCGGCGGTCCCAGTTCCACGGCCCGCCGGCACCATCGGTGCCCCTCGGCGAGTGCGCCGCGCCGGGCGGCGAGCAGGGCCAGACGCAGGGCGGCGCGCCCGTGTCCGTCCTCGGCGGCGCGGGTCCACCACAGGGCGGCCTCGGGCAGGCTGCCCTCCCGGGCCAGCAGCAGGCCGAGGTTGAAGGCGCCGTTGCGGCTGCCCGCCTCGGCCGCGGCGCGGTACCAGCGCGCGGCCTCGACCACATCGCCCCGCGCCGCCGCGAACATGCCAACCCGAACCTGGGCGCGCCGGTGCCCCTGCCGCGCGGCGTGCTCGTACCACCGGGTGCACTCGTCGTCCTGCCGCCGTTCGACGGCGCCGCCGTCGCGGCGGTCCAGCAGGTCGGCGAGGCGGAACGCGGCCTCGGCGCTGCCGCCCTCCGCCGCACGGCGCAGGCTCCGCTCGGCGTCCTCCGTGTCGCCGTCGCGCAGTTGGACGATGGCGACCTGGAGGGCCGCCTCGGTGTGGCCGGCCGCCGCGGCGCGCTCGTACCACTCGTGCGCCATCCGCTCCGCGCCGCGCTCCGCGTACAGGATGCCGAGGTTGAAGGCGGCGTCCACGCTGCCCGCCTCGGCGGCCTTGGAGAACCACGGCTCGGCGCCTGCCGAGTCGCCGCGCTGGAGCAGCATGATGGCGAGCGCGTTGGCGGCCTCGCGGTGTCCGGCGTAGGCGGCACGGCGGTACCACTGCTCGCCACGGCCCTCCCGGCCCTGTTCGGCGCAGAGCAGGCCGATGTTGTACGCGCCGTTCACATCGCCCGCGTCCAGTGCGGCGCGGTACCAGCGTTCGGCGGTCTGCGTCTCGCCGCGGTCGGCGTGCAGCGCGCCCAGCGCGTTGGCGGCGTTGCCGTCGCCGTCCTGGGCGGCGCGGCGCCACCACTCGGCGGCGCTCTCCTCGTCACCCGCGTCACGCAGCAGGAAGCCGAGGGCGCAGGCGGCCCGCGCCTCACCGCCCTTGGCGGCGGTCAGGTACCAGCGGCCGGCCTCCTGGGTGTCCCCGCGCTCCTCCAGGAGCGTGCCCAGGTGCAGTGCGGCGCGACGGTGCCCGCGTGCGGCGGCCTGGCGGTACCACTGCTCGGCCTCGGCGTCCGGGATGCCGTCGCCGCCCAAGGCGTTGGCGCGGTCGTCCAGCAGGCGGGCGAGACGGTACGCGGCTTCGCGGTGCCCCCGCTCGGCGGCGGCCCGGAACCAGCGCTCTGCGCCCACGTCGCCGCGGTGCTCCAGAAGGTCGGCGAGGGCGTACGCGCCGAGGCAGTGCCCCGACTCGGCGGCCTGGCGCAGCCAGTACTCGGCGGCGGGCTCGTCGCCGCGCTCCCGGTAGAAGCGGCCGAGCGCGTGGGCGGCCGCGGCGGATCCGGCGACGGCGGCGACCCGCCACCAGCCCGCCGCCTCGTCCGCGTACCCGCGCTGGTGCAGCAGGACGCCCAGGTTGTTGGCGGCCGCGCGGTCGCCCGCCGCGGTGGCGGAGCGCAGGTGCGGTTCGGCGCCGTCCAGGTCGCCGCGGCGCAGCAGCATCGCGCCCAGCACGCTCATGGCCGCGGTGTCGCCGGCTTCGGCGGCCCGGCGGTGGTGGGCTTCGGTCACGGCTTCGGACGCCTCTGCGGCGGCGTCGGCCTCGATCACGTCCAGCGGCATGTCGGCATCACGCTGGTCCGGAAGCACGGTGTCCCGTCCGTCCGGTGTCCCGGATTCGCGCCCGTCGTCGGGCGCGTGCACAAACCGGCCTGTCTCCAACAACCTTGCCTTGTCCCCCATGAGGGCCATCGTCGCACCACCCGCAACCCGCGTACACCTGGTATACCGCAGCCAGTGAGGTCACTACAGCGTTTTGTCGACTTCCCGATACAGAGACATGCCAAACTCCGTTCTCCTCCACTTCCGTTCACAGCGGGAAAAGGCGCGCCCGTCCGGGCGTGTCGCGCCACACATGACGAAGGCCCGGATCCCAAGGATCCGGGCCTTCGTTCTTCAGTAGCGGGGACAGGATTTGAACCTGCGACCTCTGGGTTATGAGCCCAGCGAGCTACCGAGCTGCTCCACCCCGCGCCGTTGTGTAACCAAGGTACCACGGCGGAGGGGGGTGCCCGGCCCACGGGGCGGCGCCCGGGGCCGGGCCGCGGAATCAGCCTCCGCCGGTACCGCCGTTCTTGCCGGCGTCACCCTTCTGTGCGGACTTCTTCTCCGCCTCGGCCGCCCGGTCCAGGGCCGCCTTCAGCTTCTTCTGCGCCTCGCCGTAGCCGGCCCAGTCGCCTTCCTTGCGGGCCTTCTCGCCCTCCTCGTACGCCTTCACGGCGTCGTCGAGGGCCTGTTGCACCGTCTGGTCGGCGGGCGGCTGCTGCCCCGTGTCACCGCCGTCGGACGGCGGCTGCTCCGTGCCGGAGCCCGGCGGCTTCTTGCCGAACACGACATCGAGCGCCTCGGCCAGGTTGTTGCCCAGCACGGGGTCGTTCTCGCCGTAGCTGACCAGCACCTTCTTCAGCAGCGGGTAGTTGGTGCCCGCGCCGCGCAGGTAGACCGGCTCCACGTACAACAGGCCGCCGTTCATCGGGACCGTCAGCAGGTTGCCGTACTCGATCTCGGAGTCACCGAGTTTCTTCAGGATGTTCAGCTCGTTGGCGATTTTGGGATCGGAGTTGAACTTCGACTGGACCTGCTGCGGTCCCGGCACCGGTGTCTGGGACGGCAGTTTCAGCACTCTGATCTTGCCGTAGTCACCACTGGTGGCATTGGCGTCGACCGCCATGAACGCCCCCAGGTTGTCCCGCTTGATGGGGGTGAACGTCGTGGTGAGCGCGAAGGTCTGGGCCTTCTGGTCCGGCATCTTCAGGCTCTGGTAGTACGGCGGCACCGAGTTGCCCGACTTGTTCGTCGGGTCGTTCGGGACCTGCCAGCGCTCGCTGCCCGTGTAGAAGGTGTTCGGGTCGGTGACGTGGTACGTCGTCAGAAGCTGGCGCTGCACCTTGAACAGGTCCTGCGGGTAGCGCATGTGCTCCATCAGGGACTTGCTGATGGAACTCTTCTTCTCGACCGTCCCGGGGAACGACTTCATCCAGGTCTTCAGGACCGGGTCCTTGGTGTCCCACTCGTAGAGCTTGACCGAGCCGTCGTAGGCGTCGACCGTGGCCTTGACCGAGTTGCGGATGTAGTTGACCTGATTCTGCTGGGCGACGACCGCCCGCTGACCGTCGGTGAGCGAGTCGGCGGTGGTGTCGCCGAGCGTGGTGCGCGAGGCGTACGGGTAGCCGTTGCTCGTCGTGTAGGCGTCGACGATCCACTTGATCCGGCCGTCGATGACCGCCGGGTAGGCGTCGCCGTCGATGGTCAGCCAGGGGGCGACCGCCTCCACGCGCTCCTTGGGCGTGCGGTTGTACAGAATCCGCGACCCCTCGCCGATGGCGCCCGAGTAGAGGATCTGCGGCTCGCCGAACGCGACCGCGTAGGCGGCTCGGTTGACCGGGTTGGCGAGGTTCACCCCGCTCTTGCCCGTGTAGCTGTAACTCTTCTCCCCGCTCTTGTCGGAGGAGTAGTCC
Source organism: Streptomyces sp. NPDC045470 (assembly GCF_040646595.1). NCBI lineage: Bacteria > Bacillati > Actinomycetota > Actinomycetes > Kitasatosporales > Streptomycetaceae > Streptomyces > Streptomyces sp. NPDC045470. The sequence goes on from NZ_JBEZAN010000002.1 coordinate 731,468, forward strand.
AGCTCCTTCTGCGGCCCGCCCACGATCGAGTACTGGGTGGTCTTCTCGCCGTAGTACACCCGCTGCTCGTACGGCCCGAACTGGCCCTTCGAGGGCAGTTCGCTCTCGGTGTAGGCCGGCTCGCCGCCCTCGGCGAACGTGGTGCCCTTGGCCGCCACCGCGCCGAACCCGTGGGTGTACTTGAAGTGGTCGTTGATCCAGTTCCGCTCGGAGACACCGTTGAGGTTCAGCTCACGCAGACCGATGACGGTGTCCTGGTCCTTGCCGTCCTTGTCCTTGTACCGGTCGACGTCGAGCGTCGACGGGAACTGGTAGTAGCTGCGGACCTGCTGGCGCTGCTGGAAGGACGGGGAGACCACGTTCGGGTCGAGCAGCCGCACGCTCGCCGTGGTGTCGGCGGCGTCCCGCAGCTTCTGCCGGTCCGTGTCGTCCTTCGGCTTGTAGTTGCCGTTGTAGCCCTGCACGTCGACACCGTTGATGTCGTACGCGTCGCGGGTCGCCTTGATGTTCTGCTTGATGTACGGCGCTTCCTTGGCCTGCTCGTTCGGCTGGACCTGGAACTTCTGCACGATGGCCGGATACAGGCCGCCGATGAGGACCGCGGAGAGCACCATCAGGCCGAAACCGATGACCGGCAGCTGCCAGGTACGGCGCCACAGCGTCGCGAAGAAGAGCACCGCGCAGATCGCCGCGATGAAGAACAGGATCGTCTTGGCGGGCAGATAGGCGTTGGCGTCCACATAGCGCAGGCCGGTCCAGCCGTCGGCGGACTTCAGCCCGCTGGACTTCACCGCCAGGCCGTACCGGTCGAGCCAGTACGCGATGGCCTTGAGCGACACGAAGATGCCCAGCACCACGGAGAGGTGGCCGGTGGCGGCGGCCGTCGCGCGCGAGCCGGGGCTCGTGACGCGCAGCCCGCCGTACAGGTAGTGCGTGAGCGCCGCGGCGATCAGGCACAGCACCGCGCAGGCGAAGCCGAAGCTGAGCAGGAAGCGGTACCAGGGCAGGTCGAAGGCGTAGAACGCGACGTCCTTGCCGAACTGGGGGTCCTTCTGGCCGAACGGGACGCCGTTCACCCACTGGAGCCACGTGCGCCACTGGCCGGAGGCCGAGGCACCGGCGATCAGGCCCACCACCGCGGTGACCGCCAGCAGCGCCCACTTCTTGTACGGGGCGATGCCCATCCGGTAACGGTCCAGGCTCTGCTGCTCCATGGACATCGCGCTCAGCGGCGGCCGCAGCCGGTGCGCCAGCCAGATGTTGACACCGACCGCGGCGGCCATCAGGACGCCGAAGGCGGCAAACAGTCCGATCTTCGTCCACAGCGTGGTGGTGAAGACCGAGGTGAAGTTGACCGACCGGTACCAGAGCCAGTCGGTCCAGAACCCGGAGAACATGACGAAGAGCATGGCCAGCACGGCCAGCACGCCCAGTGTCATGAGCAGGGTCCGGATCCGCCGGGACGGTCGGCCGACTCTGATCCGTGGCCCTGTCGGGCCTCCGCCGCGGTCCGGCATCTGGAAAGCCAAGGTGCGCACCTCGAAGTTCGCTGTCGTGTTGAGCAGGCCCGGCGATAGTAGGACCCACTGTTGCAACTTACTAAGGCTTTACTCGGTTCCCGTTTTCCGGGGTCGGCAGGGCACGATATTGAGCATGAACAACCTTCCCGTCGACGGCACCCCCCTTGCCGCCAGCCCGCTGACCCGTGCCGTACTCGAAATCGACGAGTACGCCGCCGGGCTCGGCTGGGACCAGCCCGCCCGTCTCTTCGCCCTCGTGGACACCGCCCAGCTTCGGGAGCAGGAACCCTCGCTCGCCGAACAGCTCGGTATCGACGACTCCACCACCGCCTCGCTGACCCCGGTCGAGCAGGACGAGATCCCGGCCGGCGCCCCGCTGGACGAGTTCCTGGCCACCATCGGCTGGCCGGACGCGGTGGCCGGCTGCGCGATGACCGTGGAGCGGCTGATGCTGCCGCCGTCCGCGGAGGACTCCGTGCCGGAGGGTATGGACGAGGCCCAGCTCGCGAAGTGGGTCGCCGGCCACCCGGACCGCCAGGAGGTGCGGATGACGGTGGCGGTGCTGCGCGACGGCACGCGGGAGTCGGCGCTGCGGCTGCGGGAGAAGGACGCCACGTCCGAGGTGCTGACCGGCTCGCAGCTCGTGCCGGGGCTGGCGGACGCGCTGTCCGCCACCTTCGAGAGCTGACGTCGCGGCCCGTCCGGGGCCGGTGCGGGTGCTCCGGCCCGGGCCGCCGTGGCGCGGCGCCGACGGGCCTCCTACGGGGCCTCCACGGACCCCTGCGGGCGCGGCAGCGGCTGCCGGGCCCCGGGGGCCGCGCGGGCCGCCTACTTGTTCGCGGGGCAGCTCGGCAGGCCTGCCGTGTCCCCCTTGCGGATCTTCTCCAGGGACTTCAGCGCGTCCTGGATGGTGTCCACCTTGACCAGACGCAGGCCGTCCGGGTGGTCGTCGACGACGGACGCGCAGTTGTCCTTGGGCGTGAGGAAGTACTCGGCGCCCTTGTTGCGCGCGCCGACCACCTTCATCGCGATGCCGCCGATCGGGCCGACCTTGCCCTCGGCGTCGATCGTGCCCGTACCGGCCACGAACTTCCCGCCGGTCATGTCCTCGGGCGTGAGCTTGTCGATGATCCCCAGGGCGAACATCAGCCCGGCGCTGGGGCCGCTGACGTCGGGCAGCTTGATGTCGACGTTGAACGGGAACGTGTAGTCGATACCGGCCTGGATGCCCACGACGGCCCGGCCGTCCTTCGCCTTCGCGGTCGTGACGGCGACGTCCTTGGTGGGGCCTTCGGGCCGCTTGCCCTTCTTCTGGGCCGCGGCCGCCTCCTTGGCCGGGATGACCGTGAAGACGGCCTGCTCACCCGGCTTGTGCTCGGTGACCAGCTTGGCGACGTCCGTGTTGGCCTTGACCGGCGTACCGTCCACGGCCTTGATCACGTCACCGGCGTGCAGCTTGCCGTCGGCGGGGGCGTCCTTGACGACGGATGCCACGACCGTCTGGGAGCCCACCGGGATGTCCAGCTGCTTGAACGCGGCGACCTTGGCGCTCTCCAGGGACTGGGTGAACTCCTCGGCGTTCTGCTGGTCGGACTGCTCCGCCGTCTGGCCCTCCGGGTAGAGCGTCTTGTGGGGCACCACGAGACTGTCGTGCTTGAGCCAGCCGACGACCGCGGCGAAGAGGTTCATGCGGTATTCGGCGCCGGTGACCCGGACGGTGACCATGTCCAGATGGCCGGAGGTCGGATACGTCTTGTGGCCGGATATCTGCAGCACCGGCTCGCCCTCGTCCTCGCCCAGGGTGTTGGTCGTGGGCCCCGGGTACATCTCGGAATACGGAACGGGAATCACCATCCCGGCGCAGATCAGCGCAATCAGCATCACGAGAGAAGCGAGCAGCGTCGCGGTGCGGCGTGGCATGGAACGACAGTACGGGACGCCTCCGACACCCGGTCCCCGGGGCCGTCCGTCCGGGGGCGGGCGGAGCGGGGCGCGGGACGCGGCCGACCGGAGCCGTCGTGGGCGGGGCGGCGCGAGGCCGGCGGGGAACCGGAGCCATGGCGGCCGCTTGCGTCCGCGTACGGCGGCCACGGCCCCGGCCACGCCCACGGCTCAGCCCGTCACGCTCATGCCGCGTCAGTACCGGAATGTGCCTTCTCGGGCTTCTCCATCGCCTCCCGGAACCGCGCGTAGCCCGCCAGTTCCGCGACGTCCCCGGTCCTGCGGTTGCGCGATGCCCAACTGCTCCACACGACGGCGGCGATGACGGCGAGAACCGGAATCAGCAACCAGAGGAGCGCTCCCATAGCGGCCTCCCGACCCCTTGTAACAACCGCAACGACGAATAAGCAGATTAACCATCTGCCAGGTCAACGCTTACGCCAGGGGGCGGGTTACGCAACTGGAGCGCGCGCAAAGGCTTCACCGACGCCGCCCGGAACGGACGCCACCGCCGGAAACCGGCCGTCAGCAGGCGCCGACCCACTCCTGGGTACCGTCCGAAAAACGCTGGTTCTTCCAGATCGGCACCTCGTGCTTGAGGTCGTCGATCAGCCGTCGGCAGGCCGCGAACGCCTCCGCACGGTGCGGGCAGGAGACCGCCACGACGACCGCCAGGTCGCCGACGGCCAGCTCGCCCACGCGGTGCACCGCGGCCATCGCGCGTACGGGGAAGTCGGCGGCCACCTTCTCGGCGACGCGGCGCAGTTCGGCCTCGGCGCTCGGGTGCGCCGAGTAACCGAGGGCGTCGACGTCGGCGCCGCCGTCGTGCGAACGGACCGTACCGACGAACAGGGCCGTGCCGCCGGCGGCGGGATCGCCGACGGCCGCGAAGACCTCGTCCAAGGACAGCGGGGTGTCACGGACCGCGAGGAGGCGGATCGCGTCCGCCGCACCCTGCTCGCCCGGGTGGTCATACGTGCCTGGCATGGCTCCATCGTGCCGTACGGGGCGGCGGGGCGGGGTATGGGCTTTCCGCCGGTCCTGCGAAGAGGCGGGTTGGAGGCTCCTACAGGCGCGGGGCCGGGGCCGTATGGGGGGGCGACACGGGGCCGGGAGCCGACATCGATACGGACGGCGCGGGGCTCCCCCACTGCCGTGGAGGGCCTCCCACGGCCGTACGGGGCTTCCCCGCGGCCGTCACGGACCGGTGTGGCGCTCCGCACCGGGGAGGCGCCCAGCGCCCGGTCAGCCGTGCAGCGGCCTCTCCGCGGCCGTCGCAGGCGTACGAAGGTCCCTCCCCCACGCCCGTGACGAAGCGCGCCCAGCCCCTCAGATGCGCCGACGGGCCTTACGGGCGCGGCGGACCAGTGCCGCGGTGCCCAGGAGGGCGACCGTCGCGCCGGCCGCTCCGGCCGCGGTGGCGTCCTTGCGGCCCAGGCGGCGACCCGCGACCGTGTGCCGGCCCGCGACCTCCTCCAGCAGCTCGCCCAGCACCTCTTCGTTCGTCCACCGTGGGCGCCAGCCCGCCTCGTGCAGGCGACTGCCGCTGACCACCCACGGGTGCATCGTGTAGGCCAGGTCCCCGGCGGGCGACGGCGTGAGGCCGATGCGGTGCAGCCGGGCGGCGGCGCCGAGCGCCACCGAGGACGGCAGCTCCATGCGCCGGATGCCGGACAGTTCCTCGACCTCCTCCTGCTCCAGCCAGCCGTCGCAACCCACCGCCAGCTCGCCCTCGACCTTCTCCAGCGCGGCGTACCGCAGGGCGCTGACCAGGTCCTCCACGTGGCAGAACTGCCAGGCGGGGCGGGAACCGGCGACGACCAGCAGCCGCGGCGACTCGAAGTAGCGGGTCAGCGCGGTGTCCGTGCCGCCCACCAGGACGGTGGGGCGCAGGACGGTGACGTTCAGGCCGGGGTGCGCGCGGGGCGCGCGGTGTGCCAGGCGCTCGATCTCCAGGAGGTCGCCGACCCCGGTGGCGTCGGCGGTGGCCCGCAGCTCGGCGTCCTCGGCCAGCGGCACGTCGTTGTCCGGGAGCGCGCCGTAGACCATGGCGGAGGTGCAGAGCACGACCCGGTGCACACCGGCGGCCGCCGCGGCCGTGAGGACCGTCTGCGTACCCCGCACGTTGTACGCCGTACGGGCGGCCGCGTCGGTCTCCAGGTCGAGATCGACGGCGAGGTGCACGACGACATCGGCGCCGCGCAGCTTGTCGGCGATGGCCGGGTCCCGGACGTCCAGGACGTGCCAGTGCGCCCCGGTGGTCTCGCCGCGCCGCTCGTCGATGGCCACGACCCGCTTGACCTCGTCGGACTCGGTCAGCGCCTGGGTCAGCAGGGCACCCACGCCGGAGGCGGCGCCGGTGACCGCGACGACGGGGCGGCGCAGCGGCCGGGCGGGCGCGCCGTCCGCCTGTTTTCCTGCGTGCTCGGTCTCGGCAGCGGCGTTTCGCGCTGCGCGAACGGTCGGATCTGGGGAACTCACCGGGCGTCTCCAGCGGTTGTCTTCAGTGCGTAGGCGTACTGACGCGTACGTACCAGGTGGCGTCCATCCTGCCGCAGGCGCCGGGACGGCGAAGCACCGAGCCCCGAAGCGGGGCGGGTGTCTAGGCTGGAAGAGAATGTCGGGCAGCCGCCGCCGGCCCCGGGCCGGCGGCCCTACGAGCCGAGGAAACCCGTGAGTGACACCCCATTTGGATTCGGCCTTCCGCCGGAGGAGCCGGAGGACGGCGACAACGGCAAGAAGAAGGGCGGCCAGGGAGGTAGCCAGGGCCCCGCGAACCCGTTCGGATTCGGCGGCGGGAGCGGCGGCGCGGACAACCCGTTCGCGGCGCTCTTCGGCGGCATGGGCGGTCCTGGTGGCGAGATGAACCCTGGCGATCTTGGCGCCGCCTTCCAGAAGCTGGGCCAGATGCTCTCGTACGAGGGCGGTCCGGTGAACTGGGACATGGCCAAGGACATCGCGCGGCAGACCGTCGCGCAGGGCGCCGAGGACGGCAGCAAGGACGCCAGCGTCTCCCCTGGTGAGCGGGCGGCCCTCGAAGAGGCCGTGCGCCTCGCCGACCTGTGGCTGGACGGCGTGACGTCGCTGCCGTCGGGCGCGAGCACGGTGTTGTCGTGGAGCCGCGCCGAGTGGGTCGAGGAGACCCTGCCGGTGTGGAAGGACCTGGTGGACCCGGTCGCGGAGCGCGTCGGCGCGGCCATGGGCGACGTCCTGCCCGAGGAGATGCAGGCCATGGCGGGCCCGCTGCTCGGCATGATGCGCTCCATGGGCGGTGCCATGTTCGGCACGCAGATCGGGCAGGCGCTGGGTGTCCTGGCCGGTGAGGTCGTCGGCTCCACGGACGTCGGGCTGCCCCTGGGGCCGGCCGGCAAGGCCGCGCTGCTGCCGGGCAACATCGCCAACTTCGGCTCCGGTCTCGGCGTGCCCGAGGAGGAGGTGCGGCTCTACCTGGCCCTGCGCGAGGCCGCCCACCAGCGGCTCTTCGCCCATGTGCCGTGGCTGCGCTCGCACCTGTTCGGCGCGGTCGAGGGGTACGCCCGCGGCATCAAGGTCGACACGACCAAGCTGGAGGACGTGGTCGGCCAGCTCGACCCGCAGCACCCCGAGGAGCTGCAGAACGCCCTTCAGCAGGGCATGTTCCAGCCCGAGGACACCCCGGAGCAGAAGGCGGCGCTGGCCCGTCTGGAGACGGCGCTGGCCCTCGTCGAGGGCTGGGTGGACGCGGTGGTGCACGCCGCCGCCTCCCCGCACCTGCCGTCGGCCGACGCGCTGCGCGAGACGCTGCGCCGGCGCCGGGCGACCGGCGGCCCGGCCGAGCAGACCTTCGCCACCCTCATCGGCCTGGAGCTGCGTCCGCGGCGCCTGCGGGACGCCTCGCGGCTGTGGGCCCTGCTGACGGACGCGCGCGGTCTGGACGGCCGGGACGCGCTCTGGGAGCACCCGGACATGCTGCCGACGGCCGCCGACCTGGACGATCCGGACGGCTTCGTCCACCACGAGCAGCTGGACTTCTCCGAGCTGGACAAGATGCTCGGTGAGGCCGCGGGCGGCGCCGGCAAGCCGGACCTGTCCAAGGAGACCGGCGAGGGCGGTGGCCAGGGCGGCTCTGAGAAGGGCGGCAAGCCCGGGGCCGAAGGCGACAAGGGCGACGGCGAGAAGTGAGCCTGCACGACGACGCGGCGCGGGTCCTCAAGGAGTGGCCCGCGCCGTCACCTGAGCAGGAGCGGCTGCGGCTCTCCTACCTGGACCATCTGGCGGCCCACCCCGACGGCATGGGCAAGCCCTGCAAGGACGGGCACATCACGGCCAGTGCCCTGGTCGTCGACCCGGCGCGCGGGCGGGTGCTGCTGACGCTGCACCGCAAGCTCCAGATGTGGCTCCAGATGGGCGGGCACTGCGAGCCCGAGGACGCCACGCTCGCGGACGCGGCGCTGCGCGAGGCCCGCGAGGAGTCCGGGATCGCGTCCGGGCTGACGCTGCTGGGCGGGCCGGTGCGCCTGGACCGGCATCTGACGCCGTGCGCGTGGCATCTGGACGTGCAGTACGCGGCGCTGGCGCCCGAGGGCGCCGAGGCGGTGATCAGCGACGAGTCGCTGGACCTCCGCTGGTTCCCGTACGACGAGGTGGCGGCGGTGGCGGACGACTCGGTCGTCCGCCTCGTGGAGCGCACCCGCGCGCTTCTGTAGGACGCGTGGCGGCCGCCCGCGCGCTCTCGTACGGATACGTACGGGGGCGCGGGCGGCCGTTCCGGTGCGCGGGTCGGCGCGTCTCAGTTGGTGAAGATGTTCCCCTGATTCTGGCCGTGGGCCCCCTGCTGCCCCATGCCGAACTGGGCGGCCAGGCCGGACCCGATGGCCGCGTTCTGCGGCGGCAGCAGCTCGCTCGGCTGGACGAGCGCGTACCCCTGCCCCAGGAAGCTCAGCTCCCAGCCCTCACCGGTGTTCCCACGGCGCCGCCACACGCCCGAGGAGTGCGTCTGTGCCTGCATCTGCACCCGCAGCGAGGCGGACCAGGCGACCACCGCGTCCGCGTCGGCGTTGACGTACTTGTCCGGGGTGACCTGCATCATCAGCGGCTGGCCCGAGGTCATCAGCACGACCTTGCCGCGGCCGGAGATGTTGAGCTGGTACTTGCCGGTGCCCGAGATCCCGTACTGGCTGTCCACCGAGACGACCTCCCAGTGGAGGCCGGAGTCCAACGCCAGCACGTAGCTGCTGTCCACGGTCAGGCCGTCGTGGTCGACGTCCATGACGTGCACGTACTGCGCGAGGTTGGCCAGGTAGACGGTGCCCTGCCCGGAGACGCGCATCAGGTCCAGTCCCTCACCGGAGGCGGCGTGGGCGTGCTGCTGCCCCGGAGTCCGGTAGTTCCCGTCGAACTCCAGCAGCCCCTGGTAGGCGACCATGCTGCCCTTACGGGCGAGCAGGTCCTCGTGTCCCTGCAGGGCTACCCGCAGCAGTTGCGGGTTCTGCAGGGTGTACCGGTCCTGGGTCTGCGCCTCGGTGTAGGCGAAAAGCGGACTCTGCATGATGGCTTGACGTCCTCCCCCTCAGCCCCGGGCCCGGAGCCGGTCGGTGCTGTCCTCACTGGGCTGTACGACGACGAAGCCCTGGCCGGAGAAGCCGAGCTGGTACGCCTCGCCGCTGCCGCGCCCGATCATCGAGGACGCCTTGAAGCTGCGCTTGCCCTTCATCTTCAGGTTCGTCGACCAGGCGACGAGCGCGTCCGGGTCGACGTAGGTCTCGTCCTCGCCGCGGCCGCAGTCCACCACGATCGGGGTGCCGCGGGAGGTCAGCGCGATCCAGCCGGTGCCCGAGATGCCGACGTTGAAAAGCCCCTGTCCGGCGAACTTCGCCATGCCCTTCACGCGCTGCACGCCCCACTGGAGGTGGGCGTCGAAGGCCAGGAGGTTGGTGCCGTTGACGGAGATCGAGTCACCGTCGAGGTTGATGCAGACGACATCCGCGCCGTAGTCGGCGAGGTAGAGCAGGCCGTCGCCGGAGCACTTCATCAAAGGCGCGCCCTCGCCGGTCAGCCATTGGGAGGCCATCTGGCGGACCGCGGGCGGGTTGGGCTCGTACTGGACGAAGCCTTCGTAGGCGACCATCGAGCCGGTGCGGGCGAAGATGTCCTGGCCGCTCTGCATGGCGATCTTCACCATGGCGCTGCCGTGGTTCTCCATGCGGGCGACGGGTGCGGTCGGGGCGTGGCCCGGGACGTGCTGTTCGTGCATGGCGGGCTCCCTCAGACCTCGTAGGGCTGGACGACGATGAAGTTTCCGGGCGCGCCGCGGAACTGGAGGTTCACGGTCTCGCCGGAATGTCCCGGGTACGCGCTGCGGCGCAGGCTCACCTGGCTGGAAATGATCACCTGTGAGGCGGCCGACCAGGCGACGACGGCGTTGGCGTCCGCGAAGGTCGTCGGGGTGACCGGGAGGACCACCGGGGTGCCCTGGGTCTTGACGACGACCGTGCCGCTGCCCTGGAACTGCATGGTGAACAGCGCGCCGCCCGGGATGCCGTGCCCTTCGATGCGGCGGGTCTCGTACTGGAGCGACTCGTCGAAGGCGAGCACGCTCTCGGCCGACACGCAGATCGCGTCGCCCTGGAGCTCGATGGGGTGCACATGGGCGCTGTTGTCCGCGAAGAAGACCTGGCCCTGGCCCGTGCAGCGCATCAGCTGCATCTCCTGGCCGGTGGCGTTGCCCACGATGCGGCCCCGGATACCGGCGCCCTTGTAGGTGAAGTCGACCTTGCCCTGGTAGAGGACCATGCTGCCCTGGCGGGCGAGCACCGGCTGTCCGTCGATGCCGAGGTCGGCGCGGATCAGCTTCTCGTTCTGCGGGGTCCACCGCTGCCCCGTGGGCGCTTCGCGGTACTTCTCCAGGACGACGCCGAGGCCGGGGCCGCCACTCTGGATCTGCGGCCGGCCGTACGGGGCGGGCGGGCCCTGGGGGGCTCCGTACGGGGCCGGGGCCTGCTGCCCGGGGAACGGATCGCCCGGCTGGCCGTACGGGGCCTGGGGCGGGGCTTGCGGCGGGGCTTGGGGGGCTGCCTGGCCCGGCTGGCCGTACGGCGGCGGGGCCTGCTGGTGCGGGGGCTGGCCGTACGGGGGCTGCTGCCCGGGGAACTGACCGGGCGGTGCGCCGGGCGGCGCCATCGGAGCCGCGATCGTCGGAGCGGTGTGCACCTGCGGCGCCGGCTGCTGGGGCGGCGGGGCCTGCGGCGGTTGCGCCTGGGCCGGGACCTGCGGCGGCGCGGGCTGCCCTGGTGCTGCCGGGGCGGCGGAGCCCGGCGCGGGCTCGGAGACGGCGGGCGGCGCGAAACCCGGCGCAGGCTCGGAAGCGGCGGGCGGCGCGAAGCCCGGCACGCCGCCCTGCGGCGCCGGCTCGGGCTCGGGCGCGGGCTCCTCCTCCGCGACCTCGCCGCCGAAGTTCTTCAACAGCGCCTCCAGGCCGCCGTCGAAGCCCTGCCCGACCGCGGCGAAGCGCCACACGTCCTTCAGGTAGAAGTCGCCGAGCATCACCGCACGCTCGGTGCTGAACTCGGCACCGTTGAACGCGTAGCGGGCGACCTCCTCGCCGCCCGCGACGATGCGCAGGTAGCCGGGGCCGATCTGGGACATCTGGCCCGCGCCGTCGAGCGTGGCGGTGAAGGACAGCTTCTGGATGTGCTGCGGAATCCGGTCGAGCGTGACCCGGAAGGACTCGGTGTCGCCCGCCTGGGCGCCCAGCAACTGAACCGCCCCCTCGGGGGAGGCCGGCTGGTTGAAGAAGACGAAATACCGGTCGTCGGAGAGCCGCTCGTCCGCGTCGAGGCCGAAGCAGCTGATGTCGAAGGTCAGGCCGGCACCCGCGATCCGCACCCCTACGTACAGATCCGTCCCGGCCGTCAGGTCACTGATCCTGGCCTTGTGGCCCCGCTGGAATTCCCTGGCCATACGTAACGACCGTCCCCCGCTCCCGCTTCGCGCTCTGATGACGTCGCGCCAGGCTAACCGCTGCCGCCGACAGCGGGCGATGCCGGCCACGGAGCGAACCGGGCGGAACCGGCCCTATTCCGTACGGGCCGCGGGCAGATGCGGCAGCCGCTCCGCCGCGACCACCCCTTCGAGATAGCCGCGCGCCCGCTCCGTACGCGGGTATGACTCCAGGAGCTGCCAGAAACGCTGCCCATGACCGGGGACGAGAAGATGCGCCAGCTCGTGCAGGAGGACGTAGTCGACGACGTACTCCGGCATTCCCTGGAGCCGGTGCGAGAGGCGGATACTGCCCTCGGCGGGGGTGCAGGAGCCCCAGCGGGTGTTCTGGTTGGTCACCCAGCGCACCGTGGCGGGCCGGGCGCGGCCGCCCAGGAACTGCTCCGACAGGCGCTCCGCGCGCTCGGCCAGCTCGCTGTCGCCGAGTTTGCGCCGGCTCTCCTGCGCGGCGAGCTTGTCCAGCATCACCGTGACCCAGCGCCGTTCCTCGGCTTCCGACATCCGGGCCGGGATCAGGACGACGGTGCGGTCGCCCTCCCGGTAGGCGGAGACCGTACGGCGTCGCCGCGAGCTTCTGCGCACCTCGACCGGGCTCGTCGCGGGGCCCCCGGTCGCGGGGCGCGTGGCGGTCCTGCGTGGAGGGTCTGCGGCTCGGCGCAAAGGGTCGGCGGGCACGCCCCGACGTTACCCGCTGGCCGTGCGGGAAGTCTTGCCCCCGGCTTCCGCCATGTTCCCGTACCGCTCAAGGACAGGGACGGCTTGTATGACTATTGCCTGCGGGCTGTGGACAACTTCCGACGCCGGTCGCGCGGCCGCGGGATGCTGAAGACCGCTGGACGAGATCCGATCGACGGGGGCGGCTTCATGTATCCGATGCTCAAGCCCGCGCTGCGGCGCGGATGGCGGGACCGGGAGACGGTGCGGTTCGGGGTGGCCCCGGCGCACGCGGTGGAACTGGGCCCGGTGGACACGGCCACCGGGAGTTTTCTGGCCTTGATCGACGGCACCCGCAGCCTGGAACAGCTGGCGGACGCCGCCGAGGAGCTGGGCCTGCCGGCCGGGCACGCGCGGCGGGTGGTGGACCGGCTGGGGCAGGCCGGCCTGCTGGACGCGCCGTCGGCGGGCGGTCCCGCGGCCGACACGGTGCGCGCCGACTCCGCGGCCTTCGGCCGGCTCCGGGCGGACCTCGCGTCGCTGTCCGTGCGCCATCCCGAGGCGGCGGGCGGACTGGAGCGGATGGGGGCGCGCCGGGCCATACGGGCGCGGGTGCGCGGCGCCGGACGGGTGGGTGCTGCGGTGGCGGCCCTGCTCTCGGCGGCGGGTATCGGGCGGGTGGAGGTGCAGGACGGCGGGAAGGTCGAACCCTGGGACGTCGTGCCGGGCGGCGTGCGGGCGGAGCAGATCGGTGCGCGCCGGGACACCGCGGCCCGCAGCCTGGTCCACCGCTCCTCACCCTGGTCACGGCGGCTGCGGCCGGGGAGCGGACCGTCGGACGCGGGGGAGCCGGGCCTCGGGCTCGTCGTGATCGCGCCGCGCGACGGCCTCGCCGCCTACGCGCCCGACCCGGTCCTGTACGAGCCCTTCGTGACCGCGGGAATCCCGCATCTGTTCGCCGGGGTGGTCGAAGGGACCGGAGTGGTGGGTCCGCTGGTCCTGCCGGGTGGCTCCTCCTGCGCGGGCTGCCTCCAACTGCGGCGTACGGACGCGGAGCCGGCCTGGCCGCGACTGCTGGCCCAGTGGCGCTCGGGGCGCGGCGCACCGGCCGTTCCGGCGTGCGACGCGGCTCTGGCGACAGCGGTGGCGGGGCTCGCCGCCGTACAGGCGCTGGCGTTTCTGGACGGTCAGTTGCCACCCTGCACAGGAGCCCGGATGGAGGTCGCGCTGCCCTGTGCGGACTGGCGGACGACCAGGGTCGCGCCGCATCCGGAGTGCGGCTGCGGCGCGGCGGGACCGGCCGGCGCCACGGGCGCCTCGGATCCGCTTCGGCGACACGTAACAATGGCGGAGTAACCCCGGTTGGGGACAGTGTGAGTTGGAGGGGCGCATGTCAGATCTTCCCCGCAAGGCGGTCACCCGTACCGCCAAGCTGGCCGCGCTGCCACTGGGATTCGCCGGCCGCGCCACCTGGGGGCTGGGCAAGCGGATCGGCGGCAGGTCGGCGGACATCGTCGGCCGCGAGCTCCAACAGCGGACCGCCGAGCAGCTCTTCCGGGTGCTCGGCGAGCTGAAGGGCGGCGCCATGAAGTTCGGGCAGGCGCTGTCGGTCTTCGAGTCGGCGCTGCCGGAGGAGATCGCCGGCCCGTACCGCGCCGCGCTCACCAAACTTCAGGAAGCCGCGCCGCCGATGCCGACCGATTCGGTGCACGCGATCCTGGCGGAGCGGCTGGGGGCGGACTGGCGTGAGCTGTTCACGGAGTTCGAGGACAAGCCGTCGGCGGCCGCGTCGATCGGCCAGGTGCACCGCGCGGTCTGGCACGACGGCCGGGAGGTGGCGGTCAAGGTCCAGTACCCGGGAGCGGGAGCGGCCCTGCTGTCCGACCTGTCCCAACTGGGCCGTTTCGCCCGGCTGCTCGGGCCGCTGATCCCCGGTATGGACATCAAGCCGCTGATCTCCGAGCTGCGGGACCGGGTCTCCGAGGAGCTGGACTACGCCCTGGAGGCGGAGGCCCAGCAGGCACACGCCGAGGAGTTCGCCGACGATCCCGACGTACGGGTGCCCGCGGTGGTCCACCAGAGCGACCAGGTGCTGGTGACCGAGTGGATGGAGGGCGTCCCCCTCTCGGAGGTCATCGCGAACGGCTCCCAGGAGGAGCGCGACCGGGCCGGTCAGCTCCTCGCCCGCTTCCTCTTCTCCGGCACCGCGCGCACCGGTCTGCTGCACGCCGACCCGCACCCGGGCAACTTCCGGCTGCTGACCGGCGACGCGCCCGGCGGTCCCGCGGAGAAGTGGCGGCTGGGCGTCCTGGACTTCGGGACGGTCGACCGGCTGCCGGACGGCCTGCCGTCCACGATCGGCGCCTCACTGCGCATGACGCTCGACGGTGAGGCCGAGGCGGTCTACGAGCTGCTGCGCGAGGAGGGCTTCGTCAAGGAGTCCATCGAGCTGGACCCCGACGCGGTGCTGGACTATCTGCTCCCGATCATCGAACCGGCCCAGGTGGACGCCTTCACCTTCACCCGCTCCTGGATGCGCACCCAGGCCGCGCGCATCGCCGATCCCCGCTCCCCCGCCTACCAGCTCGGCCGCCAGTTGAACCTGCCCCCTTCCTACCTGCTCATACACCGCGTGACGCTGAGCACGATCGGCGTCCTGTGCCAGCTGGGAGCCACCGTCCGCCTGCGCGACGAGCTGGAGTCCTGGCTCCCTGGCTTCACCACCGACGCCGCCTCCGCCGACGCTTCCGCCCCGTCCGTCCCCGGACAGAGCAACCCCGCGGAGGAGGAGACACCGGCCTGAGGCGCGGGCCAGAGCCTGCGGCGCGGGCCAGGCGGGAGCCGCCGGCCGCCGTTCACCGCGTCGGCACCGGGTCCAGGTGGGATTCGATGACGCGGAGGTTGGCCCGGGTGCAGGTGTCGCAGAGGTGCTGGCGGGTGCCGTTGGCGATGGTGCAGGTCCAGGTGGCCGGGGTGCCCTCGGCCGTGGCTCCGCACTGGGCGCACTCCGCGTCGTCGGTGGTCAACCCCGCCTGTTCATAAGTCTTCTGGTTCATCAGCCGACAATATCCCCGTCACCGCCGGGAAAGGGGGCACAACGCCTCAGGGGCCGCCCAGTTGGACAGCCCCTGAGATGTGTGATGTTGCGGTGGCCGCCTGATGCGGTGGGGACACCGCCGGGCGGCCCGGCACCGTACGGATGCCGGGCAGCCGACGGGTCACTGCATGACGGCCATGGCCAGAGCGCGCCGGGCGCGCAGCGACGCCCGCTCGGCGCGGCGCTGCATGCGCCGGGCCGCGGCGAGGCGCTGGGCCCTGCGTTCGGACTCGGCCTCCTGGAGGCGCTGTTGCATATGTGCGCGCGCCAGGGCTTCTGGGATGAGTTGCATTTCACGGGTCCTGTTCTGACGCGACTCGATCACGCCGGAGTTCGCTGGTGCGGTGGTGTCGGTGAGGGTGGGGTTCATCGGGTCCTGCTTCTGGGGGTCCCGCTGGGCGGGACGGTCGATCGTTCCTGTGCCGCTGGTGTACGTGCCGCCGAGATTCATGCCGCGACCGGGTTCTTGCGCGGGCGGCCACGCGGACGCTTGCGGGGCACCACGACGCCCTGGACGAACAGTTCGCCGCCCCAGACGCCCCATGGCTCACGACGGTCCTTGGCGCCGGCGAGACACGCCTCGCGCACCGGGCAGGTCTGGCACAGGGACTTGGCGTACTCCACGTCGGCCGGGGTCTCGGCGAAGAAGACCTCGGGGTCGTAGGTACGGCACGGCACGGCGGCGCCGAGTCGGTCGATCTCGTCGTCGAGCTCGGTGAGGGGCAGCAAAGGGGTCTCCTGGGAGTCGGGCGGGGGGATCAGGTCGGTGGCGACGGACGGGGTGTGCGTCTGGAGTTGCACGGTGGTGTGTTCCTCGTCTGTTCGGCCCGGCTGGTGGCTGGGCTCATGGGCAAAGCAAAAGGGCCGCGGATCCCGGTGTGGGTTCCGCGGCCCTGGAAGGTGCCGACCTGATCATGCGAATCAGGCTGGATCTCTCCAGGGTTCGTGCCCGCGGTGGGCCCACGTGTCCTGCTGCGTCTCGTACTGCTTCCGGGATTCGGCACCGTTGGCCGCCGCGCCGGCGAAGGCATGCGCATTCGATGCCTGTGCCGCTGCCGCTACTGCGGGTGCCTGGGTCGGTCGCTCGTCGCACTCGTTCTTGGGCAGGGACACCAAGGAAGCGGCACGGGAGACCTCAAGACCGGACAGCCGACCGAAGCCGGACAGACCGGTGCCCGGGAGCGAGGCGCCGAGCATGCAGGTGGCGACGACCGAACGATCGGTCATTTTCTGGGTCTCGATGAAGCTGATCACTGGTCTCGCCTCCTCTCGGCGTCTCGGCGGACCGGAAAATCCGGTCCGGGCTTGTTCAGTACAACACGAAACCGGCGGATCCCGGAAGGCCCGTCGTCTTCGTGCCTGTGAAGGCTATGGGGATGCGCTCCGCGCGCGCAAACTATTTTTCTGACGACTTTCCGGAGGTTCTTGCACCGCCCTCCGGAAGATCGTCCGGCGACGGCCCGTCCGCTGCCGGAACGAGCTCCTCACCTGCGCACAGCGCGAGGACGTCGGCGCCGAATCTGCCCAGCTTGCGTCCCCCCACACCAGGGATGCCCGCCAGCTCCCCTTCGGTTCCCGGAACGGCCTCGGCGATCGCCATCAGCGTCTTGTCCGTGAAGACGCAGTACGCCGGCTGGCCCAGCCGCCGTGCCCGCTCGGCCCGCCAGTCGCGCAGCCGCCCGTACAACGCCTCGTCGAGCTCACAGGGGCAGTCGTCGCAGCGCATGAGCTTCATTTCACCCGCATCGGTGAGCGTCTTGCCGCAGACCCGGCAACGGGCGGGCGACCGGGTCCGGCGCTTGCCCGCGCCCCGGGCCATGGCGCCGCCCCGCTCGACACCGCCCGCGGCGGCAGCCGCCGCCCGGCGCCCCGCGCCCCCCGAACCGGGCCGCAGGCCGTCCAGGAAGCGGCTGGGCCGCCGGACGGCGCGGCCGCCGGGTGCGCGCGACAGGGACCACGAGAGCCCCATATGCAGGCGGGCCCGGGTCACGCCCACGTACAGCAGGCGGCGCTCCTCCTCGACCTGCTCGTCGGTCTTGGCGTAGGTGATCGGCATCATGCCCTCGGTGAGGCCGACCAGGAAGACGGCGTCCCACTCCAGGCCCTTGGCCGCGTGGAACGAGGCGAGCGTCACACCTTCGACGGTCGGCGCGTGCTGGGCGTTGGCCCGCTCGTCCAGCTCGGCGACCAGGTCGGCGAGGGTGGCCGCCGGCCGGGCCTCGGCGAAGTCCTCGGCGAGGCGGACCAGCGCGGCCAGCGACTCCCAGCGGTCCCGCACGGCGCCGGAGCCGGCCGGGGGCACACTCGTCCACCCCATGTCGCTCAGCACCGCCCGGACCTCGGACGGGAGGTCCACAGCGTCGTCGAGGAGGGCGTCGTTGGCGCCGAAGCGGGCGGCGCCGCGCAGCTTGACGCCCGCCTCGCGCACCTCGGGCCGCTCGAAGAACCGCTCGGCACCGCGGAGCTGGTACGGCACGCCGTGGTCGGCGAGGGCCTGCTCGTAGACCTCGGACTGCGCGTTGATGCGGAACAGGACCGCTATCTCGCTGGCCGGCACGCCGGACGCGATCAGATCGCGGATACGGCGGGCGGTGCCCTCCGCCTCCGCCGGCTCGTCCGCGTACTCCGTGTAGGCGGGCTCGGGGCCGGCGTCCCGCTGCGAGATCAGCTCCAGCCGGTGCTCGGCGGCGCGGCCGCGCGCCTGGGAGAGCAGCCCGTTGGCGAGGTGCACGACCTGGGGGGTGGAGCGGTAGTCCCTGACCAGCTTCACGACGGTGGCGTTCGGGTGGCGGGTGCGGAAGTTCAGCAGGTGGTCGGGGGTGGCGCCGGTGAAGCTGTAGATCGTCTGGCTGGCGTCGCCGACGACGCAGAGGTTGTCGCGGTCGCCGAGCCACAGGTCGAGCAGCCGCTGCTGGAGCGGGCTGACGTCCTGGTACTCGTCCACGACGAAGTGCTGGTACTGGGCGCGGACCTGCTCGGCGATGTCGTGCCGGTCCTGCAGGACGCCGACCGTCAGCAGCAGCACGTCCTCGAAGTCGATGGTCCCCCGGTCGCGCTTGAGCTGCTCGTACGTGCCGTAGATCTGCCCGATCTCGGCCGGGTCGCGGGGGGCCTCGCGCCCGGCCTTGTGCACGGCGGCCGGGTAGTCGGCGGGCACGGTCTGGGTGACCTTGGACCACTCGATCTCGCCCGTGACGTCACGCAGCTCGTTGCGGTCCAGGCGAATCCGGCAGCGGGCAGCGGCCTCCGCGACCACCTGGACCTTGCGCTCCAGCAGTCTCGGCACCTCGCCGCCGACCGCCTTCGGCCAGAAGTACTGGAGCTGGCGCAGCGCGGCCGAGTGGAACGTCCGGGCCTGCACCCCGCCCGCCCCCAACTGCCGCAGCCGCCCGCGCATCTCCCCCGCCGCGCGGGCGGTGAAGGTGACGGCGAGCACCGTGGACGGCTGCAGGATGCCCGCACGCACGCCGTACGCGATGCGGTGGGTGATCGCGCGGGTCTTGCCCGTCCCGGCGCCCGCCAGGACACACACGGGGCCGTGCAGGGCCGTGGCGACCTCGCGCTGCTCGGGGTCCAGGCCGTCGAGCACCGCGTCGGCACCCTCGGGCGTGGCCGGGAACTGGGTCGCGGCCGCAACCTGCGGGAAGAGAGTGGAGTCCGATGCTGCTGTCACCCGACCATGCTGCCAGGTCGACCGGGGCAGCCGGGAAAGTTGTCCACAGCCGTCACCCCGCGGTCGTACGAATACGCGGGCCTACAGAAGTGGAACCGTACGCGTACGGGAGCGGCCCGGCACGGGCGGGAATGGTCCGGGGCGGGCAGGCGTTCTCGTACTGCAAACACGCCGAGCTTGAAGGAGCGCGAGGACCCATGGCGGGCACTGTGACGATGTACAGCACCACGTGGTGCGGCTACTGCCGTCGGCTGAAGGGCCAGATGGACCGCGAGGGCATCGCGTACACCGAGATCAACATCGAGCACGACCCCGAGTCCGCGGCGTTCGTCGAGAAGGCCAACGGTGGCAACCAGACCGTGCCGACCGTCCGGATCGTTCCCGCCTCGGGCGAGGAGTCGGTCATGACGAACCCGTCCCTGGCCCAGGTCAAGCAGGCACTCGGCGTCTGAGCGACGGCTCGCACCGAGCCCACGGGTTCACGCGGGCGAACCCCCGGTCGTCTCGGCCGGGGGTTCGTCGTACGCGCGCCCGGCGCGGCCGGGAGGAGCGTCGTCGTCCGAGACGAGGGCCGCGTCAAGCCTTGACCTCTGCCATGAGCATACGCAGCGTGAGCGAGTGTTTCCCGGGCGGCAGCCGGTCCAGAGCCGCCTGCGCGTACGCCACCCCTCCGGCACGGTCGCCGGACCGTGCCAGCATGAGCCCGCGGTGCATCTCCAGGTGCGTGGCGAACCTCGGCAGGCTCACCGGAAGCTCGCGGTGTGCCCGCTCCTGGGCGTCGACCGCGCCCCTCTCGTCCCCCAGACGGGCGAGCAACAGCGACAGGAAGACGTTCATACGCCACCAGGGCACGGCGTAGTCCGACGTCTGCTCGTGGGAACCGGCGCGGTCGAAGAGGCGTCGGCCGCGTTCGGCCAGCCGTTCGGCGGTCGCCCTGTCGCCCCGCACCGCTGCCGCGTGGGCTTTCCCCATCACGGCGTTCACCAGCCCGAGAGACGGCTCCTCGGAGATCGCCATGGCCTGGTCCGCCAGGATGTCGGCGACGCCAAGGGAAGCGCCCTCGTACCCGAGGGCGATCGCGGCACGGCCGCGCACCCATACGCGGGCCCGTTCGTCTCCGGACCGGTCGGCGGCCCGGACGGCGGTGCGGTACCAGGAGACGGCCTTGGCGCCGTCCGAGCCGGGGAACGTCTTGGCGTACAGGGTCATGAGCCGTGCGGCCACCGACCACAGGCGAGGGTCGTCGAGCTGCTGCTGCACCACGACGAGTTCACCGGCCACGCGGCGCTGGATGTCGGCGGCCCCCATCGACATGTAGTCGGTGCCGTACGTGGCCAGCTTGGCTTCCCACTGTTCCGCCGACGGGCCGCCGCGCAAGCGAGCGGCGAAACCCACGCTGAGCAGGTCGGAGGCGACCACGGGGGCTATCGCGGTGGCGGCCACGTCGCTGATGAAGGCACGCCGGCCCACTTCACCCTCAAGAGTGGCCGGCGGAACGTCCAGGACGGCCGACAGGTGGCGGAGGTGATAGGCCCCCGGTACCACCTTGGAACACTCCCAGCGGCTCACGTATTCACGCGTCAGCCCTGTACCGAACATCTTGTTGATCTCCGAAGCCAGCCGCCCCTGACTCCAGCCGCGAGCCTTGCGCAGATTCCTGATGAGCTCCCCGATGGGCATGGACCCATAGTGCTCCTTCGCCCGCTGCCCGGGGGGCAACAGACGGTGCTGCACCAGAACTTGCCCCTATGGATGCCACTGGGCGCCAGGTCCATACAGGTCGATCGTGTCGGTATGACAGAAGGCGCGGCGTGCAGGAGCGAGGTGTGCGAAGTGTGCGAGCTGTTGAAGGCGCTCGAAAGGGACGGGCGGGAGAGGCGGGACCAGTCGCGGGAGGTCGACGCCCGGGTACGGTACCGGCGCCATATGAGGGAGGCGCACCAGCGGGAGGTTCCGCTGCCGGGGTGAGGGGTGCGGGCGGCGTGGTTCCGGCGTGCCCGTTTCCTTGTGGCGTTTGTGCGGCCAAGGGCAGACAGCCCAGACGGTAGCCGCAGCCGGTGCAGAACCCGGGGCCTGGTGGCGGGGCCGGGCCGGGGCCTGTCGCGGCCCCGGCCGGGGTGGTCCTACGGCTTGGGCAAGGGCTTGCCGTACCAGGCTTCGATGAGGCGGGCGGCGATCGAGATGCCGTACGGGGGCAGGACCTCGCCGGACTCGAAGGCGGCCTTCAGGTCCTCGCGGGAGAACCAGCGGGCCTCTTCGATCTCCTCGCCGTCGACCTGGATCTCGGAGGACGTGGCGCGGGCCATGAAGCCGAGCATCAGGCTGGACGGGAAGGGCCACGGCTGGCTGGCGACGTACTCGACGTCGCCGACGACCACGCCCGCCTCCTCGAAGACCTCGCGGGCCACCGACTGCTCGATGGACTCACCGGGCTCCACGAAGCCGGCCAGGGTGGAGAAGCGGCCCTCCGGCCAGTGCACCTGGCGGCCGAGGAGCGCGCGGTCCTCCTCGTCCGTGACCAGCATGATCACGGCGGGGTCGGTGCGCGGGTAGTGCTCGGCGCCGCAGGCGGGGCAGCGGCGGATGTGACCCGCCGCCGCGATGACGGTGCGTTCGCCGCAGCGGGAGCAGAAGCGGTGCAGGCGCTGCCAGTTCTCCAGGGCGACGGCGTGCACGAGCAGCCCGGCGTCGCGCGGGGACAGCAGCAGGCCCGCCTCGCGCAGGCCGGCGGGGCGCGCGGACTGGTCCATGCGCCCCGGGAGCGAGTCCTTCTGGAGCGCGAAGTAGCGCACGCCGTTCTCGTCGGTGCCGAGGAAGTAGCGGTGCGTCTCGGTGAGCGGCGCCTCGAAGGACGGCGTCATCACCAGTTCGGTGCGGCCGTCGGGGGTGTCGTCGACCAGTGCCTGGCCTCCGGAGACCACGAAGACGCGCGTCGTCGGGTGGCTCCAGGCCGCCGCGAGCCACGCCTCGTCGAGGCGGTGGTGGGCGGCTCTGTCGATGCCGCTCGGCGCGCTGAACGTGATCGGCCGGTCGGCGCTGTGGTCGGTCCAGGTGGTCACTGCGGTTTCCAACTCCCCCTATGGGCGTGGGTGGTTGCTGCTCACGAGCACGGCCGCCGGACGAACGGCGGTGCGGGCTCCTCGGGCGGCGGTGCAAGCGGCGTGGGTGGTACGGCGGCGGGTGCGCAGGGTGGGTGGTGGCGCGGGAGGACGGGTGTGGGTGTCGGGGCGAGCCACCGGGCGAACGCCAGGGCGGGTGCTGAGGCGGGGTCCGAGGCGGGTGCCGAGGCGGACGCCGAGGCGGACGCCGAAGCAGGTCCCGGGGCGAGGTCCAGGACGGGTGCCAAGGCAGGTCCCGGGGCGGGGCCCGGGGCGGGCGCCAAGGCAGGTCCCGAGGCGGGATCCAGAGTGGGTGCTGTGCGTCGGGCTCCCGGCGGCACGGAGTTCCGGGCCGGTCACGGGCACGGGCACGGTCGCAGCCGTGGTCACGGCCGGCCCGCGTACGGACCGGCGGTCCCCGCGTACGGACCGGCCGACCTCGCGTACGGACCGGCCCGCCTCGCACGCGAACCAACCGCCTTCCGACACGGACCGGCCCGCCTCGTGTGCCGAGCCCCAGGACGTCGGGGTCTCCGGCCCGGTCACGAGCGCGGCCGTACCGCTCACGAGTCGGCCGGTCCTCTGCCCCGGACGCCCGGCCACCGCGCCCACCCGCCCGGTCACGGACACGGCCGCGCCGCCCCCGGGACGGGAGCCGGATGCGGCATCCGCCCAGGGGTGGGCGCCGGGCGTCACCGTGGAGCGGCCCGTCGGCCCGGTCACGGCCACGGGCGTCGGTGCGGTGTGGTCACGGATCAAGCGACGCGCCAGTTCTCCGCCAGGTCGCCCCACAGGTGCGCGGCGGTCTCGACGCCCTTCATCAGCAGGTCCAGCTCGACCTTCTCGTTCGG
This sequence comes from Streptomyces sp. NPDC045470, assembly GCF_040646595.1. Lineage (NCBI taxonomy): Bacteria > Bacillati > Actinomycetota > Actinomycetes > Kitasatosporales > Streptomycetaceae > Streptomyces > Streptomyces sp. NPDC045470. The sequence continues at coordinate 754,279 of NZ_JBEZAN010000002.1, forward strand.
GGCGTGCCAGCCGTCCGAGGGGATGGATATGCCGAGGAAGAGGACCGGTACGCCGAGGACGTCCTGGAGGTCGGCGGCCGGGCCCGAGCCGCCCTCGCGGGTGAACCGGATCTTCTGGCCGAAGGCGCGGCCCATGGCCCGTACGACGGACTGCAGGGCGGGGTGGTCGAGCGGGGTCAGGCAGGGGCGGGTGGCGCCCCAGAAGGTGATCTCGTGGCGGATGCCGTCGGGCAGCCGGGCGGCGACCCAGTCCCGTACGGCCTGCTGCACGGCGGCCGTGTCCTGGCCCGCCACCAGGCGGAAGGACAGCTTCAGTTGCGCCGCCGACGGCACGATGGTCTTGCCGCCGGGGCCCTGGTAGCCGCCGCCGATGCCGTTGACCTCGGCGGTGGGGCGGGCCCAGATGCGCTCCAGGGTGCTGTGGCCGGTCTCGCCGAGCGCGGCGTGGGAGTGGGCGGTACGCAGCCACTCGGACTCGTCGAAGGGCAGCTCGGCGAAGAGTTCGCGCTCACGGTCGGTCAGCTCGACGATGCCGTCGTAGAAGCCGGGGACCGCGACCCGGCGGTCCTCGTCGTGGAGGGCGGCGGCCAGGCGGGCGGCCTCGGTCGCGGGGTTGGGCACCGCGCCGCCGAAGGAGCCGGAGTGGATGTCCTGGTCGGGGCCGTACAGGTCGATCTGGCAGTCGGTGAGGCCGCGCATGCCCGTGCAGACGGTCGGGGTGTCCTTGGACCACATGCCGGTGTCGGAGACGATCACGGCGTCGCAGGCCAGACGGTCCGCATGCTTGGTGATCAGGGCGGGGAAGTTCGGGGAGCCGGACTCCTCCTCGCCCTCGATGAGGAGCTTGAGGTTGACGGCCGGGGCGGTGCGGCCGGTCGCGGCGAGGTGGGCGCGGACGCCGAGGGTGTGGAAGAACACCTGGCCCTTGTCGTCGGCGGCGCCGCGTGCGTACAGCTTGCCGTCGACGGTCTGCGGCTCGAAGGGGTCGGTGTGCCAGCCGTCCTCACGGGCGGCGGGCTGCACGTCGTGGTGGCCGTAGACGAGGACGGTGGGGGCCGACGGGTCCCCGGAGGGCCACTCCGCGAAGACGGCGGGAGCACCGTCCGTCGCCCAGATCTCGGCGGTGGGGAAGCCGGTCGCGGTGAGCCGGCCGGCCAGCCATTCGGCGCTGCGGCGCACGTCGGCGGCGCGCTCCGGGTCGGCGGACACCGAGGGGATGCGCAGCCAGGCGGCCAGGTCGTCGAGGAACTCTTCGCGGTGGACGTTGATGTAGGCGCGGACGGCGCTGTCCGAGGTGGTGCTCATGTGTCCGAGCCTATCCGGCTCGCGGGCGCGGTCGGCCGCCGGTCTCATCGATCTTGTCACCTCTGCTCTCCTCCCGCGGTGTCCGTCTCCGCGTCTCTCCCCACGTCTCTCTCCGCGTCCGTCTCCACGGCTGCCTCGCCGATGGTCCGTGCGGGTTCGCCGAGCAGGATGCGTTCCAGTCCGGCACGGTCGGGCAGCCGCGGCGGCCGGACCGTCTCGCCGCTGCGTACGTACAGGAACGCGGCGTCGACCGCGGACAGCGGCAGGCCGTGCTGCTCGGCCCAGGCCACCCGGTAGAGGGCGAGCTGCAGGGGGTCGGCGGTCTGCGCGTGGTGGGTCTTCCAGTCGATGATCTCGTACCTGTCCCCCTGGGGGCCGCGGCTGCGGTAGACGGCGTCGATACGGCCGCGGATCACCCGGCCCGCGAGGGTGACCTGCACCGGAACCTCGATGCGGTACGGGGTGCGCCGGGCGTACGGGGTGCGGGCGAAGGCGTCCTTGAGGGCCGCCAGGTCGTCCTCGTCCCTGATCGGGTCCGCTTCTCCGGCCGCTTCCCGTGCGCGGGCTTCGTGGCCGTACGCGCCGCCCGGCAGCTCGTCGGGGCCGAGCAGCGGCAGTGTCAGTTCCTCGAAGCGCGATTCCACCCAGGCGTGGAAGCGCGTACCGCGGCGGGCGGCGGGCCGGGGCGGGTGCGGCATGGGGCGCGCCAGCTCCCGGGTGAAGCCGTCCGGGTCGGACGCGAGCCACAGCAACTGCGAGGCGCTGAGCGAGGACGGCAGGGGCACGTCGCGCACGGTCGCACGGGACCGCCGCAGCTCGTCGGCGAGCGCGTCGAGGTCGCGGTCCCAGGAGGCGACGGTCCGGCGCTCCTCGGGGAGGAGGGCGGGGTCCGGAGCGGTTCGGGGGGCGCGGGCCTGGGCCGGTACGTGAGGCCGCCGGTCATCGGCGCGTGCGGCACCGTCCGAGGGGCGTACGGCACCGTCCGAGGTGCGGGAACCGGTGCCGGTGCCGTCCGGCCGGTCGTCGTCCTCCGGGTGCGCGGGCCGCTCGGCGCTCCAGGCGTCCCAGTCGGCGAGGTCGTGCTCGGGACCGGGGCCGAAGCCGGGCCCTTCGGCGTCGCCGGCTGCGTACGCGTCTTCGTAAGAGGCGCCCTCGCGAGGGTCACCCTCGTAAGGATCGTTCTCATACGGAACGTCCGCGTACGGATCGTCCTCGTACCGGCCGGGTACGGACGCGGCGCCCCCCGCCGCGGGATGCGGGGCGTCGTGGGTGGCCGCGGCCTCCGGACCGCCGGCCGCGGCGGCGTGCGGCAGTGCGGCACCGGCGCTCGTGCCCGCGCCGGTGCCGGCGTCCACGCCTGCGCCTGTACCGGTGCCGGTGCCGCCTCCCGGCATCCCGTCCAGGTACGCCAGGACCGTCGCGGCGGCCGCTCGCCGGCGTTCCTTCGCCACCGCGTCCAGCGGCAGCGGCCATTCCCGTTCGGTCTCCGCCTCCTTCAGCGACGGGTTCTCCGCGCCCTCCTCGGGCGCGTCGGCCCACTCCTCGATCTCGCCGTGACCGGCCTCGCAGTGGGCGCGCAACGCCTCCAGGAAGGCGGACGGGCCGCGGGGCCGCTTCTGGTCGGGGCCCCACCAGTGGCCGGAGCCGAGCAGCAGGGAACGCGGGCGGGTGAAGGTGACGTAGCCGAGGCGCAGTTCCTCGACGGACTGGTGGTCCTTCATCTCCTCCTTGAAGGACTTCAGGCCACGGCTGCTCCAGTCGGCCACGTCCGGCAGTGTCGCGGCGTCGCCGCGCAGGGCGTGCGGCAGCACCTTGGGCCGGGTGAGCCAGGAGTCACGGGCCTGCTCGCTGGGGAACTGCTTGCCGACCAGGCCGGGGACGGCGACCACGTCCCACTCCAGGCCCTTGGACTTGTGGGCGGTCAGCACCTTGACCGTGTTGTCCCCGCCCGGGAGAGAGCTGTCCAGGCCCTTCTCGTGCTGGACGGCCGTGCGCAGGAAGCCCAGGAAGGCGAGGAGCGTCGCGTCGCCGTCCAGGGCCGCGCCGCCCTGCTTGGCGGCGAAACCGGCGGCGATGTCCAGGAAGGTCCCCAGGGTTTCCCGGCGGCGGGCCGCCAGCGCGCGCGGGGACGCGGACAGCTCGACTTCCAGGCCGGTGACGGACAGCACCCGGTGCAGTACGTCCATCAGGGGATCGCCCGCGGAACGTCGCAGCTCGCGCAGTTCGCGTGCCACGTAGGCGAAGCGGACGCGCGCCTCCGGGGAGAACGGCAGGCCGTCGTCGGGGCGGCCGTCCGACTCCAGGAAGGTGTCGAGCGCGTCGGCGAGCGAGATGGTCTCGGCGGGGTCGACGCCCTCCACGGCCTCGGCCAGCCGCCGTTCGGGGTCCCCGGACTGGCCGTCGCGGTGGACCAGGAGCCGTGCCCGGCGGCCCAGGAGAGCCAGGTCACGGGGGCCGATCTGCCAGCGCGGGCCGATCAGCAGCCGTACCAGGGCGGCGTTGGCCGTGGGGTCCTGGACGACCTCGCACACCGCCACCAGGTCGGCGATCTCGGGCAGGTGCAGCAGCCCGGACAGGCCGACGACCTCGACCGGGATCTCCCGCGCGACCAGCTCGCCCTGGATTCGGGCGAAGTCGCCGGCGGTCCGGCACAGCACCGCGATCTCGCCGGGCGGGGTGCCCGTGCGCACCAGGTGGGCGATGTTCCCGGCGAGCCAGGTCATCTCCTCCGCGTGGGTGGGCAGCAGCGCGCAGCGCACCACGCCGTCGCGCTCCGCGCCCGGCGCCGGACGCAGCGCCTCGACGCCCGCGTGCATGGCGCGGAGCGGCGCGGCGAGCCCGTTGGCCAGGTCGAGCAGGCGGCCGCCGCTGCGGCGGTTCTGGCTGAGGGCGGAGCGGCCGGCCGGGCTGCCGTCCTCGAAGGGGAAGTGGTCGGGGAAGTCGTCCAGGTTGGCGACGGAGGCGCCGCGCCATCCGTAGATGGCCTGGCAGGGGTCGCCGACGGCGGTCACCGCATGGCCCGTACCGCCGCCGAACAGGCCGGAGAGCATGATCCGCTGCGCCACGGAGGTGTCCTGGTACTCGTCCAGGAGGACGACCTTGAACTCCTCCCGGAGCAGCGCGCCCACCTCGGGGCGGGTGGTCGCGAGGGTCGCCGACAGGGCGATCTGGTCGCCGAAGTCGAGCAGCTCGCGCCGCCGCTTCTCGGCGCGGTACGTCCTGACCAGCTCCAGCAGCTCCAGGCGGCCGCGGACCGTCTCGGGCACCTTGCGCAGGTCGGCGTTGGTCAGTTTCACCTGGTCGAGGGCGGCGAGCAGCTCGGTGTCGTACGTCCGCAGCCGGTCCGGCTCCACCAGGTGCTCGGCCAGCTCGCCGTCGAGCGCGAGCAGGTCCTCCACGAGGGCGGGCAGCGACTTCGTCAGGGCGGGATACGGGCCGGGGGCGGTGCGCAGCACCCGGGCGGCGAGCTGGAAGCGGGTGGCGTCGGCGAGGAGGCGGGCGCTGGGCTCCAGGCCGATGCGCAGGCCGTGGTCCTTGAGGAGCTGACCGGCGAAGGAGTGGTACGTGGAGATCCGGGGTTCACCGGGGACGCCGTCCCCGGCGCCCGGGACGCCCCGCCCCGGGCCATCGGAGCCCGGACCGGCCGCGCCGAACGGATCGGCCGGCTCCGTCACCCCGGCCGCCGCCAGAGCCTTGCGGACGCGCTCCGCCAGCTCGCCCGCCGCCTTGTTCGTGAACGTCAGCCCGAGCACCTGCTCGGGAGCCACCTGGCCCGTGCCGACCAGCCACACCACGCGCGCGGCCATGACCGTGGTCTTGCCGGAACCGGCGCCGGCCACGACGACCTGCGGGGCGGGCGGTGCGGTGATGCAGGCCGTCTGCTCCGGGGTGAACGGGATGCCGAGGAGCTCCTTGAGCTGCTCGGGGTCGGTGATGCGAGCTGACACATCCGAGACCGTATCCGCCCCCACTGACAATCGCGGCAAACGCCTGCTGAGCGGGCCGGCGAAGGCGGCGAAGGCCGCCGTTCACCGCGGTGGCCGTCACACCCGCAGCGGGGGGGACCGCCCCGCCGTCCCCGTCAGTCCACCACGTGCTGCCCCTCCGGCAGGGCCGAGCAGGCGCTGCGGAACGTGCAGTGGGTGCAGTGCTGCCCCGTGGTGGGCGTGAAGCGCTCCTCCAGGACGCGGCCCGCGGCGGTGGCGAGCAGCTCGCCCACCCAGTCCCCGTCCAAGGGCCCTTGCGCCTGGACGGCGGGGAGCGCGTCCCCGCCCTCCTTCTGGGGCGCGCCCAGCCGCAGGTGGACGAGTTCCGCGCCGCCCGGCTCGGGCCGCCGCCCCTCGAAGGCGGCGTCCACCGCTCCGGTGCGCACCGCCAACTGGTACACGGCGAGCTGCGGGTGCCGGGCGACCTCCGGCCCGGTCGGCTTCTGCTTGCCGGTCTTGAAGTCGACGACGTACGCCCGGCCCTCCGCGTCCCGCTCGACGCGGTCCATGCTGCCCCGGATGCGGACGGCGTACTCGCCCGCTTCGAGGGTGACGTCGAAGGCGTGCTCGGTCGCGACGGTCTCGCGGCCCAGCGTGCCGCGCTCCATCACGTGCCAGCGCAGGAAGCGCTCCAGTGCGGCGCGCGCGTTGTCCTTCTCCTGCCGCGACTTCCAGGGCGCGTCGAAGGCGAGCGCGTCCCATACGGAGTCCAGGCGCTCCATCAGGACGGACAGGTCGGCAGGGGTACGGCCGGAGGCGACCTCGTCGGCGAGTACGTGGACGACGTTGCCGAAGCCCTGGGCGGCGGTCGCGGGCGTGTCCGCCTTCACCTCGCGTCCCAGGAACCACTGGAGCGCGCAGGTGTTGGCGAGCTGGTCCAGCGCGCTGCCGGAGAGCGTCACGGGGCGGTCGCGGTCGCGCAGCGGTACGGCACTGTGCGTCGGCTCGTACAGGCCCCACCACTGGTCCGGGTGGGCGGCCGGCACCAGCGGCTGGCCGTCGTCGTCGCGCAGCGCCGCCAGCTTCGCCAGCCGGCGCGCGGCGGCCTCCCGCAGCGCCGGAGTGGCGTCCGGGTCGACGGTGGTGGCCCGCAGCTCCGCGACGAGCGCGGCGACCGACAGCGGACGGCGGGGGCGCCCGGTGACGTCCTGCGGCTCCACGCCCAGCTCCGTCAGGAAGCGGGACGGCTGGTCGCCGTCGTCGGACGCGGCCTTGACGGCGGTGACCACCAGGCGCTCCCTGGCCCGGGTCGCCGCCACGTAGAACAGCCGGCGCTCCTCGGTGAGCAGCGCGCCCGGGGGCAGCGGCTCGGCCAGTCCGTCGCGGCCGATCCGGTCCGCCTCCAGGAGCGAACCGCGCCGGCGCAGGTCGGGCCAGAGCCCTTCCTGTACGCCGGCCACCACGACGAGCCGCCACTCCAGCCCCTTGGAACGGTGCGCGGTCATCAGGCGCACCGCGTCCGGCCGGACGGTCCGGCGGGTCAGGGTGTCGGCGGCGATGTCCTGGGCGTCCAGCTCCTCCAGGAAGTTCAGGGCGCCCCGGCCGCCGGTACGGGCCTCCGCCCGGGCGGCGGTCTCGAACAGCGCCACGACGGCGTCCAGGTCGCGGTCGGCGTTACGGGCCGCCGCGCCGCCGCGCCGGGCGGTCCGCTCCAGCCGCTGGGACCAGGTGGGGGTGCCGTCCCACAGGGTCCACAGGGCCTCTTCGGCGGTGCCACCGTGGGCCAGCAGGTCGCGGGTGGTGCGCAGCAGCTCGCCGAGCTGCCGTGCGCCCCGCGCGTACGCCGGATCGTGCGCGACCAGGCGCTCCGGTTCGGCGAGGGCCCGCGCGATCAGTTCGTCGGAGGGCCGCGGTACGTCGTGCCCGGCGGCCCGTTCCTCCTCGCGCAGCGCCCGCCCGAGCCGGCGCAGGTCGGCGGCGTCGAGACCGCCGAGGGGGGAAGTCAGCAGGTCTATGGCCGTCTCGGCGGAGAGCCCGGGCGCCGTCTCGGGAACCCGGTCTGCCGGTACGGGGGCATCAGCAACGGAAACATCATCGGCAGGGGCGTCAACGGCAGGGGCGTCAACGGCCGAGACGCCATCGGCAGGGGCATCAGCGGCCGAGACGGCATCGTCCGAGGCGCCCTCGGACGAGATGCCCACGCCTGAGGCGTCCTCGGCCGAGGCATCAGCAACGGAGTTCCCATCACCGTCGGCCGGCACATCGGCATCAGGCACGTGCGCCTGCGCTGCCGCAGGCGCGGCAGCCGCCGAAGCCGCCACCCGCAGGGCCGTCAGCAGCGGTGCCACCGCCTGCTCCTGCCGCAGCGGCAGCTCGTCGCCGTCGATCTCCAGGGGCACACCGGCCGTGGTCAGGGCCCGGCGCACGCCGGGGAGGGAACGGGCGCCGGCGCGTACGAGGACGGCCATGTCGCGCCACGGCACGCCGTCCTCCAGGTGCGCGCGCCGCAGGATGTCCGCGATGTTGTCCAGCTCGGCGCCCGGCGTCGGGTACGTGTAGACCTCGACGCGGCCGCCGTCCCGTACCGCCGCCAGGTCGCGGTGTGCCCGTACCGCCCGGGCCGGGAGGCGGGTCAGCGGCATACGGGCGGTAAGCCGCCGGGTGGCCGCCAGCAGGGCCGCGCCCGAGCGGCGGGAGGTGCCGAGCACCTCGACCGGCGCCGGGGTGCCGTCCGTACGGGGGAACATCGCCGGGAAGTCGAGGATGCCGTTGACGTCGGCGCCGCGGAAGGCGTAGATCGACTGGTCCGGGTCACCGAAGGCGACGAGCGTACGGCCGCCGCCGGCCAGCGCGCGCAGCAGCCGCACCTGCGAGGCGTCCGTGTCCTGGTACTCGTCGACGAACACCGCGTCGTAACGCGCCGCCAGTTCCGCCGCGACCTCGTCGCGCTCCGCGAGCAGCACCGCGCGGTGCACCAGTTCGGCGTAGTCCAGCATGCCCTGGGCGTCCAGCACGTCCAGGTACTCGGCGAGGAATCCGGCCGCCGCGCCCCAGTCGGGCCGCCCCGTACGCCGCGCGAAGTCGGCGAGCGCGTCCGGGCCCAGCCCCAGCTCCCGGCTCCGCGCGAGCACCGCGCGGACCTCGTCCGCGAAGCCGCGCGTCGTCAGGCAGGCGCGCAGTTCGTCCGGCCAGCGCACCCGGGCCCGTCCGGCGGCCGCCAGCCCGGCCTGCCCTTCGAGGAGCTCACGCACGACGAGGTCCTGCTCGGGCCCGGACAGCAGCCGCAGCGGGTCGGCGAACAGGTCGGCGTCCTGATGGGCCCGTACGAGCGCGTAGCAGTACGAGTGGAAGGTGGTCGCCTGCGGGGCGGCGGTGCTGCCCAGGCGCGCGGCGATCCGGTCCCGCAGTTCGACGGCGGCCTTGCGGCTGAAGGTCAGCACGAGCAGCCGCTCGGGGTCCGCGCCCTCCTGGACGCGCCGGGCGACCGCCTCCACGAGCGTCGTGGTCTTGCCCGTACCCGGACCGGCGAGGACCAGCAGCGGCCCGCCGCCGTGGTCAACCACAGCGCGCTGACGTGCGTCCAAAGCAGGAGGGTCCGCCGGTCCCGGCCGGGTACGCACCAGTCGGTACGCGCCGGTGGCATCCCGACGCGCCGGCCGCCGGCGCGGCTGCGCGGACGGCATGGCCGAGGCCGAGAAGGAGGAACTCACGTGGATCGCCGGTCCTGGGAGGAGGTGCTGGTCGTGGTGTGCACCGCGGTGCGGGGCGTGGCGGTGCGGCCACCGCGCCGGACGCCGGGCGGCGGGGCGGTGGTACGGAACGTGCCCGACGCTACGCCAGGTGGCGCACGAGCCGCAGTCCGTCCCACGACGGTACGTCGGACGGGGGCGTCCGTGACGGATGCGGCGTACGGGGTGCGTGAGCTGAACGGGCCGGGAGGGCCGCACGGGTCGAACATGGCAGGTCTGCCGGGTGGACCGCACACATCACGTGAGCCGCACGCACTGCGGGAGCCGCACGCACTGCGGGAGCCGCACGCCTTGCGGGAGCCGCACGCGTTGCGGGAGCCGCACGCGCCGCATGGGCAGCACGCGCCTCTGGAGCGCCCGACCATGCCGACCGGGTCAGCACGCGCCGGACCCGCTCGTCACGAACCCGTACGCCTCGGCCCCGCTCGTCACGAACCCGTACTCCTCGGCCCGGCATCCCCCGGACGGACGTACTACGGACGCACCCGCTCCACTCCCACGGATCTCAACAGCCCCGCCGACATCACCGCCCCCTCAGCCCTCCACCCCCGTATCGCGCCCGTCCCACCGGGCCCGTCGCATGTCGAGGCGCGGTACATGCCCCTCGGCGGACCTGGACGCCTCGCGCAGCGGGGTGCCCTCCTCCCGGTAGTGCGCCAACGCGCGCAGCTCGCTGCCCGGCAGCAGCTGCCCGTCCGCGCGCACGACGCGCCACCACGGCACGGCGCCCCCGTACAGCGCCATCACCCGGCCCACCTGGCGCGGCCCGCCCACGCGCCGCCCGGCACCGGCCCCCGCGGGCCCTCCGCCGGAGGGCGGCCCCTGCCCCGGCTCGCCCGGCGGCTCCTCCCCCGCGAGCCACTCGGCGACGTCGCCGTACGTCATCACCCGCCCGGGCGGGATCAGCTCGGCGACGCCGAGGACCCGTTCCGCGTACTCGGGGATCTCCCCGGTGCCGTACTCGGGAATGTCTTCCGCCGTCCCACTCATTCGGCCCATCCTGCACCACACCACCGACAGTCCCGCCCCGTCCGCGCGGCGGCCCGCCGACGGCGTGCGCGGGCGGTCGCGGCGGCGTATGTTCCGTTTCCCGGCCCTTCGAAATGCACCCTGATGCCCCCCGCCTCCTCCCGGCCATGCCACCATCTTCCGGGCGGTGACTGGTGATACGAGATCAAAAAGAGACGGCCGAACAGCAGGGTGCGGTGCCTCCACGGGAGGCCGGCACCCCTGAGGCGCTGTCCTCCGCCACCCCCGCCCGGGGGGACGGAAAACCACGGGGGAAGCCGTCACAGGCTTCCGAGACCGAAAAGGCGAGCACGATCGAGAAGGCCGGAAGAGCCGACGAGCCCGCGAGTCCGGAGGAACCGGAAGGGCCGGCCGGGCCGGCGGGGCCGGACCGGCCCTGCCGGGCCGACACGGCGACCGCTTCCACCGGAGCGGAGGGCACGGCAGAAGAGGAACGCACCGCCGGCGGGACGGCCGGCCCGGACCGGCCGGGCGACACGGGCCGGGCTGCCGGGACGGGAGCGACCGCCGAGGGCGAAGCGACCACCGGGACCGGGGCGACCGCCGAGGCCGGCGCCACCCCCGACCCCGCCACCCCCGACAAAGTTGGCAAAGTCGACAGCACCGAGAAAGCCACCAGCAGCAGCAAGGGCGACAAAAGCAGCAAAACCGACAGGCTCGACCGCCCGGCCCCGCTGCCCGACCACGTAGGCAGCGAGTTCCACGTCGACCAGGTCTCCGGGGACGAGCCGCTGCTGCCCGCCCGGGTGCACCGCCCGTCCGACCTGATGCGCCTGCTGCTCGGCATCGTCGGCATCGCGCTGGTGCTGCTGCTGGCGACGTTCGCGCACGGCACGACCCAGGGTCTCCAGCGCGACATCGGCGAGGGCGCCGGCCTGGCACCCCGCCTGCTGATCAACTTCGCCGGGCTGGCGTCCAGCGTGGCCGTACTGATCGTCCCGGTGGCCTTCGCCATCGAACGGCTGATCAAACGGGACGGGCTGCGGATCGCGGACGGGGTGCTGGCCGCGGTCCTCGCGCACGGTGTCTCGCTCGCCACCGACCTGTGGGTCGCCGAGGCCGCCCCGGAGTCCATCCAGGTCGCGCTGACCCAGCCGCTGGCCAACGGCGGGCTGACCCCGCCGGTGCACAGCTATCTCGCGCCGGTCATCGCGTACATGACCGCGGTGGGGATGTCGCGGCGCCCGCGCTGGCGGGTGGCGATGTGGTGCGTGCTGCTGCTCGACGCGTTCGCCGTGCTCGTGGGCCGGTACACGACGCCGTTCGCCATCGTCACCACCATCCTCATCGGCTGGACGGTGGCCTTCGGGACGCTGTACGCGGTCGGCTCGCCCAATGTCCGCCCCACCGGCCAGAACCTCCTCGCGGGCCTGCGCCGGGTCGGCTTCCACCCCGTCCGGGCGGTGCGCGCCGAGGACATCGGCACCGCCGAGCACCCGGAGCACGCCGACCGCGGCCGCCGCTACATCGTCACCCTGGAGGACGGCCCGCCGATCGACGTCACCGTCGTGGACCGTGAACGGCAGGCCCAGGGCTTCTTCTACCGGGTGTGGCGCCGGCTGTCACTGCGCGGCATCAACCAGCGCCGCAGCCTCCAGTCGCTGCGCCAGGCGCTGGAGCAGGAGGCGCTGCTGGCGTACGCGGCCATCGCGGCCGGCGCCAACGCGCCCAAGCTGATCGCCACCTCCGAGCTGGGCCCGGACGCCGTGATGCTGGTGTACGAGCACATCGACGGCCGGCCGCTGGACTCGCTGCCGGACGAGGAGATCACCGACGATCTGATGGGCAACGCCTGGCGGCAGGTGGCGGCGCTCCAGTCGCGGCGCATCGCCCACCGGCGCCTGGTGGGTGACGCCCTTCTGGTGGATCGTTCCGGCAGGATCTTCCTGACCGATCTGCGCGGCGGTGAGATCGCGGCGGGCGACCTGGTCCTGCGGATGGACATCGCGCAGTTGCTGACCACCTTCGCGCTGCGGGCCGGCGCCGAGCGGGCGGTGGCCGCGGCCGTCGACGTCCTCGGCCCGGACACGGTCGCCGACAGTCTGCCGCTGCTCCAGCCGATCGCGCTGAGCCGCACCACCCGGGCCACCCTGCGCCAGTTGGGCCGCGAGCGTTCCGCGCGGGAGCGGGAGGCGGTCCTGGAGGCGTCGCGCGCCGCCAAGGAGCGCAAGGCTGCCGAGGCGGCCGGGCGGGGCGGCGCGCACACACAGGAACAGCCGGCCAACCGCAAGGTGGCGCGCGCCGAGAAGAACGCCGAGAAGCGGGCGGTCGACGAGGCGCTGGAGGAGGCCCGCGAGGAGGACCTGCTCTCGCAGATCCGCCAGCAGGTGCTGCTGATCCGGCCGACCGCGCCGGTCGAGCCGGCCCGCCTGGAGCGGATCAGGCCCCGCACCCTCGTCAGCTGGATCGCCGGTGTCTTCGCCGCGTACTTCCTGCTGTCGCAGATCACCCACGCCAACTTCGGCCAGGTCGGCGAGGCGCAGTGGCTGTGGGTGGCGGCGGCGATGGCCTTCTCGGCGCTGACCTACCCGGCGGCGGCGATGAGCCTGCTCGGCTTCGTACCGGAGAAGGTGTCCTTCCTGCGGACGGTGATCGCGCAGGTGGCGGGCAACTTCGTCAAGCTGGTCGCGCCGGCCGCGGTCGGCGGGGTGGCGCTGAACACCCGCTTCCTCCAGCGGTCCGGCATCCGGCCCGGCCTGGCGGTGGCGAGTGTGGGCGCGTCCCAGCTCTTCGGCCTGGGCTGCCACATCGTGCTGCTGCTGACCTTCGGCTATCTGACCGGCACCGAGCGCACCCCGTCGCTGTCCCCGTCCCGCGCGGTGATCGCGGGCCTGCTGACGGCGGCCGTGCTGGTGCTGGTGGTCACCGCGGTCCCGGCGCTGCGCAAGTTCATCGCCACCCGCGTACGGTCGCTGTTCGCGGGGGTGGTGCCGCGCATGCTGGACGTGCTCCAGCGTCCGAAGAAGCTGGCGATCGGCATCAGCGGCACGCTGCTGCTCACGGCGGCGAACGTGCTGTGCCTGGACGCCTCGATCCGCGCGTTCGGCGGGGGCGGGCAGCTCAGCTACGCGGCCATCGCGGTGGTGTTCCTCGCGGGCAACGCGGTGGGCTCGGCGGCGCCCACCCCCGGCGGTGTGGCGGCCATCGAGACCGCGCTGACCACCACGCTGACGCTGGCCGGGCTCACCGCGGACATCGCGTTCCCCGCGGTGCTGCTGTTCCGGCTCATGACGTTCTGGCTGCCGGTACTGCCGGGCTGGATCTCGTTCACGCAGCTGACCCGTAAGGGCCAGATCTGAGCGCCCGGCACGGCGGAGGGCCCGCACCCCTCGGGGTGCGGGCCCTCCGCCGTGGGTGGCCGGCCGCCGCTCAGTAGACCGGCTTCTCCGGCTCGACCGTGTTGACCCAGCCGATGACGCCGCCGCCGACGTGCACCGCGTCCGCGAAGCCCGCGGACTTCAGGACGGCGAGGACCTCGGCGGAGCGGACGCCCGTCTTGCAGTGCAGGACGATCTTCTTGTCCTGCGGAAGGTCCTGGAGGGCGCTGCCCATCAGGAACTCGTTCTTCGGGATCAGCTTGGCGCCGGGGATCGAGACGATCTCGTACTCGTTCGGCTCCCGGACGTCGATGATCTCGATCTTCTCGTCCGTGTCGATCCACTCCTTGAGCTGCGCCGGAGTGATCGTGGAACCGGCCGCCGCCTCCTGGGCCTCCTCGGACACGACACCGCAGAACGCCTCGTAGTCGATGAGCTCGGTGACGGTCGGGTTCTCGCCGCAGACCGCGCAGTCGGGGTCCTTGCGCACCTTGACCTGGCGGTACGTCATCTCCAGCGCGTCGTAGATCATCAGGCGGCCGACCAGCGGGTCACCGATGCCGGCCAGCAGCTTGATGGCCTCGTTGACCTGGATGGAGCCGATGGACGCGCACAGCACGCCCAGCACGCCGCCCTCGGCGCAGGAGGGGACCATGCCGGGGGGCGGGGGCTCCGGGTACAGGCAGCGGTAGCAGGGGCCGTGCTCGCTCCAGAAGACCGACGCCTGGCCGTCGAAACGGTAGATCGAGCCCCAGACGTACGGCTTGTTCAGCAGGACGCAGGCGTCGTTGACCAGGTAGCGGGTGGCGAAGTTGTCGGTGCCGTCGACGATCAGGTCGTACTGGGCGAACAGCTCCATGACGTTGCTGGAGTCGAGGCGCTCTTCGTGCAGGTTGACCGTGACGTACGGGTTGATGCCCAGCACCGTGTCCTTGGCGGACGCGGCCTTGGAGCGGCCGATGTCCGCCTGGCTGTGGATGATCTGGCGCTGGAGATTGGACTCGTCGACCTCGTCGAACTCCACGATGCCGAGGGTGCCGACGCCCGCCGCGGCGAGGTACATCAGCGCGGGCGAGCCCAGGCCGCCGGCGCCGACGCACAGCACCTTGGCGTTCTTCAGCCGCTTCTGCCCGTCCATCCCGACATCCGGGATGATCAGGTGGCGGGAGTACCTGCGGACCTCGTCGACGGTGAGCTCCGAGGCGGGCTCGACCAGGGGTGGCAGCGACACGGGGACTCCGTTTGTCGGTATCTCGATGGGCGACCCCCCGCTCCGGGCGCACCCGGAGCAAGGGACGGTGGTCTTCCCGTAACACTGCCACGCCCTTCTTCATTCCGAGACACCCGGTCCGATACGCGAGACGAATGTGTCCCAGTAGCCGGGCAGCGACTCCCAGGCGCTCCCTCCGTGGTCGGCGCGGTCGGTGAAGTAGACGGTCCCGGCGCCCTGCCAGCGGGCGATCCGCAGGGCTTCTTCCAGGTGGGTGCCGGGGACACCGTGCACGAGGTGGCAGAAGCGCCGCGCCGGGTACTCGGCGGTCCACTCCGCCACTTGGGACCAGCGGTAGTCGGACCAGCGGCCGGCGAAGGTGACGAGCTGGTCGGCGACCTCCGCGTAGCCGGGGTACGGGTGGCGGCCGTGCCCGGTGACGAGGTGCGCACGCTCCTGGAGGGCCCGCAGGGTGGTGGTCAGCCGCCGGGTCTCGGGGAGCAGTGTCCGGTCCGTGGGACAGCGGTCCAGATAGAAACCGTCGACCTTGTACCACTCCAGGAACCGGTGCGCGTCGGAGACCAGTTGGCCGAACGGGCGGGCGCCGTGCCCCAGGTCGAGGTGGCCCAGCAGCCGGGCCCCCGCGTCACGCAGTTGGGCGGCGGCCGGCAGGCAGTACGGGTCGGGGCGCACCCCGGGGCCGCGCGCCACGTTGAGCACCACCCAGTGCAGCGCCGCCGCGCCGCCCCGTGGCCCCGGCGCCCGGCGTGCGGCTCCGGTGCAGGCCAACCCCCGGGCCAGGCGCAGCAGCTCGGCCCACTCGGCGGGCGCCAGCAGCGGGTGGGCGAACCCCGGAATGCCGACGCCGAGCGGTGCGGCACCGGTCACGGCGGTGCCGGCGCCCAGGGACGTCGTCAGATACGACATGCGGCCTCCATCCAGATGTCGGCGAGGGACTCCTCCAGCCCGATCCGCGGCCGCCACCCCAGGCGGTCGCGGGCGGTGCGCACATCCGCCTGCTGCCAGCTCCCGCACCCGTCCGGATAGGGGTACGCGGGGGGAACCGCCCCGTGTTCAGAGGCCGGCCCCGGGATGGCGAGCCGCGCGGCGGCGGGGCCGCCGCCTGCGTAGCCGGGCGGGGTGTCCAGTTCGTGGAGCGAGCCGCCGAACCCGGCGACCCGCGCGAGCAGCGCGGCGGCCTCGCGCAGCCGTACGGCGTGCCCGGTACCGATGTTGACCACACCCTGGGCGGCGGAGAGCGAGGCGGCGTGCACCGCCCGCGCCACGTCCCGTACGTCCACGAAGTCGCGCTGCACGCCCAGGCCGCCCAGCTTCAACTCGGTGTCCCCCGACTGCATCGCGCGCCGCATCGCCTCGGCGAGCCGGCCGAGCGGCGACCCGGCCGGGGTCCCCGGGCCGACCGGGGAGAAGACCCGCAGCACGACGGCGTCCAGGCCGGAGCCGAGGACGAGTTCGGTGGCGGCCAGCTTGCTGACGCCGTACGGGCCGCCCGGCCGCGGTACGGCGTCCTCGGCGGTCGAGGAGCCGGGCTGCGAGGGCCCGTACTCGGACGCGCAGCCCAGGTGCACCAGCCGGGCACCGCAACTGCTGCGCCGCAGCGACTCGCAGACGGTGGCGACCGCGACGGTGTTGTGCCGGGTCAGGTCCCGGGCGCCGCCGCGGGTGGTGCCCGCGCAGTTGACCACGACACCGGGGTGGACGGCGTCCAGGAAGCGGGTCAGGGCGCCCGGACTGCCGGAGGCCAGGTCGAAGCGGACGTCCGCGTCGTCGCCGCGCCCGAGGGCGGTGAGCTGGACGGCCGGGTCGGCGAGCAGCCGGTCGGCGACGTAACGGCCGAGGTACCCGTTGGCACCGATGAGCAGCACCCTCATCGCGTGACCCCCCGGTCCCGGTGTGCTTCGGTGGGGTGGACAGTCATGATGTCGTTCTCCTAATGCGGTGGGTTGAGGACGTGCTTCGGCAGCGGTGACCGCCGCGCGGGGCCGGGCGACGGCGATGTACGCCGCACGGATGGTGGCGGGCGTCCGGAGGAGGACGACCGGCGCCACGGGAGCGCCGGCACCTCGGAGGCCCGCGCGACCGCCGGGGGTGATGGCGTACGCGCGGGCGGCGACGGTACGCGCGCCGGGAGTGGGGGCGTGCGTACCGGAAGCACCGGGGGTGCCGGAAGAGGCAGCGGGACCGGACGGGCCGGAAGCAGTGGCGTGCATATCGCGGGTGGCGAGGTGTGCGGGGTCACGGCCGGCCCGCCTCCGCCGGTACGGGGGCGGGAGGCGCGGGGGCCGCGTCGGGAGCCGGGGCGTGCGCCGAGGCGCCGGTGAGTGCGCGCAGCGCGTACAGCAACAGCGCCAGGGCGGGCAGCGCACAGGCCACGGCCGGTACGACGGACGGGCCGAGGTGGGTGACGGCCACCTCGACCGGCCTGCCCAGCGGCTCCAGGCCCGGCAGCCGGGCGGCCAGCACGCAGGCCAGGGCGGCGGCTTCCAGGGCGACGGCGGCGGCCGGGCCCGCGGCGGCAGCGGCCGGGAAGCCGTGCCGGGCGAGCAGGCGCGCCAGGAAGAGCAGGACGCCCAGGGCCGAGGCCGCGGCCACCGTCCCCACGCCACCACCGTCGCCACCGGCACCGCCGCTGACCGCGTCCGCCGCGGCCGACAGGGCGAGCAGCGCCACGAGTTGCATCGCGGTGGCGACCAGCAGCAACGGCCTGGCACCGGACGCGAATACGGTCAGGCACCGGCTGCCCGCCAGCTCACGGCGCGCGCGGCCCGCGAACCAGCGCGCGCACCAGGCGGCGGGCACGACGGCGCACGTCAGGGCCAGGACGGAGGCGATCTCCAACTGGGAATGGGGGGGCGGTCGATCGGGGCCGCCCGCCAAGGCCTGGCGCAGCAACCAGTCACCGCCCAGCGCGTATCCGGCCAGCCAGCAGGCCCACATCCCGATGGAGCGGGCGGTCGGATACCGCGCACTCAGCGGGCCGTGGCGGACGCACAGGCGCAGGGCGAGCAGCACCAGACCTGCTCCGGCCGCCGCGACGACCGTCTGTACGAGGCTGGGCGACGGCTCGTCGGCCGACGTGAACGGTACGGGTGTGGACGCGTGCCCGGCAGCGGCGACGGCGGCCACGGTGACGGCACACACCGCGCCGGGCAGCAGGTGCAGCGCCACACGGACCGCCCTTCCCCGCCGTACGGGGCCGGGCGCGGGTACGGCGGGTGGCGGCGCGTCGGCGCGGGGGACCCGGGCGTACAGCTCCTCGGCCAGCGAGAAGACGTCGCGGTGCCGGAAGCAGCTCGCCGTACGGTCGGTGACACCGTGCGCCTCCAGCCCGGCGGCGATCTCCATCGGGTCGACGGCCTGTTCGCACAGCGCCCGGTGCTGGTGCATCAGCGTCTTCACGGGGTCGGCCGGGCCGCGCCGGGGCGGCCGGGCGGGGGTGTCCCGTACGGGCAGGGGGGCGGGGGCGGCGGAGGGCGGCGGGGTGACTCCCACTTCGGTCACCGCTTCCGTCACCGCTTCCGGCGTCGTTGGCCAGGTCGTTTCCGGTGCCGCTGCTTCCGTCCCGGTTTCCGTGCCGGTTTCCGTCCCGGCTCCTGGACCAGCTTCCGGCGGCGCGCCGGTGTCGAGGCCGGGGCCGGTTTCCCTGTCGGCTGTCGTCACGGTCACGCTCCTCTCTGACGGTCGGCACCGGCTCCCGCCCCGGCGACGGCCGGTTCGGCGGCCGGTTCGGTGACCGATCCGGCGGCTGACGCGACGACCGGTTCAGCGGTCGGGACGCCCGGGTCCGGTGCCGCCCAGCTCGGTGCGCGGCCCGTCGGCGGTGCGGCCTGCGCGGCGCCGCCCGCCACGGCCCAGCGGCCCGGTACGTGGGACTCGGCGGGCCGGGTGAAGAGACGGGGCTCGCTGTCGCCGCCCGGTCCGGCGCCGGCGGCCGGGCGGCACGGCGTACGGGACATCAGCTCCAGATAGATGCCACGAAATGCCGCGATGTTCTGCTCCACCGTGAACAGTTCGAGTGCGCGGGCGCGCGCGGCGGCGCCCAGCCGGGCGCGCCGCCCCGGATCGAGCAGCAGCGCCAGGCACGCGTCGGCCAGCGCGCGCGGGTTGCGCGGCGGCACGACCAGGCCCGTACCGCCGATGACCTCGCAGACCGCTCCGGTGTCGGTGGAGACGGTGGCGCGGCCGCTGAGCATCGCCTCCACGAGGGAGCGCGGAAAGCCCTCCGCCACGCTGGAGAGGACCAGCACCGAACCGGCCGCGTAGGCATCCTGCGGGCGCGGCAGGCCGGGGCCGCCGATCTCCTCGAAGGAGACCGGGTTGTCACCGGCGCTCCGCGCGTCCGCGGCCTCGTCGGGGAAGAGCTGGGCGGCCAGCACCCGGCACTGCGCCAGGTAGGCGGCGTCCTCCGGGCCGGGGCCCGGGGCGCCGACGATGCGCAGGGTCGCGGCCGGTTCGGCCCGGTGCACGGCGGCGAAAGCGTGCAGCAGCGAGACGAGGTCCTTGGCGGGTTCGACGGTGCCGGTCCACATCAGCGTCGCGGAGTGGTCGGCCGCCGTGTCGGGGACGGCGGCGAAGCCGGTCGCATCCATGCCCGGGTACACCGTGCGCAGGCGCTCCCGGTCGGCGCCGCAGTGTTCCTGCCAGCGCCGGGTGCGGGCGTTGCCGGAGGTGACGAGCGCGGCCTCGGCGTACGTCTCGGCGGCCAGCGCGGTCTCGAAGGCACCCAGCAGGGCGCGTACGGGGGCGCTCGCCCCCACTCCGGAGCGCGCGAGGTAGTGCTCGCGCAGGCGCGCGCCGTACTCGGTGAGCAGGAGGGGTGTACCGAAGAAGCGTTTGGCCAGCAGACCGGGGAGGGCGACGGAGCCGCCGGCCGTGGCGTGGCAGAGGTCGACGGCGGCGAGCCCGCCGCCGTCGCTCCCGGAGGCGCCCGCGGAGCCGCCGTACCGGTCCGTGTCGTACCGGCCCGTGCCGTACCAGTCCAGGGAGAGCGGACGCAGGGCGCGCTCCAGTTCCTCGGTCACGGCCAGCAGGTCGCCCACGCGGGCGCCGTGCGCGGCGCGCAGTGCGCCGGGCGCGCGGCAGGCGCTCTCCAGGATGCGTACGGTCTGTTCGGAGCGGAGGAGTTCGGGCAGGCCGCCATGGTCGCGGGCCAACCGCGCCAGGCCGTACAGACCGGCGGCGAAACGGTCCGCCTGGCCCTCACGGTCCGCGGCGCCGTCCGCTGCCGGCACCGGGGGAAGGGCCCGGCCGCCGGGCGGTTCCGCCGCGGTGAACCCGGCCGCGAGATCGCCGAAGCACTCCGCGAACCGCCGCCGCGCACGCCGTCCGCGCGCCCCGGCGTGCCACCCGCCGGGCCTCCACCGCAGGGCGGCGGGCAGCTCTCCGTGCAGCGGCGCGACCCGCGCCACCCGGGCGCGGCCCCGCACACCGTCCATCACGCCGTCCAGCACGCCGTCCTCAGGACCACGGCCGACGCCGCCCTCGGAACAACGGCCGACGCCGTCCTCGGGCCCCCGTTCAAGGGTGTAGACCTCGAACTCGTGGCCAGGGAGCCCGTGCACGAGCCGGTCGCGCCACGGACGCGTCTCACCTGACGCATCCGGGCCGCCACCCTCGGTGAGCAGACCAATGCGCACGAGCGCACCCCCGTTCTTCCTGATCGGCGTCCACGGCGGCGGTCTCCCCTGAGGGCCCGCCGCTACCTGCAGGAAGAAGCTACGCAGAGATTCCGGTGACACGACGGACGGTTGTCCGTCGCGCCACCGGAAGGGGTGAAGAGACGTAACTTTCCACCCCGGTGGGCGTTCTGACGCGCTATGTGACCGTCACACCGCGGCACGTAGGGCCCGCCGCCCGGCCGACGCCTCCGGGTCGAGCACGGGCACCGCCGCCAGCAGGCCCTGCGTGTACGGGTGCCGGGGGCGTTCGTACACCTCCTCGGTGGTGCCCTCCTCCACGATCCGCCCGCCGCGCATCACCGCGACCCGGTCACTGACCGCCCGTACGACCGCCAGGTCGTGCGCGATGAAGACCAGCGCGAGGCCCAGCTCCCGCCGGAGTTCGCCGAGGAGGCCGACGACCTGCGCCTGTGTGGTGACGTCCAGCGCCGAGACGGGTTCGTCGCACACCAGCAGCCGGGGGCCGGGGGCGAGCGCCCGCGCGATGCCGACGCGCTGCCGCTGCCCGCCGCTGAACTCGTGCGGGTAGCGGTGGTACCACGCCGGGTCCAGGCCGACCCGCTCCAGCAGTTCGCACGCCCGGCGCACCACGCGCGCGTCGTCCCGGTCGCCGGCCGCGCGCAGCGGATCGGCGACCGATTCGCCGATGCTGCGCCGCGGGTTGAGCGAGGAGACCGGGTCCTGGAACACCATCTGGAGTTCGCTGCGGAAGGGGCGGAGCCGCCGGTCGCCGAGGGTGCCGATGTCGCGCCCCCGGTAGCGCAGCGTTCCCGCGGTCGGGTCCAGCAGGCGTACGAGCATCCGTCCGAGCGTCGTCTTGCCGCTGCCCGACTCCCCCACGAGGCCGACGGTCTCCCCTTCCCGTACGGTCAGCGAGACCTCGTCGACCGCCGTCGTCCGGTGCCTCCGGCCGCCGAACTCCCGCCGCAGCCCGACGGCTTCGAGCAGCACGCCGTCACTGTCGCGACCGCTGCCGCTGCCGCGACCGCTTGCGCCGTCGCGTGCGGCGTGCGTGCCGCGCAGGGCGCGCCCGTCCGGCTTCGCGTCCACCCGCGGCACGGCGGCCAGCAGCTCCTTCGTGTACGGCGTGCGCGGCGCAAGCAGTACCTCGCCGACCGGGCCGTGCTCCACCGCCCGGCCGCCGCGCATCACGAGCACCTCGTCCACGCTGCCCGCGACCACCCCCAGGTCGTGGGTGACCAGGAGCAGCCCCATGCCGGTCTCCGCCCGCAGTCCGTGCAGCAGGTCGAGGATCTGCGCCTGGACGGTGACGTCCAGCGCGGTGGTGGGCTCGTCGGCGATCAGCAGGCGCGGTTCGCAGGCGAGCGCCATCGCGAGCAACGCGCGCTGGCGCATGCCCCCGCTGAACTCGTGGGGCCGCGCGCGGGCGCGCCGGGGGGCGTCCGCGATGCCCACGCGCTCCAGCACCTCGACGGCGCGGGCGCGGGCGGCGCGCCGGGAGACGTCCGGCCGGTGCACCCGGTACACCTCGGCGATCTGGTCGCCGATCGCGTAGTACGGGTCGAGCGAGGACAGCGGGTCCTGGAACACCATGGCGGCCCGGCCGCCGCGCAGCCGCCGCAGCTCGCGCTCGTCCGCCGCCCGTACGTCCGTACCGGCGACCCGTACCGTGCCGCTCACCTGCGCTCCGGTCCCCCGGTGCAGGTCCAGCAGGGCCGCCGCGACGGTGGACTTGCCGGATCCGGACTCGCCGACGATGCCCAGGGCCCGGCCGGCGGTCAGCGAGAAGGAGAGGCGGTCCACGGCCTGCACGGCGGCCGGGCCTCCCCCTGGTATGCCTTTCCCGTCGGCGTCTCCCCCGCCGGGAAAGGCGACCGACAGGTCGCGGACGTCCACCAGCAGGTCCGGCTCCGGACGGCCCGGCTCCAGAAGGCCCGGCCGCGGCTGGTCCGGCTCCAGAACGCCGGGCGCCGCCCCGGTCGTGTCCTCGGTTTCCTCGGAGGTCATGTCAGGGCCACCCTTCGGTCGGCGAGTGCGTAGAGGACGTCCGCCACGGCGTTGGCGACGATGACGGCGGCGCCGGTGCCCAGCACGACACCGACGACCACGGGCAGGTCGACGACGCGCACCGAGTGGACCAGGAGCTGGCCGATGCCGGGCAGCCCGAAGAGTGCCTCGGTGAGCATCGCGCCGCCGAACATCGTCCCGAGGTCGAGCGCGGTGAGCGCGATGACCGGCGGCAGCGCGCCGCGCAGCGCGTGCCGCGTCACGACGGAACGTTCCCGCACGCCGTACGCGCGGAAGGTGCGGATGTGGTCCTCGGCCAGCGTCTCCAGCGTCGAGGAGCGGGTCAGCCGGGCGTACTTGGCGGATTCCAGCAGCGCCAGCGCCGTCCAGGGCAGCAGCAGGTTCCAGGCCCACTGCTCCGGGTCCTCGGACAGCGGGACGTAGGAGGGGAACGGCAGCCACTGGAGGTACGCGCAGAACACCATCAGCAGCAGCAGTCCGGTGATGAAGACCGGGGTGGCCGTGCCGGCGAGGGTCAGGCCGGTCAGGACGCGTTCCGTCGTGCCGCCGCGGCGCAGCGCGGACAGCAGGCCGGTGCCGACCCCGAGCAGCAGCCACAGCACCATCGAGCCGAGGGCGAGCGACGCGGTGACCGGCAGCCGGTCGGCGAGCAGCTCCGTGACGAGCGAGCTGTTCTGGTACGAGAGGCCGAGGCAGGGCGCGTCGCAGTGCAGTACTCCGGTGCCGGACGAGAAGTCACGGCCGGCCACCAGCCCTTGGAGGAAGTGCAGGTACTGCGTCAGGACCGGCGCGTCCAGCTCCAGCCGTTCACGTACCTGCTGGACCTGTGCGGGGTTGCAGCGCGGCCCGCAGGCCAGTTCGGCGGGGTCGCCCGGCGCGACGTAGAAGAGCGCGTAGACGGCGACGCTCAGCAGGAAGAGGACCAGGAGCCCGCCGCCGAGCCGGCGCAGTGCGTAGCCGGTCATACGACGGCCTCCTTCTCGCGGTTCCCGCGGTTCTCGTCTTCCTGTCGCTTCTCGTGCCTTTCACGGGTGGCGCCCGCGGACCGGTCCGTACCGCCCTTGCGACGCTTACGGCCCGCCCGGGTGCCGACCCGCAGCCGGGACCGCTCGCGCGGGTCCAGCGCCGTGCGGACCGCGTCGCCCAGCACGGTGAACGCGAGCACGGCGACCAGCAGGAAGCCCGCCGGGAGCAGGACGTACACCGGGTCGGCCCGGAACCATGTGGTCGCGGTCGACAGCATCTGCCCCCAGGACGCGGTGGGCGGCCGGACGCCGATGCCGAGGAAGGACAGCGACGCCTCGGCGACGATGTTGCCGGGCACCAGGACCGTCGCGTACGTGATCACCGGCGCGGCGAGCGACGGGAGCAGCTCGCGCCGCGCCACGCGCAGCGGGCCCGAACCGCCGAGCCGGGCGGCCGCCACGTGGTCCAGCTTCTTCAAGGCCAGCGTGCGGGCGCGCACGATCCGGGACATGCCGAACCAGCCCAGCAGCCCGAGGACCAGCACCAGCAGCAGCGGGCGGGGGAAGTCGGCGGGCACGATCGCGGTCAGCGAGACCGCGATGACGAGCGTCGGCAGCGCGGTCAGCACCTCGGTGAACCGGGAGATCACCTGGTCCGCGAGCCGGTTGCCCAGCCCGGCCGCGAGACCGACCACCACACCGATGAGGACCTGTACGGCCGTGGCACCGAGCGCGATCAGCAGGGAGACCCGGGCCCCGTACAGCAGCCGGGCGAACAGGTCCCGGCCGGTGCCGGGTTCGACGCCCAGCCAGTGGTCGGCGCTGATCCCGCCGTACGAGCCGAGCGGTACGCCGCCGCGCGCGGAGTCGATCAGGTCGTCGTGGTACGTGGTCGGGTCCTGGCCCTCCAGCGCCGCGAGCAGCGGTGCGCCGAGGGCGAGCAGGGCGAGGACGAGCAGGACAACCGCGGATGTCACGGCGGCGGGCCGCTGCCGCAGCCGCCGCCGGACCGTGCCTTTCCGAGGGGGCACCGTCTCGGCTTCCGAGGGCCCGGCCCCGGCTCCGGCCTGACGGGAAGTCATGTCGGTGGTCGTCACTTGACCGCCACCTGGGAGATGTCCAGCACGCCGTCCCAGTCGCTGATGACGACGTTCTTGACGTCCTTGCCGTACAGGTGCTTGTAGACGGGGTGGAAGAGCGGCACGGACAGGGCCCGCTCGCCGATCTTCTTGTCCAGCGCGCCCCACCGTTCCGCCGCCGCCTTCAGGTCGGTCAGCTTGTTGATCTCGTCGATCTCGTGGTTGACCGCCGGGTCGTCGAGCTGCGCGTGGTTGAAGTTGGAGGCGTCCCGGACGATCTGCCGGCCGTCGAAGACGGGCGCGAGGAACGGGCCGCCGGACGGCCAGTCCGCTCCCCAGCCGCCGATGAACAGGCCGGGGGCGTCGTCGACGCTGTGCACCTTCTCCTCGTAGTCGCTGTTCTCCAGGCCCTGGAGCTTGACGGTTATCCCGGCCTTCTTCAGGGCTTCCTGCACGGCGGCGGCGATGTCCGGGCCGGTCGCGAAGTTCTTGGCGGTGGAGTGCGTGAGGGTGATGCTCAGCCCGTTCTCGTGGCCGGCTTCCTTGAGCAGTTCCCTCGCCTTGGCCGGATTTCCGGTGCGGCCCGCCGGGAAGTGGTCGTACGGGGTGTGACCGAAGGACTCGCCGTTCGGGAGGAACGTGGTGGCCGGTTCGGCGAGCGCGGAGCCGCCCGCGGCGTTCACGACGCTCTGCCGGTTGACGGCGTAGGCGATGGCCTGGCGCACCTTCGGGTCGTCGAAAGGCTTCACCTTCGGGTTGAAGGCGAGGTAATCGGTGTAGCCGAAGTGGCCGGTGCCGACCCGCTTCGCGAGTTCCCGGTCGCCGCTGATCCTTGCGAGTTCGGCCGGGCCGAGGTTGGTGTCGGTGGTCACCGCGGCGGCGTCCGGACCGGCGCCGGTGGCCAGCCGCTGGTTGATGACCGCGGAATCCAGGCCGGATTTCACGTGGATGGTGTCGGGATAGGCATGCCGTTCGGAATCGGTCTTCTCGGACCAGTGCGGATTGCGTTCCAGGACGAGGTGTTCACCGTCACCGGTGTTCTTGACGACCTTGTACGGACCCGAGGAGACCGGGTGCTCCTCGTATGTCGTGCCGGTGTCCTTGGCCTTCGGCACCGGGGCGAACTGTGTCTGCGTGGCGAGCAGCGGGAATTCACCCTCGGGCTTCTTCAGGTGGAAGACGATGGTCTTCTCGTCCGGGGTCTCGATGGACGCGAGACCGTCCTTGCTCTTGTCCTTGTACGGCCCCTGGTAGCTTTCGCCGCCCACCAGCCAGTCCCGCAGATACGGTGCCCCGCCGGAGAGTTCGGCGGCGAAGGACCGCTCGATGCCGTACTTGACGTCGGCGCTGGTGATCGGCGAACCGTCCTCGAACTTCAGACCGTCCTTGAGCGTGTACGTCCACACCGTGGCGTTCTCGCTGGGACGTCCGGTGTCGGTGGCGAGGTCCGGTACGGCCTTCGCGCCGGCCGCGCCGTTCTCCCGGTTGCGGGTGGTCAGCGTACGGAAGACCAGGGTCGGTACCTTGCCGCCGCCGGAGGTGTACAGGCGTGCCGGGTCGAAGTTGGTCTGCGGCTGGGAGTTCAGGACGGTGAGCGTGCCGCCCTTGGCGGGCGCGGCGCCCGCGCCGTCACCCGCCGCGGTGTCCTTGGGGCCGCAGGCGGTGGCCCCGGCGGCCAGCGCGACGGCCACCGCGACGGCGGCCGCGCGGCGGGCGGGCGGAAGGGAACGGGGACGGGACGGCTCGGCCATGTCGGTGGGTGCCTTTCACAGCGGGACGTACCCGCGGAAGGCGGCGGCAGCAGAGGCGCGGTAAGGCGCGGGGCCGCCCCTGCGGACACGTTCGGGTGAGATACGTGGTGACGCGGGGGACACCCCGGCCCGGGTCACAGGTCGCCGCGTCTGACGGCCCCGGGGTACGCGGGCCGTCGCGGCGCGCCTCCGCGCGGCCGGGGACGGGCCTCAGCGACAGTGGATGTCGGCCACGGACTGCACGGACACGCCGATCAGCGCCAGCTCGAAAGCGGCGTGTTCGAAGGCGATGGCAGGGCGCGGCATGGGAGGAAGATTTCCCGAATGTCCGTCCGGTGGCAAAAGCGTCCCGCGATGGGAGACGTGGCGTTCCGTATGCCGGACAAGCGGGCTGGGGGCGCACCCGCCCGGCGCGGCACGCCGGGCTCGGCACACTGGGGCAGCGCCCTTCAGCCACTCCCCTTCAGCCGTTCCCGGGTCGGCCCTTCAGAAGAGCCTTGGGCCAACGCCCCCGGGCCCCGGGCCGGTGCCCTCCGGGCCAAGCCCCAGGCCGTGGGCCCCGGGTCAAGCCCCCGGCACCCGGGGCCAAGGCCCTCCGGGCGCCGGCCTCCGGGCGCCGGCCTCCGGGCGCCGGCCTCCGGGCGCCGGCCTCAGCGCCCCTCCGGGAACGGCCAGGCGTTGGGGCGGCAGGTCGCGCCGTCCGTCGTCAGGAACTTGGTCTGCTGCATCATCACCGGCGCCAGGGCGCCCTGCCGGGTACAGCTCTCGTGGTTGTGTCCGAGCCGGTGGCCCACCTCGTGGTTGATGAGCATCTGCCGGTACGCGTGCATCTGGTCCGGCCCGTAGGTCTGGGCGCCCTGGGCCCACCGGTACGCGTTGATCATGACCCGCTCGGTCGCCGCCGAGTCGCACGACACGTTGTCCTCGGTCGTGTCGAGCCCCGACTTGGCACACCACTTGGCGGTGGTTCCGGGGCTCGCCAGCGTGATGACGAAGTCGGCCTCGCCGGAGCCCACCCGCTCGAAGGTGCGCCGACCGCCGTGCGCCCAGCTCCGCTCGTCGTTGAGGGTCTTGTGCACCGCGTCGGCGAACAGTTCACCGTCGAGGCCCATGCCCTCCTCCACGTCGACGCGGTAGCGCCACACCTTGCCGTGGCCCGGCGCCTTGGCGTCCCCGCCGGCCGGCTTGAACTGCCCGGAGGCCGCCTGCTTCGCGTCCAGCGGGTAGGCCTTCGCCATCTTCTCGTCGTACGTGACGGGGGCCGCCTGCTGCGTCGGGCGCGCGTTCGAGCGCGAGGCGGCGTCGGAACCGGCCGTCCGGTCCTTCCCGCTGAGCGCCTGCGCCTTGCCGTCGTCCTGCCGCTGTTCCGCGACCTGCCCGGCCACCACGACCGCGAGCACGGTCGTCACGGCCGCCGCGGCCACACCGGTGAAGGTACGCCCCTTGGCGATCTTCTTGCGGGAGCTGAACTGGGGTCCTTGGGCGCCCAGTTCACCGGCGTCCGGGGTGACGTCCGGCGCTTCGGCCGGGCCGTCGCCCTCCCTCGGGAAGACCACCGACCGGCCGGTGTCGCGCCCCGGCACGGGCCGCCCGTGCTCCGGGGCCCCGGACGCGAACACGTCGTCGTCCGTGATCTCGGGACCGCGGGTGCGGCTCTCTCCGGGTACGGGCTGCGCCGCGAAGGCGTCGATGTACTCCTGACGGGGCGCCGGCACCCCCTCCCGCGGGACGAACGGCGATCCGACCGACCCCGTACCGGTGGAGGTCGGGCCGAGGACGGGCCCGGCCCCGGCGCTGGACTCGCTGTCGCCGGGTGCGGGACTGCCGGGTGCGGGGCTGCCGGGCGCACTGCCGCTGTCCGTCCGTCCGGGTCCGCCCTGGGCTGCGGCGTCAGCAGTGGCGGCGGAGACGGCACCATCGGCGCCGGGGACCGGCCTGCTCGCGCCTTCGCCGCCGCCCTCGAACGGGGCGAATCCGTGCGCCGGGGTGGCCGGCGCGGGCTGCGG
The DNA here is from genome assembly GCF_040646595.1 of Streptomyces sp. NPDC045470. Taxonomy (NCBI): domain Bacteria; kingdom Bacillati; phylum Actinomycetota; class Actinomycetes; order Kitasatosporales; family Streptomycetaceae; genus Streptomyces; species Streptomyces sp. NPDC045470. The sequence goes on from NZ_JBEZAN010000002.1 coordinate 782,304, forward strand.
GCGACCGTCGCGCGGGCGCGGCACCCGGGGCGTACCCTGCGTCGGCGCGCTCGGCACGGGCGCGCCCTGTGCCGGCGTGCCGTGTGCGGGCGTACCGGGGGATGCGTCGCGCGCGGGCGCGTTCTGCGAGGCGGGGCGCACGGACGGATGATGGTGCGGCTCGGGGCGCGTGGGCGGATTCTGCGGCGCGCGTTGCGCGGGTGACTGCCACGGTGCGCCCTGCGCCGGTCCCTGCTCGGGCGTACGGTGCCCGGTCGCGTAACGGACCGCGCCCTGCGCGGGCTCGTCCCCCGGCGTGCGCTGCTGCCCGGCGCCGCCCGCCCGGCCGGACTCTCCGCCGCCCCCGCCGTCCGGTCCGGGCTCGGCGCGGCGGCGCCTGCGGCCCGTACCCGGTCCGGGAACGGGTCCGGCGCCACCTGCCGCGCCGAGCCCGCCCGCCTCGCCCACCTCACCTATTCCGGAGGTGTCACCGGCGGTTGCGGCCGGGCTCCGGCGGCTGTGACGTCCCACTCGGCCTGTCAGCTCCTACTCACGTCCAGGACGCGCCACCGGCGGCGGACTCTCCCGCACCGGCGCTCCCGCCCGCACCGGCCGCGTCCCGCGCGGCCGCGTCGTCCAACAGCTCGCGGAAGGCCCGCGCCACCGTTTCCGGATACTCCATCATCGCCACGTGCCCCGCCTCCGGGAGCGTCAGCAGCCGGGAGGCGCGGAAAGCGGCGGCCGCCCGGCGTGCCATACGGAAGGAGACCAGGCGGTCGCGCCCACCGTAGACGAGAAGCGTGGGTGCGAGCACCCGCTGCGCCTGCCGCCACAGATTGTGCTGCCCGCCGAGCGTGTACGCGTTAACGATGCCCCGTGCCGAGCGCGTCATCACCTCCCAGAAGTAGGGGAGTTCGAGGCGCCGCGCGTATTCCTCCGCCGCGGCGGTGAAGCCGTCCGGCGTGACCAGGGCGGGATCGCCGTAACACAGCGCCAGCACCTCACGGGTGCGCCGCTCCGGCGTCCAGTCCCGCGTCAGCCGGCCGAACAGCCGGGTCACGCCGGGTACCGCGAGCAGTCCGGTCGGTACCGCGGACAGTTGCGGGCGCAGCTCCGGCAACGCGGGCGAGATCAGCGTCAGCGTCCGCACCAGGTCGGGGCGTACCGCCGCCACGCGCGTCACGGCCGCGCCGCCCATGGAGTTCCCGAACAGGTGCACCGGTCCGCGGCCGCTCGCGTCCAGATGGCGGATGACCGCCCGTGCCTGCGCGGAGACGGAGTAGTCACCGTCGTCCGGCGGCGGGGAGTCCCCGAATCCGGGGAGGTCCAGCGCCTCGCCGTCGACCTGGCCGGCGAGCAGCGGCATCAGCGCGGACCAGTTCTGGGAGGAGCCGCCGAGGCCGTGGACGTACAGCGCGGGCGGCAGTCCGGCCCGCGTGCCCGGTACGCCCCGCACGCTCATCGTCAGGCCCGGCAGGCTCACGGAACGCACCGTCTCCCCCGGACCGACGCGCGAGGCACGGCCCGCCGGGGGCACCGGGAGAACGGCGCGGGTGTCCGGCGAGGTGTCCGGCGATCCGGTCGACTCCGTCGAATCCGTCGAAGACATGGAGTCGATGTTACGAGACGATCACGCCGCCGATCGTGTGTTCGCGCTCACACACCGCATCGCATTTCGGAACCGGCTCTCTTAGGCTCGGGCAGGAAGGGCACCCGTGTGATGAGCGCTCGCGTGCGGACGCTCGCCCTGGCCTCCGGAGGACGTGAGAGAAAGGGAGCCACCATGCCCGTCGACCCGACCGACCCGGACACCTTCGAGGACGAGGCGGACGCCTCGGAATTCGACATCGAAGCGCCCGAGGCCGACGCCGCGGAGCAGCAGGCGGACCTCGCGCCGCACCACGACCAGCCGCTGACCGGCATCGATCCGTCCGTCGCGGACGAGGCGGACGTCGCCGAACAGTCCCGCGTCGTGGATCTCGACGAAGACGATTACCGATGACCTGGGGGCATATGTCGGATTCCCACAGTCTTCGGCGGCAGATTTTCTCGTCCGTGACCACGCACAGCCGGGTTACCCAAAAGTACGATGGCGGACGCGGCGCACCGCTGTGCGTGCGCCGCGGACGGAACCACACCTGGGAGGCAGCGTGAGCGCCATCGAGCAGACCGAGGCGGCACGCCCGCGGGGCACGCGCCTGCCACGCCGAGCCCGGCGCAACCAGCTCCTGGGCGCGGCCCAGGAGGTCTTCGTGGCGCAGGGTTACCACGCGGCCGCGATGGACGACATCGCCGAGCGCGCCGGCGTCAGCAAGCCCGTGCTCTACCAGCACTTCCCGGGCAAGCTCGACCTCTACCTGGCCCTGCTGGACCAGCACTGCGAGGCGCTGCTGCAGTCGGTGCGCACCGCGCTCGCCTCGACGACCGACAACAAGCAGCGCGTCGCCGCGACGATGGACGCCTACTTCGCTTACGTCGAGGACCCGGGCGGCGCCTTCCGGCTGGTCTTCGAGTCCGACCTGACCAACGAGCCCGCCGTGCGCGAGCGGGTGGACAAGGTCTCCCTGGAGTGCGCCGAGGCGATCAGCGAGGTCATCGCCGAGGACACCGGCCTGTCCAAGGACGAGTCGATGCTGCTGGCCGTCGGGCTGGGCGGCGTCTCGCAGGTCGTGGCGCGCTACTGGCTCTCCTCCGAGAGCACCGTGCCGCGTGAGACGGCCGTTCAGTTGCTGACCTCGCTGGCCTGGAAGGGCATCGCGGGCTTCCCGCTGCACGGCTCCGAGGGGCAGTGAACCGGTCCGCCGGGCGCTGACCGGTGCCGCCGGGCACCGGACCCGGCCATCGGCCCGCGGGCCGTACCGCCGGGTACCGAACGGGACCTCCGGGCGGTGAGCCGTACCGCTACCGGCCTGCGGACCGTCCCGCTACCGGGCTACGGGCTGTACGCCGCCGCACTGTGAGCCGTACCACCAGGCAGTGAGCCGTACCGCGGGTCCGAGCGGCAGGCGGCGGCCGGGTCCGCCCTGCCACGCCCCGCACTCCCGCGCACCCACGCCCCTCCCCTGTTCGCTGCGGGCGTGCTCCGCGGCGCCCTGTCCGTCCGCTCACCGGGCTAATGTGTGCTGCGTACGGCGCGGATTGCCGCGCACCTGCCCCGTGGCCTCGCCAGGGGGCACCGAGACCGTCGGAGGGACAAAGCCGTGGAGGTCAAGATCGGCGTGCAGCACGCGCCCCGCGAGATCGTTCTGGAGAGCGGGCAGACCGCCGAGGACGTCGAGCGAGCGGTGGCGGACGCACTGGGCGGCAAGTCGCAGCTGCTGAGCCTCGTGGACGATCACGGCCGCAAGGTCCTGGTCCCGGCGGACCGGCTGGCCTATGTGGAGATCGGCGAGCAGACCGTCCGCAAGGTCGGCTTCGGCGCGCTGTAGCCGGCCGCGGGCCCTGGGGCCCGCGCGCACCCGTCACGAGCGGCGGCCCGGAGAGATCGTCTCCGGGCCGCCGCTTCGGTGTCCGGCCCGCTCGCGACTCCGTGCGCCTGCGAGGGTTGCCGCGCATTCCCCCTGGGTACGACCGCCTACGACCGATTTGTGTCGTCCAACCGGTCGTCACCGCGGGAGGGATAAACCATGGTCTGGGAAGCTTTCGGCTCCGTGATCGTCGGACTCGCCATCGCACTGGCCGCCACACGCCGGCTGCCGGGCCGGTTCCCCGCGCGCACCCTCACACTGGCGACGGGCCCCGCCGCGGCCCTCCTCGGCGCCTTTCTCGCCCATTCCATCCTGGGCCCCGGCCATTTCTTCCCGACGCTGCTGGCCGCCGCCTGCCTGGGCGCGGCCATGCTCTCGCTGCTGATCCGGCCCACCCACCGGCTGTCACCCCTGCGCTCGGGGGTGTGAGCCGGGCGGGTGCGGGGGCGACGGAACCGCCCCTCCCGCAGACCTCTGCCGAATGCCTGCGCCGGAGGGGCTGGACACACGTCCAGCCCCTCCGGCGTCACTACGGGGCGCCGAGTCCCGGGCCGCCTGCCGACGACCGGCTGCGCACCGGTCAACAGGCGGCACCGGGCTCACCCGTCCGCTCCCGTACGCTCCTGTCCTACGCGGCCAGGCCCAGCGCGGCCATCCGCTTCGTGTGCGCCTCGGTGATCCGCGAGAACATCCGGCCGACCTCCGCGAGGTCGAACCCGTCGGCCACGCCGCCCACCAGCATCGTCGACAGCGAGTCCCGGTCGGCCACGACCCGCTGCGCCTGGGACAGCGCCTCACCCATCAGCCGCCGGGCCCACAGCGCGAGCCGGCCGCCGACGCGCGGGTCGGCGTCGATCGCGGCCCGTACCTTCTCCACGGCGAACGTCGCGTGCCCGGTGTCGTCGAGGACGCCGAGGACCAGGCCCCGGGTGTCGGCGTCGAGCCGGGCCGCCACCTCGCGGTAGAAGTCACTGGCGATCGAGTCGCCGACGTACGCCTTGACCAGGCCCTCCAGCCAGTCAGACGGGGCGGTCTGCCGGTGGAACTCGTCCAGCGCCGCAGCGAACGGCTCCATCGCCTCGTTCGGCTCCGCCTCGATGTGCGCGAGGCGGTCCCGCAGCCGCTCGAAGTGATGGAATTCGGCCGACGCCATCTTGGCCAGCTCCGCCTTGTCGTCCATCGTCGGCGCCAGCTTCGCGTCCTCCGCGAGGCGCTCGAAGGCGGACAGCTCCCCGTAGGCGAGGGCGCCCAGCAGGTCGATCACCGCGGCCCGGTACTGCGGCTCCGCGGAGGCCGCGGCCCAGTCCTGAGCGGCGATCCCGGTGTGTTCTCGGTCATCTTCGGCGGTGTGCGCTGCGTTGTCAGGCGTCTCCATGAAGCGCACAATAGCCCGCTGCGCAACCGGGGGAAGTGGCTGGTCAGCCACTCCCGTCCCACCCGACCGAACGATTGCCCGGACACACGTCTGGCTATCCGGGGTATGGTGGTAATGCGCCCGCCGAGTATCGGCGGGTTGTTCCACGCATGCGGATGCCCGGTCGGTGGCCCGATCGGCTCCAACCCGACCGCCCTCTTTCGCGGCGCGTACGCGACGTACGCACAGCGGGAGGGACACCGCTCGCGGTTCGAGTGCTTGAGCGAAGGCAGTGGTCCCGCGCCATCCGGCTGATCAGAGGCCGGCCCGTACGAAACCGTGCGAGGGCGCGGTACGACCCCCTTGGCCGCCTCGTGCCGCGTCTCACAGAAGAGGCAAGATTCTGTCTACGTTCCGAGACCTCGGGATTCTCCCCGAGACCGCCGAAGCCCTTGAAGCCGTCGGCATCACGTCCCCCTTCCCCATCCAGGAGATGACGCTCCCGGTGGCCCTGGCGGGCTCCGACGTCATCGGCCAGGCCAAGACCGGCACCGGCAAGACCCTGGGATTCGGCCTCCCCCTGCTGGAGCGCGTCACCGTCCCCGCGGACGTCGAGGCGGGCCGGGCCAAGCCCGAGCAGCTCACGGAGGCCCCGCAGGCCCTCGTGGTGGTTCCCACCCGCGAGCTGTGCCAGCAGGTCACCAACGACCTCCTGACCGCCGGCAAGGTCCGTAACGTACGGGTGCTGTCGATCTACGGCGGCCGGGCGTACGAGCCGCAGGTCGAGGCCCTGAAGAAGGGCGTCGACGTGGTCGTCGGCACCCCGGGCCGCCTGCTGGACCTGGCCGGCCAGAAGAAGCTGAACCTTTCGAACGTCAAGGCTCTCGTCCTGGACGAGGCCGACGAGATGCTGGACCTCGGCTTCCTGCCCGACGTCGAGCGGATCATCAACATGCTGCCGGTCCGCCGCCAGACCATGCTGTTCTCGGCGACCATGCCGGGCGCGGTCATCGGCCTGGCCCGCCGCTACATGTCGCAGCCCACGCACATCCGCGCCGCCGCGCCGGACGACGAGGGCCAGACCGTCGCCAACACCACGCAGCACGTCTTCCGCGCCCACTCGATGGACAAGCCGGAGATGGTCGCCCGCATCCTCCAGGCGAACGGCCGCGGCCTCGCGATGGTCTTCTGCCGTACGAAGCGGACCGCGGCCGACATCGCCGACCAGCTCGCGCGCCGCGGCTTCGCCTCCGGCGCGGTCCACGGCGACCTCGGCCAGGGCGCCCGCGAGCAGGCGCTGCGCGCGTTCCGCAACGGCAAGGTCGACGTGCTGGTCTGCACCGACGTCGCCGCCCGCGGCATCGACGTCGGGGGCGTGACACACGTCATCAACTATCAGTCCCCCGAGGACGAGAAGACCTACCTGCACCGGATCGGCCGGACCGGCCGCGCAGGCGCCAAGGGCATCGCGATCACGCTGGTCGACTGGGACGACATCCCGCGCTGGAAGCTGATCAACAAGGCGCTGGACCTGCCGTTCGACGAGCCGGAGGAGACGTACTCCACCTCCGCGCACCTCTACGAGCTGCTGGAGATCCCCCAGGGCACGACCGGTGTCCTGCCGCGTACGGCACGTACGCGGGCCGGGCTGGCGGCGGAGGACGTCGAGGACCTGGGCGAGACGGGCGGCCGCGGCCGCGGTCCGCGCCGGGGCGCGCCCGCCGTCGAGGAGGAGCGCCCGAGCCGCAGCCGTACGCCGCGTCAGCGCCGGCGCACGCGAGGCGGCGCGCTGGTGGACGGCGCGGGCGCCCCCGAGGCGTCCGGTACGTCCGAGGGAGGCGCCGCCGCGACGGACGGGCCGCGCCAGCCGCGTCGCCGTCGCCGTACGCGCGGCGGCTCCGGCCACGCGTCGGCCGCCGTGTCGCCGGCCCGTGACCAGGCGGCGCCGGCCTCCGAGAGCATCGCGTCCGAGGCGGCGCAGGCCGCCGACGACACCGCGGCGCCGTCGAAGCCGCGCCGCCGCCGTACGCGGGGTGGCGCGAACTCCGCCGCCAAGGCGGAGACGGCCCGGACGGCGGCAGCCACCGCCGTGGACACGGTCGAGAACCCCACCGGGACCGTCACGGTTCCGGCGCAGGCCACCGCCGAGGCGCCGGTCGTCGCGGAAGCACCGGCCGTCGCCGAGCCGGCCGCGGACGAGGCGCCCGCCACCAAGCCGCGCCGCCGGACGCGCAGCGCCAAGCCCGCGGCGGAGGCCGTCGTGGAGACGGTGGAGAGCACGGAGTCGGCCCCCGTGGCCGAGCCGGTCGCGGACGAGGCCCCGGCCAAGCCGCGCCGTACCCGCAAGACCGCCGCCAAGAAGACCGAAGCCGAGGCCGCGGTCGACACGGCCGAGGCCGCCGAGACGGTGACGGACGAGGCTCCGGCCACGCCGCGCCGCACCCGCAAGACCGCCGCCGCCAAGAAGGCGGAGGCCGCCGTGGAGACGGCGGAGGGTGCCGAGGTCGTCGCGGACGAGGCGCCCGCCAAGCCGCGCCGTACGCGCAAGACGGCCGCCGCCAAGAAGACCGAGGCGAAGGCCGCGGTCGACACGGCCGAAGGCACGGAGACGGCGGCGGACGAGGCCCCGGCCAAGCCCCGCCGTACGCGTAAGACGGCGACCGCCAAGGTCGCCGAGGCGGCGGTGGAGAGCGCCGGGCCGGCCGCGGACGAGGCGCCCGCCAAGCCCCGCCGCACCCGCAAGACCGCCGCCGCCAAGAAGGCCGAAGCAGCGGTCGACACGGCCGAAGGCGCCGAGCCCGCGGCCGACGAGGCCCCGGCCACGCCGCGCCGCACCCGCAAGACCGCCGCCACCAAGAAGGCGGAGGCCGCGGTGGACGCTGCGGAAGGCACGGAGACCGTCGCGGACGAGGCGGCCGCCAAGCCGCGCCGTACCCGTAAGACGGCCGCGAAGAAGGCCACGGCGGAGGCCCCTGCGGCCGACGCCGGTACCGCTGCGGAGGACGACGCGCCGGCCAAGCCGCGCCGTACCCGCAAGACGGCCGCCGCGAAGGCCGAGGCGGCCCCCGCCGCCGACGCCGGTGCCGCCGCGGGCGAGGCTCCCGCCAAGCCGCGCCGCACCCGCAAGACGGCCGCGAAGAAGGCCACGGCCGAGGCCCCGGCCGAGGGCTGATCCGACCGTACGACGGCCCGGTTCCCGCGCACGCGGGGGCCGGGCCGTCGGCGTGTGCGCCCGCGCGCGGCGGCTTCCCGAGCCCCGGATAGCCTCGTCCCATGAGCAGGCCGCCCACCCTCACCTTGCCCTCGTGCGCCCGCGCGCGCCGACTCGTCACCGCGCGCGGCGAGTTCGCCGTCCACGACGCCCGGCCCGACGGGACGCCCGACGGGACCGCGCTGCTCGTACCGGGGTTCACCGGCAGCAAGGAGGACTTCATCGGCCTCTTGGAGCCGCTGGCCGCCGCGGGGTTCCGGGTGGTGGCCGTGGACGGCCGCGGCCAGCACGAGTCACCCGGTCCGCACGACGAATCGGCTTACGCGCAGCACGAGTTGGCGCAGGACGTGGCCGCGCAGGCGCGCGCCCTGGGCGACGGCCCGGTGCATCTCCTCGGGCACTCCCTCGGTGGCCTCCTCACCCGGGCCGCCGTCCTGCACGACCCCGCGCCGTTCCGTTCCCTGACCGTCATGAGCTCGGGCCCGGCCGCCATCGCCGCCTCCCAGCAGGCCCGCGTACGGATGCTCATCGACGCCCTCGGGACGCTGGACATGCAGGCGGTGTGGCTGGCCATGCGCCGGCTGGATCCGCCGGAGGCCGAGGACGCGACCACCCCGCCGGAGATCGGCGCCTTCCTCCACCGGCGCTGGATGAACACCGTCCCGCAGCAGTTGGTCGCCACCGGGCGGCAGATGGTGTCGGAGCCGGACCGGGTGGCGGAGCTGGCCGCCGTACCGCTGCCCAAGCACGTCGTGTCGGGCACCGTCGACTACGCGTGGCCGGTGCCGGAGATGGACGCGATGGCCGGACGGCTGGGAGCCCGGCGTACGGTCGTCGAGGGCGCGGAGCACTCCCCCAACGCGGAACGTCCGGCCGAGACGGCGGCGGCGCTCGCGGAGTTCTGGCACGGCACCCACTGAGCGGGGCGCGCGCCCCGGCGCGCGTCGCCTCCGTACCCCTGCGCAGCCGCCGACGCGCCCGTACGTACGGCTCTCGGCCCTCCCGCGCATCGGGCGCCGGAGCCGACGCCGGGCGCCCGCCCACCAGGCCGCCCGGCCCCCGTCAACACTGTGCCTGTACGTGCTCCCAGAAGCCGTCCCGCAGCGCCCGCCGCAGGTCCGCGTGCCCGCGCAGCGAGTGGTGCAGCAGCGCCTCGGCGGCCGTCAGCAGCTCCTGGTCGACCGCGCCCGGCAGGTACGGGTGTCCGGGCAGCAGCTCGGTGACCCAGGGGACGCCGCGTTCGCCCAGCCATCGCGCGGCGACCCGCGCGCCGACGAAGCGGACCTCGTCGCGGGTGGGCGGTGTGCCGCCGGTGCCGGTGCCGGTGCCGTCGGCCGCCGCGTCGCCGTGGTCGTGGACGACGGCCCGCCGGGTCACGTACGGCTTGCAGAACTCCAGGTCGAAGGTGCGCTGGCTGTCGACCTCCCACAGCAGCGGCTCGGCCTGGTTGCGCCCGCCGACCGCCTCGATGCCCCACAGGTGGACCCGGGCGCCGTAGCCCTGCGCGGCCTCCACCGCCGAGACCAGGTCCTCGTCGCCGCCGATCAGGACCGCGTCACTGATCGCGCGGTGCCGGGCCAGCGACTCCAGGTCGGAGCGGATCAGCGAGTCGACGCCCTTCTGCTGGTTGTTGGCGTTCAGGTTGCCGAGCCGCACCTTGACGTCCGGGAGCTCGGCGACGCGCTGCTGCTCCGTGGTGTGGATGCGGCGCCGGGCGCCGTCGTACCAGTACACGCGGAGCAGCCGGCTGTCCGGGAAGATCGTGCGGGCCTTGTCGATGAATGCCTCGATGAGACCCTCCGCGTCCAGCTCGAAGGCCCTGCGGTCCTCGGTGCCGGCGACCAGCCGCCCGGCGGCCGCGTACACATAACCCGCGTCGACGAAGGCCGCATGGGTGGACGGGGTGGTGGCGACCTCGGCGAGCACCCGCGTGAGCAGCTCGTTGGTGCGCTCGATCCCCGCGAGTACCGCGGTGAGGTCGGGGGTGGGGCCGGTGGGCCGGGCGTCGTCGTTCATACGGGCCCATTGTCCGGCCGGTCACTCAGCGCGCACAACCGCTCTCTCTACCCACCAGTACTTAGACGACCGAAAATTTTCTTTAGCGTAGGGAATGATTGCAGGCAGCATGTCGTTGTACCCACTGGGAACGCAGGGCACCGTCGCCCCGCGGCCACCCCGTACAACAGCAAAGTTCTCCGCAGGAGGATCAGACGAAGGGAGAAGCCGTTATGCGCTTCGAGATCATGCGCCTGGACGATGTCGACGGCAACGCCGTGGACAGCACCGTCGTGGACGCCGCCTCCGTCAACCGGATCGTGCAGCAGGCCGCCGCAGTCGGCCAGCGCATCTACATCCGCCCAGCCGATACCGCCGCCCGATGACGCCCGAACCGCGTCACTCATGAGCGCGTGACGCGCACATGTCCGGCGCACGGAGCGCCCCGCACGAAACCTTTCGCGCGGGGCGCTTCGCGCGTCCGGACCCGGCCGGGGGGGGGGGGGGGGCGGGGCCCCCGGCGCCGGCGCCCCCCCCCCCCCCCCCCCCGCCCCCCCCGCC
>NZ_JBEZAN010000002.1:792879-946131 GCF_040646595.1 Streptomyces sp. NPDC045470
CGACCCCCTACCGGAGACACACTGGTGGGCGGCCCGCGAACAGGCCGGGCGCCCGGCCCCCCCCCCACCAACCGTTGCGGGGGGGGCGCTGCGCGCGCCCGCCCCCGGCCGGGCGCGCCGGGCGCCCGGAACCGTCGACGGCTCGACCGGCCCGGCGCCCCGGCGCGCCGACGGCTCAGCCGCCGCGTACGACCTGCATGACGCCGTTGATGATCTGCTGCACCGCGAGCGCGGAGAGCATCATGCCGGCCAGCCGGGTCACCAGCACGACCCCGCCGTCCTTGATCACCCGGATGATGACCAGCGAGAAGCGCATCACGAGGTAGAGCACCACATGGATGGCGGCGATCGCCGCCCACACCGACAGTTCCCCGCTGATCCCGTCCGCGTGCTGCACCGCGAGGATCACCGAGACGATGGCCCCCGGCCCCGCCAGCAGCGGCATCCCCAGGGGCACCAGCGCCACATTGACGTCCTTGGTCTGCGTGGGCTGCTCCGACTTGCCGGTCAGCAGGCTGAGCGCGACGAGCAGGAGCAGCAGCCCGCCCGCGATCATCAGCGCGGGCGGGGTGATGTGCAGCCGGCCGAGGATCTGCTCGCCGAAGAGACCGAAGACGGCGATGACGCAGAACGCGACGGTGGCCGCCTGCCAGGCCATCTTCCGCTGGACCTTGGCGGGGCGGCCGGAGCTGAGGGCGAGGAAGATCGGGATGATTCCCGGTGGATCCATGATCACGAACAGGGTGACGAAGAGCGTACTGAAGACAGCGAAGTCGAACACAGTGATGGCCTTGCGAGAGGTGGTACGAGAGAGCGGTGTGACGAGAGAACAGCGGTAGGAGAGAGCGGCGGTACGGGAGGGAAAAGGCGGAAGCGTGGTGCGAGAGAGGGGAGCGCGCGTGGCCTCACGCGCGCGGGCGCGTGAGCGGGCGGCAGTGGCCCGGACAGGGCACGGCGGGGCGAACACCCGCCGGCCCGGAGCACGAACGTGCCCGTCCGGCCGGGACGGGGACCTGCCCGCCGGCCGGAGCGCGGTACGGTCAGCCGCCCGCGCCGGGAACGGGGAAGGCGCCGAAGGCACGGCGCACGATCTCGCCGTATATCTCGGGGTCGGTGCTGTACTCGCCGAGCGCGACGGTCTTGCGGCTGCCGTGGTAGTCGCTGGAGCCGGTGGTCAGCAGGCCGAGGTCGGCGGCGAGTCCGCGCAGCCGGGACCGCGCGGCGTCGTCGTGGTCCATGTGATCCACCTCGACGCCGTCCAGCCCCGCCGCCGCCAGCTCGGCGATGACGTCCTCGGGGACGGTGCGGCCGCGCTTGACCGCCAGCGGGTGGGCGAAGACCGTCACCCCGCCCGCGGCCTTGACCAGGCGGATGGCGTCGAACGGGTCCAGCTCGTGCTTGTCGACGTAGGCCCGGCCGTCGTTGGCGAGCCACTGCGGCGTGAAGGCGTCGGAGACGGTCTCGACGACGCCCAGTTCCACCATCGCGGCGGCCACGTGCGGCCGCCCCACGGCGCCGTCGCCGGCGATCCGCGCCACCTGTTCCCAGGTGATCGGGACGCCCAGTTCGCGCAGCTTGGCCACCATGCCGCGGGCCCGCGGCACCCGGTCGTCACGGACCAGTTCGCGCTCCCGGGCCAGCTCGGGCTCCTCGGGGTCGAAAAGGTACGCCAGCATGTGCATGCTCACCCCGCCGACCCGGCAGGACAGCTCGGCGCCGGTGACCAGGGTGAGCCCCTCGGGCAGCGCGGCCCGGGCCTCGGCGTGGCCGCCCACGGAGTCGTGGTCGGTCAGCGCGACGACGTCCAGCCCGGCAGCGGCGGCGTTGCGCACCAGCTCGGCGGGGGTGTCCGTACCGTCGGAAGCAGTGGAGTGGGTGTGCAGATCGATGCGCACGACGCTGAACTCCAGACTGCTGCGGGGCCGGCCAGGGGACCTCAGAAGGATACCGGCCGCCCGCCGGACCCTCGAACACACGCCCGCGCGGGCCGGCCACCGGCCCCGCAGAAGCCCAGGGAGCCGGTGGCCGCCCTCCTCACGTGAGCAACCGCGGCGACAGCGCCCCGCACGGCAGCAGATCGACCTCGGCGCCGGCGTCCCGCAGGTCGGTGAGGACCAGCTCGTCGTAGAGCAGCAGCCCCGACTCGGCGGGCCAGACCACCGCCCACAGCCACAGCCCGCGCGCCTCCCCGGCGAAGACCGCCCGGTCCTCGGGCGCCCCTTCGACGTGCCACAGCGGGGTCGGCCGCCCGGCCGCCAGCACCTTCACGTGCGGCGGCTTGTTCACGCACATGTGCGGGCCGGGGTCGGGGCCGTCGATGCCCGCGTACCGCGCGCCCAGGCCGACGCCCAGCTCCTCCGCGATCAGCAGCAGCTCACCGGGCCCGCCCAGCGGTCCCGGCCCCGAGCAGGCCACCGCGGTGGCGCGCCCGCCGCTGCGGTCGTCGCCCGCGCAGGACACGCCCGTGAACAGCCAGCCGACGGGCAGCGGCCACGGCATCCACACCGGCACCCGGGCCCGGCGTACGACCACGGCCAGCGCTTCGACGCTGGGCGGGACGACCGGTTGCAGAGGGTGCACGGTGCCGTGCACGCCGCACTGCCAGGAGTCGGCAAAGAGACCGGGCGCCCGCACCCGGCCACCGCACTTCGGGCAACTGGGTTCGCCCCTCATAGAGCCCCACGGTCCTCCCGGCCGGGCGCCGCGTCAAGGACGATCACCCATCCGGCGTCCCGGGCCGGTGGGCCAGCCCTCGGACCAATTTAGTTGTAGCTTGCATTCTTTAGGTCGGCTAACTTATTGTGTGCAGACAGCAACGTTCCGGTGGGCACGCCGGACGCCCCCGGGGACCGGGGGCTCGCGCCACCCGAGCAGAAAGGGGACAACGGCATGTCGGCACACGGCAAGAGCGGCCACGGCGGCGGCGGAGACGATCCGTTCGACGAGGGCGGCACCGGCATCCTGCGCCAGCCGATGGCCGTCTGGGCCACGGCGGGCGCCTCGGTCGTCGCCTTCATGGGCATCGGCCTCGTCGACCCGATCCTGCCCTCCATAGCCAAGGGCCTGCACGCCTCCACCAGCCAGGTCTCCCTGCTGTTCACCTCCTACTTCCTGATCACCGCGGTCGCGATGCTGGTCACCGGCTTCGTCTCCAGCCGGATCGGCGGCCGTAAGACGCTGCTCGCCGGGCTGGCGCTCGTGGTGGTCTTCGCGGCCCTGTCCGGCACGTCCTCGTCGGTCGGCGAACTGGTCGGCTTCCGGGCCGGCTGGGGCCTCGGCAACGCGCTGTTCGTCTCCACATCGCTCGCCGTCATCGTGGGTGCGGCGAATCCCATAGGGGCATCGCGAAGCGATTCGGCCCGGGGCGGTGGCGGGCGACGGGCGGGCGGGAGCGCCGCGGCGATCCTGCTGTACGAGTCGGCGCTCGGCCTCGGCATGGCCTGCGGGCCGCTGCTCGGCGCGGTCCTCGGCGACATGAAGTGGCGCTACCCCTTCTTCGGCACCGCCGTCCTGATGGCCGTCGGCTTCATCGCCATCATGGTCCTCCTCGAGGAACAGCCCCGGCCGGCGCGCAAGACCTCGGTACTGGACCCGATCAAGGCCCTGGGCCACGGCGGGCTGGCCTCCGCCGCCGTCTCCGCGTTCTTCTACAACTACGCGTTCTTCACGGTGCTGGCCTTCACGCCCTTCGTGCTGGACATGAGCCCGTACAAGTCCGGCGGGGTCTTCTTCGCCTGGGGCGTTCTGCTCGCCGTCTTCTCCGTGCTGGTGGCGCCGCGCCTCCAGGAGCGCTTCGGGTCGCTGAGGGTCCTGGGCGGCTCACTGGTCCTGCTCGCCGTCGACCTCCTGGTCCTCGGGTACGGCAACCACGTCACGGCCGTCGTCTGCACGATCCTGTCCGGCGCCTTCATCGGCCTGAACAACACCGTCTTCACGGAGCTGGCGCTCGGCGTCTCCGACGCGCCGCGGCCGGTGGCGAGCGCGGGCTACAACTTCGTGCGCTGGTTCGCCGCCGCGGCCGCCCCGTTCCTGGCGCCGAAGATCGAGGAGTGGACCGACATCCACATCCCGTTCGTGGTCGCGGCCCTGGCGGCGCTCGTCGGCGCGGGCATCGTGGCCGTACGGCGCCGGGCGCTGACCGTACGGGCGCACGAGCTGGAGCCGCGGCACGCCACCGAGGACGGTGTGTCCGCCTTCGCCAACTGACGGTCCGCACCACCGCGGTACGGCGCGCCGCCCACCCGGGCCGGCGCGCCGTCAGGCCGACGCCGCTCCCGTACGCCGTCAGGCCGACGCCACTCCCGTACGCACCGGTGCGGCTCCCCCTCTGAACATCGACTCCACCCGCACCGCTATGCCAGCGCCACCCCTGTACGCAGCGGATCGCGCAGGTCCGTCCCGCCCTTGAGCCACCGTTCCTGGAGCGCCTCGGCGCCGTGCACCCGCTTCCAGGCGGCCTCGTTGGGCGTCATCGGCAGCAGGGGGAGGAAGCGGACCGGGTCCAGCGGCTCGTCCAGCTCCAGGTCCTCCACCAGACCGCCGGGCTCCGCGACCAGTACGGAGGTGAAGGGGGCGCCCGGCCACAGCGGCTCCCCCACGTCCAGCGACGCCCCCGGCGCCACGATCACGCCTTCGACCTGCGGGGAGGCGGCGAGCACGGCGAGCGGCCGCAGCACCTTGTCGACGTCGGCGCGGCCCGCCTTGACCGACAGCACCAGTTCGGCGCGCGGGCCGCGCAGCGGGTCGGCCAGCACGGCCGTGGGGTCGGTCATCGGCCGGTCCGACATGCCGAGCGTGACGTAGCGCACCAGATCGCCGTCCGGGCCACCGCCGGTGAAGCGCAGGACCTCGACACGGTCGGTGCCGAGGAAGGTGACGGCGGCGCGCGCGTCCGGCTCGCCCAGGGTCGTGCGCAGGCGGGCTTCGACCAGATCGAGAACGTCAGACATGCCGCGAGCATAGGCCCGGGTCCTGGCCCGGCCGCAGCCGCCCGGCGGCCCGTCCCGCCGCCCGTGGCGGCCGTTCGTATGGAACGGGCAAAGGCGCGCCGGATCGGTTCTGACGGCTGATAGCCTTGCCGTCTGGTCAGGGAATGACGTTCGTCCCCCAGCGGGGACCGGCCGGAGGAGGTGGGGCTGCGGTGGATCCAAGTCGACCGTGCAGTACCGACAGTTCTCCTGTCATCCCCCAGCGCGCCCAGCGGCTTTCTTGATCCAGGGGCTTCCGTACCCCTGCCGCACGCGGTGAAACCCGCTAAGTGCCTTCGCGCCGGAAACAGATGACGGAAGAGCGCCTTCGACTCTCGTTTCCGTGTTTTCTGCGAACTGCCGTCAGACCTGCGCACGGAGCGCCGCCCGCTTTGCGGACGTACGGCCAGCGCCGTCTTGTACGTCCTCGTTCCGGGCAGCGTTACGCCGCGCGCCCGCGGCTGGCGGCCGGCCCGTGAAGGAGCCTGCCCATGTCGATGATCCGCGACCTGCGTGCCGCCGTCCGCCCCTCCCGCCGGCGTGAGGACTCCCCGTACAAGTACGAGACCGACCCGCACCAGGCGGCGCACACCAACAGCGCCATCGTGGACTGCGGCGTCTACCGTGACGGCCGGCGCGTCAGCGACCACGTCACGCCGTCCCAGGCGATGGCGGGCGTACGCAGCGACGGGGGCTTCACCTGGATCGGGCTGCACGAGCCCACCGAGGCGGAATTCGCCGAGATCGCTCGGGAGTTCGGGCTGCACCCGCTGGCCGTGGAGGACGCGGTCCACGCCCACCAGCGGCCCAAGCTGGAGCGGTACGACGACACCCTGTTCACCGTCTTCAAGACGGTCCACTACGTCGAGCACACGGAGCTGACCGCCACCAGCGAGGTGGTCGAGACCGGCGAGGTGATGTGCTTCACCGGCCGGGACTTCATCGTGACCGTGCGGCACGGCGGCCAGGGCTCGCTGCGCGCCCTGCGCCACCGCCTCCAGGACGACCCCGAGCTGCTCGGCAAGGGCCCGTCCGCGGTGCTGCACGCCATCGCCGACCAGGTCGTGGACGGCTACATCGCGGTGGCCGGCGCGATGCAGGACGACATCGACGAGGTGGAGATCGACGTCTTCAGCTCCGGCTCGGACGGCAAGAACGCGGGCGCCGGCAAGGGCGCGGCGAAGGGCGGTGGCGACGCCGCCGGACGGATCTACCAACTCAAGCGCGAGGTCCTGGAGTTCAAGCGGGCCGTGTCGCCGCTGCTGCGGCCGATGCAGGTACTGAGCGAGCGGCCGATGCGGCTGGTCGACTGCGACATCCAGAAGTACTTCCGGGACGTGGCCGACCACCTGGCCCGGGTCAACGAGCAGGTGCTCTCCTTCGACGACCTGCTCAACTCGATCCTCCAGGCCAACCTGGCGCAGGCGACGGTGGCCCAGAACGAGGACATGCGCAAGATCACCTCCTGGGCGGCGATCTTCGCCGTACCGACGATGATCGCCGGGATCTACGGCATGAACTTCGAGTACATGCCCGAGCTGAAGTGGAGGTACGGCTACCCG
Organism: Streptomyces sp. NPDC045470; assembly: GCF_040646595.1. NCBI lineage: Bacteria > Bacillati > Actinomycetota > Actinomycetes > Kitasatosporales > Streptomycetaceae > Streptomyces > Streptomyces sp. NPDC045470. Next base: position 799,409 of record NZ_JBEZAN010000002.1, read on the forward strand.
CTCGTCCTGCTCGTCACGGTCGGCATCTGCTTCGGCATCCACCGCGGCTTCAAGCGCAACGGGTGGCTGTGAGAGGGCTGAGCGGTCCGGGCACCACGCGCGCCGCCCATTAGGCTGATCCCATGACGGACACCGTGTCGCAGGCGCTGCTGGACCGCGCGCTCATCGAAGAGGCCACGAAGAAGTCCGGCCTCATCTGGGTACGGGGCGCCACCGGCCCGGCGCGGGCCCTGTGGCACGTCTGGCACGACGGCGCCGCGTGCGTCGTCGGAGCGGGCTCCGGCCGTACGGACGGAGTGGCCGACCCGGCCGACGAGCAGCCGCTGCACGACCTCGGGCTGACCGACGGCGGCACCGCGACCGTCACCCTGCGCAGCAAGGACAAGGGCGGCCGGCTGGTCGGCTGGCAGGCCCGGGTCACCGAGCTGGAGCCGGACAGCGAGGCGTGGCAGGCCGCCGTGGAAGACCTCAAGGGCAAGCGGCTCAACGCGCCGGACGCGGAGACCATGCCGCGCCGCTGGGCGCGCGAGTGCCGCGTCCTGCGCCTGGAACCGGTCGCGGACACGTCGGCCACCACGGCCTTCGGCGACGACTCCCGGGCCGCGCGCCCGCTCCCCACCCCGGTCACGACCCGCGAGCCCGTTCCGGCGGCGCTGCCCAAGCTGCTGCGGGGGAAGCGGCGCGGGCGCTGAGGGGCACACCTGGACGGCCCGGCGCACCGCTGCTCCGGCCTGGGCCGACTGCCCGTCAGTGGAAGCCGAGCATGCCGGGTGAGTCGATGTCGACGGTGACCACGCCGGGCGGGTAGGCGTCCTCGTTGCCGGTCAGCAGGATGGGCATGCCGGTGAACTCGGGGCGCGGCAGTGCGCAGTAGAGGGCGTGGCAGGTGTCCGGGCCGCCGTAGCCGTCGCGAATCATGGTGCCGACGCTGACAGCGGCCATCGTGTCGAGGCTGTCGACGACCACTGAGGAAAAGGCCAGGACGCGCTGCGCGAGGTTCTCTTCACCGGCTTCGGCCTGAGTGAGGCACAGAGCGGGGATGTTCAGACGCTCGCCGGGGGTCTCCGCCATATTGCCGGCCAGGAGGTTCAGCGTCTTGTGGCCGCCGGCGAGCGCCATGACGGCGCTGGTGTCCAGGATGATCACGTTGCGACGCCCTTGGCCGCCCGGACCTTCTCAGCAGCGATCTTGTAGATGTTGCCGAGCACGTCGGGGGCTTGCTCGAACTCTTCGTCGCTGATGGCCACGCCCATCATGCGGCGTACGGCTTCCCGGTCGGCGGCCAGCCGCTCGGCCCGCTGCGCTGCCGTCGGCTGCTCCGCGGCAAGCGCTTCGACGAGCTGCCCGATGCTCACACCGCGCTCTCTGGCCAGCTCGGCAAGGTGATCACGGGTCTCTCGCAGAACCTGAATCGTCGTCGTCGCCATAGCCGCAATATAGCCGAACCATGGTACCGACGTGCGCTGCGTTCAGCCGCCCAGCGTGATCGACTTGCCGTAGTCGATGACCTGGCTGTCCGCCGGTGCCTGGATCTCCACCGGCTTTCCCCAGTCGGTGAGACGCACCTCGCCCGCGTCGCCCGCGCGGCGCAGCCGGAGCGGGTAGGGCTCGCCTTCCAGGGAGACGTCGAGGGTGCCGCCCGCGCCCTGGCCGGCGGCGATGCGGATGGTGCGGGTGCCGTCGAGGGTGCTGCGGTCACCGGTGACGAGCTTGCCTTGCAGGCCGAGGAGGCTGCTGAGCAGGACGTCCTTGTCCGTGAAGCCGCTGAAGCGCTTGTAGACGGGGTCCGTGGCCGGCACCTTCACGTACTTGCCGACGAGCTTGGCGACGGCCGTCTCGTCGTTCTTCGACGGATTGGCGTTCTTCTCGCGGGCCCAGAACCCGGCGTCCGCCTTGAGGTAGAGCGCGCCGTCGGCCCGCAGCAACTGGAAGGTGGCCGCGTCGGTGGCGAGTTCACCCCGGGCGCCCTCGGGGCCGAGCCGCAGGTCCAGCTTGTAGGTGCGGCCCTGGCTGACGAGGTGGCCGAAGAGCCGTACCGTTCTGGCGCCGCGGGCGGCCGTCTGCGCCTTGGCCTGGATCTTTTCGGCGGGCAGTTTGCCGACCCCGTTGGTCCCGGCGTCCGGGTCCTCCGTCGAGCACCCCGCCAGTGCCCCGGCGAGCACCGCGCACACCGCCGCCGTCAGCGTCGCCCCGCGCCTGCGACGGGATGCGGCCGGTCGGCGGGAGCAGGCTCCGGCGGGGCCTGCCGAGGGGAAAGCGGTCACGACGGTTCTGCCTCCTGATACGGATGACCTCGACGGCAGTACGGCAGCGTACCCGGGCCCGGGCACGTCGTACGGCGGAGTGCGCGGTGGACACCGTACGGCCCTTTCCGTCGGGGCGGCACCGGGTGGTGCACGTTAGCCTGATTTCGGATCAAGCCCGCCTGAGGGGCTTCACCTGCGGAGAAGCGGCAACACGTAACGCCAGGGAAGAGGGGGCGCGGCCGCGCGGTGGCGCGGCGGCCCGCTACGGCGCAGCGGAACGGAAGCGGAGGCACTCGGCATGGCGGTGGTCACCCCTCGGGTGTTCGTCTCCCATCTCGCGGGCATCGCCGTCTTCGACCCCAACGGCGACCAGGTCGGCCGGGTCCGGGACCTGGTGGCGATGTTGCGGGTGCGCGGCCGGCCGCCCCGGCTGCTGGGCCTGGTCGTCGAGGTCGTCAGCCGCCGCCGGATCTTCCTGCCGATGACCCGGGTGACGGGGGTGGAGTCCGGCCAGGTCATCACCACCGGCGTGGTGAACATGCGGCGCTTCGAGCAGCGCGCGTCGGAGACCCTGGTCCTCGGTGAGCTGCTGGACCGCCGGGTGAGCCTGGTCGAGACCGGCGAGGAGGCCACCGTCCTGGACATCGGCATCAGCCAACTGCCGGCCCGCCGTGACTGGGAGATCGACAAGGTCTTCGTACGGAAGGGGAAGGGCGGGGCGCTGCGCCGCAAGGGAGAGACCCTGACGGTGGAGTGGTCGGCGGTGACCGGGTTCTCGCTGGAGGAGCACGGGCAGGGCGCGGAGAACCTGCTCGCCACCTTCGAGCAGCTACGTCCGGCGGACCTGGCCAGCGCGCTGCACCATCTGACGCCGAAGCGGCGCGGCGAGGTCGCCGCCGCGCTGGACGACGACCGGCTGGCGGACGTCCTGGAGGAGCTGCCGGAGGACGACCGCGTCGAGATCATGGGCAAGCTCCAGGAGGAGCGGGCCGCCGACGTCCTGGAGGCGATGGACCCGGACGACGCCGCCGACCTGCTCTCCGAGCTGCCGGAGGACGAGAAGGAACGGTTGCTCGCTCTGATGCGGCCGGACGACGCGGCGGACGTCCGGCGCCTGATGGCGTACGAGGAGCGCACCGCGGGCGGTCTGATGACGACCGAGCCGATCGTGCTGCGGCCGGACGCGACGATCGCGGACGCGCTGGCCCGGGTGCGCGACCCGGACCTGTCGCCGTCGCTGGCGGCGCAGGTGTACGTGTGCCGGCCGCCGGACGAGACGCCGACCGGCAAGTACCTGGGGCTGGTGCACTTCCAGCGGCTGCTGCGCGATCCGCCGTTCACCCTGGTCAGCTCCATCGCGGACACCGATCTGCCGCCGCTGCCGCCGGGCACCCCGCTGAACGAGGTGACCAGCTATCTGGCGACGTACAACATGGTGGCGGCGCCGGTCGTGGACGAGAGCGGCTCCCTGCTGGGCGCGGTGACCGTCGACGACGTACTGGACCACCTGCTGCCCGACGACTGGCGGGAGGCGGAGATGCACGGGCCGCCGGGCGCGGCAGCGGACCGGGAGGGAGAGCCGGACGATGGGCGCTGAGGAACGGGACGGTGTCAAGGAGCGTGCGCGGGCGCTGAGTGCGGCGCCGGGGCCCGGGACGAGCGGCGGGCGCCCCCGGGTGCGCCTGGACCAGCCGCGCGCGCCCCGGCGCAGTCTGCTGCCGGAGTACGACCCGGAGGCCTTCGGACGGCTGTCGGAGAAGATCGCCCGCTTTCTGGGGACCGGCCGGTTCATCGTCTGGATGACGGTGATCATCGTGGTGTGGATCATCTGGAACGTCGCCGCGCCCGGTCATCTGCGCTTCGACAACTACCCGTTCATCTTCCTGACCCTGATGCTCTCGCTCCAGGCGTCCTACGCCGCGCCGCTGATCCTGCTGGCGCAGAACCGGCAGGACGACCGGGACCGGGTCACCCGCGAGCAGGACCGCAAGCAGAACGAGCGGGCCATCGCCGACACCGAGTACCTGACCCGGGAGGTGGCGGCGCTGCGGCTGGGCCTGGGCGAGGTGGCCACCCGCGACTGGATCCGCTCCGAACTCCAGGACCTGCTGAAGGAGCTGGAGCTGCGTCAGATGGTGGACGCGGAGAGCGAGCAGGAGAGCCGGCGCCGGGAGTAGCGCGGTCACCCGGGGCGGAGAAGGCGGACGAAGTCGGGGGTGGAGCGGGCGCCGGGAGTGACGAACACGACCGTCACCAGGCCTTTCCGGAGGCCGCCACCACCCCCGTAGTCTTGGGGCATGGCTACCGACACGCCCCGAAGCGCAGCGCCCAGCGAGGACGCGGTCCACGCCGCGCTCGCCACGGTGAACGACCCCGAGATCCACCGCCCCATCACCGAACTGGGCATGGTCAAATCGGTGGACATCGCGGCGGACGGCGCGGTGGCGGTGGCGGTCTACCTGACGGTCGCCGGCTGCCCGATGCGCGAGACGATCACCTCGAACGTGCGCGAGGCGGTGGGCCGGGTCGAGGGCGTCACCGGTGTCTCGGTCGACCTGGACGTGATGAGCGACGAGCAGCGCAAGGAGCTGGCGTCGTCGCTGCGCGGCGGCACCGCCGAGCGCGAGGTGCCGTTCGCCAAGCCGGGGTCGCTGACCCGGGTCTACGCGGTCGCCTCCGGCAAGGGCGGCGTCGGCAAGTCGTCGGTGACGGTCAACCTGGCCGCGGCGATGGCGGCGGACGGCCTGAAGGTCGGCGTGGTGGACGCCGACATCTACGGCCACTCGGTGCCCCGGATGCTGGGTGCGGACGGCCGTCCCACCCAGGTCGAGAACATGATCATGCCGCCGTCGGCCAACGGCGTGAAGGTGATCTCCATCGGCATGTTCACCCCGGGCAACGCCCCGGTGGTCTGGCGCGGGCCGATGCTGCACCGCGCGCTCCAGCAGTTCCTGGCCGACGTGTACTGGGGCGACCTGGACGTCCTGCTGCTCGACCTGCCCCCGGGCACCGGCGACATCGCCATCTCGGTGGCACAGCTCGTACCGAACGCGGAGATCCTGGTCGTCACGACCCCGCAGCAGGCCGCCGCGGAGGTCGCCGAGCGGGCCGGCTCGATCGCCGTACAGACCCACCAGAAGATCGTCGGCGTGGTGGAGAACATGTCCGGGCTGCCCTGCCCGCACTGCGACGAGATGGTGGACGTGTTCGGCACCGGCGGCGGCGAGCGGGTCGCCGAGGGCCTGACGAAGACGACCGGCACCCAGGTACCGGTGCTGGGCGCCATCCCGATCGACGTACGGCTGCGAGAGGGCGGCGACGAGGGCAGGCCCGTCGTGCTGACCGACCCGGAGTCCCCGGCCGGCGCGGCCATCCGTGCCATCGCGGGCAAGCTGGGCGGCCGCCAGCGCGGCCTGTCGGGCATGTCACTGGGGATCACCCCGCGCAACAAGTTCTGAGGCGCCCGGCGGCCGGGGACGGCGGCCGGGACAGGCGGAGGGGCGGGCCCGGCGGGCCCGCCCCTTCGTCGTCGTGCGGCGGGCGTGGCGCCGGGCCGTGCCCGTACGGCCCCGGCCGCGCTCGGCTCAGTCCGCCGCCACGCCTTCCGCGGGCACGTCCTCCGTCCGCGTGTCTCCGGTGGCCGCCGGCCTCGTGACACCGTCGCCGCTCTCGTACGCGGCGATGTCCTTGACCACCGCGAAGCCCAGTCCGTACGCGCTCATGCCGCGCCCGTACGCACCGATGTGCACGCCCTCCGGGCCGTCGCCCGCCGACCCGGCGAGCACCCAGCCGTACTCCGACTCCCGGTAGCGGAACGGCGTCGGCACGCCGTCCACCGGCAGCGTCAGCGCGCTCCAGCCCTCGCCGCCGAGGTCGTCCGCCAGTTCCCAGGCGAGCATCGTCTGCTGGTCGAGCCAGTCCTGGCGGAGCGTGCGGTCCATCTGCGTCGGCCAGGTGCGGGAGAGCAGACCCGATCCGGCGAGCCAGGCCGCGGTGGCGGTGGAGGTGGCGTCCAGGACCCCCGTGCCGTCGGCGCTGCGCCGCACGGGGCGGCTGGCGACGGTCACCACGACCGCGAAACGCTCCGAGTCCGGTGTGCTCTCCACCTTTATGGTGGGCTGCTGGCCGTGGCCGGTCGCGCCGTGCTCGACCGTGCCGTCCGCGGCCGCGCCGACCTGCAGCAGCCAGCGGGGACCGGTGAACGCGTCGTCGAGTCCGTACCACGGGAACGCGGCCGACAGATAGCCGTCGACCTTCCGCCCGGTGTCGGCGGTGACCGCCTGAACTCCTGCCCGACCCGTCGTCTCCATCTGCGCGGAGCCTCCTAGTTGCCCTGCGTCGTGGGCGGCCCGCCCCCCTCAGGCGACCTCACCCCGGACACCGGGAGCATAGTCAACCCGTTCGGCACCAGCGGGCATAAGGCTTGCATAAGACGAGTCAGGTGGCATCGGGATCGAACGGAGGGCGCTCGTTCCGGGCCGGCTTCGCGCCCTTGGTGAACAGGTCCGGCGCGGCGGACCCGCCGCCGGAGCCGGTCCCGGCGGCCGGGGACTCCTTGCTGAAGCTCACCCGGGACGCGGACCCCTGGTCGGCGGAGGAGGCGCTGTCGACGCCGTGCACGGCGTCCGTGACCTCGGCCATCTCCTTCTTCAGGTCGAAGCCGTTACGGATCTCCTGAAGGCCGTACTGGTCGTTCTCCAGCACGTGCTTGCGGACGAAGTTCTTGGGCTTCAGGTCCTCGAACTCGAAGTCCTTGAACTCCGGGCCCAGCTCGCTGCGGATGTCTTCCTTGGCGTTGTCCGAGAACGCCCGCACCTTGCGCACGAACCCCATGACATCGGAGATCACCTTGGGCAGCTTGTCCGGCCCGAAGATCAGTACCGCAAGGATCACGAGCGCGACCAGCTCTAGGGGTCCTATGTCGAAGAACACCTTGCAGCTCCTTGGGTCATCCGTGGCCCACCAGGACCTAGGGGGACGTGTCGGGCCTATGGGCCAGGCCGCCTATCACGGTACCTGGCCCGTGGCGTCCGGCGGGAGTCGCCCGTCCCAACACCGGGCAAACGCTCCCGGGGCCGCTACTCCTGGCCGGCCGCGCCGAGGGTCAGCGGGGCGGTCTGCTCCTTGCCGTCGCGCCGCAGGGTCAGCGTGAGCCGGTCGCCCGGCCGGTGGCTGCGGATCTTGATGATCAGCTCCTCGCCGCTGTGCACGGGCTGCCCGTCCACCTTGGTGATCACGTCCCGCGGCTTGATGCCCGCCTTGGCCCCCGGGCCGCCGGGCGTGACGGGGACACCGCCGTCCTTGCTCTGGGAACTGACCCGCGCGCCGTCGCCCGCGTACTCCATCTCCAGCGTGACGCCGATCACCGGGTGCAGGACCTTGCCCTTGTTGATCAACTGCTCGGCCACCCACTTGCCCTGGTTGATCGGTATGGCGAAGCCCAGGCCGATGCTGCCGCCCTGGCCGCCGCCGTCCAGGCCGCCGCCCGAGCTGTCGGCCGCCCGGATGGCGCTGTTGATGCCGATCACCCGGGCCCGGGAGTCGACGAGCGGGCCGCCGGAGTTGCCCGGGTTGATCGGGGCGTCGGTCTGCAGGGCGTCCACGTACGAGATGTCGCTGCCGTCGCCCTTCTTGCCGCCCGCCGTGATGGGCCGCTGCTTGGCGCTGATGATGCCCGCGGTGACGGTGTTGGCGAGGTCGTACGGTGCGCCGATCGCCACGACCGGGTCACCGACCCGGACCGAGTCGGAGTCGCCGAGCGCCAGCGGCCGCAGCCCGGAGACGCCCTGGACCTGCACGACGGCCAGGTCGTAGCCGCCGTCCCGGCCGATGACCTTGGCCTTGGCCGTCTGGCCGCCGCTGAAGGAGACCGATATCTCCCCGCCGGTGCCGGCCGGCTCGACGACATGGTTGTTGGTGAGGATGTGGCCCTGCTTGTCGAGGACGAAGCCGGTGCCGGTGCCCTGCTCGCTGTTGCCGCGTACGTGCAGGGTGACCACGCTCGGCAGCGCCGCCTGGGCGATACCGGCGACGCTGTCCGGCTTGCGGCCGCCCCGGTCGCCGGTGTCCTGCGGCAGCTCGATGCTGCCGAGGCCGCCGTTGCGTTCGATGTACGCGCCGACGCCGCCGCCGACACCGCCCGCCACCAGCGCCAGGATCACCGCGCCCGCGGCCAGCGCGCCGCGGCGGTTGCGCCGGGGGGCCGGTGGCGGCGGGGGTGGCGTGCCCAGGGGCATCGCCGCGCCGTGCTGCGGCGTCCGCCAGGGGTCGTACTGCTGCCAGTGCCCCTGCTGCTCGCTCTGCGGATGGGACGGGTGGGCGTGGTGGGTCTGCTGGGCCTGGGGGGCCTGGTGGGGCTGTCCGTCCACTGTCGCGCCCGGATGCGGCTCCGTGCCGCCAAGGCCGGGCGGCGGGGCGTGCGGGGGCTGCGGCGCGCCGTGCGCCTCGGGCGGAAGCGGGGCGCCGCCGGACGTGTCGTACGCCGCGGGCGGAAGCGGGGCGCGGCTCGACGTGTCGTGTGCCTCGGACGGAGCCTGCGGCGGCTGGGCAGCCGTCGGCGAGGGCTCGGCCTGCGGCATCGGTGCACGGGCGGCGGAGCCCTCGTGCGGCTGCGGGCCCGCGGGGGGCTGCGGCTGGGCCGGGGACGGCTGCTGGGGCGGCGGTACGGGTGCGCCGGTGCCGTACGCGGGCTGCTGTCCGGCAGGCGTCGGCTGTCCGGCAGAGGTCGGTTGTCCGGCAGGCGTCGGCGCCGGGCTCTGCGGCGGAACGCCCGTGCCGTGCGCCGGGGTGGCCGTCGGACGCTGGACCGGCGGCGCGGGGGCCCAGGGCCCGGGGTCGCCGTACGGAGGTGTGCCGTACGGGTCCTGGGGGTGGAGGGGCTGTTGCCGCGGCGGCGCGGCGGGAGGGCCGACCGGCGGTGCGGGGGCGTGCGGCGCGGGCGCCCGGGGTGCGGGAGTGGGCGCGCTCGGCCTGTGGGGCGCGCTGGTGCCCGCCGCCTGCCCGGTGTCCGGTGACGTACCCGGTGCGGCGTCGGCCTCCCCGGGCAGGGCCGTGAATTCCCGGGTGGCGGCGGCCGCTTCGGCGTCGGGTGCCGCGGGGCCGGGCGCGGCGGGCGCCTGTGCCGGCGGCTGCGCGGGCTGCTGCCCCGACCGGCTCCACCAGTTCCGCTTCGGCCCGGCGGCCGTCCCCTCGTCCATGGTCTCCGTGCTCCCCACCGATTCGCCCGCTGTGTCAGGCGGGCACCACCACCTCGCCGGAGGCCCGCCCCCGCGCGGGGGGAACGCCGTCCGGAGAGCGATTCAACCAGGTTCGCGCGGCCGTGCGCAGAGCCCGGTCAGCGCGGGGCGGGGTGATGGGCGGTCATCGCCTCCCGGGAGGCGGGACCGGACGGTACGGCGGGCCCGGCCAGGGGGCGTCCGGCGTCCGCCGAGGGCAGGTACGGGCCGACGACACGGGCGCCGGACAGCGGGGCGGACGCGCTGCCCCGCGCGGGGTGGTACGGCAGGAGCTGACCGGTCTGGAGCGTCAGCGCGGGCAGGGCGGACCGGCCGTCGGCCGGGAACGCGATCTCGGACAGCGGCAGCGTCGGCGCGGGGCGCGCGGCCGACGGCGCCGACGGGCCGGTCAGACCGAGCGAACTGGGGGCCGGCTCCACGGTCGGGCCCGCGTCGGGGAGCGACCGCGCCCAGGGGTGGCCCGTCGCGTACAGCAGGGCCTCGCCGCGGGTCGTTCCGGGCGGGCCGACCGGTCCCGGGGTGGCGCTGAGCGGCGTCATCTGGCTGCCCGTACCGTCGCCGCGGCTGCTCGGGGTGTCGACCGCCGCCTCCAGCGGCAGGGCGCCGCCGAGCGCGAACGCCGCCAGGGACACCGCCCCGGCCGCCGCGAAGGCGAACCGGCGGCGCTGCGGCGCGGGCCGGTCCGGCTCGTGGATACGGAAGCCGCGCGAGCGCGGCTGGCGGGGCACCGCGCCGACGGCACGGCTGCCGGACGGTACGTACCGGAACGAGCCGCCGCGCGCCTCGAAATCGCCGCCCTCGGTGAAGTCACCGCCGAAGGCGCCGCTGCCGAAGCGCCCGGGGCCCAGCCGACTTCCGGAGCCGTCGGCATCACCTCCGGGCAGCCCCTGGAGGCGCGCCAGCAGCCCCTCGGAGGGACCGGGGGGCGCCGTCTCGGCGAAGACGTTCTTCAGCTTCCGCTGGTCGTCGGCCTCCGCCTTGCACTTTCCACACGTAGCGAGATGCGCGAGCACCCGCTCGCGCGCGTCATGCCCCAACTCCCCGTCGACCAGAGCCGCGAGGCGGTCGCCGAGATGATGCTCGGCGGGGGACGGACCGCCTGTACCGCTCACGCGATTCCGACCTCCCCTGTAGTGACCGAAGTGAGCGGCCGCCGGTCGCGCTCGCGTTCCTCGGCGCGCGCCGCCGGGGAGCGGTGCTTGAGCGCCTTGCGCAGGTGGGAGCGGCCGCGGTGGATCCGGCTGCGGACCGTGCCCAGCTTCACACCGAGGGTGGCGGCGATCTCCTCGTACGACAGGCCCTCGATGTCGCAGAGCACCACGGCGGCGCGGAACTCGGGCGCGAGGGTGTCCAGCGCCTGCTGCACATCGGCGTCGAAGTGGGTGTCGTTGAAATGCTGCTGCGGGGAGGGCTCGCGGCTGGGGAGCCGCTCGGCCGCGTCGTCGCCGAGGGCGTCGAAGCGGATGCGCTGGCGCCGGCGGACCATGTCCAGGAAGAGGTTGGTCGTGATGCGGTGGAGCCAGCCCTCGAAGGTGCCGGGGGTGTAGGTCGACAGCGAGCGGAAGACGCGGACGAACACCTCCTGCGTCAGGTCCTCGGCGTCGTGCTGGTTGCCGGTGAGGCGGTAGGCGAGACGGTAGACCCGCGCGCTGTGCGTGCTGACGATCTCCTCCCAGCTGGGCGGGGTCCAGGCCTGCGCATCCGCTTCGGCGGCGAACGTCGCTGTCGTAGCGGTGTCGAAGGCCCCTCCCCTACCCTTGAGGCCGTGGGAGCGGGAACGGTCAGCGGTGTCTGTCACGGATTTCGGCTCGGCGGCCGACCGCCTGAGACGCCTGAGCGCCCATCGGTCACCCGTCGCAGCCGCACCTCCCCTGGTGGCTCTGGTGGTGTCCAGTAGAGCCCCTACCATATCCACCTCGCCCGTTAGCTCCGGATAAGCAGATTTGACCTGCTTTTGGCCTGGCTTCGCGTCATCCCGCACATCTCGTTGGGTCTTCACCGATGCATCCCCCCTGCTGTGCTTCAACGCCCGGTCCCATCTGCGGGTTCCCGCACGCAGCGGATACAGTCACGGTTGCGTCAACTACGGGGACAGGAGAGGGCCATTACCGGCAACCGGCAGACGAGCTTGGCATTCGCCGAGGCGTACGGCGCCGGGACCATCGACGACGAGGCCGACGCCGCCCTGCACTGGTCCCGGGAGCGGGCGCGGGAGGCGGGCATCCGTGCGGTGTCCACCGGCACCGGCACCGCGTTGCGCCTGCTCGCCGCGACGGCCGACGCCAAGGCGGTCGCCGAGATCGGCACCGGCACGGGAGTGTCGGGCATCTACCTCCTGCACGGTATGCGTCCGGACGGCGTCCTGACGACGGTCGACCTGGAACCGGAGCGGCAGCAGTTCGCGAAGCAGGCGTTCCGGGAGGCGGGCTTCGCCGGCAACCGCGCGCGCTTCATCCCCGGCCGCGCCCTGGACGTCCTGCCCCGGCTCGCCGACGGCGGCTACGACCTCGTCTTCTGCGACGGCGACCGCATGGAGTGCCTGGACTATCTCGCTGAATCGTTGCGGCTGCTGCGCCCCGGCGGCCTGGTCTGCTTCGAGGGCGTCTTCGCCGACGGCCGTACGGTCGACTCGGCGGCCCAGCCCGCCGAGGTGCTGCGCCTGCGGGAACTGCTGCGCACCCTCCGCGAGACGGACGCGCTGGTCTCGTCCCTGCTACCGGTGGGCGACGGCCTGCTGTGCGCCGTCAAGCGCGGCTGACCACGGACCGCGGCGCGCACGGCCCGGCCGCCGGAGCGGCGGCGCGACGGGGACCACTGTACGGACGCAAGGCCCGCCGCGGGTGCGGACCGGCCGCACGGGAACGAACACGGCCCCGGTGGGGGGGGGGGCCCCGGGGGCCCCCCCCCCGCCCGCCGGGGGGGGGGGGGGCCGCCGCCCCCCCCCCCCCCCCCCGGGGCCCGGGTATTCGGCTGGGGGTCCAGGGGTCAGCCCCGGGAAACCGCAGCATCAGGGCGGCTGCCCTGTCAGACGGTGACCTTCTCCAGGGCCTCGCTCAAAGCCTTGGCCTCGTCGGGAGTCAGCTCGACGACGAGTCGACCGCCGCCTTCGAGCGGAACGCGCATGACGATGCCCCGCCCCTCCTTGGTCACCTCGAGCGGGCCGTCGCCCGTCCGCGGCTTCATGGCCGCCATGCTCGTTCCCCTTCCTGAAACCAGCTCACGCAGCCGACAACCCAGGTGTCACCGGCATCGAACACATTGCTTCCAGGCCATTATCCCGCATCGCACGACCCGATGACCAACATCGGGGAGCATCCCTTCGGCAACGCGCTCTCGCAAAACCACCCAATTCGGGGAGTGGGCTGCGATACTTCGCCCTCGTCCGGCGTCCGGTCCTCGCCGGTCGTTTGACGTACGTCACATGACGGGCACCGATGATCTCCGGCATCCTGAGCGCTGGCTGCCACTGCCCGGCAGCGCGAGCCGCGACGGAGGGACCCCTCACCATGGCCGACACCGTGCTCTACGACGTGACCGACGGCGTCGGGACGATCACGATCAACCGCCCCGACGCCATGAACGCGATGAACACGGAGGCCAAGGCCGCCCTGCGGGACATTCTGCGCGAGGCCGCCGCCGACCCGGCCGTACGGGCCGTCCTGCTGACCGCCACCGGACGCGCCTTCTGCGTGGGACAGGACCTCAAGGAGCACATCGGGCTGCTGGCCGAGGACCGCGCGACCGGCTCGGGGCAGACCATGAGCACGGTGCGCGAGCACTACAACCCCGTCGTCACGGCGCTCGCCGGGATGCCCAAGCCGGTGGTGGCCGGGGTCAACGGGGTGGCGGCGGGCGCCGGCGCCGGCTTCGCGCTGGCCGCGGACTACCGGGTCGTCGCCGACACCGCCTCCTTCAACACCTCCTTCGCGGGCGTGGCGCTCACCGCCGACTCCGGCATCTCCTGGACGCTGCCCCGCCTGATCGGCCACGGCCGCGCCGCCGACCTGCTGCTCTTCCCGCGCAGCATCTCCGCTCAGGAGGCGTACGAGCTGGGCATCGCGAACAAGGTCGTCCCGGCGGCGGAACTGGCGGCCGAGGCGGCGGCGGTGGCGCGCACGCTGGCCGAGGGGCCGACCGCCGCCTACGCCGCGATCAAGGAATCCCTCGCGTACGGGGCCGGGCACTCGCTCGTCGAGACGCTGGCCAAGGAAGAGGAACTGCAGACGCGGGCGGGCGCCTCGGAGGACCACCACATCGCGGTCGAGGCGTTCGTGAAGAAGGAGAAGCCGACGTTCCTGGGGCGCTGAGGCCGGCCCGGCCGAGGCCCGCGGCCCCGGCCCGGTCGCGCCTCACACCTCCGCCGCCGCCTCCACCGCGTCCCGCACATGGCAGTCCGCCAGATGGTCGTTGACCAGGCCGCACGCCTGCATCGTCGCGTACGCGGTCGTGGGGCCGACGAAGCGGAAGCCGCGCTTCTTGAGGTCCTTGGCCAGCGCCGTGGACTCCGGGGTGACGGGCGCCACGTCGGACAGCGTGCGCGGGGTCCGGCGGGTGCCGCGCTCGGGCGCGTACGACCAGATCAGGCGGTCCAGCTCGCCCGGGGCCAGCTCGGCCGCGACCCGCGCGTTGGTGAGCACCGCGTTGATCTTCGCGCGGTTGCGGATGATGCGGGCGTCGGTGAGCAGCCGCTCGGCGTCCGCGTCGGTGAACCGGGCGACCGCCTCGATCCGGAAGTCCGCGAACGCGGCCCGGAAGCCCTCGCGGCGGCGCAGGATCGTGAGCCAGGACAGCCCGGACTGGAACGCCTCCAGGCTCATCCGCTCGAAGAGCGCGTCGTCGCCGTGGACCGGCCGGCCCCATTCGGTGTCGTGGTAGGTGCGGTAGTCGGCCATTTTCTCCGACTCCATGCCCCAGGGGCAGCGGGGCACCCCGTCCGGAGCCGTGCTCACTCCCGTCATGAGGCGGTCTTCCCCTCTTCCTCGCCCCCGGGGACCGGAGGCTCCGGTGCGGCCGGGCGTTCCCCGGGCCGCTTCCCGTCCCGGTCCCCGGAGCCGTCCTCCGGGCCGTCCTTGATCAGGTCCGGCGGGCCCATCGCCGCGGCGTGCGCGCCCGCGAGGGCCGCCTCCAGCTCGGCGATCCGCGCGTCCCGTTCGGCCAGCTCGGCACCGAGCCGGTCCAGCACGTCGTCGACGTCGTTCATCCGGTAGCCGCGCACCCCCACCGCCAGGCGTACCGCCTCCACGTCGGCGCGGGAGACGGGCCGGTCGGCGGGCAGCGGCTCGTACAGCCGGTCCGGGGCGGCCTCGCCGAGCCCGCCCGCGTCGCCGCCGCCGACCACGGCGAGCGTGACCGCGGCGACCACCACGACCATCGCGATCAGCAAGAACCAGAACACGACCATCTCCCCGAGCTATGTGTTGGCACTGATCGTGCCATGCGGGTGTGACCGTTAGGGTCGCTGCCGGACCAGGAAGAGGAGAAGCAATGCTGCGGCTGGGGAATCGAGAGTTCACCGAGCACGAGCCGGTGATCATGGCCATCGTGAACAGGACCCCGGACTCCTTCTACGACCAGGGAGCCACCTTCACGGACGAGCCCGCGCTCGCCCGGGTGGAGCAGGCGGTGGCCGAGGGTGCCGCGATCATCGACATCGGCGGGGTGAAGGCGGGCCCGGGCGAGGAGGTCAGCGCCGAGGAGGAGGCCCGGCGCACGGTCGGCTTCGTCGCCGAGGTGCGCAAGCGCTTCCCGGACGTGGTGATCAGCGTGGACACCTGGCGGCACGAGGTCGGCGAGGGGGTCTGCGAGGCCGGCGCCGACGTGCTCAACGACGCGTGGGGCGGGGTGGACCCGAAGCTGGCCGAGGTCGCGGCGCGCCACGGCGCCGGTCTGGTGTGCACCCACGCGGGTGGTGTGGAGCCGCGTACCCGCCCGCACCGGGTGGCGTACGAGGATGTGCTGGCGGACATCCTGAGGGTGACGCTGGGACTGGCCGAGCGGGCGGTGGAGCTGGGCGTACGGCGCGACGCGATCATGATCGACCCGGGGCACGACTTCGGGAAGAACACCCGGCACAGTCTGGAGGCGACGCGCCGGCTGGACGAGATGACGCACGCCGTGCCGCGGGACCTCGGCTTCCCCGGGGCGGGGGACACCCCGCTGCCGGTGCTGGTCTCGCTGTCGAACAAGGACTTCGTCGGCGAGACGCTGGACCGGCCGGTCAAGGAACGGCTCCTCGGGACGCTGGCCACGACCGCGGTCTCGGCGTGGCTGGGCGCTCAGGTCTACCGCGTCCACGAGGTCGCCGAGACGCGGCAGGTCCTGGACATGGTGGCCTCCATCGCGGGCCACCGGCCCCCGGCGGTCGCCCGCCGGGGACTCGCGTAGCGCGCTGCCGGGCAGCCGGCGCTACTTCCCGGTCTCCTTGGACACCAGCGCGACCGCCTCGTCCACGTCGTCGGTGACGTGGAAGAGCAGCAGGTCGTGCTCCGACGCCTTGCCCTGCGCGACCACCGTGTCACGCAGCCAGTCGACCAGGCCGCCCCAGTACTCCGTGCCGAAGAGCACGATCGGGAAGCGGGTGACCTTGCGCGTCTGGACGAGGGTCAGCGCCTCGAACAGCTCGTCGAGAGTGCCCATGCCGCCGGGCAGCACGACGAATCCCTGCGCGTACTTCACGAACATCGTCTTGCGGACGAAGAAGTAGCGGAAGTTGACGCCGATGTCGACGTGCGGGTTCATGCCCTGTTCGAAGGGCAGCTCGATGCCCAGGCCGACGGAGACGCCCTTGGCCTCCCTGGCGCCCCGGTTGGCGGCCTCCATCACGCCGGGCCCGCCGCCGGTGATCACCGCGAAGCCGGCCTCCACCAGCGCCCGGCCGAGTTCGACGCCCGTCTCGTACTCGGGCGAGCCGACGGGCGTCCGGGCCGAGCCGAAGACGCTGATGGCGCTCGGCAGTTCGGCCAGTGCGCCGAAGCCCTCCACGAATTCCGACTGGATGCGCATGACCCGCCAGGGGTCGGTGTGCACCCAGTCCGTGTCGCCTTCGGCGGTGTCCAGCAGCCGCTGGTCCGTGGTGCCCTTCTGCACCTGCTCGCGTCGGCGCACCACGGGTCCCAGGCGCTGTTCCTCCCACGCCCGCTCTTCCTCGGGGCTGGCCATATCGTGCTCCCTCCGCTGCCGGTCGGTGTCCGGCAAGGGTAGATCGGCGCAGGTGACGGGCAGGGCAATTCCGGATGCCGGGACACCGGTGGGGCACGTGGGGCCGGTGGGTTACGCGGTGAGCCAGGACCGCAGGCGCTCCTCGCAGTGCAGGATCCGCTCGACGGCGACCCGTTCGTCCTTCTTGTGCGCCAGTACGGGGTCGCCGGGCCCGTAATTCACCGCGGGCACGCCCAGGGCGCTGAAGCGCGAGACGTCCGTCCAGCCGAACTTGGGCTTCGCGACGCCGCCGACCGCCTTCATGAAGGCGGCGGCCGCGGGGTGCGACAGGCCCGGCAGCGCGCCCGGCGAGTGGTCGTCGACGATCATCTCGGCGACGCCGCAGTCCGCGAAGACCTCACGGACGTGGTCGAGCGCTTCCTGCTCGCTGCGGTCGGGCGCGTAGCGGAAGTTCACGGCGACGGTGCAGGCGTCGGGGATGACGTTGCCCGCCACGCCGCCCTCGATCCGTACGGCGTTCAGGCCCTCGCGGTATTCGAGACCGTCGATGACGGCCCGGCGCGGCTCGTAGGACGCCAGGCGGGCGAGGATCGGCGCCGCCGCGTGGACGGCGTTGCTGCCCATCCAGCTACGCGCCGAGTGGGCCCGCTCGCCCTCGGTGCGCAGCAGCACCCGCAGCGTGCCCTGGCAGCCGCCCTCGACCTCGGTGTTCGAGGACTCCAGCAGGACGGCGAAGTCGCCCTCCAGCCAGTCCGGGTGCTCCGCGGCCAGCCGCCCGAGCCCGTTGAACTCGGCGGCGATCTCCTCCATGTCGTAGAAGATGAAGGTCAGGTCGCGGTTGGGCGCGGGGACGGTGGCGGCGATGCGCAACTGCACGGCGACGCCGGACTTCATGTCGGTGGTGCCGCAGCCCCACAGGACGCCGTTCTCGTCGAGCCGGGACGGCACGTTGTCCGCGATCGGCACGGTGTCCAGGTGGCCGGCCAGCACGACCCGCTCGGCGTGGCCCTGGTGCGTGCGCGCGACGATGCAGTTGCCGTCGCGCTCCACCGTCAGGTGGGGGAGCGCACGCAGCGCGTTCTCGACGGCGTCCGCGATGGCCTTCTCGTCCCGGCTGACGGAGGGGATGTCGACGAGCTGAGCGGTGAGCTCGGCCGCGTCGCGGGAGAGGTCCAGTGCGGGGGTCTGCGTAGCGGTCTCCATGCGTCCGACCCTACCGGCGCCCCTCCAGTACCGTTGGCTGCGTGTCTCCCCAGTCCTCCGCCCCCTCCCGCGGCACCCGCGGCAAGCGCCTCCTGCGAGCCGGCGCGGCCTTCGCCGTGCTCGTCGGACTGGGCGTGTATCTCGTCGTGCAGTACGTGACCGGCGGCCCGGGTGCGCCGCGCTGCTCGGTGCGTGCCGCGGACGGCGGGCAGCCGTACGAGATCTCGCCGGAGCAGGCCGCGAACGCCGCGACCATCTCGGCCGTCGGCTCCGCGCGCGGGCTGCCGCAGCGGGCCGTGACGATCGCGCTGGCGACCGCCATGCAGGAGTCCGGGCTGCGCAACATCGGCTTCGGTGACCGCGATTCGGTCGGCCTGTTCCAGCAGCGCCCGTCCCAGGACTGGGGCACGGTCGAGCAGATCATGGACCCGGTCTACTCGGCCGGGGAGTTCTACACGCACCTGGTCAAGGTGCCGGGCTACTCGCGGCTGCCGCTGACGGTGGCCGCGCAGAAGGTGCAGCGCAGCGGCTTCCCGCAGGCGTACGCCAAGCACGAGCCGGACGCCGCGCTGCTGACCGGCGCCCTGACCGGGCGCGACGGCGCGGCGATGACATGTTCGGTGAACCGTCCGGCGGACCGGAAGCGGCCGGGCGGTACGGACGAGGTGCGCAAGAAGCTGGTGCGCGAGTTCGGGCCCGACGTCCTGCCGCACACGGACGGGACGGCTCCCGGCGGCGCGGACGGCGGCAAGGACGGCGGCCGGGTGCTGACGGTGCCCGCGCGGCCGGCCTCCCACGGTGACGCCGCGGATTCCGGGGTCTCCGGGGCCGCGGCGGGCGCGGGGCAGGCCGGCGGCGCGCCGGCGGCCGGTCCGGGGACGGAGCGCCGCGGCTGGGAGCTGGCCACCTGGGCGATGGCCCACTCCGGGGCATTGGGCATCGAGCAGATTTCCTACGCCGGGAAGATGTGGTCGGCGGCCGATTCCGGGAAGGGCTGGCAGAAGGCGACCGGCGCGGCGGCGCGGGCTTCCGGTACGGACGTACGGATCGTCACCGCGAAGTGAGCCCGGAGGCGGCTGCCGGAGCGGGTGGCACCGGGGAGCGGCCGCCGGAACGGCCGTGCGCCGGGCGGTGGCGCCGGCCCCGGTGACGCGGCCGTGCGGCCAGGGCGCCGGGCGGCCGTACCGGCCTCTGGGGACGCGCTCGCGCGACCGCCGCCGGAGCCCCCGCGCGGCGCCGCTCCTCACCCGTACGGCCGTCACGCCGTCAGCCTCGTGCGCACCGCGCAGCTGTCCGGCCGGTCCCTCGGCCGAGTTAACGTCGTCAACCCCGGGCAGCGGCGCCGCCTCACCGTCGCCGGGGTCACTCGAACGGCGTGGGTCCCGCCCGGAGACTGAGGCGTGACGTTTCAGCACCATACTGCGCACGGCGCAGTTTGCCCGGTTTCCTCCGGAGCAGATTATGTGACCCCCCACTGATTCTTTACCGGCCGTGCCGCAACCTTCCCGGGCCTGACGCGGTAGTCACGTCGTGCGTCCGGCAGCCACCGCGCCCCGCCGGCGGACACGGCACGTCTGTCAGAAGAACCAGTCCCTCTCCGTAAAAGGAGCACCATGTCCCTCCCCCTCTCGCGTCGGATCGCCCGAGCCGCGCTGCTGGTCGCAGCCGGCGCAGCCCCCGTGGTCGGTGCGGGCTCCGCGAGCGCCGTGGAACTGCCGAACTCCTCCGACCTGGGCGGACTGAGCGCAGTGGACACCGCGAGCCTCGCCGACACCGCCGACGGCGCGGTCCAGGGTGCCGGCGACCTCGCCGGCGAAACCGGCGCGAACGCCACCGAAGCCGGCAGCAAGGTTGTCCGCAAGGCCGTCCCGGCCCTGAGCAAGACCGCCGGCAAGACCGCGGGCAAGACGCTCGGGGAGACCGCGCCGGCCGCGAAGCAGGCCGCCGGCAACGCCGCCAGCGACACCGCGGACAGCGCGGGGGACATCCTCACCGACACCCTCCACACCGCCACCGAGGACGGCCTGCCGACCGACGGCCTGACCGACGCGCTGCCGGGCGACGGGCTGTCCACCGACGGGCTGACCGACTCGCTGTCCACCGACGGACTGGCCCAGGCGGTCGGCGACAGCGGCCTGGCCTCGGACCTGCTGCCGACGAACGGGCTGCCCATCAGCTGACGGAGTGCCGCACAGCGAAGCCCGGAGCGGACGCCTGAGGTACGGCGTCCGCTCCGGGCTCGTCGCGTCTGCGGCCGCCGCGCCGGGCGTGCGGGTCGGGCCACTGCCCCGGCGTGCGGCTGGGGGCTACTGCGCCAGGCGCCGTACGGCCTCGTCCACCCGCTCGTCGGTGGCGGTGAAGGCGACCCGTACGAAGCGCTCCCCCGCACTCCCGTAGAAGTCGCCCGGCGCGACCAGGATGCCGCGCTTGGCGAGGTCGCCGACGGTGTCCCAGCACGACTCGTCACGCGTCGCCCACAGGTAGAGCGACGCCTCGCTGTGCTCGACGCGGAAGCCGGCGGCCTCCAGGGCCTCGCGCAGGGCCGTACGGCGGCGGGCGTAGCGCTCGCGCTGCTCGCCGACGTGCTCGGTGTCGCCGAGCGCCGCGACGGTCGCGGCCTGCACCGGCGCGGGGATCATCATGCCGCCGTGCTTGCGGATCAGCAGCAGCTCGCCGAGGACGGCGGCGTCGCCCACGAGGAACGCGGCGCGGTAGCCGGCCAGGTTGGACCGCTTGGACAGCGAGTGGACGGCCACGATGCCGTCGTACGAGCCGCCGCACACGTCCGGGTGCAGGACGGAGACCGGGTCGGCCTCCCAGCCCAGTTCGATGTAGCACTCGTCGCTGAAGAGCAGGACGCCGTGCTCGCGCGCCCAGGCGACCGTACGGCGCAGCTCGTCGGCGCTCAGCACGCGGCCCGTCGGGTTGGACGGCGAGTTCAGCCACAGCAGCTCGAGGCCGGTGGGGTCCAGCTCCCAGGGGTCGTCGTAGACGACCGGTTCGGCGCCCGCCAGGCGCGCGCCGACCTCGTAGGTCGGGTAGGCCAGGCGCGGGTACGCGACGCGGTCGCCGGCGCCCAGGCCGAGCTGGGTCGGCAGCCAGGCGACCAGTTCCTTGGAGCCGACGACCGGCAGCACTTTGGTGTGGTCCAGGCCGGTGGCGCCCAGGCGCTCCCCGGCCCAGCCGGTGATCGCGTCACGCAGGGCGGCGGTGCCCCACACCGTGGGGTAGCCGGGGCTGTCGGCGGCGTCCGTGAGGGCTGTGCGCACGAGCGCGGGCACGGGGTCGACCGGAGTGCCGACGGACAGGTCCACGATGCCGTCGGCATACGCGGCCGCCGTGGTCTTGTACGGCTCCAGCCGGTCCCAGGGGAAGACCGGAAGACGGGACGAAACGGTGCCCACGTTGCTCTCTTTCCTCACGTTCCTCTGGCCGCACAGGTCGGGAAACGCCTCGGCCCCGTGCGGCGTCGGCTTCCCGGTCTCAGGTGACGGGGAGGCCGGCCGTACGGGACCGGGGCGGCGCCATGCGGCCGCTCAGCCGTTCTGCGGCGGCAGCGCTGCGATGAAGGGGTGGTCGCGCTCGATCAGGCCCAGCTTGCTGGCACCACCGGGCGAACCGAGCTCGTCGAAGAACTCGACGTTCGCCTTGTAGTAGTCCTTCCACTCCTCCGGGGTGTCGTCCTCGTAGAAGATCGCCTCGACCGGGCAGACCGGCTCGCAGGCGCCGCAGTCGACGCATTCGTCCGGGTGGATGTACAAGGACCGGGAGCCCTCGTAGATGCAGTCGACGGGGCACTCCTCGATGCATGCCTTGTCCTTGACGTCGACACAAGGCTGCGCGATGACGTAGGTCACGCTGTCGTTCCTCCTCGGTAGGGCTGGCGGACCGATTGGCAGTTCCGCCGCGGGGCGCGCGGGAGCGCGGCGTCGTCGATGCCCGCACCTAGTATCTCCGTTCCCGGGCACGAGACGAACAAGAGGGGCGGGTAGAGCCGTGGAATTCACTACCGGCGGACGGCTGGAGGTCCACATCACCCGTGCTGACGTGGGCAAAAGGGTATCTGTCCGGCGCTTGAGCGGGGCCGGGGAGGGGGCCGCCAGGTTCACCGACACGGTCGGTGTTCTCACATCCTGGGACGGCGGTGTGCTGAGCATCACACGACGGAACGGAGAGACCGTCCGGATCCCCGAGACCACTCTGGTCGCCGGGAAGACGGTTCCGGCGGCGCCGGCCCGCCGCCGCTCCCCCGCGACGAGCACACCGGAACTGGACCGGGTGGCCGCCCGCGGCTGGCCGCCGGTGGAGAGCGCGTGGCTGGGCGAGTGGCAGTTGCGGGCCAGTGCCGGGTTCACCCGGCGGGCCAACTCGGTGGCGGCGTCGGGCGACCCGGGGCTGCCGCTGGACGCCGCGCTGGGCCGGGTCCGCACCTGGTACGCGGAACGCTCACTGCCCGCGTACATACAGGTCAGTACGGGCGCCCAGGGCGCCGGGGAAGACCTGGCGGCCGCGCTGGACCGGCGCGGCTGGACGCGCGAGGTGACGGCGGAGCTGCGTACCGCCGCGCTGGCCCCCGTCGGCGACCTGGACGCGGACGTGTCCCGGGTGGCGCTCACCCGGGAGGCCGGACCGGCCTGGCTGCGCCGCTACCGGCGGTCCGGGGTGCCGGGGCCCGAGGTGCTCAAGGTGCTGCGGGGCGGCCCGTCCGTGTGGTTCGCGGGCGTTCCGGACGACGCGGGCGGCCTGGCCGCGATCGGACGGTGTGTGGTGGACGGGCGCTGGGCCGGGTTCGCGGCGGTCGAGGTCGGCCCGGAGCACCGGCGGCGCGGCCTGGCCTCGGCCGTGATGGCGGCGCTCGCCCGCAAAGCCCTGGACGAGGGCGCCTCGGCCGCGTACCTCCAGGTGGAGACGGACAACGACCGTGCCCGCGCGCTGTACGACGGGCTGGGCTTCGTCACCCACCACCACTACCACCACTGGCGCGCCTCCCAGGGAGGCCCGAGCTGAACGGGTACGAACCTCGTATGCACCCGGACCCGGACGGGGACGACACGTCCGCAGAGCGGCGCCGGCAGTTCGCCGAGGCCGCGCGCGACGAACGGCCGGACCTCGCCCGGCTGTGCCTGCTGATCGCGGCGGAGGCGGATCCCGCGCTGGACGAGGCGGCCCTGGACGCGGCGCAGATCGAACTGGACGCGCTGGCCGGGTGCCTGCCGTACGCCCCCACCGGCGGCCCGCGCCCCTGGGCCCGCAACGTCGCCGAACTGCTCGGCGCGCGCCTCGGGTTCCGCGGCACGCCCACCGACTACCGGCGGCTGGAGTCGTCGCTGCTGCACGAGGTGCTGCGGCGTCGGCGGGGTCTGCCGATCCTGCTGTCGGTGGTGTGGATCGAGGTCGCGCGCCGGGCGGGCGCTCCGGTGTACGGGGTGGCGCTGCCGGGCCACTTCGTCGTCGGTTTCGGCGACCCGCACGGCACGCACGTCCTCGCCGACCCCTTCGACGGCGGGCGGCTGCTGACCGACGAGGACGCGGGGGTGCTGGTCGCGGGCGCGACCGGCGCGCCGCTGACCGAGCAGATGCTCGCTCCGGCCGGCCCGCTGGAGATCGTGCTGCGCGTCCTGAACAACATCCGGGCGTGGGCGGCGGCCCGGCCGGAGCGCAGTGACGTGCAGCTGTGGGCGGTCGAGCTGTCCCTGCTGCTGCCCAGCCACCCGGCGCGGCTGCGTCACGACCACGCGCAACTGCTCGTGCAGCGCGGAGATTTCCTGGGCGGCGCGGCCGGGCTGGAGGAGTACGCGAAGGTGGTGGAGGAGATCGACCCGGCCACCGCCGCTGCGGTACGGCGTCAGGCGGCCGCGGCCCGCGCCATGCTCAACTGATCCGCCGTGGCCTGCCCTGTCCGCTCTGTCTGCCCTGTCCGCTCGGCGGCGGACCGCTGTCCGGCGGTGTGCGGGCCGCGGCGCACGATCAGTACGGTCGCGTCGTCCTTCAGCTCACCGCCGGTGAACCGCTCCAGGTCGGCGCGGAGCGTGCGCGCCAGCTCGTCCGGCTCCAGGTGCGTCCAGCGGGCCAGCCGGTCGGCCAGCGGGTAGAACGCGCCGTCCGCGCCGCGGGCCTCGGTCACGCCATCGGTGCACAGCACGATCCAGTCGTCCGCCACCGGTTCGACGGCCACGCTCTGCCGCGGCTCGTCGGTGAGCCGGCCGAGCCCCAGGGGCAGACCGCCTTCGCCGTCGTTGCGTTCGGCGACCTGGCCGTCCCGTACGAGGTAGTACGGGATGTGGCCGCAGGACAGCACCTTCGTACCGTCCTCGCCGCGTACTTCCAGCAGCAGGGCGGTGACGAACCGCTCCTGGCCGCCGCGCTCGGCGGAACGGGCGTTGTAGCGGGCCAGTGCCTGCTCCATCCGCTCGGCGACGGCTTCGAGGCTGTCCGTGTGGTACGCCGCCTCCCGGAAGGAGGCCAGCACCTCGTGCCCGGCGCCGATCGCGGGCATCCCCTTGCCCTGGACGTCGCCGATCATCAGCCGCAGTCCGTGCGGCGTCTCCACGGCTTCGTAGATGTCCCCGCCGACCCGGGCCCCTTCCTGGGCGGAGACATAGAACCCGTACGCCTCCAGCGGTCCGGCGGTCAGCGGCAGTTCGCGCAGCATCTCCCGCTGCACGGCGTCGGCGACCATGCTCGTACGGGCGTACAGCGCCTCCCGCTCCAGCCGGGTACGGCACAGCACCAGCGCGAACACCGCGACCAGCAGCGCCCCGAAGACCCCGACGACCTTGCTGGCCACCGACCAGTCCGGCACCAGCCGCACCTGGATGAACACCTGGCACAGCACGTACACGGCAGCCACCGCGGCCGTCCACCGGTAGCCGCAGCGCAGTGCGGCGATCAGCGGCGCGATGCCCATGAACAGGGCGAAGTGCAGTTGCGGGCCGGTCCCCGCGTCCGCCAGCGTGATGGCCAGGGTCGCGACGATCAGCAGCACCGCCACACCGCGGTCACGCGCCGGGGATCGCTGGAAAGTCGTCACACATTCCAGCGTGCTGGCGCCGTTCCGCCTCGCACAGGGTCGAAAGTCCTGGTGAGGCGGTTGCGGGGGTGAGACTGCTTACAGCGCGGACCGGCACCGGGCGGGGTTACAGCCAGCCCTTGGCGCCTGCCGTGCGGACGGCTTCGGCGCGGTTGCGGGCGCCCGTCTTCTGGATGGCGGTGGACAGGTAGTTGCGCACCGTGCCGTGCGAGAGGTGCAGGGCGGCGGCGATCTCCGCGTTGGTGGAGCCGTCCGCCGCCGCGCGCAGCACGTCGCACTCCCGGTCGGTGAGGGGGCTCGCCCCCTCGGACAGCGCGGCGGCGGCGAGCGCGGGGTCGATGACCTGGTCACCGCGGAGCACCCGCCGTACGGCGTCCGCCAGCTGCGCGGCCGGGGCGTCCTTGACCAGGAACGCGTCGGCGCCGGACTCCATGGCGCGGCGGAGGTAGCCGGGCCGTCCGAAGGTGGTGAGGATGACGACCTTCAGCGCCGGGAACTCGGCGCGCAGCAGCGCGGCGGCGTCCAGGCCGCTGAGGCCGGGCATCTCGATGTCGAGCAGCGCCACGTCCACGGACTGTTCCCGCACCGCGCCGATCACCTCGTCACCCCGCGCGGCCTGGGCCACGACCTCCATGTCGGGTTCCAGCCCCAGCAGCGCGGCCAGCGCTTCCCGGACCATGGACTGGTCCTCGGCGAGGAGGAGGCGCACTTTCTTCACGGGCTGCTCGCCGTGCGGGTCAGTCATGCGGCCACCCTAGCCAGGCCAGGGAAGGCGCAGGTCGGCGGGCGACGGCAGCGCGGGCGGCCGGTGCGGGCGGGGCGCAGGGCTCACATGTAGAAGCGCTTGTGCTGCGACGTCGGCTCGAAGGTCTGGCGGCAGCCGGAGCACCACCAGTGCCAGGTCTCCGGTGCCCGGCCCGAGTCGCTGGTGTCCTTCCACAGGCGGCGCCGGTCGCGGCAGGCCGGACAGCCGGGCGGGGCGAGGGGGCCGACGACGGCCCGCGGGTCGATGGGTGGCATGGCGCCAGCCTGCACAACCCGGAGGGCCGCTGCGCCGGTTCCCGCGCCGGGCCACTCCAACGGGCGGAGCGGGAGCGCGCGCCCGCGCGCCGGAGCCACCGGGGCGCACGGCCCTACGCCTCACGCCCCGACGGGCTCTGCTCCGCGGGCCGGGCGACGGCGCCGGGCACCGGCGGGCCGCCGAGCGGCACGTACGCGCGCAGGGCGAAGCCGCGGCCGCCCGGCGCCGCACCCGTCTCCAGGCGGCCGTCGGTCAGCGCCAGACGTTCCCGCAGCCCGCTCAGGCCGTTCCCGTCGTGGCTCCCGCCGCGCGGCGGTCCGGTGCCGTCGTCCACGACGGACAGGCACAGGTACCGCCGTTCGTCGGCCTCCCACTCCTCGGTGAGCAGCACCTCGCAGCGGCCCGCACCACTGTGCCGTACGACGTTGGTGACGGCTTCCCGCAGCGCCCAGGCCAGCGCGCCCTCCCCGTCCTCCGCGAGGCCCCGGTGCTCCTGTTCCACCGCCGGGTCGATGTCCGCCGTGATCGCCGCGGTGCGCAGCGCGGCGCGTGCCCCGGCCAGCTCGACGGTCAGGCGGGGGCGCCGGTAGCCGGTGACGGCCTCGCGTACGTCCACCAGCGCCTGGCGGCTGACCCGTTCGATGTCGGCGACCTGCTGGGCCGCGCCGGCCGGCTCGCCGGGCAGCATCCGGCCGGCCAGTTCGCTCTTGAGCGTGATCAGGGAGAGCGAGTGGCCGAGGAGGTCGTGCAGGTCGCGGGCGAGGCGCAGCCGCTCCTCGTTGGCGGCCAGCCGCGCGACCTCCTCCCGCGCCTCGCGCAGTTCCTTCGTCGTACGGATCAGATACTGCACGCCGACCATCGCGAAGCCGCTGAGCAGGCAGGGCAGGGCGTACGCGAAGAGGTAGGCGTGGATGTCCTCGTAGCGCAGGCCGACCAGTACGAGAGTGGCGGTCAGCGCGGGAATGGCCCATCGCGAGACGCCGAAGGGCTGGGTGACGGCCACCGCGACGCCCACGAAGGTGAAGAGCACCAGCCAGTTCGGCCCGAGGACCGAGGACAGCAGGACGGCGAGCGCGGCGATGACGGCCACAGCGGACCGGACCAGCGGGTTCTTCACGGGCCGGTGGGCCATGTGGCGGAAGAGCACGACGAAGTAGACGGCGACGAACGTCAGGAGACCGGCGCAGCCCAGCAGCTCGTGCGCCGGGGACATCCCGCCGTCGGCCAGGTCCCCGATCGGCCCCGCCAGGTACAGGAACCAGATGACGACCCAGGCGCTCTTCACCAGCGCCTGCCGACGGGTGCGGGGTGCCGATCCGATCAGCACCGGGTTGGGCTCGGTCTCCGCCGTCCTCATGCCGTACGCGTGTCCTTCCGGTAGAGCCAGCCCGCGCCGCCCGCGAAGACGAGCAGGTAGCCGACGAGGATGGCCAGGTCCTTGGCGTCCGGGGCGTGGCCGCCCTCGATGGCCGTGCCGAGCGCGGCGTACGCGTGGGTCGGCAGCCACTCGGCGATGTTCTGCACCCATTCCGGCAGGATCGTCAGCGGCATCCACAGCCCGCCGAGGAACGCCAGCACGAAGTAGATCATCATCGCGATCGGGCGGACCGCGTCGCCGCTGGCCAGGTAGCCGATGGCGACGCCGAGCGCGGCGAAGACGAAGCTGCCGAGCCAGGTGGCGACGAGGATGGCGATCCACTGCCAGGCTTCCAGGCGGACGCCCTTGACCGTCGCGGCGACGAGCATGACGAGCACGATGGACGGCAGGCTGACCGTCGCGGAGGCGCCCATCTTCGCGGCGACGTAGCCCCGTCCGGGCAGCGCGGTCAGCCGTAGCTGCCGTACCCAGCCCTTCTCGCGCTCCTTGGCGATCGCCTCGCTGTTGCCGATCAGGACGGCGGTCATCGCGCCGAACGCCGCCATGGCGACCATGAAGTACAGCGGCATGTCCAGGGTCATGCCCGGAATCGGTTTGCTGCCGGCGCCGCCCGCGATGATCAGGTAGAGCACCGGCGGGTAGATCACCGAGAAGAACATGAACTTCTTGTTCCGCAGGGAGCGGACGATCTCCAGCTTGATCAGGGTGGTCATCGTGCCGCCTCCTCGGCGGTCGCTGCGTCGGTGATGGCGATGAACGCCTGCTCCAGGCCGAGTCCGGCCACTTCCAGGTTGCGCGGGTACAGACCGAGGCCGTACGCGGCGTGCACCGTCGCGTCGGCGTCCCCGGACTGCATGCGCACGGTACGCCCGGACACCTCCAGGGAGGTCAGGTACGGCAGGCGGCGCAGCGCCTCGCGGTCGACCGGCCCGTCCAGGTCGAAGGTGATGCGGCGGGCGCCGGCCCGTGCCTTGATCTCGGCGGCGGTGCCGTCGGCCAGCACCCGGCCGCGGTGCAGCACGATCACGCGGTCCGCGATCTCGTCCGCCTCTTCGAGGTAGTGGGTGGCGAACAGCACCGTACGGCCCTGCCGGGCCTGCGCCCGCATGGTGCCCCAGAACGTCTGCCGGGAGGAGACGTCCATACCGGTGGTCGGCTCGTCCAGCACGATCAGGTCGTTGGCGCCGGCCGTGGCGAGCGCGAAGCGCACCCGCTGCTCCTGGCCGCCGGAGAGCTTGTCGACCATCCGGTCGGCGATCTCGGTGATGCCGGCGGCGTCCATGATCTGCTCGACCGGGTGGCCGCCCGGGTGCAGGTCACTGGCGAGCTTGACCAGCTCACGGACCTTCACGCCGGTCATCAGGCCGCCACTCTGGAGCATGGCCCCGACCTTGCCCTGCTCGATGGCGCGCTGCGGGCTGGTGCCGAAGAGCGACACGGTGCCGGCGTCGGCGGTGCGCAGGCCCAGGAGCAGGTCGAGGGCGGAGGACTTGCCGGCGCCGTTGGGGCCGAGGAGGGCGACGGTCTCGCCCGGGTGCAGCTCCAGGTCCAGGTCGGCCACCGCCCGTACGGCGCCGTAGTTCTTGCTGACTCCCCGGAAGCTGACCACGGGCGCCGGGCCCGCCCGTCGCCCGGCGGCCCGGTCTGTGGTGGTGGCTGTGCTCGTCATGGTTCCAGCCTCACAGTGAGGCGGGGGCCTGCGGCAGTGTCGCCTGTCGCAAGTACGGGATGACAGATGTCATGGGTGGTGTCCCTGGATCCGGCCCGGCGGCCCCGGAAACGGCCGTGGCGGGGTCAGCCGGGCACGCTCATGCGCTGTGTGCCGACGACCGACAGCAGCCGCAGTGCCTCCGCCGACGGCGAGCCGGGCGCGGCGGTGTAGAGGAAGACGCGCTGGTCCCGGTCGGCGATGTCCAGGACGTCGCAGTCGACGCTGACGGGGCCGACCAGGGGGTGCTCGAAGGTCTTGCAGAGGGTGGGCCGGGCGGCCACGTCGTGGGCGGCCCAGAGCCGGGCGAACTCCTCGCTGCCGGCCAGCAGCTCCTCGACCAGGCCGGTCACCTCCGGGTCGTCGGGGTAGCGGGCCGCGGTGGCGCGCAGTTGCCGCGCCGCGGTCCGGGCGAACGCGTCCGCGTCGGAGACGCCGTACAGCCGTCGGCCGTGCGGGTGCGGCCCCAGGAAGGCGCGCCGGACGAGGTTGCGGTCCCGGCGTGAGAGGGCGGAGAAGTCCTCCATCAGCGCGGCGGCCGGCTCGTTCCAGGCGATGACCTCGTACGTCGCCGAGACGACGAGCGCCGCGGCCTCCGGCAGCCGCCGCAGCAGGTCGACGATGCTCTGCCGTACCTCGCGGGACGGTCCCGGAGGGGGCCCGGGCGGGGCGCCGGCGAGGTGGTGGAGATGGTCGCGCTCGGCATCCGACAGGCGCAGCGCGCGGGCAAGCTGGGCCAGCACCTCACGGGACGGCTGCGGGCCGCGGGCCTGCTCCAGCCGCGTGTAGTACTCGGTCGAGATGAACGCCGACTGCGCCACCTCCTCGCGGCGCAGTCCCGGGGTGCGGCGGCGCGCTCCGGCGGGCAGCCCCACGTCGGCGGGGGTGATGCGCTCGCGCCTGCTGCGCAGGAAGTCGCCCAGTTCTCGTCGTACGCGTCGGTCCACCTCCCCAGTGTGCGCGGACGCCGGGCGGCCCAGCCAGGTACAGCCGGTGCCTGGCTGGGCCGGGCGGCCGGGCACAGGCTCGTCGGCATGAACAACCTGTCGACCACACCGACCACACCGACCACACCGACCCCGCCGATCACGCCGACCTCGCCGACTGCACAGACCCCGTCCACCGCGCCCGCGGGCCTGCTCAGCGGCAAGGTCGCCTTCATCACCGGAGCCGGCCGCGGCATCGGCGCCGCCGCGGCACGGCTGTTCGCCCGGGAGGGGGCCCAGGTGCTTCTCGCGGCACGCACGGAAGCCCAGCTCAAGGCGGTGGCCGAAGAGATCGGGGCGGTCGGCGGGACCGCGGACCACGTGGTGTGCGACCTGGCCGACGCGGCGAGCGTCCGCGCCGCCGTCGACCGGGCCGTGCAGTTGTACGGACGGCTCGACGTGGCCTTCAACAACGGGGCCACGGGGCAGCCGCCCGGCCCGCTGGACGAGCTGCCGGAAGCCGGATTCGACCTCGTGAGCGCCGTCAACTTCAAGGGGCCGTGGCTGGCGATGACCGCCGAGGTCGCCGCCATCCGCGCCACCGCGGGTCGCGGGGCGATCGTCAACACCTCCAGCGTCGGCAGCCTTGCGGGCAACCCTCAACTGCCGGTCTACGGCGCGGCGAAGCGGGCGGTCAACAGTCTCACCGAGTCGGCGGCCGTCACGTACGGCCCTGAGGGCATCCGCGTCAACGCCGTCGCGCCCGGCACCACGCTCACCGAGATGCTGCACGCGTGGGACGAGCGGTCCCCCGGCACCATCGAGCAGCTCAACGCCCGCACCCCGCTGGGCCGCGCCGCCGACCCGGAAGAGATCGCCCAGGCCGCGGCCTGGCTGCTCAGCGACCGCGCCTCGTACGTGACCGGAACGGTTCTGCGGGTCGACGGCGGTATGTGCGCCTGAGCGACCGGCACGGGTGCGGGCGCCGGCACGGGCGCCGGCACGGATGTGGGTGCGGGCGCCGGCGCGGCGCGGCGCGTTCAGCCCTTGCGCGCGCCGCAGAACTCGGCTTCCACGACCCCCACGTACGTGGCCGCGTCGCCCGTCCAGTCGCCGTTGATGTTGAACGTCAACTGGTGGCCGCCGTCCCGGGTGCCGACGACCCCGGACACGGAGCCGTTGGCGCGGCCCGTCTTGCCCACCACCGTCACCCCGCAGGAGAGGGTGACGGACTCGATGCCGAGCCCGTAGCGGTAGCCTGCGACCTCCGCGGGCACGGTGGTGAACATCGCGCGGGTCGCCGCGGGGCCGAGCAGTTGCCCCTCGGTCAGGGCCCGGAAGAAGGTGTTCAGGTCACCGGTGGTGGAGATCATGTCGCCTGCCGCACCGAGCCACGACATGTTCTGCTCGGTGGCGTCCACGACCGGCGCGTCGGGTTGCTTCTGCCGCAGCCGCGAGTAGGCGGTGGGGTGCGGCAGCGGCATCCGGGGGTCCAGGCCGGGGAACGAGGTCTCGCGCAGCCGCAGCGGGGCCAGGATGCGCCGCTCCGTCTCATGGGCGTAGGAGCGGCCCGTCGCCTTCTCGATGATCATGCCGACGAGGAGGTAGTTGGTGTTGCTGTACCGGGCCGCCTTGCCCGGAGCGCTGTGCGGGGGCCGTTTCAGGGCGAGAGCCACCAGGTCGGTGGGACGGTAGGTGTCGTAGCGGTGTCCGGGGAACGCGGGACCGGAGGAGCGGCGGGCGAACTCGGCGTCCTCGGAGTAGTTGGCGAGGCCGCTGGTGTGGTTCAGCAACTGGCGCAGCCGGACGGCGCGGCCGTCGTTGCCGTTGCCGCGCACGAGTCCGGGCAGCCACTTCTCGACGCTGTCGTCCAGGTCGAGCACGCCCTCTTCCGCCAGTTGGAGGAGGACGGTGGCGAGGAAGACCTTGGTGATGCTGGCGGCACGGAAGTGGTCGGCGCGGGTCCGTTCGCGGTGCGTGGACGTGTCCGCGTACCCGGCCGAGCCGGACCACCGGCCCCGCCCGTCCCGAATTTCGGCGACGACCCCGGGAAGGCCACCCTTCTCCACCACGTCCCGCAGCGCTTGTCGGATCGCCTGGTGGCGGCCGGTCCCGTGCTGGGGAGTTGCGGCCTCGGCGGCCGGACCGGTGGCGAGGACGGCCGTCACGGCCAGGGCCAGTGCCGTGGCGCGGGTGGCGGCCGGACGGTGGGAACGGTGGGAGGCGCTGCGCGCGGGGGCGGACCCGGCGGTGCGGGTCCGGCGGTCGGTTACGGAGATCATGCCCGGGACGCTATGGCGCGCCGCGGCCGCACAGTACCGACGAAAGTAAGGTCCGCGCTCTTGCCTTTGGGGATTGCAACGGGCGGGTTCCGGCCGCCACGGCACAGCAGCGCCACGACGCCCTGATAGCCGCAAGGAGGCCCGGCCCGGCGGGTGGGGCGACGTCGAGACGGTTCCGTACGACGGTACGGGGGTGAAGCGACGGTGCGGGGGTGAAGCGCCGTGACGGGAGCGGAGCGACGGTACGGGGGCGGAGCGTCACGTCGGGGGTGGGACGACGTAACTGGCCCGACTCGACGCACCGGAGGTGGAGCGTCGTACCGGGCCCGACTCGACGCACCGGAGGTGGAGCGTCGTACCGGGCCCGACTCGACGCTCCGGGCCCGACTCGACGCACCGGGACCGGCTCGACGCTCCGAGGGCGGAGCGACGCAACAGGTCCGATTCGACGTAACGGGACCGTATCGACGCAACGGGCTCGGCACGACGTACCGGCACCGGATCGACGTACCGAGGGCGGAGCGACGCAACAGGCCCGACCCGACGTACCGGCACCGACCCGACGTACCGGCACCGACTCGACGTAATGGGCCCGTCCCGACGCACCGACACCGACTCGACGCTCCGGGGCGGAGCGGCGCACCGGGCCCGGCTCGACTCAGCCGGGCCCGGTGTGACGATGGGTCAGCTCGTCGTGGCTCCCTCGACCTTGGCGACACGCTTCTGCGGCGCGGGCGGTGCCGGCTTCCTGAGAGCCTGCGTCATCGCCGCGGCGGCGTGCTGCGGGGTCATCTTGACCTTGCCGGCGCCACCGTCGATCGACACGTTGTCGAAGGCGTGGCCGTACTTCTCCTCCAGCTTGGCCAGGTCTATGACCGGCTGGAGCTTGCCGTCGGGAGCGGCGGTGAAGGTGAGCAGTTCGCCGATGGAGCGCTGACTGAACGGCACCTCGACGCCGCCCGCCGACAGGTACACCCACCCGGAGACGGCCGGTTCGGCCATCTCCCGCAGGGCCCGGTCGACCTCCGCCTTGCCCGCCTTCGGCTGCTGCTCGACGGCGGCCAGCACCACCGGGGTGTTCTTGCCGGTGGCGGCCCGGTCCAGGTACGCCTTTTCGATCTTGCTCTTGGACGCCTTGACGTCGACGGCCTTGTAGGGCGTGCCGTAGTGCGGGACGGCCTTGCCGTTCTCGAAGGTGATGCTGCCGTCCTTGGCGGCGCCCGCCGGGCCGGCCACCGCCTTGAGCGCGACGTCCAGCTTCTCGTCGTCGGTGATCATCGCGGGCTCGGCGGTGCGTGTGCCGCCGAACAGCGAGCTGATGACGGAGACCGGGTTGTAGTCGCGGCCGGAGGCGTCCCGGACCGTGGCCTGGGTGTCGATGTTCAGCCCGGCCTTGGCCGGCACGAGCGTCTGCTCCTTGCCGTCCACGGTCAGCTTCAGCGGCTCGTTGCGGGTCTTCTGGACGGCCGCGTCGAGCTTTTTGACGGCCTCTTCCTTCGTGGCGCCGCCGATGTCCACGCCCAGCGCGGTGGTGCCGTTGGGCACGTCCGCGTGGTCGAGCAGCAGCCCCGCGCCGTACGCGACACCGGCCAGCACGACGACCGCGACGCCCAGCAGGACGACCTTGTTGCGGCCCTTCTTCTTCGGGTTTATCGGCTCGGGGATCTTGGCGCGCGGCGGGGCCGGGGTGTCCTGGCCCGCGCCCGGTCCGGGCGGGAAGGGCGCCGGAGCGGCGTCGGCGGGGACCGTCGGGATGCCGCCGACCAGGGTGTCGCTGGAGATCTGGTCGCCGCCGGGACGGCCGGCGCCGGTGGGCGCGCCGCCGGGGAAGTCGCCGGCGTTGCCGGCGTTGCCGCCCTTGCGACCCTTGCCGCCGGACGTACCGCCGTGGACGCCCGTCCCCTGGCCCCCGGCCGGTACCCCGCCCGTGACGCCGGTCCCGCTGCCGGGTCCGCCCGGCGGGGCGGGGGGCTGCGGGGTGAGCACCGCGGTGTCGTCGGTCATACCGGGACCACCGTCCGCACCCGGCGTGCCCGGAGCGCCCGGGGTACCCGGCGTGTGGAACCCGGTGGGCAGGTCGAAGGCCGAGTCACCCGTGGCCGGACCGGTCGTCGGGCCACTCGGACCACCGGGGCCACTCGGACCGGTCAGACCGCCGCGGTCGGCCCCCTGGCCGAAGCCCCCGCCGACGCCGGTGCCGACACCACTGCCAGCGCCAAGACCGGAGCCGGTGCCGGTGCCGGTGCCGCCGAGCGTGTCGAACGGATTCGCCCCGCTCTGCGCAGGCCCGTCGAACGGGCTGGACGGCGAGTCGAACGGCGACGGGGCCTCGTCGAACGGCGAGCCGCTGCCCGACGCGGGCGCGTCGGAGAAGTACGGCAGGTCCGGGCGCTGCTGCGCGTCGTCGGCGCGGTCCTGCGGCGCGGCGGGAGCCTGCGGGCCCGGCGCGGGCGACGAGGCGGGCGCCGGGGTACCGGCGGAGGCCGCCGTCGGCTTGCGGGGCGAGAACCAGTCGCTGGTCTTCTCGGCCGGAGCGCTCTTGGCGCCGTCGGCCCCCGGCGCGTCCGGCCTGCGGGTGCTGCCCGTGCGCTCGGACCCGCCGGCCCCTCCGTCGGACGCCCTCTGGCCGAGCGCTCCGGACGTACCGGACGTACCGGAGGTGCTGGACAAGGGGGACGGGCCGGTACCGGCCGATCCGCCCGCCCCCGGCTCCTCACCGACGGGCTTGCGCACGACGACCGGCGGGATGGGGCGGGACCCCGGAATATTGATCTTGATCCGCGTGGTCAGCGTGGTCTCGGTCTTCGGCTCCTCCGGCTTCGCCGCGGCGTCGGCCGCCACCGCGTCGTCCGCCTCGGACCGAGGCGTTCCGTACGGCGGTGTCCCCGACGGGTACGCGGCACCGCCGCGCCCCGGGGCGCCGGAGGACGAACTGTCAGATTCACGACTCAAAGCAGGTTCTCCCGGTTGGCTCCGCCGCTCGTCAGTACGGTGCTTGGGCGGCTCGGCGGCGCGCACCACCATACTGGCCGCTGTCGGCGGTCACCCCGGGAGCAGGACAACGCCCCGCTCCCGGACCGCCGTGCGGTCCTGAAAATGATCACTGGGGCCGGTACTTACTTGCCAAGTCGGGCCGCTTGCGCACCGTTGGCCCGCATCTGCGATCCGGTGGCACAGATCACAGCGAGCACGATGCCGCCGACGAGGAAGACGTACGTGCCCAGGCCGGCGCCGAAGAGGAAGTCCCCTTCGGGGCGGGCGTCGCTGAGCAGGATCACGGCCAGCAGCCAGCCCGCGCCCGACGCCAGCACACCACCCGTACGGCCGAGCGCCACCTGCCCCCCGTAGAAGAGGCCGCCGGCCGCCGCCAGCGCCAGCAGCAGCCCACCGGGGAACCACGCCGCCTGGACGAGCCCGCCCGCGGCCGCCACGACCGCGCCGAGGACGAACAGCAGGACGTACGCGGCCACCCGGCCAAGGCTCAGCGGCGCGGCGAGCCCGGTTCCGGCCGCCGCGCCCCGCGCGCTTCCCGCGCCCGCGCCCGCCCCGGCACCGGACCCGGCACCCGTACCGGCGCCGCCACCGGCACCGCCCTTGGCCGCCGCGCCCTTGCCACCCTTGGGGACCGCCGACGCGCCCGCCTTCGGCCCCTTGCCGCCCGACGTGGCCCTGGTGCGCTTCTTCCCGCCGCTCATACCGCCTGCTCCTTCTCGTCCTCGGCGCGCTCCCCGTTCCCCGTGCCGTCCGCCACACCCGCGAAGAGATCGTCCTCGCGCTCCCCTGCCGCGGCGCCGGATCTGCCCCGTACGAGCTGGTAGTACTCGGTTTCGAGCAGGGGCTGCCCCAGGCCGTTGGAGAGCGCGAAGAAGGGGCCCTCGACGGCGATCTGCGTGGCGTGCGCCCGCATCGCCGCCGCCTTCGCGGCCCCGTACCGCTCACCTCCGGAGACCGCGGCGGTCACCACGGTCTCGTCCACGATCCCCGGCACGTCCTCCGCCGCGCCGACGCCGGGGAAGGACGGGCCCGCCGCGCGCAGCCGCGCGAAGCCCTCCTCGACCACCGGGCGCGGATTACGGTTCCAGTAGATCTTGCCGATCCGGTGCGGCGCCCCCAGCTCGGGGCGGAAGTCCGGGTCGGCGGCGAGGTCCGCGGCGCGCATGGCGACGCGGTGCGCCTGGATGTGGTCCGGGTGACCGTATCCGCCGTTGTCGTCGTAGGTGACCAGCACCTGCGGCCGTACCTCGCGGACGACGGCGACCAGGTGACCGGCGGCCTCGTCCAGGTCGGCCCGCCAGAAGGCGCCCGGCCGGTCGTTCTGCGGGGCGCCCATCATCCCGGAGTCGCGGTAGCGGCCGACGCCGCCCAGGAAGCGGTGGTCGGTGACGCCGAGCGCCTCCATGGCGGCGGCCAGCTCGTCGACGCGGTACGGGCCCAGGGCGTCGTCCCGGTCCGGCGCGAGGTGGGCCAGGTCCGGCGGGATGACCTCGCCCTCTTCGCCGCGGGTGCAGGTCACGAGCGTGACCAGGGCTCCTTCGCCCGCGTACTTGGCCATCGTGGCGCCATTGTTGATGGACTCGTCGTCGGGATGCGCGTGCACGAGCAACAGCCGGCGGGCGGGAAGGTCGGTCATGGAGACAGCGTACGAGCCGGGCGGCCGGGACCCCGCATCCCGATCCGGCCCGCCCGGCCCACCCCCGGCTGGAGGCCGGAGCCGCCGCTTCCGCGCACGGGCTCCGGCGGGCGCGCGGCACCGCGCGGGCAGGGGCCTAGAACTTGATGCCGCCGAGCATCCCGGCGACGTTCGTCGTCAATTGCTTGATGGTCGGGCCGATCGAGGAACTGGCCAGATAGAAGCCGAGCAGCATGCACACCAGCGCATGTCCCGTCTTCAGCCCGGACTTCTTGACGAGCAGGAAGACGATGATCGCCAGCAGCACCACCGCCGAAATCGTCAGTGCCACGGCGGCTCACCTCCAAGTACGCACGGTCCGGACAGCGTTGGGACGACGCGGGGCCGACGGGTGACGGCCCCGCGGGCACGGGGATGTCACGCTCCACTCCCATACCCACTCCGCGGAGGGGATCATAACTTTCCACGCTCGCGCATATGTCGGTGCACGGGAGCAGAACGGGGGCGCACGCGATCATCGCGGAAGCGGGCACGGCCGGGGCGCGGCGTCGTAGGCTCCTCCGCATGACCGGACAGCTCTCTTTTCCTCGGCAACACGCCCGTACCCAGCGCTTCTCCCTGGGCGCGCCGCGCGGCTTCGCGGTGGCTCCGGACGGCTCACGCGTCACGTTCCTCCGCTCCCGTACGGGCACCGATCGAGCGAATCTGCTGTGGGTACTGGATCTTGACGAGGGACGGGAGTACGCCGCCGCCGACCCGGCGGCGCTGCTCGCCGGCGCGGACGAGGAGCTGTCGCCCGAGGAGCGGGCGCGCCGGGAACGTACGCGCGAAGGATCGTCCGGTGTGGTGGGCTACGCCGTGGACGCCGCGGTGGAACTGGCCGCCTTCACCCTCTCGGGCCGCCTGTTCACCGCCGAACTGCGCGCCGGCACCGCCCGTGAACTTCCCGTTCCGGGCCCGGTGGTGGACCCCCGCCCGTCGCCCGACGGGCGGCACATCGCGTACGTGTCCCAGGGCCGCCTGCGGGTCGTCCCGGCCGACGCCGCGCCCGGCGACGGCGACAGCGTGCCCGGCGGCGACGGCGTGCCCGGCGACCGTTCCCTCGCCGAGCCGGACGGCCCGGACGTCACCTGGGGCCTCGCGGAGTTCCTGGCGGCCGAGGAGATGGGCCGCTACCGCGGCTTCTGGTGGTCCCCGGACAGCGACCGGGTGCTGGCCGCACGCGTCGACGACGCGCCCGTACGCCGCTGGTGGATCGCCGACCCGGCGCACCCGGACCGCGAACCGGCCCGGGTCGCCTATCCGGCGGCCGGCACCCCCAACGCCTCCGTGGGCCTGGCCCTGCTCGGTCTGGACGGCTCGCGCACGGACGTCACCTGGGACCACGAGCGGTACCCGTACCTGACGCGCGTGCACTGGTCGGCGGCGGGCCCGCCCCTCCTCCTCGTACAGAGCCGTGACCAGCGCGCCCAGCGCTACCTGACGGTCGATCTCAAGACCGGCGCGACCAGCACCGCGCACGCCGACGAGGACCCCCGGTGGGTGGAGCTGACCGCCGGGTCGCCCGCCTGGACGCCGGACGGGCGCCTGGTGCGCGTCGCGGACGAGGGCGGGGCCCGCCGGCTGTTCGTCGGCGACCGGGCCCTGACGGCGGCGCCGCTGCACGTACGGGCCGTGCTGGACATCGGCGAGGACGACGTGCTGTTCACGGCGAGCGGCGAGGAGCTGCACGACATCGGCGTCTACCGCGCCTGGTACCGCGGCAGCGGCGACCAGGGCGGCTGGGAGCGGGTCGGCAAGCGCCCGTACCCGTCGGTGTCCTCCGCGGTGCGCGGCGGGGCGGTGACGGTCCTCTCGCACGCCTGTCCGGACCGGCCGGGGGCGCAGACGGAGGTGGTGCGCCTGGAGGCGGACGGCGGCGAGACCTGGCTGGCCGCGGTCGGCTCGTACGCCGAGGTGCCGGTGCTCGCCACCAGCCCGCGCTTCGTCCTGTCCGGCGAGCGGCAGATCCCCTGCGCGGTGCTGCTGCCGACCGGCTACCGGGCGGAGGACGGGCCGCTGCCGGTCCTCATGGACCCGTACGGCGGGCCGCACGGGCAGCGGGTGGTGGCCGCGCACAACGCCTACCTGACGTCGCAGTGGTTCGCCGATCAGGGCTTCGCGGTGGTCGTCGCGGACGGGCGGGGCACCCCGGGCCGCTCCCCCGAGTGGGAGAAGGCCATCCACCGGGACCTGGCGGCGGTGGTCCTCCAGGACCAGGTCGACGCGCTGCACGGGCTCGCCGACCGCTTTCCGCTGGACCTGGACCGGGTCGCGATCCGGGGCTGGTCCTTCGGCGGCTATCTGGCCGGGCTGGCGGCGCTGCGCCGCCCCGACGTCTTCCACGCCGCCGTCGTGGGCGCCCCGGTCACCGACCAGCGGCTGTACGACACCCACTACACGGAGCGGTACCTGGGGCACCCGGACGAGGACCCGGCGCTCTACGCCGAGAACTCCCTGGTCGACGACGACGGCCTGGTGGGCGCCGTGAAGCCGCACCGGCCGATGATGATCGTGCACGGGCTGGCGGACGACAACGTGGTGGTGGCGCACACCCTGCGGCTCTCCTCCGCGTTGCTCGCGGCGGGCCGGCCGCACGAGGTGCTGCCGCTGTCGGGCGTCACCCACATGACACCGCAGGAGCAGGTGGCCGAAAATCTCCTGCTGTTGCAAGTCGACTTCCTGAAGCGCTCGCTGGGGACGGGCTGAGCCGTCCGGCTCTCCTTCACCAGTTCGGCGGAAGGTCCGAGGGCGGGGGCGGCGGCACGTACCCCGGCGGCAGCCGCCCGCCCACGGCCCCGCGCGTTGCGGCCGCCCCGGCCGCCGGGCGGGCCAGCGCCAGCAGCACCACAAGACCGGCCAGTACGGTGAACGCGGCGGTGGCGACGTCGAGTTGCGTGCGTGGGGCCAGGGCACGGAAGTGTCCGATCAGTCCCGCGCGCTGCTCGGCGGCCAGCACCGCGGCACCGTGCGCCACCAGGAGTGACGCGGTCAGCAGGCCCAGTGGCCGTAAGGACGCCGAGCGCCGGGCCGCCCCGACGGCGGACACCAGGGACAGCAGCGCCAGAGACAGCAGGGTCCAGTTGACCGGAGGCTGCAAGAGCGCGCGGTACGTGTCACCGACGACACTGCCCCAGTACGCGCTCCACCCCAACTCCCTTAGCGAGTAGACCTGCCAGGCCGCCAGTATCAGGCCGGAGC
The DNA here is from genome assembly GCF_040646595.1 of Streptomyces sp. NPDC045470. Taxonomy (NCBI): domain Bacteria; kingdom Bacillati; phylum Actinomycetota; class Actinomycetes; order Kitasatosporales; family Streptomycetaceae; genus Streptomyces; species Streptomyces sp. NPDC045470. The sequence goes on from NZ_JBEZAN010000002.1 coordinate 839,466, forward strand.
AGGCCAGCAGCAGCAAGGCCACCACCGCGGGTGCGCGGCGCAGGCGACTCTCCCGGCGGTCCGCGCCGCTCCGTCCGGCCGAGGCGGCGATCAGCAGCAGGCCACTCACCACAAGGGCGACACCGGCCGTGATCAGCGCCCACTCCCTGGCCCCGGCCCCCGCCCCGGGAAGCCCTTCCGCGCCGAGGTTCCACAGCGGCGGCGCCCGGAACAGCAACGTCACCCCGGCCACCGCGCCCAGCGCGCACGGGGCGGACGGCGAGCGGCGCAGCACCGCCACCGCCGCGAGGAGGCAGCCGAGCCCCGACACCGGGTCCAGCAGCGTGGTCGCCCACACCCGCGCGCCGTCCGGCCGCGTCGGCACAGCCGCCCACACCCACCAGAGGTCCGAGGGGCGTTGCGCCACGAAGAGGTCGCGAGTGATCCATCCGGCGCTCAACAGCGCGAGCAGCAGGCACAACAGCGCGCCGAACCCTCCGACACCGCGCGCGCGAGCCCTTCTCCGCCCCATGTCGTGGCCCACCCCCTGCCCCCGCACGGACAGGTCTACTCCACCCACCGCACCGGGACAACCGCGCGGCAGCAGACGGCGGACGGCGGGCGCGCCGCCGCCGGCCGGGGTGATCGCAGGGCCACCCCGGCCGGTTCACGGCACCCGCACGGCCGTACGCTGTCGAGTATGGCGCGTCCGTATATCGGCGTGACGACAGTCAAGTTGCCCCGGCGTTACGGACGTTGAGCAGGATATGTCGCCCATGCCGTACGCCGCGTACCGCTGTCAAGCACGCCATGGCGTCAATCTGCGCAATCTTCGCTCAAGAAGAGGACACCGCCCCACCGAGCGTTCGCCGTCCTCTTGACTGGGCCATAAATCACTTGCCAAAGTCCGCTCAACCAGCGGTGCGAATCAGCTCCGCTTCCTGTTGCAAGTGAACTCGGTGCGGGGGAACTTCGCGATGACCAGTCCGTCCCAGACCGCGGTAACGCAGACCGATCCCTCCGGACTCGGACCCGAAGGGCTGCGGAAAGTCAAGGACCGCAAGGGTGGGGAACTGGTCGGCCGTTCCCCCGGCCAATTGATGTGGATCAGGTTCAAGCGCGACCGGACCGGAGTGATCAGTGGCTGCGTCGTACTGGCGTTCTTCTTGATCGGTCTGCTCGCCCCGCTGATCTCCGCGCTGTACGGCAAGGATCCGTACACCCGGTACGGACAGATCACTCCGGGCCTGCTGGTGAACGGATATCCGGCGCAGCCGAACGGAGGCATCTCTTCTGAATTCTGGTTCGGAATCGAACCGACCCTCGGGCGTGACGTGTTCATGCAACTCGTCTACGGCATCCGCACCACCCTTTACCTCTCGGTCGCCATCACTCTCGTTTCGGTGCTCACGGCAATCGTCATGGGAGTCGCCGCCGGATACTTCGGCGGCCGGGTCGACTACTTCATCGGCCGCGTCATCGACCTGCTGATGGCCTTTCCCAACCAGCTCTTCTTCGTCGCGTTCGTCCCCGTGGTCGGCGCGATCTTCGTGGCCCCCGAGGACGCGATGGCGACCTGGATGCGCTGTCTCATTCTCATCCTGGTGCTGTGGTTCCTGGGCTGGATGAGCCTGGCCCGGCTGCTGCGCGGCACCGTCCTGTCGCTGCGCGAGCGCGAGTTCATCGACGCCGCCAAGGTCAGCGGCGCCTCCCCGGCCCGGATCATCCGGCGTGAGCTGCTGCCGAACGTGATGACGCCGATCCTGGTGCAGACGACCTACATGCTCCCCAACTTCGTCACCTCGATCGCGGGCCTGTCCTTCCTCGGCGTCGGGCTCGTCGAACCCACCCCGGACTGGGGCCGGATGTTCGCCAACGCGGCGGACTACTACCGCAACGACATCACGTACTTGTTCTTCCCCGGCATCGCGATGGTGCTCTTCATCGTCGCGTTCAACCTCCTCGGGGATTCCGTCCGGGATGCCTTCGACCCGAAGCGCGCCCGGTGAACCGTGTTCCACGGGGGGTGCTGCCACCCCAGCACCGCACACGTCAGGCAGCGGCCACGGAACTACGACAGGCAGGTGCATCCACCACCATGAACACAGCCCGTACGCACAGAGCGCGCGCCACGGTCGTGGCGCTGTCCGCGGGGGCCCTGGTCCTGACCGCCTGCAGCAGCGGCGCCGGTCAGGGGGCGGAGGACGACCAGGGACGCAAGAAGGCCGAGGGCCAGCGCGCCCAGATCGCCTTCGGCGACGCCAAGGCGTCCACCGGGCCGGCCGAGCCGGTGCCCGGCGCGACCCCCGGCGGCACGATCAAGGTCTACCAGCGCGACACCTACGACCACCTGGACCCGGCGCAGATCTACGTCAGCGACGAGGGCACCCTCTCCACGCTGATCTTCCGCCGGCTGACCTCCTACCACCTGGACAACAAGGGGAAGTACACGGTCGTCGGCGACCTGGCGACGGACAGCGGCAAGTCCACCGACGGCGGCCGGACCTGGACGTACACCCTGAAGAAGGGCGTGAAGTTCGAGAACGGCCGACCGATCACGTCCAAGGACATCCGGCACACCTTCGAGCGGACCTTCGCCAACTTCATCTCCAACGGCCCGACGTACGTCCAGCGCTGGCTGGCCGACGCGGAGGGCAACGAGTACCGCAAGCTGCTGCCGGGCGGCCCGTACGGCGGCAAGCACCTGCCCGACAGCGTGCTGGAGACCCCGGACGAGAGCACCATCCGCTTCCACTTCAAGAAGCCGGTGGGCGACCTCCCGTACGCGCTGGCGATGGCCGGTTACGCCGTCGTACCGGAGCAGGGCGACACCAAGGAGCGGTACGACAAGGCCCCGGTCTCCTCCGGGCCGTACAAGATCGCGCCGGGATCGTTCAAGTCCGGCAAGGGCATGTCCCTGGTCAAGAACCCCAACTGGGACCCGGACACGGACATCACCCGGCACCAGTACGTGGACAAGTTCGACATCCAGTTCGGCGTCTCCTACCCCGACTCCACCCAGCGGCTGATGTCCGACAGCGCCGACAACCAGACGGCCGTCAGCTTCAACAACCAGGTCGACGCGGCCAGCCTCCAGCAGGTGGCCTCCACCCCGGACATCAAGAAGCGCTCCACCAGCGGCTACCAGCCCTACGTCGGCGTCATCAACTTCAACATGAAGCGCCTGAAGGACAAGAAGGTCCGTGAGGCCATCGCCCACGCGATCCCGATCCAGGCGGTGCTGGACGCGTTCGGCACGCCGGGCGGCGGCGAGCTGGCGGGCAGCTACATCAGCCCGACGCTGACCGGGCACAAGGACATCGACCCGTACGGCAAGCTCAAGAAGCCGATGGGCGACGTGGAGAAGGCCAAGCAGTTGCTCAAGGAGGCCGGCAAGGTCGGCATGAAACTGACCTTCGCCTACACCAACGCGCCCGAGCCGCAGAAGTACTCGGTCGCGATCGCCGACAACCTGCGCAAGGCCGGCTTCAACGTGCAGAACAAGGACCTGCCCTCGGACACGTACTACGACATCATCGGCAAGGTCGACAACCAGTTCGACATCTACCCGTCCGCGTGGGGCGCCGACTGGCCCAGCTCGCTGACCGTCATCCCGCCGGTCTACGACGGCCGCCAGATCCAGGACAACGCGCCGAACTACTCGCACTACAACAACCCGGCCGTCAACAAGGAGATCGACCGGATCTCCCAGATGACCGACCAGAAGCAGGCCGCGCACGACTGGTTCGCGCTCGGCGAGAAGATCCTCAAGGAGGACCTGCCGCAGCTGCCGACCTTCTACTACAAGCAGATCCAGCTGCACGGCTCCAAGGTCGGCGGGGTGGTCAACAACGACATCATCAGCTCCGTCGACCCGACCAAGATGTTCGTGAAGAAGTAGCGGGGCCGGCGCCCCGGCGCCGCCCGCGCGCCGTGCGCCGCCCGCGTCCGGTGTGCCCGCCGTCCCGGGCGGGCGCACCGGCCCGGCGCACTCCCGACCCTCTGGCTGCCCAAGAGAGCTGCGACCGCCATGCTGCGTTTTCTCTTCCGCCGGTCCCTCGGCGCGATCGTGATCCTGCTGATCATCAGCGCGTTCACGTTCTTCCTCTTCTTCGCCGCCCCCCGGGATCCCGCGCTGCTGGCCTGCGGAAAGAACTGCACGCCTGACGCCATCGCAGTGATCCACAAGAATCTCGGGCTCGACAAACCCGTACCGGTCCAGTACTGGCTGTTCATGTCCGGCATCGTCACCGGGCGGGATTTCGCCGTGGGGCACTGCCCCGCCCCCTGCTTCGGCTATTCCTTCGCCAACGGCGACCCTGTCTGGGACACGATCGTGGACCGGTTCCCTACCACCGTCTCGCTGACCATCGGGGCCGCCGCGGTGTTCCTGAGCGTCGGTGTCGGAACCGGAATGATCGCCGCCTGGAAACAGGGCCGGCTCATCGACAAAATCTTCAGCTCGTCCTCGCTGGTGCTCTCCTCGATGCAGATCTATTTCATCGGGCCGATCGTGCTCGCGCTGCTGGTCTACAACCTCGGCTGGTTCGGTCAGCCGAAATACGTGCCGATCACCGAGGATCCGCTGGGCTGGTTCCTGGGGCTGATCATTCCGTGGTGCGTGCTGTCCGTCATCTTCACCGCGCAGTACACGCGTATGGCCCGCTCGTCGATGATCGAACAGTTGCAGGAGGACCACGTACGGACCGCCAAGGCCAAGGGAATGGCGTCCCGTACGGTCTTCTTCCGTTACGCCTGGCGCGGCTCGCTCATTCCCATCGTGACCATTTTCGGTATCGACCTGGGGTCGCTGTTCGGCGGCGCGATGATCACCGAATACACCTTCGCGCTGCCCGGCCTGGGGACCCTCGCCGTGAAGTCGGTGCAGAACACCGACCTGCCCATGACCATGGGCGTGATGCTGTTCGCCGCGACCTTCATCATCCTGTTCAACATCGTGGTGGACGCCTGCTACGCGTTCATCGACCCGCGCGTGCGGCTGTCCTAGGAGAGGCCCCGTGTCCACACTCACCCAGCCCGCGGGCGCGCCGGCCCCGGCCGCCTCGGACCCGTTCCTGTCCGTACGCGACCTGTACGTGCGGTTCGCCACCGAGGACGGCGTCGTCAAAGCGGTCGACGACCTCTCCTTCGACCTGGAGCGCAGCCGTACCCTCGGCATCGTCGGCGAGTCCGGCTCCGGCAAGTCGGTCACCAACCTCGCCATCCTGGGCCTGCACAGCCCCAGCCACACGACGATCACCGGCGAGATCCTGCTGGACGGCGACGAGCTGACCGGCGCCCGGGAGCGGGACCTGGAGAAGCTGCGCGGCAACAAGATGGCGATGATCTTCCAGGACCCGCTGACGTCGCTGTCGCCGTACTACACGGTGGGCCGCCAGATCGCCGAGCCGTTCGTCAAGCACACCGGCGCGAGCAAGCGCGAGGGCCGGCAGCGCGCGGTCGAGATGCTGGAGAAGGTGGGCATCCCGCAGCCGACGCTGCGGGTGGACGACTACCCGCACCAGTTCTCCGGCGGGATGCGGCAGCGCGCCATGATCGCCATGGCGCTGGTGTGCAACCCGTCGCTGCTGATCGCCGACGAGCCGACCACCGCGCTGGACGTCACCGTGCAGGCGCAGATCCTGGACCTGCTCAAGGACCTCCAGCAGGAGTTCGGCTCGGCGATCATCCTGATCACCCACGACCTGGGCGTGGTCGCCAACACCGCCGACGAACTGCTGGTGATGTACGCCGGGCGGGCCGTCGAGCGCGGCACCGTCAAGGAGATCCTCACCGAGCCGCACCACCCGTACACCTGGGGGCTGCTGGGCTCGATGCCGCGGCTGTCGGCGAGCGTGGAGGAGCCGCTGACACCGATCCCCGGCACCCCGCCGAGCCTGCTCTCCCCGCCGACGGGCTGCCCCTTCCACCCGCGCTGCGGTTTCGTCTCCGAGGTCGGCGGCACCCGCTGCCAGGACGAACGCCCGCCGCTGGCCCCCGGCCGGGCGGCGGCCTGCCACCTGAGCCCCGAGCAGAAACACACCCTGTTCACCGAGCAGATCAAGCCCCGGCTGGGCTAGGAAGCGAAGCGACGACCATGAGCGCACCCGAAGACGTCATCGTGCCCGCTCCCCGGCCGGCCGCCGCCGGACCCGGCGAGGTGCTGCTGACCGCCCGGGGCCTGACCAAGCACTTTCCGATCATGGCCGGGTTCCCGTTCAAACGGCGGGTCGGCGCGGTGCAGGCGGTGGACGGCATCGATCTGACCGTGCACAGCGGCGAGACGTTCGGCCTGGTCGGCGAGTCGGGTTGCGGCAAGTCCACCACCGGGCGGCTGCTGACCCGGCTGCTGGAGCCGACCGCGGGAACGATCACGTACCGGGACCGGGACATCACCCACGCCGGGCGCAGGGAGCTGGCGCCGGTCCGCTCCGAGATCCAGATGATCTTCCAGGACCCGTACTCGTCGCTGAACCCGCGGCAGACGGTCGGCACCATCATCGGCGGGCCGATGGAGATCAACGGCATCGCCCCGGAGGGGGGCATGGAGCGGCGGGTACGCGAACTCCTGGAGATCGTCGGCCTGAACCCGGAGCACTACAACCGCTTCCCGCACGAGTTCTCCGGCGGCCAGCGCCAGCGCATCGGCGTCGCCCGCGCCCTCGCCCTGGAGCCGAAGCTGATCGTCGCGGACGAGCCGGTCTCCGCGCTGGACGTCTCCATCCAGGCCCAAGTGGTCAACCTTCTCCAGGAGTTGCAGCGGGAGCTGAACATCGCGTTCCTGTTCATCGCGCACGACCTGGCGATCGTACGGCACTTCAGCCAGCGCGTCGCGGTGATGTACCTCGGCAAGATCGTCGAGGTCGGCGACCGGGAGTCCATCTACCAGCGGCCGCGCCACCCGTACACCCACGCGCTGCTCTCCGCCGTCCCCGAGGCCCGGCTGCTGGACGCACAGGAGGAAGCGGAGGACCGCGAGCGCATCCGGCTGGCCGGCGACGTCCCCTCACCGATCAACCCGCCGTCCGGCTGCCGGTTCCGTACCCGCTGCTGGAAGGCGCGCGACAAGTGCGCCGCCGAGGAACCGCCGCTGGTGCAGATCACCGGCAACGTCGGCGGACACCTGACGGCGTGTCACTTCCCGGAGGAGCCCACGACGGCGGCGCGGGACGCGGACATCGTGCTGGACCCGGCACTGGCGGCGATCGAGGACGCGGTACCCGGGCCGGAGGCGGGGGACGAGGGGGCCTGAGCGGCCGGGGCGCCGGCCCGCGTCCCCCGGTGTCGGATCAGCCGTCCGGGGCAGGTGCCGAGGACACACCGGCTCCACACAAGGACAGATGACACATATGGCTCACCGCTCCCCGGCCCGGATACGCACCCGCGTGCCCCTCCTGGCCACCACCGGCGTCCTGACGCTCCTCTGCGCGAGCACCCCGGCCGCCGCTGCCACCACCGGCCCCCACCGGCCCGCGCCGCGCCCCACCTACGCCATCGCCCACCGGGTGCTGACCGCCGACGGCGTGGACGCGGCGCTGCGGCACGGCGCCAACGCCGTCGAGATCGACGCCACCGCCTGGAAGAAGGGCTGGTGGGCGGATCACGACGGCACCCCCACCAGCGCCGGTGACACGATGGAGGCCGTGCTCCAGCGCATCGCCCAGCGGCGCAGCGAGGGCAAGACCGTCACCTTCGTGTGGCTCGACATCAAGAATCCGGACCACTGCCGCAGCGATGACGCGAAGTGGCGGCACTGCTCGGTGGCGGCGCTTCGCGACCTGGCCCGCCGCACCGTGGAGAAGCAGGGCGTACGCGTGCTCTACGGGTTCTACGGCACCGAGGGCGGCACCGGCTGGAAGGACGTCACGACCGGCCTGCGCCCGCTCGAAGGGATCGACGTCAGCGGCAACGCCGCGGACGTGGCGAAAGCCTTCGCGACCCACGGCTCCCGCATCCCCGCGCACCAGCGCGTGATGGACAAGGGCCTCTTCAGTATCGCGCTCGGCGCCCGCAAGATCACTTCCGAGCTCCGGGCCGGCGCCGAGGCCCGTCACCGCAAGGAATTCGCCTCGACGGCCGGCTGGACGGTCGGCACGGGCGACGCGAAGAACGTCGCCGAGCTGCTGGCACCGTACGCGGCAGGCGGGGCCGAAGCCGACAGCCTCATCTACGGGCTGCGCGCCGCCTGTTACCCGGACGGCACGTCCGGGTGGCGCGGCGGCTGCGGCACCGACGGGTCCGCCGTGAAGAAGGCACTGTCCTCCGTCACCGATTACGTCGCCGGGCACCCGGCCGAGCGGCGCATGGCCACCAACAGCGACGTGCCCTTCGGGAGCTGAAACCGGGACCGCGGACGGCGCGGCCCGCTACCCGCCCGGCACGACCTGCCGTTCCTCCGCGAAGTGGCACGCCGAGGCGTGCCGGGCCGGGCCCGTCACCCCCGCGAAGCCCTCCGGCACGTCCAGCGGCGGCACCTCCAGCGCGCAGCGCTCCCGCGCCTTCCAGCAGCGGGTACGGAAGCGGCAGCCGGACGGCGGGTCGGCCGGCGAGGGCACGTCGCCGCTCAGCAGGATGCGGTCGCGCCGGGCACGCGCCTCGGGGTCCGGTACCGGTACGGCGGAGAGCAGGGCCTGGGTGTACGGGTGCGTCGGATGCCCGTAGATCTCGTCCTCCGTGCCGACTTCGGCGAAGCGGCCGAGGTACATCACCGCGACCCGGTCGGAGATGTGCCGGACGACCGACAGGTCGTGCGCGATGAAGACGTACGACAGGTCGAACTCGTCCTGAAGCCGTTCCAGCAGGTTGACGACCTGCGCCTGGACGGAGACGTCCAGCGCCGAGACCGGCTCGTCCGCCACGATCACCTCGGGGCGCAGCGCCAGCCCACGCGCGATGCCGATGCGCTGGCGCTGCCCGCCGGAGAACTGGTGCGGATAGCGGTTGATGTACTCCGGATTGAGCCCGACCACGTCCAGCAGGTCCTGGACCTTCCGCCGCCGGTCCCCCTTAGGAGCCACCTCCGGGTGGATGTCGTAGGGCTCGCCGATGATGTCCCCGACCGTCATGCGCGGGTTCAGCGAGGTGTACGGGTCCTGGAACACCATCTGGATGTTGCGGCGCACGGCCTTCAGCGCGCGCCCCGACAGCCTGGTGATGTCCTCGCCCCGGTACAGGATCTGTCCGCCGGTCGGCTTCTCCAGCCCGACCAGCAGCTTGGCGACCGTCGACTTGCCACAGCCGGACTCCCCCACGATCCCCAGCGTCTCGCCCTTGCGCAGGGTGAAGGAGACGGTGTCCACGGCCTTGACCGAGCCGATCTGCCGGCGCAGCACGATGCCGCGCGTCAGCGGGTAGTGCTTGGCCAGGTCCCGTACGTCGAGGACGGTTTCCCCCGCGCGCCCAGCCGCCTCAGCGTTCACCGGCGGTCTCCTCGCTCACTGATGGTCTCCTCCCAGAAGTGGCAGGCGCTGGCCCGGCCCGGTGCCACGTCGTAGAGCGGCGGCCGGTCCGTACGGCAGATGTCCTGCGCCTTGGGGCAGCGCGGGTGGAAGGGGCAGCCCGGCGGAATCGCGGTCAGGCTGGGCGGCAGTCCCTTGATCGCGTACAGCTCCCTGCCCTTCTGGTCCAGGCGCGGGATGGAGTCGAGCAGACCGCGAGTGTACGGGTGGGCGGGCGCCCGGTAGAGGTCGTGGACGGGGGCGGTCTCCACGATCCGGCCCGCGTACATCACCGCGATCCGGTCGGCGACGTCCGCGACAACCCCCAAGTCGTGGGTGATCAGCACCAGCCCCATGGCGTACTCCCGCCGCAGCTCCGCGAGCAGATCCATGACCTGGGCCTGGACCGTCACGTCGAGCGCCGTCGTCGGCTCGTCCGCGATGATCAGGTCGGGGCCGAGGGCCAGCGCCATCGCGATCATGATGCGCTGGCGCATCCCGCCGCTGAACTGGTGCGGATAGTCGCCCACCCGGCTCCTGGCGGCCGGGATGCGCACCCGGTCCATCAGCTCGGCCGCGCAGGCACGTGCCTCCCTGCGGGACATCCCCCGGTGCACCTCGAACATCTCCCCGAGCTGCGCCCCCACGCTCAGCACGGGGTTGAGCGCCGACAACGCGTCCTGGAAGATCATCGCCAGCTTGGTGCCGCGCATCCCGCGCCGCTCCTCGGCGCTCATCCGCAGCAGGTCCCGCCCGTGAAAGAGGACCTCACCGCCCGTGATGTGCCCCGGTGGCGTGTCCAGGATGCCCAGAACGGCCTGCGCGGTCACCGATTTGCCCGAGCCCGACTCCCCCAGTACGGCCAGCGTCTCGCCCGCGCGCACCCGGTAACCGACCCCGTTGACCGCGTGCGCCACACCGTCCCGCGTACGGAACTCCACCTTCAGGTCCCGCACGTCCAGCAGCACACCGCCGCCGGAACCGGCCTCCTGCCGCAACCCCTCAGCCGTCATCCACCGTCTCCTCAGCGCAACTTGGGATCGAGGGCGTCGCGCACCGCGTCGCCGAGCATGATGAACGCCAGTACGGTCAGGCTGAGCGCGCCGGCCGGCCACAGCAGCATGTGCGGCGCGTTGCGGATCTGCTTGGACGCCTCGGAGATGTCGATGCCCCAGGAGACGGTCGGTGGCTTCAGGCCGACGCCCAGATAGGAGAGCGTCGCCTCCAGCGCGATGTACGTGCCGAGGGCGATGGTCGCCACGACGATCACCGGCGCGACCGCGTTGGGCGCCAGGTGCCGCAGCAGCAGCCGGGTGTTGCCGGCCCCCAGCGCCCGCGCCGCCTGCACGAAGTCGGCCTGTTTGACGGTCAGTACGGAACCGCGGGCGATCCGCGCGAGCTGCGGCCAGCCCAGCAGCACGATGAACCCGACGACCGGCCATACGGAGCCGGACGGCACCACGGACAGGAACACGAGACCGCCCAGCAGCATCGGGATGGCGAAGAACATGTCGGCGATCCGCGAGAGCAGCGCGTCCCACCAGCCGCCGAAGAATCCGGCCAGCCCGCCCAGCACCCCGCCGAGGAGGGCGGCTCCGGCCGTGGCGCACACGCCGACCGTGACGGAGGCCCGGGCCCCGTACACCGTCCGCGCGAAGACGTCGCAGCCCTGGGTGTCGAACCCGAACGGGTGGCCGCTGCGCGCGCCTTCCTGCGACAAGGTGATGTCGCAGTCCAACGGATCGGTGCCGGTCAGCAGGGACGGCCAGACCGCGACCAGCAGGAAGAACAGGATCAGCAGGCCGGACACGATGAAGACGGGGCTGCGGCGCAGGTCGTGCCAGGCGTCCGACCACAGGCTGCGGGCCCGGCCGCCGGCCGGCTGCACGCCGGCCCCCTGCGGAGCCCCCGGGGCCCCGGGCACCTCCGGTGTCCCGCCGAGCCCGCCCATGGTCTCCGCCTCGACAGCGGGCAACGGCGTTCCGCCGCCCGCCGTCCGGAACGGCTCGGGACGCTCGGGTTCAGGCATAGCGGATCCTCGGGTCGAGCACGGCGTACAGGAGGTCGACGATCAGGTTCGCCAGCAGGAAGACGATGACCAGGACGGTCACGAAGCCGACGACGGTCGGAGAGTTCTGGCGGACGATGCCCTGGTACAGCTCGTAGCCGACGCCGTGCACGTTGAAGATCCGCTCGGTGACCACCGCGCCGCCCATCAGCGTGCCGATGTCCGCGCCGATGAAGGTGACCACCGGGATCAGCGAGTTGCGCAGCAGGTGCCGGACGACGATCCGGCGCCGGGGCAGGCCCTTGGCGACGGCCGTACGGACGTAGTCGGCGCGGGCGTTCTCCGCGATCGACGTCCGGGTGAGCCGGGTGACGTACGCCAAGGACACCAGCGCCAGCACACAGCCCGGCAGCAGCAGTTCGTCCAGCGGCGCGCCCAGGGCGACGGCCGGGCTCACCCACGCCCACTTCACGCCCAGCAGGTACTGGAGCGCGTACCCGCTGACGAACGTCGGTACGGACACCACGATCAGCGTGAGCACCAGCACCCCGGAGTCCAGCAGCCGCCCCCGCCGCAGCCCGCTGAGCACGCCGAGCGTCACCCCGACGACGATCTCCGCGACGATCGCGACGACGGTGAGCCGCAGGGTGACGGGAAAGGCGGTACCCATCTTGTCCAGGACCTGCTGCCCGTCGAAGGTGGTGCCGAAATTCCCCGTGAAGATCTGCCCCATGTAATGCAGGTACTGCTGCCACAGCGGCTGGTCCAAATGAAGCTCACGGCGGATCTGCGCGGCCGTCGCCGGGTCGGGTGCACGGTCACCGGAGAGGGCCGCGACCGGGTCACCGAGCGCGTACACCATCACAAAAATGAGAAACGTGGCACCGACGAAAACCGGCACCATCTGCAGCAGTCGCCGAATGACATAACGCCCCACGGCCGTCCACCCGCCCCTCAGCCCTTGATCGTGATCTGGCCGTACACCGGAACACTGAAGGGATTCAGCGCGACATTCTCGACCCGTTCCCCGTACCCGCCACTACCGTTCTGGTACCAGAGCGGGATCGCGGGCATCTCCCGGGCCAGAATCCGCTCGGCCCGGTGATACGTGTCGTTCACCTGCCGCAGCTCGCTCTCCGCGTTGGCCCGGCTCACCAGTCCGTCGAACTCCTTGTTGCTCCAGCCCGAGTCGTTGGACGACGCGCCGGTGAAGTACTGGCTCTGCAGAAAGGTCTGGATCAGCGGATAGTCCATCTGCCAGCCGGCCCGGTAAGGCCCGCTCATCTTCTTCTGCGTGACCTTGGTGCGGTAATCGGCGAAGGTTCCCATCGGCGCACCGTCACACACATGCCGGCCCAACGCCTTGTTCACGCTGTTGCACAGCGCGTCCACCCACAACTTGTGAGACCCGGTGTCCGCGTTGTACGTCACCTTCATCGAACCGCCGGGAATCCCGCCCCCTTCGGCGACCAGCTTCCGGGCCCCGGCCGGATCGTACGTACACGCGTCACCGCACAGGCCCGCCCGGTAGCCGCCGTGCTCCCCCAGGGCCATCGCGGTCCAGTCGGTGGCGGGCGTCCGCGTCCCCCGGAAGATCTGCCGGGTGATCGCCGGCCGGTTGACGGCCATGGAAATCCCCCGCCGGACCTTCTCCACTCCCGCCTTCGACCACTTCTCGTCGTACATCGGGAACGACAGCGTCTGGATGATCCCCGCAGGCTGGTTGATGTAGCGCCCGCCCAGATCCTTCTTCACATGCTTCAACTGCGGAGCCGGCACATCATCGACCAGATCCAGATTCCCCGCCATCAAATCCGTGTAAGCAGTGTCATTGTCCGTATAAACCTGAAGATCAACTCCACCGTTCCGCGCCCGGTCCGGACCCGGGTACTTTCCCCACCTCCGCAGCCGCATGACCCCGCCCTTGGCATACGACTGCACCGCGTACGGCCCATTGCCGACCGGTTTCGCCAGCCACGCGTCGTGATCGGTGAAGAACAACCGGGGCAGCGGCAGAAAGGCGTTGTATCCGAGCATGTCCGGCCACAGCCCGAACTTCCTGTTCAGCCGCACCGTAAAAGTGAACTCGTTCCGTACCCGCAGCCCACGCATCGTCTTCGCCGTCGGCTTCTCCCCCGCCCCCTCGGGGTGCACGTCCTCATACCCCTCCACATAACTGAAGAACGGCGCCCCCTGCTGCCGGTTGGTGACCAGCGCCCCGTAATTCCAGGCGTCCACGAAGGACCGCGCGGTCACCTTTTCCCCATTGCTGAACGTCCACCCCGGCTTGACCTTGACAGTGAAATTCCGCGCATCCGGCGACTCGACCGACTCCGCGACCATGTTCTCCGCGACAGCGGTCCGCGGGTTGTACCGCTTCAGCCCCCGGAAAGCGAGATCGAGCACCTTGCCGCCCTGCACATCGGTGGTGTTGGCCGGCTCCACCGGATTCTGCGGGTCACCCCAGGACGCCCGGACGACCGTGGGGTCCTGCCCGCCCCCACCACACCCGGCAGCGGCCAGGGCAGCCACGGCGGCCACACAGACCACCGACCCGACGCGCCAGGCTCCACCCAACGAGCTGCCTCCTCAGAACCGCGACCCCGGACACCCACCGACGCCCTCGGCCCCAACCTGGCACCTCCCGTCCCCCACACCACGCCACCCGCCCGCAACACGGGCCAGAACCCCCCGTACGAGCGATCCCCGTCACTCCCCGTGGGGCTCACAGCCGACACCGTCGCCGTCACGGTCAAGGCGGTGCGGGTCGTCCGGCCCCACTCGGGTCGGGCCGTCGAGATCGGAGCAATCGACATCGGGCCCACCCGTCGACGGGCCAGGACGAGGCGAACCACCGCTGGGCGTCGGCCCCGCCACCACCTGAATGTCCGCGGCGACGATGGCCCCGCCCCGCACCGTGTACGTACCGGCAAAGGTCCGCACGGACCCGTCCCGCTGCTCGGCTTCCAACGTCACCGTCACCACGTCGCCGCTCACGTCCACGACACGCACGGTGTCCCGGGCGGTGTCCGCGAAGCCGGCCGCGAAGGCGTCGTACGTCCCCCCGAGGTTCTTGCCTCCGAGGTCCCAGGCGCGGCGGAAGTCACGAGCGTTGACGGCCGCGTAATAGTCCTGGACGACGGAGGCGGCATCCCGGGCGGTGGCCGTCGGCCCGGCCTCCGGTGACGCGGTACTCCCGGCCGTCCCGCTGCCGGAAGGCGCGGGCGTCGGCTCCTCAGTGACCGTACGCGTGCTGGTGACCGTGGTCTCCGTACGGTCCGCCCGGTCGCCGGACGCCCCGCAGCCCGCCAACGCGGTCGCGGCCAGGACAGCGACGGACGCCGTCATGCCAAGGCGGCGCATCAACCTCACCCCACCCGGTGGAACGTACCTGCCCCTTCAGTCTGCGCCGCCAACACCAACCACGCCACCGCCCCGACGCGCGCATCCCCACCGGCCAGCCGCCCGCCTTCCCGCAAAGCGCAACCCCCGCACAAAACGCACACCCAAGAATCAACCGACCGCCCCCACCTTAAGCACCCGCACCAGTCCCCCCAGCGCCCCCACAGACACCCTCACCACCCCACCCTCCGCACTCTCCCGCACCCACCGCACATCTCCACACCCGGCAGCCACCTCGACACACGTATCCGCGCCACCTTCACTGAAGCTGGACCTCTGCCACGTGAGCTGGGACATGCACGCCCTCCTAGAGC
The DNA here is from genome assembly GCF_040646595.1 of Streptomyces sp. NPDC045470. Lineage (NCBI taxonomy): Bacteria > Bacillati > Actinomycetota > Actinomycetes > Kitasatosporales > Streptomycetaceae > Streptomyces > Streptomyces sp. NPDC045470. The sequence continues at coordinate 854,606 of NZ_JBEZAN010000002.1, forward strand.
AGGGGATACAGGAGACGCCGGATGATCCCCAGCGAGTCCTTCACCGCGTGCGCCTCGCGGAGGGCCGCGGCGTCGACCGGAGGCAAGGCCACTTCGCTGAGCCTAGCGAAAGTGGCGTGGTACCTCGCAAGAGCGTCCGAATCACCGAGGTACAGGGAGTTTTCGACGTGTGACACGACGACCGTGCCCAGTTCCTCGACCTCCGGCTCCACCACCGTGAACGAGGTACCAAAAGGCACCGGCCCGGCGAAGGGCAGCACTTGCACGGTGACGTGCGGAAGCCGCGACACCTCGATCAGCCGGATCAACTGGTCGCGCATGACGCCGCGCCTGCCGAGCGACACGTGCAGGGCCGCTTCGTGAACGACCAGGTGGGTGCGCGGCGCCCCGCTGCCGCTGAGCACCTGCTGGCGCCTCAGCCGGAAGTCGACCGCGAGGTCCCGCTGCCGCCTCGTCTCCCGCGTGTATCCCTCATGGTGGATGGCCGCGGCGTACTCACGGGTCTGCACCAGGCCCGGGATGAACATCGGTTCGTAGCAGAGCAGGCGTCCGGCCCCGGATTCGAGTTCGGCGAGATCCAGGAGGGACGGCCGCACCGCGCTTCTGTAGGCGCTCCACCAGCCCTTCCCCCGGGCCTCGCCCATCGCGATCAGCGCTTCGAGGTAGGTAGAACGTGTACCACTCGTGGTCTGAGCCAGTGCCCGCAGCCGCTCCGGCGCCAGCGGGGTGCGGCCGGCCTCCACATTGCTGACGTGCGACTGCCGCATGCCCATCACGTCCGCGGCCTCACTGACCGTCAGGCCGGCGCGCTCCCGTAGCCTGCGGACTTCGGCTCCGAAACGTCGCTGCCGGTACGTGGGACTCGCCCTCAGGCCCATTCATCCCTCCCAGATCCCCCTCGGCAGTATGGACCAGCCAGCCATTTCTGTGAGTTGGTGGCACGTATACGCCACCCATCGCTACCTTGAGTGTGGAACCAGTCACAGAGCGCATTCGCAGACCACATCCACCTGGAGGCTGCCTCATGAGCACGCCCAGCGACACCTGGTCCTACGGCCTGTTCATTCCGCATGACCCCCGGGCGGTCGGTGTCGTCAGAGCCGCGCTGCGGCACATCCTGGACGGGGCCGGGCTGAACTGCCTGACGGAGACGGCGGAGCTGATGGTCTCGGAGCTGGTGACCAACTCGTACCAGTACGCGAAGACCGACGCGTACGTGAGCGTGGACCGCTCACCGTTCGACCTCACGATCGCCGTGTGGGACACCGGGCCGGGCGTGCCGGCGCGGCAGAGCGCCGGGGCCGAGGAGGAGTACGGGCGCGGGCTCGGGATCGTGGCCGCCTGCGCCGACAGCTGGGGAGTGCGGGACTGCCCGAACGGCAAGGCCGTGTGGTTCACCGTGACGCCCAAAGGGGACCGGGAGTGACGCCGCGGGAGCGAGTCGGTGCTGGTGGCGGCCGGGTACGCGTACGGGGGCGCCCGGAGCGGATGCCCCGGACGCCCCCGCGTACGCGCGTACGGCCCGGCTCAGGCCGCGCCGACCACGTCCTTCTCCTCCGCGAAGTGGCAGGCCGAGTCGTGCGCCGCGAGGCTGCCCGTGGTGGCGAAGCGCTCCGGTACGGCGAGCAGCGGCACCTCCTCGGCGCACTTGTCCTGGGCCTTCCAGCAGCGGGTGCGGAAGCGGCAGCCGGACGGCGGGTTGGCCGGGGACGGCACGTCGCCGGAGAGGATGATCCGCTCGCGGCCGGCCCGCGCCTCCGGGTCCGGTACGGGGACGGCGGAGAGCAGGGCCTGGGTGTACGGGTGGGTCGGGTGGTCGTAGATCTGCTCGTCGGTGCCGATCTCCGCCATCTTGCCGAGGTACATCACCCCGACCCGGTCGGAGATGTGCCGGACGATGGACAGGTCGTGGGCGATGAAGAGGTAGGAGAGGTTGAACTCGTCCTGGAGCTTCTCCATCAGGTTGATGACCTGCGCCTGGACCGACACGTCCAGCGCCGAGACGGGCTCGTCGCAGATGATGATCTCGGGGTTGAGGGCCAGTCCGCGGGCGATGCCGATGCGCTGGCGCTGGCCGCCCGAGAACTGGTGCGGATAGCGGTTGACGTACTCGGGGTTGAGGCCGACGACGTCCAGCAGGTCCTGGACCTTCTTGCGGCGGTCGCCCTTGGGGGCCGCCTCCGGGTGGATCTCGTACGGCTCGCCGATGATGTCGCCGACCGTCATGCGCGGGTTCAGCGAGGTGTACGGGTCCTGGAACACCATCTGGATGTTGCGACGCACGGCCTTCAACGCGCGCCCCGACAGCTTGGAGATGTCCTGGCCCTTGTAGAAGACCTCGCCGGACGTCGCCCGTTCCAGGTTCATCAGCAGCTTGGCGACCGTGGACTTGCCGCAGCCGGACTCGCCGACGATGCCGAGGGTCTCGCCCTCGTACAGCGAGAAGGAGATGCCGTCGACGGCCTTGACCGCGCCGACCTGCTTCTTGAACAGGATGCCCTGGGTGAGCGGGAAGTGCTTGACCAGGTCGCGGACTTCGAGGATGGGCTCGCGCGCCGCGTCCTTCGTGGGCTCAGCCATTGATCGTCTCCTCCCAGAAGTGGCACGCGCTGCCGCGGCCGTCGGCGACGCCGTGCAGCGGCGGCACCTCGGTACGGCAGATGTCCTGCGCCTTGGGGCAGCGCGGGTTGAACGCGCAACCCGTGGGGATGTTCAGCAGGTTGGGCGGGAGGCCCTTGATCGCGTAGAGCTCCTGGCCCTTCTGGTCCAGGCGCGGGATGGAGTCGAGCAGGCCGCGCGTGTACGGATGCGCGGGGTTCTTGTACAGCTCGTGCACGGGCGCGTGCTCGACGATCCGGCCCGCGTACATCACCGCGATCTTGTCGGCGACGTCGGCGACCACACCCAGGTCGTGGGTGATCAGGATCAGGCCCATGTTGTACTCGCGCTGGAGGTCCGCGAGCAGATCCATGACCTGCGCCTGGACCGTCACGTCGAGCGCCGTGGTCGGCTCGTCCGCGATGATCAGGTCCGGTTCCAGGGCCAGCGCCATGGCGATCATGATGCGCTGGCGCATACCGCCGGAGAACTGGTGCGGGTAGTCCGAGACCCGGGCCGCCGCGGCCGGGATCTTCACCCGGTCCATCAGCTCGATCGCCTTGGCCTTGGCGTCCTTCTTGGACATGCCCTGGTGGACCCGGAACATCTCGCCGAGCTGGTAGCCGACGGTGAGCACCGGGTTCAGCGACGACAGCGCGTCCTGGAAGATCATGGCGATCTTCGCGCCGCGGGTCCGGCGGCGCTCCTCGGGCGTCATCTTCAGCATGTCCTGGCCGCGGAAGAGGATCTCGCCCTGCGGGATCTTCGCCGGCGGCATGTCCAGGATGCCCATCACGGCCTGCGCGGTGACGGACTTGCCGGAGCCGGACTCGCCGAGCACGGCGAGCGTCTCGCCGGCGCTGACGTTGTAGTTGACGCCGTTGACGGCCTTGACGACGCCGTCCCGGGTGTGGAATTCGACGTGCAGGTCACGGACGTCGAGCAGCGGACCGCTGTCCTTGGCGTCCGCCCCCGGCTTGGGAACGTCCGCGGTCTTCGAAATGGTGGTCACGTACGCCTCCCTCAGCGCAGCTTGGGATCGAGGGCGTCGCGCACCGCGTCGCCGAGGAGGATGAACGCCAGCACGGTGATGCTCAGGAACGCCGACGGGATGAGCAGGACGTGCGGGGCGTCGCGCAGCACGTCCTTGGCCGCGGAGATGTCCACGCCCCAGGAGATGGCCGGCGGCTGGAGGCCGATGCCCAGGTAGGACAGGGTGGCTTCGGCGGAGATGTAGCCGGCCAGCGCGATGGTGGCGACGACGATGACCGGCCCGATGGCGTTCGGCAGGATGTGCTTGAACAGGATGCGGGTGTTGCCCGCGCCGAGCGCCCTGGCGGCCGTCACGAAGTCCGCCTGCTTCTGGGTGATCACCGCGCCGCGCATGACGCGGGCGAGCTGCATCCAGCCGAAGACGGCCAGACCCAGGGTCACGGTCCACACCGTACGGCTGGTGAACGCCTGCAGGAGGACGAGCGCGCCGAGCAGCAGCGGGATGCCGAAGAACACGTCGGTGATACGCGACAGGAGGGCGTCCGCCCAGCCGCCGAAGTAGCCCGCGAGCATGCCCAGCAGGCCGCCGAAGACGGTGACCGCGAAGGTCACACAGACACCGACGATGATCGAGGCGCGGGCGCCGTAGACGGTACGGGCCCACACGCTCTGGCCCTGCTTGTTGTAGCCGAACCAGTCGACCTGGAACAGGTGCGACCACTGGGGCTCGCCCAGGTAGTGGTTGCGCAGGTCGGCGTGGGCCGGGTCGGCGCCCGTGAACAGCGACGGCACGGCCGCCATGATGATCAGCACCACGAGCAGCACGCCGGCGATCCAGAACATCGGCCGGGAGCGCAGTTCGCGCCAGGCGTCCTGGCCGAGGCTGCGGGGCTTGTTGGCGGGGCCGCCGGCGGCCTCGGCCGCGGCAGCGCCGACGCCGGGCGCCGCGAGGTCCACGGTGTCGCCGGTGGTGCCCGGGCCCGCGACGCTGCCGGGGTTCACAGTTGTCTTCTCAGGCATAGCGGATCCTCGGGTCCAGAACGGCGTACAGCAGGTCCACGACCAGGCTGCTCACGAGGTAGATGAGGACGAGCACCGTCACGATGCCGACCACGGTGGGGCCTTCGCTGGTCTGGATCGCCTTGAACAGCGTGTTGCCCACGCCCTGGACGTTGAAGATGCCCTCGGTGACGATGGCGCCGCCCATCAGCATGCCGAGATCGGTGCCGAGGAAGGTGACCACGGGGATCAGGGAGTTGCGCATCAGGTGCACGCCCAGGCGCCGGCTCTTGGGCAGGCCCTTGGCGAGCGCGGTGCGCATGTAGTCGGCGCGCAGGTTCTCCGCGACGGTGGTACGGGTGAGCCGGGTGACGTACGCGAGCGACAGGGCACCGAGCACGATCGCCGGTACGGTCAGTTCCCCCAGATTCATGGAGTCCTGGACCGTCGGTGTGATCAGCCCCCATTTCAGACCCAGGAAGAACTGGGCGAGGAAGCCGAGCACGAACACCGGGATCGAGATCACGATGAGGGTGAGCACCAGAACAGCCTGGTCGACGAGCTTGCCGCGCTTCAGGCCGGTGAGCATGCCGAGCGCGATACCGATGACGACCTCGATACCGAAGGCGTAGAGCGCCAGCCGGATGGTGACCGGGAATGCCTCGGCCATCAGGTCGGCGACCGGTCGGCCGGTGAAGCTGTCACCGAAGTCGCCCTTGAACAGGCCGGTCAGGTAGTTCCAGTACTGGGTCAGCATGGGCTGGTCGAGCCCGTACTGGTGCCGAAGTCTGGCGACGGTGGCCGGGTCGGCGGCCTTGTCACCGAAAAGCGCCTTGATGGGGTCGCCCGGCAGCGAATACACCATCAGGAAAATGAGCAGAGTGGTCCCGATGAAGACCGGGATCATCTGGAGCAGTCGCCTCGCGACATAACGCCCCATGGTTCCTCCTGTCGCTGACGGGCCCAGCGGCCGCCTCGCCCCGGGGTGGAGGGGGCGGGCGGCTACTGGGCCTGCGTCACATGCAGCGTCCCGGTTACTTCTTCTTGACCTCGACGTCGGTCCAGATCGCCTGGCGGTAGGTGTCGAACTTCACGTTCTGCACCTTGTTGGAGTAACCGCCCAGGGTGTGGTCGAAGAACAGCGGGATGGAGGGCATCGTCTCCGTCAGCTTCTTCTCGGCCTGGAGGTAGAGCTTGTTGGACTCCTCGATGGTCTTGGCCGCGTTGGCCTGGTCCATCAGCTTGTCCAGCTCGGGGTCGGAGAAGCCCATGTCGTTCGCGCCGGCACCGGTGCGGTACTGCTCGGAGATGAAGTTGGAGATGTTCGGGAAGTCCTGGACCCAGCCCATACGGAAGGCGCTGTCCATCTTCTTGCCGGTGATCTCGTTACGCACCTGCTGGAAGGTCGGGCGCGGCTGGGCGGCGCAGTTCACGCCGGTGTTCTGCTTGATGTCGTTGCAGACCGCCTCGGCCCAGTCCCGGTGGCCGCCGTCATTGTTGAAGGTGATGGTCATCTTGTTGCCGGGGACGCCACCGCCTTCCTTGATCAGCTGCTTGGCCTTGGTCGGGTTGAACTTGCAGAACTCGCCGCAGACGTCCTTCTTGTAACCCTCGACGACGGTGGGCACCCAGCCGTCGGCCGCGTCGGAAGCGCCCTTGAGGACCGTCTTGACGATGGTGTCGCGGTCGATGGCCATCGACAGACCCTGGCGGACCTTGGCCTTCTCGGGCTTGCCCCACTCCTTGTCGTACATGGGGAAGGCGATGGTGGTCTGGCCGCCGTACGGCTCGTTGACGGCGCGCTCACCGAGGTCGGACTTGAACTTGCCGGTCGCCGAGTTCGGGACCTTGTACATGATGTCGACCTTGTTGGAGACCAGGTCGTTGTAGGCGCTGTCGTCCGTGTTGTAGAACTTGAAGATCACGCCGCCGTTCTTGGGCTTGTCCTCGCCCTTGTAGTCGGCGAACTTCTTCGTCTTGAACTGGACCTTGTGCTCCCAGTTCCCGTCCTGCTGGTACGGGCCGTTGCCGATGGGGTGCTCGCCGAACGCCTTGGTGTCCTTGTAGAACGCCTTGGGCAGCGGGAAGAAGGCGTCGTAGAAGAGACGCTCCTTGAAGGTCGAGACCGGCTGCGACAGCTCGATGGTGAACTCGTTGTCGTTGACGACCTTCAGGCCCGACATCTTGTCGGTCTTCGGGTCGCCCTCCTTCGGGTGGATCTCCTCGTAACCCTTGATGGGCTCGAACCAGGAGGAGTTGAGCTGGGCGTTCTTGGCGTTGGCGCCCCAGTTCCAGGCGTCCACGAAGGAGGCCGCCGTGACCGGCTCGCCGTTGTGGAACTTCCAGCCCTTCTTCAGCTTCACCGTGAAGTGCTGGTTGTCCGTGGACTCGACGCTCTCGGCGTTCTGGTAGCGCAGCTTGCCCTGGAGGTCGAAGTCGACCAGACCGCGGAAGAGGTTCTTGACGATGTAACCGCCGCCGACCTCGTTGGTGTTGGTCGGGATCAGCGGGTTCTGCGGCTCGGTGTTGTAGTAGGTGTACGTGCCGTTGGGGTCAACGGGCGCGTTGTTGCCACTACTGCTGCTGCCGCCGCCGCACGCCGTGGCGGTCAGGGCCACGGCTATCGCACCTGCGACCCAGGTGGCGCTCTTGGCACCGCGCATGGGACTGCCTCCTCATGAGTCCATTCACTTCATGGAAAGGAGCTGCCCGCAGCTGACACCCCTGACAGCCAGCGACCAGCTCCTGCTGCTCGTGAGTCGGCGCTCCCCACAGCGCGTGACCCATTGACCCGAGCTCAATGCACCCCAGTCTCAGTCACCTTCGCCCCATAAACCACGTGTAAGGGGTCTCGGTTTGGTCACATCCGTTTTCCGAGAGTTCGGAATCCGGACAAACCAAACCATCCAGACGGTAACGAAACGGACCGTCGGCACCACACATGCTGATCTTCGTCCGTAATTCGGACTCTCCATGGCCGGATCGCAACCGGAATCCCGTTGACACGGTGATCATCAATGCGGTAGCCGACCCGCCGTACCGGTAAACGGAAAACGCCCCACCGGATCGGAAATCCGGTGGGGCGCTCGCTGAGCGTAATCGCCGGGCGGCCGCGGGTCATTACCCAGCGTGTCCGCCCGGCGCCTCGGTGCGTATTACCGCTTCGCGCGCGAAGCGGTGCGGCCGCGCTCCTTCTGATCCAGGACGACCTTGCGGATACGGACCGCCTCCGGGGTCACCTCGACGCACTCGTCGTCGCGGCAGAACTCCAGCGACTGCTCCAGGGAGAGCTTGCGCGGCGGCACGATCGCCTCGAAGGAGTCGGCGGAGGAGGAGCGCATGTTGGTGAGCTTCTTCTCCTTGGTGATGTTCACGTCCATGTCGTCGGAGCGCGAGTTCTCACCGACGATCATGCCCTCGTACACCTCGGTGCCCGGCTCGGTGAAGAGCACACCGCGCTCCTGGAGGTTGGTCATCGCGAAGGCGGTGACCGCGCCGGCCCGGTCGGCGACCAGCGAACCGTTGTTGCGGGTCGTCAGCGTGCCGAACCAGGGCTCGTGGCCCTCGTGGATGGAGTGCGCGATACCGGTGCCGCGGGTGTTGGTCAGGAACTCCGTACGGAAGCCGATCAGACCGCGGGACGGCACGACGAACTCCATGCGGACCCAGCCCGAGCCGTGGTTGGACATGTTGTCCATCCGGCCCTTGCGGACACCCATGAGCTGGGTGACGGCGCCCATGTGCTCCTCGGGCACGTCGATCGTCATGCGCTCGACGGGCTCGTAGGTCTTGCCGTCGACCTCCTTGGTGACCACCTGCGGCTTGCCGATGGTCATCTCGAAGCCCTCGCGGCGCATCTGCTCGACCAGGATGGCCAGCGCCAGCTCACCGCGGCCCTGCACCTCCCAGGCGTCGGGGCGCTCGGTGTCCAGGACGCGCAGCGAGACGTTACCGATCAGCTCGCGGTCCAGCCGGTCCTTGACCTGGCGGGCGGTGACCTTGCGGTCCTTGGTCGCGGCCTTGGCGTCCGCGCCCTTGCCGGTGCCGCCGCGGCCGACCAGCGGCGAGGTGTTGGTGCCGATGGTCATCGAGATCGCGGGCTCGTCGACCGTGATCAGCGGCAGCGCGACCGGGTTCTCCGGGTCGGCCAGCGTCTCGCCGATCATGATGTCGGGGATACCGGCGACGGCGCAGATGTCGCCGGGGCCGGCCACCTCGGCGGGCTTGCGGGTGAGCGCCTCGGTCATCATCAGCTCGGTGATGCGCACGCTCTGGACCGACCCGTCGCGCTTCATCCACGCGACGGTCTGGCCCTTGCGCAGCTCGCCCTGCTCGACGCGGAGCAGCGCGATACGGCCGAGGAAGTTGTCCGCGTCGAGGTTGGTGACGTGGGCCTGGAGGGGCGCCGACTCGTCGTACTCGGGGGCCGGGACGGCCTCCAGCAGGGTGCTGAAGAACGGCTCCAGGTTGGTGCTGTCCTGCGGGACCGTGCCGTCCTCCGGCTTGGTCAGCGAGGCGACACCGTCACGGGCGCAGGCGTAGACGATCGGGAACTCGATCTGGTCCTCGTCCGCGTCCAGGTCCAGGAACAGGTCGTAGGTCTCGTCGATGACCTCGGCGATCCGGGAGTCCGGGCGGTCGGTCTTGTTGATGCACAGGATGACCGGCATCTTCGCGTCCAGCGCCTTGCGCAGCACGAAGCGGGTCTGCGGCAGCGGGCCCTCGGAGGCGTCCACCAGCAGCACGACCGCGTCCACCATCGACAGGCCGCGCTCGACCTCGCCACCGAAGTCGGCGTGGCCGGGGGTGTCGATGATGTTGATGGTGATGACGTCGCCGCCATCCTTGGGGTGGTACTTCACCGCCGTGTTCTTGGCGAGGATCGTGATGCCCTTCTCACGCTCCAGGTCGTTCGAGTCCATCATGCGGTCGTCGAGGGACTCGGCAGCGTGCGCGGCGAAGGAGCCGGCCTGCTTGAGCATGGCGTCGACGAGGGTCGTCTTGCCGTGGTCGACGTGGGCGACGATGGCGACGTTACGAATGTCGTGGCGCGTGGGCATACTGCGGCGCTTCTCCCGGATCGTGGATGGCGGCACGTACGGTCCGGTACGTGTGCCTGCCGGGCATGAAGACGCCACGGCCTCACCCCATGGTACGGGGCTGCCGCGGCATCGGCCGCCCCTGGGCCGCAGAACCGCCTCCGACCTGCGGAGATGCTGAATCGAACGGGCACTGCGCGCCGGGGCGCACGCCCGCTTCGCCCGGGGGAGCGTCCGGCCGTGACCGGGGCGTGGCACGCGGCCGGCCGGGCGGGGGACCGCTCCGGCCGGCCGCCGGTCGGGTTGTCGGGTCCGGCCGCCGGTTCCGGTCGTCGGGTCCCCCGTCGGACCCGGCCGCCAGGTCCGGTCATCGGGCCCGGCCGCCGAATCCGCTCGTCCGCTACGCCCGGCCCCTCACTTCTTGTAACCGATGTCCTGGAAGCGCGGGGTCGCGAAGCCGAAGGCGCCCGCGTTGACCAGGCTCTCCTTCGCCGCGACGACCTCGGGCCGCTGGTAGAGCGGTACGGACCCGGCCGCCGCCCAGATCCGCGCGTCGGCGCGGTCGACCAGCTCGCGGGAGGCGTCCTCGTCCAGCTCGGCGGCCGCCTGGTCGAAGAGCTGGTCGATGTGGTCGGTACCGACCCGGGTGTAGTTCTGCTCGACGGTGAGGCTGCCGTCGGCCGCGGGCTGCGGCTTGGCGTAGATGGGGCGGCCGTCGGTGGCCGGATAGGCGGAGCCGGGCCAGGTGTAGAGCGCCAGGTCGAAGTCGCCGGCCGCGATGTGGTCCTCGAAGTAGCTCTTGTCCGGCACCTTCTGCACGGCGGTCTGCACCCCGATGCGGGCGAGCATCCCGGAGATCCGGTCGGCGACCGTCCGCAGCCGTTCGGAACCCGGGCCGTCGGGGAGCACGAAGCGCAGGACGAGCGGCTTGCCGTCCTTCTTGAGGGCGGGGACCGGGCCGCGGGCCGTGGGGTCGCGGAAGGCGTCCACCGGGGCGGCCAGGCCGCCCTCGACCGGCTTGCCGTCGGCCGCCCTGACCTGACCCGCTCCCTCCGTACCGGTGCCCCGGCCGCCGGCGGCCGGGGCCACCTCGATCATCTCGGCGGCGGTCAGCGCGCCGGCCGCCAGCATCTCGAAGCGCCGGTAGTCCGCGTACGCCGCGACGGTGATGTCCCCCCGGGCCGCCGTGCGCAGGTTCGCCGCCACGTCCTTGTAGAGGCCGGCGCTCTGCCGCAGCAGCGTGGACCGCTGGAGGTCGGCGGACCGTACGCCGACCGCGGACAGCGGTGTCACCGGTCCGGCGGCCGCGAGTTCCCGGTCGCCCGCCTTGCCGTCGTCGGAACCGCCCCGGTCGGCGTCCACCTTCTTCTCCGGGTCCCGCGGCTGCGCCGGGGCGCCGCCCGGCGCCCGCCAGCCCGCGTCCGCCAGCATCGCCCGTGCGGCCTTGGTGTCCGGTCCGCCGAGGGCGCCGCTGTGGTCCGCGTACCCGGGCTGGCCCGTCATGAGCAGATGGCTGCCCAGCGGCCGGTTCGGCAGACCGAGGGGTTTGAGTACGAAGTCGGCCAGCTTCTGCCGGTCGACGGCGCGGGCCACCGCGCGGCGCACCCGGTCGTCGTTGAGCGGGCCGGTGCTGCCGTTGAGGGCGAGCTGGGTGTAGGCGGGCTCCAGGGCCTTGCGGACGGTGAAGCGGCGCAGGGCGTCCCGCTCGGCGGCGGACACCTTGCGCGGCGGGGCGTCGTCGCCGCGCGGGGCCGGGGAGCGCCCGGCGTCGGCGTCTTCGACGCGCCCGGTCTCCGAGGCGCCCGGTGTTCCCGCGCTCGGTGAGCCGGCTCCCGGCGACCCGGGGCCGGACGGGCTGCCGCCCGGTGTTCCGGGGTCGGCCGACCGCGAGGCCGCGGGCTTGCGCGCCGCGATGATCGCCCGGGCGTCCGCGGGGTCCACCTCGGCCAGGTCGACCTTGCCCGCCACCAGGGCCGCGGCCCGCTTCTCGCGGGGCAGCGCGGTCAGCACGATGGTGTCCAGCTTGGGCCGGGCGCCCCACCACTTCGGGTTGCGCGCGAGGGTGAGCGTGCCGGCCTCGCTGTCCCGCTCCCGCACCGTGAACGGCCCGGCCACCGCCTTGAGCTGTTCACGGGCGCCGTCGTTGAAGGCGCGCGCGTCGCCCGTCACGCTCTTCGGGTACAGCGGCGTGAACAGTGACTTCCAGTCGGCGTACGGCTTGGTGAAGGTGACCTCGACCTCGTGCGCGCCGCCGCCCCGTCCGACCTTCTCGATGCGGTCGTACCCGGCGTTGCGGGCGCTCCAGTAGGCGTTGTCCTTGCCGTTCAACGCCTTCCACTGCGCGGCGAAGTCGTCCGCTCCGACGGCCCGGCCGTCGCTCCACCGCGCCTTCGGGTTGATCTTGTAGACGACGGTCTGGCGGGGCTCGCGGTCGGTGACGTCGGCGGCGTCCAGGAAATCCGGGTTGCGCTGCGGGCGGCCCCGCTCGTCCAGGGTGAACAGCCGGGGCAGTACGGCGTCGGTGACGCGCCGCGTGGCCGCGTCCGCGCGCGCCTGGAAGGCGTTCAGTGTGCCGGGCGCGGCGTCCACCGCCCAGCGCAGGGTGCCGCCCTGGCGCACCTTGTCGCGGGGAGTGACGGAGATGTCCTGGGCACCGGGGCCTGCCTGCTCGGCGTCGTCGCCTCCGCCGCAGCCGGTCAGGACCGGCAGCGGCAGCAGCACTCCGGCAGCGAGGAGCGCGGCGCAGCGGCGCCTGCGGCAGGCCGCGCCGCCTGAGCTGACGGGGTGGGTCATCACGGTTACCTCCGGGGCTCGCCCGCGCCGCGGCGCCGCCGCGGCGGGCCGCGGGGCCACGGATCACGTTCGGCCGACTTTGCGGCTCATCACATCTATGGCTCCACCACTGAAGGGGACCGGCCGCCACCGGGGCGGGCGACACGTCGGCGGCCGCCGCGAAGGCCACCCGCCCGGCCCAACCGTTTCCGCTCCCGGCCGCCCCCGTGCCCGGCGCGCGCGGTCCCGTACGGCGGGCTGCGCGGTTCCCGTCACGGGCCCGCCCGCACCGACCGGGAGGGCGTACGGGTGCCGCGTCCGCGGGCGTACACGCCGCCGTACAAAAGCACGCCCTCCGGCGCGGACCGAGGGCGCACACGTGCCGAAACACGCCGGTCCGGTTCCGGAATCACGGCAGATCCCTTCCCAATCGCGACTGTGACGCGCGACACTCGCAGGCGCACGCCGCTGCGCCCGGACGGGTCCGGGCGAGCGGCGAGGGCGCGCCGACCACACCCGCGGAGGTGAGGCAAGTCATGTCCTTGCAGGACGATCTGACGGCAGCTCAGCGCAGTCTGGACGACCTGGAACGGTCGGTCGGACGACTGGAGGCACAGGTCGGCGGCGGCCTGGACATCCGGCGCGTACGCAGCGACACGGACCATCTGCGCGAGAGCCTGCAACTGCTGCGGGACGGCAGCGCGGACGCGCCCGGCGGGCGGCCCGCGTACACCGTGGGCCCGCGCACCGGCCGCCCCTCGGCGCCCGTCCCCGAGATGGTGACCATCCCGGACGCGCCGTACGACGCCGCCCTGTGGGCCGACGCGGAGGACGAGGGCCTCGGCGCCCGCGACCGCCGGGCACCGTAGCCCCCACCCGTACCGCCGCTGAGCGCCACCCGTCCCACCACCGGACAGCCGTCTACGGAGACCGACGTTGGCCACTGGCACCGAACCCCAACCGCATACCGAGGCAAGCGGCGCGAAGGGCGCGGCCGGTCCGCCCGGCACCGGCGTCCACGCTCCCTCGCGCGCCGCGATAGCCGCCCGCCACCTGCGCACCGACCGATGGTGGCTGTATCCGGCCACGACCGCGGCGGGCCTGTTCGCCTTCGTCGTGTACTCGACGTGGCGGGCGTTCGCGAACGCGGACTACTACGCCGCACCGTACGTCTCGCCGTTCTACTCGCCGTGCCTGGCGGAGAACTGCCACCCGATGCGCGGCGGGCCCAACTGGGACGTCTTCGGCAGTTGGTGGGGCCTGTCCCCCGCGCTGCTGATCCTGATCTTCCCGCTGGGCTTCCGGCTGACCTGCTACTACTACCGCAAGGCGTACTACCGCGGCTTCTGGGCCTCGCCCCCGGCCTGCGCGGTCGCCGAGCCGCACAAGAAGTACACCGGCGAGACCCGCTTCCCGCTGATCCTCCAGAACATCCACCGCTACTTCTTCTACTTCGCGGTGCTGGTCGCGGGCATCCTCACCTACGACACCCTGCTCACCTTCCGGAACGCGGACTACGAGTGGGGCCACATGGGCCTCGGCACCCTCGTCTTCCTCGTCAACATCGTCCTCATCTGGGCGTACACCCTCTCCTGCCACTCCTGCCGGCACATCGTCGGCGGCCGGCTGCGGCACTTCTCCAGACACCCGGTGCGCTACCGCCTGTGGGGCTGGGTCGGCAGGCTCAACGCCCGGCACGCGGCGCTCGCCTGGGCGTCGCTGATCAGCGTGGCCGCCGCCGACTTCTACGTCTTCCTCCTCGCCACCGGGGTCTTCGACGACCCGCGCTTCTTCTAGGAAGGGTGCCTTGTGATGACGCAGCTCGACCGGCAGGAGTGGGACGTGGTCGTGGTGGGCGCGGGCGGCGCCGGGCTGCGCGCCGCCATCGAGGCCCGTGAGCAGGGGATGCGTACGGCGGTGATCTGCAAGTCGCTGTTCGGCAAGGCCCACACGGTCATGGCCGAGGGCGGCATCGCGGCCAGCATGGGCAACGTCAACGAGGGCGACAACTGGCAGGTGCACTTCCGCGACACGATGCGCGGCGGCAAGTTCCTCAACCACTGGCGGATGGCCGAGCTGCACGCCCGCGAGGCGCCGCAGCGGGTCTGGGAGCTGGAGACCTGGGGCGCGCTCTTCGACCGCACCCCCGACGGCCGGATCTCGCAGCGCAACTTCGGCGGCCACGAGTACCCGCGCCTGGCGCACGTCGGCGACCGTACGGGCCTGGAGCTGATCCGCACCCTCCAGCAGAAGATCGTCTCCCTCCAGCAGGAGGACGAACGCGAACTCGGCTCGTACGAGGCCCGGTTGAAGGTGTTCCAGGAATGCACCGTCACCCGTGTCCTCAAGGACGAGGGGCGGGTGGCCGGCACGTTCTGCTACGAACGCGAATCCGGCCGCTTCTTCGTCCTCCAGGCCCCTTCGGTGGTCCTGGCGACCGGCGGCATCGGCAAGTCCTTCAAGGTCACGTCCAACTCCTGGGAGTACACCGGCGACGGGCACGCGCTCGCACTGCTCGCCGGGGCGCCGCTGATCAACATGGAGTTCGTCCAGTTCCACCCGACCGGCATGGTCTGGCCGCCGTCCGTCAAGGGCATCCTCGTCACCGAGTCCGTACGCGGCGACGGCGGGGTGCTGCGCAACAGCGACGGCAAGCGCTTCATGTTCGACTACATCCCGGACGTCTTCAAGGAGAAGTACGCCCAGTCGGAGGACGAGGGCGACCGCTGGTACGAGGACCCGGACCACAACCGCCGCCCGCCCGAGCTGCTCCCCCGCGACGAGGTCGCGCGCGCCATCAACGCCGAGGTCAAGGCGGGCCGCGGCTCCCCGCACGGCGGTGTCTTCCTCGACGTCTCCACCCGGATGCCCGCCGAGGTCATCCGGCGGCGGCTGCCCTCCATGCACCACCAGTTCAAGGAGCTGGCGGACGTGGACATCACCGCCGAGGCGATGGAGGTCGGGCCGACCTGCCACTACGTGATGGGCGGCGTGGACGTCGACCCGGACACCGCGGCGGCCACCGGCGTCCCCGGCCTGTTCGCCGCCGGCGAGGTGGCAGGCGGGATGCACGGCTCCAACCGGCTCGGCGGCAACTCCCTCTCCGACCTGCTGGTCTTCGGCCGCCGCGCGGGCCTGTACGCGGCCGAGTACGCGCGCGCCCGCTCCGTACGGCCCGCCGCCGACCCGCTCCAGCTCGACGCCGCGGAGGCGGAGGCGCTGCGCCCGTTCAGCGCCGAGGGGTCCGACGCGCACCACGCCGGGCGCCCCGCCGAGAACCCGTACACCCTCCACCAGGAACTCCAGCGGACGATGAACGACCTGGTCGGCATCATCCGCAGGCAGGGCGAGATGGAGGAGGCCCTGGAACGCCTCGCCGACCTGCGGACACGGGCCCGCCGGGCCGGGGTCGAGGGCCACCGGCAGTACAACCCCGGCTGGCACCTGGCCATCGACCTGCGCAACATGCTGCTGGTCAGCGAGTGCGTGGCCCGCGCGGCCCTGGAGCGCAGGGAGTCCCGCGGCGGGCACACCCGGGACGACTACCCGGAGATGGACCGGCGCTGGCGACGGATCAACCTGGTCTGCGAGCTGGCCGAGGACGGCGCGGACCTTCCCCCGCGGGACCCGGCCGTCGGCCAGATCCGCCTGTCCCGCCGGGAGAATCCGCCCGTCCGGCCCGACCTGCTGGCCCTTTTCGAGCGGGACGAACTGGCGAAGTACCTGACGGACGACGAACTGGCGGCGGACAGCGGCCCGGCGGCAGCCGCCACCGGAGGAGCCGACGACGAGGGGGCGAGCCGGTGAGCGCGCAGTCCGACGCCTACAAGGCGCACTTCAGGATCTGGCGGGGCGACGCGGACGGCGGCGGCCTGGCGGACTTCCGGGTCGAGGTCAACGAGGGTGAGGTGGTCCTCGACATCATCCACCGCCTCCAGGCCACCCAGGCCCCCGACCTCGCGGTGCGCTGGAACTGCAAGGCGGGCAAGTGCGGCTCGTGCAGCGCGGAGATCAACGGCCGGCCCCGCCTGATGTGCATGACCCGGATGTCCGTCTTCGAGCGCGACGAGACCGTCACCGTCACCCCGATGCGGGCCTTCCCGGTCGTCCGCGACCTGGTCACGGACGTCTCCTTCAACTACACCAAGGCCCGCGAGATCCCCAGCTTCGTCCCGCCGCCGGAGCTGGCGCCGGGCGAGTACCGCATGCGGCAGGAGGACGTCGGCCGCTCGCAGGAGTTCCGCAAGTGCATCGAGTGCTTCCTGTGCCAGGACACCTGCCACGTCGTCCGCGACCACGAGGAGAACAAGACCGCCTTCGCCGGCCCCCGCTTCCTGATGCGCGTCGCGGAACTCGACATGCACCCGCTGGACGCCGCTCACGAGTCCGGCCTCGACCGCAAGCGCACCGCCCAGGAGGACCACGGCCTCGGCCACTGCAACATCACCAAATGCTGCACCGAGGTCTGCCCCGAACACATCCGCATCACCGACAACGCCCTGATCCCCCTGAAGGAACGCGCGGCCGACCGCAAGTACGACCCGCTGGTGTGGCTGGGGAACAAGATCCGGCGGCGGAGGGAGTGAGCTGAGGGCAGGCGGTACGAGTACGGGGGCGGCGGCGTGACCGTGGCCGCCTCCGGCTGCTCACGCGCCGGGGCCGGAACGGGCCGCCGCCATGATCTCGGCGACCACGTGCGCCTTGAGCGCGGAGTAGGCGAGCAGCGTGGGGGCCCGCTCCGCCGCTTCGCGCTTGGTACGGGCATACCGTCGTGCGACGTCCGGACGGGCCCGGAGAAAGTCCCGGAAGACCATGTTGTCCCTCCACAGGTGCCCGTCGCGTTCCACGACGTGGACGTTGGCGGGGTCCGCGGGACGTCTTCTGAGGTACTCGCGACCGGGGACACCGGCAGTGCCGAGGTGCTCGAACCCCATGCCTTGGACGGCCGCGACGACAGCCGGGACCAGCGCGGGCGCGCAGCCCACCTGTACGTCGACAACGGGCTTGGCGGCCAGCCCGGGCACGGACGTCGAGCCGATGTGCTCGACGTCGGCGGCGGCCCATGCCAGCCGGCGCGCGAGGTCGCGGACGAGTGCCTGGCCCCGCCGCGCCCAGGCCGGATCGTAGGCAACGACGTGGACGGGCTCGTCGAGATCCGCCATGCCACCAGCTTAACGACGGCCGGTGCGCCGGGGCCGCGCCTGAGCCGGACCGGAACCGCGCCCGTCAGAACAGGCTCAGCAGAGCGTCCGCCGGATCGGGCAGGGCGGTGTCGCCGTCCGGGAGCGGCAGTTCGAACCAGACGGTCTTGCCGCGCGGGGTCCGACGGCTGCCCCAGCCCGCGCTGAGGAGCCCGACGAGCTGGAGGCCGCGGCCGCCCTCGTCGGTGTCCCGGGCCCGCCTGCGGCGGGGCTGCGCCAGGTCCGCGTCCCACACCTCGCACACCAGGGTCCGGTCCAGCAGCAGCCGCAGCCGGATCTCGCCGTGGCCGTGCCGCAGCGCGTTGGTGACCAGCTCGCTGACCAGCAGTTCGGTGGTGTCGACCAGGGCCTCCAGCCCCCAGTCCGTGAGCTGGTCGCGGGCCAGCTCACGGGCGCGGGAGACCGAGCGGGCCTCGGGGGCCAGGTTCCAGTCACCGACGGAGTCCTTGGGCAGCCCGTGCACGCGGGCCATCAGCAGCGCGATGTCGTCCTCGCCGTGCCGGGTGTCCAGCGCGTTCAGTACGTGGTCGCAGACGTCCTCCAGCGGGCGCCCGGCCTCCGACAGGGCCGTCTGGAAGGCGCGCAGGCCCTCGTCCAGCGGGTGGTCACGGGATTCGACCAGGCCGTCCGTGTAGAGGGCGAGCAGCGCGCCGTCGGGCAGTTCGACCTCGGTCTCCTCGAACGGCTCGCCGCCGACGCCCAGCGGCATACCGGGCGGCACGTCCAGCAGCAGCGCCTCCTCGCCCTCCTCGACCATGACGGGCGGCAGGTGCCCGGCGTTGGCGAAGGTGCAGCGCCGGGTGACCGGGTCGTACACGGCGTAGACGCAGGTGGCGAGGTAGACCTCGGAGAGGTCGGCGGTGCCGGAGCCGCAGCGCGAGGCGTCCGCCGGGGAGCCCGCCTGCGCGCCGGAGGGGGGCGCGGAACGGCTGCGCGGGGCGCGCGACGTCGTACGGGCGCCGCCGCCGGTCGCGCCGAGCCCGCGTGCGATCTCGTCGAGCGCGGACAGCACCTCGGCCGGCTCCATGTCGAGCAGGGCCAGGGTCCGTACGGCCGTCCGCAGTTCGCCCATCGCGACGGCGGCGCGCAGCCCGCGCCCCATCACGTCACCGACGACGAGCGCGGTGCGGTGGCCGGGCAGCTCGATGACGTCGAACCAGTCACCGCCGACCTCGGTGGCCGTCGTGCCCGGCAGATAGCGGCAGGCGATGTCCAGGCCGGCCGCCTCGGGGTCGCCCGGCGGCAGCAGGCTGCGCTGGAGGATCAGGGCGCGTTCGTGCTCCCTGCGGTACAGCCGGGCGTTGTCGATGCAGACCGCGGCGCGCGCGGCCAGGTCGACCGCGAGGGCGGTGTCCCGCTCACCGAACGGCTCGCTGCCCTTCGTCCGGGAGAACTGCACCAGCCCGACCACCGTGTCGCGGGCGACCATCGGCACGGCGAGCGTCGAGTGCACCACGGCGCCCAGCTCGGCCCGCTCCTCGTTCTCCCGGCCCGGGATGATCTGCGCCTGCGCCGTACGCAGCGCGCCCGCGCACGGGGAGTTGAACGGGTAGCGGTGGACGGCGCCGACCGCGACCGGCCCCGCCTCGCCCTCGGGCACGTCGCAGGCCATGGTGGCCAGCGGCGCGTCCGAGACGGCGCTGGAGAAGGCGACCCGGCGCAGCTCGGCGCTGCCGTCGGCCATCCCCGGCGGAGCCTCGTCGCCGGCCAGCAGGCCCTGGTAGAGGTCCACGGAGGCCAGGTCGCAGAACTGCGGCACGGCCACGTCGAGCAGCGTGCGGGCGGTGGTCTCCAGGTCGAGGGAGTTGCCGATACGGGCACCGGCCTCGTTGAGCAGCGCCAGGTTGCGGCGGGCGCTCGCGGCCTCCCGCTCGGCCCGTCGGCGGCCCGTCACGTCGGCGGCCAGCGCGGCGACCCCGATGGGGCGGCCGCTGGCGCCGTGCAGGCGGTACAGGGACACGGACCAGCGGCGCCGGTCGGCCTCACCTCCCGGCGTGGAGGGGTACGCCGGGCCCGAAGGTCCGGACGGGTAGGCCGTACCGGCCGACGCGGACGGGTACGCCGTCCCGGAGGGGGCGGACGGGTAGGCCGTACCGGTGGCCCCGGAGGCGTACGCCGCGCCCGCGGGGGCGGAGGGCTCGGGAGCGGTGGGGGCGGGGATGGCGGCGGAGGAGGCGTGCGCGGGCGCCGGGACCGTACCGACGAGCTGCATCTCGCCGACCGGCTCCCCCGTCTCCAGCACCCGCCGCAGCGCCGACTGCAGCCGCTCGGCCTCGGAGCGGGGCAGGAAGTCGTGCGGCCCGCCCCCGCGGTACTTGGCCGCGGGGCCGCCGAAGACGGTCGCGAACCGCTCGTTGACGCGGCGGATCCGCAGGTCCGTGTCGAAGAGCAGGAAACCCATCGGAGATTGGCCGAAAACGGCTTGAGAGGCCGCGAGGTCGGTCTCGATGCCGCGCAGCGCGTGGACGTCGACGACGAGACAGACCGCGGCCCGCTCGCCGTCCGCCGTCTCGGACGGCATCACATAGATCTCCGCGAGCCTGCCGTCCCCGGCGTCCGGCGCGTCGTCCCGGTCCGCGCCGCGCGGGCGGTACGGGACCAGCCCGGTCCACTCCCGGCCGTCCAGGATCTGCGAGACCGTGCGGTGGGCCTGTTCACGCAGCTCGTGCGGGACGAAGGCGGCCACCGGGTCCTTGCCGACCGCGTCGGCGGCGGGGATGCCGAGCATCTCGGCCGCGCGCTCGCTCCACCGGTCGATGCGTCCGTCGGGACCGAGGGAGAAGGACGCGACCCGGATGTAGTCGTAGATGGAGCCGGGCGGGCTGCTCTGCCATATCGGCGGGCCTTCCGCGCCTTCCGGCGCCGAGCGGCCCGACGGCCGCGCCGGACCGTCCGTACCGCCCGGCCCGGCAGGCTGCGCGGGTCCTGCCCCGCCAGATGTCTTCTCGCTCACGAGCCCCGTCCCCTCCAGCTCATCGTGCCCGGACCGGACGAGCCGAGTATCCAGCACCGCGGCTGTCCGGAACACGGTCTTCACGATCACAGCACAGTCTCGATCGCAGGCCGTCCACAGAATGTCAATGAAACGGCAACGATCAGGCCGCCACCAGACTCCTAACCCGCCACAGACAGCTCGAACCACACTGTTTTACCTGTCCTGCCATGTCGGGTGCCCCAACTCCGTGACGTGCACGCCACCAGCTGGAGTCCCCGGCCGCCCTCGTCCTCGGGAGTCGCGGCGCGCTCCCGGGGCGGGTCGGGCACCGGGTCCGACACCTCGACGAGCAGACCGCCCCCGCTCTTGAGGACGATCCGTACGCCGATGGGCCCGCTGGCGTAGCGCAGCGCGTTGGTCACCAGCTCGCTGACGAGCAGAACGGCCAGGTCGACGACGGTGTCCAGCCCCCAGTCCTGAAGTGTCTCGCGGACCACGGCACGGGCGGTACGGGCGGACCCGGGCTCGGCCGGAAAGCTCCACTCGGCGAGCGGGGAGCCGGAGATCATGCCGCGTCCGGGCGCGTAGGGGGCGGATTCGGGGACCCCTGCCGCTGCACTGTCGCTCACGCCGATCACTTCCCAGCCCGATGCGCGCACCCTCCGGATGGTCCGTGGTGAGGGGGTAAACAGCACATACCCGGTATCAGCGCGTCAATATCGCCCTCAATGGCGCACTGTGGCACAAACGGCGTACTGAGGCATACGGGGCCTCGGCGCGCACGCCTCGTGTGCGGCGGGGCACCCCGGTGCGCCGCCACACCGGGGCACACCCTTACGAGGGATCCGGCCGATCCGATGATCGTCCCGTACGGGGGAACGGTGAGGTGACAAGATGACCGGTCAGCGCGGGGCGGGGCGGGGCGGAGCGGGACGGTACGAGGCGGAGCGGTACGGGGCGGGGCGGGGCGGTACGGGACAGCTCGGGCGCCGGACACGGTACGGGGCCCATGAGGTTTTCACGGCCCATGAGGCCGCCAGGGCCTGTGGGGTCCCCAGGTCCTACCAAGCTCGCACGGACCTGTGCGGCTCCCGGGATGTGCGGAGCTGCGGCCTCGTCACGGGGCGTACGGGGCGCCGGACGGATACAAGGCCCCCGACACCTCCGCGGCCCCGAGGCGGCGCATCACCTCGGCGACCGCCGGGCGGTCCTGGTCCAGCCAGTCGACCTCGCCCTCCTGGCCCGGCGTCAGCCAGCGCAGCTCGTCGTGATCCTGGAGGGGCCGGGGCTCCCCGGACACCAGCCGGGCCGTCCACACCCGCAGGACGAGACCGGGACGCGGCGCCCACTCCCCCGGAATCCGGCCCAGCGGCTCGACCTCGATCCCCAGCTCCTCGCGCAGCTCGCGGACCAGCGCCTCCTCGGGCGTCTCACCGGGCTCGACCTTGCCGCCGGGCAGCTCCCAGCGGCCGGCCAGCGCGATCGGGGCACTGCGCCGCGCCGCCAGCAGCCTTCCCCCGTCGAGCACCGCTCCACCCACCACCACACGCACGTCCGTCATGCGCGGCAGCCTACGTCCCGCGCTGTCGCTCCCTCGTCTCAGGTGGCGGCGTGCCCCACCCGCTCCACGACGTACAGCCGCCCGTTCCTGCGGGTGTCGAGCCGGTCGGCCACCTGCTCCGCTTCCGCGCGGGTGGCGTAGCGGCCGACGCGATAACGGTTGCCGCCCTCGTCCTGGCGAATGACGAGCCAGGGCAGCACCGCTCCACTGTCGGTCATCGCGCCCCTCCGTCCGCCGTCCAGCGCGCCGTCGCGCGCCCCTCCTGCACTGATGCCGAAACCGCATTCCGCATATGCCCGAGCCTACGCCCGACCTTCACGCACCGGATACGGCTTTGCACAAAGAGGTACCGAACCGGCCATCGAACAGCGCGCAAGGGACGTACGGGCCGCCCCGCGGACGCCCCGGGCGCACACACGAACGGGCGCCGCCGGCGGCTCCTGCCACCGACGGCGCCCGCCGAATTCCGTGCCCGACAGGGCGTCACGTCGTGCCCGAGAGGGACGGCGCCGCGCCCCGGGGGGCGTGCGCCCCACCCGATAAGGGCGACGCCCCGCCCCAGAGGCGCTACGCCTTGCCCGCCTCCGACTTCACGCCGGACGCGTCACCGGCGTTGCTGTCGGCCGCGGCCCGCTCCTCGGCGGCCTCGGCCTCGGCCGCCGCCAGCGACTCCGCCTCGGCCTCGACCAGCGACGGGTTGCGCCAGGAGCTGCGGACACCCCACACGTAGAAGAGCAGACCGATCACGGCGACCACGACGATGTCCCAGCCCGGCGGCAGGTAGCCCTTGCCGCCGAACTCCTCGCCGCCCATGTACGAGACACACGCCATGACCAGCAGGTACGCCACCATCCAGGCGCCCGCCTTCAGGTGCGGCTTCAGCTCGGCCCACGGCTTGCGCAGCTCGTACCAGGCCCAGACCGGCAGACCGACCGCCATGATCAGGATGACCTTGCCGGTGAGCGGCCAGCGGCCCCAGTACAGGACCAGCGAGCCGAAGACCATCGCGACGGGCGCGATGACCGGCATGATCCGCAGCTTCACCGGCCGCTTGATGTCGGGCGAGAGACGGCGCAGCGACATCACCGCGACCGGCCCGGTGATGTACGAGATCACGGTGGCCACCGAGACGATCTCGGCGAGCGAGCCCCAGCCGCGGAATACGGCGAGGAAGAGGAAGGCGATGAACAGGTTCAGCACCAGCGCCGGACGCGGCACCCCGGTCTTCTTGTCGACCCGGCCGAAGATCTTCGGCAGGTGACC
Source organism: Streptomyces sp. NPDC045470 (assembly GCF_040646595.1). Lineage (NCBI taxonomy): Bacteria > Bacillati > Actinomycetota > Actinomycetes > Kitasatosporales > Streptomycetaceae > Streptomyces > Streptomyces sp. NPDC045470. Next base: position 877,967 of record NZ_JBEZAN010000002.1, read on the forward strand.
GTTCTCCTGCACGCCGTGGATCATGCGCGAGGTGGTGGCCGCGTAGATCATGCCCGTACCGGACGGGGAGACGAACGCGTCCGCGTACAGCAGCAGCGCCAGCCAGTTCAGGCCCCAGGCGACGGCGAGGTCGGCCAGCGGCGAGTTGTAGCCGAGGTGGGCCCAGCCGCCGACGGACTCCAGCTTGCCGCCGGGGACCGCCATCAGGAAGGCGACCTGCAGCGCGACGTAGATGACGAGCGCGATCAGGATCGAGTAGATGACGGCCTTGGGCAGCGACTTGCCCGGGTTACGGGCCTCGCCGGCCATGTTCAGCGGCGACTGGAAGCCGTTGTAGGCCCAGACGATGCCGGAGACGGCGACGGCGGTGAAGACCGCGCTCCAGCCGTTCGGCGTGAAGCCGCCGTGGTCCTTGATGTTGCCGGTGTCGAAGTGCGCCAGCATCAGGGCGCTCGCGGTCAGGATCGGGACGACGACTTTGAAGACCGTGATCGCGGTGTTGGTCTTCGCGAAGAGCGAGATCGCGAACCAGTTCAGGAAGAAGTAGAAGATCAGCAGGAGGCTGGCCAGCGCGACACCGCTGCCGGTCAGCTCCTTGCCGTCGTACAGCCCCTGGGTCCACCCGAAGCTCCAGGAACTCATGTACTGGACGGAGGCGGTCGCCTCCCCGGGTATGACGGAGACGATCGCGATCCAGTTGGCCCAGGCGGCGAGGTAGCCGGCGAGCGAACCGTGCGAGTACTGGCCGTAGCGGACCATGCCGCCCGCCTTGGGGAACATCGAGCCGAGCTCGGTGTACGTGAGGGCGATCGTGAGCGCGACGACCGCGCCGATGACCCAGGCGAGGATGGCGGCCGGGCCGGCGATGGCGGCGGCCCGCTCGGCCCCGAAGAGCCAGCCGGAACCGATGATCGACCCAAGACCCGTGGCGGTCAGGGCAATGGTCCCGAGGGACCGTCGGTAATTCGAGTGGGAGCCCTGCTCCGCGCTCTGGGTCTGCGTCGTGCTCAACGTGCTTGGTCTCCTGATCTTCCCCCGTGCCGTGCACAAACTTCGCCATCGTAAGAGCGAATTGGAAGATCGGATTCCCAAGCGGGGTCAAAACTCGGGTCTGGCTGAAGGTGTGTGAGGTTTCCAACACACCAATTGGCCTCCCAAATCCCGACATACTGTTACTTAGGGGGTGGCTACTGGCGGGTTACGCGTCAGTACGCAACGTGCGATCTTGGCCGTAGCGGCAGGAAAATTGCTAGGTAGCAACGGGTTTCAGCCATCACGAAGCAGGGAAAAGGGCCCGCCTCACCACACCCTGCCCCACCCGGCTCAGTGCACCGGCAAGTGGTACGCCACCCGATGGCGGTCGGCGAGCGTCACGACATCGGCCGTCTCCACGGGGCGGCCGCCCGCGAAGTACGTACGCGAGATGACCAGCACCGCGTGGCCCGGCACCCCGCCCAGCGCCATGGCCTCCTCCGCCAGCCCGGGGCGCGCCCCGACCTCCTCGACCACGTTGTCCACGATCACGTCGATGGCCGCCATCCGCTCGACCACCCCGCGCCCGGCCAGCGGCCCCTCCTCGGGCAGCATCACCGGCGTACGCCCCGTGATGTCCAGCGGCTCCCAGGACGTCGAGAGCATGGCCGGCTCACCCTCCGCCCGGAAGAGATACCGCGTGCGCATCACCCGGTCCCCCACCTGGATGCGCAACCGGGAGGCGACGACCGGACCGGCCTCCTCCCGCTCGCTGCTGGACTCCCAGGTCCCCTTGACCCGCTCGTCGGCCTGCTCCTGCCGGAAGGGCGTGGCGCCGACGCCGGTGCGGTAGCCGGCGCGGGCGATGCGGCGCGGGACGGGCTGCTCGCGGACGTACGTCCCCGACCCGGAGCGGCCCTCGACCAGCCCCTCGGCCATCAGGACCTTGCGCGCCTCCAGGGCGACCGTGTCGGAGACGCCGTACTCCTCGCGGATGCGGGCCTGGGAGGGGAGGCGGGTGTGCGGGGGCAGCACACCTTCGACGATCTTCTGGCGCAGGTCGCCGGCGACGCGGAGGTACGCGGGCTGCTCACCGAAAGGCACATGCCCCTCCCAACAGCTTGACAGTCAGCAACAGCGTGGCAACCGCGCGTTGTTGACCGCAAGCCTGGGCCAGTAATTCACTCGATGTGATGAAGCCCAGCTCAACCGGCCTACCGACCAGGGAAGTTGACCACTCACGGACACGCGCACCCGGCTGCCCGGCACGGCCGCGCCGTTCGTGCGAGAGTCGGTACGACACGCCGCACGCGCGCCCGGCGCCCGAGCGGTACGGGAAGGAGCCCACCGTGCCCGACACACCCACCGGCGGCGGCACCGACGGGGCCGCCCCGGCCTCCCCCCTCTCCCCCATGCCGGAGGACTGGCAGCGGGCCCTGGCCGTCGTCGCCCACCCCGACGACCTCGAATACGGCGCGGCCGCCGCCGTCGCCGAGTGGACCGACGCCGGACGCGAGGTCGCCTACCTCCTCGTCACCCGCGGCGAAGCGGGCATCGACGGCCTCGGCCCCGAGGAGTGCGCCGCGGTCCGCGAGGCGGAGCAACGAGCGAGCGCCGCCGCCGTCGGCGTCCGAACGGTCGAATTCCTGGACCACCACGACGGCGTCATCCAGCCCGGCCTTCCCCTGCGCCGCGACCTGTCGGCCGCCATCCGCCGGCACCGCCCGGAGCTGCTGATCACCCTCAACCATCACGACACCTGGGGCGGCGTGGCCTGGAACACCCCGGACCACCGGGTCGTGGGCCGCGCCACCCTCGACGCGGCAGGCGACGCGGGCAACCGCTGGATCTTCCCCGACCTGACGGCCGAACTCGGCCTCGAGCCCTGGAACGGCGTCCGCTGGGTAGCGGTGGCCGGCTCCCCGTACCCCACCCACGCGAAAGAAGTCGGCCCCGGCATCGACCGAGCCATCGCCTCCCTCGCCGAACACCACACCTACATCACCGGCCTGGAGGGCCCCTCCCAAGACCCCACCACCTACGCCCGCAACTTCCTCGAACCCCTGCTCCACACCTCCGGCACCCAATACCGCGGCACACCCGCCACCCTCTTCCAGCTCTACCCGCGCTGAGTACGGGCTCCCCGCTCCATCACACGCGCCACAAAGCCCTCCACCACCTCAGCGACCTCCCGCGGCTTCTCCAACAACATCGCATGGGTCGCATCCGCCCCACGCGGTTCCCGCAGGCCTCATCCAGCACCGATCCAGCACGGTGCGAAGTCACCCAGCACATCCAGCGCCCGCGACCGAGACAGCGCGGACAAGGTATCTGCCCACCGCCACCCGACCGAGGGCACCCTGGGGAGGTGCTGGTAGGCGGCGACGGGGTACCGGACCGCCTTCCGAGCGCCAAGCACACGATCAGCTGGCGGATATCACTCCGCGACGCGGGCGGTACGGCTTCCTGCGAACAAGGGGCAGCCCGACGCGCCACTGGGTGAGGTCAGAATCGACTTCGAGACCCTCGACCGGACACACCCTTGCCATCTCTGAGATCGGTCGGGCTTCTCGAACGCCGGCCTCGGCCCGATGATGGGGAAGAGACGCCCCAGCACACCGGGCACTCACCGATCAGTAGTGATACCGGGCAGCGAGGATGACGATCTCCTCACCCGTCACCAGATAGACGAGGCGGTGTTCTTCGTCGATCCGTCGCGACCAGGCACCAGGCAGGTGATACTTCAGCGGCTCCGGCTTGCCGATGCCTGTGAAAGGGTCACGCCTGACATCTTCGATGAGCTTGTTGATCCGGGCGAGCATCTTGCGGTCGTTCTTGAGCCAGGACGTGTAGTCCTCCCAGCCCTGATCCTCGAAGACGAGCCTCACGCGGCGCCCGCACCCGCGTCCGGCGACTCGGGATCGATCAATGCACGTTCCGACACGTTGATGTGCGACAGAGCGTTCTCGTAAGCCTTGAGCAGCCGACGGGCGTTCGCCGGCGAGCGCAACAGGTAGGAGCCCTCACGCAGCGCCGCGTAGTCCTCGGCCGAGACAAGCACCGCGTTGCCGTGCTTGGAGACGATCTCGATGGCCTCATGGTTTTCGTTGACCTTTTTGATCAACGGAAACAGGTCCTTGCGGGCTTCACTCGCGGTCATAGACATGACTCCGACCCTCCCATCAAGTGGTACTGAATAACGTACCACTCCTGGTGTCGCCTGAGAGGGGAACCATCTGATGATCGCTCAGCTGATCCAGCACTCATCCAGCACAGGGAAAGACTAGGGGCCCGCCTTCGGAGAAGTGGACCCCATCTGACCTGCATGTTTGCCACGTCAGCGACGTGGTGTTATTCATCCGCTTACACGTTGAAGCGGAACTCCACCACATCCCCGTCCTGCATCACATAATCCTTGCCCTCCATGCGCGCCTTTCCGGCGGCGCGGGCCTCGGCGACCGACCCCGTCTCCACCAGGTCCTCGAACGAGATGACCTCGGCCTTGATGAAGCCCTTCTGGAAGTCCGTGTGGATGACGCCGGCCGCCTCGGGGGCCGTGGCGCCCTTCTTGATGGTCCAGGCGCGGGTTTCCTTGGGGCCGGCGGTGAGGTAGGTCTGGAGGCCGAGGGTGTTGAAGCCTACGTGGGCGAGGGTGGCGAGACCGGGCTCCTGCTGGCCTACGGACTGGAGGAGTTCGAGGGCCTCCTCCTCGTCGAGTTCGGCGAGGTCGGCTTCCAGTTTGGCGTTGAGGAAGATGGCCTCGGCGGGGGCGACCAGGGCGCGCTGTTCGGCCTTGAAGTCCTCGTCGGTCAGCTCGTCCTCGTCGACGTTGAAGACGTAGAGGAAGGGCTTGGTGGTGAGGAGGTGGAGGTCGTGGAGGAGTTCCTCGTTGCCGGAGCCCTGGACGATGCCCTGCGAGAAGAGGGTGTCGCCCTTCTCCAGGATGGCCTTGGCCTCCTCGACCGCCTTGACCTTCGGTGCGACGTCCTTCTTGATGCGCGACTCCTTCTGGAGGCGCGGCAGGACCTTCTCGATGGTCTGGAGGTCGGCGAGGATCAGCTCGGTGTTGATGGTCTCGATGTCGTCCTTGGGCGAGACCTTGCCGTCGACGTGGACGACGTTCTCGTCCTTGAAGGCGCGGATGACCTGGCAGATGGCGTCGGACTCGCGGATGTTCGCCAGGAACTTGTTGCCCAGGCCCTCGCCCTCGGAGGCGCCGCGGACGATGCCGGCGATGTCGACGAAGTCGACGGTGGCCGGGAGGATCTTCTGGGAGTCGAAGATCTTGGCCAGCTCGGCGAGGCGGGTGTCGGGGACGCCGACGACGCCGACGTTGGGCTCGATGGTGGCGAACGGGTAGTTGGCCGCCAGCACGTCGTTCTTGGTCAGGGCGTTGAACATGGTCGACTTGCCGACATTCGGCAGACCGACGATTCCGATCGTGAGCGACACGGTGGCGACTTCCCGGAGAGGATGCGAGTGGACTGGGCGGTACGTACGGACCGCTGGGGGCCCGGGCGGCCCTCGTGAGGGCCCGTACGGTCCGTGGAGGACCGGTCGTCCAGTCTACGGGGCGGGGGAAGGGGTAGGGCAGGCGGCCGGAGAGCGGTCACGGGCGTGGTTCGTGAAGGCGCGAGGGCGGGTATGCGTACGCTGCGTTACGGCCGTGGGGTGATTTGTACGCCGAATGGGCCGGTCAGGTCAGACAAAACGCGTGTCCTGTAACCGGTTGATACCACTTGGCGGCCTACCGTTGCCGAGTGGAGCAACACAGAGCGCGCAGCCCCCAGCACAGTCCGCCCCGGACCGGCCGTCCGGCAGCGGGCCAGGACGCACGGCTCCCCCGCCCCGCGGAGGCCGTGCCGACGAACGGTTCCAGCACCCGGGGCGCCCGGGACGCCCTGAATGCAGCGGGCACTCCGGGAGCACCCCGGGCCCCGGGCGGTCCAGGTGCCCCACGCGGCCCCGGGGCGGACGGCTTCGGCGAGGAGAGTTCGACCGTCTACCGGGTCCGCGCGCGCCGGAGCGGGCCGCTGGCCCCGCTGGCGGCGGCCGCCGCGCGGCTGCCCGCGCCCCGGCTCACCGGGCTGGGGTGCGGTCTGCTCAGCACCCTCGCCCTCTTCGCCTTCGCCTTCTTCGACCGACTGCTGTTCGGTGCCGCGCCGACGGCCTACGGGGTGTTCTTCATCCTGGTGAGCGTGTGCGCCGGGCTGTGGGTACGGCCGTACGACCTGATCACGGCGCCGGTCGCACTGCCCATCGCGTACACCGTCGGAACGGTGCCGATCAGCCACGACACGGGCGGGATCGGCGGACTGCTGATGGGCGTCTTCACCGTGCTGGCGACGCAGGCGGGCTGGCTGTACGCGGGCACACTGACCTGCGCGCTGATCGTTCTCGTACGCAAGGCGGCGGCCCTGGCGCGGCGGCAGGCCGAACGGCACGCGCGGCGGCAGGCGGCGCGTGCGGCGGGCCGGGCGCCCGCCCGGGCGCAGAGCGCCGGGAAGGCGCCGGGCGCGGCGCCGGAGCGCGTGCGCCGGCGTGCGGAGCAGGCGCCGGGGCCGGGACAGCGCCCGGGGCTGGGCCAGGGGCCGCACCGCCCCGGCCGCACGTCCGGGCAGCCCACCGCCCAGCGCGCGGGGCAGGTCAGGGATCGGCCGGCCAGCCGACCTGCGACGTAGTGGGGTCGGGGGAAGGAGAAGCGGCGGGGGCCGGGGAGAGTGGGCCCGCTGACGCGCCCGCGCCGGCGGGGGCCGCCGCGCCCTCCTGGCCCGCGGCCCGCGCGGCCATCGCCGCGCCCACGATGCCCGCGCTGTTCTGCAGCTGGGCGGGCACGATCTCCGCCCGGATGCCCTCGATCAGCGGCAGGAACTTCGCCGCCTTGCGGCTGACACCGCCGCCGATCACGAACAGCCGGGGCGAGAAGAGCATCTCCACGTGGGCCAGGTATTTCTGCACGCGGTGCGCCCACTGCTGCCAGCTCAGGTCCTCGTCGTCCTTGACCTTGGTGGACGCGCGCTTCTCCGCGTCGTGGCCGTGCAGTTCCAGGTGGCCCAGCTCGGTGTTGGGCACGAGCTTGCCGTCGGTGAAGACGGCGCTGCCGATGCCGGTGCCGAAGGTGAGCACGATGACCGTGCCCCCGCGGCCCCGGCCCGCGCCGAAGTGCATCTCGGCCAGGCCGGCCGCGTCCGCGTCGTTGAGGACCGTGACCGGGCAGCCGCCGGTCCCGCCGCCGAGGCGGCCCGCCAGCAGCGCGGCCGCGTTCCGGTCGATCCACCCCTTGTCGACATTGGCCGCCGTACGGGTGACCCCGTCGGTCACCACGCCGGGGAACGTCGCACCGACCGGCCCCGACCAGCCGAAATGGTCCACGACCTGCTGGACGCAGTCCGCCACCGCGTCCGGGGTCGCCGGATGCGGGGTCAGTACCTTGTACCGCTCGTCCGCCAGGTCACCGCGCTCCAGGTCCACCGGAGCGCCCTTGATGCCCGACCCGCCGATGTCCACACCAAAGACCTTCATGCCTAGAGGCTAGGCGGGGACGGGCCGGTTCACCCCTCGACTTCCGGGTTCAACAGCCGGCCCGCCCGGGCCCGGCGGCAGGAACGGCTCCGGGCGCCGCCCCGGAGCCCTCAGCTCTCGGCGGCGGTCTTCGCCTCGGAGCGCAGGTCGCGGCGGAGCTCCTTCGGCAGGGAGAAGGTGATCGACTCCTCGGCTGCCTTGACCGTCTCCACGTCCTCGTAGCCGCGCTGGGCGAGCCAGTCCAGTACGCCGTGCACCAGGACCTCGGGGACGGAGGCACCGGAGGTCAGGCCGACCGTGGTCACGCCCTCCAGCCAGCTCTCGTCGATCTCCTCGGCGCCGTCGACCAGGTGGGCGGCGCGGGCGCCGGCGCCGAGGGCGACCTCGACGAGGCGGACGGAGTTCGAGGAGTTCTTGGAGCCGACGACGATGACCAGGTCGGCCTCGGCGCCCATCTGCTTGACGGCGGTCTGACGGTTCTGCGTGGCGTAGCAGATGTCGTCGCTGGGCGGGGAGAGGAGGTTGGGGTAGCGGCCCTTGATGGCGTCGACCGTCTCCATGGTCTCGTCGACCGAGAGGGTGGTCTGGGAGAGCCAGACGACCTTGTCCGGGTCGCGGACCTCGATGTTCCGCACGTCGTCGGGGCCGTCGACCAGGGTGATGTGCTCGGGGGCCTCGCCGCTGGTGCCGATGACCTCTTCGTGGCCCTCGTGGCCGATCAGGAGGATGTCGAAGTCCTCCTTGGCGTACCGGACGGCTTCCTTGTGCACCTTGGTGACCAGCGGGCAGGTGGCGTCGATGGTGGCCAGCTTGCCCTGCTTGGCCTCGTCGTGGACGACCGGGGCGACGCCGTGCGCGGAGAAGATGACGATGTTGCCCTCGGGGACCTCCGCCGTCTCCTCGACGAAGATCGCGCCCTTCTTCTCCAGGGTCTTGACGACGTACTTGTTGTGGACGATCTCGTGGCGCACGTAGACGGGCGCGCCGTACTGTTCCAGGGCTTTCTCGACGGCGATCACGGCACGGTCCACGCCCGCGCAATAACCGCGGGGCGCGGCGAGCAGGACCCGGCGGCGGTCCTCGCGCGGTGCGGCGTCTCCGTCCGGAACGGTCTCGCCGTCCGGAACGGTGGCGGGCGACGGGCTGGGCGTAGCAGCAGTCATACGATCCATCGTACGGGGCCGACTTCGGGGTTCGCGCTGCCGCCGGGACGTGGCGGGGCGCGCGGCGCGACGGGGGCGCGCGGGTTCCGCTTCACGCGGGCGTGGGCGCCCCTCCGGCTTCCGTCGCGCCCCTCCGGCTCCCGCCACGCTCCCCCGTCGCGCCCCTCCGGTTTCCGCCACGCTCCCCCGTCGCGCCCACCCGGCTCCCGCCACGCACCCCCTTCGCCTCCTCGGCTGCCTCCCCCGACCGCCTCTCCTGGCGCGTCACCCCCGCCCGGGACGCGGGCTTGCCCGAAGCTGGGAGACAGCCGACGATCATCGTCGGCCGTACGTCCCCTGCTGGAGTGACCGTCATGAGCGCACCGTCCGAGCCGAACCCGCCCGCCCGTCGCCCGCCGCCCTCCGCCCCCGGAGACGCGTCGCGCGACGCCTCCTCCGGTACCGCCACGGCGGCCGGTGCGGCCGCCGTGCCGCCCGACGGCGGCGGGCTCCGGCGCACGCTGTCCTTCCGCGACCTGGTCGTCTACGGGCTGCTGTTCATCGCCCCGATGGCCCCCGTCGGAATCTTCGGCACGCTCCAGGCCAAGTCGCACGGCGCGATCACCGCCGTCTACGTGGTGGCGACGGTCGCGATGGCCTTCACCGCGTACTCGTACGCGCAGATGGTGCGGGTCGCGCCGCAGGCCGGGTCGGTCTTCACCTACGCGCGGGCCGGGCTCGGCGACGGGGCGGGCTTCGTCGCGGGGTGGATGGCGATGCTCGACTACCTGCTGATCCCGGCGGTGGCGTACCTCTTCTCCGGCATCGCCATGCACGCGCTGGTGCCGTCCGTGCACCAGTGGGTGTGGACGGCACTCGCGGTGGTCGTCACCACGCTGCTGAACCTCCTGGGGGTACGGACGGCGGCGGTGGCCGGGTTCGTGGTGCTGGCGATGGAGCTGGCGGTGCTGGTGGTGTTCGTGGTGGTGGCGGTGTGGGTGCTGGCCACGGACGGGGCGCAGCGCGGCTGGTCGGCGCCGCTGACCGGCGAGGGGGCGTTCTCCACGAGTGCGGTGCTGGCCGCGGTGTCGGTCGCGGTGCTGTCGTACCTGGGGTTCGATGCGATCGCGTCGTTCGCGGAAGAGGCGAAGGAAGCGCGTCCAGGGAAGGGCGGCGGGCGACGGTCGGGCGGGGTGCGGGTGGCGCGGGCGGTGCTGACCTGCCTGGTCATCGCGGGGGTGCTGTTCGCCGTACAGACGTACCTGGCGGCGCTGCTGGCGCCGATGTCGGCGGCTGAGCTGGCGGACCGGCCCGCCGAACAGGGCGACGCCTTCTACACGACGGCGGACGCGGCCGCCGGCGAGTGGCTGCAAAAGCTGGTGGCGGCGAGCAAGGCCGTCGGGGCGGCGTTCGCGGCGCTGGCTGGGCAGGCGGCGGCCGGGCGGCTGCTGTTCGCGATGGCGCGGGACCGGCGGCTGCCGGGCGCGATGTCGAAGGTGGACGCGGGCAGCGGGGTGCCGCGCCGGGCGCTGCTGGGTGCCGCGGTGGTGACGCTGGTCGCGGCGGTGTGGGCGGCCCGCCGCGACGACGGGCTGGACCACCTGTCCTCGATCGTCAACGTGGGCGCGCTGACCGCCTTCGGGCTGCTGCACGCCTCGGTGATCGGCTGGTTCTGGGTACGCAAGCGGGCCGAGCGGCCGAGCGTCCTCAAACACGTGCTGGTGCCGGTACTGGGGCTGGGCGTGGTGGTCGCGGTCGTCGTGGAGGCGTCCCGGACCGCGCAGATCGTCGGAGCGGCCTGGTTGGTGGTGGGGCTGGTGGTACTGGGGGTGCAGTACGGGCGCCGAAGGGCCGGAGCGGCGGGTGGCTGACGCCGCGACCGGCCGTACCGGCGACGGAGCCGGAGTGGCGGGTGGCTGACGCCGCGGCGGTCTGTGCCGCGGCGGTCTGTACGGGCACGGAGCCGCGCGCCCCGGCGCTGTCAGTGCCGGGCTATACGCTCGTGACATGAGTGTGAGGACGTCCGCGGAGGCGCCGATCCCCGTCGGCGAGGTGTCGCGGCTCATCGGGGGGTGGATCGACCGGCTGGGGGCCGTCTGGGTCGAGGGGCAGATCACCCAGCTGTCCCGGCGGCCGGGCGCCGGTGTGGTCTTCCTGACACTGCGCGACCCGTCGTACGACATCTCGGTGAGCGTGACGTGCTACCGCCAGGTCTTCGACAAGGTCGCGGACGTGGTCAGCGAGGGCGCGCGCGTCGTCGTGCACGCCAAGCCGGAGTGGTACGCCCCGCGCGGCCAGCTCTCGCTGCGGGCCGCCGAGATCAAACCGGTGGGCGTCGGCGAGCTGCTGGCGCGCCTGGAGCAACTGAAGAAGTCGCTGGCGGCCGAGGGCCTGTTCCGGTCGGAGCGCAAGCGGGGGCTGCCGTTCCTGCCGCAACTGATCGGCCTGGTGTGCGGCCGGGCCAGCGCCGCCGAGCGGGACGTCCTGGAGAACGCCCGGCTGCGCTGGCCGGCGGTCCGCTTCGAGGTGCGCAACGTGCCGGTGCAGGGCGTGCACGCGGTGCCCCAGGTGATCGAGGCGGTCAAGGAGCTGGACGCGCTCCCCGAGGTCGACGTGATCATCGTGGCGCGCGGCGGCGGCAGCGTCGAGGACCTGCTGCCGTTCTCGGACGAGCAGCTCGTTCGGGCCGTGGGCGCCGCCCGTACCCCCGTCGTCTCCGCGATCGGCCACGAACCGGACTCGCCGCTGCTGGACCTGGTCGCCGACCTGCGCGCCTCGACCCCGACGGACGCGGCGAAGAAGGTCGTACCGGACGTCGGCGAGGAGTTCGCCCGCATCCAGCAGTTGCGCGAGCGGGCGCTGCGTGCGATCAACGGCTGTCTGGACCGCGAGGAGCGGGGCCTGGCCGCGGCCCTGAGCAGGCCCTCCATGCAGCGGCCCCACCGGATGGTCGAGGAACGCGAGGACCAGGTCACAGCCCTGCTGGAGCGCGGCCGACGCACCCTGGGGCATCTGCTGGACCGGGCCGACTCGGAGCTGTCGCACACGCTGGCGCGGGTCGTCGCCCTCTCCCCCAAGGCGACCCTGGAGCGTGGCTACGCGGTGCTACAGAAGCCGGACGGCTCGGCCGTGCGGTCGCCGCACGAGGTCGCGCCGGACGACGAACTCCGGGCCCGGGTCGCCGAGGGCGAGTTCCGGGTACGGGTGTCCGGGAACGGCTCACGGCCCGATGTCACACCCCCGGAATAGGGTGGGAGCCATGGCGAAGGCGAAGACGGACGACGACACGGTGGCGGACGGCACGGCGGACGCGGCGCAGTCGGACGGATCCACGCTCGGGTACGAACAGGCCCGGGACGAGCTGATCGAGGTCGTCCGCAGCCTGGAGGCCGGCGGGACCACGCTGGAGGAGTCCCTCGCTCTCTGGGAGCGCGGCGAGGAGCTGGCCAAGGTCTGCCGCCGCTGGCTGGACGGAGCGCGGGCGCGCTTGGACGCGGCGCTGGCGGAGGAAGCGGCAGCGGAAGAGGACGGGACGGGCGAGGACGCGGCCGGGTAGCGGGCGGGGAGGGCGGGGGCCTCACCCCCTCGCCCGGCGCCCCACACAGGCCGGGGCCCAGCACCCGCGCCCCGCACCCGGCACCCGGCACCCGGCACCCGGCACCCAATGTCCGGCCGCCGTGCCGCCGTGCCGCCGCGCGCCCTCAGCCCTTCACGCCCCGAAGCTCCCCAAGCCCCGGGCGCCGAAGCACCCGGGGCGTCCGCAGCACCCGGAACGTCCGCGGCACCCGGTGCGTCCGCGGCGCCCACCCCTTGTGAATCGGGTCACGATTCCACCGTATTAGTTGAAACTTAATCTATCTTGGTTACAGTTGATGACGAACACGGAAATCCCGACTTACGAGGTGCCCTCATGTCTCTCGCGCTCGACGCCGCCGCCCAGGACCTCCTCTTCCGCGAGGCCCAGACCGCCAACTCGTTCACGGACGAGCCGGTGACGGACGAGCAGGTGCAGGCCATCTACGACCTGGTGAAGTACGCCCCCACCGCCTTCAACCAGTCGCCGCTGCGCATCACCATGGTCCGTTCCGAGGACGCCCGCGAGCGCCTGGTGCGGCACGCGATGGGTGCCAACGGCCCGAAGACGCTGAGCGCGCCGCTGACCGTGATCCTCTCCACGGACCTCGACTTCCACGAGAAGCTGCCGACGCTGTTCCCGCACGCCCCCGGCATCAAGGACACGTTCTTCTCCGAGGCCGCCGTCCGTGAGGTCGCCGGCGTCCAGAACGCGACGCTGCAGGCCGGTTACTTCATCGTCGGCGTCCGCGCGGCGGGCCTGGCCGCGGGCCCGATGACCGGCTTCGACTTCGCCGGCATCGACAAGGAGTTCTTCGGCGACGGCAAGCAGAAGTCCTTCATGGTCATCAACATCGGCAAGCCGGGCGCCGACGCGTTCTTCCCGCGTTCGCCGCGGCTGGGTTTTGACGAGGCCGTCACCACCGTCTGAGCCGGCTGGGGGTCCGGGGGTCGCCCCCCGGAAAGACACAGCCCGCGTTCGCCGCGGCTGGGTTTTGACGAGGCCGTCACCACCGTCTGAGCCCGAGCGCCACACACGACGAGGCCGCCGCACCCATCCCGGGTGCGGCGGCCTCGTCGTACACATCCGGACCGGCCGATCCGCCGACCGGCCGGTCAGTCCTTCTTCGCCTCCAGCGACGCCGCCAGCTCCGCGAGGCGTCCGTACGGCGCGGTGCCGGTGAGGACGGTCGTGACACCCTCCTGCTCGCGCACCAGCGCGCGGTACTTCTCGCCCTTGTAGCGGTCCCACTTCGCGCCGCCGACGACCTGCTTGCCCGCGGCCTTCTCGGCGCCCAGCGTGACGTCCTGGACGAACTTCTTGGCGGGCGCGTCGCTCTGCTCCAGCGCCGCGTACTCCTGCTCCGGGTCGAGGAAGCCCAGATGCCAGGCGCCGCCCTTGCCGTCCTTGCTCGCCTTGTACGAGACGGAGGTGGCGCGCCAGCCCTCGGGCAGGCCCTTGGGCGCGGCGACCGGATACGGCGCGGCGCGCCGGGCGGTCGCGAGTTCGACGCGGTAGTCGACCGTCTTGACCGCGTTCACCTCGGCGGTCCTGCTGTCGTTGTGCGGGATGAAGACATAGATGCCCGCGACGAGGGCGCCGATCACCGCCATCGACAGGACCATGTCCCGAACCGTCTGCTTGCCTCGCATACCTGCCACGCCTCTATGGTCCCCCATCCCCGGCTCCGCGAAGACACCCCCCTGCCCCGCGGGCGTCCGGCGCCCGCGGTGCGGGGACACGCCCGCATGGCTCCTTGTCGCCGCTCATGCGTAGGGCCCGCTGCTCATTTTGGCGACGTACCGATAAAGTCATAGCCACCCTCACCATTCCGGCCGTCGCCGTACAGAAAGGTGCGCTCGATGACCGAGCATCATCTGCCGTCCCAACTAGAGGTCAGCCCCGAGGCTCCCGACCGCAACCTCGCGCTGGAGCTCGTCCGGGTGACCGAAGCCGGAGCCATGGCCTCGGGCCGCTGGGTCGGGCGCGGCGACAAGAACGGCGCCGACGGCGCCGCCGTCAAGGCCATGCGCGCCTTGATCCACACCGTCTCCATGAACGGTGTCGTGGTCATCGGGGAGGGCGAGAAGGACAACGCCCCGATGCTCTACAACGGCGAGCGGGTCGGTGACGGCACCGGCGCCGAGTGCGACGTGGCCGTGGACCCGGTCGACGGTACGACGCTGACGGCCAAGGGCATGGCCAACGCCGTCTCCGTGATGGCCGTGGCCGAGCGCGGCGCGATGTTCGACCCGTCCGCGGTCTTCTACATGGACAAGCTGGCCACCGGCCCGGAGGCCGCCGACTTCGTCGACATCACGGCGCCGGTCGGCGTGAACATCCGCCGGATCGCCAAGGCCAAGAAGTCCGCCGTCGAGGACGTAACCGTCGTCATTCTGGACCGGCCGCGCCACGAGGGCCTGGTCAAGGAGGTACGGGAGGCCGGCGCCCGGATCAAGTTCATCTCCGACGGCGACGTGGCCGGCGCGATCATGGCGGCCCGCGAGGGCACCGGCGTCGACCTGCTGCTGGGCATCGGCGGTACGCCGGAGGGCATCATCGCCGCGTGCGCGCTGAAGTGTCTGGGCGGCACCCTTCAGGCCAAGCTGTGGCCGAAGGACGACGAGGAGCGGCAGCGCGCGATCGACGCCGGGCACGACCTGGACAAGGTGCTGCAGACCGACGACCTGGTCCGCGGCGACAACGTCTTCTTCGTCGCCACCGGCATCACCGACGGCGACCTGCTGCGCGGGGTGCGCTACCGCGCCGAGACCGCGACCACCTCGTCGCTGGTGATGCGTTCCAAGTCCGGCACGATCCGCCGGGTCGACTCCGAGCACCGGCTCTCCAAGCTGCGCGCGTACAGCTCGGTCGACTTCGAGCGCCCCAACTAGGCCACCACCAGGCCCTGCGGCCCCGGTCCGCCGGCCCCCGCAAACACCCGGGCCGGGACTCCGCCGTCTTCCCGGCGGGGTCCCGGCCCGTCACGCGTGCCGGTCGCACGGGCCGCTCAACCGGCGGCGGCCTGCATACGGGCCGAGCGCTGCAGCTCGGTCTCCCGGCGCCGGCGGCGGGCCAGCACGACCCGGCGTTCGGCGGCGGTCAGGCCGCCCCACACCCCGTAGGGCTCCGGCTGCACGAGAGCGTGCTCCCGGCATTCGATCATCACCGGGCAGCGGGCGCAGACCCGCTTGGCGGCTTCCTCCCTCGCCAGGCGCGCGGCGGTCGGCTCCTTGGACGGTGCGAAGAACAGGCCCGCCTCGTCACGGCGGCACACCGCCTCCGCGTGCCAGGGACCGGCCTCTTCGCGAGAGGGAACCCGCTGGGACGGAACAACTGCGGTGTCCTGCAGAGGCTGATGCGGTAGCAGCACGGTCTACTCCTGACGACGGCTTCGGCGAAGAGTCACCCTTGCCCGTCTCGCTGCGCACGACTTTTCGCACCCCGCAGCCGTACGAGAGACGATGCACCAGCCCTACCCGCTGTACGCGTGCTTATGCACACGGTTGCGAACGGCCGCCGAGCAGTGCGGACGCGCCGCGGAGACACCGGCTCCGGCGACGGTCGCCGCCGTTACCCCCGTCAGTCGCGGTGACCGCCGTGCAGCCGCCCGTGCCGCTCGTCCCGGCGTTGCTCGTGCCAGGACCGGCGCTCGTCCCGGCGTTGTTCGTACCGGTCACGGCGCTCGTCGCGCCGCTGCTCCTGCCACGCGCGCCGGGCGCCGCGCAGGTCGTCGCGCAGGTCGCGCAGCCACTTGCCGCGCTTGGCCCGTGCCTCGACGCTGCCGAGCACCGCGTAGCCGTTGACGAGGACGACCGGGGCGTCGGCGTCCGCCGACTCGTTGGTCTCGACCTCGAAGGAGCCGAGCACGCCGGAACCGTTGCTGCGCAGGGTGACGTTCTCGGGCACCCGGATCTCCACGCTGCCGAAGATCGAGGTGACGTTGATCCGGACCTGCTGCTGCTGGAAGATCCCCTCGGTCAGGTCGATCTCCACGCTGCCGAAGATCGCGACGGCGTTGATACGGGACGGCACCCGCCAGCGGCCCTTGCGGGTCGAGGCGCTGAAGATCGCGACCATGCTCTGGTCCGGCAGCGCGCCGCCCGGTTCCGCCTCGTACGCGGCGGCCGGGGTCCGGGGCCCGGGGACACCGCCCTCCGCGGGCAGGTCGCGTACCAGCGGCTCCAGTTCGCCCATCGTCTTGGCGCGGTAGACCAGGTCGATGCGCTCGGAGTGCTCCTCGGCGTCCAGCCGCCCGACGGCCAGCGCCTCGCGCAGGATCTCCGCGATCCGGTCCCGGTCGGCGTCGGAGGCCCTCAGCTCGGCCTCGGCCACGGGCTTGGTCAGGTGCACCGGCTGCTGGGCTCGCTTGGCGAGCGACGATTCGTCCACGGGAGGCAGCCTACCGAAACGCGATAGATCGCGACTAGAGGACGCGCGACCCCGAAGGCGTTCCAGGTGAGCCTTACCTCACAGCGGCGACCGGGAGCCGGGGTTCTACGCTGGTCAGGCGCTGCCGCAGATGTCAGCCGAAATCCACCGCCCAGTGAGGAATTACCCCTGATGCCCCCCGCCTCCCACCCAACCGGCCCGGAATTCGCCTACACCGACCTGCTCCCCGTAGGCGAGGACAACACCCCCTACCGCCTGGTCACTTCGGAGGGTGTGAGCACCTTCGAGGCCGACGGACGCACGTTCCTCAAGGTCGAGCCGGAGGCGCTGCGCAAGCTGGCCGCCGAGGCGATGCACGACATCGCGCACTACCTGCGCCCGGCGCACCTCGCCCAGCTCCGCCGCATCCTGGACGACCCCGAGGCGTCCGCCAACGACCGCTTCGTGGCGCTGGACCTGCTGAAGAACGCCAACATCGCGGCGGCGGGCGTGCTGCCGATGTGCCAGGACACCGGCACCGCCATCGTCATGGGCAAGCGCGGCCAGAACGTACTGACCCGGGGCCGTGACGAGGAAGCGCTCTCCCGCGGCATCCACGACGCGTACACCCAGCTCAACCTGCGCTACTCCCAGATGGCCCCGCTGACCATGTGGGACGAGAAGAACACCGGCTCCAACCTCCCGGCCCAGATCGAGCTGTACGCGAACGACGGGGACGCGTACAAGTTCCTGTTCATGGCCAAGGGCGGCGGCAGCGCCAACAAGTCCTTCCTCTACCAGGAGACGAAGGCCGTCCTCAACGAGGCGAGCATGATGAAGTTCCTGGAGGAGAAGATCCGCTCGCTGGGCACGGCCGCCTGCCCGCCGTACCACCTGGCGATCGTCGTCGGCGGCACCAGCGCCGAGTACGCGATGAAGACCGCCAAGTACGCCTCCGCGCACTACCTGGACGAGCTGCCCGCCGAGGGCTCCCCCACCGGCCACGGCTTCCGGGACAAGGAGCTGGAGGAGAAGGTCTTCGAGCTGACGCAGAAGATCGGCATCGGCGCACAGTTCGGCGGCAAGTACTTCTGCCACGACGTGCGCGTGGTGCGCCTGCCCCGGCACGGCGCGTCCTGCCCGGTCGCCATCGCCGTCTCCTGCTCCGCCGACCGCCAGGCCGTCGCGAAGATCACCGCCGAGGGCGTCTTCCTGGAGCAGTTGGAGAAGGACCCGGCGCGCTTCCTCCCGGAGACGACCGAGGCGGAGCTGACCGAGGGCGCGGGCCCGGACCTCGACGCCGTGCGCATCGACCTGAACCAGCCGATGGACGAGATCCTGGCCGAGCTGACCAGGCACCCGGTCAAGACCCGACTGTCGCTCACCGGCACGCTGGTCGTCGCCCGCGACATCGCGCACGCGAAGATCAAGGAGCGGCTGGACGCGGGCGAGGAGATGCCCGAGTACCTGAAGAACCACCCGGTGTACTACGCGGGCCCGGCGAAGACTCCCGAGGGGTACGCGTCCGGCTCCTTCGGCCCGACCACGGCCGGCCGGATGGACGCCTACGTCGAGCAGTTCCAGGCGGCGGGCGGCTCGAAGGTCATGCTGGCCAAGGGCAACCGCTCGAAGCAGGTCACCGACGCGTGCGCCGCGCACGGCGGCTTCTACCTGGGCTCGATCGGCGGCCCGGCGGCGCGCTTGGCGCAGGACTGCATCAAGAAGGTCGAAGTCCTCGAATACGAGGAGCTGGGCATGGAGGCGGTCTGGCGGATCGAGGTCGAGGACTTCCCGGCGTTCATCGTCGTGGACGACAAGGGCAACGACTTCTTCCAGGACCCGGCGCCCGCTCCGACGTTCACCAGCATCCCGGTGCGGACCGCCTGACGGCCGTACGCCCCTCTGCGGCGGTTCGCTCCGCGCGTACCGCCTGACGGACGAAACCTGCCGGTGCCCGGGAACAGAATCACGGTTCCCGGGCACTGACAGAGGTATGAGCGACAACGGCCTGAGCGGCGACAACGGCGAGTACCGGACCGAGCACGACTCGATGGGCGAGGTGCGGGTGCCCGCCCGCGCGAAGTGGCGGGCGCAGACCCAGCGGGCGGTGGAGAACTTCCCGGTCTCCGGGCAGCGGCTGGAGCGGGCGCACATCGAGGCGCTGGCCCGTATCAAGGCCGCGGCGGCCAAGGCCAACGCCGGGCTGGGCGTGCTGGACGAGGACGTGGCGGCGGCGATCCAGGAGGCTGCGGCGGAGGTCGCGGAGGGGAAGTGGGACGACCACTTCCCCGTCGATGTGTTCCAGACCGGGTCCGGTACGTCGTCCAACATGAACACCAACGAGGTGCTCGCGACCCTCGCCACCGAGCGGCTGGGCCGCGACGTGCACCCCAACGACCACGTCAACGCCTCCCAGTCGTCCAACGACGTCTTCCCGTCCTCGATCCACATCGCGGCGACCGCGGCCGTCACCCACGACCTGATCCCGGCGCTGGAGCACCTGGCGGCCGCGCTGGAGCGCAAGGAGACCGAGTTCGCCGAGGTGGTGAAGGCGGGGCGGACGCATCTGATGGACGCCACGCCCGTCACCCTCGGCCAGGAGTTCGGCGGCTTCGCCGCGCAGGTCCGCTACGGCGTGGAGCGGCTGCGGTCCGCGCTGCCGCGGCTGGCCGAACTGCCGCTGGGCGGTACGGCGGTGGGCACCGGCATCAACACCCCGCCCGGCTTCCCCGCCGCGGTGATCGCCGAGGTGGCGCGGACCACGGGGCTGCCGCTGACCGAGGCGCGCAACCACTTCGAGGCGCAGGGCGCGCGCGACGCGGTCGTGGAGACCAGCGGGCAACTGCGCACCATCGGCGTCGGCCTGACGAAGATCGCCAACGATCTGCGCTGGATGTCCTCGGGGCCGCGCACCGGCCTCGCCGAGATCAACCTGCCCGACCTCCAGCCCGGTTCGTCCATCATGCCGGGCAAGGTCAACCCGGTGATCCCGGAGGCGGTGCTGATGGTGGCCGCGCAGGTCACCGGCAACGACGCGACGGTGGCCGCGGCGGGCGCCGCGGGCAACTTCGAGCTGAACGTGATGCTGCCGGTCATCGCGAAGAACGTGCTGGAGTCGGTACGGCTGCTGGCCAACGTCTCCCGGCTGCTCGCGGACCGCACGGTCGACGGGATCACCGCCAACGCCGAACGGGCCCGTGAGTACGCCGAGTCGTCGCCCTCCGTCGTCACCCCGCTCAACAAGTACCTCGGGTACGAGGAGGCCGCCAAGGTCGCCAAGAAGTCCCTGGCCGAGCGGAAGACGATCCGCGAGGTGGTCGTCGAGTCCGGCTACGTCGACCAGGGGCTGCTGACGGAACAGCAGTTGGACGAGGCACTCGACGTACTGAGCATGACACATCCGTAACGGACGGTGCGGCTTCCGTCACAGCGAGGACACCGGTGCGCCCCTAGGATCTGCTCATGACAGCGGACATGGTGGAGACGAGGAAGGGCGCCGCCGGGGCGGAGGACACGCGGGCCGCCGCGGAGACGCCGGGACGCTGGGCGCCCGGTGACCAGATCCTGTGGCGGTACCGCGACAACGCCGGCGACGGTATCCACATCTGCCGCCCGATGACCGTCGTCCAGGACACCGACGAGCTGCTCGCGGTGTGGATGGCGCCCGGCACGCCCTGCGTCAAGCCGGTGCTGGCCGACGGGACGCCCGTCCACCGCGAGCCGCTCGCCAGCCGGTACACCAAACCGCGGCGCGCCACCCGCGACCAGTGGTTCGGCACCGGGGTGCTGAAGCTGGCGCGGCCGCGCGACCCCTGGTCGGTGTGGCTGTTCTGGGAGCCCGGCTGGCACTTCAAGAACTGGTACGTGAACCTGGAGGAGCCGCGTCGCCGCTGGGCGGGCGGTATCGACTCGCAGGACCACTTCCTGGACATCTGCGTGTATCCGGACCGGCATTGGGAGTGGCGCGACGAGGACGAGTTCGCGCAGGCCCAGCGGGACGGGCTGATGCCGGCCGCGCTGGCGGCGGACGTACGGGCGGCGGGCCGCGCGGCGGTCGAACACATCGCCGCGTGGGGTGTGCCGTTCGGTTCGGGCTGGGAGGACTGGCGGCCCGATCCGGCGTGGGAGGTGCCGGGGCTGCCGGAGGACTGGGACCGGGCCGGGCCCGGCGGGCGGGACTGAGAGCCCGGCTCCGGGGCGGCTGCGCGGGCGTCCGCCCCGGCCGCGCGGAAGTCCGGCGACGCCTCACCGGCCGGTCATACGAGGGGGGCGGCTCCCGGCGCTCCGGTGAGCGGACGAAGGCGCGGCGTGGCGTGCGAGTGAGCCCCCTTGATGCGCCCCTGGGGATCAACCGTAGGATCGTCCTCCACAAGACTGCACAGGCGTAACTCAAGACTGCACGGAACTGCACGGACGTGGCTCCCGAGGCGGAGTCCCGAACTTGACCGCGGTCGCAGGAGAGGCGAGGTCGTGAGCGCTGAAGGCTACGACGGATACGAGGGCCTGAACCGGTTAGTCCTGGACCGGGCGGGGCAGGCGGAGGCGTTCGACGCGATCGGCGACCGGTACGACGAGGCCTTCCCGCACAAGGAAGGGCAGCTCGCGGCCGCCGCACGGCTCGTGGCCGCCTTGCCGCCCGGGTCGCGGGTGCTGGACGTCGGCTGCGGCACGGGCCTGCCGACGGCCCGTCAGCTCACGGACGCGGGGCACACGGTCGTCGGTGTGGACCTCTCCCCCTCGATGGTCGCGCTGGCCCGCGACAACGTCCCCGCGGCCCGCTTCCACCAGTTGGACATCGCCGACCTGCGCGACGGCCGGCTCGGCGGTCCGGGTTCCTTCGACGGTGCCGTAGCCTTCTTCTCGCTGCTGATGCTGCCACGCGCGGAGATTCCGTACACCCTGCGGATGCTGCACACCCTGCTGAAGCCCGGCGGGCTGCTGGCCCTGTCCATGGTCGAAGCCGAGCTGGACGACTGCCCGATCCCGTTCCTGGGCAGCACGATCCGGGTATCGGGTTACCTGCGGGACGACTTGCGCCAGGTCGTGCACGACGCGGGCTTCGAAGTCACCGGGGAGGACTCGTATGCGTATGCCCCGGCCAGTACGGACACCCCACCCGAGTTCCAGCTCTTCCTGCACCTGCGACGCGCTTGAGACGCGGCGCGCCACGCGCGCAGCCCCGGACGGATGGAATCCCACGCGTGACGGAGCACCCGACCTCCCACGAACCGCGGCAGGCCGCCCCGCCTGCCGCGTCCTCGGCGACCCCGCACCAGGGCCGACCCGAGCCGGCGCCGTGCACCGCGGCCGCCGATCCCCGCGGTCTTCCGGGGCAGTCCCCGGCCGGCGGACCGGCCGAGGTGGCTGACATGTCGGCCGCCGCGCCGCGCGGTGACGATTCTTCTGCGTGCGCCGCGGACGGCGGCCGGGCGGACGCCGGGGCCGGGCGGTCCCGGCCACGCCCCGAGGAGAGGCCCGGGGTCCCGCCGCCCGCCGCGCCGCACGGCGTGCCGGTGGAGTCCGGCGCCCGCGGCGGGGCGGCCGGGCGCGCCCCCGAGCAGGCCGGCGGCCCGGACGCGCCGCCCGCGCGCTCCGCGCACCCGGCACAGCCCGCCGAGAGCGTCGAGCTGCTGGCGGCGCGTCAGGCGGGCGGCGACCGGCTGCGGTTCATCGGCGCGGCGACCCGGCGGATCGCCCGCGGCATAGACCTCGACGAGATCGTGCTGGGGCTGTGCCGGGCGACGGTGCCGACGTTCGCCGACGCGATCCTGGTCTATCTGCGCGACCCGCTGCCGGTGGGCGACGAGCGGCCGACCGGCCCGGTGGTGCTGCGGCTGCGCCGTACCGACCGGATTCCCGAGGAGCCGGACACCAACGGCGGGCGGCTGCCGATGCTGCCCGCGCAGCCGGACCTGAGCCCCGCGATGGGCGGCAGCGCGGCGGAGCTGTCCGAGGTGCTGCCGGGCGGGCCGCTGGCGGAGGTGCTGCGCGGCGTACGGCCGCTGTTCGGCGAGGTGCAGGCGGCGCGTGCCGCGCTGCCGGAGCTGCTCGGCCCGCTCACCCACCTGCCCGCCGGGCACCGGGTGATCCTGGCGCCGCTGCGCGGCCGCCGCCGGGTGATCGGCGCCGCGGTGTTCCTGCGCCGCCCGGACCGCCCGGCCTTCGAGGCGGACGACCTGCTGGTGGCGGCGCAGTTGGCGACGCACACGGCGCTGGGTGTCGACAAGGCGGTGCTGTACGGGCGCGAGGCGTACATCGCCGACGCGTTGCAGCGCACGATGCTGCCGGACTCGCTGCCGCAGCCCACCGGTGTACGGCTGGCCAGCCGCTATCTGCCCGCCGCGGAGACGGCGCGGGTCGGCGGCGACTGGTACGACGCGATCCCGTTGCCCGGCAGCCGGGTGGCGCTGGTCGTCGGTGACGTGATGGGCCACTCCATGACGTCCGCGGCGATCATGGGCCAGCTGCGCACCACCGCGCAGACCCTCGCGGGGCTGGACCTGCCGCCGCAGGAGGTGCTGCACCACCTCGACGAGCAGGCGCAGCGGCTCGGTTCGGACCGGATGGCGACCTGCCTGTACGCGGTCTACGACCCGGTGGCGCACCGCATCATGGTCGCCAACGCCGGGCATCCGCCGCCCGTGATGCTGCACCGCGGCGGGCGCGCGGAGGTGCTGCGGGTGCCGCCGGGCGCGCCGATCGGCGTCGGCGGGGTGGACTTCGAGGCGGTGGAGCTGGACGCGCCGGCGGGCGCCACGCTCGTGCTGTACACGGACGGCCTGGTGGAGTCCCGTATCCGGGACGTGTGGACCGGCATCGAGCAGCTCCGGGAGCGGCTGACGGAGACGGCCCGGCTGACCGGGCCCAACCCGCCGCCGCTGGAGCCGCTGTGCGACGAGGTGCTGGACATGCTCGGCCCCGGCGACCGGGACGACGACATCGCGCTGCTCGCGGCCCGCTTCGACGGCATCGCGCCGAGCGACGTCGCGTACTGGTACCTGGACCCGAAGGCGCAGACGGCCGGGCAGGCACGCCGGCTGGCCCGCCGGGCGCTGTCCCGGTGGGGTCTGGAGGAGCTGACCGACCCGCTGGAGCTGCTGGTCAGCGAGGTGGTGACGAACGCGGTGCGGTATGCGGAGCGGCCGATCACGCTGCGGCTGCTGCGGACGGACGTGCTGCGCTGCGAGGTCGGTGACGACGTGCCGCAACTGCCCCGGCTGCGCCAGGCCCGGCCGTCCGACGAGGGCGGGCGCGGTCTGTACCTGGTCAACCGGATGGCCCGGCGCTGGGGCGCGACGCGGCTGAGCACGGGCAAGGTGGTGTGGTTCGAGCTGTCGATGCCGTTCGGGGGCGCTCCCTAGACAGGGGTTTCCGTACGCGGCCGCCGGGGCGTCACGAGGCGCTCCGGCGGCCGGACTTCGTCTCGAACCGGACGGCGTCCAACGGTTGCCGACACCGCGTCGGCGGAGTTGACTTCTGGGGTGCGAAGGGACTGACGACCCCACCACCGGGAGGCGCTCCGCCATGACCAGCTCCGCGCACGACGTCCCGCGTACGACGACCAACGCCGGCGTCCCGGTCGAGAGTGACGAGTACTCGCTCTCGGTGGGGTCCGACGGTCCGCTGCTGCTCCAGGACCACTACCTCATCGAGAAGATGGCCCAGTTCAACCGGGAGCGGGTGCCCGAGCGGGTGGTGCACGCCAAGGGCAGTGGCGCGTACGGGTTCTTCGAGGTGACGAACGACGTCAGCCAGTTCACCAAGGCGGACCTCTTCCAGCCGGGCCGGCGCACCGAGATGCTGGCCCGCTTCTCGACGGTCGCGGGCGAGCAGGGCTCGCCGGACACCTGGCGCGACCCGCGCGGCTTCGCGCTGAAGTTCTACACCGAGTACGGCAACTACGACCTGGTCGGGAACAACACGCCGGTCTTCTTCGTGCGGGACCCGAGCAAGTTCCAGGACTTCATCCGGTCGCAGAAGCGCCGTCCGGACAGCGGGGTGCGCGACCACGACATGCAGTGGGACTTCTGGACGCTGTCGCCCGAGTCGGCGCACATGGTCACCTGGCTGATGGGCGACCGCGGCATCCCGAAGACGTACCGGCACATGAACGGCTACAGCTCGCACACGTACATGTGGGTCAACGGCGGCGGCGAGCGGTTCTGGATCAAGTACCACATCAAGACCGACCAGGGCATCGACTTCCTCACCCAGGAGGAGGCCGACCGGCTGGCGGGCGAGGACGGCGATCTGCACCGCCGCGACCTGTACGAGTCGATCGCGGCCGGTGACGCGCCCTCGTGGACCATGTACGTCCAGGTGATGCCGTTCGACGACGCGCCGGACTACCGCTTCAACCCGTTCGACCTGACCAAGGTGTGGCCGCACGGCGACTACCCGCTGACCGAGGTCGGCCGGATGACGCTGGACCGCAATCCCGAGGACTTCTTCGTCCACATCGAGCAGGCGGCCTTCGAGCCGTCCAACATGGTGCCGGGCATCGGCCCGTCGCCGGACAAGATGCTGCTGGGCCGGCTGTTCTCGTACCCGGACACCCACCGCTACCGCATCGGCCCGAACTACACGCAGCTCCCGCCCAACCGTCCGCACTCGACGGTCAGCTCGTACGCGAAGGACGGCCCGATGCGGTACGAGCCGTCCCGTACGGCGGCGGTGTACGCGCCGAACTCGTACGGCGGCCCGGCGGCCGACACGCAGAACTTCGGCGACCCGGCGGGCTGGCACGCGGCGGGCGAGATGGTGCGCGAGGCGTACAAGCTGCGCCGCGACGACGACGACTGGAGTCAGGCGGGCACCCAGGTGCGGCAGGTGCTGGACGACGCGGCGCGAGCCCGACTGGTGGACAACGTCGCCGGGCACCTGTCGAAGGGCGTGAGCCGCCCGGTGCTGCTGCGCGCCCTGCAGTACTGGCGCAACGTGGACAAGGCGCTCGGCGACCGGATCGCCGCGCGGTTCAACGGCGGCTGAGCCGGAGCGCCGCCGGCGGGACGGAAACGGCCGTGGCCCCCACCGCTGCGGTGGGGGCCACGGCCGTCGGCGTCGGGCGCCGGATCAGTCCAGGTCGTCGAGGCCGGGCGGGCGGCCGTTGTTGCCGTTGCCGCCGCTGCCGGTGCTCGGGGAGACGGGCGGCGTCTCCGGGGGCGACGGCGTCCGGGACGGCGTGTGCGACGGGGTGCGCGACGGCGTCTGGGACGGCGTGTGCGACGGCGTCCGGCTCGGCGTGTGCGACGGGGTCTGGCTCGGCGTCTGGGACGGCGTGTGCGACGGGGTGTTGACCGGCGGCGGGGTGTTGGTCGGTGCGACTCCGGCGCCGAGGTCGGTCTCCAGGTCGAACTTGGCCCCGACGTCGTCGCCGATCGCCGCCGCGGTGTAGGCGGCCCAGACCTCGGCCGGGTAGCCGCCGCCGTTGACGCGGCCGCCGCCTCCGGTGCCCTTGAGCGAGACCTGCTTGCCGCCCTTGGCCTCCTCGCCGAACATGCCGACCGCGGTGACCAGCTTCGGCGTGTAGCCGACGAACCACGCCGACTTGTTGTCGTCGGAGGTGCCGGTCTTGCCGGCCGCCTGGTAGTCGGTGCCGCCGATCGCGGACTTGGCCGTACCGTCGTTGACCACACCGCGCAGTACGGAGGTGACGGTGTCGGCGGTCTCGCGGGTCAGTACCTGGGAGCCGATGGGGTCGGTCAGGTCGACGTCCTGCGCGCCGTGCTGAGCCTTGGCGACCAGGGCCGGTTCGACCTTCTTGCCGTGGTGGTCGAGCGTGGCGTAGGCGGCGGCCATCTGCAGCGGGCTGGCGCCCATGCTGCCGAGCGTCATCGCGGGCTGGACGTCCATCCGGCTGCCGTCCATGCCGAGGCTGACCGCGGTCTTCTTGACCGCGTCCAGGCCCACGTCGGCACCCATCTGCGCGAAGACGGAGTTGACGGAGTTGTTCGTCGCCTGCTGGACGCTGATCCGGCCGTACTCGCGCTCGTCCTCGTTCGGCGGGGCGAACGGCTTGATGCTGTTGACCACCGGGCGGCGGTTGCGGCCGTCGTAGACCGTGTCGGGGGTGATGGGCACCCCGGACTGGGTCTTGGCGTGGTTCTCCAGGGCGGAGGCGAAGATCAGCGGCTTGAACGTGGAGGCGGGCTGGAAGTCGGCCCGGGTGGCGTTGTTCGTGTAGTGCTGGGTGTAGCCCGCGCCGCCGTACATCGCCACGACGTGCCCGGTCTCGGGGTCGACCGAGACCGCACCGAGCTGGGCGTCCCGGTCCGCCTTGCGGAGGGTCGGCTTGAGGTCGTCGGTGAGCTTGGTCTTGACGGCCTTCTCCAGGTCCTGCTGCTTCTTCTTGTCGATGGCCAGGGTGATGGTCCAGCCGCCGGCGGCCAGTTCCTTCTCGTCGACGCCCCGGCGGATCAGCTCGTCGTCGGCGGCCTTGATGAAGTAGCCGACCTGGCCGGCCACACCGGGCAGCGGCTTGGGCTTGATGGGCTGCTGGAACGTCTGCTTCTGCCGGTCGGCGGCGTCGAGCCACTTCATCTCGACCATGTTGTTCAGCGTGTACGCCCAGCGCTCCTGCACCCGCTTCTTGCCGGCGTCGGAGGCGATCGCCCAGTCGTACTGGCTGGGGGCCTGGAGCAGGGAGGCCAGGTAGGCGCCCTGACTGACGGTCAGCTTGTCGACGTCCACGCCGTAGTACGCCTGGGCCGCCGCCTGGATGCCGTACGCGCCGCGGCCGTAGTAGCTGGTGTTCATGTACCCGGCGAGGATGTCTTCCTTGTCGAGCTTGTTGTCCACCTTGAGGGAGATGACGATCTCCTGGAGCTTGCGGCTGACCGTCTGCTCCTGGCTCAGGTAGTAGTTCTTGACGTACTGCTGGGTGATGGTCGAGCCACCCTGCTTGCCCTTGCCCCTGAGGGTGTTGAGGACGCCGCGCAGGGTGCCCTTCAGGTCGACGCCGGAGTCCTGGTAGAAGGTCTTGTTCTCGGCCGCGACGAAGGCGTGCTGGACGTGCTTGGGGATCTGGTCGATCTTGACGATCTCGCGGTTCACCGCCTTGTCCGCGCCCTTGCGGGCCACGACCGAGCCGTCGGCGTACTTGTAGACGTTGCTCTGGCTGGTGGCCTGGAAGTTCCCCTCGTCGGGGACGTCCACGTACAGGTACAGCCCGAGGAAACCGAGGATGCCCAGCAGGCACACGCCGAGGAAGGCCCCGAGAAGCTTCTTCCAGGTGAAGAAGCGGCGTACGCCGCCCTTCTTGCCCTTCGGCTTCGCCCGGCGCTTACGCCCTTGAGCCGCTCGCCTCGCGTCCGCTCGCCCCATCGCTCCCGCAACTCCAGTCGTTCCGCCCCCAATAACTCAGCTCACGAAGCTAACACCGCATCTGTCAGCAAATGCTCATCGATCAAGGCTTTTCCCGACGTGACAAAGAGCACCCGGACTGGGGGAACCGTCCCGCGAGGATGCCGTACCGAGGTGAGAACCTTCTTAAAGTGCTATCACTTTGCTAACCTGACGACAGCACATCGGGTCCGTACGGATCCGGCCACCGCGCCGACCACGCGGCGGCCCGGCACGGGCCACGAGGAACGTCACGAGAATCGTCACGAGAAACGGGGAGACGACATGTCCGACCAGACACCGCCCGGCGGCAACGACGGGACGGGCGGCGGCGCGCAGCTCGCGGCCGACGCCCCGCAGATGCCCCGCCCGCAGGTCCGCGAGACGGTGGCGCACAGCATCCCGGGCGGCCTGGGCCTGCTGCTCACCGTCCTCGGCGTGTTCGCCGGGCTGGGCATGATCATCGGTGGCGGTGTACTCGCCTCGGGCGGGAACCAGGCAGTGGGCGTGCCGCTGATCGTCGTCGGCGTCCTGCTGCTGGTGGGCTCGCTCTTCTGCATGACCGGCGTGAAGATGGTCGCCCCCGGCGAGGCCCGGGTCATCCAGCTCTTCGGCCGCTACGTCGGCACCATCCGTGAGGACGGTCTGCGCTGGGTGAACCCGCTGACCGGCGACCGCAAGATCTCCACCCGCGTCCGCAACCACGAGACCGCGGTCCTGAAGGTCAACGACGCGTACGGCAACCCCATCGAGCTGGCCTCCATCGTCGTGTGGCAGGTCGAGGACACCGCGCAGGCGCTGTTCGAGGTCGACGACTTCCTGGAGTTCGTCGCCACCCAGACCGAGGCGGCGGTACGGCACATCGCCATCGAGTACCCGTACGACGCGCACGACGAGAACGCGCTGTCGCTGCGCGGCAACGCCGAGGAGATCACCGAGAAGCTGGCCGTCGAACTGACCGCCCGGGTGCAGGCCGCGGGCGTACGGATCATCGAGTCCCGCTTCAGCCACCTCGCGTACGCGCCCGAGATCGCCTCGGCGATGCTCCAGCGGCAGCAGGCCGGCGCGGTCGTGGCGGCCCGCCAGCAGATCGTCGAGGGCGCGGTCGGCATGGTCGAGATGGCACTGGCCCGCATCAGCGAGCAGGACATCGTGGAACTGGACGAGGAGCGCAAGGCGGCCATGGTCAGCAACCTGATGGTGGTGCTGTGCGGCGACCGGGCCGCCCAGCCCGTACTGAACACCGGGTCCCTCTACCAGTGAGCGAGGGCGGCTCCCAGGACGCGCCCCGGGACGCTTCCGGGGCCGCCGGACCCGCGGACGGCGACCAGGCGCCGAAGCGGCGGGCGCAGCGGCGCAAGCAGATGCTGCTGCGGCTCGACCCGCTGGTCCACGACGCGCTCGCCCGCTGGGCCGACGACGAGCTGCGCAGCGCCAACGCCCAGGTGGAGTTCCTGCTGCGGAAGGCCCTGGCGGACGCGGGGCGGCTGCCGAAGGGCGCGGGCGGGCTGCCGCGCCGGGGGCGGCCGCCGAAGGCCGCCGGGCCGCGGGACGCGGCGGGCGGCAGCGCGCCGGAGCCGCCGGAGGCGGGCGGTCCGGGCGGGTGAGAACGGGGAGTGCCGGAGGTCCGGTCCGCACGCGGGCCGGGCCTCCGGCTGCTCATCGCGTCGGTATACACCACAGGTATACACGCCATGTAGAGTGGCGCTGACGTCCTGCGGGAGCGCCCTGGGAGCCGTGTCCGGCACCCGCCCGCTCCCCGTCGGCGGTGCCCCGGCCCCGCCGCCCGCACCACCCCCTGTCCGCACTTCCGGAGGCCCTCGTATGACCCCGGCCGGTTCCCTGCTCAAGGCCAGCGCGCTGTACAAGGCGTACGGCTCGACCAACGCGCTCGACGGCGCCGAGTTCTCCATCCACCCCGGCGAGGTCGTCGCCGTCATGGGCCCCTCCGGCTCCGGCAAGTCGACCCTGCTGCACTGCCTGGCCGGGATCGTCCGCCCGGACTCCGGCAGCGTCCTCTACGGCTCGCGCGACCTGACGCAGATGAGCGACGCCCAGCGCAGTGCCCTGCGGCGCGCCGACTTCGGCTTCGTCTTCCAGTTCGGACAGCTCGTCCCCGAACTGACCTGCCTGGAGAACGTGGCCCTGCCGCTGCGCCTGAACGGCACCAAGCGCAAGGAGGCCGAGCAGCGGTCCCAGGAGTGGCTGGAGCGGCTGGAGGTCGGCGCGGTGGCGGCCAAGCGGCCCGGCGAGGTCTCCGGCGGCCAGGGCCAGCGCGTCGCGGTGGCCCGCGCACTCGCCGCCCGGCCGCGGGTGATCTTCGCCGACGAGCCCACCGGCGCCCTCGACTCCCTCAACGGCGAACGCGTGATGACCCTGCTGACCGACGCCGCCCGGGACACCAACGCCGCCGTCGTCCTGGTCACCCACGAGGCCCGGGTCGCCGCCTACTCCGACCGCGAGATCGTCGTCCGCGACGGCCAGGCCCGGGAAATGGCGGGCACCGTATGACCGCCGTCGACCACCGCCCCGGCCCCACGGGCCAGGAGGAGTCCCGGGCCAAGGCCCCGGCCGGGCTCGCCGTCTGGTTCCGCGACCTCGTCATGGGGATGCGCTTCGCCGTCGGCAGCGGCCGCGAGGGCTGGACCCGTACGCTGCTGACCGCCGTCGGCGTCGGCCTGGGTGTGGCCCTGCTGCTGGGCGCCTCCTCCGTACCGAGCCTGCTGGGCAACCGCTCCGAGCGGAGCAACGCGCGCAACATCGAATTCAGGGAGCAGCAGGCGCAGCGCTCCGACAGCTCCTTCCTGTTCCACCGCGTGGGCTCCAAGTTCCGCGACAAGAGTGTGGACGGCGTCCTGCTGCGTCCGGAGGGCAGCCACCCCGCACTGCCGCCCGGCGTGGACAAGGTGCCCGGGCCGGGCGAGATGGTCGTCTCCCCCTCGCTGAAGGAGCTGCTGGACTCCCCGGACGGCAAGCTGCTGGACGACCGGCTCCCGTACCGCGTGGTCGGCACCATCGGCGAAGCGGGCCTGATCGGCCCCAGCGAGCACTTCTACTACGCGGGCAGCGACCGGCTCTCCCCGAAGGACAGCGGTACCAACCGCGCCTCCGCCTACGGATGGCAGATCCAGTCCCCCGGCATGGGCCCTATCCTGCTGGTCCTGATCCTGATCGGCTGCGTCGTCCTGCTGATGCCGGTGGCCATCTTCATCGCCACCGCCGTCCGCTTCGGCGGCGAGCGCCGCGACCGGCGGCTGGCCGCGCTGCGCCTGGTGGGCGCGGACAACCACATGGCGCGCCGGATCGCCGCCGGGGAGGCCCTGCTCGGCTCGCTGTTCGGGCTGGCCGTCGGCGCCGGGCTCTTCCTGTTCGGCCGGCAGTTCATCGGCGCGGTCGACATCAGCAGCCTCAACGCCTTCCCCACCGACCTGTCGCCGGTCCCCGCCCTGGCCGTCCTGATCCTGCTGGCCGTACCGGCGTCGGCGGTCGTCGTCACGCTCCTGGCGCTGCGCGGCATCGCCATCGAGCCACTGGGCGTCGTCCGCAGCGCGGTGCCGCGCCGTCGGCGCCTGTGGTGGCGGCTGCCGATCCCGCTCGTCGGGCTGGCCCTGCTGGCGGTGTTCGGGACGGTCGACAAGAAGACGGAGTCCATCAACTCGTACGCGATCGGCGGCGGCGCGGCGCTGACGCTGCTGGGCCTGACCATGCTGCTGCCCTGGCTGGTGGAGGCGGTCGTGGCGCGTTTCAAGGGCGGCCCGGTCCCCTGGCAGCTTGCCGCCCGCCGGCTCCAGCTGAGCAGCAGCAGCGCGGCCCGCGCGGTCAGCGGCATCACGGTCGCCGTGGCCGGTGCCATCGCCCTGCAGTTGCTCTTCACCGCGGTCGGGGACGACTACACCAAGGAAACCGGACAGGACACCTCCCGTGCGCAGATGCAGGTCATGCTGCCCGCCCGGGACGGTGCCACGACGCAGAAGATGATCGCCGCGTTCGAGCGGACCGAGGGCGTCAGCGGTGTCATCGCCACCGTCGGATCGCGGGTCGCCAGCCCCGGCCCGGAGCGCGGGGAGGGCGGCTATCCGCTGAACACCTCGCTCACGGTCGGCACCTGCGAGACGTTGCAGGAGGTCAGCCGGCCGGGCCCGTGCAAGGACGGTGACGTCTTCGTGATCAAGGGCACCGGCCCCGGCGCGTTCGAGGACGAGGACCTGCCCAAGGTCGTCCGTCCCGGTGCCCAGGTGCTGCTCAACGGCTTCGACGACGACGGCAAGATCAAGGGGAAGCCCCGCCGGTGGGCCCTGCCCCGGACGATCCGCCCCGTCCAGGGCCGGCCCGACCCGACGGGCGAGCACGCCACCGGTCTGTTCGCCACCATGGGCGCGGTCGACATCAAGAAGCTGGACGAGCCCACGGCCAGGGCCATGGTGCGGCTGGACCCGTCCGTCCCGGACGCCGCCGAGTACGTCCGGAACACCGCGGCCCGTTTCGACGTGACGGCCAACGTCTTCCAGCTCATGGAGACCACCGACGACCGGCGCTTCGTCAGCGTGCGCAACGGCCTGCTGATCGCCTCCGTCGCCACCATGACGCTGATCGCCGCCAGCATGCTGGTCACCTCTCTGGAGCAGTTGCGCGAACGCCGCCGCCTGCTCTCGGTCCTGGTGGCCTTCGGCACCCGGCGCGGCACCCTCGCCTGGTCCGTGCTGTGGCAGACCGCCGTCCCGATGGTCCTCGGTCTGGCACTCGCGGTGGCCGGCGGCCTCGGGCTCGGTCTGGTGCTGCAGGGCCTGGCGGACAAGACCGGCGTCGCGTGGTCGACGGTATGGCCGCTGCCCCTGTTCGGTGCCGGTCTGATCCTGCTCGTGACGCTGCTCAGCATGCCGCCGCTGTGGCGCATGATGCGCGCGGACGGGCTGCGTACGGAGTGATACGGCGCCACCGGCGTCCCGGGGTCCGCGCGACGGGCCCCGGGGCACCGGCGGCCTGTACACGACGCGTATACACCACGGCTGTAGCGACGAAGTAAGGTGGTCGGCATGTCAATCGGTCATACGCTTCTGGGCCTCCTGGAGTCCGGGCCCCGCCATGGCTACGACCTGAAGCGGGCGTTCGACGAGCACTTCGGCCACGACCGCCCGCTGCACTACGGACAGGTCTACTCGACCATGTCCCGCCTGCTGAAGAACGGCCTCGTCGAGGTCGACGGCGTCGAGGCGGGCGCGGGCCCGGAGCGCAAGCGCTACGCCATCACGGACGCCGGCGTCACCGACGTCGCCCAGTGGCTGGCCCGCCCCGAGAAGCCCGAACCGTACCTCCAGTCCACGCTCTACACGAAGGTGGTGCTGGCCCTGCTCACCGAGCGGGACGCCGCCGAGCTGCTCGACACCCAGCGCACCGAGCACCTGCGCCTGATGCGCGGCCTGACCGAGCGCAAGCGCAAGGGCGACCTCGCCGACCAGCTCATCTGCGACCACGCCCTGTTCCACCTGGAGGCCGACCTGCGCTGGCTGGAGCTGACGGCCGCCCGCCTGGACAAGCTCGCCGCGGTGATCGGCCGGTGACGCCCGCGGGTTCGCTGCTGGCCGCCGAGGCCCTGCACAAGTCGTTCGGACAGACCCAGGCGCTGGACGGGGTGGACTTCTCCATCCACCCCGGCGAGGTCGTCGCCGTCATGGGCCCCTCCGGCTCCGGCAAGTCGACCCTGCTGCACTGCCTGGCGGGCATCGTCCTGCCGGACTCCGGCAGTGTCCGCTACGGCGACCACGAGGTGACGGAGATGAACGACGCCCAGCGCAGCGCCCTGCGCCGCGCCGACTTCGGCTTCGTCTTCCAGTTCGGACAGCTCGTCCCCGAACTGACCTGCCTGGAGAACGTCGCCCTGCCGCTGCGCCTGAACGGCACCAAGCGCAAGGAGGCCGAGCGGCACGCCCGCGAGTGGCTGGAGCGCCTGGAGGTCGAGGACACCGAGGGCAAGCGGCCCGGCGAGGTCTCCGGCGGCCAGGGCCAGCGCGTCGCGGTGGCCCGCGCACTCGCCGCCCGCCCCCGGGTGATCTTCGCCGACGAACCCACCGGCGCCCTCGACTCCCTCAACGGCGAACGCGTGATGACCCTGCTGACCGACGCCGCCCGGGACACCAACGCCGCCGTCGTCCTGGTCACCCACGAATCCCGGGTCGCCGCCTACTCCGACCGCGAGATCGTCGTCCGCGACGGCAAGGTGAAGGACATGCTGGCGGGCCTGCGGTGAGTTCGCCCGACGCCCCCGCCCCGCCCGGTCCGGGCAGGACCGCGGCCCCGATCGGCACCGCCGGATGACGCTGCTCGGCCCGCGTACCAAGAACGGCGCCGCAGGGTCCGGCGGGCGCGGCGGTCCGTCCGCCGCCCCCGGGGAGCGGGCCGTACCCGGTTCACCTCCCGCCGGGCCCGCCGTCTGGGCCCGCGACCTGGTCACCGGGCTGCGCTTCGCCGCGAGCGGCGGCCGGGAGGGCTGGATCCGTACGGCGCTGACCGCGGTCGGCGTCGGCCTCGGCGTCGCCGTCCTGCTGCTCGGCTCGTCCGTGCCGTCCCTGATCGACTCCTGGCACGGCCGGGAGAAGGCCCGCGAGAACCTGGGCCAGGCCAACCCGCCGCGCCCCGCCGACGACACGCTGCTCTACGCCCACGCCGACACCCGGTACCACCACCGGAACATCCGCGGCCGGCTCGTCGAACCCGACGGGACGCACCCGCCGAAACCGCCGGGCGTCGCCGCGCTCCCCGCCCCGGGGACCATGCTCGTCTCCCCCGGCCTCAAGGAGCTGCTGGACTCGCCCGACGGCGCGGCGCTGCGCGAACGGCTCCCGTACCGCGTCGTGGGCACCATCGGCGACGCCGGACTCCAGGGGCCGGCCGAACTGACCTTCCTCGCGGGCAGCTCCGCGCTGGACGAACGGCTCGGCGCGGAGCGCATCGACCACTTCGGGCTGGAATTCGTCCAGCGCCCGATGCGGGCCCCCGCGGTGGTGCTGGTCATCATGACGTGTGTGGCGCTGCTGACGCCGGTCATGGTCTTCATCGGCACCTCCGTACGGTTCGGCAACGAACGCCGCGAACTGCGGCTCGCCGCGCTGCGCCTGGTCGGCGCCGACATCCGCACGACCCGGCGGATCGCCGCCGGGGAGGCGCTGCTCGGCTCGCTGGCGGGCCTGGTGCTGGGCGCCGGGTTCTTCCTCGGGGGGCGGCAGTTCGCCTCGCTGGTGACCCTGTGGGACATCAACGTCTTCCCGTCGGACATCACCCCGGACCCGGTGCTGGCCGCGCTGATCGCGGTGCTGGTGCCGTCCGCAGCCGTCCTGGTGACGCTGTTCGCGCAGCGCGGGGTGACGGTCGAACCGCTGGGTGTCGTGCGCAGCCGGCCGCCCGTCCGGCGCCGGCTGTGGTGGCGTCCGCTGGTGCCGCTGGCCGGGGCCGGGCTGCTGGTCTCCGTCTCCCGGGACGTCGAGGGGGTGGACAGCCCGCTGAACACCATCCGGCTCGCCACCGGCGCGACCCTGCTGCTGCTCGGCGTCACGGCGCTGCTGCCGTGGCTGGTCGACGCGGTGGTACGGCGGCTGCACGGCGGCCCGGTGCCCTGGCAACTCGCCACCCGGCGGCTCCAGCTCCACAGCGGGGCGGCCACCCGCGCGGTCGCCGGTATCACCGTCGCGGTCGCCGGGGCCATCGCCGTCCACATGACCTTCACCGGCATGCAGGCCGGATTCGCCGAGACCTACGCCCGCAACGGCCGCCCGGTGGTCGAGATGACCGGCGGCACGGAAGGCTGGGAGCAGACCCGGCAGGCGCTCACGGTGCTGCGCGGCACCGAAGGGGTCAGCCGGGTGGACGGCGCGCTCGAATCCTCGGTGTCGGCCGCGGGCGACCGGGGCCGGCTGATGGAGGGCAGCGACTTCCGCATGGTGGACGGCGTGTTCGCCACCGTCGCCGACTGCGCCGGACTGGCCCGGCTCGCCGAGCTCGGCTCCTGCCGGGACGGTGACGTCTTCCGCACCGACAACCTGCCGGACGACACCTTCGCCACGCCGGGCGCCCGGCTCAACCTCGACCCGCCCGAGGGCTTCCGCCCCACCCGCCCGCCGCAGTTGTGGACGCTGCCCGCCACGACCCGTACCGTGCGCGCGAAGCCCGCCGACGACGGCCTGCCCGCCCGCGGCATCCTGATCACCCCGGCCGCGGTGGACGTGCACCGGATGTACCGTCCCCTGCTGCACCTGACGGTCCGCTACGACCCCGCCGCACCGGACGCGGTGGAGCACATCCGTACCGCGGCGGCGCGCATCAACCCGTCGATGGCCGTGGTCTCGCTGGCCGAGAACCGGCACGACGGGCAGTACGACAGCCTGCGCACCGGCCTGTTCCTCGGCGCGGTGGTCACCCTGCTGCTGATCGGCGCGGGCCTGGTGATCTCCACCGTGGAGCAGTTGCACGAGCACCGGCGGCTGCTGTCGGTGCTGGACGCGTTCGGCACCCGGCGCCGCACGCTGGGCTGGTCCGTCCTGTGGCAGACCGCGATCCCCGTCGCGCTGGGCCTGGTGCTCGCCGTCGGGGGCGGGCTGGCGCTGGGCACGCTGCTGCTCTGGATGATCGACAGCGCGGTGTTCGTGGACTGGCCGGTGGTGGCGGCGATGGCGGGCGCCGGGGCCGGGGTGATTCTGCTGGTGACGGCGGCCAGCCTGCCGCCGCTGTGGCGCATGATGCGGCCGGACGGCCTACGGACGGAGTGAACACAGGTGGACAAGTCCCGACGGCACCTGGTCGGGCGCTGGTGCCGTGATCTGGGCATGGGCGTACGGTTCGCGATCGCCGGCGGCCGGGAGGGCTGGATCCGTACGGCGCTGACCGCGGTCGGCGTGGGGCTGGGGGTGGCGGTCCTGCTGATCGCCGCCGCCGTCCCGCACGCCGTGTCCACCGCCGTCGCCCGCGACAAGGCCCGCTCCGACACGTTCGGCTCCTCCTCCACCGCCGTCACCGACCGCACGCTGCTGGTCGCCCGGACCGACACCGCCTACCAGGGCCGGTCCGTCCGCGGGCGCCTGGTGCGTCCGGACGGGGACCGGCCCGCCACCCCGCCCGGTGTGCCGCGCCTTCCGGGGCCCGGCGAGATGGTCGTCTCGCCCGCGCTCGCGGACCTGCTGGCCTCCTCGGACGGCGTGGACCTGCGCGACCGTTTCCGAGGCGTCCGTACGGTGGGGCGGATCGGCGCCGAGGGCCTGACCGGTCCGGACGAGCTGGCGTACTACCAGGGGTCGGACCGGCTCACCGGCGTCCGCGCGGGCACCACGCGGATCGCCTCCTTCGGCGGCGGCCCCGACACCGCCTTCCCCGACACCAATCCCCAGCTCCTCCTGGCGATCCTCGTCGGCAGCGTGGCCCTGCTGGTACCCGTGGCCGTGTTCGTCGCCGCCGCCGTGCGCTTCGGCGGGGAGCGCCGGGACCGGCGGCTGGCGGCCCTGCGGCTGGTGGGCACCGACCGCGCCACCACCCGGCGGATCGCGGCCGGCGAGGCGCTGGCCGGGGCGCTGCTGGGCCTGCTCACCGGCGCCGTCGTCTTCCTGGCCGCCCGGTACCCGCTGTCGGGCATACGGGTGCTGGACTTCGGGGTCTTCCCTTCCGACGTCGTACCGGACTGGCGGCTGGCCGCCCTCGTCGCGCTGGCCGTACCCGCCTGCTCGGCGGGTGTCGCCCTGCTGACGATGCGCCGGATCGCGGTCGAACCGCTCGGGGTGACCCGCTCGGCACCGCCGGTGCGGCGGCGCCTGTGGTGGCGGCTGCTGCTGCCCGTCGCGGGGGTCGCGCTGCTGTGGCCCATGACGGTCGGCCACACGGCGATGGTGGGCGTATGGGTCGCGGCCCAGGTGGTCGCGGGCACCTCGCTGCTCCTGCTGGGCGTCGCGGCGCTGCTGCCGTGGCTGCTGGACGCGGTGGTCTCCCGGATCGGCGCGGGCGGCGGGCCGTCGTGGCAGCTGGCCGTGCGGCGGCTCCAGTTGAGCACGACCGCGGCGGCCCGCTCGGTCAGCGGCATCACCGTGGCGGTCGCCGGAGCCGTCGCGGTGCAGCTCCTGCTGGCCGACGTCCAGGCCGACAACGGCCTGCCGGACCCGTTCCCGCCACCCCGCGAGCACCAGATGGTGGTCGCGGCCCGGGACGGGGAGCTGCCGGTGGCCGATGCGCCCGGGATGTACGACCGGTTGCGGGAGACCACGGGCGTGCGGAGCGTGTACGGCGCGCTGCTCAGCGAAGCGGGCCCCTTGCCGTCCGAGGGGCACCGTGCGCCCGCGGAGGACGGCCCGGACGTGGTGCCCGATCCGGCGCCCTACCGGCTGGTCGTGGCCGACTGCGACGCGCTGCGCCGGATGGTCCGTACCGACCGGTGCGCCGACGGCGACGCGTTCTACGCCCCTCCCGAAGCCGTCCGGGAGGACGGCACGGGAACCGGTCTGCCCGTCTCCGACACACCGCCGGTTCCGCGCCCCGGCACCCGGCTGGCCATCTCCCCGGACGCCGGAAGCCGCCCGGCCGCCTGGACGGTTCCGGACACCGTACGCACCGTCGACGCGCTCCCCAGCTTCTTCTCCCTGCACGCGGCCAACCTCCTCGCGACGCCCGGCGCCCTGGACCCCGCGCTGCTGCGGTCCCCCTCCGTCGAGGCCGAGGTCCACCTCGACCCTGACCGGCCGGAGGCCGTCGAGTACGTACGCAACACGGCGGCGCGGATCGA
The DNA here is from genome assembly GCF_040646595.1 of Streptomyces sp. NPDC045470. Taxonomy (NCBI): domain Bacteria; kingdom Bacillati; phylum Actinomycetota; class Actinomycetes; order Kitasatosporales; family Streptomycetaceae; genus Streptomyces; species Streptomyces sp. NPDC045470. Next base: position 916,638 of record NZ_JBEZAN010000002.1, read on the forward strand.
CCCTCGCCTGAACGCCATGCCGCTGTGGGACTCCTCCACCAGGAGCAGCGAGCGGGAACCCGAGCTGTACGACATCGTCCGCGCGGCGCTCCAGGCCGGTGCGATGGCGGTGCTGTGCCTCATCGGGGCGGGCCTGCTCATCTCCGTACTGGAGCAACTGCGCGAGCGCAGACTGCTGTTGTCGGCCCTGGACGCCTTCGGCACGCCGCGCCGCACGCTCGGCCGGTCGGTGCTGTGGCAGGCCGCCATACCCGTCGTCCTCGGCCTGGCCCTCGCGGTCGGCTGCGGACTGGCCGCCGGCCTCCTGCTGGTGCACCTGGTGGGCAAGCCGATGCTGCCGGACTGGCCGGGCATCGCCGTCCTCACCGGTACGGCCGGGGCGGTGATCCTCGCGGTGACCGCGCTCAGCCTGCCGCTGCTGTGGCGGCTGATGCGGCCGGACGGGCTGCGTACGGAGTAGGCAGAACGCCGGGCCGGGGCGGATCGGCGGGCCGGCCGCCGTACGGCCGGCCCGCCGGCCGGCTCACTCCACGATCCGTACCGGGAGCCCCTTCATCGCCTCGCGCAGCGCCGCCGCGAACTCCTCGAACTCGCCCTGGCGCGCCGCGCCCGACCGCATGGCCAGCGCGATCCGCCGGGACGGCGCCGGGTCGGCGAAGTACCCGGTCGTCAACTGGTCGTTGCGGGCCGTCTCGACGCGCAGCGCGGTGCGCGGCAGCAGTGTGACGCCCAGCCCGCCCGCTACCAGTTGGACCAGCGTCGACAGCCCGGCCGCGCTGGTGGTCACCGGCGCGCCCTCGTCGCGGCCCGCCTCCCGGCAGATGTCCAGCGCCTGGTCGCGCAGGCAGTGCCCCTCGTCCAGCAGCAGCAGGTCCATGTCCTTGAGCGCCTCGCGCGGGATGTCGCCGCGCCCGCCCAGCCAGTGGTCCGTCGGCGCGACCAGCACGAAGTCCTCGTCGAACAGCGGGAGTTCGGTGACGGTCGGGGCGCCCAGCGGCACGGCGAGCAGCAGCAGGTCCAGCCGTCCCTGCTGGAGGCCGTCCAGCAGGGACCCGGTCTGCTCCTCGTGGACCTGGAGCTCCAGGTCGGGGTACGTGTCGTGCACCAGGCGCAGGACGGTCGGCAGCAGGTACGGGGCGACGGTCGGGATCACCCCGAGCCGCAGCACACCGGTGAACGGCGCGCGGGCCGCCTCCGCCTCCTCCATCAGGTCACCGACCGCTTCCAGGACGGTACGGGCGCGGGCGGCGACCCGCTCCCCGGCGGGCGAGAGCAGTACCCTGCGGGTCGTACGCTCCAGCAACTGCACCCCGAGGGCCTCCTCCAGGGCCGACACGGCACCGGACAGGGCGGGCTGGCTCATGCCGATCTCCGCCGCGGCCTCCCGGAAGTGCAGGTGCTCGGCCACGGCGGCGAAGGCCCGCAGTTGCGCCAGGCTGGGCTGCCGCGGCCGGGTCCCGGGATTCGTGGGGGATGCCACCGATAGCCACCTCCGATCAGAGTGATCCAGTCTAATCGCGGGACAGGCGCCTCCCCGGGGAAGGACTTTTCGGCGGAAGCGGCGGACGGGTCCGGGGGTGCGTGGCCGGAGTAATGCCCCGCCGGGTTACCTGCGGGTTTCGGCGCGGGTGTCCGCGGGCACCTTCCGGCAGGCGCGCGGAGCGCATATCGGGGCCGGGAATCCCGTCATCGTATTTCGGCGATCGTCCGCGGGATTGCGGACCGGCCGCCCGGTCGGATTCTCCGGCCCAGGCAGCGTTTTCCTCGCGGGGCGGCGCACGCCTCACACGGGCACCCGACGTCGGCCGGACCGCGGATACGACTCCGGAGGGATACCGCTCCGGACGGATACGGCGCCGGAAGGATTCACCCCGTTCCCGACGGCCGGGCCGCCGGATTTCCGACAGCCGCGATCAGTCACGATCAGCCGCCGTCCGGACGGCGACAGCCGACGCCGAAAATCCGGCACACCGGCTGCCACCAGCACCGTTCACCAGGCCAGGGGCCTGGACCGGCCGAAATCCGTCCGCCGTCACGACGTCTTCGGCCGGTGTGGGCGACGCCTACTTGGCGGCGTTCTGGTACGCCTCACGGATATCGGCGGACACCCGGCCGCGCTCGTTCACCTCGTAGCCGTTCTCCTTGGCCCAGGCGCGGATCTTCGCGGTCTCCCCCGAACCCGAAGCCGACGCGGAGCCGCTCGCCTTGCGCGCCCCGGCACCCGCCTTCACCCGCCCGGTACGGCGGCCGGCCTTCAGGAAGGGACCGATCGCCTCCAGCAGCTTGTCGTAGCTGTCCGGGGCGAGGTCGACCTCGTAAGCAATACCGTCGACCGCGAGCGAGTGCGTGGCGACCTCCGTGGATTCTTCCCCGGTGAGGTCATCCGTGTAAATAGTGACGATCTTCTGTGCCATGCGGGTGATTGTACGTCTCGCGGCTCGCACGGGGACCATTCTTTGGTGAGGTGCGTGAACCGGGGAACATCGTTTCGGAGATAGCCGGTGGATTCCCCGGAATCCCGCCCCTTTTCGACCGATCCGGCATTGTTGTGCACGGCCACGCATACCTCACGGGCGACCCGGTCCGCCAGAGGGACAGGTCACTCCCGCCCGGACCTCCGCCGCCCGGACATGGAGCGCCCACTGATAGCCAGCCCCGATCAACACTTCATGATCTGGCTATTTCCCCGATCAATGACCCCTGTGGCAGTGTAGGGAACCGTCCAACCCCTCGCGTAAGCCCTGTTTCAGGACTTACGGCACACGAAGGAGAGCCTGTGCTCACTGTCGGTGACAAGTTCCCCGAGTTCGATCTGACCGCCTGCGTGTCGCTGGAGAGCGGCAAGGAGTTCGACCAGATCAACCACAAGACCTACGAAGGCAAGTGGAAGATCGTCTTCGCCTGGCCCAAGGACTTCACCTTCGTGTGCCCCACGGAGATCGCTGCCTTCGGCAAGCTGAACGACGAGTTCGCCGACCGCGACGCCCAGATCCTCGGCTTCTCCGGTGACTCCGAGTTCGTGCACCACGCCTGGCGCAAGGACCACCCGGACCTGACCGACCTGCCCTTCCCGATGCTGGCCGACTCCAAGCACGAGCTGATGCGCGCGCTCGGCATCGAGGGCGAGGACGGCTTCGCGCAGCGTGCCGTCTTCATCGTGGACCAGAACAACGAGATCCAGTTCACCATGGTGACCGCCGGTTCCGTCGGCCGTAACCCCAAGGAGGTCCTGCGGGTCCTCGACGCGCTGCAGACCGACGAGCTGTGCCCCTGCAACTGGAGCAAGGGCGACGAGACCCTCGACCCGGTCGCGCTGCTCTCGGGCGAGTGAAGCGCGGCTAGCAGCGAACCGGAAGGAGATCCGTCATGGCTCTCGATGAACTGAAGTCCGCCGTTCCGGACTTCGCCAAGGACCTGAAGCTGAACCTCGGTTCGGTGATCGGCAACAGCGAGCTGCCCAAGCAGCAGCTCTGGGGCACCGTCCTGGCCTGCGCGATCGCCTCGCGCTCGCCGAAGGTGCTGCGCGAGCTGGAGCCGGAGGCCAAGGCCAACCTCTCCGCCGAGGCGTACGCCGCGGCCAAGTCCGCCGCCGCCATCATGGCGATGAACAACGTGTTCTACCGGACCCGGCACCTGCTGTCGGACCCGGAGTACGGCACGATGCGCGCCGGCCTGCGGATGAACGTCATCGGCAACCCGGGCGTGGAGAAGGTCGACTTCGAGCTGTGGTCGCTGGCCGTCTCGGCCATCAACGGCTGCGGCATGTGCCTGGACTCGCACGAGCAGGTGCTGCGCAAGGCGGGCGTGGACCGCGAGACGATCCTTGAGGCCATCAAGATCGCTTCCGTCCTCCAGGCCGTCGGTGCCACCCTCGACTCCGAGGCCACCCTCGCCGAATAAGTGAACCGGAGGCGCCCCGGGCGCCCGGCCGGCACGACAGAGCCCCGCGGACCACGTGTCCGCGGGGCTCTGCGCATAATGAGAGCACATGTCCGTTCTGCACCTTGTCGTCCGTTGGCTCAGACGCCCGTACCGGGACGCCCCGGACCCCGCATGGATCGTCCGCCGCTGGCCCGACCTCACCGCCTGCTGCGCCGCGGCGCTCTTCTTCTGGCTCTCCCTCACCCCGTCGCTGCTCCCCCGCCCCTGGTACCTCCAGGGCCTGATCGGCGGCATCACCGCCGCCGTCGGCTACACCGCGGGAGCCGCGGCGAGCGCCCTCTTCCGCGCCCTGTGCCGGTACCGCCCGGCCGAACGCACCCGCGCCCGCTGCTGGCTGGCCTTCCACGTCCTGGTCATTGCGCTGTCCACGGCGGCCGTTTCCTGGAGCGCCCACGCCCAGCGCCGCCTCCGCCGTCTCCAGGAGGTCGAGCCCTCCCTGGTCTGGCACACGCCGATGATCATCCTGATCGCGGCGGCGGTCTGCGCGCTGTTCGTCCTCCTCGCCCGCTGCGTACGGCTGGTGGCCCGCCGGCTCGCCCGGTTCTTCGGCCGCTGGGTGCCGCGCCCGGTCGCGTACGTGATCGGTGCGGCGCTGACCGCCCTGCTGGTCACCGTCGGCTCCAAGGACGTCCTGTACGAGCGCGGCTTCATCGACATCGTCGACCGGATCTCCAAGGCCGCGAACCTGAGCACCGCCGACGGCATCACCCAGCCCGCCTCCGCGTACGTCTCCGGCGGTCCCACCTCCGTCGTCGACTGGGAGGAACTGGGCGCCGAGGGCCGCAACTTCATCGGCTCGGTCCCCCGCAAGCAGGACATCGCGGCGTTCACCGGCCGGCCCGCCAAGGACCCGGTACGCGTGTACGTCGGCGAGCAGGAGGGCGGCGACGCGCACTTCCGGCGCACCGCCGACCTCGCCGTACAGGAACTGGAGCGCACCGGCGGCTTCGACCGCAAGGTGCTGGCCCTGCTGGGCACCACGGGCAGCGGCTGGGTGGACCCGCGGATGCCGGAGCCGCTGGAGTACATGTACGGCGGTGACTCCGCGATCGTCGCCACCCAGTACTCGTACCTGCCGTCCTGGATCTCCTTCCTCGTCGACAAGGAGAAGGCGGCGCGGGACGCCCGCGCGGTGTTCGACGCGGTGTACGCGAAGTGGTCCGCGCTGCCCGCCGACGACCGCCCCAAGCTGGTGGTCGGCGGCGAGAGCCTCGGTACGTACGCGACCGAGGCGGGGTTCGACGGCCTGGACGACCTGCTCGGCAAGGTGGACGGCGCGCTGCTGGCCGGGCCGCCCAACGTCAGCCCTGTCTGGCGCGAGGTGACCGCCGGGCGCGACCCCGGCAGTCCGGTATGGCGTCCGGTCTACGACCACGGGCGGCACGTCCGCTTCGCGCAGTACCCGGAACGCGATCTCCGGCGCCCCGGCGGCCCGTGGGAGCACCCCCGGGTGGTCTATCTCCAGAACGCCTCGGACCCGGTGGTGTGGTGGTCCCCCGACCTGCTCTTCCACCGTCCCGCCTGGCTGGACCGCCCGCTCGGTCCGGACGTCACCGGCGAGATGCGCTTCTGGCCGGTCGTCACCTTCTGGCAGACCACCGTCGACCTGGCGGTCTCCTTCGGCGCGCCGCCGCCGCACGGCCACCGCTACGGCACCGGCGCGGTGGACGGCTGGGCGGCGGTCGTCCCGCCACCGGGCTGGACCGACCGGGACACGGCCCGGCTACGGGCGTACGAGGGTGCGAAGGACGCCCCGTACTGAGCGGGCGGCCGCCCCGGGCACCCGGGGCCCGGCGTCCGTCAGTCCTGCGGTGCGCTCCCCTTCGGCGGGGTCGGCGCGACGCCCAGCGCCGTGGCACCGTGCGGCGGTGGCGCCATCCTCAGTGCCTGCTCCCGTGAGTACGAGCGCAGATAGCCGACGACCGTGTTGGTGACCGCGACCAGCGGGACCGCGACCACCGCGCCGCCGATGCCGGCGACCAGACCGCCCGCGGCCACCGACAGGATGACGGCGAGCGGGTGGACCCGTACCGCGCGGCCCAGGATGAACGGCTGGAGGATGTGGCCCTCGATCTGCTGCACCGCCAGGACGACCGCGAGCACCATCAGCGCGGCGAAGACGCCCTGCGTCACCAGCGCGACCACGCACGCCAGCGCGCCCGAGACGACCGCGCCCACCAGCGGGATGAAGGCGAACAGGAAGATGAAGACGGCGAGCGGCACGGCCAGCGGCACGTCGAGGAAGTAGATGCCGATGCCGATGAAGATGGCGTCGATCAGCGCCACTATCACCGTCCCGCGGACATAGGCGGTCAAGGTGCGCCAGGCGCGCGGCCCGGCGCCCGCCACGCCTTCGCGCGCCGCGCTCGGTACGAGCTTGAGCACCCAGTTCCAGATGCGCCGGCCGTCGTACAGCAGGAAGAGCGTGGTGAACATCGCCAGCAGGATGCCGGTGAGCACCTCTAGGACGACCGTGACGCCCTCCAGGCCGGCCGAGGTGATCGCCTCCGTGTTGGCGCCGACGGCGTCCTGGAGGTTCTTGGCGATGTTGTTGATCTGGTCCTCGGTGACATGGAACGGGCTGTTGAGGAGCCAGCCCTTGAGCTCGGTGATGCCCTCCTGGATACGGCTGGACACCGAGTCGATGTTGTCCTGAACCTGCCATACGACGAACCACCCGACCAGGCCCATGATGACGAACCCGGCGATGAACGTGAGCGCCGTGGCGAGCCCCCGCGGCACGCCCCGGCGCTTGAGCCAGGCGACGGTCGGCTGGAGCAGCGCGGTGATCAGCAGCGCGGCGACGAACGCCAGCACGACGAGCTGGATGGAGGTGATGACCTTGGCCAGTACCCAGATGGCCGCGGCCAGGATCAGCAGCCGCCAGCTCGCCTCGGCCGCGACCCGCACGCCCCACGGCACCGCGGCCACCGGGTCGGGCCGGGGTGCGACGGCGGGTGCGTAGGTCGGCGGGGCCGGCACCGAGTCGGGCGGGCGGTGCGCCTCCTCCGGCGTGTCCGACGGCGTGTCCGCCGCGCCGTGCGCGCCGGGCGGCCCGCCGTCCCGCTGCGCGCCGGTGTACGCACCGGCGTACGTGTCGCCGTGCGCCGCCCGGGGACCGGTCGCGTGCCCGGCGCTCCTCAGCTCTTCCGGGTCGTTCTCCTCTGCCGCGGCCTCCGCGCGGCGGCGCTGGTCCTCCAGCCGCTGCGCGATCCGCGTCAGACCGGCGCCGAGGCCGCCGACCCACTGAGGCAATCTGGACATGTCGCTTCCTCTTCCCCTCCCGCCCCCCGGTGCTGTCAGGACGACGTTACCGGTGCGGGACGCACGAAACCCCCGACGCCGTCGCGGCCGGGGGTTTCGCGTACGAAGCGGAGAGGCGGACCACCTTACGCGGTGATCCGCCGCCACGTTCTAGTACCAGTGGTTGTTCTGCCAGAAGCCCCAGGCACCACAGGGGCTGTTGTAGCGGCTGTTCATGTAGTTCAGCCCCCACTTGATCTGGGTGGCCGGGTTGGTCCGCCAGTCGGAGCCCGCGGAGGCCATCTTCGTGCCGGGCAGCGCCTGGACCAGGCCGTAGGCGCCGGAGGAGGCGTTGGTGGCGCGGTAGTTCCAGCCGGACTCGTGGTCCACGATGTTGCTGAAGCACTGGAACTGGTCGGCCGGCAGCATCTGCCGGGCGATGGCCTGCGTCTCGGCGATCGAGTACGACGCCTTGGCGGTGAAGGTGGACGCGTCGCGCGCGGCGGAGCGGGAGGCTTCCTTCTCCTTCTCGCGTTCCTTGGCGTCCTTCTCGGCCTTCGCCTTCTTGTCGGCCGCGTCCTTCTTGTCCTGCGCGTCCTGGGCGGCGGCCTTGCGGGCCGACTCCTGCGCGGACTTCAGCGCGGCGGCGTCCGCCTGGGTGGACGCCTCGTCCGCCTGCTGCGTAAGGGAGGCCGTCTGCACCTGGGCCTGGAGGCCCGCGGGTACGTCGGCGATCGTCGCGTCGGCCGCGGCGGCCTCGGTGTGGGCGACCGGGCCCTGCTCCTGGCCTGACGCGACACCGACAACGGCGCCGACGGTGGTGACCGCGGTGGCGGAGGCCACGGCGAATCCCCGGACCGAAATCCGGCTCACACGCTTTCCTTCCAGCATCGTCCGCATAGGTGACCTCGCGGACGCAATCGTGCCCCTGACGCTGGCCTCCCCTTGTTCCGCCCCCGATTGAGCGGCGGGAACGGCTGGTCACGGGAGGCACGGGCCCGGTACGTCCCCCTCGGGGGCCGCGTGGTGCTCGGGCGGCATACGGCGACGCTATGCAGTTCTGGGGTTCCGCACCGCTGGGGGTGCTGGTGTGCCATATGCGGGGCCTGACAGGACCCAGACTCTGCCCGAACCGGACGCGCGGAATCAATTCATCGTTGCGTGTGAAAGCTCACACCCCGTTTGCCCCGCACGATCTGCGGAAAACCCCGCGCGACACGGCGCCGCCCGGCTAAGCTCCTGCGCTCCTGCCGGGCGGCGCCGTACTCCACAAAGGGTCAGATCCTGCCGTCCTCCAGCATTTCGGTCACCAGGGCCGCGATCGGCGACCGCTCCGAGCGGGTGAGGGTGACGTGCGCGAACAGCGGATGGCCCTTCAGCTTCTCGACGACCGCCACCACCCCGTCGTACCGGCCGACCCGCAGGTTGTCGCGCTGCGCGACGTCATGGGTGAGCACCACGCGCGAGTTGGCGCCGATCCGGGACAGCACCGTCAGCAGGACGTTGCGTTCCAGCGACTGGGCCTCGTCGACGATGACGAACGCGTCGTGCAGCGACCGGCCGCGGATGTGGGTCAGCGGCAGCACCTCCAACATGCCGCGGCCCACCACCTCTTCGATGACGTCCGAGGTGGTCACCGCCGACAGCGTGTCGAAGACGGCCTGGGCCCACGGGCTCATCTTCTCCGCCTCGGTGCCCGGCAGATAGCCCAGTTCCTGCCCGCCGACCGCGTACAGCGGACGGAAGACCATCACCTTGCGGTGCTGCTGCCGCTCCAGCACCGCCTCCAGGCCCGCGCACAGCGCCAGCGCCGACTTGCCCGTACCGGCCCGCCCGCCCATCGAGACGATGCCGACCTCCGGGTCCAGCAGCAGGTCGAGCGCGACCCGCTGTTCGGCGCTGCGGCCGTGGATGCCGAACGCCTCCCGGTCGCCGCGCACCAGCCGTACGCTGCCGTCCGCCGTGACCCGGCCGAGCGCCTTGCCCCGTTCGGACTGGAGCACGAGCCCGGTGTGCACGGGCAGCTCGGCGGCCTCGGGCAGATGAGTGGTCTCCTCGGCGAAGAGGCCGTCGATCTGCTCCGCCGTCGCGGTCAGCTCCGCCATGCCCGTCCAGCCGGAGTCCGTGATGGCCAGTTCGGCGCGGTACTCCTCCGCCAGCAGACCCACCGCGGACGCCTTGATGCGCAGCGGCAGGTCCTTGGAGACGACCGTGACGTCGTAGCCCTCGGCCTGGAGGTTGCGGGCCACCGCGAGGATGCGCGAGTCGTTGTCGCCCAGGCGGAAGCCGGCCGGCAGCACCCCGGGGTCGGCGTGGTTCAGCTCGACCCGGAGGGAGCCGCCCAGGTCCCCGATGGGGATGGGGGCGTCCAGCCGTCCGTGCCGTACCCGGTACTCGTCCAGCAGGCGCAGCGCCTGCCGGGCGAAGTAGCCGAGTTCCGGATGATGCCTCTTCGCCTCCAGTTCGGTGACCACGACGACCGGCAGCACGACTTCGTGCTCGTCGAAGCGGGACATGGAGCCTGGATCCGCCAGCAGCACGCTGGTGTCGAGGACATAGGTGCGCCGGCCGTTCTCACGGCGCTGCTTGCTGTTCACCACGGGTGGACGTACCCCCTCGGATGAGGTCGGGGTGCGACGGCGTCGCGGAAGTGGAGCCGCCACGCCGTCAGGCGGCGGGCGACGGGACCGGGCTCGGGCCACGCTGCACGGGCCGAACGCCGGCCCTCCGCGTCGTCCGTGCGGTCCGCACGGTCGTCCGTGATGTGCAAAGGGCCTCCCGGGCGGACGGCCCCGTGCCGTCCGCTGAGATACGGCATCCGATGACTGGTACTGCCGGATACCGACCTGGAAGGGATATTCCCGCGAACGTGCGCACCCATGCAATGGCATATGACGCACGGTCGGTGAACGCTTGGTTACGGGTTTGGCGCGGGAGCACTCCCGCGCCGGAAGGGGCAGCTCAGTTGGCCTAAAACCCGTAACGCCGGTGACGGGCGGCGTAGTCGCGCAGGGCGCGCAGGAAGTCCACCTTGCGGAAGGCCGGCCAGAAGACCTCGCAGAAGTAGTACTCCGAGTGGGCGCTCTGCCAGAGCATGAAGCCGGACAGCCGCTGCTCGCCGCTGGTGCGGATCACCAGGTCCGGGTCCGGCTGGCCGCGGGTGTAGAGGTGCTCGGAGATCAGGTCGATGTCGACGATGTCGGCCAGTTTCTCGAAGGAGGTGCCGCGCTCGGCGTGCTCCAGGAGCAGCGAGCGCACCGCGTCCGCGATCTCCTGCCGGCCGCCGTAGCCGACGGCGACGTTGACCAGGATGCCGGTGTGGTCGGCGGTGGCCTGCTCGGCCTCCTTGAGCACCTTCTGCGTGCCGTCCGGCAGCAGGTCGCGGTTGCCGACGTGGTGGACCCGCCAGCGGCCGTCGGCGGCCAGGCCGCGCACGGTGTTCTCGATGATCCCCAGCAGCGGGGTCAGTTCCTTCTCGGGCCGGTCGAGGTTGTCCGTGGACAGCAGCCACAGGGTGACGACCTCCACGTCGGTCTCGGCGCACCAGCCCAGCAGCTCGCTGATCTTTTCGGCGCCGGCCTGGTGGCCCTGCACGGTGGTACGGCCGTCGGCCCGCGCCCAGCGGCGGTTGCCGTCGAGGATGACGCCGATGTGCTTGGGGACCTGGTCATGGTCGAGGCGGCCTTCGACCCGGCGGGCGTAGAGCCTGTAGACGAGGTTGCGCAACGCGGGCGGGTACGGGATGCGCACCCCGGAAGATCGCAGCATGTGTGGTCAAGCCCCTCCGTGCAAATGGCGGTCGCCCCCGTCGCCTCAAGTCGGCAACTTTACGTCGGGGACGTCCCGGCGGCCCAATCAGGTGTGTCACAACTCCGTGATAAGGAGATGACCATGACTGATGCCTCTGTCCACATTGCCGCGAATACGCGCTACGACTCCATGGAGTACCGCCGCACCGGCCGCAGTGGTCTCAAACTCCCCGCCGTCTCCCTGGGCCTGTGGCACAACTTCGGCGACGACCGGGCCCTGGCGTCCCAGCGGGCGATCCTGCGCCGCGCCTTCGACCTGGGCGTGACCCACTTCGACCTGGCGAACAACTACGGGCCGCCGCCCGGCTCGGCCGAGCTGAACTTCGGAAAGATCTTCGCTCAGGACTTCCGGCCCTACCGCGACGAGATCGTCCTCTCCACCAAGGCCGGATATCTCATGCACCCCGGGCCGTACGGCGAATGGGGTTCGCGCAAATATCTCCTCTCGTCGCTGGATGCCTCACTGAAGCGGATGGGTGTCGATTACGTCGACATCTTCTATTCGCACCGTTTCGACCCGGACACCCCGCTGGAGGAGACGATGGGCGCCCTGGCGTCCGCCGTCCAGCAGGGCAAGGCGCTGTACGTGGGCGTCTCGTCCTACTCCGCCGAGCAGACCCGCGAAGCCGCCCGCCTCCTGCGGGAGATGGGCGTCCGCCCGCTGATCCACCAGCCCTCGTACTCGATGATCAACCGGTGGACCGAGGACGACGCCCTCCTGGACACCCTGGAGGCGGAAGGCATGGGCTGCATCTCCTTCGCCCCCCTCGCCCAGGGCCTGCTGACCGACAAGTACCTGGAGGGCATCCCGGAGGGCTCGCGCGCGTCGCAGGGCAAGTCGCTCGATCCCGGCCTGCTCTCGGACGACGTACGGCGGCGGCTGCGCGGCCTGAACGAGATCGCGGCGCGCCGCGGCCAGTCCCTGGCCCAGCTGGCGCTCTCCTGGGTGCTGCGGGACGAGCGGATGACCTCGGCGCTGATCGGGGCGAGCAGCGTGGCGCAGTTGGAGGCCAATGTGGCGGCGGTCGGCGCGCCGAAGATCACGGACGCGGAATTGTCCGAGATCGAGGAGTTCGCGAAGTCGACCGACGGTGTGAACATCTGGGCCAAGCGCGGCTGATTCTGTTCGGTCCCTGACGCTTCGCGGGGCGTTCCCCGCGCTCCGCAGAGACGTTCGCACGATCCGTGTACGAAACCGGGCCGGTCATGATCATGGCGGGATCCGGACCCGGACACAAAAAGCGGGCCGGTCCGTGGGGGGGATACGGACCGGCCCGAGGGGGGGTTTCCACCATAACCCCGAAGAGGGGGTGCTCAGTGCAACTTCATGCGGAACGGCGCGCCCGGTTTCTGGATCAAGGCGCCGCCGCGGCCCCCAGAAGCACCCCGAGAAGGGCCCCGACGATCATGAAAGGGCCGTACGGCATGGCCGGTTCGGGCCCATCGTTCCGGGCTTCCGCGCCCCTGGCGCGCCGCAGCAACAACCCGCACCCGTAGAGCGCGCCGAGCAGCAACCCCAGGAATGCGCCAGTGATCAGAATTGCCCAGCCGTACCACCCAAGAGTGACCCCCAACCCGATCGCCAGCTTGACGTCACCCAGCCCCATTCCCGCAGGATTGACCAAATATAGGACGAAATAAAACCCCCCGAGCCCAAACCCGCCGAGCAGCGCCCCACCCCACACCCCCGCTCCTCCCCCGCCCAGCGCGACAAGCCCCAGCATCGCCACGAGGCCGGCCGCCAACGGCAGCGTCAGCACATCGGGCAGCCGCCGCACCCGCCAGTCCACGGCCGCGAGCAGCACCGCCACGGGAACCACCGCGAGCCAGACCACCAGCTCGGGCCGCGCACCGACGGCCGCGGCGAGCAGCGCACACACCACCGCCGTGACCAGGACGGTCACCCCCGCCCCAGCCCCGTACGCCCCGCACGCACGGCAGCGCCCCGGCCCCACCCACCCGCGCAGCGGCCCATCGATCGACCGCCCGCACGGACACCGGTCACGCCAGTCCTCCCCCGGCTCGACAGCCAGCCGATAAGCGGGCCGCGGCACGAGCAGCCCGACCGCGCCCCCGTACCCGGCGGCGAGAACCATCAGCATCACAGCCACACGGCCGACCCTAAGCTGATAAAACGCTCCCCATGCCCCGCTGGCAGAACGGATCAGGAACGCTCCGCTTCGTACAGTCCGACGCCGGAGAAACGACGCGCGCGCAAGAAGCACCCCCCGAAGCGGCCGAGCCGTCCACCCCCATGACCACCCTGACCGTCCCCCTGGAAATCGCCGCCTCCTACCGCGCCCGCACCCGCGGCCTGCTGGGCCGCGACGCCTTCGAAGGCGCCCTGCTGCTCACCCCGGCGAGCGGCGTGCACACCTTCCGCATGCGCTTCCCCCTCGACATCGCGTACCTCACCCGCGACTTCACCGTCCTCGCCGTACGCACCATGCGGCCCGGACGCCTCGGCCTCCCCCGCCTCCGCGCCCGCCACGTACTGGAGGCGGAAGCCGGCGCGATGGCCCGCTGGGGCCTGCACCCCGGCACCCGCCTCACGATCGACACCCCCTGACCCTCCAGCCCGCCCTTCCAGCCGACCTTCCGGCCCGCCCTTCGCCCGCCCGACAGTTCGGCACCGCCCGGACGCCGCATCAGCTGGTGGCTCGTCTCCCTGCCGCGGACCGGCCTCTCCCAGGGCAGGAGCAGGCAGGCAGGCCCGCGCGATGCGCTTCCAGCTGATCGCGTGTGAGCGGTGCGAAAACGACCATAGGGCACATACCCGCATATGTACTATCTTCCAGCCCTAACTTGCCCCCCTCCACCCCGCAATTACCCCTTCCAGTCGGCATCCCCGCCCCCCGACCCCGGAAACAGCGCCCTCAGCCCGTCAACACGAACATGACCGCGCCACTCCGACCCGCACGACACACCCTCCGGTACGCCCGTACGACAATTCGCGCATCGCCCGTGCCGGTCACCGCGGCCTCACCGGCCGATCACGTCACTCCGAACGGACCGCACCAGCCCACCAAGTACAACGGGACTGACGGTGACGACCACGAAAGGCTCGTCGCTCTCCCGAAGAAGCACCGCATCTTCCGGGCCCACGGCCAGCTCAAGACAGTTGTTGCCTTCACTGCTGAAGGTCGACTTCTGCCAGACGAGGGAGGACATGGGTACGCACCTCACTTCCCCACCGCACCGGCCCGCACGAAACGGATAAAGCGCATCAGCGCCGCCGGATTGGTTGTCACCTGCACCAGAGGCTCCTCACTCTCGCGGATGAGCACCGCCTCACCGGACGGCGCCGCGACTTCGACGCAGTTGCTCGCGTTGCCGCTGTACGAAGACTTCTGCCAGTTGGGTATGGACACGTTCGCGTCCTCTCAGAGGTCGTTGACGATGGTGTGAATGACGTCCCGTGAAGCAGACTCGTCGAGCGCCATGGCTTCGAAGCGCCGCATGAACGTGCGGTACCTGTCCAGCTGGACATCCGCGTACTCGAACACCGCCCCGTGCTCGGTGTCGAGCTGCACCGTGTCCAACTGCGGGACCTGCCCCTCCGCGTAGGTCACCGTCTGCCCCGCCCCCGGGAAGATTCCCGCCGAGAACGGAATCACCAGCACCGTGATCCCCTCCCGCTCGCTCATGGCGACGATGTGTTCGAGCTGCTTTCGCGTAAGGGAGTGCCCGCCGAACTCCATCCGCAACGCGGCCTCGTGAATGATTGCCGTGTACGGCACCGGAGAGTCCCGGTACAGGACCTCCTGCCGCTTGATCCGATGGGACACGAGATGCTCCACATGCGGCGGAGAGGACTCGGGGACGTTCTGCAAGAAGGTCAGGCGAGCATAGTCAGCCGTCTGCAACAGGCCCGGCAGGTGCGAAACTTGCGCGGTTCGTATGGCAGCCGCGTTCTGCTCCATCTCCGCGAGGTCGAGCAGACCCGGAAGCAACGTCTCCCGGTAGTCCTCCCACCAGCCACGCTTCCCGCCGGCCGCCATGACGGCAAGCGCCTCCACGAGTGCGGCGTCGGCACAACCGTAAGCTCGCGCCAGGGCGCGCACGCGCTCGGCACTCACACCGATGCGCGCCACTTCGATGTTGCTGACTCGCGACTGCCCCAGCCCGGTCAAGGCGCCGGCCTCCGTGGCACTCAACCCGGCTCGCTCACGCAGCTTTCGCAGCTCGCCTCCTAGCCGCCGCTGTCGAACGGTCGGCGCTTCCCTGGCAGGCATACGGACCCAACCTTCCCGGTTCATGAGAGCGCCAAATCTACAACGGGGTACTGAAGTACACGAGTTACGTGTACTACAGAACCCGGCGTGCGCTACCTTCCGTATCGGATCAACTACTTCTCGCAGTAGTGGAGATGCGCATGCCCCTGCACGCAGACACCCCCCTCCGGCACCCCGCCTACCGTCACGACAACTGGGAGTACAGCCTTCGGCTCCCCCACAGCCCGCTCAGTCCCGGCGTCGCTCGCGGAACCGTGCGACTCGTGCTGGACCGGTACTCGCTCGACGAACTCGGTGACCGGGCACAGCTCCTGGCCTCGGAACTGGCCACGAACTGTTATCTGCACGCACCCGGACCGGCGCGGCTTCGGCTCTCCTGGGAGGACGGCGTGGTGCGGATGAGCATGCGGGACACCGGCCGCACCCTGCCCGGCATCGCCGAACGCCCGGCACCGGCCAGGGCCGGCGCCGGGCACGGCCTGCGGCTCGTGGGGGCATGCTCCGACGACTGGGGCTGGTATGCGCTCGACCCGAACCGTCTCGGCGTGGACGGCAAGATCGTGTGGTGCGAGCTGTACCGCTGACCGTACCGTTCAGTCGGCCGCCGCCAGCGCCTCCCGCCGGGCATCCACCGCGCCCGGCGTCCGCCCCGTCACCGCACGAGCCTCCGTACGGCGCTGAAGAACCGCCGCCCAGAGCGCAGCCCCCAGGGCCGCCGCGCCCACCGCCGCCCCCACCCAGGCCACCGACACGAAACCGAAACCCGCGTCGATCGTCAGGCCGCCCAGCATCGGGGTGAGGGTGATGCCGACGTTGAAGGCGGAGGTGTTGACCGCGGGGGCCAGGGTCGGGGCGTTCGGGGCGAGGGTGAAGACGCGGGACTGGACCACCGGGTTGGTGACATAGCCGGTCAGGCCGAGGGCGAAGACGAGGGCGATGGTCACGGCCAGGTTCGCGGCCGTCAGGGCGAGCAGCGCGGAGGCTGCGGCCAGTCCGCCGATGCCGAGGAAGAGGGTACGGAGCGGGTGGCGGTCGGCGGTGCGTCCGCCGAGGGTCATACCGAGGAGCCCGCCGACCCCGTACAGCGCGAGGACGGCCGGGACCAGGCTCGCCGGCAGACCGCTCGCCTCGGTCAGCAGGGGCGCGAGATAGCTGAAGGTGACGATGGCGGCGCCGAAGCTCAGGGTGGTGACGAGGTAGGAGACCCACAGGGCGGGCCGGGTCATGGCCTTGAGTTCGCGGCGTACGGACGGAAGTTGGCCCTGGTCAGGGCGGCCGGCGGGCAGTGCGGCCAGCAGGGAGACCAGGCTGGCGGCGGTCAGGGCGACCACGCCCCAGAAGGCCGCGCGCCAACCGGCGTGCTGACTCAGCACCGTGCCGGCCGGTACGCCGACGATCGTGGCGAGGGTGAGCCCGGTGCCGACGACCGACAGCGCCTTGCCCTTGGCGTCGGCGGGCACCAGACTCACCGCCGCCGCGGCGGCCACCGCCCAGAAGCCCGCGTACGCGAAGGCGCTGACGACCCGCGTCGCGAACAGCACCCCGTACCCCGGGGCCAGCGCGCCGACCACGTGCCCGGCCACGAAGACGAGCTGGAAGGCGATCAGCGCGGTGCGGCGCGGCAGGCGCAGGGTGCCGATGGCGAGGACGGGTGCGCCCACCACCATGCCGATGGCGAACGCGGACACCAGCAGCCCGGCGTCGGGGATGGAGACGCCGAGGTCGGCGGCCACGTTGGGCAGCAGTCCGGCGAGCATGAACTCGGAGGTTCCCTGGGCGAAGATTCCCAGCCCGAGGAGATAGACGGATATGGGCATGACGTGTCTTACTCCCGTTGAAGGTTATGTATTGGTCAGTCCAAAACGAAGCCAAAAGAAGGCGGCCCGGTCGGGCCGCGCGTGCGGGGCGCCACGTCACAGCGCGGCCATGAAGCCCTCCACGACCCCTTCGAGCGCCACGCGGCCGACCCCGCAGCGCGCCGAGACGCGCAGGCCGCCGACGGCCGCGATGACCAGGTGGGCGAGGGCGCGCGCGTCCTTGCCCGCGTCGATGTCGCCGTCCCGCTGTCCGGCCGCGATCGCGGCGCGGATCGCCTCCAGCCGCAGCCGGTAGTCCCGCGCCAGCTCGCCCGCGACCTCCTCGTCGCGGGCCGCGATCTCGATGGCGGTGTTCACGACCAGGCACCCGCGCCGGGTGCTGTCGCTGTCGCACTCCTCGTCCACGACGCGCCGGAGGTGCGTACGGATCTTCTCCCGCACCGGCAGGTCACTGTCCAGCAGCGCGAACAGCTCACCGTTCCGTTCCGCCATGAAGCGGTCCAGCGCACGCCCGAAAAGGTCGTGCTTGCTCTTGAACGTGTTGTAGATGCTGCTGCGCCCGAGGCCGGTCGCCTCGCACAGATCCTGCGTGGACGTGGCCTCGTAGCCGGCGGCTCGGAACGCGTCCATCGCGGCACCGACCGCCCGCTCCTCGTCGAACTTCCTGGGGCGGGGCATGGGGAGGACATTACCGGTATTGGATCGGTCGGTCCAATACCTTGTTCGGCCTGCCGCCGGACGTCGCAGGTGGTCGGCCGGGTGGCCGGTGCCGCAGCGCCGGCCTCTACTCCCCCGTACGCGGAAAGCTCACCTCGACGCGCCGGTTCTTCTTGCGGCCGTCCTCCGTGGCGTTGTCGGCGATCGGGTACTGCTCGCCGTAGCCGCGGATCTGGAACGTGGCCGCGGCGCCGAGGCCCTCGGCCAGTTCGCGCTGGACCGCGTTGGCGCGTTCCTTGGACAGGACCAGGCCGTGCGCGTCCGAGCCCAGGTTGTCGGTGAAACCGAAGACGCGCAGGTTCGTGGCGTGCTGTTTCTTGATCTCGGCGGCGATGGTGCCGATGCGGGACAGCGCGTCGGGGGAGAGTTCGGCGCTGTCCTTGGCGAAGAGGACCTCGGCCTGGAGGGCGAAGGTCACGTTGGAGTTGGTGTCCTGCCGCCGCTCGGCGCCGTCGTCGGTCTCGACGATGGACTTGATGTTGAGCACCTTGGCGGGGGCGAGGGTCGCGCCCTGGACCATGCGGAGGTCGGGGTCCTTCGGGTCGATCCTCACGGGTGCGGTGGTGTCCTCGGAGACGCCGGGCGGGTCGTCGGCGTGGGCGGCCGGCGGGGCCGGGGTGAAGGTGAGCAGGAGGGCGGTGGCCGCGGTGACGGCGGCCCGGGCGGTGCGGGTTCCGGCCGTGGTCGGGGTGGTCATGGGTCAGTCCGAGATCGAGACGGTGGCGGGCGGCATGGTCGGCAGTTGGAAGTCGACCTCGGTCACCTTCGCGGGCGGGGCCGGGAACTGCGCGAAGACGGGCCGGCTCTCGCCCGGTTTCAGGCCGCTCAGCCCGGTGGTGCACAGACACTCGCCCTCGGTGTCCCGCAGCACCAGGTAGCGCTTCTTGCCGGCCTTGTCGACCAGGGCGGCGCCGGAGACGGAGGAGCGGGAGCGCATGCCGGTCTCGTTGGAGCGCCAGTTGATCGCGTTGAAGATCTTGGTGCCGTTGTTGGTGACGGTGCCGCTGACCGTGACGAAGCCGCCGGTGTCCCGGACCGCGGAGTGCAGGGTGACGGCCACGCCGTCCGGGCCCTTCACCTCACCGATGACCTGCCGGGAGTCGGCGGCCGGGGTGCCGCGCCCGGTGTCCTTCGGGGCGGTGGCCCGCGTGGACGGCTTGCCGCCGGCCGCGCCGCTGCCGCCGTCCTCCCCGCCGCAGCCGCCGACGACGAGAGCGAGGCCCGCGGCGATCGCCGCGGCGGCGACTCTCCTGGTGGCCTTCGAAGGGCGCCCAGTGTCCATGGATGCGATTCCCTCTGCTCGTCGTCGGCTGGTCATTCGGCAAGGCGTACGGAGAACAGGTCGGTGGCTTCCGGCAGGTCGCGGAGGTCGGCCGGGTCGACGGTCCACTCCTTGCCGTCCTCGCAGGTGAGGTGCACGACGGGGGGACCGGCGGGTGGATCGCCGGCCGGGGGGTCACCGCCTGGCGGGTCGTCGGCGGGCGGATCGCCGCCGTCGCCCCGGCCGGGCCCGTCGCCCTCCCCCGGCGCCGGTGTCGGGTCCGGCTCCGGCCCCGGCGTGCAGCGCGGTTCGACCACTGCCCTGGCCCGTGCCGAAGCGTGGGTGTTCTCGGTCCCGGGGATCACCGAACGGCCCACGGTTCTCCGGGTGTCGGCCTCGACGGCGAACGACGTGGGGTACGAGCCAGCCGTGCACGTCGCGTCGGCGTCGTTGCGGCCGGCGAACCACTGGGCGTTCGCGCACGCTTCGGCGCCGGGGACGCCGCGGCCGCCGAGGAGGTCCTGCCAGGGCGCGCCCGTGCGGATCGCGTCGAGGAGTTCCGTGCTCAGCCGGTCCCGGTACTTCTGTCCGGCGGCCAGCGCGGCCGCGTCGGCCGCGGTCTGCGCGGAGTTGCGCGTCGCGGCGGCCTGCCCGACCGCGAAGAACGCGAAGGCGAGCAGGAGCAGGCCGGCCACGGCCACGATGTACAGGGGAAACGCCTGGCCGGCGTCTCCGGTCCGGCGGCGGGACGCCGCCCGGGTCAGATCCCCACGACCTCGGAGATCTTGTTGGAGATGGCCGTCGCGATCTGACTGCCGAAGTCCGTGGTCGACAGGACGAGCACGATCGCCACGACCACGGCGATGATGCCCAGGTACTCGATCGAGGTCTGCCCCCGGTCGTCTCCCTTTCCCCACAACCGCTTCGCCATCGTCTTCCCCTCCATGGGCGGCCGGGCCGCTCCGGTCCGGATGGTCTGCCCCCGTGATGCCGGCCCGCGCGTACACGTCGTACGGAGGAGCGCCGTACGGGCGAGAGCCGTACGGGCACACACCGAACACGCGCACACCGGACGTGAGCACGCTACGCACACGCATGCTCGCGACACGAGAAAAGTACGCCGGAACACCGGTCCCGGAACAGGGCGTCCGCCCGCATTCCTTTCCTGCGGGGGCGGGTTGAAGCATCGACCGGTGGTGCCTGGCGGCGGTTTCGCCCAGCTCGTCCGGTAAGAGGGGTTTTCTCGGAGCGGCTGGATCATCCGGCGCATCTGGACCATCCGGCGCGTACGGATCTTCCGGTACAGCCGGATCTTCCGGTACGCCCGTCCCGTCCGACGGCATCCTTTCCACCCCCGCCCGTCCTCGTCGGCAGTGCCGTTGCCACCCGTCCCGGCGGGCCCGGCGGTGCGGCCGGGGCCGGGGAACACATGGATGCCGACTGTCCCACATACCGTTGCGTACGCGAAGGGTGTTTGCCCAACAGGAGCCGATTCGAGACGCGTAAGAGGGAAGCGGGGAAGGGGAGTTGACCGTCCCGCCATACGAGCTGTCCGGGCCGTGCAGGCAGGTCGCACGGGCCGGCCGGGCCGTACCGGCCGCCCGGCCCACCCCGCCCCGGCCGGCGCACGTCAGTCGCCCATCAGCGAGCCGAAGTCGGTGCCGGAGCCGAGGAAGAAGCCCGCGACGAGCAGGATCATCGTGGCGGGGACCATGAACGTGGTGACCACCATGGTCGCCTTGGGCACCGCGCGGGCGGCGCGGCGCCGGGCGTTCTGCGCGTCCGTGCGGCGCATGTCGTCGGCGATCTGGATGAGGGTGTCGACGATCGGGGAGCCGAGTTCCTCGCCCTGCTGGAGCGCGGTGACGAACTGGGCCACCTGCTCGGAGTCGTTGCGTCTGCGCAGTTCCTCGAACGCCTCGCGGCGGCTGACGCCCATGTCCAGTTGCCGCAGGGTGATCCGCAGCTCGTCGGCCCACGGACCTTCGTACTTGTCGGCCACCCGGTCCAGGGCCTGCCGGAAGCCCAGCCCGGCGCTGACCACGACGGCCAGGACGTCGAGGAAGTCGGGCAACGTGCGTTCGATGGTGTCCTTGCGTTGGCGAATCGCGGCCCAGATGCCGACCTCGTTCCAGAACAGGCCGAAGGCGACGAGGAGGAGGGCGAGCAGGTACTGGGAGCGCAGCAGCATGACGAGCGCGCCGCCGAAGCCGAGGAAGCCGTACACCGCGCGGCGGGCGGCGTAGCGGTCCACGGTCAGGCCGCCGGGGTTGCCCGCCTGATCGATGCGCCTGCGCACCTTGGCCACCCGCTTCTCGCCCATCAGACGTAGGACGAGGGGCGCGTACCGCATCCCCGCCCGGTCCACCGCCGACCCGACGACGGTGGTGCGGGTCGAGCCGACCTCCAGGGCGACGGCGATGTCCGGGGGCAGTCTGGCCTCGCGGCGGTAGAGGGCGACGCCGTAGCAGATGCCCGCCACGGAGAGGGCGAGCGCGAGGGCGAGGAGCAGTCCGGTCGTTCCGATTCCCATGGGTGGGCGCCTTCGAGGTGGGTCGGGGGTGCGGGCGGGGGCGGCCGGGGCCGGCCGTCAGACGTCGATCTTGGAGATACGGCGGATCACGAAGAAGCCGACGGCGTACAGCACGAAGGCCACGACCACCGCGGCCTGGCCCGGGAACGTGGCCGTCATCCGGTCGATGGCCCCGGGCGCGATGCGGTTCATCAGCAGCAGCGTGCCCAGGCCGAGGAACGGCACGACGTACGCCGTGACGACGACCTGGGAGAGCTGGGTGCGCACCTCGCGCCGGGTCTCCTTGCGCTCCTCCAGGGTCTTGGTGAGGTTGCGCAGCGAGCCGACGACCGTGCCGCCCGCGCGGTTGGACAGCACCAGGGTGGTGACGAGGACGACGAGTTCGCGGGAGGGAAGGCGGGCGGCGAGTTCGTCCAGGGCCTCGTCGAGGGAGTGGCCGACGGCCAGCTTGTCGGAGACCTTGGCCAGTTCCTCCCCGGCGGGCGCCTCCAGTTCCTCGGCCGCCATGCCCAGGGCCGTACGCAGTGCCAGCCCGGCCTGGGTGGCGTTGGCGAGGATGCGGGACAGCTCGGGCAGTTGGTTGATGAACTTCTCGATACGTTTCTGCCGCTGCCAGTTGAGGAAGGCGTACGCCGACCAGACGGCCGCCAGGGCCGCGATCGGACCGAAGAAGGGCGCCAGAACCGCCTGCGCGACGATCCAGACCCCGGCGACCACGGCGAGCAGAGCGACGAAGAACTCGCCGGGGGTCACGTCCAGGCCGGTGGCGGCCAGCCGCAGTTCCAGGCCGCGCCCGAGCCGGGTGGCGCGCAGCCGGCGGTCGACGGCGGCGAAGCGGCGGCCGTGGCCGGGCCGGGGCAGGCCGTGGTCGTCGGAGAGCCGGTCGACGAGGGCCAGGTGCCGTTCGCGTCCGGTCGCGTACAGCCGCAGGCCCACGACGGCCAGCACCGCGCAGAGCAGGGTGACGCCGAGGGTGAGCAGGGCGATGTCGTCCAAGGGCATGGGCGCGGTTCCGTCCTCCAGTGGTGGGCCGCTACGAGGCTTCCCGGGTGGCGAGCTGGTCGGCGGTGGCCGCGACGCCGAAGGCCGGGGGTACGGGTTCGTCGGCGAGGTGGAGGCGTTCGGCGACGCGGCGCGGCAGCGGGTGGTAGCGGAAGCGGCCGCGTACGGTGCGGTCGGCGCCGCTCGGCTCGGCCTCGAAGCGGCAGACGGTGGCGAGGCGGTAGTCGGCGTGGCCGTGCGAGTCGAGGATGGCGATCTCGCCGATGCGGCGGGATCCGTCGGCGTGCCGGGTGATCTGGACGAGGCAGTCGACGGCGCTGTTGATCTGGTCGCGCAGCGCCTCGAAGGGCACTTTCACGTCGGACATGGACGCGAGTGTCTGGAGGCGCATCAGGGCGTCCTCGGCGCTGTTGGCGTGCACGGTGGCGAGCGAGCCGTCGTGGCCGGTGGACATCGCCTGGAGCATGTCGAGGGTCTCGCCGCCGCGGACCTCGCCGACGATGATGCGGTCGGGGCGCATGCGCAGGGAGTTGCGTACCAGGTCGCGGATGGTGATCCGGCCCTTGCCCTCCACGTTGGGCGGCCGGGACTCCAGGCGGATCACGTGGTTCTGCTGGAGCTGGAGTTCGGCGGCGTCCTCGACGGTGATGATGCGCTCGCCCTCGGGGATGAGGCCGGAGAGGGCGTTGAGCAGGGTGGTCTTGCCGGCGCCGGTGGGGCCGGAGACGACGACGTTGAACTTGGCTCGGACCAGCCCGCCCAGCAGCATCACCATCTGGTCGTCGAGCGTGCCCATGCCGATGAGTTCGGGCAGCGTGTACGCGCGGGGGAAGCGGCGGATGGTGAGGGTGGCGCCGTTCAGGGCGAGCGGCGGGATGATGACGTTGACGCGCTCGCCGGAGGGGAGCCGCGCGTCGACCATCGGATTGGACTCGTCCACCCGGCGGTTGACGGTGGAGACGATGCGTTCGATCGTCTGCATGAGCTGTTCGTGGGAGGCGAAGCGGACGGGGACCAGCTCCACCCGGCCGTGCCGCTCGACGTACACCTGGTCGGGCCCGTTGACCATGATCTCGGTGACCGAGGCGTCTTCGAGGAGCGGTTCCAGGACGCCCAGGCCGAGCGCCTCGTCCACCACGCGGCGGATGAGCTGGGCGCGTTCGGCGGTGGACAGGACCGGGCCCTCGCGGCTGATGATGTGGCCGAGGACGCGCTCCAGGCGGGTGCGGCGTTCGGCGGCGGCCAGCGCCGACATCTCGGCGAGGTCGATCTCCTCCAGCAGCTTGGCGCGGTAGACGGCGACGAGGTGACCGTCCTCGCGGCCCGCCGGGGGTACCTCCGGCGCGGCGATACGGGCTCTGAGGCTCATGGGGCGGTGGTTCCTCCGGGTTCGGCGGGCAGGGCCATGGTGGCGCTGCGGGTGGCGGTCCCGAACGTGACACCGGGGATGACGGAGGGGATCTTGACCGTCGCGGTCGCCTGCACCTCGCCGCCGCCCTCGGTCGCCTGGACGCCGGCGTCCGCGCCGACCCAGTCGCTCATGGCCGCCTTGCCCGCCGCCTCCGGGGTCGTCTTCCGGTCGGCCTCGTCGAGGGTGGCCGTACGGGCGGCGGCGCGCGCTCCCGTACCGGCCTGCTGGACGGCGTACGCGGCCAGGCCGAGCTGGATCACGGCGAGGGCGATGACCAGCAGGATCGGCAGGAAGCCGAGGAATTCGACGGAGACCTGGCCGCGGTCGTCGCGCCGACGGCGCGGCCTTCGCCGTCCCGGGACACGCACCGTCTCCGTCACGCCCCCTCCTCGTCCGCCGCGCCCGCCGTGCCCACGACGCGCCACGGGAAGTTCACCGCGCCGGGGAAGAGCACCGGCACCTGGAGCGCCACCCGCGCCTTCCACAGGCCGCCCTCGGGCGTGCACGAGATCCGGGCGTCGCCCGCCCACGCGCCGGGCAGGTCCTTCTCGGCCGCCGCCACGCACGCCGCCGGGCCGCCCGTCTCGGTCGCGGTGCCCGCCCGGGCGCCCTTGTCCGCCGAGTTGGCGGCGAGCGTGAACGTGTAGCCGACGAGCACGAACTGCCAGAGCAGGACGAGGACGGCCAGGATCAGCGGAGCCAGCCCGAGGAATTCGACGGAGACCTGGCCGCGGTCGTCGCCCGGCCGTGGTCGGCGCATCCCTCAGCCCTCCTCGTACGGTCCGGCCGGGCCGAAGGCCCCCGCGGCCCCCGGCACTCCCGGCTCCCCGGCTGCGGGCCCGGCCGTCAGCGCCTTGCGCCGCCGGCCGGTCAGCGACGTACGGGCGCGGTGGCTGCCCCGCCCCTGCCGGGCCGCGGCCGGCGCGTCGACCAGGCCCAGCTCCCCGGCGAGGGCCCACAGCGCCTGCCGGACCGTGGACCGGGCGTCCAGGTCCTGCATCCGGCCGGCGTCGACGTACGGCTGGAGCTCCTTGAAGGCGGCCGGTACGGGGGTCCGGGCGACCCGGGTGCCGGTGGCCTTGCCGACCAGCGGTGGCTGGATCTCGGTGTGACGGGTGAGGCGGTTGACGACGGTCGTGGTGTCCTCCGCCTTGCGGATCTGGAGCCGGTCCCACAGCCGTACGAGGCGCTTGGCGGCCCGTACACAGACCACGTCCGGTGTCGTCACGAGCAGCGCCGTGTCGGAGAGTTCGACGGCGGCGGCGCTGGCGGACTGCATCTGGGAGCCGCAGTCCACCACCACCAGCTCGTAGCGCGAGCGCAGCGCCGCCAGGACCGTACGGGCGGCCCGGTCGTCCACCTCCTCACCGCGCTCGCCCTCCTCCGGGGCCAGCAGCAGGCCCAGTCCGGTGTGGTGGGCGTGCACGGCGTCCTGGAGGACGCGTACGGAGATGTCCTGGATGTCCGCGAGGTCGACGATCGACCGGCGGAACTGGACGTCCAGGTAGGAGGCCACGTCACCGGACTGGAGGTCCATGTCGACCAGCGCGACGCTGCGCCCTGCGGCGCGCGCGGCGAGCGCGAGCTGCACGGCGGTGACCGTCGTACCGACACCGCCCTTGGCGCCGGTGACGGTGACGAGCGTGCCCGCCGGTCCGAGCGCCGCTTCCTGCCCGCCGCCCAGGTGGACCCGTACGCCGGCTGCCCACTGGGCCGCGGCCTGCACCCGGGCCGCCAGTTCGTCGTAGCCGAGCGGCAGGCCGACGATGCCGCGCGCGCCCGCGTCCATGGCGGCGGCGAACAGGGCCGGGCCCGCGTCGGTGGTGATCAGCACGACGCCGACGGCGGGGAAGCGCAGCGCGATGTCGCGGATCAGCTCCAGCGCGGGCACCGGGCCGATGCGCTCGTGGACGAGGACGACCTCGGGCAGCTCGTCCACCGCGGACGGCGGCCCCGGCCGGTCGGGGGAGTCGGCGGCGGCCCGGGAGACGGCCTGGTCCAGCGCGTTGACCAGGGCGGTGGAGTCGGCGACCGGCGCGCCGGGCTCGGCGCCCGGCAACTGGCTGAGCAGCGACGACACGGCTCGGGCTGCGTCGGGTTCGCCGACCGCCGGGAGGATGCGGATGGTCACCAGGGCCTCCGGGTCATTTGTCGCCGTCGAGCGTGTAGGTGCGCTCCGCGGGCGGGATGTCGGCCTCGGTGCCGGGGGCGACGAGGGCGAGCCGTACGTGGGTGGCGAAGGACTCCGCGTAGGCGACGCGCTGGGCGTCCTGGGTGTTCAGCGCGAAGGTGATCGGTACGGCGTCGGTGGCGCGGCGGGTGCTGGAGGAGCGGGTGTCGCCGGGGTCCCTGTGCTCCAGCGGGGTGAGCTTGCCCCGGTCGATGACCTGGGCGTTCGCCACGATCACCTTGGAGACGGGCCGGTCCTGGGAGCGTTTGCCCTCGAAGGTGGCGTAGATGTTCACCCGGGCCCCTGGGTTGATCTTCCCGGCCACGCCGGTGGCCGCGTCGATCATGATGGCGATCTCCTGCTGCCCCGGCTTGAGCGCCGGGCGGTCGACGACCATGTCGTCCTGGAGCAGCGAGCCCTTGTGCAGCGGTGTCACGGTGATCTTCCCGCGGACCCGGGCCAGGTCGGTGACGGCGGTGGACGGCAGCCAGCGCTCCGGTATCTCCACCTTCTCGAACTGACCTGGGTCGAGCGCCTGGTAGGCGGGCACGTCCGCCTTCAGCCGGTACGCGGTGCGCTCGGGGCCGACCTTGGACTCCACCTCGCGTATCACCGACAGCACGCCGACGAACGCGCCGAGCGCGCAGAGGACCGACAGGAGCAGCAGGATCACTCCGCGGCGCTGGCGTGAGTTCATGGGTGCGGGACCTCGTCGGGATCGGTGCGGGCGGGGGCGGAAGAGGGGGCGGCGGCCCGGTCCGGGCGGGGCGGTCACGGACGGTGGGGCCGTCTCGCGCCGGGCGGTCCGCACGGGCGAACCGGTACCGGGGCCGGTACGGGACGGATCAGCGTGACCGTACGGCCGTCCGCCGTCCCGGCTCCGGGCCCGGGACACCGCCCGGCGACACCGGTGCCAGGCCCCGGCGCCGCAGGAGGGAGGAGGCGGGCGTGGCGGGGTCCTCCGGTGCGGCGCCCGGTCCGTTTCCGGTGCGGGGCCGCGCGGCCCCGCCCGTACGGCGCCCGGTGTCCGCCGCCGCACCCGGTACGGCGGTCGGCGCACAGCAGAACGCGCACCGGTCGCCGATGAATTCGAGACCGCACCAGCGGCACTCCTCTCTCCGTACGGACGCCACGAGCTGGTAGAGCACCGAGAGATCCGGAATGGCCGCCGCGAACTCGGCGGCCTTGGGCGTGCCCCACCACACCGCCGACTCGGCGGGCAGCGGCACCTCGTGCGTCCCCTGCACCTGCCAGGAGCGCGCCAGGACACCGCCGACCCACTCGCCGGACACCTGGCCGCGCGCCCAGACGAGGCGGGTGGCGAAGCCGGGTGCGCGCAGGCCGGCTTCGGCGGCCCGTTCGGCGTGCCGGTCGAGGCGGATCAGGTGCGGCTCCGGGTTGGCGAGTACCGCGAAGTACGCGCCGGGCACCCAGGAGCGCAGGTGGGAGCGGAGGTCCGTCGCCACCCTGTCGAGGCGGGCCACGCTGCCCAGCAGGGCGCCCGCGTGCACGTAGTGCGCCAGCAGGCGGGCGGCACAGGCGAGCAGCCCGGGGCTGAAGTCGCACAGCGACAACTGCCGGAGCTGCTGGGCCAGCACGGCCAATCCGAGCGGCGGCAGGTCCATCGGCAGGATCGCGAACCGGTCGCTCTCCAGGACCGCGCGCAGGGTGTGCAGCCGGCGGACGTGTTCCGGCGGGCAGGCGGTGGAGTGGAGGGCCACGAGGTGGCCGTGGTGCTCCAGCACCGCGCCCAGCTCGTTGAGCGCCTCGTCCAGCGGCTGGGTGTGCGGGGACCGGACGACGACGGCGGCCGGGGTCTGCCGGTCGGTGGCGGGCAGCGCCAGATCGGCGCTGGTGACTGCAATCGCGGTCGGCACGTCGCGTCCCCCACTGCGCTGCTGGCGCTGTCGGCACTGTTGGCGCTGTCGGCACTGCTGTTGGCTCAGCACCTTATCCACGAGTTCCGCCCGGGAGAACACGTTCTGGGGTACTGGGCGTCCGACTTGGCGTCTCCTCGCCCGCCCGCGCCGCTCCCCGCTCCCCGTTCTCCGGGGAATTCCCGGTTCCGCGCGACCTCTTGACATGCACATTGGTCTGGACCACGTTGTACGCCAGTACGAAGCACCACACACAACATCAGCACCACAGCAGCTCAGGGGCCCCTGAACGCGCAGCAGCACCACCCAGCCCAACTCCCCCCCCCCCACAGAGGCACCAGTGGTACGCGCACGATCAGGAAGAGCAGCACGTGCCGGACGTCCCGCACGGCGCGCCGTCAGAGCCCTGGCGGGACTGGCCGCCGCGGCACTGACCTCGACCGGCCTCGTCGCGGCGGGCGCCCCGCCCCGCACCGCCGCCGTACCGGAGCACGCCGTCACCGGTTACTGGCAGAACTTCGACAACGGCGCCACGGTCCAGAAGCTCAAGGACGTCCCGGACGCCTACGACATCATCGCGGTCTCCTTCGCCGAGGCGACGAGCGTGCCCGGCGGCCTGGACTTCCACCTCGATCCGGCGGTCGGCTACGCATCCGCCGACGCCTTCAAGGCGGACATCAGGGCCAAGCAGGCCGCCGGCAAGTCGGTGATCATCTCGGTCGGCGGCGAGAAGGGCGCGGTGTCCGTCAGCGACGACGCCTCCGCGAAGAACTTCGCCGACTCCCTCGGCAGGCTCATTGACGTGTACGGCTTCGACGGCGTCGACATCGACCTGGAGAACGGCCTCGACTCGACCTACATGACCAAGGCGCTCAAGGCCGTGCACGCCCAGCACAGCGACATCGTGGTCACCATGGCGCCGCAGACGATCGACATGCAGTCGCCGCAGAACGAGTACTTCAGGACGGCCCTGAACATCAAGGACTTCCTCACGGTCGTCACCACGCAGTACTACAACAGCGGCTCGATGAACGGCTGTGACGGCAAGGTGTACTCGCAGGGCACGGTGGACTTCCTCACCTCGCTCGCCTGCGTCCAACTGGAAGGCGGGCTCGCTCCGTCGCAGGTCGGCATCGGCGTCCCGGCGTCGTCCCGTGCGGCGGGCGGCGGGTACGCGCCGCCGTCCGTGGTCAACGCGGCGCTGGACTGTCTGACGCAGGGCAAGAACTGCGGCTCGTTCAAGCCGTCGAAGATCTACCCGGGGCTGCGGGGCGCGATGGCCTGGTCCACGAACTGGGACGCCGCGAACGGCGGCGCGTTCGCGGGCCAGGTGGGGGCGCACGTGCACGGTCTGCCGTAACCGGCCGTACGTATCCGGCGGACGGGGGGGGGCGGCGGGGGGGCGCGCCAGGACCGCCCCCCCGCCCAAGAAGCGCGGATAAGGGAGAAACACCCACAAACCCCAGAAGACACGGAA